>OZ246394.1:0-1055859 GCA_965230895.1 uncultured Gammaproteobacteria bacterium
GTCGTAACAAGGTATCCCTAGCCGAAGCTGGGGATGGATCACCTCCTTTCTATTTTTAAATAAAGCCGACGTATGTTGGATAAGGTTAAAGAATGAAAGGGGAAGACATATAACGGGGTTAAACAGACGTAAGTCTGGGTTAACACGGAGATAATGTAAAGACAACAGATGAAGTGATTAGCGTCTGACAAGTCTCGCAAACCTGAGCAATCAGGCTTCCAGACAGTTTTATTCGTAAAACTGCTTGGAACACTTAGAGACGCGTGAATTCTAATCTCGCCTTCCTACCACGTCTTGGTTACATGAATTTGAGTTGTTAATAAAAAAGCCTCCTTTTAAGGAGGTTTTTTTGTAGCTATAATTGACTTCAGCTGTGCGATAAGACATGATAAAAGCACTATGACTATTTGGAAAAAAGTTCTTATTCTCTTCTTAATAGGATTTCTATTTCCTCAGTCTGTCTTTGCCCAACAAGTTGCAGTTCCAACGATTTATTGTTTAGGAAGTTGTCCATTACCTTCATCCGCAGCGACTCCCACAATATTTAACCCAACGATACAACCTACAGCTACTCAAATTCCCGTTGCTACCACTCAACCTACAAATGCTGCTCCTAGCTCGAGTCCAACTCCAACAGTCTCTCCTTGTGCAACAGAGAGTTCAGCAAGCGTACAAACAAATAGAAAGTATAAGAAAAAATATAAAAGAGGTGGTGGTTTCATTGCAAGATTTTTCCGATTTCTTTTCCGATTAATTGAGATGATTTTGCGGGGTGGCGGCCAATTTCCAACCCCTACTAATCCAGATCCGACAGCTACACCTTCGGCAACGCCGACTATAGATCCATGTATTACACCAACGCAGCCTGAAACTCCTTCTATTACACCTTCTGTCACACAAAACCCAACGATAACTACAGTTATACAGCCGACAACAACACAAAACACATCATGCACAAATCCAGTTTGGACTTCAGCAGATCCGAATGGCATGTATGAAACAAATGGCTATTTTGTCCATAACAATATGTGGAACACTAGTGCAAATCCTGGACCGCAAACTACGTATGTGTGCGCATTTAATAATTGGTATGTAATCTCTAACCAAATCAACTCAGCAGGAGCAGTAAAAACATATCCAAATGTTCACAAAGACTTTAATAATCTCAATGGTACTGCCTTTAGCAGCTTTAATACTATTACTACTACCTTTGCTGCCACGGCTCCAAAAGTTGGAATTTATAATGTCGCTTATGATTTATGGCTTAATGGTGTTGGTTGGGGAGGTGGAAGCACTGAATTTATGATCTGGACTGAGAACTTCGGTCAAACACCGCTGGGAAATAAGCAGGAATCTATAACATTTAGTGGTCAAGTATTTGATTCTTATTATTACAATGATGGCAATGCTAATGTCGTAACACTTGTTGCGAAATCAACAATGAATTCGGGCTCATTCAATCTAAAAGAAATGATCTCGTGGGGTATCTCCAAAGGATGGGTTCCTGCCAATCCTACAGTAAATCAAATAGGTTTTGGTGTCGAAGTTGTTTCAACAAATGGGACTCCTGCAACATTTAAATTTACTGACTTTTCTGTTACTGCAAATTAGTTAATTTTCTTAATTAATTAACTAACTCTTACAAATTCTTACAATCTCCAACCTGACGAAAACTTGACAGAGTTATTTTAAAAGTTATATAGTAGATAAAGATGAGACAAAAATTTATTACTGCCCTGAGTCTTGTAGTTATATTTGCTGTTGTATTTAGCTCGCAAATATCCACCACTGCATCTGCACACGCAAAACCTTCTCAGCCTGTAACATCGCCAGTAACTATCCCTGTGACCTTCTTCAAAGTGACTGGTAAAATAACCTATAAATTTCTTAATTTTTTCAAACATGGTGCACAACGATTTGCTCCAGCGTCTGGTGTAACTGTAACAGCTGAAAATGTAATTACACGTCAGAAAGTTTCAACAACAACTGACAGCAATGGGAATTACATATTAGGATTACAAGAAAAGGGTATCTATCTCGTAACTCCAACAGGTGGACAAACAAGTACTTATGTTAAACCATTAGAAGTTGTGAAAGCACAAAAGTCTGGCTCTAAGAATAATGTTAACTTCACTGGATTAATGCTCCCGTAATCCACAGTATTTCCGCTATAATAGCCATACATGCTAACCGTATCTCGATATATTGTTTTCTTTCTTCTTTTTCTTCTTCAGTTCGTTGTTCTTCCAATAGGGTATAGTCATTTTGAATCTCCAAAAGTTTATATAGCTGAAATTGGGATATTTCTTTTACTATTACTTTTCGTTTTCCAAGCGAACGGTACGCGACAAAAGCTCAAAAGTTTTTTTTCTAAAGATAAATGGTCAATGCTTATTGGAGCAGGCGGTGTCATACTACTAACACTCATACATATGAGTTTTCTCTTCTCACCCAGCACGCTTTTCGGCAATGAATTCCGAATGCAAGGGATGTTTCTTTTGTGGATGCTTCTAATATTTGCGCTGCTTTCCTCCAGAATAACTTTAGAAAAATTATTATATCCCTATATCTTTTTCGGATTACTTCTCTTTCAACTGATTTTTGCGTTTCTTATCGGTGGAGAAGGGTATACTCGAGCTTTTGGTACGCTTGGTGAACCAAATGCTTTGGCTGCTTCAGCGCTTTTTCTTTGGCCATTTATCTACTTTTCGAAAAGAGAATCTCCTTTATGGCTTAAGTTAGTTTCGCTTGGATTTGTATTTGTTACCATTTTTATTTCTGGCTCCAGATCTGGCATGATTGCATTTGTTGTCCAGATGATTTTCTTGCTTTTGATAAAAACGAAACTTTCAATAAAAGCAGTTTTAGCTTTGAGTGTACTAGCCTTTGTTGGGACATATATTCTTCCATTTATTCAATCGGGAGGATTGTATGAGCAGCGTAGTGAAATATGGCAGGTTGCCTGGCATGCTGGGCTACAAAATCCAATTATCGGTCATGGCTTTGGAAATATGGATACTGCTTTAAAAGAAAGTATCATCCAAACACCAAATCATTTGAAGGGCTACTACGTCGACAGTAGTCATAATATTTTTCTTGATTGGTGGGTGCAGGGAGGTATTTTGGGAATTGGTTTAATACTTTTTATTATAGGAAACGCTTTCAGAGTATTTTTGGCGCAAAAAAATGTGCTTCATATCGTTCTGCTTTTGGGGACTGTGACGTGTTTATCATTTAATCCTGCAAGTGTTGTTTCTTTGATTGGACTGTGGTGGTTAATAGGGCAAAGTGTTGACCTATAGTTTGTTATGCGTTATATTTCGTGCATGGCTGGAAGAGAAAGAAGTCATCATTTCCAAAATACTATGCGTACAGTTGGACGCGAATTGTGTCATGCTCCAGCCGCTATATTTCACACTAAAGAAGGTCTCAGTACATTTATTGCTACCAATACAGTGGGAGCACTTGCCGATAGTGATGTAGTTGCTGTGGATACGAAAACTGTAGCTGCAGTTGCTCTTGCAAGTTTTACTGCTTGGGGTATAGGCAGAAATGCTGAACGTAGACAGGCGAAGATTCAAAAGCTGGAAGCCGAGAATAATCGTTTGCGTTTCGAGCAAACTTTGTTTGAAGCAAAAAAAGAACAAGCAGACACGCAAGAATAAATACAAAATTGCTTGCCCGCGAGGCTAGGGTATGATAAGATTGTCTCTATGGCGCGGTGGCGAAGCGGTAACGCAGGGGTCTGCAAAACCTCCATGCACGGGTTCGATCCCCGTTCGCGCCTCAAGTTAAGCTCTTACAATAGAATGATACTCTAGATTAGTATGCTGCCAAAGGTAAATATTCTTAAACTTGTCCGTATATCCTTACTTTTGATACTTCTTTTTGTTCTTACTTCCATCTCAAATTTTCAAGTAACTTCCAAAGTCTATGCAGCAGGTTGGCCGACGTCTCCACCTGCGGAAATTTGTGGTCAAGCTATTCTTGATGGAGGACCAAGTTCTCCTCCTGTCGGAGCGGTTACTGTGTCCGCGGGGGACAATAGTGCGGTTAATTTCGGACAAAGTAATACAACATATTGGTTCGCTCCGGGCGTGCATACGCTTGGTACAGATCCGCTTAGCCAGATTCTTCCCGGTGACAATACTGCTTTCATCGGTGCACCTGGTGCGATTCTTGATGGGCAAACTCTCAATCAATATGCTTTCACACAGCATGCAGAGAATGTGCGTATTGCTTATTTAGAAATACGCAATTTCGTTTCTCCAAGGGATGAAGGTGTTGTGAACCATGATTCAGGAACAGGTTGGATAATCGAATATAACTATGTTCACGATAACGGTGGTGCCGGTGTCTTTGCTGGTGATGATAATATCCTCAGGTATAACTGTCTTAAAGATAATGGGCAATATGGCTTTCAGGTTTACACCAATGATCCAAGTGGGCCAAGCAATGTGACAATTGATCATAATGAAATAACTGGGAACAACACTGATGATTGGGAAACGCAGCAACCAGGCTGTGGCTGTACGGGAGGTGCAAAGTTCTGGCTTTCTAGCAATGTAGAGGTGACAAATAACTGGGTTCATGGAAATCATAGTACGGGTTTATGGTTTGACAATAATAATAGGGGATCATTAATTGAAAATAATTACATTGAAGAGAATGAGGGGAATGCGCTCTTTCTTGAGGCTGGTTATGATTTTCAAGTAAGAAATAATGCCTTTATAAGAAATGCCATTGTTACTGGACGCGATTTTGCACAAAAAACAGATCCTTTTCCTGTCGGAGCGATTTATGTTTCCGAAAGTGGTGCCCCTGCAGGATATGGACTTTTGTATGTACCTTCTACTATTAGCAATAATTATTTTGAAGATAACTGGGGTGGGGTTAATCTTTGGGAGAATGCGAACAGATATAGTGGTTCGAGTGCGCATACGCATGTTTCATGAACAATAAAAATAGGAGATCTTATCAACGATGATGCTTGTGAATCTCCAACACCAGATGACATTCCAGATGGTATTGATCCATACGATTGTCGCTGGTCGACAGAAAACATCATTGTTGAAGACAACGAGTTCCGCATAGATAAAGCAGCAATAGGTACAGGTTGTCTTGGTGGAGATTATTGTGGACTTAACGGTATCTTTTCTAATTACGGATCATATCCTGAATTTGCAGGGTATGCCATTCCTTGGAGAATCACTTTCCAACAAGATAATATTTTTCGAAACAATGAATATCATGGAGATTGGCATTTCGCAGGTTTTCAAACAACAACACCTGAAGGAGATCGGGTAACATGGAATAATTGGACCGCTGCTGCGCCATCTGTGCCAGGTGTATTTGATGATAACAATCGGCCAAATACCTTTGGTCAGGATGCAGGAAGTACGATAAGTGGAGCTCCAACTCCTTCACCAACATCTATTCCTACACCCACGGTGACTCCAACGCCAGCATTTGTTGCGAACGCAGTAGATAATGATACGTCAACATTAGAAGGAACAATTGGGCATTGGCAGCCATGGTATTCAGCTACTACTGCACGATCAAATGAACAAGCGCATAATGGCTCATATAGCCTCAAAGTTACCGTCACAGATCCTTTTGGTTGGGCAGTAGAGCTGAATAACTATCCAGGATTTTCAGTAACACCAGGAGAAAAAGTGGTTAGTTTTTGGGGATTATTGGGTTCAAGCCTCAGTACAAATGTTACTTTAACACTTCAGTGGAGAGATTCAGATGATAATATTTTGCAAACAAATACGCTTTCTATAAATCCTTTGACTCCAGCGTGGCAACAAGTAACAAATAATATTATTGCTCCATTATTGAGTTCAAAAGTATTTTTCTATCTGTCTGGTAGCGGAAATCCTAGTGACACATTTTACTTTGATGATTTTTCAATTGCCGACGTGACGCCTACACCGACTCCGACGCCACTGCCAACCGCTACCCCGACACCAATTCCTACAGCAACACCAATCCCAACTGCTGTTCCCACCTCTACGCCAACTCCAACTGTAATCCCTCCTACAGCAACCCAAACACCGAATAATCCTGGATTGAGTAACCCAGAACCCACACAAACTCCATCATCAGATGCTTGGAAGAAGACGATAAGTGCAGGTCCAAATTTCGGAGACATTCCTCAATTTATTCGAGGGCTTGGTGAAGCTGCAAGAGCATCGATTCTTATCAATAACGACGCGACAAATATGGATGTTACAGTAATGATAAATAAAGTATTTATTAGTACTCTTTTAAGCCAATTGATGCCATTTCCTTGGATGCAAGGACTTAATATTGCAAGTGAAATTTATGGATTTGACGCCATCGCTGCATTTAATGGATATAAAGTAGAGAAATTTGATAAGCCTGTTACTATTATTCTTCCGTATGATCCAGCAAAGTTATACGGAACATCTCCATCACAACTCAGAATTGCTTGGTATGATAAGAAAAATAAAAAATGGCAAGTTATACAAAAGAATACTGTAGTAAATGTCCAAAACCATACTGTCGCAAATACTTCAATCTATATGACAAACTATGTTGTAGTGTATCCCGCGACTAAAAGGTCCCGTTAATAGCCTCAAATTGTAAGCTTTTTATAAAGTTCTTTTGACAGATAGGTATATAATATTGTCATATGGCAGGTAAAGAAGGTGCTCAGTATGCACCAAAACCAAAAGATGAACGAGGGCTAGATGAAAAAGTCTGGGGTCTTGGTAAAGGATTAAATAAAATTACCATTCCAGTCGGCTTGGGTGTGACTGTCGGAGCTGCAGCATTGGGTGCTCCATTGATTGCAGCAGCAGCACTTGCTGGTGTAGGTACTGACTATATGGTGGGCGAATACACTGATGAAAAACGAAAGCAACTTGAACAGAAACGCTTGAGTAAGAGGAAGGCAACAGTAATTTTTGATGCTAGAAATCAAAAGGCAGCATAACTATGGCACAGGCAGAACAAGATAAAAGAGGATTTGCAGAGAAGACTGGAGAAACGATCCGAAATGCAGGATTAGTTGTTGCATTGATAGGGACTGTAGCTTGGTTGGCTAAATTACAAATTGGAGCAGATTTATTTGTAGCAGGAGCGGTCGGAGCTGGAGCAGGAGAAGTTGGAAGAAGGGCAGCCGGAGCAACAAATAAAGGAAAGTAATATGGCTGAAAGAGAAAGAGGTATCGAAAATGTCAAAGGTGTAGCCGAAATGGCAGCAGTGACATTAGTTGCAGCAATGGCAGTCATTGCGCTCATAGGAATGTTTGTTACAAGGAGGTAAATTATGTTTATTGAACAAGAAGAGAATATTGTACAAAAAGGAGGAGCAGAAATGGCAAATACTTTGGGTGTTGCAACCAGAATTGTTGCTGCTCCTGCTGTAAAAGTGTGGGAGAACCTGATGAGAGATAAAGAAGGCGATCCTGGCATCCTGCGACTTGAAGCGAATCGCTTTTTGTACGATTTGCGCCAACGGAAACAAAAGCTTATTTACAGAGCAAGAATGCGATTTTCATAAACAGGTTTGAAATTTCCTCAAAGTACGGTATAATATATCTCTACTGCCGATTTCGGGTGCTTAGTTCAGTGGCTAGAACGCTTTCCTGATAAGAAAGAGGTCAATAGTTCGATTCTATTAGCACCCACAGGTTTCATAGGCAATCTTCGAGCTCTACATTTAATCCACATTTTGCGTATCTTGACGCAAGATATCCAATAGTTTTACACTAGAAAAATAGATTGATATTCAATGCACTGTATTAGGCATACGAAAGTATGTAATTTACCCCACGGAATAGGCCTATAGTTGACAGATTGTAAGATTTATGTTAGAATTTTCTTACTATGTCAGAAAGAGTACATCCAGTTTCTCAAGAAAGAAAACAGCAGCCCCGTAGCGGTATTTCTTTTGCAGAAGTCTCACATATCGGCCCACATAAAGTAGGAGAAGTTATAGGAAAAGGTAGTTCAGCAACTGTAGTTCGAAGTGGTGAAAGTGCGCTTAAGATATTTGATGGTGAAGACTCACGTCCAGAAGATTATCGTGCTGAGGTACGAAATCTTACACGAATGCATGATTTAGGAGTTCCCAATGTGATTCCTGTACTTGATCACGGAATTGATCATATTAATAATGATCCTTCAAAGCCAGAAGTCCCATACATAAAAACACCTGAAGCAAAAGGTGGTTCCTTAAAAGAGTTACTTGAAGAGAGAATATTGGAGCCTGAAGAAATTGTGCAGGTTGTAGCTCAAGTTGCAGAGACATTGGAAGTCATGCATGAGCATGCAATTGTTTTAAGTGACTTTAAGCCCGATCATATATTGTTTACCGAAACGCCTGAACCTGATAGTGCTAAAGCTCCCGATATATGGATTGCCGATCTTGAAACGGCTGGTCCCATTACTGAAGCAGGGGAAATAGAATTACAAAAAGCAGCGACAGCGTATGCTGCTCCTGAACAATTTGGAGGACAAAATGTCCCGCAAACTGATATTTATGGATTAGGTGAAGTTGTGTTTGAAGCAATTACAGGGGAACGATTGTGGAAAGATGGTACAAAGATTGAACGGGTTGAGATTCTAAGACAGCGAAGGCATGATGCTTATGTTGAAGACCGACTAGAACTTATTGATGGAAAATATAGACCATTTAAATCGGTTCTTCGAAGAGCGCTCAAACGGAACTTGGCCGATCGTTATCAGCGAGTTGGATCATTTGCAGAAGATATAGCTTTGGAATGGGAAGAAGCTCAAGCAGAAAAGGCTCCTTCGGCTGTCACAGTATTTGACCGAAACCATCCAATTGAAGCATAATTGTTTTCCGTTTATTACATTGGTTTTACAATCTCCTGTTATTCTAATATCTTATGGAACAGCATTTAAGAACAGCAACACTTCTTGCCAATTTGCTTGATAACTCTTTTAACTTCTTTGGTAAAAAATTTGGGTTAAACGGTGTTCTTGGTTTAGTCCCTGGCGCTGGTGATATTATCACGACAGGTTTGTCTTTATACATTGTCTGGATTGGTATCCAGATGGGATTGCCATTAATCAAAATTATCGAAATGATTAAGAACGTTGCAATAAACTTCTTTATTGGGTTGCTTCCTGTGCTTGGTGATGCTGTGGATTTCTTTCACAAAGCCAATCTTAAAAATTTAAAGATAATAAGAGAATACGTCAAAGATAAAGATATTATTGAGGGAGAAGTTCTCACGAAATCAGGCAATGTCGCGATACGGTGATTTGTATTGTAGAGCTGCTGTGTTATATACTGAGATTGGATGAAACAACATTACTGGTTTAAAGCAAATAGATCTGGATACGGATGGCATCCTCATACATGGCAAGGTTGGCTAGTATTCTTTACTTACCTTGGTTTTCTTATTCATTCATATCTTCAAGTCGCTGAAACTTCAAATTCTCTCAATGCAACTATTTTCAGTTTTCTTCCACGATTCATCTTATTTACAGCGATATTGACTATTATTACTTATTTGAAAGGCGAATCCATTACCTGGGGTGCAAAAGGTCGCGATCAGCATGAAATCCCTTAAATAGATCTGCTTGAACTCATATTCTCCTATGTTATAATTATGTAAGAAAACAGATGTCAGAAAAATGTCTGCAAAAAGAGAGATATGCCTACAATTCGCCAAATAAAAGAAGAACTTCCGATTATTAATAAGATTCATATAAAACAACCACGTTTGCGAAAGATTTTGCGTGTTGAAGATCGTATGGTTCCTACAAATTTGAAAGATACACTGGCATATGTTGAGAAAAATACTGTATCCGCAAAGGATGGACGCAAGTGCGTGGATGGAAGATATCCTCCAGATACTGCGTCAGGGATGCTTGCGCGTCCAGGAGGGGATTGCGGATATGTTATGGCACTTCTTGCTATTAATAAGAAAAAAGGTCTTGGAATGACACCAGAGCAATGCCTTAATGCTGTCTATAAAGTTATCCGTCAAAAATTCCATGGAGCATTTTGTATGCATACAGACCATCATGTAGATCACAACGAAGAAGACCTTAATGATAAAATGCATCAAACATTAATTGGCTGTGGTCATTTAGCAAAAGCAACAAAGCAACTTTGGCGCGAACCATACGATGTTGATAATGACGATGTCAAAAAAATTATTGCGTATGCAAAAAATCTTGCTGAAGTAAGTGACCATGTCGAACTGGTCAACCTTGATGGCGATCATAAAGAACAAGGGGTCTTACTTATTGAAGGAGATAAGTACACAGTAAATGCGACTGATGAGACAAAGCAATTCTTCATCTATGATAAATCTCGTGATGATGCTTTCATGAAAAAGCTTGTGGATGAAATGGCGATTGATGGTGTTACATTTGAAGATATGTTGGCGGAATCAGATGTGCAATTGCAAGCAACACTGCACAATCTTGCTAAAGGATTACCGCTGTATAAAGTTTCCTATAAAGGAAAAACACCTACTGTGTCATACCTAAGCCATATTGCATAATCTATTGAGGCAAAATCATCGCTGAAGGTGATGCCTGTGGCATTTGTACTCCTTGAATAAATAATTTCGTACTTGCCGTTTTTACTGTTATATCAGGCGTGTTTGTGCTGGTAACTAAGGTTTTGGGCAAGATTGTAATTGCAGTTTCTCTTTTTAGAGCAGAAGGGCTTATCGAAAAAGATATTCTTGCAATACTTTTTGTTGGATCACTTCCACATGGTGATGGTTTATTGGTACAGGTTATCGCAAATGTTATTCGTGAATTTCGCGGATTAATGGTATTTAAAAGAACTGTCTGTTCCATAAAATATCCGCCTGGAGTTACAGCAATTGGTATAACTGTATATGGATCATAGCCAATTTCTAACTGAATTGTATCTGGTGAGACATTCTCATTGCTTATGAATATATCAACGTACGCGGATTGGCCTGGAACTACCGTTTGTGTCGTTGGGTTTAATGATAGTATGCTTAATGCAGAGGTTGTAGGCGCTTTTTCTTTTGTCGTTATAGATGGAAGGCTTCGTGCTTGGGGATAAAAGAATGCGGCTACCAAAAAACAGACCACAATAATAAGAAATATAATAGCTAAGAAGTATGAGGTCTTTGACATGGTCTTTCTAGAAGGCAGTGCCTTATTATACTAATTAATTGCCGGATTGGACAGTAATTTCTCGAAGGAACAAATTATAGTCAAACTGGTTTACTTCATTGTTATCATTCAGGTCAGTTTTAATCTTATTTTCATCAGTACAGGAAACAGCAGGCAATAGATCACTGTAGCATCCAATAACTAAATTATAATCCAAGATATTAAGTGTATTGTCATTATTTACGTCTCCAGCAACGAGTGCAATGTCTGGCATTGTATTGAGCGCTTGCTCATTCAATCTTTGAATTCCAGGAAGCAATCGGCGTAAATGTGTACCTTCTTTTACTCTTATTGTATAGTCACCAGATTGGATATCTGTCCCTAAATCAACAATACCTTTATATGTCCCAGATGCAACATCATATGTAATGGAACCAGACTGCGTCTTTGCAAGCTTATTCTGATCATCATAAATATACACAGTAACATCTCTTGTCGGTCGTTGAGGCTGTTTATTACTGAACTGTGAAGAGAATGGATTTGCGTTATCTCCACTGGATCCGATACCGTGCATAAATACATTAAATGAAAGTACCATTGCTTGGGCTGAAAAAGTAGGAGATGGCATTGGCGTTGTTGTCGGAGAAAGCCCGATTGTAGGGAATGTTGATGGAAGAATCGTTGCTGTTGGTTGCTCAATTGTTGGCGTAATACCTTGAACGACTGCTATATATGATGGAGTCGTCGTCGATAGAACATTCTCGTTTGATTCATCGCTTTGCGCGAGTGAAAGTACTTGAGATCGTGTACCAAACGAAATTTCACTCGGTGATCCATTTGTTACAGCTTTTGTCGTCAGAGTAAGTGTTCCTACTTTGGTCGGTTTTTGAATTACTTTTGTAGAGTCTGGACCGATCGAAACTGAAATAAGTACTTTTCCATTTGATGTTATCGGACCTTCAATTGTTGATGGGAAAGCTTGTGAATTAGCTACAAAAGCTGATGAAGATGCACTAAATATATCTGGGTCATATTGCAGTTCTAACTTTACAAGTGATGGAAGATTGCTTCCTGGATTTACAATGACATCAAATAAAACTTGTTCGCCAACCTTTTTTTCTAAAGGGTTTGCAGGTGTAGAATTTGGACTAATTTCCAAAGTTGTTGAGGCACTGGCACGAGATCTTGTTTCTTGAGGATCTTGCATCAGAAACATTGTTGTAGGAATTGCGGCAAGTAATACTAGCAGTGTCGCAATGATGAGTTGCGGTCGGTGTATCATAACTATTCTCCAGGTTGGGTTGAAATTTCTCGTAGGAATAAGTTGTAATCAATTTGATTCACGGCAGCATCGTCATTAAAGTCTGTTGTTAATTTTGTTTGATCATTACATGAAGTTGGTGCAACCAAGTCGCTATAGCATCCGAGCAATAAATTATAGTCTCTGATGTCCAGACGGTTATCATCATTTGCATCTCCAGCGACTAATTCAACTGTTGGAATAGTTGTTGTTGTGTTCGCAACAATTGTTTGAATTCCTCCAACAAGTCTTGTGAGATGTTGTTGTGTGCGAACTTTTATAGAATATTTGCCTGGATTTACTGGTTTGTCTGTGGTCAATGTCGCTGCAAAACTTCCGCTCTCACTACTGTACACAACTTGACCTTCAGCCGTCGCCACGAGGACATTATTTACATCAAAAAGGTTTACTGTCGCGAGCCTTGAGACATGCTTTGGATCTTTGTTACTAAGAGAATTTGCTGTTGGATTTGCATTGTCTCCACTATCACCAATTCCATGGAGAAGAATGTTCAATTTCAAATCTGCTCCGGTTGTGGCTTCTTGTGTTGGTGTTGGAGTAAATGTCGGTGTTGGTGCGCATTGTATTGGCATTGTTGGTTGCGGAAGCGTTTGTGAAGATTGATTATTTGTTTCATCAATTTCATCAATCTGATTTGCAGAATCAACGAGTGCAACAACTGGTTGTGTTAACGGTGCTTGGATAAAGATTGTTGAGCTTGCTCCAACCGCGAGGTTAGCACTCATTGTTGCTGTTACAGTATTTGCTTTGACACTAAATGGCTTCGTCACAGCGCTTTTGCCTTGATTCTTTACAGTTACTTTTATGCCCAAACCTGTTGAGCAAACTGGTGCATCAGCAGTTCCATCGTAGGTGATCTGCGTACTACTGATAATAAGGTCTGGCTTATCTGATCCTTCTGGAAGATCAGGATCATAAGGTTTTGTTGGATCACCATCAACATGGCAGATTGGATCCGCTCCGTCAATCTTTCCATTTCCATTATTGTCTTTCGAATCAGAACATGTATTGCTGCCTCGTTCACCGTCTTTATTTGGATCATATGATGATGGATTATCTGGATTACCGTCAGTATGGCATGTAGAATCCTTTGCGTCCGTATATCCATTGCCATCATTATCAATGCCATCTGAACATCGAGCACCTTTGTAATTTCCAAAGTTCTTATCTGTTGCTGCATTACCATTGGATACTGTTACTGGATAGTCCTTTGGTGAGACAGGGAACGTTTGTTTCCAACCAGACTGCATTACTTGTCTCACTGTAAATGTTCCGTCACAAAGATTTGCAAATGTATATGTCCCAGTACTATCCGTCGTTATTGTTTGTGGAACAGGCGCAGATGAATAGAGTTGAACAAGTGATCCTGGAAGGCCTTGCTCATTTGCATCTTTTTGGCCATTACTATTTAAATCATTAAATACAGTTCCTGTAACTGAACCTTTCGCCAGTATTTCTGAGATTTGCTTATAGATATTATTTAACTGATCTGTTGTCGGACTAAAGTAGTATTGACCTCCTGTGCTTTCAGCCAGTTGGGTGAGAAAGCCTGAATCAACATCCGAACCCAAACCAATGGTGAAGAAAATCGTACCATTTGCATTATGTCCGCTTGTTGCAGCTGCTTGTGCACGCTGTTCAGCTGTAGCTTCAGAGACTGATGAACTATTTCCGACGACATGCGTTGCACGTCCATCGGTAAGAAGGATAACGACATTTTTGATGTTTGCTCTCTTTTTAGCAGCGATGTCTTGGTTTGCTTTAACAATACCACATTCAATACAGGTTCCACCGCCTGTAGAAATAGCATTTACTTGAGACTTAACAGTGCTGAAATTATTGGTGAGAGAGCTATTGAGTGTGCCTGTAGTTTCAAATGTAACTAGACCAACAGTATTTGTTGAGGTTGGTGAAAGGATATCAATGAAGCTATTTGCAGCTGTCTTTGCCCCTGCAAGCTTTGTTGTTGATCCAGCTCGGTCATTCATACTTCCAGAACGATCAAGGACAAGCATTGCATCCGTTGCCGCTACGGAACATACTTGAGAAGGTGGTTGATTAAATTTAATTGTAGCTGGCTGTGTATTCGCGATTACGTTTTCATTAAATGATGAGTTACTACTTACAGCAAGTGCTTCAGTCTCAGGACCAAATGTAATATTTGCTGTTCCATTTGCAGGAACATTGCTTAGTGCTTTCAGTGCGATTGTTCCAACTTTTGTCTTAGTTTTTACTGCCTTTGAAAGATCTGAACCAATAGAAAGAGTTGTAATTACTTTTCCAGCTGTTGGAGTTGGTGCTTCAACAACTTGAGAGAATACTTCTTGGTTCGGGATAAATCCACCAGCCAATTCAAATTTTGTCGCATCGTAAAGCATTTCGGCTTTAATATATGAAACTGCACTTGCACCAGGGTCAACAAAAACATCTAAGGTAAACGTTGTTCCAGCAGGTATTTGGAGGGGAGTACTTGTGTCAGAAGTTGGTTCATAAGAAAGAACGACTGTTCTATCTGCTTGAGAGCGCGTTTCTTGACGTTGTTGGAAGACAAAGACAGTAACAGGAAGTACAACAAGACCTAGGATAAACAATCCAGCTACGACAACTGATCTTTTTGTTAAAAAACGCATCTTTTCTTAAGCATAATTAATCTTGGCCATGCCTGTCAAGAAGAGGTTTATGGAGCAACTTCCTCAAAAAGTGTGCTTTGTATTCTCATAAATTCTGGAAGGTTCAAAACAAAGTCTAATCGCTGCGTCATTTGTATTGTGGGATTTGTATTATTGTTAGCGCAAAGGTCTCTATTGTTTTGTAATGAACCGCCTGTTCTCCCTGCATTTACAATCACTGTTCCTTCAATGTTTAGTCGTAAGTCACTACAATTATGATTTCCTTGAGCAATAAAAGAACGATCTGTACTAAAAATGCCTGAAAGACTAGGCGTTGTTATTGTTGCTGGATTTCCTACAGTTGGCGGAATAATGATGTTTCCAGAAGTACTAAAAACACTTGAGCTACCTACAGGAGTAATAATATTGCCACGTATTGTAAGGGTTCCATCAATAAGAAAAACATAATTACGATTTGCTGGAAAGGTATATGCATTGAGTGTAACATCCGTGTTTGCGTAATAAATACCAGATTGAAGAGTTACTGGTAACGTACAGTTATTAACGGTGCATACAGAATGTAAGTTTGTTGGTGGAGTATTAAGTGTTTGAGATTTTTCTTTTAGATAGTTATATGAGGAGAAAATCCTTCCACTATTTACCGGAGCAAATTCTTCAGGATACGCTATACCACCGACAATCCAACCCGATGAAGAAGGGGAGCCTTGCCCGAATGAACTATTGGCATTTCCTGTAAAAACTATTCCAGGATTAATACATGTTGGGTTTGAGTCAATTGCAGGTGCTCCAGGAGGTTGTTGATTTGCAAAACCATTATCATCACGTATATCTCCACAAACCGATTGTATCCATGGATGAATGTTATTGATTCCGAAATTTATATTAATAATATTACCTGCTAATGGGGCTGATGTTGGCGTCGCTGTTGCTGCTGAAGCAATGCCAAAATTAAAACTATTTGAAGTAGTATTTCCACTCCCTGTGACGATCATACATCTGGTGGGACCTTGAGTGGTCGTCATTGTATATCCACTTGGTACTGTTGGCATTGCTATACAAAATGTTCCACTCCCGTTCATTTGTACAGTGTAGTTGCCTAAGCTATTGGTGGTTACATTTGTGGAAGCTCCTGATGTTTGATTTACCATGCGAATTGTTGCACCAGCATATCCAGCTTCTCCTGTATCTTTTGTGCCATTTCGATTTGTGTCAATGAAAACGGATCCAGTGTAAATATTTACATTTGTGGTCTGTGCATTTGTCCAATGAACTAGTGATAATCCAGCAGAAAAAATGATGAGTAGAACGATAAAAAATGAAGGATAGCGAACCATATTTATATCCAGTATAGATTATGAAAGGAGACAATACAAAGCTATTGGCAGCTTGCTCCACGCGCACCATTTGTATCACATCCTGGTCCTACAGTAATCTGAAATGATGCTGGAGGTCCGTTTAATGGATATGTTATCGCGTATCCTGCCGGAAGAGATGTATATGAAATGGTAAGTGTCCCTGCTGTAAGATCTGAGATCGCAAAAGTACCATCAGAATTATTTGTCACAATTCCACGATTCGCAACAATACTCGGTGTTCCATTATAGTTTTGTTCTCCAGCATCTTTGTATCCATTCTTGTTCGTGTCGTTATAAACGGATCCAGTAACTGTATACAATATTGGTGTTATCGTCGGTGTTGGAGTAGGCGTAACTGGGGGAGTAAATCCGACATTCATTATAAGGTTTCCACAGTTGTTGGGAGTATTACTACATCCGCCATTTGGGTCAAATCGTTTTGTCTGTGTAGATGTTCTACCATCGGGAAGTCGGATTGTTGCAGTGCATGTTGTCACCGGCATTTGCCCTAGGTTAAAACTCCCATTTGCATCGACAAGTGTAGAAACATTTGGATAACCCGAGCAAACTGCAGTTACTGTCGTTCCAAGTGCAGGTGTATCTATACCTGCGTCATAGCTGATGATACTTCCGCCTCGCTCATACCAAACTCTCCCGTAAATATTGTTTGTCGCTGCAAATACTTTATCAAGAGTAAACAGAAAAATGCATAACGGAAGAAAGATGAAAAACGTTATAACGAGCTTTCGTTGATGCAGAAGATACATACATATCTATCGTAACATAGAATGTTATTGTCCTGGTTGTGTAGAGATTTCTCTGATGAAAAGGTTGTAATCGATTTGGTTCACATCACCATCATCATTCAAATCAGACTTAACACTCTTTTCTGCAAGTGCACAATTTGCTGCAGCTGTAAGATCACTGTAGCAGTCAAGAATAGAATTGTAATCGAGGATATTCAATCGATTATCATTATTTACATCTCCAGCAACCAGTGGGATTGATGTAATCTTATTCTTTTGGCCAGAATTAATCTTTTGAACTCCATTTACTTGTCGCCTCAAATAAGTATCAGCTTTTACTTTCATTGTATATTGACCGCTTGGGAACCCACTTTGGATAGGGATATCGCCGAGATAATTTCCTGTACTTGCATTGTATGTTATTGTCCCTGTGCCACTTGCGATAAGTTGATTATTTAATGTAAATACTTGTACGTCAGCACCAATTGTTGGATGTTTTGGATTTTTGTTACTCAATGTAAAGTCATTTGGATTTGTGTTATCACCACGATTGCCGATACCATCGAGGAAGACAGTCACGTCAATTGTTGTAGTATTTTCAGGAAGGTTTGGATCGTAGGTATTTGGATTCCTTGGATCACTATCGATATGACAGACTGGATCGCCACCATCAATAAGTCCATCGCCATTATTGTCTTTTGAATCTCCACAGGTTCCACCGCCTCCACGTTCGCCGTCTTTCTTTGGATCATATGAATTTGGATTCTTTGGATTGCCATCAGTGTGGCATGTTGAATCATCTGCATCTTTAAATCCATTGTTGTCGTTATCAATACCATCAGAACAGCGTGCTTTATCAGTGTTACCAAAGTGTTTATCATTTGATTGGCTTGCATTGGTGACATTTACTGAATATCCTGCAGGATCAGATGGCAATGTCTGTGTCCAACCGGACTTCATTTGCTGGGAAAGTTTGTACGATCCATCACAAAGTCCTGTGAATATATAGTTTCCATTTGCATCTGTTGTTGAAGTCTTCGTCCCGGCACTTGAAGTAGCTTGAACTGTCCAACCAGAGAGTTTCGGCTCATTTGTGTCATAAGCTCCATTCATATTAGCGTCACTAAAGACAAATCCTCCCAATAAACCTTTTCCGATGAGTTTGGAAATCTCCTGATAGACTTCATCAAGCTCACTTGGAGCAGGGAAGTAGAATTTACCACCTGTAAGTTCTGCAACTTGTCTCATGTAGTCAGGTGAGAAGAACCTTCCGTCATTTTGCGCTCCTTCATCACCCAAACCAATGGTAAAGAAAACAGTTTTGCTTGCAGCAAAACCGCTCTTTACCGCTGCTAGTGCTTTTGCTTCGCCTTCACTTGCGGGGACTTGTTGATTGTTTCCGATGATCCAGTTCGCTTGGCCGTCAGTCAACATAACGACAACCTTTTTTACACCAGGACGTCCTTTTAATGCAATCTCTTTATTTGCTTCGGTAATACCACATTCCTGACATGTATTTCCGCTTGCAGTAAGCGCATCTACTTTGCCTTTGACAGAATTGTAATCAGTACTTAACGGACTGCTTAATACAGCATTTGTAGAGAAGGAGACCATACCAATTCTTGTTGTTTCTTCTTGTCCAGCAACAACATCAATGAAGTTCTTTGCGGCATTTTTTGCTTGGACAAGTTTATTTGCTTGACCCATTGATCCAGATCGATCAATGACTAAAATGACATCGGTTGTTACATTGCCACAAGTTGCTGGTACGTCAGTCGAAACTTGTGCTGGTTGGTTGAGTGCGTTTTGACATGTTTTTGCTTCGTATGTCGCAGTCTTGGTTTCTGTCTGTGACGGTGAATCGGTGTATGCAACTGTGAATGTTACTGTTCCTGTCGTTACTGAAGATTTTCCTGATGGAATGGTTGCGGTTTTCGTCTCTTCTGGTGCAATTGTACCTAAAGAAACTGTTTTTCCTGTAGCTTCATCTTTTGCAGTAACTTCTATTGAACGGCTCTTGTCGACATTTGTATACGAAACGCCAACTTCAACCTCACCCGCAGCAGTGCATTGTGATTGGCTTGATTGGAGTGTCACTTGTCCTGAGAGTTCTTGATTTGCTGACGGTTGTACAACTTGTGCTCGTCCTCGGAGTTCTTGTTGCTCTCGGAGATTGTTAACGATAAGTGGGAGGACAATCATTGCATATGCAATGCCGACCACGGTAAGCGAAATAACTTTTCTTCTGTCTTTGAATCTTCTCATATATTAGTCACCGTTCTGAACGGAGAGTTCTCGTAAGAATAAATTGTAATCAAAACTATTCACAACACCGTTATCATCTATGTCGACATTCTCAACTGGAGTATGGGCTTTACATTCTTGCGTATTAAACTTAGAATTTGCATCTGCAATAGGGAGTGGATTTAATTCACCATAGCCACAATCAAGCATCGCATTGTAGTCAATGACATTTAAGAAATTATCGCCATTTGAATCGCCCGCAACAAGTTGTGTTTCAGGCAAAGGATTCTCTTGATCTTTCTGAATCTGTTGGATACCTGGAACAAGTCTTCGGAGGTAACGATCAGTTTGTACTTTAATATTGTAGTTACCTGACGCTATATCACCAAGTCCCATCTTGCCAACGAATGTTCCTGTCTCACTATCATATGTAACAGGTGCAGAAGCACTTGCGACGATTTGGTTATCAGTATTGAAAACTTCAACTTTAAGATTTCTTTGTGGATGCACAGGATTCTTGTTACTCAAACTATTTCCTGTCGGATTTGGATTGTCACCGGCTGCACCAACTCCGTGCATAAATAAGGTAAAGGTTACTGAGGTCCCTGTAATAGTTGGTTGCGGTACGAGCGTTGCACTTGGTGTAGCTGTACCTTCTCCGTTAATAACAATTGTTGCAGGAGTCGTAGAAGAAAGAACGTTTTGGCTTGCTTGATCATTTGCTCCGGATGAGAGAGCTTGTGACATAGCTCCAAATGAAACTGTCGTTGCAGTTCCATTTGTTGGACCAACTGCTGTAAAGTTCACGGTCGCAACTTTGGTCTTCGTTTGAACAGCTTTTGTAGGATCGGACCCGATACTTACTGATTGTGCAATTGCTTCTGCTGTTGTTACTGGGCCCTCAACGCTGGAGAAGATATTGGAATTGAGAGTAATTGGATTTGCTGCGTTCAATTGTACTTTTGTTGGATCATATGTGATTTGATATTTGACGAAGGTGATAAGGTTTGATCCCGGATCGACTGTAATATCTAGTGCAATTGGATCGCCGACATTTTTTGTCAAAGGCGCAGCAGTTGTTGAAACAGGTTCAAAGGAGAGTGTTGTTGATCCAGCAGCTTTCTGACGAATATCCTGTTGCTGAGAAACAAGTGAGATGGTGAGCGGGATGGTGAGAAGAAGCAAAACTGCAGCTACAATGAGAAAAATTTTCTTCTTATTTGGAGTGTTCATAGATATTGGTTTTATAGACCGCGATACACCATAATGCGGCGTAATTTAATCGTATAGAAGAACTAGGTTGGTGTCAAGAAGTTTTTCCTGTTGGTTTTGTCTCTTTTCAAAACTTTTGCGACGTGTTACACTTTTCGTGATGATTTTGTCCGATAGAGATATTAAAAAAGCCCTCGCCAGCAAGCGAATTGTTATTAAGCCAACTCCAAATCTTGATGAGCAACTTGGTTCATGCTCCATCGATTTACGCCTCGGTAAAGAATTCAGAGTCTTTGATCATAGTAAGCATCCATTTATCGATCCAGCAAAAAAAGATTACAGTAATGAAATTACGAAGGTTGTAAAAGTAAACAAAGATGGCGATTTCATCATGCAACCAGGTGAGTTTGTACTTGCTGTAACACTTGAAAATGTAAAGATTCCAGCAGATATGATGGGACGACTTGAAGGACGTTCTTCACTTGGTCGCCTCGGTTTAGTTGTTCATTCTACTGCATCTACTTTTGATGCGGGTTGGGATGGCAAACCAGTTCTCGAACTTGGAAATCTTGGACGAATGGCAATTAAACTAACTCCAGGTATGAGGATTTGTGCAATGGTATTTGAAGAACTGACATCTCCAGCAGAGACTCCATATACAAGCAAAAAGTTTGCGAAATATAAATTCCAACAGGCACCGGAAGAGAGTAGAATCCACCAAGATAAGTAGTATCCATTGTGAACCATGAAATGGTAAGCAATTATCGAATATGAGTCACAACATTTCTCTTAACTTAGACTTCAAACGCAACCCACATAAAGGAACCTATATCGCACTTGAAGGAATTGATGGCAGTGGAAAAACATTCCAAACAGATGCACTTGAGACGTATTTTAAGAAAAAAGGGCATGAGGTTCTTATCGCTCGCGAGCCAAGAAAAGAGAATAGTCCATTAAGCAACGTTATCAATGATGTTCTCACCGGAAAGATTAAATTTTCTCCTCTGGCGATACAATATTTATTTACAACTGATCGGATCATGAATCAAGAAGAGATTATCCTGCCAGCACTTGAAGCAGGAAAAACAGTTATTGCAGATCGCTCTTTTTGGTCAATTATCCCTTATGCGCTGTCAGATCTTAAACTCGATTTTAATGATGAAAATACATATTTTCTCTTACTAAGCCAAGGGATTCTTTCGTCTCCTCCATATATAGTTGTACCGGATAAAATTTTCTTCTTGGATATTTCTGTAGAAACTGCAATGCAAAGACTTTCTCACAGATCTGAAGAAAAAGAGATTTATGAAAAAAAGAGCAAGATTACCAAACATCATAAAGGTTATCATTGGTTACGTGAACGGTTCCCTGAAGAATTCAAAGTAATTGATGGAGAATGTTCTGAAGAAGAAGTAACAAAGAAAATACTGCAAGAGTTAAAGAAGATAAAATAATTGTTGCAAAGGATAAGATAATACGGTAGAGTAGAGAAATAAATTTATGATCCTCAGTCCAAAAACATTACTCGAATTAGTAGAAAAAGAAAAGCTTGTAGAGAATCTTTCAGAGCGCGAATTAACCAATCCAGAAGGGACAGGTTTTGATTTGCGACTTGGTGAAGTCTTCAAAATATCAGGAAGTGCATTCCTCGGTGAAACGCATCGAAAAACTCCAGACATCGAATCAGTAATGGTTTACGATGAGAAAAAACCGCAAGCAATTAAGATCGAACCAGGTGATTTCTTCCTCGTTAAAACAATCGAAAAAATCAATCTTCCAATTGATTTATCAGCGGTTATTTTGCCAAGAACAACGACGTTCCGTTCCGGTTTATTTATCAGAACCGGTCCAATCCAACCAGGATATTCTGGTGAATTAACATTTGGTCTAAAGAACGAAGGTCCTGTGACAGTTGAAATCGAAATGGGTGCACGCTTCGTCCACTTAATCTTCCACGAAATCAAAGGCGAAGGCAGCCAATACCGCGGCCAATGGCAAGGTGGAAGAGTCTCCGCGACAAAGGTTGAGAAGCAGGTTTAGTCTTCTATGAAATCATTTTATGTCGGGATCAAAGCAATAATTGAACACGACAACAAATTTTTACTCCTTAAAAAATCTCTTAAAGATTCGTCATTAGAATATTATTGGGATGTCCCCGGTGGAAAGATTGAGAATGATGAAGATATTGAGGAAACTTTAAAACGTGAATTGGAAGAAGAAATAGACTATCATGGCCAGTTCCAGGTCGGCAAACTGCTTGATGTCTATAAACTGCCTTTTTCAGTAGAAAATAATCATGGATTATTCTTGGTCTTTTATAAAGTTATAGCACAAGTTAATGCTATTAATTTGAGTAGCGAGCATACATCGTACCAATGGTTCACAAAGGAAGAACTGAAAAAAGTTATGCAAAAGGAAGAAAAAAATATAATACGTGGTGGGGTTAAAGGTGCACTTGATAAGGTGTTATCTCAGAAATAATTTTCCCACTTGATTCATTCGCTTAAAAAAGGTTATAAATAACGATATGAAAGCCTCCTCAAAGCATCCTGAATATCAATACCTCGATCTACTCCAAGAAGTCCTCGATAGTGGAATCAAAAATGTTGATCGTGGAACAGGTGCTGTCTCATACAGTGTTTTTGGTCGACAAACCCGATATGATTTGTCTCAAGGATTTCCACTTTTGACTACCAAGAAAGTATATTGGAAAGGAGTTCTGCATGAACTCTATTGGTTCATGTCTGGACAATCAAACATCAAATATCTCGTCGATAACAATGTCCACATCTGGGATGATTATCCATTTAAGATGTATAACCAGAACAATAAAAAGCAATTAACCAAAGAAGAATTTGTTGCGAAGATTGCAGAGGACGACAAGTTTGCCGATAAATGGGGGAATCTTCCAAAGATCTACGGTGAGTCATGGCGTCGTTGGCCGACACGAACAAATCGCACGATTGATCAATTGGGTTGGGTAATCCAAGAATTAAAAGATGATCCAGATGCACGTAACTTGATCGTCACGTCCTGGAATCCTGAATACCTTTATACAATGGCAACAATTGAAGATGCTTCACGTTTTCCAATTTGTCACAATATGTATCAAGTCAGTCAAAAGGGTGGGAAATTGTATTTGCAGTTATATCAGCGAAGTGCAGATCTTTTCCTCGGCGTTCCATTTAACATCGCAAGTTATGCATTGCTTACAATTATTCTTGCAAAAATTACTGGATATGAACCAGGAGAATTTGTCCATACATTTGGTGACGCGCATATTTACGAAAACCATATAGAACAAGTCAAAGAGCAATTGTCACGAAAACCAAAAGCCTTCCCGACAATTTCAATCGATAAGAAAGTAAAAAAACTTGATGATTTCCGTCCAGAACATGTAACACTTGAAGGATACGATCCACATCCAGTTTTGCGAGGAGAATTAACTGTCGCTGGTGGTTTGTACGAAGGAAAGAAAAAGAAATAATGAAAATTTTTATCTGTCATTCCACCAAATCAAACTTCGAAGAAGAATTATATATCCCACTCCAAAATTCAGAATTAAATGAAAAACACGAATTGGTTTTCCCTCATGAAGGTGGAACTGAGATGCAAGTGAAAGACATTATCCGGGATTGCGATTTGGTTCTTGCAGAAGTCAGTGACCCAACATTTGAGCAGGGATTGGAGCTTGGTTGGGCGAGTGGAGCATATGTTACGACAATCTGTTTTTACAAAAGTAGCATTGAAGTCTCTCCATTAATTTCACAAGTCTCAGATTCTATTAATGTATATGGTTCCATTGAAGAAATGGTTAAAAAGGTTGAAGAAGCTGCAGACGCATTATGATTTCACTTATCGCCGCTATTGATGACAAAAGAGGACTTGGGAAGAATAACGATTTATTGTTTCGAATTAAAGATGATCTTCAGAGACTTCGCCGCATTACTAAAGGGCATCCGCTTGTCATGGGACGTAAAACCTTTGATTCATTTCCAGGGTTACTTCCAAATAGAACGCACATTGTCGTGACTCGAAATGCTCATGCGTATGATGACGTAGAAGTAAAACCTCATATTGTCGTTTCATCTTTGGAAGAAGGAATTGAAGCTGCAAAGAATGCAGAAGGATCTGATGAAGTCTTTATCTTTGGAGGAGGGCAAATCTTTACCGAAGCGGTTGAAAAAGAATTGGTGGATCGTTTGTACTTAACAATTGTTAAAGGTGATTTTGGTGCAGATACATTTTTCCCTGATTATTCGAAGTATACAAAGATAATTGAAAAAGAAGATAAAGAAGGGGAAGGATTCCAGTATACATTTTTAACGCTTGAAAAGTAAGATATTGTTTTTGTGGCAAGCTTTCTGCTATATTTGATCACATGATTAACCTCAAAAAAACTGATCCTCAAATATTCGACTTAGTAAAGGCTGAAGAAAAGCGCCAGAAAGATGTGCTCGAAATGATTCCTTCTGAGAATTACACTTCAAAAGCTGTCATGGAAGCACTTGGTACAGTGCTTACCAATAAGTATTCCGAAGGATATCCAAAGAAGCGATACTATCAAGGAAATGCAGTTGTTGATGAAGTAGAATTAATTGCTCAAGAACGTACGAAAAAATTATTTGGCGTTCCTTATGCAAATGTTCAACCATATTCTGGATCTCCTGCAAACGCAGCAATTCACTTTGCATTAATGGAACCCGGTGACAAGATCATGGGTCTCAAACTTGCTTTTGGTGGACATTTGACACATGGTGCGTCGCTCAGTTATTCAAGTAGATTCTTCAAATCCGTGCAATATGAACTTGGTCCTGATGGTTCTTTAGACTATGATGCAATTGAAAAATTGGCAATGAAGGAGAAACCAAAAGTTATTGTCTGCGGCTTTACTGCGTACCCTCGAGCAGTTGATTTCAAACGATTTGGACAAATTGCAGATAAAGTCGGTGCATATCTTCATGCAGATATTTCTCATATAACTGGTTTGATTGTCGCAGGAGAACACCAAAGTCCTGTTGATTATGCACATGTAATTATGACGACAACACATAAGAGTCTTCGTGGACCACGTGGTGCGATTATCATGGTGACAGAAAAAGGTCTGAAGAAAAATCCTGATCTTCCAAAGCTAATTGATAGTGCAATCATTCCAGGCCTACAGGGTGGACCACATGATAATCAAACAGCTGCAATTGCAGTCTCTGTGAAAGAAGCTGCAACTGCATCCTTTAAAAAGTATGGTTCCCAGATCGTCAAAAATAGTAAAGCCCTTGCTGAAGCTTTGAATAAATTTGGATTTGATTTAGTAAGTGGCGGATCTGATAATCATCTAATCCTTATCGATTTGAGAAATAAGAATGTTAACGGGGCTGTCGCAGCATTGGCACTTGAAGTTGCAGGTATAGTGCTCAATAAAAATGGTGTGCCATTTGATACAATGCCGCCTTTCTATCCATCTGGGATTCGTCTTGGGACACCGGCATTAACGACACGTGGAATGAAGGAAAAAGAAATGAAACAAGTTGCCACGTGGATGAATCAAGTCATTGACGAAGTGAGTAATTTGGAATTACCTGAGGATAGAGAAGAGAGAAAGGTTGTCTGGAAAAAATACAAAGGAGAACTTGTGCATAACAAGAATCTTTTGAAGATTGCAAAAGAAATTAAAGATTTTTGTGTAAAATATCCAGTACCTTGATTTTCTCTGTTGTACCCCGCAGAATCGCTCATTCCTAAATATTTTTCTTAACGCGTGCTCATAACGACTGATCCTTTATTTAGAGGTTAGGAGGTGCAGATGTTGGCTACAATGTCTTCAAGAATCTTGTCTAGATTACCTCCGTTAATACTGTTGAAATAATGTGTTTCTGTTGGTGGTGATGCAACTTCTTTCATCAATGTTTCTAGATAAGGGAAGAGTACAGCGTCACTTGGATAACTTGGACTATAAATATTGACTGAATAAATTCCAACGCCCATTTGTTTGATATCGCTTGCTATATTTGTTGGAACACGTGGATCTTGTTCTCGTGCGAAACATCGTTGTATCGGTGCTGTATTTGGATCTGGTGTCTCAACATAGCAACTTCGTGGTGGCATAATCTCAGGTACACCATCTGTCATAAGAATTAAATTCCATTTGTATCCTGGATATGCTTTTTCATCAATTTGCTCCTTAATCTTGTCTTTCACCATTGCCATGCCATCTCTTGTTCTTGTCCAACCGTCAGGCTTCATGCTATTAATTTCTCGTTCCAACTCAGGTTTTGCATCTTTATAATAGTTGATTGGAACTTCCTCTTTGACATCTTTACTAAAAGTATAGAGGCCTACAACGGATTTACCTCCTAAATTCTCAAGGAAATATCGGACAGCTTTCTTTGTATTATCCATTTTTCCTGCAAACTTCATCGATCCAGAAGTATCGACCAAAAAGATCATGGCAGAATTCTGTCCACAGTTACTAACATTAAAGGTTTTAAGTTGGAGGTTATTGTCAGCGGATGTTTGTCCTCCAGTAGGCATAACAATTCGTTGCTTTGGATAATCTTCTGGATTGAAATGCGGTTCAAGAGTTGGTGGTCCGCCTGGACCATTTGGGTCTACTGGTGTGCCACCACCAGATGCGATAAAAGCCCCAGCAATAACAAGTCCCATGATAAATAAAATGGAAATTGCGTTTGTACGTGCTTCTCTGTATGGTAGAGGAGGTCTGCTCCCTTTCACTTTGCTACTCATGAGATTTACTAAAGTGCGCCGCCGCCACTGCTGCCGCTTCCTCCACCACCGCCGCCTTTGTTGTGGGCGAGGACACCGTCTGCATAGAAGTTATTGTGTCCACTGACTCTCTTAAGATTGTATGCTTGGACTGGTCCTGGGAAGTAATCCATAGCCGTAACTGCTACATAGTCTCCAGAATCTTTCAAAACTTTGTCACCAACTTTGAGCGCTTTCACTTTCAATGCAGCATTTTCTTGTTCAGTTGCTTTCGGTGAAATAGATTTCCAACCCTCGGAGGTATATAAAGGATGTTCGTTTGTAACTCCAAGTACAGTTCCATCTGCAAGTGATACATTATAATGGTGGTCACGAAGTGGTGCATCCATTTCCTGAACAACAACTGCGACTTGCTTCTTACCATCATATCCCATGACCTTATCTCCGACATGGACATCTTCAATATTCTTTTCTGAATGATCAGCCATTAAGATCTTAGTCCCAGCAACGAAGCATGTACTTCCGCCGCCACCACCGCCGCCACCACCGGTTGCAGGTGGAGGCGTAGTTGGAGTAGGTGTTGGCGTTGGTGAAGGTGTCGGTGTAGGGGAGAGAGTTACTCCCGGAAAGTCTTCAAGTTGCAGATTTGATTTACCATCGGTATTGTCACCACGTTGAATAATCACCGGTTGATTCTCGTCTGGAGAAGCAAATTTAGGAGCTGAATTACCAAGCATCATTACACCGCCACCAATGACAATTCCAAGAAAGATAATTGCATAAATAGTACCAGCACCGACAGCACCTTTAGATCTTTTAACATTTCGTAAAAGTGTACTTTTCGGCTTTCGAGCAGTTGTGGTTTTCTTTTTTACGGGCATAGGAAAACTCCTATATCCAGATTACCTTGAAATTTAATACTCTGTCAAGCGACATTTTATGACTTTAAGGGTTGCATCAAGCACGACACTCTAGTATA
Source organism: uncultured Gammaproteobacteria bacterium (assembly GCA_965230895.1). Classification (GTDB taxonomy): domain Bacteria; phylum Patescibacteriota; class Microgenomatia; order Levybacterales; family UBA12049; genus JACDET01. The sequence continues at coordinate 28,317 of OZ246394.1, forward strand.
ATGGTAAACATCTTACACATTCAGCAGATATATCCTGAACCCGCTAGCTGAATGGAAGTTAAAGGATATTATTATGAAAGCAGTTAGTCTTGAAGAATTATTAGAAGCAGGTTGCCACTTTGGCCACCAAGTTTCCCGCCAAAACTCTAAAGCAAAAGAGTACATCTTTGAATCACGCGACAAAATCCACATTATTGATCTTGAAAAGACCAAAGAAGGTCTTGAAGATGCAGGGAAATTCGTTAAAGAAGTTGCGCGCAAGAACGGTAGTATATTAGTACTCGGTACAAAGCGACAAGCTCAAAGTGTTCTTGAAGAAGAAAAGAACCGTTTTGCAAATGATGATCTCGCAGGAATGTATTTCGTTACAAAGCGATGGATTGGTGGTACATTAACTAATTATTCAGAAGTTGCAAAGAACTTCAAGAAATTAAAAGATCTTACAGCACGGCTCAAAGATGCTAAGGAACGAGCGAAATATACAAAGAAAGAACTAAGTGATTGGGATAAAGATCGAGCAAAATTAGAAGCATTCTATGGTGGAATTGCTGATATGCCTGCAGTTCCAACAGCTGTTTTCATCATTGATACTCATTTAGAACACGTTGCAGCTGGTGAAGCACTTCGTGCAGGAATCCCAACTGTTGGTATCACTGATACCAATGCAGATCCAACAATTATTTCATATCCAATTCCAGCAAATGACGATGCTGTCGGTTCCCTTAAGTTAATTATCGGATATATCTTCGATGCTTGGGCTGAAGGTAAAAAATTAGTAGGTACTGAAGCTCCAAAGGAAGAAAAGACGGCTAAAGAAGAAAAACCAGCTGAAAAGAAAGAAGCAAAGACAGAAAAAACTGAAGCAAAAAAGGGAGAACCAAAAGCAGATAAAAGTGGAGAACAAAAAGTCGCTCCGAAAGCAGGTCCAGTAAAGAAGCCTGCTGCAAAGAAGTCAGAAAAGTAGAGCTTGATTCTTACTTCATAATTCTTTATTCTATAACCTATGGCACAATTAGATTTAAAAGCAATTAAAAAACTACGTGATGAAACTTCTGCATCAATTGCAGATTGTCGTCGAGCTTTGGAAGAAGCAAATGGTGATGAAAAAAAGGCTCTTGAATGGTTGAAGAAAAGAGCTGGTGAAATCGCTGCAAAGAAAGCTGACCGTGAAACTTCACAAGGTATCATCGAAGCATACATCCATGGTGGTGGAAAAGTTGGTGTTTTAGTTGATCTTGCATGCGAAACTGATTTCGTTGCAAAGACTGACGAATTTAAAGCACTTGCAAAAGAAGTAGCGATGCAAGTTGCTGCTATGAATCCAAAAGATGTAGAAGAGCTTTTGAAGCAAGCATACATTCGTGATGGTGCGCAGACAATCGAATCACTCGTAAAGGATGCTATTGGTAAAATCGGAGAGAATATCACAATTAAAAAGTTTATCCGATTTGAGATCTAAACTTACTTTATGGATCCAGTCTTAACTACTACAAAGCAAAAACTTCAAAAGGTTCTCGATGTTCTTCGTGATGATATCGCAACAATTCGTACTGGCCGCGCAACTCCATCATTAGTCGAAAATATTACTGTTATGGCATATGGTGGCTCCGCAAAACTTAAAGTTATGGAGCTTGCAACAATTGGAGCGCCAGACAATCAAACTGTTGTTGTCACACCTTTTGATGTTTCCACAATCCATGAAATCCAAAAGGGGATTGAGCTTGCAAATGTTGGCTTTAATCCAATCATTGATGGAAATCTTCTTCGTATTTCTATCCCACCACTTTCTTTGGAACGTCGACAAGAACTCATTAAAGCGATGAAACAGAAGTTAGAGAACGGACGCATTATGGTCCGACAAGTTCGTCACGAAATGATTGAGGATATGAAGAAAGATTATGAAGGTCGTGAAGATGATATCAAGCGTCTTGAAAAAGAAGTACAAAAAGCAGTTGATGATACTATTGAAACGATCGAAGAGTGGGGCAAACAAAAAGAACAAGAACTTCTACAAATTTAGTAACGCTAGATAATCTCCTTGCGGTTTATCTTCTTCAATTTTCATCCCTGCAGATTCCATTATCTTTTTTCTCATAGCCAAAAGCGTTTCATTGTCTTTTTCATCATCTGAATTGAATTCATCTTTACTATTTATATACGTTTTATGATTTTCTAAAGCACGAGTTAACGCGATCATAGCTTCGCTTGCATTTGGTTCCGCAGTAGCGACATCTTCTAAGAAGTCAGCATCTTTTTCAGAAAGCTTAGGTAAGGTTGCAATCGCAAGATTTAAATCTTTCTCTCTTGCTTCATATTGTACTGAAGCATAAGAATGTGTTCCGATGCTATCGGGATCTTCTATGCTAAAAGATGTGTTGAAGGAATAAAACTGTGTTCCATGGGGATGCTTTGCGGAAAGATCAAACCCAACATCAATTCTTGTGTCCGGGAGAACTGCTACTTTAATAAATTTATCTGGATCATCTGCATCTTCGCTATGTTTGCTCAAAAAGTGGGTTGCAGCTCCAATTGCCTTCGTCCATGCTTCATATTCTTGATGTTTTTTATCTCCTTGATCTTTCATATCATCAAGCGCTGCTTCATAAAATAATTGGATATCTTCAAAAGTAATATCATTTTTTCCACGAAGTTGTTCAAGAACCAAAGTAATTTTATTTGGATCGTAAACATATTCTGGCAAGATCTCCTGATCAACCCGTTCTAGATTTCCACTTTCATGAGTATTTGCAAACTTTTCTATTTCATCTGTATCGCCATCGAGAGCGAGTGCTTCATTCCTGACTTTTTCTGCATCTTCTGCTGAAGGGAATACAGCTGCTCGGATGTCTTCGAATATTTTTATATTTTTTGCAGCTTCTTCACGCTGTGGTGCGGTTGCGTCTTCATTTGCAGCTGCAACTTCCCAGCGAGTAATTTGATTATCAAGGTATTTGGATGTTATCGCATGCTCAGCCATCGTAATATCACTAAATTGGCCAACTGCAGCTTTGGCTACTGTATCTAAAACAACATTGAGTTTCCTTTCAGTAGGTTTTAAGAGGTCTCTTCCTCCAATGACATATGTTTTTTGCTCTTTGACGTCATCGAGCTCACATTTTACGACAGCTAATGCGTCAAAAACGCTAGCCTTTCTTCCGCCTTCGTCAGCAAGGTTCATTTGGAGCAATGAGAGTTGATTGGCTTGCTCTGGAGATTCGAATTTCGTACCTTCATGGTTAAAACGTTCCGGTAATGTCCTTTTTTGTTCAGCTGATGAAGGTCCACCTTCTGGTCCAAACTCACTCATACACTTATAGTACCGTACCTGAGCAACATGAAGCAAGTAAAGAAGCGTAATTAACTATTGTGTGCAAGAGTTAAAAACCTGCTATAATTAATTTTATGATCAGTATGGTTGTTACCGCATTAATTTTCCTTCTTATTCTTTCGGTGCTTGTCCTTATCCACGAAGCAGGTCATTATTTCGTTGCAAAGAAATTAGGTATTAAAGTCGAAGAGTTTGGTTTTGGTTTTCCTTTGACCCCTGCGCTTTGGCAAAAGAAAATAGGTGAGACAGTCTATTCTTTCTATCCAGTCTTGATTGGTGGTTTTGTAAAGCTGTATGGTGAAGACGAAGCTGGTGGTGGGAAAATTGCTGCACCAAAAGAAGCAAAGAAGGGGAAAGACCCTGATGCAAAGCGAGCATTCTTCTCACGACCTTTGTGGCAGAGAACAGCTGTTGTGGTGGCTGGTGTCTTCATGAATGCTATCCTCGCAGCAGTTATCTATTACATTTTCCTCGGTATGTCTGGTTTCAAAACAGAACTTCCTCTTATCGGACAACATACGTTCTTTGGCGTAAATCAAACGGTGAATACGCAAGTTGTTGTCAGTGAAGTCTCAAAGAATTCACCTGCAGAACAGGCTGGGATAAAACCGTTCTCTCAAGTCGAAAGTATCAATGGCGTTCCAATGAACGATCTTGAAGCATTTTCTTCAACGATAAAAGAAAATAAAGGGAAGCCATTACAAATTACGTGGACTGAAGAAAAAACAGGTAAGTCTTCGACAGCGACCGTCACTCCACGGGTCAATCCACCAAAGGGTGAAGGTGCTCTGGGTGTAGCATTTTTCCCTGTCCAGACGGTGACACTTGCTTATGAAACTCCAACGCAAAAAGCACTTTCGGGTGTTGTTCATCCTGCTAACTTGATGGCATACAACTTCAATGTGCTTGGACAATTAATTGGAGTATCTGTCCGTGAGAAGACTGCAGAACCAATCAGCCAAGGTGTTTCTGGGCCTGTGGGTATTTACAATGTCGTTGGAACAATTGTTGACTTGCCTGATGCAAAAGAACGATTTTTGCAGCTGCTAAACTTAGCTGGATTACTCTCAATTTCACTTGCATTCTTTAATGTCCTTCCAATTCCTGGGCTTGATGGCGGAAGATTATTCTTCATTATTCTCGAAGGAATTATCGGAAAGAAAGTCAATCCAAAAGTTGAAGGTTATTTCCACGCAGTTGGTATGGTGCTTTTGATCGGGTTGCTGCTCCTTGTTACTATTAAAGATATAACCCAATTATTTAAGTAGTTTGATTCTTTATGTTTGTCATGCTGAGTTTATTTCAGCATCCCCAATTAATAGCTTTCAATGTGAAATCCTGAATAAGTTCAGGATGACAGTGTATTTTCTTGACTTTGTTTTTTCTATCTGTAAGACTAGATATGAGGGAAATTATGGTTAATGAAGAGCTAGTTGCAAATATTCAAACAAGATTCCAACAAGGGCAAAGACGGACAGAAATCCGCCAAGATTTAATGGAGGAAGGCTGGGAAGAGCAAGACATTGATGCCGCCATCTCATACATTCAAAATGAAGCGATAAAACAGATTCCTGGTATTTCTCATATCTACAAATTTATCGATAATCTCGACAGCAAAACCGCTCATTCATCTCCCAAAGTAATTGCAACAGTTTTGGCATGTTGTTTCGGTGTTTTACTCATTATCTTTGCAGCGCTCTATTATTTCTTGGACCCACTTGGATTTGGAGGAGTTGAAAGAGATAAGCAACGTGAAGCAGATATCGTAAAAGTTCGGAGTGCGATTGATAAGTATCAAGAAGAGAAAGGAAGATATCCTGGATCATTGCAGGAATTACTGCCGAAATATCTCCAGGCAATCCCACTTGACCCAGAAACTGGTGGTCAATACAGTTATCAGACAATGGATAACAATTATAATTATGAACTTTGTGTAAACTTCGAATCTAAAGCCCCACAATGTGTCTCTTCATCAATTGATACATCTGATATTCCTATGGTGATAGCGACACCGACACCTGTTGCAACGGATACAGTTACTTTACCAGTAGAACCAGAGGCATCAGCACCAGCTGATTTGGAAGAAGCACCGATCGTAACACCTGCCCCCGAAATAACAGGAGAGGGAAGCTTGGCATTATGACTTCAGCCGCAGATATCGCCAAAAAGCATACTCATCTCCATCACGCAAATCAGAATATAACGATAGCTCAAGTTTCAGATAGTGACCAGGGTATTGTCTTGGCGAAAAAGATTCTCTACGAAGTAACTGATGCAACTACGACATTATATCTTTCGGGAGGAAGGACGCCAAAGTCCTTGTATGAGCAGCTTGCACAAGAAGAACAGATTAAACCTGGTGCAGTTGGTATGGTTGATGAAAGGTTTGGGAAAAAATTCCATGGAAATAGTAACGAAAAAATGATTCGCGAGACCGGATTTCTTCGCTATCTTGAAATCCTGGATATTCCTTTTTATCCAATTCTCCAAAATGAAACAAACCGTGAGGATACTGCACGTTTCTACGATGAAAAAGTGCGTCATCTTAATGCAACGTTTCATCAAAGTGTTGCAATTCTTGGCATTGGAACCGATGGTCATACTTCGAGCCTTGCTCCAAACAGGAAAGATTTCAAAAATCCTATGTTTGATCCGATGCGGAATCATTTACTTGTCTCAGAATTTAATGATCCAAAAAGTTTTTATGGTGAAAGAGTCGGAATGACTTTCCTTGGGTTATCGATGATTGATCTGCATATTGTCCTGATCTTTGGTGATGATAAAAAAGATGCATTGGACGCACTCTTTGAAAATGGGGCAGAAGAAGAAATTCCATCACGGTTTTTCAAACGCCCTGATATAGCAAATAAAACTCTTTTCATTACCGACCAAAACGTTTAGAATAGGGAATATGTCTCCCTTTGTTTTTGTCATATTTGGCGCGACCGGTGATTTGGCCCGACATAAATTACTCCCAGCCCTCTTCTCATTATACAAGCACAATCAGCTTGGGCAGAAATTCTATATTGTTGGATTCGCAAGACGCGAATTTACAGACGAAGAGTATGCTCACATGCTTGGTGATGAACTAGAATTTCATAAAGATGAAAAGTGGAAGGCTTTTGCAAAGAATATTTATTATCAACAAGGATATTTCGATCAGCCTCAGGGATATGAAGAATTAATTGGAAAGCTCAATGGTTTTGATACTGAAATTGGAGCATGTATCACACGCGTTTTTTATCTTGCCACACCACCGGATAATTACGAAAATATTCTCCAACATCTTGAGTCGACGAAACTTTCCGAAGGCTGCGGACAAGGTTCTGAGAAATGGACACGATTGGCAATCGAAAAACCTTTTGGTAAAGATCTTGATACAGCACGAGCTCTTGATAAAAAACTTTCAAATATATTTGAAGAAAAGCAAATTTATCGTGTTGATCACTATCTCGGTAAAGAAACAGTACAGAATATGTTGGCGTTTCGTTTTGCCAACAGTATCTTCGAACCAATTTGGAATAAGCAGCATATCGATAATGTCCAGATAACATTCGCTGAGAAAAAAGGAATCGGTACGAGAGGAAAATTTTTTGATGGAGTTGGAATGCTTCGCGATGTTGCACAGAATCATCTGCTGCAGCTTTTTGCGACCGTGGCTATGGAGCAGCCAAAGAGTTTCACTAAGGAAAGCGTCCGTGACGAACGTGCGAAAGCAATCAAAGCGATCCGTCCATTAACGCAAGAAGATGTGAAGCGTCAAGTTGTTCGTGGACAATATGTCGGATATACCAAGGAGAAAGATGTTGTTCCATCTTCACGGACTGAAACATTTGCTGCAATGAAACTTTTTGTGGATACTGAACGGTTTGCAGACGTTCCTTTTTACTTACGAGCTGGAAAAGAAATTGAGCAAAACCTCGTGGAGATAAAAGTTATCTTTAAACAAACTTGTCATATTTTATTTAAAGAATATGGTTGTCCTGAAGTCGGAAATGTCCTCACAATTCGTATTCAACCAGATGAAGGAATAAATCTTCGTGTGATGGCAAAGAATCCGGGAACTGAGCTTGCTCTAAGCACAGTTGATATGCATTTCTCTTATCATGCTACATTCGGACATCATGGTGCAGACGCCTATGAAAAAATTATGTTGGATATCCTGAAAGGTGACCAAATCCTGTTTAATCGCTCCGATGAACTCGATTATTCTTGGTCGCTCATTTCGCAGATTCTCAAGGGATGGGAAGAGGACTCTGAGGATGTCCCTCAATATGAGAAAGGTAAATGGGGACCAAAAGAAGCATTTGATCTTATAGAGCGAGATGGAAGAAAATGGTTGTGATTGGTATTTCTTCGCTGGTGTGTTATAAATAATAAGTAAATTATGCAAGTAGCTATTTTAGGACTCGGAAGAATGGGCAGAAATATTGCCGAGAAGTTGATGAAAGAAGGACATCATGTTGTGGTCTGGAATCGTTCTCGAGCAATCCTTGACGAGATGCGTCAGAACGAAACAGAATATATCGTTAATGGGCAGTTGGTATTAGCTCATACTCTTGAAGAACTTCGAGATACACTACAAAAACCTCGTATTCTCTGGGCAATGCTTCCAGCAGGAGATCCTACAGAAAATGTCATGACACAACTTCTGGAAACAGTTGTGGAGCAAGGAGATGTTGTTATCGATGGAGGAAATGCTTTTTATAAAGATACCGAGCGAAGAGCGCAACAGTTTGCTCAAAAATCTGTGAAGTATCTTGGAATTGGTGTTTCAGGTGGTATCGTTGGTGCAACGAATGGATACCCTCTTATGGTTGGTGGAGACCAAACTGGATATGAATATATTAAGCCTGTTCTTGATAGTCTTGTAAAGCCAAATGGGGGACATGCATACTTTGGTACAGGTGGTGCTGGACATTTTGTAAAAATGGTTCACAACGGTATTGAATATGGGATGATGCAAGCTATTGCTGAAGGTTTTGGTGTCCTTGCCAAAAGTGAATATCGACCAAATCTTATTAGCGTTGCAAACACATGGCAAAAAGGAAGTATTATCTCTAGTTTTCTTGTCTGGATGGCTGAAAATGCAATTAGTAAGGATCCAAACCTTGCCCAATTTGATGGTTTTATTGAAGCAACTGGTGAAGGGAAATGGACTAGTGAATTCGCGAAAGAAAATCACGTGCCAACTCCTGTTTTGGATGCATCAATTGATTTTCGTAATCGATCGCAATACGATAAGGGTGTACAAGAAACATATGTCGCGAAGCTTGTCGCTGCACTTCGTCATGAATTTGGTGGACATGCGATTCATAAAGAAGATCCAATCGCTAATGGATCTGGAACTCCTCCAACACAGACTTCATAAGCCCTCAAGTTTGACTTAGCTTCACATTTTGGCTACAATATGTTCATAAAGCGTTGGAGTTTGGCATCCTACCAAACAATTTCATTTTTGAAACGCTGACTGTGGGTTTACAAGAACGAAGCAGTACGGAAAGCCTAACCGTATAAATAAGGAAACTGAAATCATTCGTATGAATAGAGTCAGTGAGTAAGGTTTCATTAGTGATAATGAAGCGAACCAGGGTGGTACCACGAGAAATTACCTCGTCCTTGAGCTGTACAAGGGGGAGGTTTTTTTGTGCCTGAAAAATATCGTAAAATAACAACAGAAATTATACTTGCGGGAGAACATGCTGAAGCATACTTAACAAGGAAAGAATTATTGGATAAAACGCATCGAAATGAGAATGGTGAATTCTTGGTCGGGAAATTTGCTGGACGAAAAAGAAGATCTATTCTTGGAACAACCCATGTCGAGTTTGGTTTTGTAAAAGAAACAGGCAATCGAGAGGTCATTTTATTTGGAGGATGGCTTGGAAACAAAAAGAAGGGGCGTAAAATTTCTGTTTCACCAGAAGGAGTTGGCTTTCAACAATTTACAAATGGTGTTGATATCGTGGTTAGAACAAATGCTGAAACAGCAGTCTATGAAGAAAATATACGCTAGAGATTATGCTATACTAACAACATGAAATATTCGAAATTATATATCAAAACAAGTAAAAATGTGCCATCTGATGAAACTGCTAAAAATGCTCAGCTCCTCATCCAAGCGGGTTTTGTTTACAAAATAATGGCTGGCGTTTATGCTTATTCGCCACTTGGTTTGCGAGTGCTTGAGAATATCAAAAAGATTGTTCGAGAAGAGATGAATGCAGTTGATGGTCAAGAGCTGATCATGTCGAGTCTTCAAAATCCTGAAACATGGAAAATTACAACAAGATGGGATGATGATGTCGTCGATGTGTGGTTCAAATCAAAACTGAAAGATGAAACTGAAATTGGTCTTGCCTGGTCTCATGAAGAGCCAATTATGGAGATGATGCAGCATGTTATTACAAGTTACCGTGATCTTCCAACAAGTGTCTATCAATTCCAAACCAAACTTCGAAATGAATTGCGTGCAAAGAGTGGAATCATGCGCGGACGAGAATTTGTCATGAAAGATATGTATTCATTGCATGCTTCAGCTGAGGATCTGGACAAATATTACAACGAAGTAATTGAGGCATACAAGAAAGTCTATGATCGGTTAGGTTTGGGAGAGGACACGTATGTTACTTTCGCAAGTGGTGGTGCATTTACCAAGTTTAGTCACGAATTCCAAACTATTTGTGAAGCTGGAGAAGATATCTTGTATCTACATCGAGGGAAGAATATTGCTGTCAATGAAGAAGTCCTTGATGAAGCAGTTAAAGAGCTTGGCATCGATAAAAAGGATCTTGAAAAAGTGAAGAGTGCAGAAGTTGGTAATATCTTTAACTTTGGTACGGAAAAAGCAGAACAAATGGGAATTACATTTACAGATAAAGAAGGTAAGCAGCAACCAATTTACCTTGCCTCATATGGTATTGGAATTACACGTGTCATGGGAGTTATCGTTGAGAAATTTGTAGATGAGCGAGGCATTGTCTGGCCTGAAAATGTCGCTCCTTACAAAGTGTATTTGGTTTCAATTAAAGCAAATGACAAAGCAGAGAAGTTATATAAAAATCTTCAACAAGCTGGAGTAGAAGTTCTTTATGATGATCGCGAAGATGTGGGGCCTGGTGCGAAGTTCGCAGATGCAGACTTGATTGGAATTCCAGTAAGATTGGTTGTCTCACCAAAAACAGAAGAGAAAGTTGAATGGAAAAAAAGAACAGAAAAAGAATCAGAATTAATCAGTGTCGAAGAAGTCCTCAAACGCTTGAAGAAGTAACTAGAATAAGAACGGTAAATTAAATACTTTAATCCAAAAAACTGTATAAATCGCAAAGAAAACTACTGCACCTACAATATACAAAACCCGAAGTAAGGATGATGCTTCATGAGGTGCGTTTGCTTGAGAAACTTCAGCAGGTGAAGGCAATGGCTGTGTGAATACTTGCGCTTGGGGTTCTCCTGGCGCAGGATTATACGGAGTGACAGGTGCCATAGGATCTGCATCTGGCGTTTGATTCGAAGAATCAAGTGATGAGAATGCCTGTGGAGATGCCATTTCAGGTTGAGATGGAGTTTCTGAAGGCGCAGGATTATTGAAAAAAGCAGACGGCGAACTGCTCGGAGTAGCAAGACTTGATGTTGGTTCGGATGGTATAGGAGAAGGCTCATTCGTCGCAAAAAGTGTTGCTGAAGGATCAGTTGTTTCAGGTGAAGTTGGCGATGGTTGTCCAAAAGGATCATTCATTGGGGGCATTGCTGGTTCTGTCGGCATGGGATTTGAAAGTGTTGGATCTGTGATCGGAGTTGCTGACGGTGATGTCGACAAAACATTATTTGGATCGCTAGTATTAATGAGCGGATCAGTAGCTGAAGCTGAAAGACTACTTGCCATAGGATCTGACGGCATTGCTGTATCTGCCGGTGTCGGTGTATTCACCGGAGTATCTGTCGGAGTTGTCCCTGATGCATCGTGTGCCACACCCATGATTCGATCATAAGTTTCGCGTGCTTTCGGGTCAAGGTGATTAAGGGCTTTTGGATCCATAAGGTCTCTTTTAATCATCCCATTTTTCAAACTTTATTGTCAAGGGTCAGCGGAATGTACCATTGGGGTAGAGAACCGGAATGTCAGGTTAACACTAATACAGTTTGTTATAATACGTCCTATTAGATGAGTAAGACTCCAGAATCACGAGATGTACCTTCATCAATTTCACGCTCATTCGAACCAGGATCTGCAGATGCTGCTGTTCCAAAACGCTCTCGAATAGTTCCGCTTTCGGATAGAGGTATTGCTCCACGTCCACGAGTGCGTTCTCTGCCTCCTGAAGTGACGGCTGCGAGAACTTACTTCCAGGGTTTGCAAAGAGAACTAAAACTTGATACCTCAGATGATCCACAAGAACGAGCTGAAAACAGAGAATTACGCCAAGAGGTTTTAAAAGATGTGCGTGAACAAGACCAGGATTTTCATTCAGCTCAAGGAATAGTAGTAGCCGAAGCGCAAAAGCATCACGATGAGCGAGTTGAAGAACAAGGTGCTGAAGCTCATGAGTATTTTGCCACATATGCCGCAATGCTGAGAAGCGAACCTGATGTTGAGGTGCGACGTGCATTTGCGGATGAAGAGAAGGAAAGTGAGGAGTTTCAACACGCACGAAATGCACTACGAAGAGAACCAACTCCTGAAACGGTAGATTCTGAAGTAGATCATGAAGAAGTTTCCACAACAACCAAGGAAATCGTCGTCGTTGAAACCGGGCGTCTGCCTGAAATTGTTGTTGCTACCGAAGTGGTTGAAATTGATCCAAATATAAAGATTCGGGAAGACATAACGTGGGCAAACGAAGTTCTTGAATCTTCCAGTAATCTTCCTATGAGTGAAGAGGATGCTGGAAGCGGCTTGACAAAAATGGAGTATATAGAAGGTAAAGTAACCGGTATGTGGCAAGATCCGCAGCGTACTGAAGCAGCATTACGTATTTGGAAAGCACACAGTGGTTCAGCCGATTTATATGATCGCGCAAAAGAAATAGTGGGCAACGATGTCCAAGCCCGTTGGCAAGACGTGACACCTTCACAACTTGCTGCTTTTACTACAATTAATGCTCGTGGTGGTTATGTTGCAGAGGATTTTGGCGACATATTAAAACAATATTTTACCGGACCAAGCGATATGAAGCAGCGAGTTGATGCATATTATAAATTTGCTGATGCTGCAATAGATATCGTTGATGATGCAGAGGCTAGTAGAAAAGCAGCACAAATTGGTGTCTTTGAAACTGATATTATTCCTCGTGACTCTGAATTTCTTACAGATATACACCTTGCAAGTTTAATGGGCTTTTACGACGAAGAGATGCGGGTAAAAGCGAGTATAGCAAGTCAAGTTGTTATGGCAGGAATTGCACGTTCTTCGGGGATTGATTATGTAAGTATTAAAGAGACAAACGATCAAGCTCTGCTCGCAAAGCTTCAAGGCGCTCGTCTAAACCGAGTATTTATTGCGATGAGGGACAGATCGATTCGAGAAAATTTTGCGGGGTATAGTAAAGTGAAAAATGTCTTGGTTCCAAAGCTTGAAGCGATGTTTGGTCCGAGCGGGAGCGGCACAACCCAATCAGTCCATGCAAAGATATATGAGAATCCTGAAATGATAGAAAAGGATCAATTTTTAGAAACAATAGGAGGCATTACTGAAAATTATGGTTCTGATCCTATGTACGCAAAGTTTATGGACAAGTTGCAGTTACGTGCTACAGGAGGTGTGGTCCGTGTGCAAAACGCTGAGCAGATAAGACAAACAGGTGAAACGCCTATGTTTATCAGCTTTAAAATACCTGGTACAGAATGTGTTCTCGATGTATGTATGCCAGCGTCTTTGTCTGCAGATAGAGGAAAACTTATAGAACAATTTATTGCTGACACAAGACCCATTGAAAGTGTAGCAGCGGACGATATTGGAATGTATACCTCATCTCTTAAGGTAAATGGGAAAGATGTTTATGCGATCTATCGCTCTCCTGATAAGCCAGAAGCTGAGCGGCATGATATTGATATGCTCAATGCGATCGGCTTTCCTGAAGTATCAGCTGAAAATATCCAAGTAGATAATGCCGAGCTAGCAAGAAAAATTGATACAGAACAAATTCGATTCACAAACACGCGTGGTTTCCGCGTCCCTTTGCAACATCCTGCACTAACTGCACTTGGGTATGAATATGTTGATTTCCGTAAAGATCCAAACCTTCTTCGTACGATGAATGCAACAATTCACGTAGACGGAGTTGACGTCACTGTAAAGCTTGATCAAGATTTCCGAATCGATCTTGAAGGTAAACACGCTGATATATCTACTATTGGACCTTCTGTACAAAATGTCTTCCTCTCTATTTTGTATCCAGCATTGTGTGCAGTCCATGCAAAAGATGAATCAGGAGAGGCAGTAGAAATTAATAAAATTGTAGCTTCAAGAGTGGGATATATTGGTTTTGTCCGTGAAGGATATAACTTCTCAGCAGATCAAGCTGGATATCTTTTGCGCGATGAAGGAAAAGATCTAGCCACAATTTCTGAACAAAGAAAAGTGAACGGAGAGACGAGGAACTCTACGTATACAAGACCGAAAGAATCTGATGATCCGTCGCTTCCACCAGTGAAGATTTTCATACCATTGCCTGATGCTACCTTCCCTATGCCTGAAGTCTCAACAAGTTCATTAACGATCATTGCACCACAGCCAGAGCAAAGACCTGTTAAGCAAGGACATCCATTAGGATTGACCGATCTTGAAGAATATGAGCTTCAGACAAATCCTTATAGAGGATTTCAAGGAGCTTTACATGAGATAGATATGGAACTATCTTATATTTCTAAGGATCGTGCACGGTTACTAAGGGAACGTGAAATAGCTCAACGTGAAGGCAGATCTGATGCAGGCGTTACAAAGAAATTGCAGGAGCTTTTTGACGATGAGAAGAGTTTGCGTGGATCGGTAACAAGCTTTGAAAAAGCGCTTCGTGAGGAATTTGATACAACGCCTCAGGCACGAACGATGAAGTTCCGAGATCGTCAGAGGTTGTCAGTACATGAGTTATTAGATTTGCTGGCAGCGCAGCATGATGAAGAGCAAGCGTAAAACAAGAGTAGACTTATAGTTCAGATTGTATTATATAACTAGATTCGCTATAATACCGATTGCTATGAGACCAATCGAGCATGGGCCAGGAAACGTTGGTGGAGAAGGGCGTGGATCTTTCACCAATGCAACGGCCGAGACACAACCAATGCGCCCTCACAGAGTAGTTTCTCTCCAAACGAGAGCAGAATCAGGTGGAAGAATTGTAGACACACCTCTGGTACAGAGAAGAAGAGAAGAAACTGCTTTACTCGTTCCATCTGAACAAATACTCCAAGGATTAAGTATCTCTAATTCAGTGGATCGTATAGCATTGCGACCATGGGATACAGCATATGGACATGCTACATCTGAAAATGCAACTGATACGAGAGCTTCATTGCGACAAATTCCTGATTATACAGATCATGTTGCACAAGTTGTTGATGATCAGCGGGCAAGAGCTTCAGAACTTGGTGAGACGCCCGTAAATAGAGATCTTGCTATCACGGTCTTAGCTACAAATCATCCTGATGCGCCTGCATTGGACGCTTTCTCCAAGCAAGCGCGTTCGCTTGCAGATGCAGATATTTCCGATCGAGATGTTGAAATAATTCTGGGGGCAATGCGAGAAGAAGTAGGTGCAATTACTATCCCAGTCGCAGAGCAACGTGCTGAAAATCGGAAACGAGCTGAAGTCGTTGGCAATACCTCTGTACCGGATTTACCAACAGATATTCCAAAAGATTTGGCTGATGCATTTGGTATTGATCCTCGGACAAAAGTAGACCCACGATATTTGGATATGCTTGAAGAGGCGCTCGATAGTATGCGTGATCCTAATGTTCCAGAAGAGCAAGTTCGTGTGGACTTGCAAGTCCCAACATATGGAGAATATCTTGATGAAGAAATCGCTGAAGGTGGGGATGCTGGTGTTGTAGCGCTTGTTCCCGAAGCTGAAGAGTTGGATCGGATTGGGGAAGGTTTTGCTGCCTTTGCCGGATTGGATAACCCACGATCTGCATCTGCGATAGGTGTGGCAGAGCAATTACACTTACGTGCCATTCGGATAGCGCATGGTATGGATGCAGAACGAGATGCGAGAAGAGCATTAGATGCATCTAAAGGTGAAGTTGATACTGCGGCAACAATTAACCCTAATAACCTTGCCGAATCTTCTCACGTATCGCATGCACCTCGTACAATCCCTGTGCACTTTGGTGGTGGCTACAGAGATCAAGGCATACCAACGCTTGATGAACTGAAGCAAATGAGAGAAAAAGGAATTATCCCTCCATCCGCAAATGAAGGAACCGTTTTCCTGGACAGAGCCAATCTAGGACGAAGAGAAAGAGTCATGGCTCAAGAGCCAGAATTGATCCGTGATGGAAGCCCTCAATCACGTCCTGTGAGAAGTATCTATGGTACAAGTGCGTTGAGAGGTCAAGAACGAAGAAGTAGAGTGATAAAGCGACTTGACTCCGAAAATTAACCTCAGATTCTTTAAAAGTAAGGCCTATAATCATATTGACTTATAACATTGACTCAGGTATAGTGCAGCAAGATTCTGCACCACGTGCTTTTGCTGGGTCAGGTGAAGGTCCTGTTCCTGCGCGACTGAAAGTTCGAGCTTTAACGGTAACACCCACAACAGAAAGATCTACAAGACACATTGTTTCTCCAGCAAAATCTGGAGAGGGGAGAGAACCGTCTCGAACATCACATCCAGAACAAGCTACTGAAAAACCTTCACCAATTCCGAATAACAGCAAAGGTGCCCCAAAAGAACCAACAGCCGTCTATGTAAAACCTGAATCAGATGGTGCTGTTCCAAAAGATACTAGTGCAGCTCCAAAAAAAGGTATCTCTCAAGAGGAACTGCTTACTGCATTTGAGGCGCATCGGAAAGAGTTATTTGGCACAGCGCTTCGAGTAACTGGTAACTGGCAGGATGCTGAGGATCTTATGCAAGAAACATTCGTTAATGCATCACTCGCGGCTGATAATTATGCACACGGGAATATAGGCGGCTGGTTCCACAGAATATGTGTTAACCGTGGGTTGGATATGCATCGAAAAAACGGTCGGAATCCCGTAGAAATGCCAGATGATGGAGCTCTGCCAGAACCCTTAACGATTAATGAACGTTCGTTGGGTGACCCGGAAGGACATATGGAAAAAATGGAAGTAGCTGCAGAAGTTAAAGGACTTTTAGCGCAAGTTCAGCCAGAATTTGCAGATCTTGTATTAATGGCTGATGGATACGATTTGACTTATGAGCAAATTGCTGCAATTAAGGGTAGACCCATCGGTACAATTAAATCAGGAATTCATAGGGGAAGAGCGAGACTAAGAAGTCTTAAGCGGGATCAAGCTACAGAATAATTATTCCTTTTTATCTGAATTACGACCCCAACCTAATACTCTAAATTTTGACCTTTGAGGCCTTTCTGGAAGTGCTCGAACAGGAGGACGTTCTCTGACAATAGTTGCTTGAGCGGTTTGCGTTGTTGTACGAGCTCTAAAAGGAACGTCTTTATGCGCTATCTTCCCTTGAACTAATGTAACAGATTCAGGGGCAACATGCATGAGCGCATCAGTTGATACTGTATGGCGTGCTTCATATGTTGTGGTTTCATCTGCGCTATCCGTTACTGTTGCGCCATCTTTTCCACGTACAGAATTACTTCCTCCGGAATGTGTACTTCTACTTGTCACAGCTCTCTGCCAATGCTTTCCAATGCTATCAGCGATAACTTCTGCATCTGGTCCATTTAATCCACCCAAACTTCCGGTCACTGCTCGGTCAGAACCTACCATAGCTTTTGTTGTATCATTTACTCCTCCAAATACAAATAATGTTCTTGCACCTCGAGCTAAATTTTGCATTTGGGTATGTTCTAAGGTTTGTGCGTCTGAGTGTTCTACACCACTTATAACAACTTCATCCGGTTTCGGCTCATTACGTTCCTGATCCCAAGTCTGTTCTTCTGAACTGAGCAAATCTATATGAGCTGCCAGTAATCTACGCTTTGCAGGTAAGAATAAGCCTTCTGTAACGCCGTAATTAAAGAATGTCGCTTCTTCACCGTCATTGAATCGTACGGGTTGTGAAAGATTATCTCCTCGTAAAAGTGCTTCCATATGTATATGAATTGGTCCTAGAACTTCTTGCGCAGTTTTGACACTATTTTCACCTTTAAACAATCCCCGCATCTTATTCTCTGTTTGCACCGTAATTGGAAATTTTGGTTCTTTTCTTTCTGCGTTAAGTATTTCTGATATACCATTATACGCACCACCGAGAAGTGGTGTTTCCGGTTCTTTTTCAGCTAGCGTTTCAAGTACTCTAGTAAGATGAATAATTCTTGTTGTTGTCAATTCAGTATCTTCTCTTTCTGTGGGAGGCATAGAATCGACTACTAATTTTGCAGCTCTTGTATATTTTTCTTCATCTGGTCCGGACCTCTGTGCGTCCACGAGACGAGTCGGTGAAATATTCCTCCAATGGAGTGTCCCAACGCCTTGTTTTATAGCGTGATGTGTCAGATCATCTGTCGTTCGTTGTCCTGTAAGATCTGCTGTCCATACAAATTTCCTTTCAGCAACACTTGGGTAGGTTGCATATGAAATGGCGGTTGCTTGGTCTACTGGATCGGTTCCAATGAGGTGGACAATGTTAGCATCTTTAACTCCGTCATAAAAATGTCGTGGGGGAGTTGTAGGGAGAGAACGTACTCGAGTACGGACTGGAGCAGGCCCATCCGTGACAGTCCGAAATGTGCCTATATCACCTCTTCTATAATGTTCTAATCCTCCCATATTTCCTGTTTCACGTGGATGTGCCATAGTTTATCCTTTCATAAAGATGTTCATTATATACAACAAACTTTATTTTTGCCAGTGAGCCTTAAAGATATCCATCTTCACCCCAGCCACGACTTAATGGTTGATCTGCCTGGCGTGGGTTTTCTACAATAACTTGCTCTTCTTGGGTTTTGAGTGCTGCTGTAACGCCTCCAGCGACTGCGGCTGTGATTCTTTCCATATCTATTTGCTCTGTATGAGCCCCTCCACCTGGACGTTCACGATCTCGTCTTCGATCTCTTCTTGCTACTTGTTGTTCCACATGAGCAATGACTTCATTATAAATTGTTGATGATGTGTTTTGGGTTAGTATTAATTCTCTAAGAAAATCAGCGTACTCATTTAGCCATGTATTTTCTGTTTCATTTTTATCGATTGCTTCAGTGAGGTTTGATCCAGTACTTGTCTGTCCTATTCCTCGGTCCAGGATGAACTTTCCTGAACGCGGATTCTTGGCGAGGAAAATCATTTGTGTTGTGGGTATAGCATAATGAACATAGCTTAACTGTTCATCTACGGTATCACCATAAAGCTCTCCTCCTTGAAGCATAGCTTTGAGTTTTCCGTCACTTTCAGGATGTCTTCCGATCTTTTTCTGATCGATTCCTTGTTCATCTGCGAGTGCTAAAAAGCCTGTGAGCTCCGCTTTCACCGGGAACATCCAGTAATCTGGAAGAGTGTATTTAGAACCAGTTAAAGGTGGGTGTTGAACTTCATCATCTAGTGCATTGTGTACTTTTGCTTCTATATGGCTTATGTAGTCTTCTACTGGGATATCAGGTCGTAATACCTTTTGTGTTCGTGCACGAATTGTGCGTTCTGCAGCCTGGCGTACCAAAAAATTTCTTTCGGCTGGATCTCTATCTCTAAGATGCTCAAAGTAGTTTTTACCTTCTTCTCTAAGTTTATCGTAATTAATTCTCACCGGATCAAGCCCCAATAAAGTTGTCGCAGTTATTGTGTCAGTGAGAGCGAGTAGTTTACCCCCTTCAAGTGTTCCATCAAGTACTCTACGAAGCTCTACCTTTTCCTCATCTATGAAGCGACGTCCTTCTGACGCATCTACTATGAATTTACTTCCTGGTAGTAACACATCGGCTTCTCCTTGCGGCATAGAGTTTGTATCGCGAACATACCCTCGGACAGGGAATGGCATGCCATCAGTTAACATGACTGCCGAGCGGTCAGGGTACGTTGTTAATTCTTCTATCTGTGCATCAGTAAGTCTTACTGGCACTTTCATAGCATTTGCACCCGCTTCTCCTTTGGTACGCATAGGAATGTGTGTTCCGATGTTTTGAAGCATTTGTGTTGGTACAACGTCTGGACTTTGTCCTGCCACTACCAATCCACCTTTAAATTCTCTTAACTGAGCAAATAATGTACCAATTCTTTTTGTTAGCGGGCCTGGGGGCGTATTTGGATTTGATTCAACGAGTGTATTAATTTCATCAAGTACCGTGAGACATTTTGCACCCGCATTATGTTTGAGGAATCGTTGTTTTCGGAGTAGGACCATACCCATTACAAGAGCCTGATCTTTTGCATCTAATTCACTGATATCGAATACTGTTACTTGAGCATTATCTTGCGGAGCAAAAATCTTGTTCCAATCCATTTGCTCACCACTAAAGAATACTCCTGAATATCCAGTGTTAAGCTGTTGGAGACGCTGTTCAAGGAATGGTTCTATGTTTCGTGCTTCTCCTTGATACTCCTGGTCTTGTACTGCTTCTTTTGCGACATCAATAAGATCCCAAAGAGTAGGGTAGACTGGATTACTTCCTGGGACGAGTGGTTTTCCTGTTTGGATATTCCAACCAAAACGTTCATAAATACCTTTAAATCCAGAACGCTTTCCCTTGATTGCGTCGGTTAAGAAACGGGTAGTGACTTCTGAAGAGATATTATCGTCTTGCCCAGGTTGACTTCCAAAAGCATTTGATACGACTGTGATTAAATCGTTTACATAACTTGCTAGTGGTGCTCCTTGTGGATCCATTGGATTATCTCCGCCACCTTCAAGCAGCAAATTGGCAGGATTGATCTCTACAACTTTAACTCCATGCGGGTCGAGCATATCTGCAAGTATTTTTGCATTGGAAGGCTGACCCTCCTGTTTTCCTTTTGGATCGACAAAGAGCACTGGTCGTGCTTCTTCACCCGTAACAGCTTCAACTGTTAAAATCTGAAGAAGTCGTGTTTTTCCTGCACCAGATGCAGCCCACACACCAAGATGTTTGTCTAAATGAGATTTTGGGATAATAATAGGTCCGGCATCAACACCATAACGATCTTCGATAGTTCCAATGACGAGAAATTTTTCAGGATGCTTTTCAAATTCATCTTCAAATGTTGTATTTACTGCGTATGGTTCTCGTGCTGTTTCTCCAACCCCATACAATTCTCCTTGAGGGATTGATAAAAATCGTCGTAACATTTCAGCAGAAACACCTACATTATTTTCATCATATTCAGGTTCAGGAACGACTTGTCCATCTGGTCCTGGCTCAGGAATATTTGCTACAGCGTTCTCATATGAATTATAACGGCGAGGGTTAATAGAAATTGTATATGGCAATTGTGTTATCGATGCGTCGGCAACTGTATGCACGAGTTCATTCAACTCTTCTTCAGTTTGAGCGCCTACTACGATAGAGGGCCGTTTAAACCTTCCTTGGTGAACATCTCTTCGTAATTCTTCTACGAGTTGCTTCTGTTCTTCTGCAGTTCCTGCCTCTTCAATAGAATTATAGTCGCGTGCCTTTGCTCTATTATGCTTTCCGGAAGCAATTTCCTTTTTCTCCAATATTTCTTCCTCAGTAAAAGGTTCTGCAACTACACTAAATTCATATGCTCCATTATAAGTTATTAATGCAGAATCGAGTGCTAATCCTGGATTTGTACCTACCTTTTCTGCTAATCCAAGAAGCTCACTTTGAACTGAGGGGACAACGCCATGAAATTGAACTTCAACTCGTCCCCAGTGTTTCATCTTTGCACGATTTTCTTGCAGTACTTGGGGATCGATATCTTCGACTACTGTCCCTGGAGGAGCCGCCGCAAATTCTTTTCTCCGGGTTGTCTTTTCGGTTGTATCTTCTTTTTTCGTATCATCTACTGGGCCGCCGGTATCAACTTTCCTTGGGAGGAGCGAAGTTAGGATTGTCGTTTTACCTCTTTTGCCGGCTGGTTCAGGGCGTGCCCATCCATACGTTACAGTCTCTCCTCGATGTGCTGCTCCTGTGAGTGCCGCTAATATAGCCTGCTCACGGAGGAATGTCTCTCGCATAGCTTTGTTTTCGTCTCCTGAATCTACTGCACGTACTCTTAAAAAGCTACGTACTTTTTTTAGTCTTGGGGAGCCTTCTGTTCGGCCGATAGTTTCGCCGCTTCTTTCAAGGCTTCTAATGGGTGGGCGTGTTGGAGTTGTCTCTGCACCAGAGAATGAGATATTTCTGCCTGCCTCTGGAGCGCCTCTTCCAGTTTCATGATTACTCATATTTATAGTCCTATATACTATCATATTATCCTCCTCACGTCTAGGTTGCAAATAGAAAAAGCATGAATTATAATGCCTCTTATGAATTGGGAAAGAAGATTCAATTTGCCAGGCGAAAATGGTCGCCAGCCTGAAACAGGTGGAGCTTTTGGTGCGCAAAATGGTGGAGCAGAAGGTGCTCCTCCAAATCGTCCTCCTGTTAGAAATCCAGAAGGTTCGAGATATCCAGTTCCCCCAGTCCCGCCACGTCGTCCCGAAGTTTCTCGTATAGAAGCAAGTACTGGTGGAGATGATAACAGACCAGACGCAGATCGCAATGAATCTATTCCGCCACACAGAGAATATCCAGCTCCATCTCCTGAGCCACCGCCAGTTCCAGCAGAACCTGGAAGTGCTGCTTCTCGTGGAGAACATCTACCTCGAAGAGATGCTCCAAATTTTGGTGATGCAAAGCATGCAAATGAGTCATCTACACCGATTCCTGACCCACGAGAAGGTGGTACTGATGTAAATGATAGTGGGTTTACATGGGGGGATCGTTCAGAAGCAGGCCACATGGATTCTACTGATCCTATCGCTCCAGATGCACAAGGAGGATTTGATAGCGCTCAACCAGTTCCAGCTATAAATACAGAAAAACGAGATACATCTGGTGATGCGCGTGGTGAAAATCGAGACAGTTCCGAGCACTCCCGAGGTGGTCCTGACTACGGCGGACCAGATTATGGAGAAGGTGGACACACTAAACCTTCTGATTCTGAAGCAGCGCCAAATATAGCTGCAAGCACAGTAAGAGGAGTTGCTGATTTCTATGTCCGTCATACATGGCCAGTACCCGAGGATGAACATCAGGCAAATATCGCTCATAGAAATGCAGTACGTGCATCAGCTAATCAGCCTCGATATATTGCTTCAAGAACGAAAACATTAGCTGGAGCTCCTGTCGCTGCAGCTGGAAGTTTCATAGCTACAGGTGCTATCCCAGCTGAAGCAACTGGATGGGGATTAATTGCTGCAGGTGGAGTTGCAGCCTTGAAAAAAGTTGGTGGTAGACGTCACTTTAAAGCAGGAGCTGTAATGGCTGGATCAGGTGGAGCACTTGAAGTAATGGCTGCAACTGGTGAACCCAAATTAGCAGGAGCTGTCTTAGCGATAACAGCGGGTGGAGTAGCTTTGAAGGGAATTCAAGAAGGTGTTACACGAGCAGTTCGTTGGCAAAGAAGTGAAGGTGTAGTTAGCCGAGAGCTTCGAAGACAATCACGACTTCGTAGAGCTGTAACGAATCATACACGAGGGTTAGAAAATTCAAGAGAGATTTTGGAAACAACAACGAATCCATTACGATCAAAATGGCATGAAATGCGTGTCGGTATGCATCAAAGAGCATTGGATAGACGACAACAACGTCCAGAATAATAGTTATGAGAGAAAGTTTTAGAGATGGAAAGGGAGAATCTAGATTTAGACCTCCATTTCGGGCTTTTGCAAATACCTCTGGGGCAGAAGGTGCTCCACCTCCTCTTTTAAAAAGTTCCAAATTTAGCGAGCGGATGGCTGAATTACGTGGTCTACAAGTTGATGCTGATAAAGAATCAGGAAGATCCGATTCTGAATTTATTAAAAGTTATATCGTTGTTCCAGATGGCGAAGGAGGCCAAAAGCTGCAACGTGTTGAACCTTTCAATGGAGATCAGGCTGGCGTAAGAAATTCAGGATTTACAGAACCTACTTTACCCCTAGGAGAAACAAAAGAAACTGAGGCCACTGAATGACTTTATATTGTTGACGAAATTTGACGTCAGGATTGTCGTGTAGTATACTCACTCTTTATGAATAGAGAGTTTGGACAAGGTTTTAACCCAGGAAAAGAAAGTAGATCTTTTAGCGCGTCAAATGGTGGAGCAGACGGTCCAGTCCCTGCACGCCCAAGACGTATTGTCTCACCTGATGGACAACTTCCTACGGCAGCTGTGGATCGTCGAGGTAACCCTAAATTCGTTCCTTCAGGCGACAATCGGCCAAGAAGTGCTTTTCTTGAACGTCCTCAAGGAAGAGTAGAGCGTACGATACTTCGAGGTGTTGAAGCCGTACGATCTTGGCGAGAAGGTCGTCGAGGTGCAGAATCAGGAATGTCATCAGGCGGCGAAGCTCCTCAAGTGAAAGAAACCCCTCGAAAACCTTTTGTGGATGATACTCCCACAGTGCCAATTCCAGTTGTTCAACCAGAAGGACAAGGACAGCAAAATAAACCAAAGGATATCGAACCTATAACAGAACCAATACCAGTTGTTGAACCTGACCCAGAAGTACTTGCACAAGCAGAAGACGATGCTTTAGTACGGACAATGGATTATTTACTTACGGAAGCAAAAAAAGGTGATACGAGAGCTTTAGAGCAAGCAGGAAGGTTGATGCAAATATCTGAGTTGCGAGGAGGAAATGTTATGGGGCGTATAGATCGTCTTGGAAACCAAGGGTCTAAAAATCCTGCAGCTGAACCTTCTGAAAGAGATTTAGAGCTTATTGATGGTGTCCTTACAGAGTTTACCACTTTGTCCATTGCAGAAGTAGCAGGGTTGCAAGATCAGTATCCTGACAATGATTTTGATGATCATCAACATAAAGAACTTACAAGTTGGACAAGAGGTAAGCTAGAAAAAGCAAGAGAAAAGAGACGACAAAAAGAACAATCCCAGAATTAATCTAGTATACTTACCTTATGCCAAGAAATTATGAAACAGGTCCAATTGGAGAAGGTGCTTCACAAGGTACACCATCATTCAGTGGAGAAACTCGTCCTGCTTTACCCGAGTCAGGAATAGTGAGTCCAGATCGTGTTGCCCGTGAATCAAAACCAGCAAGAAGACACGTTATTTCTCCCCAAAGAGCAGGTACTGAACTTCCAGCCATCGCTTCATTCCCAGATCGTACATCTGTTCCTACAACAGCTTTTCCAGAAAATACGAATTCTGATACTACAAAAGCTGAATCACATACGGATCATCCTGATATCGCTGGGCATAGAAAAGTAATTGCTGCTGCTCAAAAGGATGGAGATGAAGGCAAAGAAGTCCGAGCACGGGTCCCTGAAGAAGAGATTCCTCAAGCAGAAGGAGAATCACAAGATCAAAGTTCTTTCCGTGGCGGTGAATCCATCACTGGACCAAGTGGCGCTGGAGAATTTGTAGGTTATGAAGATCGTCCGCAGGGTAGGTATGCCGTGGTGAAGATTGGAAATGTCGAAACTCGTGTGCCGGAAGCACGATTTAATGAACTTTATTCTAAGACAGAACCTGCACAAGAAGCTCCTGATGCAGACGAACAAGATGAGCGTACTCGATTACGAAGTGCTTTAGATAGTGTGCTTGGAAGAGTTCGTGAATATTCCACCGACAGTCTCTCCGTAAGCTATGCATCAGAAGATGTAGAAGGTGATGTACAAACAGTGCTTGCTGAAGCGAGAGAGAAGGGCTTTGTTTTCCGATCGGATTTAAGACATCCAACCGATGTATTTGATGAATCTCGGGAGTTAGGGGCAGCTGGTGGCGTCTTTACCGATGGCTTCAAAGCAGATTCAGACGGTACAAGGAGTAGTGTGCATACAGCTCCAGATCCAGAAACAGTTTTAGAATATCCGGATCCAAATGCATTACCAGCCGATTGGGATGGGAAAAAATTTATTTATGTTATTGATTCTAACGCAATCCTTAACGATCCACGTAGTGTTACCATTGGACAAGTAGATATTGCTAATTCAGTCTCGATTGAAGATGCAGTTGGTACAACAGGTGAAGTTCGCGAATTTGAATCAGGAGATATTAATCCGGGTTATGTAGCATACGCCATGGAGGTAGACGAATCAAATCCTCAGGATGCGAGAATTGTTAGAGTCATTAAAAACGGAGACTATCTCACTTTCCGTGATGCAGGACAATCGACAGAAGATCTTACCGATCCTTTAGCAATAAGGAAACATAATTTGCGAGTTCAGCTTGAGAGAGATATTGATGATATTTCAGCTGGCTATGATGCTGATCAAGTGGGGTTGGTCTATAACTCTGACAGAGCACGAGAGCGTGTCGCAAATTTAATGCAAACTGCTCGTGAGAAGCGTTTTATTTTTCATACGGATACAAGACATCCTTTACGAGTGAAACCTGCTGATCGTGCGCGTGGAGCAACTGCTGGAATTTTTGATGCAGGTCTCGTAGCTCAAAGCGATGAACCAGGATTTGGTGTTTTTACGACACCAAGTGTTGCTATCGCTATGAGATACCCAGAACGTCATGAAGTTCCTGATGATTGGGATGGGAAGAAGTATCTTTATTTTGTGGACATTGAAGGAGTTATCGATGATCCTGAAAGAACACATAGAGAGTTAGGAGTTGTAGTTGGTGATCAGCCTCAGTTGGTTGAAATTGAATCTGGTACGATTGCGCCCAACAGAATTGCACATTGCCTTGAAATAGATAGTACTGATAACCGCTTATTACGAATATTCTCAAATAAAGATTTTGAAGATTAGTAGACAAGATTTACTTTATTAATCTTCACATATTTTATATCCCTTTTATTACATAAAACGGCCATTCTATCAAGTTTCTAGTGCTTATCTGTGGTATAATCTTTTCTTATTATGGCATTCAACGAAAACCTCAGGCCTCAAGAACCTTCAGTGCCAAAAGAGGGTACCGGTGGTAACTCTTTCGGCGGATCAGGAGCAGAAGGTACAGCACCACCTCGAGTAAACAGAATTATTTCACCGACACGAATTGCAGGAGAAGCTATTAAACGAGCTGGTATAGGTAGGCGAATTGTTTCTCCAGATGCAGCAGCAGGTCCGCAAAGTGGAGGGAGAAGAGTTGTTTCACTTGGTGGTGAAGCGACAACCCAAGCTAGTGAAATGCCCAGTACACAAGGGTTTCCTGGAAATACTCCTGCTGAAAAAAGGGCAGCTAGGGATGCATACATATCCAAGAAGCAAGCGGAAGCTGGGCCTGGAATGGCACTAGCGTTTGAAGCTCCAACTCCAGTAGAATCAGAATCTAAACAATCCCAAGCGCAAGATGTCCAAAATGAAGCATCTGATGCTACTAAAAACAGAGAACTCGATCCAGTTGCTGATGCAGAATACATCAAAGGCGAAAAGGCTCGAAATGTTGCTCAAAAGATTATTCGTGATAATCAATTAGGTGAAAATCCTGATGCTGTTACACTTTCCGAATATGGTGAAGCGATCGCTCCTGAGATAGATACTGTCAAAAGTTACTTCGATGCCAAAATTGAAGGAGCTCCTGAACATGGTATTGACGGAACACCTGAAGCAGAAGTTCTGGATCAAGTTAAAGCTCTAGTCGGAGATACTTCGAAATTGGGATTGCTTGATGGACAGCTTCAAGCTACAGATGAAATAACCCGAGAAAACATGGCTGAAGCACTTATCCTTGCCGCGAGCGCAGATCCAAATGGTTTTAAAGATCGTATTGAAGAACTAGGTATAAAGGGTGCTGATACATATGTTTTGGATATGGTTCATGAGACTGCCACAGCTGAAGGTATGTACAACCTTCATGAACAATATTTATTGTCAATTGGTGATGAAGAAGGCGCAGCTCGATCCATGAATGCCAGAATGGGCGCTGAACGTTTAGATATGTCTCCAGAAGCTGTAGCAGAAAGAGAAGAGCAACTACGCATTGCAGAAGAGGACGAAGCACGACTGACTGATGAAGCTCGGGATATAACGAAGAAAATCCTTATTAATTCAGGCAAAGATGTCGATGCAGATCATGCAGGCCATGAAGCAAAAGTGGATCGAGAAGGTGTCAAGGTAAAAGAAGCACTAGATCAATTAGAATATAGAATTTTATTGAATGGTGGCGATGATGGCGGAGATATGGTATCTACAGTACAGCAATTAGTGGGAAGTAACTATATTGATTTTGGAAATGGTCCTGAGCTCATCACAAAAGATAATGCAGCTCATGCAATTTTGGTCTCAGCAAGTGATGATAGACAAGGTTTTGAAGAAAGAGCAGGTAATCTACAAGGGGAGAATGCTGATATTGCAAATGTGGCTCTTGGCACAACAAGTGGAGAATCAATGACGTCATATGTTGACGATGTCGCACTCTCAATCTTAAACCATGGAAAAACCCAGGATATTCGATCTGGTGCTACTCCTGGAACTGTTGAGCAAGTCATTGTCCCGACATTAAGTGGTGATAAAGTTGTTGAAGTTCCGGTTAAAACTGATGAGGTAACTGGAGATGGGACAGCACCGGTTGGTTGGGATAGTGGTGCACAGAAAGAAGCTTACACGAAAATCTTTGGTGCCCCAAAATCTGAAGCGCTTTCTGACCTTAATACAACTCTCGACGGAAGTGGAGATGCAGTTGATAGCACCGGGCCAACAATCCAAGATACAGCGACAGGAAACATTAATACAGGCACAAATCCACCTGAAGCTGTAACAGTAGGAGGAGCAGATATTCATATCCCAGGAGGGAAAGATGTTCCAACAATGGCTGATGCCAAAGATCCTGATGCGGTTCCGATCACGACAGATAGCATTGACCCAGATTCTGTTCCAACTATGAAGGATAGTCAGGATGTAACAGGTATTCCAACGATGGCTGATGCCAAAGATCCTGATGTTGTTCCGACAGCCGTTGATAGTAGTGGTGGAAAACGAATTCTGGATACAGGTGAGCAAGATACATCAGTTAAGACATATCCAAGTGATCGTGAACCAACGGGCGCTGGTGCAGAATCAGATGGTGAGATAATTATGCCAGGACAGGATACTGGAGGGGTCGATGATGGCACCCGCGAACCAAGAGAGAAAGATATATCTGGATTTACTGATACTCATTTTTATACCGATGGAGACACAACAGTTCTTTTCAATCCTACGACTCAAGAAGGATCTATCACTATTGGAGGAAATACATATGATATTCCTTACAAGCAAGATACAACGACTGAAGGCAGAGGCGATCTTGATGATGTCCGAGATGCTGACTTTGGAGGAGGCGATACAACTTCAGATGCTACTGGTGCTGGACCACTTGTTATTGATGCTACGCTCGGATCAGACGGAGTTTTTGGTGTAGGGGGAAGTGAACAGCAGGTCTCTCAAACTGTCACACCAAGTGCGACAAGTGGTATCGTTCCAGGTGAAATATTTGGTCCATCTGATGCAAGCCGTGCTGCTGCTGAAGATCTTCGTGCAGAAGAAGGCGATTTCCTTGCTTCGACTGCCGGGACTGGAGAGGCAGTAAATCCAATGAGTGGGACTGTTGTTGTCGGAGCAAACGTGGTTGAAGCACATGCGTCAGAACTAGGCGGTGAAGAAGGTGCTGAAGAAGCGGAATCAGAAGGTGGAAGTGGCGATGACGCTGGAGATAGTGCCAGTGCGGCAGCAGTTTAGTATCCTAGAATAAATTAAAATAAGCTCACTCTTTCAATAATTTTTATAAAATAACATTCATGAATTTTCTTGAAAATTGATTGTTTTACCAATCAATTCAAGGGGTTGACAATGTCAATAAGAAGAGTATAATCTTTACATCTATAAGATTTAAATCTATGGAAGCAAGAATAAATAGAACACCAAAAGAAGCTACATCAAGTAGATCATTTACATCTTCGGGAGAAGGAGCAGTTCCAGCGCGGATTGGCCGAGTTCGAAGTGTTGATGCAGTAGTAAGTCAGGCTCCAAAAGCTGACAGACCTGCGGTCCGATCTCTTCCAAAGGCAGAAGCAGCAGCGCCAACTCCAAAAAAAGAAGCTGCACCAAAAGCAGATGAAGCAGTTGTCGTTGCAATGACAGATGCACAACCAGCAGAACCAACAGTTGCTGATACCGATGATGCTACACAAACAGATAAAAAAGCAATTTCACGAAAAGGTATTAAAGTAAAAGCGGCTACGGTAGCAGCAGGTGCAGCAATCTCTTTAGCAGCTTGCGGTAGTGACCCATCTCCAGCAGAAGGTGGACCAGATCCAGATCTTACAACATATACAGCAACATGTTATAAGCCCTACACAACTTTAGGAAATACTCGTTGGCAAGAAGTACAAGCAGATCAGAATCCACGTTCTGGAGATGAAGCGACAGCTTTGGAAGAAGCTGTCCGAGAAAGAAATGATGATGCGGACGCTTGGTATCAGCCATTTGAACAGCAATCAGGTAAGCGCAACGAAATGCCTATCACGTGGCCATGTAAACCAGGAACATCAATTTATGAAGTAAAACCCGGTACAAACGGTCAATACGCGAATCCAGAAGCTGTACGAGAACAAGATCCAACAGCAATGAGATATATGGATCGAAGACATGGCAACTAAGCCAAACCCCATAAGTATTCTCCTAATTTTCTTTACAAACTAAGCTTAATCAGGTACAATCACCCTTTGTACTATGAGCCATCCTGAATCAAGACCAAATGGAGATCTGCGTTTCCAACGTACCTCATTTCGTGGAGAAGAGGCTTTGCCTCCACTTCCAGCAAAGATAGTAAGTCCTATCGAAGATAAGAAAGGCTTAGGTATCTCTTCCAGATTCAATGATCATAGATCTATCAAAGAAGGTCGACGGATGCCACATACGAGGGTTACAGTTCAACTGCAAGAGGTTCCATTGATAGGAGATTTTGGTCATGTAGGATGGAAAAAAGGAGATACATCGACGAATATGTTATCAACACATCCTGAGCTTGTAATAGATATGGTTGATCAAGGTCCTCTTGCATTGGATAAAGTCATTGCTGAAGGAGAGGATGTTACCGTCAATACCGTCCATCTGCAAGATGCTCCCAAACCACATGTCGAATCTCCGCACGGATTATATATCATGCAAGTTGATGCAAAAAATGGTTTATTCCGTATGCATGATGTTATCCCTGTTATTGCGGTTGATACAGCTACAGGTATAATGGATCAACCTTCTTTGGAAAAGCCTGAGAATGTCTATAATCTTCCTAATAGTGCTACTACAATGGACGGGTTTATTTATCAAGGACTTAAGATAGCCGATCAGGTTCCAGCTGTCCATGATGTCTTCACCAATTTAGGATTTTCGTGGCAAGAATCTCTTCAAGTAACCCGTCCGGCCCCAACAGAACTTGTTAAACGAATGGATATGCTTCGTGAAACGGATACATCTTCAGGTCTCTATTATCCGGAATTAAAAGTATTGCCAGTAGGAGATATTCCTCCTCAAGGATACCTAGAAGCTTATGCTGAGAATAAGTATCCTTTTGCTGCAAAAACATTTATGCATTATGATCACGATATACCTTCTCACCATTTAGCTGCTTACATGGTATACGGTGAAATGGCTATGGATGTCTCAGTCCAATATAGTAGAGCAATCCTTGAATCAGACTACGCTACATTTGGCTATCTACCACATTTGCAGGGTGTTCCATTTGAAGGTGAGGCACGGCTTGGACATGCAGCATACGTAAATGATATTTTTACGACAGATTTAGGTAATATGGATTTACACGGTGAAGGTAGAGGGTTTGGTGTGTATGCAAATGTCCATAGCGATATAGTCAACACGCTTAAACAATCAGGCCGGCTTGGGGAATTGAAATTAGTAGAATGGATGCAAGAGAATGGAATGGTGCGAGATTATATGGATATGACGGGTGAGGATCTGTTACAGGGTTTACTCGCTCAGTCTCGTGAACGGTTGCTACAACCGCAAGGAGTTTAGTTATGAGAGAAATCAATGGGCCAAGCGAGTTTCCAGCTATAGGGGCCTTTCAACAAGGGGAAGTCCGTCCAGCGCTCCCAAAACATATTGTGAGCGCTGATAAAGCAGGGACTAGTCATCCAGTACCTGCCAGAAAACAAGCCTCAATAGTCGAAGGTTACTTTGGTCCAACTTGGAAAGATAGAACTGTTGCGAAACTTGTCAGTGAGAAAATGGTTAGAGAAGGAGTCGTAGATGAAAGAAACACTCCAGCTGGTGAGAACCCAAAATATTTTACACTCTACGATTCTCCTTTAGAAAATACTGATTCCGAATCTTCTTCAAATGAAAATAATGGTCAACCAGCTTCTTATGGAAAAAGTTTTGAAGGAATACCCCCTGATTATAAATCATTGAAAGAATACCTTGATGAATCCCTCCCCGAGCATCCCGTAGGTATCGATATTGGCGGAACAGGGAGTAAACTATTTCGAGGGTTTGATAAGCCTTTTGCCTTATCGCTTGGTCTCACACTTGTGGATAGGCGTGATCCTGCTACGCAACAATTGGATGCAAGCAGAGGCCATGGAGTTATAGAAGGTGATATCCAATCAAATGCAGTGAAAGAAGCTGTGAAACGAAGCTTGGATGGTAGACAAGCTGATGTAATGTTCCTTCGTATGGGTGCTGGAGCAGATTACTTAGAGCAGAATCCTTATGCAATGGCAGACCATTTCAATGATTATTATCAGTTTCTTTCAGCTCAAAATGGGAAAATGTTTGTCGAAGTTCCTAAACTTCTTCTGCCTTTAACAAAGCAGTGGACATGGAAAGTTGGGACTGAGTTTGAGGGAAGGTTAGGCATAGTAAGCTCACCTTATTTAGAGGGATATCTTGAACTCGAAAAACTCCCTGACGCACCAGAAGATATTCGAGATACCATGCTTCCGGCTCGCGATGTACGAGATACATATGATGTCTTTTTCGGTAAAAAGTTTAGCCAAGAGCGTTTTGAAAGAATCATTCTTGGGAGACCTTTGCGCCATTAATATCAGTTCATTGCATTACATTTGGGTCTTGATACAACTGGTCGAAAAAGTATTCCACACGCTTTAACAATGGTATATCGTCCTCAAAAGTAGTCATCGTAATTCGACGACAGCTTTACTTTATGTGTTATACTACGTCATTATGGCAGTACACAATGAATCATTCGATGGGAGTAGACAGTCAAAAGAAATCCGCCCAAGATCTTTCTCACAAGAAGCGACCGATGCACCTCCACCAAGAGTAAGAAGAATTGTTTCTCCAGACAAAGTTGCTGAATCAAGAGCTTTATCGAAACCAAGGCAAATTTTTCCATCAGTTACTGGAGAGACGACAAGAAGAGTTAGCCCTATGGACCGAGACGAATCGCCTGAAATTCATGCGTCTATTCCTCAGGACCAGATACCAGAAGAAGTTAAAACTCAGAACCAACCAATTCCACCTTCTGATCGATTGCCTCGTGATATTGTACAGCCTGATGAGATTGGAATACGTAGAGAGCCTAGAGATGAAAGAGTGCTTCCAAATGAACCTCATGACGAGCAGTCTCCTCAAGGAGACAAATTAGAGAAACTCGGGACGTACAGAAGAATAAGTAGATCTGCACGAGCAATTTATAGTTATCTTGAAAGAGTAGATGAGGCTGAAGAAACAGTAAACCAATATGGAGAAGTGCAACGTACTGCTTCGTGGAGTAATACATTGCGGGATGGAGACAGAATCACAACAATTACTTCATATCATCTCACGACTGACGGAAGCCTCGAGGGTTATGATGATAGATTAACACTAACAAGAAAAACCACGAATAGCATGCCTGACGGGGGGAGAATAATACGTGATACTTCATGGGTAATGCTTGGTGAAGGAACAGTGGTTGATTATGGGATTACGATAGCAGAGCCACCAGCAAAACTTCGTGGGACAACTGGTCCTGACGTTCCAGGTCCACGACATGCACTTCCAGAAGTAGAACTTCCTGGACAGAGAGATCCAGTAAGTGATAGTTTTCCTACTATTGGCAGAGCAGAACGATACGAGCCTCTCCAAGAACATAATGAACGGGTAGAACGAGGCGATCCTCGTGAAGGTAATGTTACGACTGCAGGAAGAGATGAGTTGATACGAATTCTTGAAGAACGAGCAGAAGGAACAATATTCCGAGTCGAGCATATCACCGAAGCTGCAGGTAAAGGGCCCGTAACCCTTGATAATCGTGCTCACGCGGCAGTACTCGGCACAAGTCTTGATGAGGTAATTGAGCTGATTCGTACAGGTGTGTTGAGAGAAACAGGTCCGGAGGATATTCATGCCGTACCTACACGAGTGTTGGAACCTGTCATCCAAACATTCAGTTCGGCTGCATCAAAACCTATACTTGATGCTCTTGAAGATCCAGCAGCAAGAGCTGAAGAATTGGGAGTAGCTGCTGGAAGAGATGCTCAGCTCCACGCGGCAAATAAAGCGCTTGGTTTGCCAATTGAAGATACAAGATTAGCTGGCTGGTTAGAACAGGCCGGAGCAGCATCTGATATTCCGGAAGAGCTTGGGTTGGCTACTGGCAGAGCAAATGCTGTTTATGAAGTCGCAAAGGAACGAAAAGGCTTTCTTCTTGCTATCGGAAATGCTGCCGCTCGGGCTAACGATTTGCAAATTGCTCCCGGTGAACAAGGTGATTTTTCCGTACGTTTCCAAACAGGAGAAAATGGATTGCTCTATAAAATGATTTCAGGAATTCAGGCACTTGGACCTCAGGAAGAGGAGTTTATTAACGATTTGAGAACATCAAGAGATATCCAGGCTGTCCTCACAAAATGGGAAGCACCCATAGCATAAACTATACTGAACAATTACCGTTCTCATGCAAGGCTAAATGTGGTAAAATACGCCTTTATGGAACTTGATAGAAGAGGTTTTGATAATGGAAAACCAGTAGGTAATGAAACACAGGGTTCATTTGGTCCCGGAAGTTCTGAATCCGTACCGGCAAGAACTCGGAAAGTTGTTTCCCCTGATAAAGTTGCAGGAAGAAACCGTCCAACTCCAGTGAGAAGACCTGTGGATCAAACTCCCCAAGAAACCCCAAGAGCATTTTTCAATATTGCGGAAAGATTAGGCTATCTTAGCCCTGAAGTTTGTTCTCTGCAGAGGGCACTTGATGCTGAGACCATTGACGTCGAACCAGATGGTGATGAAACAACTCCAGTACCGACAGCCTTAGACAATGTTATTGATCGGTTGGGCGGAGCGTTTACATTTGAAGCGCAGGCATTGCAGAGAGCAATGCTTCCTTCCGTGCCTGAACCTCCTGCACTTCCTGTAGCACCGAGTTCCAATAGACCGGCAATCGAAGCAGTTGTGGGTAGTTTGGGAGGGAGTGAAACACCTGAAGCACAAGCACTATGGCGAGCCAACGAAGCTTCTGTACTGAAACCAGAAAGTAATGCTGAGCAATTGCCATTGCCTGAACACGGTGTCGATAAAATTGCTCCATTTGTTCAGACACATGGAAAAATTCACCCATCAGGAAGCTACCATAGCAATGCGAGTTTTGAGAATATAGACTTATACGTCAATCCGAGTACAGGTGATTTTATCGTAGTTGGTAATCAGCGAGCAAGAACAAAGGAAGATGATCCCACTACTGACTATGTAATTATTGATCCAGGAACAGGTACTCCTATAGCAGAGCCTGCTCGAACAATATGGCGCGTTAGCGAGAATTGGGTTGATACAAATGTAGGTGATGAACGGAAAATGAAAGTTGTGGCAGCAGAAGATGCGGAAGTTCCTAATTGGCAGGATCGATTAAGATTTACAGAACCATATAAAAGATTTGACATTACAGAACAACTTCCTACTCTGACTCCAGACGCATTGGTTGATCTTGCTGGTAGCATGGTTACTGATGGTGTACAACCTCGACTTGCACTGCGAGGTGTCATTGACGATGCTCGTGCGCAAGGCCATCAACCAAAACCAACAACGCCTCTCCGAAGTGATTTCAAGAAGAGTACCTTAAACCAACCGGAATACGCTCGACTCAATCAGGTGCGAGTGGGACTTAACGCAACAGTACGTTTAGTTTCTTCGCTTATTCCTCGATCCGTTTTAGAAATGGAACAGCAATCATCTATTACTGACGCGCTCAATTTTGCTGCAGACGGATTTAAGAAAGAAGATTTTGCTGATTACAGCTATTGGACCGATGATCCCAAAACTGTTACAAATGTAGATATTGAAGACGCACGTAACGCAGTGCGTAGATCACATGGCGAACTTTGGCAGCCAGAATCTTCGCCTAAGCAAACTATCATTGAAAATTACTTTGAGTACCTTATCACCCAGGCTGAAGCAAATGGGGGATTCATCACTGCTGATAAGATAAATGCAAAATTACTCAGCAGTGGATAAGACTTTTTAATAGAAAAGTCTTATAGTTTGTGGTAAACTACACGTGATGCCAAATAATAGAGAATCATTTGAAGGTAAGCATCCTGCAGGAGACGTCAGTAGGTCCTTTGGTCCGACTACTCCCGACGGATCTCCACCACCGCTGAGAAGAATTGTTTCTCTTAATAAAGGAGAAAGAGGTGGGTCTGTATCCGCTATGGGTATTGATAATGGTAGTATTGATGTACCAGTGACTCCCCAGTGGTGGAGACAGCCAAGTGCACAGAAAGAGAACGACATACAAGCCAATCCAGTTGTAGATTTTGCACTTAAGCATGTTGAATCAGTTGATGATCTCCATGCTGAAACAGTCGAAGACGGTGCAAAGAAATTAGAATCAATAACGTCTTCAGCTCTTCGTAATATATCACTTGGAGAACCAGTAGGCGTAGGAGGTATATTTGATGTTCATACTATTCCTGGAGAACCTGACCTCGTTGTAAAACGCTTAAAAGCTCAGCAAGAATATGTAACTGTCGCTGAGGCAGACGAAGGGTTTGAAAAGCTTAGAGCGCAGCATCAAAAGTTTGTAGAAGCCTTCGGAGCTGATCACGTTCCTGCAACACAATTTGCAAAAATTGAGGATACGGATTTTGGAGATGCGCATAGGATAGCGCTTAATGGAGGAGAAAATGCCTTTTTTGCAGGGAGAGAATATGTAATGGTCCAAGAGAAATTGAGAGGTCTCCAATATCAAGGAGTAACTGAGGATACTGAAGCCACCTTAAGAGATGCTGTGCAAGGATCAAGTGAAACAATGCGAGATCAAGTCAGAAGTTTTATCGAAAGATATCGCCAATCACCGGTTCATCCTGATACAAATCAAGTTGTTTTTGATTTTACAGATGAGAAGGTCAGCATTGTAGACACCAATGCACCTTCTTCTACTACTTATTACACTCACTTAAATTCCTATCTGCAAAAACTGGATATTGATCCAGCAAGTATAGTAAGTCAACAGCAATTAGCAGATGTAGTAATTGCAAATGTTCCTGAATTTGCGCATTTACAAGGAAGACCATGGGTCGAAATACGAGATATACTTCGCCCACGGTCAAGCCTACCCGCTAAAGCAGAAGCCGCAATCAATAAAAAATACAAACATGAAGGACCTGGCTCTGAGGGGTATGGTGACGATATGAATTTCTTATTGAGCGGGCTTGAAGATTTTCCGCCAGAGGGTGATAACAGATATGTTAGGACGTTAATTGATATATTTAGACTTTAAGATTGTAATTTGTGATCATCTTTATTATCATTCATCAATGTTCTATGCTTGATATACTTAGCTCATGAAAAATTATAGTTACGCATACCTCTCCAGATTGGAACGCAATTACCTCCATTTAGCTCTTAAAAAATACTTGGCTGGAATGATGTCAAGTTCAATTATTTAAACCAGCAGATATTATTCCCAGCTATTGATAATTTCATCCTTAAAGATATATTAGAAATCGTGTAAAGGTAACCCAAATTGACTAGAAATATCTTATAGTTTGTGATAAACTATAGTATGGCTATTGGAGAATCTTTTGATAGTAGAAGACCCTCAAATGGTGAGACAGGCGGAAGATCATTTAGTGCGTCTATTCCAGAGGGGACACCTCCACCTTTGCGAAAAGTTGTATCGCCTGATACACGAGGAACTGGTGGGATTTCCCATGCTGCAAGACGTGTTGTGCCTCTTCCATCTCCTGACAGAGGTTATACACGGAAACATACAATACCTGCAGAAATTTCCGGAAGTGATATTACTGTTCCTGTTATTCCAACTACAGATACTTCGCCTCCAGATCCCAAGCCCCGTTATGTACAAGAAAGAGAATTAGGTCATACTGTTACGTCAGTTCGTAAAGATGCCCAAGCCGTTGCAAGGGGAGTAGTCAGAGGAGTTGATCCAGAGAATGAAATGGGAGCAGCTGAAAGAACGAAATTATTCAATGATGAATGGAAGAAGATAGCAAGACAGAATGATGGTTTTGTTCAAGCCAGAGATACTTTAGCAGCTGGCCGTAGTGATGCTGCTCAGTTTACAGCCCATACTCACGCTTTTGATCCAGATACGCGTCCTGATCTCGAACAAGCTGCATCGCTTGGCGTATTACAAGCTGCTGAGAATTTCGATCCTGAGCGGTCTCAAAACTTTTTTATGCTTGCTTCTTTATCAGCTCAAAGTGAAGTTAACAGTGTCATAAGAGGACAGCATCCCATCCATGTACCTCAACATGTTTTCCCAGAAAGAAAACAAGTACATACCGTAAATGATGTTTTAACACAAGAGCTACAAAGAGAACCGACTGCACAAGAGATTGCAGAGAGAATGCATGAAGGATCTGATACTGATATCGATCCTGAGCGTGTAAGGTTATTGCTTCATTCTCCGGTATTTGATAGACATTTAATTCCTATTGGGACGAGTGATGTAACTGAAGGTTATCCAGTAGTTGATGAGGAGACTTTGCCGGATCAAGGCCGCCCAGTTGAAGACCACGCACTTGATCAAGTGGAACTGCAGGGATTGATCGACAATGCTGGACTAACAGAGACAGAGGCATATGTACTTTTTCAACGATACGGGGAAGATCGGGAGAATGGAGATATTGGTCAAGAATTATTTTATACTCCCCAAAGTATATCTCTAATTTCTCATGTAGCATTAGCAAAAATTAGAAACGCTGCAGGAATTCGACCTGATGAAGAATCTTCTCGTAAAGGACAGCCTGCATCCTCAGCAGTCCTACAACGGAGAGCAGAATATTTACAACAAATGCGAGAACTACTCGATCCAGAAGATCCAAAACCAAATGTGAAAGAATTAGCTGAGCAATTAGGAGTTTCTTTACGGACAGCATATAACTATTTAAATGAAATTAGGAGAGATCAATAACTCATTTTAGAGTCTTATAGTTTGTGTTAAAATAGCCTATGGCAATAAATAGAGAATTTGATGGGAGAACTCCAATCGGAGGAGCTGAAAGAACTTTTAGCTCGGGCGTGGAGGGTGCACCACCGCCAGTACAAAGAATTGTTTCTTTACCGCAAGATGGCGCTGTCCGTGGGCGTCAGGAGCGAGAAGGTTTTTCATTTACGACAGTTACTGTGGCAGATGCTCAAAATAAAACCTTATTTCGTGGCAAGATGGCACCTATTCAATGGCAAGAACCTCAGCATACTGCAGCAGTACACACAACGCATCCTGAAATAATGGCTTCAGTCTTTGCTGAAGGTCCTGCTGCTTTTGACAAGCTTGATACAGATGGAGTGTTGCAAGTAACGTCTGCGGATAGTCATGTCTTGCGTAGTTTTTGGTACGACAGTGATCGGCAGCTCGTGACAGTAGCTCGCGGGGTAGTTTTTTTCAGAGAAAAGATGGCTGAAGAAGATGTTGCGCCAATTGAATTACCGTCTCCTCCAAAAGGAAGTTCTAATTCTCCTATTGAGATGAGTTCTGCCGTGGAATTTGAATTTAAAGAATCACCCCTATATAGAAAAAATCCAAGGATACAACAATCCTTTGCTACATTGGGATTTGATATGGACGAAGCTCGAAGAATATTTCCAACACCCAAGAGTTTTGCTGCAACGTTAGACCAGCTTCGAGAGGCTGATACTTCAGGTCTTTATTATCCTGAAGTATCACTATTGCCAGTAAGCCAGATTGATGCGAAGCCTTATCTTGAATCCTATGCAGCGGGGAAGCATCCTGTCGGTACTCATGGTTTTTATCATTACACACATGATACATCTTCTGATCACGCTGGGACGCTTATGACATTTGGCAAAAATATGATGGATCTTATCCAAGGATATTCTCAAGTCATTTTGGAACGAAGAGGTGATACAGTAACATTTGCAGATACAGAACCTATAGATATGTTTACTGGTTTGGCGGGGCTTGAGGATTTAGATGATATAAATAACATAGTTCCTCATCGTATCGTGCGCGCTCTAGAGGATGCTGATCGTTTAAAATCCACGAAGATAGCTCAATGGATGCATGCAAAGGGTATGAT
Organism: uncultured Gammaproteobacteria bacterium; assembly: GCA_965230895.1. GTDB lineage: Bacteria > Patescibacteriota > Microgenomatia > Levybacterales > UBA12049 > JACDET01. The sequence continues at coordinate 68,343 of OZ246394.1, forward strand.
CCATCGTTGGGATGAGCTTACCCCAGAAGTCCTTTCTCAAGGGCTTCGCGCGGAAGCAAAAGCGAGATTACATGATTACAATAATGGAAGAAGATGAGCTATCGGAGCTTTGTTTTCGAAGCAAGAATTGATATACTTAGTTCATGAAAATTATTGTTACGCATACCTCTCCTGACTGGGACGCAATTACTTCCGTTTGGCTTCTTAAGAAATATCTTGCTGGTTGGAATGATGCTGAAGTTCGATTCGTGCCAGCAGGGAATAGACTGTCCGGACAGCCAGATCCATCAACGACCAAACACAAAGGTGAAGATCCGATTGAACGAATTGGTGATGATGAGATTATCCACGTTGATACAGGACTTCTTCCATTAGACCATCATCAGATTCAAGACACAAATGTCTCTGCAGCATCTCTTGTATGGGATTATGTTCGTGAGCAAATTGCTCACGCAGGACATCTCACTTCAGAGCACGAAGAAGCTGTCTCTCGAATTGTCAAAATTGTTGTTGCTACTGATCACTTCAAAGAAGTTTTCTGGCCAGATGCTGCAGCCGATCGGTATGAATTTGCTTTTCTAGGACTGCTTGATGGCATGAAACTTGTAAAACCAAATCAAGATGTAGTCTATCTTGAATTTGGTATTACATGCCTGAATGCTATGACCGCACAATTTGAAAATCGCATCTGGGCGGAGCGAGAGATTGAACAAAAAGGAATAAAATTCGATACTCGATATGGCCAAGGGATCGGATTTGAAACAATTAATGATACTGTCTTGAAGTTGGCTCAAAAGATGGGATTTAAAGTGGTTATCCGTAAGGATCCTCGAAAGGGTTATGTCCGTATAAAGACACTTCCAGGAACGGAAAAAGATAAAGGTGCAGATTTGACCCTCGCTTATGAACAATTACGTAAAATTGATCCAGATGCTACATGGTTTTTACATATTTCCAAGAAAATGTTATTGAATGGTTCTCCAAAGAATCCCAAAATGCGTCCAACGAAATTAAGCTTGAAAGAGATTATTAAAGTGGTGGAGAGGGTTTAAATGTTAGTGTCATCCTGAACTTGTTTCAGGATCTCTAATTAAAGATGCTGAAATAAATTCAGCATGACAAATTCATATGTCTGATTGTTTATTTTGCAAAATAATAGCTGGTGAAATTCCATCATTAAAAGTGTATGAGGATGATGCGACGTTGTCTTTCATGGAATTAACCCCTTCAGCTCCTGGTCATGTTATGGTAATTCTCAAAAAGCATGGGAATAATGTCTTGGAATATAATCAAGATGATCTCGGACAAGCAATGGCTTCAGTGCAAAAGGTTGTAAGGAAGATTGAGGCAAGCTTACATCCAGATTCGATTACCATTGGAATTAACCATAAAGAAAAACGTGGTGTACCGCACATGCATATTCATCTCATCCCACGCTGGGAAAATGACAAAGGTCATGTCATACAAGGCGTGGTGAAAAACACTCCAGAAGAGAGTAGAGAAGCGATTGCTGAAAAAATCCGCAATGCCTCTGTTTAAGAAGCTTGAAATACCGTTTGATCCTTACCAACCCTTACTAACCTTTTTTGTTCTGCAAGATGGAAGAATCTCATAGCTGTACCAATATCCTGAGCAGGTTCTTCAAATAATCCACTATGTCGACTCTCTATAATGGCAATTTCATCAAACTGACGGTAAACCTCACTCTCTGGATACAGTTCTTCTTGTACCCGTTCAACCGGAACCAGTGGATCCTTCTTACCGAAAATAGCATATGTACTTATGCCCATTTCATTTATGACAGGGAGCATTGAGGAAAGCTGGATATTTGCTGCACCACCGCTTTCATGCCATGTTTGTATTGGTCTTCGCAAAGTGTGTCTGATTGAATAAAGATTTTCGGCAACGGTTCGATTTGAAAGAGATAGTTTTAGATAATCTGCTCGAGACATCTCTCCCATCATCCCTGCAGCGGCATATCCTGTGTATGAAATACATTGCTCCTTCATTGCTCCAGCAACATATGCCCCTACTGCGCCTCCCATAGAGTGTCCGAAAACATGGAATCCTTGGATAGCTTCTATCTCCATAACATCATTGATAGATTGGATATTGGCGAGAGCTTTTTGCGTAATCACTGCAGGACTTACTTTGTGATGCAGCAAATCTTTCTTTTTACCAAAACTGTATACGCTCAGAACAGGCCACCCATTTTCAACTAAATGCCGCATAAATTCCTTTGCATCACCAGGTTCTTCGTGAACTCCAGTGATCACAGCAACGAGAGGTTTCGTGGTTGGGTCTTCAGGGTTGGCAAAAGCGTAGCGTAATCCTTCAGGGAACTCAGGAGTAGTTACAATGCGAGGAGTATCAAATTGGATGTCAAATGGAGTAGGCTCTGTAACTTCAGCACGAGCCCAGCGAGAGGTAAACATTCCAAATCTTTCTTTAGTTCGGTCGACGAATCCTGCGGTTTTATTTTTCACACCCTCGGCAACTTCTTTTGAAGTGATTTGCTTGGGAGCTGCAAATGCCTCAGCACTCATAATTTTAGTATAAGGATGAGTTTGGGGTTCTGCAAGACATATTTCAGACAAATGGACAATAATTTTGCGAAAGAGTTTTTGCTGTAGAGATTTACTTATTTACACTTTTAGAGTAAAATACATACTAGAAATAATTTCTAATATTGAGGGGGTGTTTTTTCCTTTATGGTTTTTGTTAAAAAGTTACCAGGACAATCAGATGATCAAATCATCCGAAACTTTTCTAAAAAAGTTATGGATGCAGGTATCGTGCAAGAGGCAAAGCGACGCAAGTTCTACCTCAAACCTTCACTTGCAAAAAAGCTTAAGAAGAAGCTTAAGCAAGAAGAAGCTGCTCGTATCAAGCTAACATAATGAGTAAACCCAAAGTTTTAATTTACGTAGAAAGCAGATATAAAGTCAATCGAAAGAGAATGAAAGCTGCAGTTGCTCACGTGCTCGAAGAGCAAAATGTCCAAAGTCAGATCGAAGTTTCCATTGCTATTGTTGGTGATCGGAAAATGAAGGCTTTGAACAAGCAATATCGTGACAAAGATAAAACTGCGAATATTTTATCATTCCCAATTTCAGAAGGCGGAGAATCTGTTTTGCCACCGGATTCTGATGTGACTCGCTTGGGGGATATCATTATTTCATATCCTGAATTAATCCGAGAGGCTGCTGAAGAAGAAATGCTTGTAGATGATCGTGTTGATATGCTTGTCGAACACGGCATGCTCCATTTGCTCGGGATCCACCATCAATAAATGAGCTGGATTCCCGCCTTCGCGGGAATGACAGTTTTGTGCTATTATGGATTCTACTATTTAGCTTCCTATGGTTTACTACAGAAAATATCGTCCACAAACAATCCATGATCTTGATAGTGCAGCAGTCCGTGAAACCTTAACATCAGTTCTCAAAAAAAGTGTTCCACATGCATTTCTTTTCACTGGGCCAAAAGGTTTGGGCAAAACTTCAACTGCGCGTATCCTTGCGAAAGCCGTAAACTGTACTGGCAAAAAAGATGGTGAAGTAGAGCCATGTAATACCTGTGAGCAATGTCTTTCGATAACCAATGGAACAAGCATTGATATCCTCGAAATTGATGCTGCGTCTAATCGTGGTATCGATGAGATTCGTGATTTGAAAGAAAAGATTCGATTGACACCAGTCTCTTCATTGAAAAAAGTCTATATCATTGATGAAGTCCATATGCTTACGACTGAAGCATTTAATGCGCTTCTTAAAACCCTTGAAGAACCGCCTGAGCATGCGATGTTCGTCCTTTGTACTACAGAACCGCATAAAGTACCATCAACGATCCTCTCACGCTGTTTCCATATAGCATTTGCTTTGGCAACACCGGAGGAATTAGTGCGCTCATTTAAGAGAATTATTACGAGCGAGAAAGCTGAAGTTGATGACAATTCACTTTTGATGATTGCCAAGTTGGCTGCTGGTGGATTCCGTGATGGAGCAAAGATGCTTGAAGAGATGGTGACATTGGCGCAAGGGAAAAAGATAACACCGGATTTTATTGAAGAGAAATATAAAGTTTCAAATATCTCTGTACAAGTTTCGGATTTACTACAGAGTTTGTCAGCAAAAGATGTCCAAAAAGGACTACAAATTGTTGCTGCATTAACCCAACAAGGGATCGATATGAAGCATTTTATCCAAAAGCTGATGGAAGCGTTGCACGAAGATATGCTTACACAAATCCAGGGAAAAGGGAAAGAATCAGTTTTCTCACTTGATGAGATTAAAATATTATTTGCGCTTCTTGCTCGAGCGAATGGTGAGATGAAGTATGCAGTCTTGCCTCAATTGCCGTTAGAATTAGTCATTTTAGAATGGTGCGCAGGTACGGCAAATGCTTCTCCTTTAGTTGCGGGAGAAAATATTGAATCTGCTCCAATGGCTGTCGTGGTTGAAGATATCACAGTCAAAACGCTTCGCAAGCAAGTCGGGGATATGAAGCGTAAAGAGGCGCTTTATGGAGCACCGAAAAAAGATCAAAATGCGGACGCAGATAAAGTAGTTATTGAAACAACTACAGTTGAGTTGATGAAAACCGCAGGCAATGAAGTTACCAAAGATTGGCTTGATCTTTTCTGGAAGAATCTGATCAATGAGATGAAGAAACACAACCATACCGTTGCTGGTTTGCTTCGAGGTTGTACAATTAAAAGCTTTTCAAAAGAGCATTTGGTAATTGAAGCTGGATACAAATTTCATAAGGAACGGTTGGATGATACTAAGAATAGAGAATCCTTACTCAAGATTGCCAAAGCTTTGACTGGTAATGATATGGAAATTGAGGTAGAATTGAAGAAATAAATAGAGGAGGTGATTGATTATGGCATTTAATCCATTTGGACAATTAGGTGAATTAAAGAAAATGCGTGACCAGGCTATGGCTATGCAGCGTGAACTCAAAGCTCAAGAAGTTGAAGTCAACAAAAAGGGTGTTTACGTTCGTATCAGTGGTGACCAGGAAATCCGCGAAATCAAAAGTAACGGTAAATCAGATAATGATATTAGAGAAGCTGTGAACGAAGCTGTTAAGAAATCACAAGAAGTAGCTGCAAAGAAACTTCAAGAGATGACTGGCGGTATGGGTGGACTTGGTAGTCTCCTCGGCGGCGGTAAATAATATTCCTAATCTATGGCAAATCTCACAATTGATGAACCAATCTTATTGACTGGAACTTCACATGTTGGGTTAGCGCGCGATATAGCAAAGATTTTGAAGCTCGATCTACATGAGCCAATTTCTATATTCTCTGATGGAGAGATCAGAGTTCGTGTCACTCCAAACATGCGTCGTCGCCATGTCTTTATCATCCAACCAACAGCACCAAACGTGAACGATAGTATCATGGAAGTGCTGTTCATGATTGATGCTGCAAAGCGTGCTTCTGCATCAGAAATTTCGGTTATTATCCCTTATTTCTCATATTCACGACAGGATCGGAAAGAGATGCCGAGGGTCCCTATCAGTTCATCAGTTGTTGCTCAAATGATAGAGAACACAGGTGCTTCAAGAATTGTCACTGTCGATATCCATTCAGAGCAGCAACAAGGTTTTGTCCAAATCCCATGGGATAATTTGTATGGAAGTTATGCATTGCTTCCATTTATCAAATCAAAGAACTTAAACGATATGGTGGTTGCATCTCCTGACAAAGGTGGGTTGCTCAGAGCGACAAGCTATGCAAAAATGCTTGAAGCATCAGCTGTAGCGCTCGTTTACAAACAACGTGATGTGACACTCAACAATCAATCAAAAGCCTTGGCAATGATTGGTGATGTTAAAGATAAGCATGTAATTCTTGTCGACGACATGCTTGATACAGGAGGGACAATTGTTCATGCGGCTGACTTTCTTAAGAAAGAAGGAGCCAAAAGTATTCGTGTCGCAGTAACTCATGGACTTTTTTCAGGTGACGCAATGAAGAATATCACGAGTTCTGCAATCGATGAAGTGATCATTACAGATACTTTGGCGTTGCGAGCAGATGTCTCCAAAAATCCAAAAGTAAAAGTAGCGACAGTTGCTCCATTGATCGCTGAAGCAATAAAACGTCTTCGTACTGGCGAGTCAATTAGTAGTCTTATCTTTTAATTATGAAAATTCCAAAAGCAATTCAACAAGTTGTTGAGAGTTTTGAACGGTTGCCGGGCATTGGTCCAAAGACTGCAGAACGTCTCACGTTCTATCTTTTACATGTTCCTCAGGGTGAGCTCGATCGTTTTGCGAGATCAGTCCAAAACCTTCGAATTGGGACAGTTACTTGCTCGATATGTTTCAATGTCGGTGAGACTGATCCATGCGATGTTTGCTCAGATCCACATCGTGATAAGTCTGTTGTCTGTGTTGTTGAACAACCCTTGGATGTGATTGCTTTGGAGAAGAGTAGGAAGTTTAAAGGACTTTATCATGTGCTTCATGGAAAGATTGATCCGCTTAACAATATCGGTCCCGATGAACTGCGTATCCATGAATTAGTCGCTCGTATACAAAAATCTGATGAAATTACTGAAGTTATTTTAGCAACCAATCCAACAATGGAAGGTGAGGCGACTGCCATGTATATGGCAAAGCAGCTCAAGTCTTTAAATCCTGATGTGAAGATTTCCAGAATTGGACGAGGACTTCCGATTGGATCAGATATTGAATACGCAGACCCAACCACTCTCGAACGTGCCATGGAAGGCCGCAGTGAGTATTAATTTGTTTCTTGATCTATTTATAGTATTATAAAGATATGGGATTTAATCCATTTCATTCCAACTCAGAAGGTTCCAGTTTTGAAGAAGGTAATCCAATTAATGCTGGACTCAAAAAGAAAGCTCAAGATGCGGGCAATCAAGCTTCACAACAAGCAAAGGCTACCAATCAAACCTTTGTTGACCAACTCTATGGGAACGTCTCTTCCTCAGATTCGCCAGAGAAATTAGATCCCGGTGCAGATCCTGCCCAAGCAGCAGCACAAATCCAAAAAGCAGCCAGTCCAAGTGGCCCGATGCCAGCTGTAAACCCTGGAGAGCAATCAAAGCTTGATGAGACAAGACAAAAGTTATTGGAATTACAAAAGCAGCATAAAGAGACTTATTTTGGTGCAACATTCGGTGAGGAAGCGCAACAAAAGCGAAGAGAGCGTGAAGAAGAAGAGAGACAACTGAAGGAGCAGGAAGAAGAAGAGCGATTACAACAAGAGGAAGAAGAAAAAGCACGACTTGCAGAGTCTTTGCAATCATTTCAATCTCATGGCAAAGGTCCGGATAATTTGGGAGCTCCAGTAGCAGTTACGCAAGCAAAGACTCGAACAGAAATTAATCGCGGAACAAGCGGCTAACCCAGCCTTTTCCTATATTGACAAGCTTTTAGGAAATGATACACTCAACTTAATATATGGAATCCATCACAATTCATTCTCTCATTTGCATTACAAATCTTCCACCAGGAAGGGTTTTATAGTGCAATGTAAATCAAGTTGTCTATAATACCCTCCTAAATATGGAGGGTTTTTTGTAAGAAGAATTATGGCCGAAAGACCACGACCACAATCTAAAGGCGGTGAATTTAATAGTATCGTTCGTGACTTTTATGACGATCCTACGAAACTTAAACAAGTTCGAGATATAGAACGCGGATTTGGAAGATATGGTGAAAAAATAAATAAGCAGCTTTCGGGATTACAAGCTGAGCGTATTGGTAGAGTACATGGTGCCCCGTTATTATCTGAAGCAGGAAATGCGGATAATGCATATTTTGGGATTATGCTTGCAATTCCATTAACTGACGAGACTGTTACCGGACATGATAAGCGTGTTTTATTAGTAGTTCCTCATGGTAATGAGAATGTTTACGCAACTATTCGGCCTTTAAAATCTCATAATCCGGATGAGGCCGAACAACGTCTAGAAGATGAGCTTTATCTCCAAGCATTCGATGCACGGTATACGCCGTCGGAAGATACTTATCTACACCCTGATTGGAGACCTGATTTTGGTAAAACAGCGTATGAAACAGTAGTACGACGTCAGGATGAACTCTTTATGAAGATTGAATCTCAGGCATCCGAAAGGAAAAAAGATATGGTACTTTCTACGGCAGTGGCTACTGCACGGATAATCAAAAACAGGCGTATTGCAACAGATGATACAAGCTTGGAAAAATTACTTGGTGAAGATGTACTAATCGAGCTCACGGTCTTAAGTGATAATTTTGATTCAATTGGAAGAGAAGAAAGAATTATCTGGGAGAATGATATGCGTAACAGTGGCTTGGATGCTGCTTAATTGACCTCCAGTTCTTTGCCATTCTGCTAGGTTCAATGTATAATGCAAGATATGCTTAAGTTATACAATTCACTCGGACGTAAAGTAGAAGATTTTAAACCGATTCATCCATTGCAAGTTGGCATGTACACTTGTGGCCCGACAGTTTATTCATTTGCACATATTGGTAATTTCCGTACGTATACCTCAGCAGATCTTTTGCTTCGCGTTCTCAAATACAATGGATACGATGTGAAATATATCATGAATCTCACAGATGTCGGTCATTTAACTGGTGACAATCTCGGTGATGCAGATCTTGGAGAAGATCGCATGGAGAAGGCAGCTGAGAAGGAAGGCAAAACAGCATGGGAAGTGGCGCAATTCTATAGTGAGGTCTTTATCGAGGATTTCGGTAAGTTAAACCTCCAGAAGCCGCAGAAGTTTGCAAAGGCAACAGATCACATCAAAGAACAAATTGATCTAGTCAAACGGCTTGAAGAAAATGGCTATACGTATGAAACTTCTGACGGCATCTATTTTGATACTTCAATGTTTCCTCAATATGGTGAACTTTCAAATCTTGATGAGATTAAAGCAGGAGCGCGCGTCGAAATAAATCCTGAAAAGAAGAACCAACGTGATTTCGCACTCTGGAAATTTAGCCCTCCAGCTGACTCAGGGATCAAAAGACAAATGGAATGGAAGAGTCCATGGGGTAAGGGTTTTCCTGGCTGGCACATCGAATGTTCTGCAATGAGTATGAAATATCTTGGAGAGACTTTTGATATCCACACTGGTGGTATTGATCTTCGTGAAACACATCATCCAAACGAAATTGCTCAAGCGGAAGCTGCAACAGGGAAGAAATTTGTGAATTACTGGATGCATGGCGCATTTATTCTCGTGAATGGTGAGCGCATGAGTAAGAGTAAAGGTAATTTATATACTGTTTATGATCTCGAAAAAGAAAATTATGATGTATTGGCATTACGATATTTGTATCTTCAAACCCATTATCGCCAGGAAATGAATTTCACTTTCCAGGCTTTGGATGCAGCGCAGAATGCATATAAAAAATTAGTTATAGAAATTAGCAAATGGGAAGATGCGAATTTTGATAGTGGAGCTGTCCCAGCAGGTGACTTAAAAGAGTTTGAAGAAAAATTTCTCGATGCAATTAATGATGACCTTAACATGTCCAAAGCGCTTGCTGTGGTATGGGAATTAGTAAAAGCTGATATCCCAAGTGGAGCAAAGGCAAAGTTACTCTTTAAATTCGATAACGTGCTTGGCTTAAATTTGAAAGAACTCAGTGAGCAAGTCAGATTGGCACAAGGATCAGTTCCTGGACATATTCAACATATGGTTGAAGAGCGACAAAGACTTCGTAAGCAACATCAATTTAACGCAGCAGATAAACTCCGTGCTGATATAGAAAAACTTGGTTATATCATTGAAGATTCTCCAAAAGGGATGAAAGTTCGAAAGAAGTAATTTAAACCTTCCGCTTCGCTGCGATCAAAAAGCTGATAAAGAAATAAATTAAAAGTAATTGCCAAAAAAGTATTGAGATAAATGTCGTGCTCAAAAAGAGTGCAACTGCTTCTCGTTGCATTCCATAAACCACAATAAGAAGCGATCCAATTTTTGCAGTCAGGAACAGCAGTGCAACTGCAATCAATGGTGAAAAAATAACCGGGATAAGTACAGGCCTATGGACTGTATCTTTAATAGATTTATACGGAGTGAATGTCAGCCCCAAAAGCATTTTCGTCCAGATAAAACTGGCGTAAATAATAAAAGCTCTTTTTCTCATATAATTCCTCTGAACAATCTTAGAATAAAATCTGTGTACGAAGTTCCTCCAATAGCCCTTAATAAAAGCGAAATAAGAAATGCCAAGGGAATGAGGAAGCGCCATGGATGATAGCTAAGCCATTCAATGACAAACTTAAAAAACTTCGGGAAGGGAACAACTTTCATTGCCTGTTCTTGTTCGCGTGCTCGATTCTGGAGTTTCAATAAAAATTCACGCTCGTTCATAGGATTTCATAAAACTTTGCCGTGCGCGATACAAACGTGACTCAGTCGCTTTATCAGACATATGGAGTGCAAGTGCGATTGCTTTGATGGACATCTCATCTTCATAATGCATTCGTAATATCTGCTGATAATGTGTGGCAATACTTAAAAATGCTGCTTCGATTCTGTCACGGATTTTGTTCTTCTCCATCTGGAATTCAGGTTGACTGATCTCATTGGCAATGATCGACAGATATGGCATTTGGGAGAACAAGAATGATTTAATCTTTCTTTTGCGATAAAAATCCGCGGTTTTATTTGAAGCGATTTTATAAAGCCATGCTTGGACATTTGCCTCTTTTTGTAATGTAGGCAAAGCATCGACTGCTTCAAGAAAGACATCATTTAAGATTTCTTGCGCATCTTCACCTTGCGGTAACTTATTCTTCAAAAACCGCAATATTCGAGGAGAATAAAAGTTATAGAAGGCTATAACAGCCTGCTCATCTCCTTGGAGCACCTTGTTAATTAATGAGCTCATGCTGACATTATAAGTAAAAACGAATGATTTAGCAAAAAAGTACGACTTATTAAGTAATCGTTTATGAAGCATATATATTGCATAAAGCTTGGTGGCTCAATCATAACCGATAAAGCCAAGCCATATACTGCTCAGGTCGGTACAATCCGAAAGATTGCCAAGGTGCTTAAAAAGGTGAAGCAGCCAATTATTATTGCGCATGGAAGTGGGAGCTTTGGTCATACTTCCGCGCGAACGTATGGTGGCAAGACTGGGTATACAGATCGATGGGGCATCGCAAAAGTTGCACGAGATGCCCAAGAAATAAATCGAATTGTTATGGATATTTTCATCGAAGAGGGAATTCCTGCAATTTCTTTTAGTCCAAGAAGTATGATACTTACTGAAAGAGCCAATGTTCACGAAGTCTTTTTTCAAACATTGAGGGAGTCTCTCGATCAAGGTCTCATACCGGTTGTGTATGGCGATGTCATTTGGGACAGGTCACAGAAGACAACAATCTTTTCAGGAGAAACCATTCTTAATGCTATTTGCCAATATCTGCAAAGACACGATTATGCAGTGTCTCGCATAATTCAGCTCTGTAATGTCGATGGCGTTCTCGATACACAGCAAAAAATTGTTCCTGAGATTACGAAAGAGAATTGGCTGGCTGTCCAAAAGTATTTTCAAGAAATTACCGTGGCAGATGTGACTGGAGGAATGAAGCACAAAGTTGAAGATGCCTTGGCATTATCAACATATGGGATAGAGACAATTCTTATTAATGCGAAAACATCTCGATTGCGTGCTGCAATCAACGGAAAATCCACAGAAGGGACAATCATCAGATAATGTCAGTATCAGCAATTGAAGGGCTTAGAACTCCATTCTTCGAACAACAACAAGCAGAGCAAACTGTTATTGGTATTGGCGTTGTAATCGTTCTTAAGAATTTGGCTGAACTTGAAGATGAGCAATTACAGATTCTGGCAGTGAGGCAAAAAGAAGCAAAGCCAGAGACAGGAAGAGTTGCTGGAAGTTTATCAATTATCCAGGAAACGATAACAGTCGATCCAATAAATGGAGTTCCTGAAACTCCCAAGGATACATTGATAGGAGCAATGGACGAAGTGATTGATGAAAGGGGTGTCCGTGCTGTTGGTCATCACTTCCATAGAGTTGGGTATGATGCAAGGCCAGAGATTCCATTGCTTTCACTTCCCGGAAGAGCTGGAGGGTTAGAGGTTGTAGTCTTTGATGGTCCCGCTCATTATGCTTTCAATCCTGCGGAAAAGCAAGAAATTGATGGAGCACCTCAATGGGTACGCGTTGGGAGTTTTCTTGATGAGCCAACGGCGAGAGATACATCGTTGGAGCTTTTAGGATATGCCGCTGGTAAGCGTCTTCTTACGGAAGGGATAAGAAAGCATGCAGTGGGTTTCACTGAACCAGTTTTTCCAGAAGGTCATCAATTTGACCAAGTTAGAGCTGCAAGATCGAAGCGACCAGATATAACCAAATTTAGAAAATAAACTATGACTGAAGAATTAATTGTATTAGTGAATGATAAGAATGAAGAGGTTGGTACGATGCCAAAGCTTGCAGCGCATAATGCCAATACTCCTTTGCATCGTGCTTTTTCCTGTTATGTTTTTAATAGAAATGGAGATTTTCTTTTGACACAACGTGCCTTGATCAAAAAGGTCTGGCCAGGAATATGGACAAATAGTTGCTGTGGTCATCCTGGACTAGGGGAGGCAACTGAAGATGCTGTGAAGAGACGATTAGATTATGAGTTGGGATTGGTTCCATCAAGTCTCAAATTGGTTCTCCCAGATTTCCGCTACAAAACAGAATTGAATGGTATCGTCGAAAATGAAATTTGCCCAGTTTACATCACTCGAATTACTACTGAACCAAAACCAAATCCTGAAGAAGTTGAAGCATATCGTTGGATACCTTGGGAGGAATATATACAGGAAGTTACGAAGAATCCAGAGGGATACTCATATTGGTCGGTCAAGCAAGTAGAGCAATTGAAAGAATTACCAATTTTACAAAAACTTATATGATACAACACGTAGCATTTATCATGGACGGAAATAGACGCTGGGCAAAAGAAAAGCATTTGCCTACGTTGATTGGTCATAAAAAAGGATATGAAAATATAGAAAAAATTGTTGATCATGCATTACTCAAGGGGATAAAGCACGTAACTTTTTGGGCATTCTCTACTGAGAATTGGAATCGAGAAAAAAAGGAAGTTGACTACCTGATGAATCTTTTCCGTGAACTTTTCGCTGGAAGAATGCTACAGAAAATTTTGAAGAAAGGTGGCAAAATACAAGTTCTTGGTGATATGACGGCCTTCCCTGAGGATATCCAAAAAGATACCCAAAAAGTTCTGGACCAGTCAAAAGATAATGACGCAATTACTATAAACATTGCGCTCAATTATGGAGGTCGTGCAGAAATACTTAAAGCTGTTAAAGAAATTGCTACAGAAAGGTTAGATTTATCAGATATAAATGAAAAAACGTTTTCGCAATATTTATATACGAAAGATCAACCTGACCCGGATCTCCTTATCAGAACCGGTGGTGAACAACGATTAAGTGGATATTTACCTTGGCAAAGTATTTATAGCGAACTTTACTTCACAGACAAGTATTGGCCTGAATTTGACGAAAAAGCTTTCGATGAAGCATTAGAAGAATTCTCCCGTCGGGAAAGACGATTCGGCAAATAGTCTTTCTTCCTCCTTACATATTTTTATTTCCACTCTTACGGTTGAGATTTATCCTTACAATAGAAAGGAGGTGATAGTATGCCAAAATATGGTAAAAAAGCGCAAGAGAAAGTGCATGAAGTAATGGATGAATATAAAAAAGGTGAATTGAAAAGTGGCCCAAATGGGAAAGGCGGTAAAGTTACAAACCGCAAACAAGCCGTTGCCATCGGACTTTCAGAAGCTCGTAAGAAGGGAGCAAAAGTTCCTCAAAACAAAAAGTAACTTGAATCCTTAACGAATCCTCAGTATACTTTGGACTATGAAGTATCAATTAGGAATTCTCGGTGGAACATTTGATCACCTGCATGCAGGACATAAAAAATTATTGGATACTGCTTTTTCTGAAACGCAGAAAGTTATTGTAGGTGTTGCATCGAGTAAGTTATATGCGCACAAACAAAACGCGCATCTTATTGAGGAGTTTCAGATTCGTAAGGATGCAGTTTTAGATTACTTGAAGGAGAAGGGCTATGAAACCCGCGCAGAGATTATTCCTATTGATGACATCTATGGGAATAGTCTTACTGAAAAGAATATTGAAGTTATATTCGCCACAGAAGACAATCTTCCCAATGTTAAAAAGGTAAACGAGCAACGAACGCAGCGTGGATTTACGGCATTAGAAATTGTGCATGTTCCATACGTTTTGGGAAGTGATGGAGAAGTTGTGACGTCAGCTCGGATCCGAAGGGGAGAAATCGACAGTGAAGGTTTTTCATTTGCTTCATTGTTCACGAGAGATTTCAAATTACCTGAAGATTTGAAAGATGCTTTGCGCAAACCGTTTGGCGATGTCTACAAAGAAGCTTCTCAAGTAATTGAATTTTATAAAAATAATCTCATGATCTCAGTTGGCGATGTCATTTCGCTTTCTCTAGTAAAGTCAGATCATCAAGCCGATGTTAGTATTGTGGATCTAAAAACAAGAAGAAGTATGCTGCAAGAATCTGATATTGAGATATTCTATGCAATGGATTCTCTAACTTCAGCGAGAAACGCGGCTGGAACTATAGAGCAAAATGCAGCAGAACGTATTCAAACAGCGCTTAAATCATATGAAACAACGCAAGAAAAACAAACGATTGTTGTTGCGGGAGAAGAAGATTTACTTACAATCCCAGCCATACTTTTGGCGCCACTCGATTCTGTTGTTGTGTACGGTCAATTTAATGTAGGTGTAATTGCAGTACATGTAACTGACACAAAAAAGCAGGAAGTTCTTAAGCTCCTTAAGCAGTTTTCCTAGCACGCTTTTCTCTGGATCTTTTTCCATTCTTTAATCCATTTTGTGAGCCGTAGAGTTGTTTTGTCAGGAATAATGGTGATTGATGTTCTGCAAGGATAATCTTCATCAAAGAAATTGTCCTATCCAATGCAATTGGTAATATATCCGCATCTCTTATGCCACAGGTAAGTCGTATATGGAATTTTCCTCGGGGATCTCGGATCCAGTTCCATTTCGTGTTGCCTGCATAAGAAGCTCTTTGAGCACCTTTTGCAATTTTTGATTGGCAAAGGTATTCCAAGAGGATATGTTCAAATAAATGACCGATTTCTGTATGTCGTACTTCAGTGCTGAAAGGAAGTCCTTCATCGTTATAACATTCGGTATAAAGAACATTTGGGAGGTGCTCTGTCAGGAGATCAACAATATGAGGAATATCTTTTGTATTGACCTGGTTATACAGGACCTGCATTACAATTCTTGTCGACGTCTGTTTCTGTGTTATATCAAGAGAAAAAAGATTTTCAACAAGAAATTGTTGTGATGACGGCAGCACCCGAGCTGTAGTGACGTTCATAAGGGAATAGATAAGTTCTTACCCGTTTCTTACGGATATATTTCCACTCTATATCGTTTTAGAAAAAGTGTCAAGGTGAGCAGTAAATTTTCGTTTAGATTGCATTATTAAGATAAACGAATAAATTCTAAAATAGATATAGCAATCAATTAAGGATTAACCTGGACAGTAGGGATAAGTGTTGTCACAGGTCCAGAACCTGAGGTTGGTGTTGGGATCGGTGTGCTGGTCGGTTGCGGTGTGCTGGTCGGATTATCATCATTATTTTGATCATCAGGTTGATTTGTTGGTGTTGGCTGTTCTGATGGTTGTGGTGTGTCTGTAGGTCTTTCAGTTGGCGTATCACAAGACGGTGGTTGTGTCCCTGCAATAAAGAATTCTGTTATGCTAGTTGGACGACCGTTTCTACAAATAGGTTCACTGACAACAAATGTCGGCTTCTTAAATTCTTCGACAGGTTTTCCCATAAGATAATGGCCCATCATATTTCTCCAAATTGGTGCTGCGCCAAGTGAACCAGCAACATTGTCCATGGGAGAGTTGTCATTATTTCCGACCCATACTCCAACTACAAGACTTGGAGTATATCCGACTGTGAGCGCATCTCTATAATCTTCTGTTGTTCCTGTTTTCACTGCAGCTGGTCTGGAAATTGTGAGAGAACCTCCAAATACTTCAGAGCGTGCGCGATTATCTGAAAGGATTGATGAAATCAGGAAAGAAGCTTCAGGGCTGATAACTTCTCTTTCTCCAGATCTATTTGCAGATCTGAACCAATTGAGTGGATTTAATCGCTCCCAGAAGCTTTGTGGTTGCGTTACTTTCTGATTATATTTATTGGTAATTTCCATAATGCCAGTCGGTTTATGATACACACCTTCATTTGCGAAAACCGCATATGCATTTGTCAATTCAAGAAGTGGTACTTCACCTGTTCCAAGAACAAGCGACAATCCATAATTCCTGTCAGCATTTAATGTCGTTATTCCGAAATCGCTTGCAGTACTTAACCCGCGGGAAACTCCAACCATCTCCATAACTTCAACTGCTGGAATATTAAGGGAGTTAGCTAATGCTCGTCTGACTGTGACGTCACCACGATATCGTAAGTCATAATTCTTTGGTTTATAACTTCCTGCAAACGTTGTCTCTTTATCTTCAAGTTCTGTCGCTGGAGTGATCTGCTTATCTTCCAAAGCTCGTGCATAAATAAATGGCTTAAAAGAAGATCCAGGCTGTCGAGGTGTGATAGCCATATTTGTTTGTCCAAAGCTTTCATCATTCCAATCATAACTTCCGACCATTGCAAGGATCTGGCCATTCTTTGGATCGATTGCTACTGCTGCACCATTGCTTGCATCGTTATATTTTATTCTTTCAATTTGCGTTCTTACTGCATCTTGCGCATACTCCTGGAACTCGCGATCCATCGTTGTTTTAACTCGAAAACCTTCACTGACAACACGTTCTTCACCAAACTCTTGAATCAATTGATTCCGTATGTAATTAGCGAAATGAAACGCAATTGTGTTTGTGTCACGTTTGATTGGATTCGATTTATAGACAAGTGGTTCATCGTATGCGGCGTCAGCTTGTCCCTGAGTGATATAACCTTCTTCTACCATTTCATCCAGAACGTATTGCTGTCTTATCTTTGCCTTATCATCAGGATTGGAAAGCGGGGAGTAGGCTGATGGAGCTGGGAGTACTCCAATAAGTAATGCGGATTGTGCAAGTGAAAGATCTTTGGCAGGAATTCCGAAATAAATTTGTGAAGCATTCTCTATACCAAATGCACCTTCGCCAAAATAGATAGAGTTCAGATACATCTCCATAATATCTTCTTTACTAAATCGTCTTGTTAATTCGGCCGCTAGTACAATCTCTTGATACTTTCGGAGATAATTCCTCGATTGGCTCAGAAACGCATTCTTTGCTAACCCTTGTGTGATTGTCGATCCTCCTTCAACTATTTGTCCTGCAAAGATATTAACCACAAACGCTCGAAGAATACCGGTTATTGAGAATCCTTGATTCGTGTAGAAATTTTTATCTTCAGATGATATAAGCGCCTCTTGGGCCGTAACAGGAATTTCAGAGAATGAAACATAAGAAATTTCTTTTGGTTGATAGAACGTATAAAATGGCTCACCATCTCTATCTTGTAATGTTAAACCTGTCAGTCCACGATTCATGACACTATCTTTATCTTTTAGATCTCGTGCGAAGTACAAATATGTCGCAGGAGGGACAAGTGCCAGAAATGTTATAAGTAAACATAGCGAATAGAATATCTTTCGTTTATGACGGGCAAGGAGGTTTTTCGTTGCCTCTTTAAGGCTAAAATTTTTCAAACTCCATTTTTTTTTAGGAAAGTGTGTATTCTTATGATCAAGGCGAGATCTCATATGTGAATGCCTATTAATTGTAGCATAAACAGCTTTATCAACTAAACTTGCCAAAAGTTGTATAATATAAGTATGGCACATATGCGGGATAAATCAGAAGATTACTGGAAAGAGAAATTAACTCCGGAACAATATCACGTTTTGCGGGAAAAAGGAACTGAAGTTCCCGGATCAGGTACGTTACTTAATAATGATGAGAATGGTGATTATAGATGCGCTGCGTGCGATTCGGTTGTATTCAAGAGTGATTCCAAATATGAGTCTACTATTCCTGGATTAATTGGATGGCCAAGTTTTGCGGAAGTCGCCAATAGTGATGCTGTTGAATTGAGACCAGATAATGATCATGGAATGATGCGGACCGAAGTAATTTGCAAGAATTGTGGGAGCCATCTTGGACATCTTTTCGATGATGAAACATCTCCTACGAATAAACATTACTGTATTAATTCATGTGCATTAAATTTTGAAAAGAAATAGCCTTAAACTCTTCTTCTAAAGACTACAGTCTCGTTACTATTATCTCTAGGTCCTTCAGTTTTCTCAGTTGGAAACTCTTGTTTCTGCAAAGCTTTCTTTGCTAATCCTTCATTTCTTTTTATGTGTGCCTTTACTTGCTCAAGCAAACTAGATGGCACTGGCGTAAATTCTTTTTTCATAATCGTTTAGTACAAACAAAAAAGTTACAGGCAGATAAGAAACTCCTATCTGCCTGTTAAAGTAACTTATTCATATTACTCATCTCTACGTCCGCCGCCATGAGAAGATTGACCTCCCATACTTGCGACTTCTTCACGAGTTTCTTGGTCAGCGTTTTGTAGACCACGTCCATTTGGATGTGCTGCACTTCCGCCTTTTTGTCCAAGAGTACTCATGTCTTGTGTCGATGATGATGTTTGTCCACCTCGACTTCTATCATCATCAGTCAATTGGTGAGCGTTACCACTGCTTTGCGCAGCTTGACCACCTTTTTGACCTAGCTGACTCATGTCTTGCTTCTGTGATGAAGCCTGACCGCCTTTACTCTGAATCTCTTGTTTTGTTGATGGATCCATGTTATCTGATCCGAGACCTCTGTTAGATGTATCTGTCATATATTCACCTCCTTTCTAATAAACTCATTCTATTTTTTTGGATTGAGATTGAAGTAAAAGGGGAGTAAGAATGGTGAAATAGAGATTATCTAGCGATGCTTCTTGTGATAATTTGAATCAGGTTCAGTCTTTACAATAGAACATCTAATCTGTGGAATTGTTAGCTTGTATCCTAGGATTCGAATTTGTTTATATGTTTGGATGCATACAAGTTTAGTCTTTGGTGTAATCTGCTCATTCACAATAACCTGACTGGAAGGAGTGGGTGTTGGAGTCATTGGGGGAGTAGGGATTGCTGTCGGAATTGCAGTTGGCTGAGTAGTTGGAGCACTTGTTACAGTTGGTGCTGGCTGTGTTGGAGTAGGAGTTTTAGTTAAGGTAGGAACAGGTGTATTGGTTGGAGATGGCGCATTGGTAGGTTGGGATGTAGGTATTGGAGTATTTGTTGGCGAGTTGGTCGGTGCTATAGTCGGAACGTGTGTGGGTTGAGATGTGATAGTTGGGATAATCGTAGGAACTGCTGTTGGATTGACTGTAGGAGTAGCAGAGGGTATTGTCGATGGCATGTTTGTAGGCTGTACAGATATTGTCGGTTGTACAGCCGATACATTAGAATTACGAGGTAAAGCAGAAGTGAATAATACAAAATCTGTACTATTATTATCTGAATCGAGCTCATTTCCAGCAGATGCTTCCGACCCTCCGGTAAATAATGATTGGGGAGTGGAAGTATTCGAAGCTTTTCTTACGATACTCTCTCCACCTTCAGGATTATCTGTAAAGCCTGCAGTTTCTACATCGACAGCCGTTCCAAGCCCAACTTTATCTACGGTTGTAAGTCCCGCATCACTAAAGAGGGTAATTGTGTTATTTGTCGTCATTGCGCTGCTTGATGACGAATATAATTGATCTGCAATTGAATTCGTAACTGCTGCTGGGTGACTGATGAGGAAATAGCTTTTTGGTTTTATGACACCTGAAAGACTCGCAACAAGGTTTTGAACCGAACCTCCTGTCGATGATTTTCTAGTAAGCCTCCATTTTGCCAAATCTATATTTGAGTTTGTTGGATTGTAAAGTTCAACGAATTCATCATTTGCCGAAGTACCACTAAGTTGAATTTGGGATATAACAATGTGGTTTGTCTCCGCTTTTGCTTTCTCTGATTGATTACTCGCGATATATGCAAATATTATTATTGCATAAATGAATGTTGCTAGTAAAAAGAGATTAGATTTATTTCTCATATAATTATATTAAACTCTCACGAGGATATATGTCAATAGAACAAAATGGGTCAATTTTTGGAGAGTTGGAGCTTAATTATGAGTGCCTGAAAGTACAAGACGAGGATCAACATATATATCTACTGGTTCTTCTGAGGCTATTTTTAATGCATTCTCTTCAGCAACTAAATCTAGCCGTTCAGCTTCGTGTGCTTTGTCTACTGCATCTAGAGTCTTCATATACCCTGTATATATTCTATTCATTACACTCATCGCACTGGACTCATGTTGTACATATATATCTGGTAATTTATCTGCGTCTGGGTTCGGTGCAGCCTTTTCGTCTTCGCTAAGTGCATTATGCTCAATATTTATCTCTCTTCCTTTGAATGGTCCAGTGTTTCCATTTGTAAATTCTATTTTTTCAGCATTAGGCCCAGTTGTATGAACTGACACCTTTGCAGAACCTTCAGCCGTATTATCTCCTTCAGTATGTTCAAATGTAATTTTACTAACATTAGAAAATGGATTGTCCAAAGTGGCTCGTGTCGTTTTCGTGCCTGAGACTCTTGCACCGCCTATAACCTCAATCATAGCCGAAGTATATCTCGAAAATTGTTGGCCTGTCATAAAAGCGTCTGTGCCTCTATGTTCAAGAGAACCTTCAATATCTTTTTTAAGAAGCTCGCGCATTACGGGCCCAGCTGGCTCGAAAGGTTCTGTAGCCCTGGTTGGAGAACTGTTCTCTCCTCTTCTGAGAAAAGGAGGATTATAAGCAAAGTTTTCCTGTCTCATAGTTCTATTGTAACAAAAGTGTAAGAACTATGCAAGAACATTAAACCTGACAGGTTTTGGACATTTTACTGATGAGTGAACTTAGATGAAATCATGTCCCATAAGTCAGAATACTGCTTGTCATATCCGAGAGTCCAGATTGCGACTCCTCCAAAATTTTGTTTTTTTGCGAAGTCAAAGCGTGTTTCAACTGATCGGTTATCAGCTAGCCAAATCTGTCTATCTGTGCCTGATTTGCTGTCTTTAAACCAGCACCATGTCTCCTGAGCAAGCTCATCCCATTTACATTGATTCTTTATCAGATCGCTGTTTTCTTTTGCTCTGGCATAAGAGATGACAGCCGCATAATTTCTATCATCGGTAGAAGGATAGGTAAGACTATTAATAGTTTCTCCATTTTCTACTGCCCATTCCCAGCCATAAAAAGGAACACCCATTACGAGTTTCTGAGCCGGAATATATTGCCTATAGTCTTCATATGTTGTTTCTACATCAAAGAAATATTTATTCTCTTTAAACCCTTTCATAGGTGCAATAGGGCCGGCAATATCAGATGAAGATCCGTAGTAATCGTATGACATTCCGATAAATCGGTCATAGATCGGCACTAATTGAGGAAAATCAAAGAGATCATCTTCCCGAGCAGCAAGAGGCATAATGCTTATACTTAATTCTGTTCCGGGAACTTCTTTATCAAGAGTAGTTTTTAACTTTTTACTAAACGCGGTAAATGCTGTTCGGTAGGCAGGATCTGGTTCGCCAAAGAACTCGAAATCTACGTTTATGCCTTGGAGGTTTCTAGATCTCACTTCTGTAATAATGTCAGCTATTAAATTATCCTGATATTCTTCATTGTCCAGGATTGTCATAATAAGTTCATTATCTAAAGCTGCAATTGTTACTGTCACATCTGTACCGATAATATTTGCTTTTGTCGTAAAGTTTTTTAGATTCTCATTTTGCCAACCACGCCACCCTGGATCAGTTGCGCCGTCTACAACTTTAGCTATATGGCCATCCGATCCCACGTTTAGACTGAAATAATTAAACTCTGAAAGCAATTGTGGGCGTACGTACCCAAGATCATCGAGCCTCCAATAGGGCATAAAACCGAGTACATGATTTTGCATTTTCTTATGCGGATTAATAAACTTTTCAATATAAAATTGTCCTGATATAAAAGGGGAAAGCGCAGGATGTGTTTGCGTGAGGAAGTAGTAAAAGCCAATTCCAAAGATAAGAAGTACGAGGATAAGGAAGGAAAGTATCTTCATGAATCTATTATAACGTAAAAATCCATTGGAGCCTATTTGTTACCTTTCGTCCCACTTGCATTAGATTTCTCTTTTCACGTATGCTAGAGATAGTATGACGAGGCACTATAACGTAATTACTGTTGGAGAAACAACCATTGATGCTTTCATGACCCTTGCCGATGCAAATAAATCAATGCATGCAGAAGGTGGAGAAGTCAGTTTTAAACTTGGAGCGAAAATTGATGTAAGTACATATAACTTTGAAATCGGCGGCAATGCTACCAATGTTGCAGTAGGATTAACACGATTAGGTGTTAAAGCGACATTAGTTTCAGAAACTGGGGATGATGAATTCTCAATGAAAATCCGCAATTGTCTTGCAAAGGAACGTATAGAAAGAACCTTTGTAACTGAATCCTCAGGGCCTTCCAATTTTTCCGTCATTATTAACTTTAAAGGGGACCGGACGATTTTTGTTCAGGACGTTGAGCGAAAGCATGATTTTCATTTAACAGATGTAACCGCCGATATGGTCTATCTTACAAGTCTTGGTCGAGATTGGAGAACTCCCTATAAAAAGGTATTAGATTTTGTTGAAGAGAGTGGGGCAAGTTTGGCATTTAATCCCGGCTCGACACAACTTCGCGAAGGGAGAGATATGATAGAGCAGGTTTTGAAGAAAACCAAAATGGTTTTTCTCAATAAAGAAGAAGCTGAGATAATTCTTACCAATAACCAAACAGACCATAATGATAGAGAATATATCCATGGGTTAATGGAGAAAATCCAAAAGCTCGGTCCTTGTACAGTTGTCTTAACAAACGGGAAAAAGGGCTCATATGCACTTGATGATAAAGGAGAGTTTCATTATCACAGCACTTTAGATGGAGAAGTTATCGAGCGAACTGGGGCAGGAGACGCGTATACCTCGGGATTTATGGCAGCGAGTTTATATGGTTTAAGTTTGCCAAAGGCAATGGAATGGGGATCTCACAATGCTACTTCAGTTGTCGGTCATGTCGGTGCCCATAAAGGATTACTTTCAAAAGAAGTAATGGAAGAAAAAACTGAAGAATAATTTATTGATTAAAATCTGAAGCGTGACCTGCTTGACCAAAAGCCTTCATTCTCGCTGCAATCATATCTTTATTTGCAGTTCTAGCTTCAGCTAAATACTCTCGAGGATCAAATTTATCTGGGTGCTCCACGAAGAATCTTCTAATTGCAGCAGTTATTGCAAGACGTGTATCAGTATCAACATTTACTTTGCGGACTCCATGTTGAATTCCCATCTGGATTTCAGGTACTGGCACGCCCCAAGTCGGTTTGATTTGTCCGCCATACTTATTAATTTCTTGAAGTAATTCCTGAGGAACGCTTGATGATCCATGCATGACAAGATGTGTGTTTGGAAGTCTTTTGTGGATTTCGACGATTCGGTCCATGACTAAAACAGTATGATCTGGTTCCTTTGTAAACTTATAAACGCCATGGCTTGTTCCAATAGCTACAGCAAGTGCATCAACGCCAGTTTCTTCCACAAATTGCACTGCTTGATCTGGATCAGTGAGGAACTCACTTTTCATTTCTCCAGCGCCTGCGCCATCTTCAATTCCCCCGATAACACCAAGCTCTGCTTCAACTGATACGCCCTTTGCATGTGCATAGGCTACGACTTCTTTTGTGACAGCAACATTTTCCTCGTAAGAAGTTGGAGTTTTATGATCTGCTTGTAGTGATCCATCAATCATAACACTGGTATATCCCATATCGACAGCTGAAAGACATGCTTCTTTACTTCCATGATCTTGATGCAAAACAGTAGGTATTTCAGGGTAGATTTCAGTCGCAGCAATCATCAAGTGATACAGGAATTTATCGTTTGCATATGTCCGAGCACCGCGAGATGCTTGAAGAATAACAGGTGAGTTTGTTTCTCGAGCAGCTTCCATAATCGCTTGGATTTGCTCCATGTTATTTACATTAAATCCACCAACACCATAATTTCCTTCTGCAGCTTTATCGAGGAGTTCACGAAGAGTAATAAGTGCCATAGTATTATTCAATACTACTTGTTTGTGCAATAAAAAGCAAGAGAAGAGATTACTTTGTTATAATGCACTATGAGCTTTTTTGAAGGAGGACGACCTCCTCGTCCAATACCAACGCCAGTACCAAGAGGAGAATTATCAAATGCTATGCAACGGCATCAGGGAATAGTTTTGAGTTGGACTGAGACTGAAGCTTCAGTAGGTTGGGGTACCGAGAATTCACCATTAATCTCAAAGAATCCTGAGTCATGGACGTATGAAAGATCCTTCAAAGCATTGTTTACTCCTCGAGAAGGTGGCTTAAAAGAGTACATCGAAAAGCGTTTTTCATCTAAAGCAGGGGAGGTCCGAGTACTTGATCTTGGTTCTATTGGATCAGAAGTGAGAAGTGGTTTCTCCGAAGGTTTTGTTGGTAGAAGTGCTGCCGTGAGCTTAACTGATTTTCGTGACAAATTAGATCCTGCACTTCGAAAAATTGATAATGCGCGGCAGCATACTGTTGTGACTGGAGATCTGCTGTCACGCAGAACCCGACATAATGTAGAAGAAGTATTGGATGGAGAAGCAGAAGTAATACTTTCAAGAATGATTATGGGGACCGCAACACTTTCTGACTATCCACCGTTTGTGGCTAAACGTGCGTCAGATTGGTATAAAATGCTTCCTGAAGATGGTGGATTAATTGTTGCAGAGCTGCCTAAAACCTTGAAATATTACGTACCAGAATGGCAAGCGATGGTTGAAAAAGAATGTGGAAGAAAATTAAGAATTAAAACTTCTTATAATAATTCGGCAATTCGGATTGATAAATATAAAGGCGCTCCGGATGAACTTCCATTACTTCCGAATTTTTAGTTTACCATTGTTGTTTGAAGTGGTCTTTTTGGAAAGCAGGATTTGGATTCGTCTTCTTGTGTGGATTGAAAATACCTTTTGGATCAAAGATCTTCTTTGTTTCTGCAAAAAGCGTTAAGATCTTCTTATTGAACTGCAAGTGTAAGTATGGAGTTCTGACAATTCCATCATTATGTTCACCACTACTTGATCCTTTATATTCACTTACTAATTTAAAGATCTCTTCACTAATTTGCGGGATGTATTTTTGTTCTTCAGGATTTCTCAAATCAATCAGAGGGAAGACATGGAAATTACCATTTCCAACATGACCTTGCATAGCTGTAATGACTGGATATTTCTTCAAAATAGCTTTGAATTTTGGTAGGAATTCAGGAAGGTATTCAGGTTTGACTGTTACATCATCGATAAACGGTGCAGAATATCGATCTTTCAACTTTGTTGAAAGCAAACCAAAACTGTCTCGTCGGATAAGCCAGTATTTGAGTTCTGACTTTTCATTCTTTGCCCATTTCATCTTAAGATCATATGGTTTTAATTTCTCTTCAAGTTCTTTAATCTTCTTTGCAATCTCATCATAATCATCACCGGTAAACTCCGCTTGAATAGTAAGGTTTGGGAGACCACCGGCCATTTTCATCTTAAATTCAGGGAGGAACTTAAGCTTTGTCTCAACTGAGTTCATTCCCATCTTTTTACTAAAGCCATCAACATATTTGAGCGCAAGATCCAATGTATAATCGTCATATGTTTCAAGACTCTCCGGCTTGAAAGGCAAAATGACATTTACGATTTCGGCAAGATGAGAAACATCTTTGACATAAAGGATAAGCATTTCTGCATGCTTCTTCACTGGAACAAGCCGAAGGTTTGCATGAGTAGTAATTCCTAAAGTTCCTTGTGCACCTACGAAAAGTTTGGTCAAATCAAAAATACCTTTTTCTTTATCATAGACATTCCAGAGATAATATCCTGCGGAGTTTTTAGAAACATCAGGTTTTGCTTTCTTAATCAAATCATAATGTCGATCAATAAGATTAAAGATTTTTCGATACAGCTTTCCTTCATAATCTTGCTGTTTCATCTTCTTTTTCAATTCAGTCATGTTGAGAGGTTTGATGGTATATTGCTTACCATCTGCGAGGACGACTTCCATTGAATTGACATAATCTTCTGCCTTTCCGTATGCAAGAGATTTTTCTCCACCTGCATTATTTCCGATCATTCCACCAAGTGCACACAATTCACGGGATGATGGATAGGCAGGGTAGAGAAGGCCGTGCGCTAATGTGTACTTTTCAAAGTCTCGATAGTACATGCCTGGTTCAATATCTGCTGAATGGCCTTTGAATTCAGGTTCACGATTAAAGTATTTCATAAAAGAAACAATAATCGAATTATTCAAAACGCCACCACTCATATCAGTTCCAGCTGCACGAGGTGTGACATTAAGATCGGGGTGATCTTTCTTATGCTTTGCGACGAATGCTACGAGGTTTTGGACATCTTCATCATCAAGAGGATAGACTACCACTTTTGGTTTCACTGCATAAATACTTCGGTCCATACTGTGGACGCGGAGCGTTTCTTCATCTGTCACGACATCACCTTTAATAATTTTTTTTAATTCTTCAATCAGGGCAGCAGTCATATATCTATTGTTGCACGTTTCGCTGTGCAGTTACAAGTATTAGGATTTTTTGCGTTTGATAACTTTCTTCACAGCTTTCTTTATAGCGGGAACATCCATGTTATATTTCTCCAGAATAGCCTTCCAGTCACCCGATTCTGCAAATGTATTTTGCAATCCTACAAATTCCATTGGCAGGGGATTTGTCTTTGCTAAGTATTCTGCGATTGCGCTTCCAAGTCCACCGTCAACTTGATGATCTTCAACGGTCACGACAGCACCGGTATGTCCAGTAAATCGCAAAATTCCTTCTTCATCCAATGGTTTGACCGTTGCAGCATTCACGACAAGAACGGGAAATCCTTCTTCTTCAAGTTCTTTTGCCGCGACCAATGCATAATACGTCATATATCCCATTGCAAAGATTGTTGCTTGTGGATTCTCAGTTACCCAGAAGTCTTGCATTTCTCCAACTTTAAAAGGAGTTTCTTCTGTGGTTATGACAGGTGTTTTATCTCGAGTGTAACGAATATATACTGGTGTCGATATATCAGCAGATGCAATTGTCATTTTCTTTGCCTCAATACTATCGCAAGGAACATACACATGCATGTTTGGCCAGCAACGGGTGATTGCGACATCTTCCGTTGCTTGATGTGTTGCTCCATCAGGTCCAGTCATAATACCAGCATGATGTCCAGCGATTTTTACATTAGCCTCATTGTAGACAGCGGTTGTTCTCAATGTTTCCCAATTCTTACCAGGTGAGAATGTCGCGTACGATGAAATGAATGCAATTTTGCCAGTGACACCAAGTCCTGCTGCAATAGCTGCCATATTTTGCTCACCGATTCCTGTTTGGATAAAACGTTCTGGAAATTTTTCAGCGAATTTATGTGCTTGGGTTGATTCAGTTAAATCTGCTGCAAGTGCTACAACATTTGGATTCATTTCACCCAAAGCGAGAAGCCCTGATCCAAATCCAGCTCGAGTTGGAGCGACTTCTACATCTTCGTCAAAAAGTTTTTTGTTTAATTTTAGTTTAGGGTTAAGCATATATTTTTTCTCTTGTCATTCGGATTGACAACTATTGGTGTTCTGAAGTTATCTTGCCACCAAGTGTTCTTAATTCATGCAGTGCTTCTTTTGCTTCATCTTTGTTCGGGGGTTTTCCATGCCAATGAAAATCTTTTTCCATAAACTCCACACCTTTTCCAGGGATTGTATGTGCAATAATAACCGTTGGCTTCTCGAAAATAGCATGTGCTTCATTGACTCGATCGACAAATTGCTCAATATTATGTCCATCAGCTTCCAATACATGCCAATTAAATGCTTCAAACTTTGCACGGAGTGGTTCAAGTGGCATAACATCTTCAGTAAAACCATCAATCTGGATATTATTTCTATCAATGACCATGATGAGGTTATTCATTTGGAGTTTCCCCGCAACCATCAGTGCTTCCCAAATATTTCCTTCATTTAATTCACCATCACCAGCAATGACATATGTGTAATACTTTTTTTTATCCATTTGTGCAGCAAGGGCAATTCCAATCGCTTGAGACAATCCTTCACCGAGAGGGCCTGATGTTGTTTCCAGTCCTGGAAGAACAGTCCTGTGCGGATGCCCTTGAAGCCTTGAATCGATCTTTCTTAAAGTCTTTAACTCTTCAATAGGGAAGTATCCAGCCTGTGCCATCGAAACATATCGGATAGGGCAGATATGTCCGTTCGAAAGGATGAGTCTGTCACGGTCTTCCCAGTCAGGATTTTTCGGATCATGATTTAAAATATGGAAATAGAATGCAGTAAAAATATCTGCCATACCAAGTGGTCCAGCAGAATGTCCTGATCCAGCTTCAAGAAGTGTTTTTATAACGAGTTCGCGAGCTTTTTCAGCTTTTTGGTCAAGTTCTTTTAATTTATCTTCGTAGAGTTCCTGCAACATGGGCGGATTATTTTCTCAATACAATATACAAATCTGAAACATTTGAATCTAAATGTCCAGTTATTATGCCGTCGTGCTCAGATTCAAAAAACCGCGTACTGTTATCATCATCAATAAATTCTTGCACATTAAGATGCGTTTGATTTACTTTCTTGAGAGTATCTTTGTCAGCAATTGCTCCTGCAAATTCTGTAAAGTCCCAGCCGTCTGTTCCAAATGATGCGATAACTGTATCTCCTTCAATATGTTTCAAAGCGTTAAGAACGAGCGCTTGGTTCCTTCCACCAACTCCTTTACCAGTTACTTTAACTGTAGATTCTCCGCCAGCGAGAAGAATATGTTCGAAAGGAGTCTCATTAATTAGTTCTTCTCCCAGCTTTTCAGCATCACCTTGCAATCGATCTGTCATCACATGGACTTCATATCCAAGTTCTCGCGCCTTTTTTTCCATAGCATTTAATGCAGTCAAGTTACTCAACATAAGAACATTGGAAACTTTTTCAAAATATTTCTTGTCTGTAGGAGTTTCAACAAAATCCTCCATTGAAAGTTTTGCTTTTTCTCCCAAATTATATTTCTTCATAATATTCTCAACATCTTTCATTGATGAAGTGTTCTTAACAAGTGGTCCTGATGCAATTACAGACAAATCATTGCCAGGTACATCAGAGTAGATGAGGTTTACCACAGTTGCGGGATAGAGAATCTTTGCAAGTCCGCCACCTTTAACTTTGGAGAGATGCTTGCGTATAGCATTCATTTCAGTAATATTTGCTCCTGATTGCAAAAGTGCTTTATTAACTTCGGTAATTCGTTCAAGTGAAAGAGTATTTGGAGCTTCAAAAAGTACAGATCCACCACCACAAGTTACAATAATTACTAAATCCTTTTCAGTTGTATTCTCTAATTTTTCGATCGCATGAGCAGTGAATGTAAAATTTTCTTGAGATGGAAGTGGGTGAGTTCCTTTTGTATAGTGAAGTTTCTTAAAGTGCTCATCTTCGACAACGTCGATAACATATCCTTCAGTTAAATGGTCACCTAAATGCTCTTCGACCATTTTGCAGTTTCCTGCACTTCCTTTTCCAAACCCAAGAAGAAAAATACGTTCAAATTTGGAAAGGTCATACGTCTTATCCATAATTGTGAGTTCATTTCCGTTGAGGTTGAAATTGGTTTTGAAAACTTCCTTTGGAGCGATTGAAGCAAATGCAGTCTCGACAAGCTCAAGCACTACTTTGCGATTATGATTCGTTGCGAGTTGATCGTAATTTTTAATATATCCCATGAGCAGTGTCTCTAGTTTAGCAATAACACATACGCGTAGCAAGGTGTCAATTGAGTAAGCTCATGCATTGTTTCTTCTTACGCAATTGAGTATTATTGTAATTAGCGGGTTTATGAAAATTATAAAAATTATTCTTATAGTGCTTTTTGTTTTAGTAACTTTATGGCTTGGTGCTTCTTATTACCTTTTTAAACAGGCTGATACATCCGTTCACGTTCCTCAATTAAGTAAGAATTATGATTATGGAGTGAACTTCACAAGAAACTTTGTCCAAAATAGCGCTGGGCAAAAAATTGAGATACTCACTATCTCAAATCAAAATACCGATCAGATTATCGTCTATTTCCATGGGAATTGGGGAAGACTAGCTTATGTTCTCCAAAGAGCGAGTGCATTTGGGACAATAGTTTCTCCTGCTTATCCTGGTTACTCACAATCTGAAGGTTCCCCAAACTCGGATAATGTCTATGAGACAGTCGATTTAACCATGAAATATCTTTTAGATAAAGGGTACAAGCAAGAGCAAATTGTCGTTATTGGACATTCTCTTGGAGGCTCTCCTGCAGTATATGCTGCGACAAAATATCCTCATTTGAAGAAAGTAGTTGTAGTAAATACATTTTATAGTGTTCAGGCAATGTGCCAGAAGGACTACAGTATCTTGTGCATCTTTACCGGAGATTACTTAAATACAAGTAAGCTTGCGCCTGACACTGTCGCTAAAATACGGCATTTTCATACTCCCAATGATGAGTTAATTCCATTCGCGCAAGGAAAAGCACTCTTTGCTAAGTTCGGAAGTAAAGATAAAAAGTTTTTTGAGATTGGAGGGACTCATGGTGAGTTCCCAGTGGAAGAGGTATTAACTACAGAATAGCAATTAGGTTCTATCTTGTATTCTGTAAACAAATTTTAATCCTGACCATTTCTCATTGACAGCAATGACTTTCACATCTACTAGACCTTCTTTCAGTCCAATCTCTCTGACATTATTTTCGTCCAAATCAGTTTTTACCTTAGAGCTTTTTTTTGGCCAGGATATCCAGAGCGAGCCATCTTTCTTAAGATTACCTCTAAGTTTTCTAAAGTCTTTCTCAAGATTTGTTTTGTCGGACGCGAAATATTGGATAGTATCCGAAGGTTCAATGAGGTCATCAAAGACACTACAATCTGGCGGGATAGGAAATAAGAGATGTCCATAATCCTCAGGTGAATTAATTAAGCTGATTATATAACCTTGTTTAATTCCTAATTTTTGCGTCAGAGTTTTTTGAGAATATCCTGCTACCATAGGCTTATTTTAACATACTCAATACTATTCTTACGATTTTCTTATAACAGAAGAGTTTATATTATGGTTATAATAGTACTATGAAAAAAATAGTTGTTGTAGATGATGACCCTAATATTTTAGATGCGATTCAATTTGTTCTCGAGGATGCCGGTTATACAGTCGAAACTTCACAAAAAGGTGAGTACGCAGAGAATTTATCTTCACAAAATAAACTTCCAGATTTACTTATCCTTGATGTCTTACTTTCTGGAAAAGATGGAAGAAAAATCTGTCAGCATCTGAAAACCCAAAAGACTACAAAGCGATTACCAATCCTTATGATGTCTGCTCATCCGAGTGTCCAAAAAACGGTAAACGAAGTCGGTGCAGATGGATTCTTGCCAAAGCCATTTGATATAGATTCTCTACTTGAGAAAGTTGATAGATCCATACAGGCCACATAAAACTACTTGACAAATGCAAGTAACCCGCATATACTAAACGCAACCTTATCGCGTTTATGTTTTCATTTTATTTTTTACTATCTACAGATACATATTCTATGAGAGCTATTTGCGGAGAGTGAGGTGATAGATATGAAGTTTTATAACGTAAAGACAAGACAGTCGGTTGAAGTTGCTGATGATCAAGTTTCCTTAGTTACTATGAAGAATGGTAAAAAAGCTGCAAAAGCTGAAGTAAATGGTACAAAGCTTTTCAAAATCGTCAGTAAAGAAGACGCTGCTCGTCTTAGTTAGGATAAAGTAGTTTGGCCCGTCTGGTTAGCATTTTGCCACTTATGCAGTTGCTAGACGGGTAGGCCAAATACTTTGTTGGCATGTAACACAATACATTTCTAAAGAACCCCATATGGGGTTCTTTAGGTTTATATGAAAGAAATAGATTTTCAAAAAAGAGTAGATGCAACAATGCAGAGAACAGCAAATCCTGTTCGCATTGGTAGTGATCATGAGCATAATCATGAGCATAATCATGACCATGAAACTTCAAAAAAGAAGTCAGTATTCCGTCACGTCCTTTTCAGAAAGAAAAAGGAAGAACATGCTCATCATAATCACCACCATCATGATCATGCACACGAACATGAAAAAAAGCCTCTTGTTACGAGAAAATGGCAAATTGGTACCGTAGCTGGAAATGCTATCATCGGAGCAGCAGAAATTGCAACTGGCCAGTTCTCAACACTTTCTGTTGCAGCAGATGGTTTCCATAATTTTGGGGATGCATTCACTTATTACACGCAAACAGAAAGTGTACTTAATAAGAATCACTCAGAAGAACGAAAGAAAAAATTGCGCAAGTTAGGTTATTGGATACTATTCGGAACATCTGCTGCCATAGCAGCCAAAACTGTCTATGATATGAACACTGAACAAGAACATGCGACTCATCCTTTAACACTATGGACGGCTTCAGCCTCTCTAGCTCTTAATTCTGTTCTAGCAAGTACACTCTATCGAAATTATCGTAAGCGTAATAAAAATGGAATTAAAGATCATCATGAACATGATATTGTAAAACATCTCTTTACAGATACTGCTTCAGCAACTCTTGCTTTTGGTGGTGCAATTGCGCAAAAGTATGGGATTACAGATATTGAATCATATGCCGCTTTAAGTGGCGCTGCTATAACAGGGTGGGCTTTTCGCCCGACAAGGAACAATCTTGAGCATACACACGACCATTTCTCAGAGGATCATGATCATGGCCATTCGCATGGGGAGACACATGAATTATCTGAGACATTAAAACAAGCTATCTCTCCGCAAGCTGCAAAAATAGCTTTTGCAGCCGCTAGTGGAAAAGAGCTTTCAGGGCAGATACGTATAAAACGTCGACAGAAAAAAGCATTTATTGAAGCAACTCCAGAGACATTACAACCCTATATCGAAATGGCAAATGAAGTTTCTTTGGAAAGTCGAAGGAGAAGTTACGAAGGGGATGATAAATCATTTGAGGAACGGAATCGGGAATGGAATAGTATATTTTGGAATCATTTAAAATCAATTACGAAATCTGAAGTCGAAGAAAATACTCGCAATCATCGAATCCTGGCAATGCGATCCTTAGGAATAGATATCCTTGATGATGCAAAAGATGTTACTGGGACACTTTCGTTACAAGTTGAAAAATTCAGGCAAAAATATGTTTCGCAAAATGGAAGTGATATTGGACTTTTTATCAAAGATGTTTCGGAAGTATGTAAACATAGTGATGGATCTATAAATCTTCAGTTGCTTGAAGAACGGGTATCATCAATTGAATCTATGTTTAGCGCATTTGGTGTGACATATGATGTCCATAAGCTTGTCAAAGATTTTGCAATTGCACATGGTATGCTTTCATATTCGGGTAAAAATGGGAAACAGCTTGCAACATATGCTGCAGAGCAGGCAAGACTGCAGGCGGATGATACAGACCAACGCATACGTGCATTATATGCAATGCAGGAAATGCGAAAATCTCAAGAAGAAATGTATATAGATAGGGGCATTAATGAAATTGAACTGTATGTTAATAGAAAAGGAGAAGATTTAATACTTGCAAGTTAGTTGCACTTGTGATAATATTGCATTATGGTTCACATACGAGCAGACCACGATTGTAAAGATGAATTAAACGAAGTAGAACTTCGGGCAACTCCTGCGAGGATTGCTTTAATGCAGCTTCTTGAAACTACGGAAAAACCAGTAGATGTTCAGACAATGATTGATTTTCTTGAAAAGAAGGGGATTAAAACAGATCCTGCTACAGTATTTCGAATTGTTAATATGTTTACTGAAAAAGGACTCACGAAGCAAATTCAATTGCTCGAAGGAAAAGCTCGATACGAATTAGCTGCTTCTTCTGATCACCATCATTTAGTCTGTTCTAAATGCGGAGACATTCAAGATATTTCTGATTGTAATATTGCTCTTTTGGAAAAAGATATTCAGACAAAAAAGAAATTTCGAGTAACAAGTCATTCTCTGGAGTTTTTTGGAATTTGCAATGACTGCCAGGAAAGAGGGTTGAAATGAAAACTATTCTTCGAGTGGTTCTTCTTATATCAATTATTATATTTGCATGTGTAGGGGTATACGCATTTACTCAAAATTCTTCATTGCAAAAAGACAATAAATTACAGGTAGCTGCATCTTTTTATCCTATGTATTATTTTGCTTCTGAAATAGGTGGAGATCGTGCAACAGTCCGAAATATTACACCTTCAGGTGCTGAACCTCATGATTTCGAACCTACTGCAAAAGATATAGCTTCTATTGAAGCGAGTAAATTATTAGTTATCAATGGTGCGAACGTAGAAGCTTGGTATCCGAAAATTGAAAATGAATTAAAACAGAATAGTGTTCAAATAGTTGTAGCATCAGAAGGGTTAACCACATTAGAGGGTACTGATGAACACGAGCATGAAGGGGAGGAACATAGTGCAGGTGAGCCAGAGGAGCATATCCAAGATCCGCATGTTTGGCTAAATCCTGTACTTGCTCAAAAAGAGGTTGAGAAAATTCGTGACGGATTTATCGCAGCTGATCCTTCAGGAGAAGCTTATTATAACGCGAATACGCAATCATTGCTAGAAAGATTGCAATCTTTAGATAAAAAATATCGTGAAGGACTTGCAAGCTGTGAACGTGAAGACATTGTTACTTCGCATACTGCTTTTGCCTACCTTGCAAAAGAGTATGGTTTGCATCAAGTTGCAATTTCAGGACTTTCGACGAGTGCTGAGCCTTCAACACAAGAATTAGCTGAAGTTGCGCAATTTGCAAGAGAACATCAAGTAAAGTATATCTTTTTTGAAAGTCTTATAAGTCCTAAATTATCCGAGACCATTGCAACTGAGATAGGAGCAGAAACTTTGGTACTTGACCCAATTGAAGGAATACCAGATGATGAAATGGCGCAAGGCAAAAATTACTTTACAGTAATGGAAGATAATTTGACAAACTTGCAAACAGCTTTGGCATGCAGCAACTAAACCACAAAGACACAATCATTGAACTTGAGAATGTCTGTTTCACATATACAAATGAAGAAGTTATCAAAGATGTTTCTTTGGTAATACATAAAGGAGATTATCTTGGCATTGTAGGCCCAAATGGTGGTGGAAAAACAACATTACTAAAGCTTATGTTAGGTCTTTTACGACCATATGATGGCCGAATTTCTCTCTTTAGTACTGAAATTTCAGTCTTTAAGCAATGGCCTCGAATTGGATATGTCCCTCAAAAAACTGTGTTCGCAACGAACTTTCCAATAACTGTTGAAGAAGTTGTTGCTATGGGAAGATATGGTAAAAGGGGTCTTTTTCATTTTTCCACAAAAGAAGATAAAATAAAAACTCACAAGGCACTGGATCAAGTTGATATGCTTGAGTATAAAGATCGTCAAATAAGTGAACTTTCCGGTGGACAACAACAGCGCGTATTTATAGCTCGAGCGCTTGCAACTGAACCTGAGATTATTTTTCTTGACGAGCCAACAGTTGGTGTTGATGTAAAAACCCAAAAGCAGTTTTACCAGTTACTTCGTAAATTAAACAAAGAGCTTAACCTTACTTTAGTTCTTGTTTCTCACGAATTAGATGTAGTAGCGCATGAGGCAACTGAACTTGTTTATATTAATAGAACACTTGAGTATTATGGTGATCCAAATGAATTTCTTAAAGGAGCATATTTCCATGAACTTATAGAAAAAGGAGGGCTCCACCACTAATGTTAGATATTTTTCAATATGGATTTGTTCTACGGGGTTTCCAAGCAGGAATTATTATTGCCATAATAGCACCGCTTATCGGAATGTTCCTTGTATTACGACGATATTCTTTGATTGCTGATACTTTGTCTCATGTCTCCCTTGCAGGCGTAGCAGTTGGATTACTTCTGAAAGTTAACCCGCTTATTACAGCAATTATTGCGGCGGTTTTATCGTCAGTACTTATCGAACGGTTGCGAATGAGTAAAAGAATTTATGGAGAATCAGCACTTTCGATTTTTCTTTCTGGCAGCTTAGCACTTGCTATCATTTTAATAAGTTTGGCTGGTGGTTTTGGAGTTGATCTGTTTAGTTATTTGTTTGGAAGTATTGTTACAGTAAGGCAAAATGATGTCTATATTATAGCTGGACTTGGAATTGCTGTTATTGGAATAATTATTGCTTTTTATAAGGAGCTTGTTTATACAACATTCGATGAAGAAGCTGCCCAAGTAAGTGGGGTGCCGACTAAGTTTATTAATATACTACTAATTGTCCTTGCTGCATTAACTGTTTCTTTATCAATTCCCATTGTAGGGGTCTTACTTATTGCTGCGCTTATCGTCATTCCAGTTGTTACTGCATTACAGTTTAGGTTGGGATTTCTGCAAACTATAATCGTTGCTGAAGTAATTTCGATTGTTTCTGTTATCGGAGGTATAATTGCTGCGTATTATCTCAATGTCTCAACTGGTGGAACAATAGTGCTTTTTACAGTGCTCGTATTTATAACAGCATATATGCTCCAGAGGGTTAAATAATTTCGAAAAAGAGGATTTAATTACCACTCTCACTGCTAATATTTTCAATATCCTTTTGTACATCGTCAATTGCTGATCCACTTGCACCTGTATCAACAGAATCAATCTCATCTTGGACACTTTGCGTAGGTGCTACTGTTGGAACCTCAGTTGGTTGTTGTTCAACAGTAGTTGTTGGAGTTACATTAGTCTGACCCATTGGGTTTTGGGTAAGAAGTAATGCTGCAGATGCTGCTAAAAGCACAACAAATACAACCGCAGCGACTATAATACCAACTTTATTGCTTTTCTTTGGTGGTGTACTTCCATCTGCTGGAGGGGTTGTTGGAGCAGCTGTTCCAGGAGCTGGATTTGGCGCAGGCGGTGGAGGAGTGCCTGGTGTTATTGGATTTGCAGGTGAAGGTGTTTGTGGCCCTGTTTGCGCTGGCGCTGGATTAGGGTTTTGTGTTGGATTTGGATTCTGATTGTTATTTTGATTCTGGTCCATATTATTGTGCTGCTGTCGGCATTGGATCATTTGTCGCAGTTGGTTGGGATTCGAGCTTCATCAACTCTATTGCAACTTGTTTTACTGCGTCTTTAGATATTTTAACCTTTTCATGAGTCGTTTGTAAATCACTTTTTAATTGTCCAAAAACTTCTTTAAAGCTAGGCTTTAAATTTGCTTCATCAGTGACATTTGCGGTATATGTTTTTGCAGCTTGGACGGCGATTGCTGATTGCGCATTTGTGATTGCCGCTTTTGCGTCTGTAATTGCTTTTTCAACAGCAGCGGTATCTTTGCCCGAAGCTTTTTGTTCATTTGTCCTGTCGATTAGCTTATTCAAGATTTCTTGTAACTTTGTGATAGCTTCACTCATTTTTGTAGTCTGTGCTTGGTTTGATGCCGCAAGTTTAGTATCTATTGTTTCAGCTGACATTTTCTTTTTTTCATCTCTGATTGCTGCAATCTTTGCTTTGAAAGCGTCTTTTTCTGCTTGCATTTGAGATTTCATAGCGTCTCGTTTTGATTGTACTTCTTTCATAAATTCAGTTTTTTGTTGTTGTATGTCTACTTTCATCTGATTTCTCATATCTTGAACGTTCTGCTTCATATCCATACGGAATTCCATTGTTGAGGGCGTGTTTTGGCCTTGCATTGTCCTTGGTTCTCCTTGGAAAGGTCTTGTTTGTTTTTCAGGACTTCCTTCAGGCCGAGCTTCCATAGTATTCATTTGGGGATTTGGATTATAGTTTTGGATATTCTCTGCATAAACAGGAGAGGCGATAACTCCAAAAAGCGTGAGGATTGCAATAACAAGCAGGTTTCTTTGCATGTCTTTAGAGTAACTTTATAGGTATTTTTTGTCAAGTGTTCAGCATAGTTTCCATTGGATTTTCTTGAACTTCCCAATCTTGGATTAGTGTGCTTTCCTCCGTATCACTTGTGTAATCAGAAGAAGCTATTTCATACGTCGGAGCGCCAGTAGATTCTTCAAGATTCGTAAACCCAGCGGTCAGTGTAAATATCAAACCAATAATGATGGTAAAAAATATAAGGATTGATTTTTTCATCGAGAATTTTGAGTTTATAGCGGCTTCCTTAATTAATCCTTAATGGCGCCTCTGTTATAATAGATGTCGATGGTTAAACAGCATAAGATTATCGGAACATTAGCCCCAATTTTTTCTCTTCGCAGTAATCATCAACCACTTCAAGATCATGGAACGTTTGAAACAGGATTGTATTTTCTCGATTGGCTAAAAAAGACAAAGCAGAATGCTTGGCAAATACTTCCATTTAATGAAACCCAGCTTGAAAAAAACTCTGCTACAAAGCACGTACCATCTCCATATAAAGGATATGGTATTGGTCTAGCGCCCAAATATCTTTCTTCACATTTTGCAAAACAAAAACCAGATACACAGACAAAAAATAAGTTTATCTCACAACATAAAAATTGGCTTGAAGACTATGCAATATTCTGTTCAATTAGAGATTTCTATGGAACTGATGATTGGCGACTTTGGGAAAAACCATTACGTTTAAGAGAAAAAGGTGTATTAACGGAATGGGCAAAAAAACATAAAGCAGAAATTGACTATTATATAGTGCAACAATGGCAACTCCATGAATCGTATAGACAACTTCACAATAAGGCAAAAGACTTAGAGATTTCTCTCATTGGTGATATACCATTTTACTTATCAATACAAAGTCCGTTAGTCTGGGCAAACCAAAAAGCATTTCAAATAAATAAGAATGGTTCCTTATCGATTGTTTCAGGAATTCCCCAAACAGCAGGAACATATTTTGGGAGGCAAGTCTGGGGACACCCTCTTTATAATTGGGAGCATAAAGATGAAGTGATGAAATTGTGGAAGCTTCGCTTGTGGTACAAATCTCTATTATTTGAAAATATCCGTATTGATCATGCCCGAGCGTTTTTCGATTATGGAGCAATCGATACGAATCATCCAGAGAATGATTCGTATCTTGATGGTCCAGGGGGAGATGTCCTCGAAGAATTAATTGCTTTTAGTCAACAAAATGCTATGTCAGTTTTTGTAGAAGACAGTGGAGATGGAACAGGTAAGTTACGAGAAAGCATGCATAAATTAGATATACCGGGAATAAAAATTTATTACTTTGCGATACATCCAAATGGTGAAGATGTAAATGCTAAATATGCTTTTATAAAAGAATACCCAGAGAATTGCGTTGCTTATACGACCACACATGATACATTAACTCTTCTTGGGTATATGCAACTTCTTAATGAAGAAAAGAAGAGTAAGCTGGCGAAAGCTGCAGATATTGTATTTGTTTCAGATGAGCAAATGGCTGAAACATTGAGACATAAGGTTATTCATTCTCCCGCGAAGATAGTCATAATACCTATTCAAGATTGGTTACTCACAACAGATCGGATTAATGTCCCGGGGACTGAAAAAGAGATAGGAGATACAAATTGGCGCTTTAAGTTAGCTCAGACAATTGAAGATTTACCCACAAATATTAACTCTTGATACTCCTGGTACTTTTGGTACACTGGATACTCAAATATGACACAAAAAGAAGCGCTTGATATGTTAAAACTGGGGCACAATGTCTTCCTCACTGGACCTGCTGGTTCAGGCAAAACTTTTCTCCTCAATCAATACATACAATATCTAAAAGACAATAAAATTCCTGTAGGGATTACAGCATCTACTGGTATTGCATCAACACATATGGGTGGGACGACAATTCATAGTTGGTCGGGGATTGGGATACGGGATATTTTGCACGAGAAAGATATTTCTGATTTGATGAAGCGTCAGTATTTGCGCAATCGATTTAAGAAGACTCGAGTTTTGATCATTGATGAGATTTCAATGTTACATGCACATCGATTAGATTTGGTTGATGCTATTTGTCGAGTTTTCAAACAAAACTCAATTCCGTTTGGAGGAATGCAAGTCATTATGTGTGGTGATTTCTTTCAACTACCACCAGTTGTAAAGCGTGAGAAGGGAGAGAATGCAGTACAGATTTCCGAAGAGTCTCAGTTCGTTACAAACTCAAATATATGGAACAATATGCAGCTTGAAATTTGTTATCTTGAGGAGCAACATCGGCAAGATGATAGAGCTTTCCTCAGAGTGCTTAATGACATTCGAAATAGCGAAGTGACGGAAATGACATACGAATATTTAGCAGAGCGATTGGATAAAGATACAAATGGATACGCTAATCCGACAAGATTATTTACACATAATGCAGATGTCGATGCAATAAATAAAAAACATTTAGAAGAGCTTGATGGTGAAGAACATGAGTATATGATGAATTGGCGAGGCAGTTTTGGTTTAACTGAAGTTTTGAAAAAAAGCTGTTTGGCACCAGAGACATTAGTTCTGAAAAAAGGTGCACAAGTTATGTTTGTAAAAAATAACTATGAAGAAGGGTATGTTAATGGAACTCTTGGAGAAGTGATTAACTTTGATAAAAATGATCTGCCGATTGTCAGAACATTTGATGGATCAGAGATAACGGTTCGTCAATCTGATTGGGAAGTGAAAGAAGATGATCGTGAAGTCGCGGCAATTTCACAGCTACCGTTAAGACTCGCTTGGGCGATTACCGTGCACAAAAGTCAGGGGATGAGCTTGGACGCAGCGGAAATTGATCTGAGTAGATCATTTATCCCAGGTATGGGGTACGTTGCGTTGTCTCGAGTGAGAAGTCTAGCAGGGCTCAAATTGATGGGACTCAATCAAATGGCATTGCAAGTAAATCAAGCCGTTGCAGAAATGGATCGTGAGTTTTTACAAAGATCGAATGAAGGAATTCTGTACCTAGCAAAATTAGATAAAGAGAAAAAAGCACAAAAGCAAATAGATTTTCTTCAATACTTAAAAAGCTAAGTATATTCTTGTCGTATATTTTTTCTTCTTATTCTTTCTCTGTTCTTACCACGTTTTAGCATTCCTTTATACAGTCGGGTTTACACTTAAATACGTAAAGGAGGTGATGTCTATGACAGATGTAAAAGCTATTGGGCAAAAGATTAATGGGCAGGTCATACAGTTAAAAGGTGAAATAAACCAACAAGAAGGGAAAGGTGTCAAAGGAGGTTTGCA
Organism: uncultured Gammaproteobacteria bacterium; assembly: GCA_965230895.1. GTDB lineage: Bacteria > Patescibacteriota > Microgenomatia > Levybacterales > UBA12049 > JACDET01. The sequence continues at coordinate 109,768 of OZ246394.1, forward strand.
AAAGATTTCAGGAAAACTTGATGAAGTGATGGCAGATGCAAAAATTAAATTAGATCAAGCAAAGCAGGAGAGACAATCAAAAAAATGATTATTGTTTGGTTTAAAGACAATATAAAAGGGAGCGGCAAAGCCGCTCCCTTTATTCAAGGAATTACATTGCAATATTATTTATTGCAATTATCTTGATGGTTCCAATTTCCGCCTTTAGCTTCATGCATCTTTTTCATATGATCCATGTGCCAGTTCTTAAAGTCATTCTTTTCCCAATCTTCGCTTCGATTGTCCCACCAATTTTTGTTATTATCCTTTGACCATTTGTAATAGTCATTCCAATCATAGTCCATGTTACGATCATGGTCCCATTGATATCCTTTACTATTCATCCATTCATCGTATCGACCCCAATCGTTTCCGTATTGGTTCTTGTCATGGTTGTAATAGTTTGTTGCATACCAATTTTCACTACCTTTATGGTCATTCTTGGACCAGTCATTTCTGTCCCAAGCCTTTTTATCGTCATTCCACTTCCAGTCTGACTTCTGACCATATGAGTGATCGTTGTTTTGCCATGTATTGTGGCCGTTTCCATCATAAGTCGCCATTGCTGAACCTGTAAGTGACATGCCGAGCATTGCTACTGTTGCACCTGCTGTAATTAGTGTTTTTGTTAACGTCATTTTTTCACCTCCTTTCTTAAAAATAATTAATCTCATTAAGATTAATAGGACTTGATTATCTGTATTCTATGTAAGGTTTGCTTAAACAAAGTTAATAGACTTGTAATAGAGTTTATTAGAGCTTTATTTTTCACTAGTATTTAAGCTTTCTATGCTTTAGGCATTAATATTTGTTATAATCACTAAGCTTTTATGAGTGTTACAAATACTATTCCAAAAGAATTAGAGAAACAAAAAGAACAAGCACTTTCTCTTATGAAAGATGCAGGCTTTCCAGTTACAACTGAAGTAGGTGTTTTATTAGATAAAGAGTTGCCCTTCATGGGGTATACAACAGAACAAAATGGGAAGCCAGTTATTGTTGTTTCTGAGCAAGCGTCGACTGGTGGGATGGCAATTAATTTATTGGTGCATGAATTAAGCCATGTCTATAGAATTCAATCCGGACACCCCTCACACAATTATTCTCTCATAACAAATATTATGAATTTTGTTGCACAGGGTAGAATAGTCTATTCGTATCAGGAAGAAATTGTCGGTACTATTATTAATCATTTACAAGACATTTATGCTGATGATATTTCATTTAAAATATTTGCAAAAACTGCGCAACATCAGGATCTCAATGAATTCTTCCTTACGTGGATTCACGAGCCAAGTACTGCAAAGGATTCTGTCCAACGTTCATGGGAAAATGCGGCAGGCTTTGTAAGCGCGGCTTTTGCCATATCAAATCTTGAACGACATAAGGTGCATGATCAAAATGGAATTGTTGCGGATGCAGTCTCACAATACCTTGGAAAAGCAGGAAAGGGAAAAGAAAATTCATTCTATTTCTTCAAAGAATTTATGACAAGAATGCCAGAGGAAGTCACTGATAAAGAATATGAAAAGCTACTTATCCATTACCTCAATGAGTTCTTTAAACTTACCAACGTTTTATAATTTGGTATAATAACAGTATGAAAAAACCGGAATATCAAGTATTGCTCTACTATAAATATGTCGACGTTGCTATACCTGAGAAAGTCAGAGAAGAGCAGCGAAGACTGTGTCGTGAACTCAATTTAAAGGGACGTATCATTGTCGCGAAAGAGGGGATTAATGGAACATTGGAAGGTTTAACTGAAGATACGGAAAAGTATATTGAAGCGATGGAACAAAGTGAATACTTTAAAGGTATTCATTATAAAAAAAGTCCTGGTGATGGAAAGGGTTTTCCAAAACTTTCAGTTAAGGCACGAGATGAAGTTGTTACTGCTCGCATGGTTGACCTTAACCCAAATAAAGTAACGGGAAAATATCTTACAGCAGATGAACTTCACGAATGGTTTGAGAGCGGGAAAGAGTTCTATATTGTTGATATGCGAAATGATTATGAATATAGTTCAGGTCATTTTGAAGGATTTATTCCTTCAGGCTTACATAATTTCTTTGATCTTCCAGATGTCTTGCCAAAGATTGCTCATTTGAAAAATAAAACAGTTCTTACAGTCTGCACTGGTGGAATTCGTTGTGAAAAAGCTTCAGGATTTTTAGTAGAAAATGGTTTTAACGATGTCTATCAATTACTTGATGGAATTCAAACATATATGGAGAAATATCCTAATAAACATTTCAAAGGGAAGTTATATGTGTTTGATGGACGAATGACATTGGGCTTTAATACTGATTCTCCGGAACATGAAATTGTGGGCAAATGTTTCCACTGTGGCAAAGCAGCTGACACGTATACCAACTGTGAATATGATATGTGTCATTATCATTATATCTGCTGTGAAGATTGTCATGATGAAGAAACTGGAATGACATTTGATAAACCAGAGTGTAAGGTGAATTACTTTAAGTACCAAAAACCTAAGATGGACGCAAAAAAGCAAAAATCTTCTCAAGCTTCAGCATAAGCCTCCATTGACAAATTGTTGAGATTACACCATGATAAAGCTAACCTCGATTGGTTCGAAAGGGGGTGAGTATTGTGGATCTACAAATAAATTACTTGGCTGTTCTTCTTGCTGGAATTGGTTCAATGGTTGTTGGTTTTCTTTGGTATTCTCATCTTCTGTTTGCAAAACCTTGGATGAAGCAAATGGGCTATACAAAAGAGAGTATGGCAAAAGAGCAGAAACAAGCAGGCCCTTGGTATGCATTGAGTTTTATTGCGGCACTTGTTACAGCATTTATGCTTGCGCATGTGATGGCTCTTTCTGAACACTTTTACGGATATACACCATTGACGACAGGATTAACCTCCGCCTTTTTTATGTGGTTAGGTTTCGTCGCTCCAGTGCAGTTAACTGACGTTATATTTGGAAGTAAAAAGACAAAGCTTTTCCTTATAAATACAGGATACCAACTTACAGCTTTGGTTGTGATGGGTGTTGTGCTTGGCATTCTATAGTTACATACTTTACTATTTTTTAGAAGACACTCAAATGAGGGTAAATTGCGTGCTTTTTAGCCTTATCTGATTTATAATTGTAACGTGGTACAATCTGTTGACCAAATGAGTCCAATATCTGAACCTTTGCCTTCGACGAAATGGTATCATCGTCGGTCTGTTTTACTGTTTTTTTCACTACTTTGTATTTGTGGTTTAGTAGGGCTTTTTATAATGCGAAACTCTTCTTCCCAACCAGTCCAAAAAGTTACGAATACTATTAAAACTATGGCATCAATCCCGACTGATATTCCAAAACCAACTCCATATCCTTTTTATGACTTAACAATTCCATATCTTCGTGAACAAACATACTTAAGTACCTTAAGTAATCTTGAAGAAGTTTCAAGTAATGATAGTTATACATCCTATGTGACGAGTTTTACATCTGATGGATTAAAAATAAATGGATGGTTAACACGTCCAGCTGGAGATATGCCTGAGGGTGGATGGCCAGCGATTGTATTCATCCATGGATATTTACCACCACGTTCATATGAGACCTTGGGCCAACCATATTCAACATATGTAGATTATCTTGCGAAGAATGGATTTGTTGTCTACAAAATTGACCTTCGTGGACATGGTAATTCACAGGGAGAGCCAGGTGGGGCTTACTATTCATCAGATTATGTTATTGATACGCTTAATGCGTACAGTGCTTTACAAAAAGCCGATTTTGTAAATCCTAAAAAAGTTGGAATCTGGGGACACAGTATGGCAGGAAATGTTTCAATGAGAGCTGTTGCTACGAAACCAGATATTCCAGCTGTTGTTATCTGGGGCGGGGCAGGATATACATATACTGATTTAATTTCATATCGAATTACAGATTCAAGCTATGACCCTTCTCAAAGTAGTGCTACTCGAACTCGGAAAAGAGAGCAAATCCGCAAGCTTTACGGAGATCCTGATCCTACAAAAGTTTTTTGGCAACAAATGGCACCAACAAGTTATTTACGTGATATCACGGGAGCAATAGAGTTACATCATGCAGAGGACGATAATGTGGTTGATGTTCGTTATAGTCGTGACCTTAATGCACTTTTAGATAAAACTTCTGTGAATCATGAGTTTTATGAATATCCAACTGGAGGCCATAATATTTCTGGAGAAAGTTTTACTGTTGCTATGCAGCGAACAGTAGATTTTTTTAAGAAGTATTTGTAGTACTATTAAATAAGTTATGATGCGTTATTATGATTTCAATGGTCCTCAAGCGAGGCGGCCATCCAGAAGAGTCAAAAGAAAAAGTATGAAAGTAGTGAGCTTTATGCTGCTTGCTTTTATCGTGCTACCAACAATAATTGGGACGTATGTCTTTAATCGTGATCAATTCTCTTCTAAGAAAGAGACATTGGCTATGACTATTGCTCCAACCGCAACTTCAATTCCTACAGCGACACCACCATTACAATCAGATGAGATTGATAAAATTGTGAAGGGAGAGCTTGAAGGTACAAAAGGAAAATATAGTGTTGTCGTCCGTAATTTAAATACTGGAGAAGCGTATGCATATAATGAACATCAGAAATACCAAGCAGCAAGTCTTTATAAATTGTGGGTTATGGCTGTTGCTTATAACCAAATCCAAGATGGTAAATTAAAAGAAAACGAAGTATTGGCGAGTGACGTTGCAACTATTAACGCAAAGTTTAACATTGGAACTGAATCTGCGGAGTTGAAAGAAGGTTCTGTATCGTTCCCAGTAAATCAAGCATTACAGCAGATGATAACAATTTCTCATAATTATGCAGCCTTACTTCTTGCACAGAAAGTAAAATTATCTAACATTACAACTTTCTTAAAGGATCACAACTACACTGAATCAAAAGTAGGTTCTCCGCCACAAACGACTGCATATGATGTAGCGAATTTTATGGAGGATCTCTATGATGGCAAGTTGGCAAACGCAGAAAAAACTTCAACTATGATTGATCTCTTAAAACGCCAACGTTTAAATAATAAATTACCAAAGAATCTTCCTGAGGGAACTGTAATCGCTCATAAAACAGGCGAGCTCAGCGGAGTTACTCATGATGCTGGAATTGTATATACAGATAAGGGTAATTATATAATTGTTGTCATGTCTGAAAGTACTTTACCTGCGGCAGCAGAAGATCGGATAGCAAATATTTCAAAAGATATCTACGAGTATTTTGAGAAGTAAATTAGTCTTCAGGCTCTGGAGGTAAAAATTCTTCGCCACCTGAATCAGCTTTTTGTGGATATTCGTTATATTTTAACCAATATACATAGGTACATCCAGTAGCTTTACGTGTTTTACTATCCCAACCCGCTGTGCTGCATTTTTTCATTTTCTTTCCAGCATTTGTTGTAAAAAGTACTAATTTATTTCCACATTCAGGGCAATCTTCATCCAAAGGTTCGGTACTTCCGTTGATCCATTCAACATAATCACATCCAACAACTTTTTTCGCAGCTGAATCCCAAGATCCTGCAGAGCATTTCTTCATCTTCTTTCCGAAGCGAGTTGTTGAAAGTATAAGCTTTGAACCACATTTAGGGCATTTCTCATCAAGTTCTTCTGGTTCAACTTCAAACCACTTTACATAGTCACATCCTACGTTCTTTTTTGTTTCTGGGTCCCAGGAACCTTTTGTGCATCTTTGAAGTTTTCGTCCTGTTTTTGTAACGGTTATTTCTCCAAGAGGAGCCCCACATTTAGGGCAAACTTCATCTTTTTGTTTTTCTTCACTCATGAATACCTATGTTACTGGTTTTATAATTCAGAGTCAAGAGAGACAAAATATGATCAACTATCTCATCTTAGTATAATTTTATATTATATAAATATATGAGGATTGATGTATAATCTTAAGCAAACGTTAAGGAATCCATTCTACAATTGATTTATGAGAATTTTGGTAGTCGAAGATGAAGAGAAAATAGCAAATGCAATGAAGCGTGCTTTAGAGCTCCAAAAGTATGCAGTGGATGTCGCATACAATGGAGATGATGGTTTGGACCTGGCAATAGGAGAAAAGTTTGATTTGATAATTCTTGATTTAATGTTACCTGGTGTTGATGGGTTAACTATATGCAAAAAAATCCGCTCAGAAGGTATTCATACACCTGTACTTATGCTCACTGCTAAAGGTCAGATATCAGATAAAGTGACTGGACTTGATATGGGTGCGGATGATTATATGCAGAAACCTTTTTCATTCGAGGAGCTCTTTGCACGAATTAGAGCTCTCGTTCGGCGACCTACACATGTAAGTGAGCCAGTATTAAAGATTGGAAATCTTTCTCTGGATCCAACGAACTTTGCAGTAAAAAGGGAGGGACAAAATATTATCCTCTCCGTTAAAGAATATTCTCTCCTAGAATACTTAATGAGAAATAAGAAAAATGTTTTATCCCGTGAACAGATAGTTTCTCATGTCTGGGATTATGATGCGGATATCTTGCCAACTACTGTTGAGGTGCATATGAAACATCTTCGTGATAAAGTAGATACACCTTTTGCCCATAAGTATATAAAGACAATCCGCGGCAGAGGGTACACGATAAACGAAGATTAATCATGTTTGAATCAGCCCGTTTGAAATTAACTGCCTGGTATTTGCTCATAATCATGCTTATTAGCGTGTTTTTTAGCATAGCCTTTTATCATTCCTCGACACGTGAAATACAAATGCTTATCGATCGTATCAAGATGGACCAGCAAAGAACAAAAGATAGTGTATTTATATTTAGCAATAGACCCTCATTGCCATTTACACTGGATGAACTTGAAGATGCCAAACAAAGAATAATGATTAACTTAACTATTCTTAATGGAATCATCCTTGTTTTTGCAGGCGCTGCTGGTTATTTTCTTGCTGGGAGAACATTGCGACCTATTAAGATAATGATCGATGAGCAAAATCAATTTATTTCTAGCTCTTCGCACGAACTTCGTACTCCTATTACTTCAATGCGCGCTGAGATGGAAGGGAATCTCATGGAAAAACATATATCAGATAAAAGAGCACGTGCTCTTATAAAAAGCAATTTAGAAGAACTAGCAGAGCTTCAAGAGTTAACAAATAATCTCTTACAGCTTGCACAAGTGCATTCAATCCAATTAGCAAAATACGATGAAGAGGTTTCAATAAAAAATACATTACTTTCTGTTCAGAAAAAGATTTCGCCTTTAGCAAAAAAGAAAAATATTCGGTGCGACTTTAATTTAGTTGATGGAATTGTTATTGGTCAGGAAAAAAATTTGAGGGAAGTTTTCGTGATCCTTTTGGAAAACGCGATTAAATATAGTCCAGAAAAATCGACAATTAAAGTCGTTTCAAAAAAGATAAAAAATACAATTGAAGTTTCCGTAAAAGACAAGGGGATTGGTATCTCCGAAACAGACCTTCCAAGGATATTTGAACGATTCTATCGTGCTGATAAATCACGCCATAAAGATGGTTATGGACTTGGACTTTCGATCGCTAAAAAGATTGTAGAAATGCATGGTGGATCAATAAAAGCAGAAAGTAAAGAAGGCAAAGGTTCTCTATTTATTGTGACACTTCCGCTTAAAAAGTAATTTGTTCTAGCTCTCCAATAAAGCAATTATTAAGATTGTAAAGATACAATAACACAGTACTACATGAGAAAGGAGGTGAGTAATATCTTGAAGAAAAAAGCAATATTAACAGCTGCTGCAGTATCAGTCCTCGGCGCAGGAATTTTATCTGCATCCACAGCTTTTGCACAAACGACAACATCCACACAAGATCCGATGAATTCTATTGTGCAAAAAATAGCTGATAAGTTCAATCTCAACAAGGATGATGTTCAAGCTGTGTTTGATGAGGCACATGAAGAGCAACATGCAAAAATGGAAGCAAATTTTGAATCGCAACTTTCCCAATATGTGAGCGAGGGAAAGATAACAGAGGCTCAAAAGAAGCTTATCATTGAAAAGCGAACTGAGATGGAATCTCAAATGAAAGCCGATCGGGATTCATTCAAGAATCTTTCGCAAGACGAGCGAAAGTCTCAGATGGAAACAAAGAGAGCGGAGCTTGAATCTTGGGCGAAAGAAAATAATATAGACCTTCAATATTTAATGCCAAAGTTCGGTAAAGGAGGTCCTGGAATGGGGGGACATAGAGGATTTGGTCAAGGCGCAGATGATCAACAATCTACTGTTGCTCCAACAGCAACCCAATAAAAGAGAAGTTCATAGGGAAAACTTCAAAGCAGCTCTCGACGAAACTCGGGAGCTGTTCTGGTGGAATTTGGAAAAAATATAATTTATAATACGAGTAAAGATGAGTTTTGTTAAAAAAGATAAATACTATAAGCTTATTCTTATCCTAGTAACTCTTACATGTCTCACATTCTTCATTGCCTATGCAGTTTTATCAGTTGTTCGTCACGCTAATTATCAGTCATTTGGATATGATTTAGGTATAAACAATCAAGTAGTATGGCGGTACAGCACTTTCCAACCTCCGATTACTACTTCTGATCCTTTCCCTGGAGAAACAAAACTAGTGACTCATGTGGAATTCGTCTATGCGTTGCTAGCACCTTTTTATTGGATCTGGAGTACTGCACGCATGCTACTTATAGTTGACGCTTTATTAATTAGTTTATCTGCTTTCGCAGTTTATTTACTTGCAAAAAAGTACAAGCTTCATGCAAGTTTATGTATAGCGTTACCATTTTCTTACCTTATGTTTTATGGTGTGCAAAATGCTATGTGGTTTGATGTGCATAGTTCAAGTTTTGCAGCTGGATTCTTAGCATGGTTTTTATATTTCATTGATAGTAAAAAGTACAAATTTTCCTGGATTTTTCTTATTCTTGCTATAACTGCAAAAGAGAATATTGGTTTGCTCACATTGCTTATTTGTGTAATATATTTTTGGAAATATCGAACAAAGCAAATTATCTGGATGGGTGTTCTATCTATCACGTATTTAATTTTTGTTTATCTCGTTTATTTCCCTTACGTAGTTCAAAAAGAATACTTATATCAGAACAATCAGGGGTTACTCTCAAATCTTAATCCAATAAGTCTTGTTGATTCTTCTGAAAAAAGAGAAGCGATATTTTATTCATTTGCATCTTTTGGTTTTCTTCCACTGTTGCTCCCTTTCTATCTTCTTCCTGCGATTGGAGATTTTGCGACCTATTTTATTCTCGCGAGTGATTTGACTGCCTCGCATGGAATTTACATGCACTACCGAGTGACTCTTGCACCATTGTTTCTTTGGGTACTTATACTAGTTCTTTCACGGTATAGACTTTTAAACAATAAATATATTGCAGTATATCTTGTAATTTGTGCATTCGCAGTTCAATATATGCTTCATCTACCGTTAAGTTACCTTACAAAGTCATGGTTTTGGACACCAGCCAGTGGTGTCCTGCATATGGATAATGTTAAACATATTCTCCCAAATAATGTATCTGTCGTGGCTCAAAATAATATAGTTCCTCACATTAGCCAGAGAGATCAAATTTATACGTTATACCCTGAAAAGAAGAAATTTTTACTGAAAGATTCACCATGTGGTGTTGAGATTTGTGATTGGTTCCGATGGGAGGGAAGACCAGCATTTCTTTTTGTTGATACATCGCCGGAGTGGGATGCAAGGCATTTATTAACTGATAGAGATGCATATGTAAAAGGTTTAGAAAATATGAAGGCGAAGAAGATAATTGAAGCGTATAGAGTTGACGGTAGTGCTGTGCTTTATAAGATAAATTACTAGTTTTATTTTAGAAGTTTAACGTGTTATACTGACCACAATGGACTTCTCCTTTAAAACTATTATTGGAATCATCTTTGTCCTCATCGGCGTAAGCATTATTTTTAACTTTAATATTGGAAAATATCTATTTCCTGCATTTTTAATTATCCTCGGAATCAGTTTGCTTTTTGGACATAATGGACCGCACGGATTAGGGAATCAAAGTACTTCAAGTCAAAATGTTCTCAATGAATCAGCAGCATTTAGTTCAGTTAATAAAAAAGTAGAAACAAATGATTTTAAAGGGGGAAAAGTCGATATCGTCTTTGGTGGAGGTGAAATTGATCTCCGCAAAGCCAAAATTGCAAAAGGAGGTACAGTTGATCTTGAAGTAAATGCAGTTTTTGGTGGAGTTAAAATCATTGTTCCAGAAAACTGGACAGTGAATAGTAACGTAACTGGAGTATTTGGAGGTTTTGAAAATCAGACAAAACTTCCTTCTTCAGGGAAAGAACAGGGAAGACTTAATCTTAAAGGCGCTGCTGTATTTGGTGGAGGTTCAGTAGTTAATAAATAATATGACAAAGCAAAAAATTACAGGTTTTGGTGGTTTTTTCTTCAGATCAAAAAATCCAGACAAATTAAGTGAATGGTACGAAAAGAACTTTGGAATTAATTCCATTAATAGCACGGAAGTTTGGATGCAACAGTCTGGTCCTACTGTTTTTGCTCCCTTCCCTGAAGACACAGATTATTTTGGCTCACCCAAACAACAAGCGATGTTAAATTTCCGAGTTAACGATCTTGATGCAATGCTCGCACAGCTTGCAGAAAATGATGTAAAAATTGATGAAAAACGGACAGAGGATTCAATTGGAAAATTTGCTTCTGTATATGACCTTGAAGGAAATAAAATAGAACTTTGGGAACCATCATCTAAATGGAAAGATTCCCAACCTGAAGATGCTTCAAAACGTTCTTAGTGAGGCTTTTTCTTCTTCGGCTTTGGTAGAGGAAGCTCTGCAGCAGTCTCAGCGATAAGTGTACTTAAGTATCCTCGATCATCCCAATAATCTTCCGAAATAAGAAAATACATTCTTGCTCCAGGGTAGGGTGGGGCTTCTTGGAGATCTTCTATAAGTACTTTTCCTCGTTCTGTGGGTTTAACAAATAACTGATCATCGCATACAAAAGCCACAACTTTTTCATTACAATAAATTGCGTATTCTCCAAACATTTTATGAAATCTAATAGTGCCTGCGCCAAGCATCTGTTCTGCAAGAAATTCTACAGTCGAAAGTTTGGAGGCCATAAAATAAGTATACTTGAATCATAAAATATTTGTAGAATAATTATTGCTAGTGTGCTATCTTAGTTCATGCCATGAATACTAAATCATCAAGAAATTTTGCACCAATATTTTTAATACTTATCATTATTCTCATTTTTACAGCAATTTTTCAGTACGTTAATAACAGTTCCAAACCTGGAGTAGATAACGCAAATACAACTGTCCCAACACTAGCTCCAACGCAAAAGGTTGAAGGATTACCAAAAGAACAACAATTAGAAGGAAAAGTATTGTGCCTTCCTCATAAAGATACCAGCGGTCCACAGACACTTGAATGTGCATTTGGTATACAAACTGATGATGGAAAGAATTATGCTTTAGATGCTGGAAGCACAAGTCCGTTGCCATATAATACTGGTGATCGTATCAGGGCAAACGGGGTGGTTACTCCAATCGAAGCATTAAGTAGTGATCATTGGCAAAAGTATGATGTTGTAGGGATCTTCTCGATAAGAGATTCTTTAGAAGTTTTATAGTGTAATTCCTTTACCTTCACACTAATTTTATGACTCGAATTATGAAAAAAATTACAATGATTTCTGCGTTGACGGTTTTGATAACCGTTTTTATTACAGCATTAAGTGCGGTGCTTTTTACTGTGAATAACCCTCGTTCTGTTATCGAATTGATTGAGCCACTTGTCCCGACTGTAACACCTGCACCAATTCATATGAAAGGAATTGCAGTGCTCGGCGATAGTCAATCAGATGAATATCGGGCTGATGATAATAGAGGATATAACTATCCTGCGAGCACATTAAATTGGGTTGAAATTTTGCATAACGAACGAAAAGTAAATTTTGGTAAATGGGGAGTATGGGATGAACCACGTAGAACAGGGTACGAATATAATTGGGCACGAACAGGGAATACTACTGCTTCAATGATTGAGAGCGATCATCCAAGTGGCGTTGCTCAGCAAATAAAGGAAGGAAAAGTGAATGTGGTTGTTATTTTTATAGGTGCAAATGATTTTGCTCCTTATATTACGTCAGATGGATATGATGCAATATATAATGAACAACTTTCTGAATCCGCAAAAAAAAGAAAAGTAAATCGTGTGATTGCGGATATTAAAACAGCAGTTTATACAGTTAAAGATGCTGGCGATGTCCGAATTCTTTTGGTAAAAGTTCCTGATTGGGGACAACATGTTGGAGTACAGGTCGCTTTTCCGTTCCCTGATCAACGCGCAGAAGTGAGTGCTGTTATCAATGATGTAAATAAAGAGTTGGATAAATTAGCACAAGATGAGAATCTTTTGACACTTGATCCAAATGGATTTTATAGTGATATCGTTTATAAAAATGAAGACAAAGGAACGACTATTGATGGTGTAAAGCTTGAACGTTTACTCCTCAATAATAATCCAAAGAATTTTTACCTTGAAGATGGCGTGCATACCGGAACGGTTGTGAATGGTTTGTTGGCAAATGAAATCTTGAAGAAAATTAATCTCATGATAGATAATGATGTTCCACTTTTGACGCAAAAAGAGATTCGTCAAACAGCTGGATTATAAAGGAGGTGAGCGTATGGATAAGAAAAAGAATACAGCAGAGCTTGAAGTAAGTATCAATTTTGATACAACACCAATCCTTTATACAGATAGTATTTCAATGGCATCAAATGAAGATGGAATTGTTCTTGATGTTATGCAGCGAGTAGGGAGTACCAATAAAGTACGGGTAGTTTCAAGAATTGGTATGAGCCGCGAACATGCAAAAAAGTTTATAAAAGAGTGCGGAAATTTACTTGCAATAACAGAAGGTCAAAAGCAAACGGCAAAAACAAATTAATTCTTACTCGATTGTAACAGCCTTTTTGTCTAAATCTTATTTCTAAGATTTAATATCATTTTATGAATAATTCGTTAGCAGGCAAAAAAATAGCAATTCTTGCAACAAATGGAGTAGAACAATCAGAGCTTATAGAACCACGTAAAGCACTTGAAGAAGCAGGTGCAAAAACAGAATTACTCTCAATCCAAGAGGGTGAAATTAAAGCATGGGACAAAAAAGATTGGGGGGAAGCATTTTCAGTTAATAAGATTGTATCTTCCGTCAAAGTTGAAGATTATGATGGCTTAGTTTTGCCAGGAGGAGTTATGAATCCAGACTTTCTCCGTACGAATAAAGATGCTGTTACTTTCGTAAAACAGATATATAAATCAGGAAAGCCAATAGCGGCAATATGTCATGGACCTTGGACACTTATCGAAGCAAATGTGGTTATAGGAAAGAAATTGACGTCATGGCCATCACTTCAAACAGACCTACGAAACGCAGGTGCAGAGTGGGTAGACGAAGAAGTAGTTGTTGATCAAGGACTTGTAACTTCTCGTAAACCTGATGACATTCCAGCATTTAATAAAAAGATGATTGAAGAGTTCGCAGAAGGGATTCATCATCACCAGTATAATTAATCGTTGACTCCGTATAGCTAGAGGTCCATAATCAGTATATGGAAGTACTGCTTTTATTTGCTTTTCTTTCCGGTCTTGTCACTATATTTGCCCCATGTATATGGCCTCTGCTTCCGATTATTTTGTCCGCAAGTTCTAGCGGTGGACATAGAAAACCGCTAGGGATAACATTAGGAATTGTTATTAGTTTTGCAGTAATAACCCTCACCATTTCCTACATCGTAAAAATTATTCCTTTCAATCCAGACGCTCTCAGATATTTTGCTGTTATCATTATTGGAATTCTTGGATTATCATTAGTAGTTCCAGCATTATCGAAAATATTGGAAGGATCAATGAGTCGCTTGAGTGGGAAGTTAGGTCTTGTTTCAGACCCTAATAAAACTGGATTTTGGGCAGGCTTTTTAACGGGATTTGCTTTGGGTATCGTTTGGACTCCTTGTGCTGGACCAATACTCGCGACGATAGCAACACTTGCTGCAACTCAAGCAGTTAATTTTAATGTTGTCCTTGTAACAATTGTCTATGTCATTGGTGTCGGTATCCCATTATTCATTTTTGCAACTGCTGGGAGCGCTCTCTTTGCCCGAAGTCGCTTTCTCTCAAAATATACGGGGAGAATACAGCAAGTCTTTGGAGTTATTATGATTTTGACAGCAGTTGCTATCGCAACAGGCTATGATAAGACTTTGCAAGTGCAGCTCCTTAACACGTTTCCTTCCTATGGAAAATTCTTAACAAATTTAGAAAATAATGAAGCAGTTACTAAACAACTTAATTCTCTGAAAGGGAATGAAAATTCGCAATCAAATAATCCTATTCAAATAGTTGGTGAAAGTGGAGATCCTGCACCAGAATTTACAGGGATTACAAAATGGATAAATACAGATAATAAACAATTAACAATGAATGATTTGAGGGGGAAAGTTGTCCTTATAGATTTCTGGACATATACCTGTATTACCTGTATTCGAACATTACCGTATGTTACGGGGTGGTACGAGAAGTATAAGGACGATGGATTCGTCGTCGTTGGTGTGCATGCTCCTGAGTTTGAATTCGAAAAGAATACAGATAATGTCCTTGATGCTATCAAGCGCTATAAAATAAATTATCCAGTTGCACAAGATAATAATTTTGATACATGGAAAGCCTACAATAATCAATATTGGCCAGCTAAATATCTCATTGATGCCAATGGAAGAATACGCTACTCTCATTTTGGTGAAGGTGACTATGAAAAAACAGAACAGGCAATTCAACAGTTACTACGGGAGAATGGCAAAAAGGTAGATACAAGCATTGATAAAGCCGATGAATCAGTCTATTCAAATCAAATGTCTCCTGAAACATATTTCGGTTCTGACAGAATGCAATATTTGGTGACACAAGGAAGAGTTGATAATGGCGTACAAACATTTACAATTCAAAAAACACTTCCAAATAATAGATTCTCATTTGGTGGACAGTGGAATATTACAGATCAGTATGCCGAGACACAAGCAATTTCTGCTTTAGCGTATAAATTTACTGCAAAGAAAGTTTTTATCGTTCTTAAAAAAGGTACTTCTGTTAATGGAACTATTCGTGTTCTCGTGGATGGCAAAGTTGTAGACCAAAGTATTGCTGGCGCTGATGTCAAAAACGGGATTGTCTCAGTTGAAAAGGACAGACTTTATGAGCTCGTCAATCTTCAAGAGATAGGGACTCACTTGCTTGAGTTACAATTTATGAAACCGGGAATTCAAGTCTATACTTTTACTTTCGGCTAATTGCTCCTAATACTTTTTTAATTTTGCAATCGCTACAAAGATTACACCTATTAATAACATCCCAATGCTTACATATATTTGTATCTTTGCATATTCTTGCATAAAAAGATTCATAAGTTGTAGCATAATTGGTGCAAACGTTGCCAGAAAATTTTCTGAGCTGATCAATGTTGACTTCAACAACTCTTTCACTGCGATTTGATTAAAAAATATCATCCCATATCCGAAAGCGCTTGCAGTAATAAATGAAGAACCGATCCATGTAAGTCGAGCCTTAGCGGAATTATTTATTCGTAGTTGTACTAAAAGAAGACCAATTAACAATGCAATAAGTATCGGGGTAACGATTTTCATTATTCCATAGAATGTTTTTAAGCCTAAAAAGTATTCTCCAACTGGAACTGTAAAATCATTTTGTGCCAGTGTTGTTAGCGCGTCGGTATTTCCTTGAGCAGTTGGATCTCCTGAAGATTGCTCAAGCGCCTGCTCTCCGTTTCCTTGATTTTGATTTGCCAAATATCTAATTTGTGCAAACTGTTCTTCAAATTCCGGATTGGAAGTAAGCATATCTGCTTTTATATCAGTAAAGGAAAGAACAGGTGAAGGGCCGTCTTTTGTAATCCATATGTATCCATCATCAATTAGTTTGTCTGTTTTTTCTTGAACATACGCTGGAGTGAATCTGTCATAAATTTGTTTGGAAAGAAAAGCGGTTTGATCATCTTGTTTCCCTTCAGGTTGTACTGAAATTAAAAAGTCACTTATATTTGCATAGACATCTGATTGGGCTAACCCCTTTTTTAGTTCTTGAGGGGTCGTCCCACCATACATTAATTCAGCCACAAAGATTGTAAAAGGAGAGAGTATTGCAAAAATAAAAAGTATTGCAAGTTTCATGAGCTCATACAAAGCATAGCAATTTCTCGAAGCTTTATCTAGCTGGTTCTACGAAATATGCGTTCGCAAGAAAACGGTAAGACTGAAGCTGATGATTTTTTGCTGACTTTGAAAATAATGTAAAGTAGTCCTATACTTCCCACAAATGGTAGAACACGAAGGAAAAGTAAGATTTACATATACTGCAAGTAGCGTTGCAGAGAAATTACTTCCCAATGAACGAGATGCTGAAGCGGGACATAATAGGGAAGGCGCAGATATATTGCGCGCGAGATTACCTATTGCAAAAGAGGAATCAGTTTATCCTGTTGGGGATCTGCTTTCAACAGTGGTCCGACATACAAATGGCAATATGAGCGGTATTGTTGCTGAATTTATATATACTCATGCTACCCGTCCTCCAAATGAACTTTCTGAAGAGGAGCAACGAGTACTTCTACGCGGAGCATTAATTTTTGATATAAGTTGGCACAGTAGTAGGTACGCAAGAGATCGCAATGCAAAGACTCATGGCTTACCGGAACATCAAATAGTACGTATGAGGAGAGAACGGCTGATGGAACTTGATGAGACAACTCCTATTCTCTTTCATCCACAAACTCCACCTGAGCAGCCTGTTCAAAAGAAGAGGAAGAATAACTGATCTCTTTAATGCTATTGCTACATGAAATGATCAGTTGTACAGCATTAGTTTACGTGATAAACTAATTGCGAACATGAGTAAGAATGAAGATATCGAGACGCTTTTTAATACAATGATGCAGCTCGGTAAGCTCATGTCCCAAAGAACAAAAGAATCTTATGAGGAGCAGGCAGCTACATCTTTACAATTCTACGCACTTGGATATATCCGCGAAAATCAGAATGCGACTGTTACCGAAATTGCCGAGCGACTAAAACTTTCGAAGTCGTCTGCGACCCAGTTGATAGAACGTTTAGCGACGGCAAATTCAGTCGAGCGTAAAAGCGATGAAAGTGATAAGAGAATTACTCGCTTAGCATTAACAGATAAAGGACTAGAAGAGCTGACGGTAATGAAAACAAAGTTCATCTCATCATTAAAAGAAGCCTTTGCGGATATACCAAAAAGCGATGTCTTAGAGTTAATCCGAATTCATACAAATATGATTGAATCGTTGAAGAAGAGCAAGCATGAATAACGTTAAACATATAGTATCAAAAATAAAAAAACCGTTTATCTGGTTCAAAAATACTCGTAGACGAAATAAAGTGTTTACACTTGTTGGGCTCCTTATTGTTCTCAGTATAGTTGGAGGACAAATTGCTGATGCACTTGCACCATCTCCATATGTAACGCAAAAAGTAACAAGAGGAGATATTGAACAATTTGTTTCTGAAACAGGGAATGTTGCTACAGCCGGTCGGGTAGACGTAGATTCAACCGCAACAGGTATTATTGAAGCAATTTATGTTAACAATGGTGACACCGTAACAACAGGTCAGCAATTATTTGAAGTAAGAAGTACTGCAACTGACCAGGAAAAAGCTTCCGCAAATGCTACGTATCAGAATGCGTTAAGCAACTTAGCAACTGCACAGCAAACAAAGGATAGTCTTGACGCTGCTATGTGGGCAAAACGCCAAGCATATCTTGATGCCCAAAATACCCAAAACTATATGAACGATCACTCAAAGAACCCGTCTACAAATGCGGATTACACAGCACTTGAAAAGGAAAATGTTAAATCTTCTGTCGTAACGACAGAGAAAGACTTCAAAGCATCCGAGAAAAAATACCAAGAAGCAGATATCGCTGTAAGAGCGGCTCAAGCACAAGTTACATCTGCTCAATTGTCTTACCAATCAACACAAGATGTTGTCGTGAAGGCCCCTGCCGAAGGGACAGTAACCAACTTATCGTTTAGAGTTGGAGATAAAGTCACATCAGGTGGTGGAGCAAGTCTAGGTGTTGCAGCAGCAGGGGGAGCTGAAGCATCAGCAGCAAGTCTCTCTTCTGGCGGCGGGGGAACACCTGTACTCACAATTGCAAACCTTGTTGATTACTCCATCAAAATTGCGGTCAATGAAGTTGATATCCCCAAGATTAAAGTTGCACAAAGAGCCGAAGTTACACTCGATGCTTTCTCCAATAGAAAATTTGATGGTATTATAACGCACGTTGATTCTGTTGGGACAAACACACAAGGTGTTGTTACATACAATGTTGTTATCGATATTACAGATCCTATCGATACAATTCGTCCAGGTATGACAGCAAATGTAGATATTACTGTTGATAAAGCAACTAATGTTTTGACTGTCTCAAATAGTTCTGTAAAGCCTTACAAGGGTGGAAGAGCAGTCCGCATTATAGATCCAAATAATAAGAAAGAAATAAAATATGTTCCTGTTGAGATTGGTCTGAAGGGTGATGATAAAACAGAAATTATCAAAGGTGTCTCCGAAGGTCAAGAAGTTATTACTTCGCTTACAAATGACCAAGTGCAAAGACCAAGTTCCGGTGGTCCATTTTAATCATGGCTAAAACTCCTCTTATTCATCTAGAAAATGTTATTAAGAACTATCCACTTGCTGATAGAGAATTTTATCAAGCTTTAAAAGGTGTTTCGTTAACAATCAATGAAGGAGAATTTGTCGCTATCATGGGTCCATCTGGAAGTGGTAAATCTACTACAATGCATATTATTGGTGCTCTGGATAATCCAACAAGCGGCAAGTACGAATTAAAAGGGAAAGATATTGCGAGTTTTTCTCCTGATCAGTTATCAGATATTCGTAATAAAGAAATCGGTTTTGTTTTCCAATCATTTAATCTTCTTCCAAGAACAACTGTTCTTAAGAATGTAGAACGCCCGATGGTCTATGCGGGGATTCCTCCAGAAGAAAGAACAGCTCGGGCGATGAAGGCATTAGAATTAGTGCACATTGAGAATAAAGCAAATAATCTATCGAACCATATTTCAGGAGGACAAATTCAAAGAGTCGCTATCGCTCGTGCCATTGTTATGAATCCTTCAATTATTCTTGCGGATGAGCCAACAGGAAATTTGGATACTGTCACTTCAAATGAAGTCATGGAGTATTTTACAAAATTAAATGAATCAGGAAAAACAATTATTGTCATTACCCATGAAGAAGATATCGCAAAATATGTAAAGCGAGTTATTAGAATTGTTGACGGCAAGATCCTTTCAGATAAAAAACAAAAATAATATGGATTACAAAGAACTTATACAAACATCACTTCAGTCATTGCGACGAAATGTTCTCCGAACATCATTAACAATGCTTGGTATTATCATAGGTATTACATCAGTTATCCTGATTGTTTCAATTGGTCGTGGTGCTGTAGCTTTTATTACGAATGAACTTTCAAGTTTTGGGACGGATTATTTCCAAATTAATCCTGGTCAAAGTAATTTTGATTCTTTTGCTGGTGCGAATACTTTGACACTCGATGATGTTGAAGCAATAAAGAATGATAAATCATTTACTAACATTAGTAGGGTTGTTCCTATTGCATCTGCAGCGACAGTTGTTTCCGCAAATGGGGAAGAAGATAATATCAATGTCACAGGAACTGGTGCTGAGATTATCGAAATTCTTCGACCCGAAATGATCTATGGAGAATTTCTAACTGAAGAAAATGATATTACTGCTGAACGTGTTGCTGTCCTTGGATCAGATGCGGCGGAAACATTTTTTGGAGAGGAAACAAATCCTGTTGGAGAAAGAATTAGAATAAATAATATTCCATTTCGTGTCATTGGTGTTGCCAAATCAGAAAGCGCACTTGCTGGAGCAGTTTTGAATAAATCAATTTATGTTCCCATAAATGTAGTCTTTAACGAAATTCAGGGAGAAGAAAAGATTCAAGAGATCGATGTCAGTGTCCATGATGAAAATCAAATTAACCAAACAATGGAAGACGTAGAAATTCTTTTGCGAGACAGACATAATATAGCAGAGGATGAAGAAAATGATTTCCAAATTACGAGTGCGCAAGATATCCTGACCACAGTCCAAACAATTACCGGGCTTCTTACTACAATGATTGCTGCAATTTCAGGTATTTCTCTTGTTGTTGGTGGAGTGGGTGTCATGAATATTATGTTGGTTTCTGTCACGGAACGTACAAGGGAAATTGGTTTGCTTAAAGCAATTGGTGCAAAGGAAAAAGATATCCTTACGCAATTTCTTATTGAAGCAGTAGTCATGACGGTGCTTGGCGGAATCATTGGAATTATTTTTGGTGTTGCTGGTGCATATCTTATATCGCAAGCGGTGAATATACCATTTGTTGTTGATTATGTAGGAATCCTTGTGGCAGTGGGTGTGTCTACAGCAGTAGGTCTGATTTTTGGATATTATCCTGCAAAAAGAGCGGCGAAGCTTTCTCCAATAGATGCGTTGAGACATGAATAAATTCTTGACGAAGCATAATAATTTGTTTACTATAAATTGCAATGGAAGAGATACATACAAAAATTATTGCTACTATCGGGCCATCAACGTTAGAATTCAATACATTCCAAAAACTTATTGATGCTGGAATTGACTATATTCGTATTAATACTGCCTATGGTGATGAGTATCAGTATCAAACAATTCTTGATAATTTAGCGAAGGCAAATAAGCATAAAACGGTGAAGCCAATATTTGATTTAAAAGGAGAACAGATTATTCCATTTGCTCTTAGGAATAATGTTTATATGTACGCACTTTCATTCGCTGAGAATAAAGAGCAAATTGCAAAATATCGTTCGTTACTTCCTGAATCATTTCTCATTTCAAAGATAGAATCAAAAAGTGGAGTGGAGAACTTTGATGAAATATTACATGCATCTGACGGGATTATGATTGCGCGAGGAGATCTCGGCGTTGCTGAAACATTGGAGAAAGTTCCACCAATGCAAAAGGATTTTACAAATAAAGCAAAAGTGAAAGATAAGTTTCTTATCACCGCAACAGAAATGCTTTTGAGTATGGTCGATAATCCAGAGCCGACAAGAGCAGAAGTCTCTGATGTTGCAAATGCAGTTTTTGATAATTCATCGGCAGTTATGCTTTCTGAAGAAACTGCAATTGGAAAGTATCCGATTGAAACAGTTATTATGATGAGGAAAATTATTGTTGAAGCCGAGAAATGGCAATACAGCCATCAGTATTAAATCTACTTAGCGTTTTTCGGAAGGCTCTCACAAGCATTACCATCTTTGTCTCCATCAAGTCGATTCAGATCTTTATTTACTCCACCAACTTTTAAGAAGAATGTTTGCGCTTCACCATTTGTGGCAAAGTCTGAACAATTGTAATTGTCAGCGGCCTTTCCTTTATCGCCATCTGTTGTAACATTTCCGTATTTATCAAAAAGAATATTTCCTTCTGTATCTCTTGTTACTTTTGATTGTTCAAATGATTTTGTCTGCCAGAGCTTTCCTAGATCCCAATCGTTCTGACTAACTTCAAGTCCAAGTGCTGCAAGCAGTGCAATTGCTGTAATTGCAAGAAGAATACGGAGTTTCTCAAAAAAGTAGAAAAGAACTCCTACAATAATTAAAAGAACCACGATAAATCCAATTCTGAATTTATGATTGTTACGCAACTTAGTAAAAGTCGAGGGACCTTTCTTCTCGGAAGTTTCTTTCTCTTTCTCTATAGTTCTTTCAGATTCATTCATGCCGTCATAATACACCAGAGAATAGCTTTTAACAAGAGCTATTTACTGGTTCTTGTTCGAAGAAATAATGTCGCAATAGCGCTATAAATAAGACCAAAGATAATCGAAGCCACAACTTGCGCTACCATATCAACGGCAATAACCATTTCGTTTGTCTGGCTTTGCATACCATAAGCCATTTTTGCATAATCCAGAAGTGAAGGATTTACATAAAGGTAAAAGAAAAGGAAAACAAATGGAGAAACTAATGCATGAACGAGTGAAATCTTAAAACCCTCGACAAGTCCGTCTTTAAACGAAAGTTTATTCTTTCTTATTTTCTTGTAAGCTTTTATACCGAGATAGAGCAATGCTAATGGCATTAAAGCCATGACAGTCATTTCAATAGGAGATTTTTCTTCAAACGACTGATGTTGGAGATACATTATTAGTAAACAGGCAGCTGTTATTGCGGTAGTAGCCAAACCATATTTCAAATGATTTTGGGTTAAATATGTCATCAACTTCAGAATAATAGAAGAGTATACATTTGTAAAGAGGATAAATTCCATAATTCTCAAGAAATTGAGAATAAGCTAAATACCTATCCGTATACTCAAAAGAAAAAATCTTACTTTTCTTTCATCAAACTCTGCTATATTTTAAGTATGCATGAGATAAATTATTTAGCTGTGCTTGTATGTGCCGTAGCAGGATTTGTCTTCAGTACTGTTTGGTATTCCGTGTGGGGTAAGCAAATGGGGAAATTGCATAAAGCATATGCTGGGAAACAACAACCAAAACCATGGCAAATCCTTATCGAGTTTGCTCGCAATATAATCCTTGCACTAGTTATCTCTTTATTATTCGATTATATCGGCGTTTTTGATTGGATTGCTGGTATAGAATTCGGATTGATCCTCTGGCTTGGTTTCCCTTTGGTTTTACTAGCAGGATCTGTCCTGTGGGAGAAAGTGCCCGTAAAGCTTGCGATGTTTCATTTGGGTGATTGGTTTGTAAAACTACTTCTTTTCTCTGTAATTATTGCTACTTGGAAGTAGTTAGCGGAGGATTTAACTGCGGGCAAAATTGCTTATTGCGGAGTAACTTCACTCGTTGAGAATGGATAAAGATCAACCATTGTTATATCAGAATCACTACCGCATGATGGGATTGAGAGTGTGTCACTAGTTGCTGGCTTGAAGGAAACTGTATCTTTCGGAGAAATTGCATAAGAAACCATAGCATCAACTTGCGTTGCTTCACTTGAACATTGTGGACCATTTGGATAATGGATTAAAGAATAAATTGTCTGATTTGGCTTTAAAGTAAATACTGGAGTGGATGCTTGTCCTTTTGTATCGGTTTTAAAATTAGTTACTGAATCTGGATATCCAACTTCCAAAGTATTATTTCCGATTACTTTACACTCTGCATCTGAAGTATTCTGCAAAGTAATTGTCGCATACAAATTTCCTGCTGCAATTTCAGGATCCATGCTTGCTGCTAATTGTGAAGGAATACAATAGCCATCTACTGGTACATTTACCTGTGTCGGCGAAACTTGTGCTTGCTGCGTTAGACTTGGTGTTGGAGAAGAATTTTGAGATTGAGAATTTTGATAAAGAAGATAACCGGCTCCAAGTAAGAGGATGAGAAGGATAACTATAATGATTTTTCTTCATGCTGACTCTTTTAATACTATACATCGTAAAAAAGTTGAAAACAAGTTACACCTTAGTTCTTAAGAATTTGAGAATAGCTCTACTATCTCTGCTATAATTTCCTCTAACGAAAATGAATTCTGAACGTTTACGAAAACTTCCAAGAGAATATGTCCTGAGAAATGGTGATTCCATGCGCTATGATCCTGACAAGCATCTGCTTCCTGATCGAGTATCTGAAATCCTTGGAGCGGTGGAACTACCAAGGATGATTTCTCAGTATCGATCGTCAGCTGGAGATCCTGAAAAACCTGTTCGGATACTTATCCCTGGGATTGGTCCAGGAACGCTTGCGAGTGGTTTGATTTCAGGTTTGGAACTCGATGATCCGAGTCGTACTTCTGCGAAAAATGTCAATATCGATGCTTTCGATATCAATCCTGATGCTGTGGTAACTGCACAGGCAAATATCGATGAACAATTGCAGAATAAATGGGGAGAGGATGGACCTGTGACGTTTCGTGTTTTCCAAGGGGATTGGAAAGGTGGAGCAGTTTGGGATACCCTTCGCGAGGAAGATTCATATACGCATGTTATTGTAAATCCGCCGTATGCATTCCGGGATGATTTCCGTGAACAAGTGCTTTTGCCTGGATATGATACTGTGCCGGAAAATGCTTTATATGGGAGACGTAATGGGGGAGAACATTATTATGTTTTGGCGCAAGAGCTGCAAACGGTTTTGAGTGAGGAATCTGATGCTGGAGTCATCTTCCGTTTTTCTGATTCAAATTTCGCGACAAGTTCTGTGCCGAGGATTGTTGATAGATACTTTGCGGATGAGGATTTCACCAAAGAATTCCACTCAGAACTCTTCGACACGGCATCAGAACGTTGGGGAGCTTTTGCTAGGATTAGGAGGAAGTAAGAAATTTAAGAATTCTACTTGATAAGATTTCGTAAAAAGTATATATTACTCATCAACTGCCGAAGAGGCAGTTTTTTGTATGGAAAAAAAATTGAAGTATATCATCGATTCTATACCAGATTTTGAAATTAGACTAAAAGCGGGTAAAAGAATATTAAAGAAACTTGAGAAATATACTGCAACTATTGAAAAAATTGAGAAAAAAGTGTTTACAGGTGGAGAAGGGCTTACTGCTCAGCTGGAAGAAGCAAAGAGAATCAAT
Source organism: uncultured Gammaproteobacteria bacterium (assembly GCA_965230895.1). Lineage (GTDB taxonomy): Bacteria > Patescibacteriota > Microgenomatia > Levybacterales > UBA12049 > JACDET01. The sequence continues at coordinate 134,541 of OZ246394.1, forward strand.
AAAGAAATTGCTGCATATTACACAGAAGCAAGCGAAAACCTATCGACTCTAAAAGAAACAGTAAAGAGTATTGATTTGCTGAAAGAGGCTTTCGAAACTTCTTTGGAAACTACGAATACTTTGATAAGTAATGTAAATGATCCTGAAACGGGAATTCAATCAAAGTTGAATGCTGCTAATGAAGATAAAAATGAGACTAGGAGTATCCTCTTGTCTGCTGAAAACACAAAAAAAGAATTAGATACTAAAGTGGAATCTATTCAAGGACAGTTGCAAGAAATGGAACAACTTTATGATGATTTTATCGAAATAAAAACTAAAATTGATGACCCTACGAACGGATTAATTAAGGTACTTTCTTCATCAACTGCAAAAAGAGATGAAATATTTGCAATAAAGAAAAAGGCAGATACTCTATTTGCTGATATTTTAAAAACTCGAGATGAATCTGTCGCGTTCACTACTGAAATTAAGAAGTACAAGGATGAGACAGAGCTTAATACTGAAATTATTCGAGCGTACGCGAAAGAGAGTGAAGAAAACAATAGTAAGATTGCACAAATATATGATATAGCAACAGGTAGGGGACTCGCGGGATCTTTTGATAAACGGAAAAAGGAGCTTTTACTGTCTGTTTGGATATGGGGCGCAGTTCTAGTTGTAAGCGTAGCTTCATATGTATTTGTTTTAATGTGGATTTATCACGAAACATTCCAGAAAGGGATCCCAAATATAGATGTAGCAGCTTGGTATCGCCTAACCTTAACGTTACCTATTTTAGGTCTGATTGCATTTGCCGCATATCAGTATTCACGTGAGCGCAATTTTTTAGAAAAGTATGCTTTTAAATCTGCAACTGCAGTTGCTCTAGAGTCATATACAAAACTTCTCACAGATAAGTTTTCAATGCATGAAACTAAGATTGTTAGATTTGTATTGAATGCAATGACAATGATATATAGAGAGCCTCACGACATTGAAAAGAAATATAAATTCAATTTTGGTATCAATAAAATCTTTAATCTTGGTGTAGAGGAAGATAAAATGGAGGAGATAACTGACTTTATTGAGAAATCAGTTGATGATGCAGTGGATATTAAAAATGAGAAGAATAAAGGAAAACCAACAAGATAAAGTTTTTTTTCCCTCAGCCACCTGATATAATGGCTTCATGAATCTATCAGTTGGTATTGTTGGGCTTCCAAACGTTGGGAAATCTACTTTGTTTAATGCGCTTCTCAAGAAGCAGGCGGCTTTGGCGGCTAATTATCCTTTTGCGACCATCGAACCAAATGTTGGGGTTGTCCCGGTTCCTGATTCTCGATTAACCAAACTTGGTGAGGTTACAAAGGAAGAAGAAAAGATGGCAGAATTGCCTCCGTTGAAGCCGGCATTGATCGAATTTGTGGACATCGCGGGTTTGGTGAAGGGTGCTTCAGAAGGTGCTGGACTTGGAAATAAATTTCTTTCTCACATCCGTGAAGTAAAGATCATTTCTCATGTTGTCCGTGCATTTGAAGATCCTGATGTCATCAAAGAAGGTGCAGTCGATCCGCAGGCTGATTACGAAGTTATCCAAGCGGAATTAATCATCGCCGATCTCCAAACAGTTGAAAAGCAGCGAGATGCAAAGGCTGTGAAGACTGATGCCAAGAAGAAATCCGCGGTTGAGAAACTTCTGAAAGGATTAAATGAAGGCAAAGCTGCGCGAGACATCAGTTTGACGGATGATGAAGCGGCATTTGCACAGGAACTCTTTTTGCTTTCCAATAAGCCTGAAATTATTGTCCTCAATGTCTCTGAAGATCAATATAGTCCTGAAGGGATTGCTGAAGTTACCAAGAAATTTGCAGAACTTTTAAATCAACCAGAAGATAAGTTGGTTGTGATTTGTGCAAAGATCGAATCAGAACTTGCAACACTTTCCGATGAAGAAGCGAAGGAATATTTGGGTGATTTGGGGCTCGAAGCTTCAGGCTTGGAGCGATTGATTCAAAAGGCATATGACAAATTAGGATTGATCTCATTCCTTACAGCAGGGGAGAAGGAAGTCAAAGCATGGACCATTAAAAAGGAAACCGATGCTCCAAATGCTGCCGGAGCAATCCATACTGATTTTACAAAGAAGTTTATTAAAGCGGAAGTGATTAGTTTTGATGACTATGTCACGACTGGTGGACGCAAAAAGGCGAGGGAAGTAGGCAAAGCTCGTCTTGAAGGAAGAGACTACATCGTACAAGATGGCGACATCATCGAATTTAAAATTGGTGCCTAATCCTCACGAAATTCTCACTTGATAGTCCCAAGTTCATACTGTATGCTTAGGCTGTTATGCCTATCGAACGATTTCGTCAAGGAGCAGAGCGAAGAAAACGCAAACATTTGATCGATTCTGCGCTTGCTCAAAAAGATGAACAATCTGGGTCCTCTTCAGTAGCGAGTGAACCTCAACAAGCTTCAGGAAAAGAAGCGCCATTCTTTTCTGGTAAACGTAAAGGAGTTATCTTAACGACAGCTCTGGGTGCAGCAGCAGTCTTTCTTGGTAACAAAGTATATCGAGATAAGGAAACAGGTGAATTCCAAAAAGAAGCGTTAGCAAAGTCAGTAAAGAAGGCTGCGACTATTGGTCCTGTTGAAGGATTGATCGGTGTTGCGGGTATTACAATCCGTGATCATCGAGAATTAACGCATCGCAGTGTTGAGCTTGCTCCGTGGTTGCAAAAGGTACTGGATTTTGAGCAACGTTCTTTGGGCGTCCGTGAACCATACACTTGGGCATCTGTGCATCGAATTCATCATGAAATGACAGATGCTTCCTTATATCCTTTCTACCTGGCGTACCATGCTGTCAAATCTGCTGAAGCAAATGGTGCTCCTGTAGCCCCTGAACATAAATTTAAAAATTTTGATCCATTTGTAGAGCATTTTGATTTGAAAACAGTTATGGATATAGGAGAAAGTGCTGATGCTGTTGTCAAAAAACGTATGGGAGATCTCTACGAACCTCCAATATTTGATAATCCGGAACAAATTAAAGACGTGATTGAAGCCGAAAAACCTTTGTATTGGTATCCTGATTACAGCAAGAAAAAAGGGAGAGACGAATATGAGCCAAATGATATTGCCAGAATTCTACTTACTGACCCGCATTCTCCAGCATTAGTTCGTCGCGAAAATGGAGTGCAAGGTGTGGCAATGACAAATATAAGTCTCTATCAGACCGCTGCTGCAATGTTCCGACATTTTCCTGAGATAAAACCTGAAGATCTTCAACGACCAGAGGATTTCGATCCTACTTACCAAGAACGCCATAAAAATGATGCGAAGAAAACATTTTATGCTGGTTTTGTAGGACAAGCTGCTGCAATGTATGTCGTAAATCGGGATTATACATGGAGAGGTGCAGGAAGAGCAGTTTTGGAAGGAGCAGCTATCAATGGTCTCAGAGCAGCGACAGAATTAGTTGGAGGAAATGTCACAAATTCAGCTGGGCATATGGGAGATCCTGTCCAAACAGAACTTGCTCAAGCATTCTTAAATAGGATTTATGATATAAAACTCAAGCCTGATGGATCAATATCTACAAATACAGTAGGTAAAGGAGTTGTCGGGAGAGTTGCAAGTTGGGCGACGCTTGATGAAGTTGGTGGGCAAGAAGTCCATCATCGAGCGCCTTGGAAGGTACGATATACAGATGCAGAGGGAAGACAGGCCGTTGTCGAGGCTCCATGGGGAAGCTTCCTTGAGTATCTCGCCAAAAATGAACATGTCAGTGCAATTAACGAAGGTGCAGGATTTGCTGGTGAAGAAAATGATCGTCCTGATGTTGTACATCGTGCTGTACGAAAAATTCAAGATGCAAGAGCTGAGCAGTATCAAAGAGATTATCCTGATGGAGAACCTGAGGAAGAACCTCCACTTTCAGGTGGAATAAGTCGTCTTGGTAGAACTCTTTTTAGCCGATTCCGCAGATAAAGTCTTTTCCCACTTGAGTTCAAACTTAAACCTGTGGTACAATAGCATCCATGAGAACGTATGAATTAACACTTGTTTTGCGTCCAACGCTTAAAGAAGCAGATCGAAAGAAACTTCTTGAAACCATCAAAGATTGGTTGGGACATGTTAAAATTGCAAAGGAAAACGATTGGGGTCAAAAAGCTTTGGCATATCCAATCAAAAAAGAAGACGCTGGATATTACGTTATGTTGGAACTTGAAGTTGAAGATGCAAAGGTTTCAGCAAAAGATAAAGTAAGTAAACCAACAGGCGTTCCAGAGGATTTGGAACAAAGAATAATTCGAACAGACAATATTCTAAGACATTTGTTATTGAGAACTAAGTAATGGCAAGAAGCTTAAATAGAGTACAATTAATTGGAAATCTGACCCGTGATCCAGAATTGCGTTATACACCAGCTGGAAATGCGGTTTGTACTTTTGGCTTAGCTACCAATAGATCTTGGACAACAGATGCAGGAGAAAAAAGAGAAGAAGTAGACTTTCACAGGGTTGTGGCTTGGAACAAATTGGCTGAATTATGTAGTCAATTTTTGGTAAAAGGTCGCAAAGTGTATGTCGAAGGACGACTTTCAACTCGAAACTGGACAGCTCAAGATGGAGCTCAGAAATCTACAACAGAAGTTGTGATTGATGATATGATTCTTCTTGATAACAAAGGCGGTTCAGGATCAGGAGAAAATCAACCAGAAGAACACTTTAATCCAGAGGAAGATGCAAAGCCAGCAAAGAAAGCTGCGCCAAAGCATGAAGAAGCTCCTTCATCAAACAGTAAAGAAGATGAAGTAGCACCGGATGATATTCCGTTTTAATAAAGAAAGATAAAAAAATATGGCTGAAAAGAAAAGATTACCAAAGAAGAAGATAGTTGTACCAAAGACATGTTATTTCTGTGCTGAAAAGAAAACACCTTGGTACTCAGATACTGCAAGTTTGCAAAAGTTTGTTACTGATCGAGGCAAGATCATTGTCCGAACACGATCAGGACTTTGTGCAAAGCATCAGCGTCGTTTGACCACAGCTATTAAGAATGCACGTCATTTGGCATTAATGGCTTTCGTTAACCGCACATAGCCTCAACTTGCCATACTGTCATTCCGGACTTGATCCGGAATCTTTCATTAAAGATCCTGAAACAAGTTCAGGATGACAAAAGAACATTTACTCATAGAAAAGTTCAGCTATTCCATGGTACAGTTATAGTATGATATCTTTGCCCATCAAACTTCCTGCAGGGTATGTTTGTATTGTCTCAACAGGAGATCGAATAACCGCAGGACAATCGATCGCGCAAACCTCAGGACCCAATGAAGAATTTGTAAATGTTCCAGAACATCTTGATGTCTCCCTTTCAAAAGCACCAAAATATATTGTCAAAAATCCTGGCGATACTATTGAGGAAGGGGATATCCTCGCAATTCGTAAGAACTTTTTCGGAAAAACAAAAGCAGCTATTATCAGTGAAGTAAAAGGAACAGTAATTAGGTACGAAAGAAATACAGGGAATTTAGTTGTAACAACAGGGGAAACGGAGAATACAGATGATATTGTTTCGCCTGTTGATGGCATGATTGAATTGTGTAATAATAAAGAAATTGTTATCCATACGGGTAATGCTGTTATTGGCAAACGTGTAATCGCAGGTTCAAGAGGTGAAGGCGAATTATCTGTAATGAAAGTTTCGTTCAACGAAACTTCACCACAAAATGTTCTTTTCTATCTCGACAAACATGTAGCTGGAAAAATTGTTTTGGGAGATACATTTACACGAGATGTTATCATAAAGGGATCGACAATTGGTGTCGCTGGCTTTATCGCCGAAACAATACCTGACGCAGATATCGATTATCTCCAGGATAAAAATATTTCTATACCAGTTATAGAAGTTGATGAAGAATCGGTAGAAAAGCTGAGGAAGATGGAAGGGGAACAAATTACAATTGATCCTCAAGCAAATATCATTTTATTTTAATATGTTGAAATCAGAAAAACTTCGAATTGCTTTACTTGTAATCATAGCTGGATTTATTGGTTATTACATTGGTGTCAGTAAGATAGCGTTTGATTGGAACAACTTCAAACCCCATATTGAGATTTCCAGTAAAGAACCTCCACCAAGTCTCCAAACAGGTGATGCAAGTATGTTGTGGCAAGTCTTAGCAAAGATTGAAGCTACATATTATGACAAAGAATCTATTACTGCAGAAAAGATCATGAACGGCGCTATCCAAGGTATGGTTAGTAGTTTAGATGATCCTTACACTGTCTATCTTCCACCACAGCAAAATGATGACTTCAAGCAAAGTATGGCTGGGAAGTTTGAAGGTATCGGCGCTGAATTAGGTTTGAAAGAGAAGAATGTTATCGTCGTAGCACCAATTGATGGAAGTCCTGCTAAGAAAGCTGGTATCAAAGCAGGAGATCTTATCGTCAAAGTAAATGGACAATATATAAGTGGACTTACGTTGAATCAAGTTGTTGAAAAAATTCGTGGACCAAAAGGCACTGAAGTCATCTTAAATGTTCAACAAAAGTCTGGTGAAGAACCAAAAGATATTAAAATTGTTCGTGATGAAATCACTGTAAAGAGTTTGACAACTTGGACAAAGAAGGTTAAAGACATTGAGGGTATCAAGAAAGATGCACAAGGAATTGCCGGTGGAGCAGAGAACAAAGTAATTTATATCCGATTGTCACAATTTGGTGATAGTACCAATGAAGAATGGACTAACGTTGCAAGTTCTGTCAGAAAGCAACTTGATGCAGATAAAACAATTAAAGGAATAGTATTTGATTTGCGAAATAATCCAGGTGGATATCTCAATGATGCAGTCTATATTGAATCTGAATTTGTTCCATCAGGAAACGCAGTCCAACAGGAAGATAAGAATAAAAAGAGAACACCATATCCTGTCTCAGGAAAGGGCGTACTTACTGATGTCCCTGTCATAGTCCTCATCAATAAAGGCTCTGCGTCAGCGAGTGAAATCGTCGCTGGTGGACTTCGAGATAATGGGCGAGCAACATTGGTCGGAGATAAATCATTTGGTAAAGGTACAATTCAGCAAGCAGAAGATCTTGGTGGGGGAGCAGGCCTTCATGTCACGATTGCAAAGTGGCTCACCCCAAATGGTACATGGGTTGGTAATGGGAAAGATGGACAAGGATTAACACCTGATGTTCTCGTCGAAGTTGATAAAGAAGATCCGACACATGATATCCAACTTGAAAAAGCAGTTGCAGAGTTGCTAAAATAACCTCAAAAGAGTAAGCTTGACTTGTTTCAGAGATTCTTAAGCATTAATTAAGAATCGAGTATCACAATTAGCAATTATGCGTAGATTAATTCTTCTAATTATTGTTTTGATCGGAGTTCTTTTCCTTATCAATGTTGCACAAAAGCATTTGCCGGGCATGTTGAAACTCGACCCAGCGAAATTCTCCCAAACATCACGATCAGATGATAATGTCAGGGTTGTTACCGAAGAATCGGTGACAATTGATATTGTGAAAAAAGCAGGTCCATCAGTTGTCACAATTGCTGAATCACGTAATGCTCCAAGTCAGCAGTCACCATTTAATTTTGAACCATTTTTCAATCAACCAGATGATGAACAATCAAATCAGCCACAGAGTATTGGGTCTGGATTTATCATTGGGAATGAAGGACTTGTGGTTACAAACAAACACGTTGTATCTGATACAGATGGAGAATACAAAGTTATAACTACGAATGAAAAAGAATATGATGTTAAGAGAATTTACAGAGATCCATTAAATGACATTGCTCTTTTGCAAATTGATTTAAATCAGAATCCAGGAAATACATTAAAACCATTAGAGCTTGGAGATTCTTCCAAACTTCAGGCTGGACAATATGTCGCAGCAATTGGTACATCATTGGGTGAGTTCCGGAATAGTGTAACGACAGGAGTTATCTCTGGACTTGGTCGAGGTATAACAGCTGGAAGTCCGTATGAAGGTTCTGTAGAGCGTTTGGATAATGTTATCCAGACTGATGCTGCAATCAATCCAGGGAATAGTGGAGGACCATTATTTAATTCTTCAGGACAGGTGGTCGGGGTAAATACCGCAGTGTCTGCGAGTGGACAGAATATTGGTTTTGCAATTCCTATTAATATTATTAAAGATTCTCTGAATAACTTTAATCAGACAGGTCAATTTGACAGACCATATCTTGGAGTGTCATATCGTATTGTTTCAAGTGATTTGGCAAAACTTAATGATGTTCCGGAAGGAGCATACGTCCAGGATGTTATCCAAGGATCATCTGCAGAAGAAGCAGGAATTAAAAGTGGCGATATCTTGACTAAGGTTGATGGGCAAGCAGTTAACGAATCCACCCCATTGTCTGCACTAATCGCGAAGAAAAAAATAGGGGATACACTAAAAATTACTTTGGTCCGGGATGGACAATCTCAAGACGTAGAAGCAGTATTGAAAGTGGCACCTGAAGAATAAATTGCATCATTAAAATTTATTTAGCTTGCAAACTAAGTCAAAATGCCTCTTGCAAAAACAATCCGGATCAGTTTATAATAAAACACATGGCAACACGATCATCAAAAAATACATCAGCAAAGAAAACAACGACTGCTTCAGCAACAAAAGCAGTTTCTACAAAGTCTACAGCAAAAAGAACATCAAGACCATCTCGATCAACTTCAAGAGCAGCAGCAAAAACAACAGTTGCAACTTCAACTCCAGTTGAAAAACAGGAACCAAAAACAACTTCATCTTCAACAAGTACAACAACAAAGAAACCAACAACAGTTAAAAAATCTTATGTTGCTCTTATCGCAGTAATCCTTCTTCTTGGAGCAGCACTTTATTACTTCAGAGGTCTTTTCGTTGCGGCAGTTGTAAATGGGCAACCAATTAGTAGACTTGAAGTTGTACGCCAAACAGAACAACAAAGCGGAAAGCAAACATTGGATACATTAGTTCGAAACGCTTTGATCGAACAAAAAGCAAAGCAACAAAACGTCACAGTTAGTGATCAAGAAATAAATGATGAAATCAAAAAGTTAAATGATAATCTTTCAAAGCAAGGCCAAAACCTTGATCAAGTTTTGCAAGCACAAGGCATGACACAAGATGATTTGAAGAAGCTTATCAGACTTGATAAATTAGTTTCAAAGATGGTTGGTAAAGATGTAAAAGTTACTGATGAAGAAGTAAGTGCATACATCGAACAGAATAAAGATGCACTTCCACAAGACACAAATGAAGATGAATTGAAGAAGCAAGTTACAGAGCAATTAAAGCAGCAAAAGACAAATGAAAAAGTTCGAACTTGGTTAGCAGATCTTCAAAAGGAAGCAAACGTTGTTTACTTCGTTCAATATTAAATTCTCCTCAGCTCGCTAACACCTTTTCACGACTAATTTTCCTCTTGACAATACGTACCACTAATACTGTACTATAGATATAGATACAAAGACTTTTCACAGAAAAAGCGGGTCGCCTTTGGCGAACCTCGCCGAAGGCGGGTGATGGTATGAAAAAAACAGTTAAGAAATCAGTAAAGACAAGTAAATCAAAAACAACAAAGCGTAAAGGAGCTATTCATACTGCACTATACGCAACCGAACATGATTTCATCATAATAGCTGGTGGAGGATTAGTAGTACTTATGTTAACAGTCTTCTTATTCCTTCAATAATCAATCTTGCAGCTGTCCCAAGTAATTCTCAGTAGGTAAAGTATTATTCATCTGGTATCGTTGGATTCTTTTCCGGTTCTTAGAGCTCTTAATATATTGCTTTAATATTTTGTACATATCTAAATCAAACGTGACTTTCTGGATAAGATCATCTTTTATATTTCCTTCAGCATCGACATGAACATTCCCGATATAACACCAATTATCAATGATAAAAAACTCTTTTGTTCCATCAATTGCATCTTCTTGAATAGTAATTGGACCGCTAAATGGCCATGGCAGAATCCTGGATTCATTCAAAGATGTTTCTAACCTTAGATTATAAATCTCTGGTCTCTCAATATTTACACATGCACCCTTACATCGCTCAAGACGATGTGCAAAGCATGCAGCACTTGTTTTCTCTAAGCCCAAAAGTTTCTCGCAGAGTGCATGCTCCTTTGCAATGTTTGCCAGAAAAGATTTTGCCTGTTTGCGAGAACGGAAAAACCCTAAGAAGTTTTCAAGTCCATCTGGTGAAATTGTCGTGATTGGTTCAATAAAACACTCTTTATATCCTTGGTTATTTAGCTTGCTTTTTAAGGCAATTAACTCATGCTTTATCCGAGAACGTTTGTTGTAGATCGGCAGCATTTCTTTGATCATTCTCGATTCAAGAAAGAGCGCTCCAAGCTCTCCTGCAGTTGTTATCGTTTCAATGCTTTCAATCTGTTGCGAAATCTTCATTTCAGTTGTTGAAGCAATATCTGCAGAGAAGTGGCTCAAAACACGATTACGGATGTTAATACTTTTACCAACATAAAGGGGGATGAGGCTTTTTGTTTCGTATTTTGGTTTATCTCCAAGCTTCATTTGATCCTTCACTGTATCATCAGGTCCATAAAAGATATAGACACCAGGTTTATCAGGTAGTTTTTCTAATTCTTCCATTGGAAGTTTGATTGGCAATGACGGCTTCTTCATTGTCTTTGCCAGCGCTTGTTTCACAATCTCTGGATCGACATTTTTCTGGATATGCTTGTAAAATTCAAATAGTACCTTCGCGTCATCAAAGGCTCTGTGGCGGCTGTCACAAGTTATATTGCACTGTTGAATTACGGCATCAAGATTGTGCCGTGGCCATTGAGGATAAAGCATTCTTGAAAGTCTCACTGTGCAAAAATGCTTCGCATTGTATGTGATGTTCTCTCGCATGAGTTCTTGTTTCAAAAAGCTGTAATCAAACCGAACATTATGCGCGACAAAAGTACAATCTGCGAGGATTTCAATTATGTCGTCCTTCACTGCACGAAATGTTGGGGCATTTTCTAAATCCTTTCCTGTAATTCCAGTAAGTGATGTAATTTCTTGGGGGATATAGGTTTGCGGATTAATTAACGTTTGGAATGTATCTACTAGTTCACCATCTTCAACTCTGAGGATTCCAATTTCAATAATTCGATTTCGAGAAGCACTTATTCCTGTAGTTTCAATATCGACGAAGGCTAACTTTGAAGGCAGCATAGGAAAGAAATAATAGCAAATTCGTATTTTGTTTGCAATCTCAACCATTGCTTTGCTTACAAGCATATGCGACAATGCTTTGAATTATGTCAAATATTGAATCATACCGTTCAAATGCAAAAGTTACTTTTAAAGAACGGGTAATCCAAGCGAAGAAGCAATATGATATTTTCATGTATGATCACGGACGTGATATTGCAGATGCTGCAACAGAAGCTCGTAGAGTAGGTGGAATGGTAGAAACTGGACTAGTCCTGTTCAATAAGCCAAAGTGGGCAAGATCTGTAAGTTTGCCTATCTTAGCGACAGATCTGATCGATGGTCATTCTGCAAGAAAACATAAAGACGGAGCAACAACAGATGGAGGTCGTCGTGATCAGGAAATTGATAAACAGCGATCATTAATGGTTGAGATGGCATTGGTTGTAAGAGGGCGAATGGATTGGCGTCACTTTGCGTTGAGGACTGGTTCTGACATTGTTATGAATAAAGTTGTTCGTCCGTACTTCCAAGAGCGGGGGATTGATACGAAGGCAGGTTGGGCTGGAAAGGCAAGCTCAGCAACTGTTGCGGTAGCAGAAGTTTCAGCAATGGGTGAGCGTAATCCTAGTAGTATTCAACATATTGCCACAGGAGCAAAAATCGGAAGAGTGGGGATTTATACTGTGCAGTGGGGGAGAGAGTTGTTTAAAAAAAGAAGAGAGAAAGGGTCAGAACTACCTTTGGCGGCTTAAGCGTCTTGATTAAGTGCTTCTAGTTCTTCTTTTGCATCTGGGATATCTCCAGCAAGAATAATCGGTAAGTTCTTCCATGATTTATTGATACGATGATCTGTTAGTCGATCTTGCGGGAAATTATATGTTTTTATCTTTTCAGATCTGTCACCACGCCCAACCTGCGTTGATCTGAGGGATGAGATTTCATTTTCTCGTTTTGTAATTTCAATTTCCCAAAGTTTCGCACGAAGTAATTGCATTGCGATTTCCCTATTTTGTAGTTGTGATCGTTCAACAGAAGTTGTTACCACAAGTCCTGACGGTACGTGTTTCAGACGAACAGCTGTTGAAACTTTGTTTACATTTTGGCCTCCATGTCCACCTGAACGGAATGCTTCAAATTCTATATCATCAGGATTGATATGCAAATCAATATCATCAAGTTCTGGAAGGATTGAAATAGTTGCGGTAGAGGTATGAACTCTGCCTTTCTTTTCTGTTACAGGAATTCTCTGAACTCGGTGTACACCAGCTTCATACTTGAAATCACCAAATGCACCACGACCAATTATCTTGATAACATTTTCTTCCAACTGTTCAACTTGATATCCTTTTTTTTGAGCGGCGCGAACATACATTCGCATTAATTCCTCTGCCCAGATTTTGGCTTCGTCACCACCAGCTGCTCCACTTAATTCGAGAATAATATTTCTATGATCGTAACTATCTTGCTCTTTTGCGTTGGAAGCGGCGATACTGTCTTCAATTACTTTCTTCTGCTCTTCGAGCTCAGCAATCTCTAATTCTGCTAATTCTTTCATTGCAGGATCTTCAAGAAGCGCTTTTGTTTCTTCAATCTTTGCTTCAAGTTCTTGGATTTGTGTATAACGGTAGTCGTTCATGGTGAGGTAAGCCGTAGAAACGGTTTAGAACAAGTTAAAGCGTGGCTATTTAAGGCCCATGAGCATTTCGCGGAGAGACTTTGGTCCTGATTGGCTTCGTTTCTTATCTTCAACTTTTTTTGTAACAGTCGCTTTATATTCAGTAGCTTTTTGCTGTTTTGTTTGGAACTTCTGGATACGTGAAGCACTATCTACAAATCGCTGTTCACCTGTATAGAATGGATGACAGTTGTAGCACAATTCAACGTTGATCCGTTCTTGTGTGGATCCAACGTGAAATTGATTACCGCAAACGCATGTTACTTGCGCGTTACTAAAATATTTTGGGTGTACATTTGCCTTCATGAAACCCATTATAGCCTAAATGAACCTAATTGACAAGTGCTTGAACCTAAGCGCAATTGTGTTATTTCTTCACATGATGGAGCTTGTGGAATGGGAATTTCCCTTCCGCTGCAAATATTCCGATAAAGACAAGGAGAGAACCAAATAAGAATGTTGGTGTAATTTGTTCCCCAAGCAGGGGGACCGCAACAACAAGTGTTGCGAGCGTTGCAATATAAAGAAAAATACCCGATTCATTGGCTTTTATATATTTTAATCCGTAAGAAAAGAGGAGATATGCAATCCCTGAAGAGAAGATAATGCCATAACTTAAACCGATAACTCCTTGATAATTAATATTTGTGAGGAAACCATACTGATATGTTTCAGACAACGCCATTGGCAAGACAGCGATTGAACCAATGAGAAAACTCCAGAATGTTAGCCCTAATGGATGATATTTATCTACAATATTCTTTACAAGTAATGTATGGGCCATTGCGGAAAGCGCTGCGAGGAGAAAGAAAAAATTCCCCACAAGGTAATTAGCTGACCCTTGTTCCAAGAGTGGGCGAAGTATAATCAAGAGAACTCCCGCAAGGCTAATTAATGTACCAATAGCTGTCTTAAACTTAATTTTTTCATGAAGGAAAATGACAGCAAACAGCATCAGGAAAATAGGTGTTGTGGCATCAATGACAGCGCCGTTGATACTTGGAGCAAGTTTCAGTCCCAAGAACCAGAATGTGACGGTTAAAGATACTCCCGTTAGTGAAAGGACAACAAGTTTGCCATAATCTTTCGTAGCAATATGTAATTTGTTGATAGCAAATGGAAGGATTAAAAGTGCAGCTATAAAGAATCGAAGAAAGAGAAATGTAAACGGCTGGATATTTTCAAGAGCCCATTTATAGATAGGGAAAGCTGCTCCCCAAATAATATTCGTAAGCGTTAAGGCTATAATTGCCAAATGCACCTTGGACAGTTTCATAAATTTATAGATTCAATTTAAGTATATACCTGTAGAGTTCAATTGCGAAGAGCTTATTTAAGAATATTTATTACCTCATCCAGAGTAGCTTGCTTCTGTTCTCGCGTTTGCATGTTTTTGAAGTTAAGGATATTCTTTTCTGCTTCTTCAGGACCTATGACGATAATATAAGGAATATTCTTTTGTAAGGCGTATTTTAATTGTTTTTCCAAAGGATTTTTTTCTTTGATTTCCCCGAGATAGACTTCAGCATTGATATGATTTCGACGCAATTGTGCTGTTACTTCAATTGATTTTGTTTTGAGTTCATCCGAAAAAATAGTAGTGAGAACTTTGGCTTTTGCTTGCTCAACTTCCTCAGGGAAGAGGTTTAATTCTGTCATTGCTTCAATAATCCGATCAAATCCAAATGCTACTCCTACTGCTGGAACTTGCTGGCCAGTAAATGATCCGAGGAGTTTATCATATCTTCCGCCTCCCGCAACAGATCCAGAAGCATATGATGGAATTTCAACTTCAACGATCATGCCGGTATAATAATCTAAACCTCGAGCAAGGGTTGGCTCAAAGAAAATATTGTTCTCATTTACTCCGAGTAATTTTGCATTATCAATAATTTCCATAGTGCTTTCTGTCATTGTGGCATTCTGTATTAATTCCAGATCCTTCCGTGCAAAACCTTTTTCTTCCAATTCCTTAACAACGCCTTCAACTCCAACTTTCTTTAACTTATCAATTGAGATAATTGCATCAATAGGTAAATTACCAAAAACACTTCGGTCGTTGATAAGAATTCGATAATCTTTAAAGCCGAGTGTTTCAAGTGATTGAGCGATCACCGCAATGATTTCTGAATCAACAGTAAGTGAGGTTGCGCCTACAGTATCGATATCGCATTGGAGAAATTCTCGATATCGGCCCTTTTGAGGTTTGTCTGCGCGCCATACAGGTTGAATTTGATATCGTTTGAACGGAGTAGGGAATTCGTCCTGATATTGTGCTACCACGCGTGCCAATGGAACGGTCTGATCATATCGCATTGCAACCCGACGTTTCCCGTTATCTTCAAAACGATACATTAACTTTTCGCCTTCCTCGCCATATTTACCAGCAAGAACTTCTTCGTACTCGAGAGTAGGGGTTTCTAATGGTTCAAAACCAAATGATTCAAAAATGCGTCTTAGCTTATCAATAACATATTGACGTTTTTTTGCTTCTTGCGGTAAGAAGTCTCGGAAACCTTTTAATGTTTGTGTCTTTATCATGGCTTTATAATACCATATTGTTGAGGATTTACGAACTGATGATTACTATCTTTGTCCAGCTTTTGCAGCCATTTTAGTTCCAGCAATCGTTGCCACACTTGGCGCCGCAACAACTGCCGCAGCCGCAGCTGTTGCGGCTAGAAGGGCTACACCAAGAGCTTTCAAAAGAGTCTTAAGGAATCCTAATCTCTTTTTTTCATTTTCATCTCCATCCTTTTCAGCTTGTGCCATCTTGTCATCCAGTGAATCCGCCATTGCATTAGCAGCTGCGGCTGCACCTTCTGGGCCTGCGATATTTGCATTTACATTTGCGGCTTCAAGAACTGTTTTTACATCTTCCACATACGCAGGATTTTCTGCTATTGTATCAAGCACAGATTTAAAATCTGTTCCAAGATCAGCTAATTCTTTTACATTCTCAGCTAATCGTTTCGTTGCTTGCTGTTCTGGCGTCAATTCAGAATCCGCCTTATTCTCAGTATCCGCAACTTCCTGGGCAATTTGTTCTGCTTCTGCATTTACTGTCGCAGGAGTAGCTTCTGGAGGAGGAGCAGAGTTATTTGTTGCTTCAACTGTTGCCCCTTGAGCTCTTTCATCAGCTGATGGTTCTTTGTATTGAGCTTGACCTTCCCAGTCTTTCCAATCTTTTTTCACTTGCTCAGCAGTTGCTTGTTCTCCTGTTTGGGGCGCTGGTGGTGTTTGCTCCGGTGCTTGAGGTGCTGTTGGTTGCGCCTGCTCTGCGGTTTGATTAGTTTGAGGTGCGGTGTCAGCTTGTTGCTTGAGCATATCCTCTGCGCCTTGAGATACTTGCTTTTCCATATCACTTAACGCCTTTTTGGCTGCTTCATTTCCACCATCTGCAAGGGCCTTGAGCTCTTCTGGAGTTTTGTTCATCATGTCATTGATTTGGTCTTGTTGAGCATCCAAGTTCTGATTCTCTTGCGCAGGGGGTTGGTCACCTGGTTGCTCTGATCCTGACTCAGGCGGATTTGGATTTTCTACAGCTGGATTTGTTCCTTCTGGGGTAGTTTGTGCTGCACCTTGTTCCTTTTGCATCGTATCAACTAAATTATCACCTTGATTTAATTCATTTGCGAAATTTTTGACAGTATCTTCAATGTCTTGAGGGGTTTTTGCTGAATCTACAGTATTCTGTAAGTTTTCAGCTGCAGCAGATCCTGCATTTTGATTCTCTTGTCCGGCTGGATTTGTCGCTGGTGAGCCAGCTTCTACTTGTGGAGCAGCAGATGATTCAGGTTTTGAAACCGGAGGTGGAGTTGCTTCTGGTGTTGGTTGTGGCCCTGATGGCGCTTCAGCCATTGACTGGTACTCCTTTCGCTACATTTAATGCATGCTCTATATTTCCATTTTGGATATGTTGGCTCATAAGTTCAAGTTTCTTCAGTCGATCTTCTTCTTCATATGGTTTTGCGTACTTCAAATACATTGCCTTTGCTTCAACATGTTCCTGGCTAAATTTATAAAGCTTATCTAAAAGATCTTTTTTATCTTGAAGAGGTAAGAGTGCCAAGAATTCCTGCGCCATTGCTCGACCTTGTTCTTCAGTGATACGGTTTTCCTTGAGGTTTGAGATGATTGCATCAAGAAGATCTTTTTCTACATCTGTAGTGAGGGTCTGCATTGATTGATCCATACTTCTACTATAAGGAAAGTTTGCAGCTTATGCAAGCGGATTATATATTGAAATTAAGCTATTCTTTGAATGGGTTAACTTTATCAACTTATTGTTTTTGATAGTAAAAAGATCTTCTATTCGTACGCCGACCTCATCGGGTAGGTAAATTCCTGGTTCAATTGAAAAAACCATTCCATTTTTAAATGTATTCTTCGAATTTGGTGCAATTCTAATACCCTCGTGTACCTCTAATCCAATACCGTGACCAAGCGTGTGGGGGATTGAAGGGTAGCTCTGTGCAAGTATATATTCACGTGCTATCGCATCGATGTCTTTTACCGCAATTGCTGTTGGCATATCTGTCTGCAACTTCTTTTCTAATTCATCAATTGCAAGTTGTTGAGCTTCTTTAACAGTTTTGTAAATGTGCTCGTGTCTTTTATCAGGTTTTCCAAAAAAAATAGTTCTTGTCATGTCAGAGCAATAATTTTCAAAACGGACGCCGTAATCTAAAAGGACAACCATATTTCTTTCTAACGTAGTATTGCCTGATAAGTGATGGGGAACCGCTGCATTTGTTCCAAAGGCTGCAATTGTTCTAAAAGAAATATCATATCCTACATTTTTAATGAATAATTCTAATTTATTTGCAAGTTCTATCTCACTTATTCCTTCTATCAACTGTGTTTGAATATAGGTAAAGGCTTTATCGCCAATAGCACAAGCTTGTTGAATCTTTTCGAGCTCATCTTCAGATTTTTCTTCACGTAATGTGTCTAATGTAATAGCGTTAAATACGATGTCATCTGATGGAAAAGTTTTGTATTCAGCTACGGTTATATTATCTTCTTCGTAACCACAATCTTTGACCTTTTCAGACTTTATAATTTTTCCAAGAATATCTTTCAGCAAATTATTGCGTGATGATTCGATCGCTTTAACATGTTTTATTTGTTTTGCTGCAGTAATATAAAGCGCATTTGTGATAAGGTAGGCATTCTTTTTTGTTACAAAAAGATATGCATCACGTTCTTCTGAAGAAAATCCTTGATACCCAGTTAAGTAAATAATATTTGGAACTGAAGATATGAGTACGGCATCGAAAGATTGTTTAATAAAGAGTTTGCGGAGGTTTTCTAGACGAGAATCCATGTTTAACGAGTTGTTCGAACTGTAGGAGTTGGGGAAGTCGTCGTTGTTGCTGCAGAACTGGCTGTTGCAGCTGAGACATTAATTCGAGGATCTTTAGGAATTCCGATAAAGTCTACAAGTCTACTTGCAGCAATGACAGTTGCATCAGTTCGGCTAGCTGATCCCGCAAATGAAATTCTATCGCCAACTGCTATCTTTGAAAATCCATATTTAACCAAACCATCTTCAGGAGTATATGAAGAGAGCTTGGTTGTTGTTGCGATATCTACCTTTACTTCTTTTTGTTCCGGAGTCATTACTGTTAACTGGAAACCCTTTGCGTCAATTGCTGTTACAGCGCCACTATAAATGGTTGGAGTTGCGTAAGTATTGATATATCGAGCTAAGAGTCTTTTCGATTGTTTATTATAAATTCCTAAAACACTTATTTTTGTACCTTTCGTAATATCTGAAATGCCGAAGTTTTTATTACCAGTTGATGCAAACTTTGTAATCTCATCCACATCAACAAAGCGGTTATTTCCTTCATTGTCTGTTAACGTGATTTGATTGCTTTTTACCTCTGCAACAGTTCCTATCAATCCTCGCTTCTCAACAAGATTTAACTCAGAAACTCTTGAAGCAATTTTTTCTTTCAATTGATTGATCTGATTATCAAGCTTTTCTTTCACAGCTGCGTCGGTAGTAGTTGGAGCGGGTGTTGCGGTCGTTGCATATGCTTGTCCTGCTGAGAGGCCAAAGAAAACAACTGTACTGATTATTAATGCTTTTTTCATAAACTTAGAAACTTTCTGTTGAATAGGTCACTGTGCGTGAAATTCTTTTTTCCTGTCCATCAGGAAAAATAGCGGAAACTTGTAATACACTTGTACCATCCGGGATAGCTTGTGTCAAGGTAAAATCACCATTATCAGCTGGCTTTACGACTTGGTCTGTTTCATCCGTTGAGATTGTTACTGTTGCTCCTTTGACAGCCTTACCTTTAATAGTAATGATTTGCTTATCAAAAACTTGTTCGTCAGTTGGTGTATCAAGAGAAAGGACATTTGTATCTGGCTGGGTAGGCGATGGTACTACTTTTTGTTGCTGATCATTTATTGTTACTGGAGCTGATTCCTCGGGCGGGAGGGTTCGAGTTGTTTGATAAATATAGAAAGCAAATCCTGCAGCAACTAAACCGACAAAGACGGCAACAAATGATAATATGACTTTTTCAGCTTTCATGGGGGCGGGCCTGCCTGTCGGCAGACAGGTAACTCAGGTTATGATACGATAAATGATATATCTTGTCAAGAAATTCGCGAAGCTAGTTTACCTTGATTTGACAGGATAAGTCATGGATGAGCTGATAATTGGTCTTTGCAAAATTCAAGTGACATGATATAGTATCATTTACATGGAAATTGCTCTACTAAATAAATCTGCTTTACGAATTAAAGGAAAATTCGTTACCTTCGTTGTGAATCCTCTTGATGCAACTACTGCCAATGCAGCGTTTCTTCTTGATGATTCAATTGAAGATGTACAGACAGAAGAATCAGTTATTGTACGAGGTCCAGGAGATTATGAAATTGGAGGCGTTAAGATTGTTGGCACACGTGGAAATAAGGGTATTGTTTATAGCATGAATATTGATGGAATGGATGTACTTGTAGGGAAAATTGGAACACTTTCAGCTATGCAGCATAAGTTGAAAGAGCATAATATTGTCATCGGGCTCTGTAGTGAGCAACTTGATGCGGCGTTTTTGACTTCTCTCACAACAAATGTTGTCGTTTTCTATGGAGAAAAAGCAGCAGAAGATGCACAAGGATTTGAAAAAGAGAAAGTTCAACAAATGAACAAATATTCTGTCGCCCTCGGTAAGTTACCAACGGAAGTAGAAACAATACTGCTTGCTTAAATTTCCAATCGCTAGTAATATAAATTTCACCTCGTTATGGCAATTAAAGTTTTACCTCACAATGAAGAAGCTGAGCAAAGTGTTTTAGGTGCGATTCTTATCGATAAAAATGCGATTGTTCCAGTATCTGAAGTTCTTCGAACAGAAGATTTCTACAGCGATATCAATGGAATGATTTATAGTGCGATGTTAATCTTATATGAAGCTCGTCGTCCAATTGATCTGCTAACCCTCACAGAGCAACTTAAAAAGAATAAGGATCTTAAAAAAATTGATTCCGCATATTTAACTGATTTGGTTGAAAAAGTTCCAACCGCTGCAAACGTGAAGCATTATGCAGATATCGTCAAAGAAGAAGCTACAAAACGGTTTCTCATTACAGCTGGAACTGAAATTGCTGAAATGGGATATACAGAAAATAGTGAAGTCAAAGAGATTTTAGATAAAGCAGAATCTTCAATCTTTTCAATTTCTCAAGGACATATGACACGAGGTTTTCTGCCAATCAAAGATACACTCGCGGATAGTTTTGATCGTATTGATGAACTACAGAAAGTGGGAAGTGGACTCCGTGGAGTAAGAACTGGTTTTACAGATTTAGATAATCTTCTTTCTGGAATGCAAAAGAATAACTTGATTATCCTTGCAGCCCGTCCAGGACAAGGTAAAACTGCTTTCATGTTAAATATCGCGCAGAATGTAGCGGTGCGAGACAAAAAGGCTGTCGGTATCTTCTCTCTTGAAATGAGTAAAGAGGAATTGGTTGACCGTATGCTCGTCGGGCAAGCTGATGTTGATGCATGGCGCTTGAAGACAGGTAAATTGTCTGAAGAAGACTTTAGCAAAATCTCAGATGCAATGGGACAATTGGCTGAAGCGCCAATTTATATTGATGATACACCAGGTATTAATTTGGTAGAAATGCGAAGTAAAGCTCGCCGATTACAAATGGAGCATGATCTTTCATTGCTCGTTGTCGACTATCTTCAATTGATTGACCCAGGCAAAAAGTATGACAATCGTGTACAGGAAGTAGCTATGATTTCTTCTGCACTGAAGAATCTTGCCCGTGAATTGGGGATTCCGGTGCTTTCCGCTTCACAGCTTTCCCGTGCGGTTGAGCACAGAACAGGGGACAAAAGACCACAACTTGCTGACCTTCGTGAATCCGGTACGATTGAACAGGACGCTGACGTTGTTATGTTTATTTATAGACCAGAGGTAGAAGTAGTAACACCGATGATTCCTGTAAAAGTTTTGGTCGCGAAACATAGAAACGGTGCGACAGGTGATGTAGATCTTATGTTCCAAGGCAACAGAGTCCGATTCATGAATCTAGAAAAAGCCCACACAGATCCACATGGTGCGTAATACTACTTTTCAGATTGAGGCTGCGATGCTTGATGCAACTCTTCATATCTTGAAACTACTTGTTCTAATTGTTCGACTTCTGTACGTCCTTCATCACAAATAACGTCCTTGAAACCTGGAATCATATCTACTCCTGCTTTCATTCTTCTTAACGTTTCTACATCTTCGTTGGCTAACGAATTTTCATTTTTCTCTTCTCTTCGCAAGATGGTTCTTAATCTTGCTCGTGCTCTCATTTGGTCGTTAAATTCATCAACTATTTCGTATGGATCTTCAATTGTCTTTGACCCATCAAGCGACTTATAGACAGGTTCTCCTTGGTTTATCACAATCGCTAATCCTGGCTCCATATTTCCGCTCATCATTTCCTGCATATGCATTGCTGTATCCATTCCTGCTTGAAATCCTGATGTAAATGCTTCTTGAAGCTCTCCACGTCTCTGTCTTCTTCTTGCAAGATAATCATTTGTCATGAGCGCTCCAGTTGTAACAGCGCATACTGTTGCACTAATTTTATCTCCATCGTTATATGCAGCACCTGTCATGCCTGCGGTAGCAACTGTCCCAAGATTTCTCTTTTGGTCGACTACGCATTCACTGGCACGGAAAGTGCCTCTTAAAATTTTCCCTCGAATGTCTCTTTCTTTCATAAATTGGGATTATAATATCTTATAATATTAAAGTCAATGCACGTCCGAGCTAAACATTTCATTTTGTCTCTGCTAAAATAAACATGTTATGGTTGAGAATCTTAAAAAAGCACTTTATTTCCAGATTGCATCGTATTTTAAATTCTTTGCTGCTATTCGTTTAAAGAAATGGAATCCGAAGATTATCGTTGTGACCGGTTCCAATGGAAAAACGACATTACTTCATATGCTTGAATCTCAGCTTGGTTCTAACGCGAAAGTTTCACATCATGCAAACAGTGCTTATGGCGTACCATTTGATATTTTGGACCTTCATCGGTCGACAATGTCGGGGAATGAATGGATTCAATTATTTATAAATGCTCCTCGCAATGTATTTAAACCTCTTCCAAAAGAAAAGATTTATGTCGTGGAAGCCGATGCAGATAGACCTTTTGAAGGCGTATTCCTTGCAACATTATTAAAACCTGATGTAGTACTTTGGGTAAGTACTGGACGGACTCATAGCATGAATTTTGATTATCTTGTGACAGAAGAAGAATTCAAATCTGTCGAAGAAGCAATTGCATATGAATATGGGTATTTCTTAAAGTATTGTCGTGAGCTAGCTGTAATAGATGGCGATTCTGATCTTGAAACTGAACAAATTGGACGAACTAAGGTAAAAGTAAAAGCTATTACTAAGAAGGATTTTCTCAAGGGTTATTATGTTGAGAAAAATGAGACAAAGTTTCAGATAAAAAATAATTCGTATTCTTTCAAAGGTCTTTTACCTGAAGAGATTTATCTTTCAATTGCCATGTGTCGAGAGGCCGTAGCATATTTGGGAGAGCCATTTGATGAGAATTTTACAAATTTTGAATTACCTCCCGGTAGAGGAACTCTCTTAAAAGGTAAAAAAGATACGATATTGATTGATAGTTCATACAATGGAAATCTTGGTTCCATTAAAGCGATGCTTACGATGTTTGATAAATTCCCAGCGAAGAAAAAATGGGTTGTAATAGGGGATATGAAGGAACTTGGAAAAGAAGAGAAAGAAGAACATGAAGCATTGGCAGTTTTATTAAAAGAAATGGATTTAGAAAAAGTGATTTTAATCGGAAAACTTGTACAGCAATATACATTGCCAAAATTGAAAAACGCAAAAGGGTTTAAGAAATCACCAGATGCAGCTAAGTATTTAGAAGAAAATATAAAAGGTGAAGAATCAATCCTTTTTAAGGGATCACAGTCAATCTATTTGGAGGGCTTGATAGAGCCATTACTCGAAGATCCAAACGATTCTAAAAAATTACCGAGACAGACAACCTTTTGGAATAGTCAACGAAAGAAAATAGGTTTTAATTGACTCTTCATATGAGAAAGTATATTATTGCTTAGCATGAAAAAGACTCGTGTAGCTATCCTCTTTGGCGGTAAATCTGCAGAGCATGAAGTTTCCCTCCAGTCTGCAAAAAGTATTATCGATGCTATCGATAAAGATAAATACGAAGTAATAAAAATTGGAATCGACAAGCAAGGTAAATGGCTCCTCAATGATCAAAGTGACTTTCTCCTCAATGCTGAGGATCCTAAATTAATCAGCTTAAATAATTCCAATAAAGAGCTTGCAGTCTTGCCAGGAGATGAAAGACAAATGGTTGGCCTGCATCAAGAAGAAGTGGGAAAAGTTGATGTCGTTTTTCCGGTTTTGCATGGCACACTTGGTGAAGATGGAGCAATGCAGGGGTTACTTAAATTAATGGATGTAGCATTTGTAGGAGCAGATGTCTTGGGCTCAGCCGTAGGAATGGACAAAGATATAATGAAGCGTTTACTTCGTGATGCGGGGATACCAATTGGTAAATTTATTTCTTTAACAAAAGGAAATACGATTAGTTTTGCTGACGCGAAAGAGAAAGTTGGTGCACCAATGTTTGTTAAACCAGCGAATCAAGGATCCTCAGTTGGTGTCCACAAAGCACATGATGAAGTCGAGTTTGATAAAGCAATTGCAGATGCATTTCTTTATGATACAAAGATTCTTATTGAAGAATTTATTGAAGGTCGTGAAATTGAATGTTCAGTTTTAGGAAATGAAGATCCACACTGTTCTGTTCCTGGAGAAATCATTCCGCACCATGAATTTTATTCATATGAAGCAAAGTATATCGATGAAGATGGGGCAGGATTAAAAATACCAGCAGAACTATCAGAAAGTTTGGTGCATGAAATTCAAGAGATTGCTATCAAAACATTTATGACATTAAATTGTGAAGGAATGGCAAGAGTAGATTGTTTCTTAACAAAAGATAATAAAGTTTTTGTAAACGAAATTAATACAATTCCTGGTTTTACAAAAATTAGTATGTATCCAAAACTTTGGGAAGCAAGTGGTATATCTTATGCAGATTTAATTGATACGCTAATTCAATTAGCTATTGCTCGACATGATCGCCAAAAAGGCTTGAAGACCTCATTCTAATCTATGGATTTATTTGCTCGCTTTCGTAAACAATATCATTCGTTGAACACTATTGAAGTTTCAAAAAAGGCTTTAGTTCATAATTATAAGTATCTTAATGAATTAACTGACTTAACTGTTGCTCCGGTTTTCAAAAGTAATGCCTATGGACATGGGTTTGAAATTGCAAAGATTCTCGATAAGGTAAAAGCCCCATTTTTTTGTGTAGACAGTATTTATGAAGCCTACGAACTTCTCAAGCAAGGTGTTAAAACGCCGATTCTT
The DNA here is from genome assembly GCA_965230895.1 of uncultured Gammaproteobacteria bacterium. Classification (GTDB taxonomy): domain Bacteria; phylum Patescibacteriota; class Microgenomatia; order Levybacterales; family UBA12049; genus JACDET01. The sequence continues at coordinate 159,387 of OZ246394.1, forward strand.
ATCATGGGCTATGTTGATCCACGAAATTTAAAAGTAAAGAAACTGCCTTTTATGTATGCTATATCAACAAAGGAAATGCTTGATGCTGTCAGTAAATATCAGCCGGATGCTTCAGTACATGTTTTTGTAGATACAGGAATGCACAGGGAAGGTGTGCCGATGGAGGAGCTTGCATCATTTATTGAGATACTTCGCGCAAAAAAGCATTTAAAAGTGGATGGACTTATGGCTCATTTTGCTGCGTCAGATAATTTTAATGATTTGACGCAGCTGCAAGTAAAGAATTTCCAAATTGCCCAAGCTTTGTTTAAAACTGCAGGATTCAATTTAAAATGGATTCATCATGCAAATTCTTCGGCGCTGTTAAATTATAAAAACTACAAAGGAAAAATTGGGAATGTTGCACGTGTTGGAATAGCATTGTCTGGAAATGATCCTGAGGCAAAAAATAAAAAGATTAAACCCACATTACAATTTATTTCAACAATTGCGCAAATTAAGGATTTAGCAAAAGGAGAATCGACTGGATATGATTTTACATTTACTGCAAAGAACGACATGAGAATTGCGGTTGTTCCTGCTGGTTACAACGATGGGGTTGATCGACGGCTTTCAAATCTAGGGTGCATGAAAGTAGGGAAGACAGATTGTCCAATAATTGGACGAGTTAGCATGAATCTCACAATGATTAATATATCTAATGGTAAGAATATAAAAGTTGGAGATAAAGTCGTTATTTATTCGCATGATTCTCAAGATAAAAACTCAGTGGCAAAAGCTGCAGCAATTTGTAAAACAATTCCATATGACTTATTAGTTAAGTTGGCGAACTCTACAAAAAGAGTTATGGTTTAGAACTGTTAAATTCTGCAAAGTAGTTTATAATTGGGTAATGAAAAAGCTTATCTTAGCATCCGCTTCTCCGCGAAGGAAACAATTATTAAAACAAGTCGGTTTAGACTTTGAAGTATTAGCCAGCAATATTGATGAAAAATTAAATCCTCGGTTTAAACCGTTACATCAAGTAGAAGTCTTGTCTCAGCAGAAGGCAGAAGCGACAGCACAAATGAAAGAAGCAAAAAATGCAGTTATTTTGGCAGCTGATTCGATGGTTGCTGTTGATGATGAGATTATGGGAAAACCTAAAAACGAGAAAGATGCTAAGAGAATGTTACGTAAATTAAGTGGGACGACACATTCTATTGTCACCGGTTTTACAATACTTGATACAGCGACAAAAAAACATGTTACGAAATCGGTTGAAACAAAAGTATGGTTCAAAAAACTTTCTCCACAAGAAATCTCTGCATACGTGAAAACTGGCGAGCCAATGGATAAGGCAGGAGCTTATGCAATCCAAGATATTGGATCTATTTTCGTTGAAAGAATTGAGGGTGATTATCAGGGTGCAGTTGGTTTACCTCTTTTTGCAGTTGCAAAAGAATTAAAGAAGTTCGGGATTACCGTTTTATGATATATGCAATATAAAGCACTCATGTTAGATATGGATGGGACCACTATTCCTAATGAACGGCACGGATTACCTTCCAAAAAAGTTATTGAAGCAATTAGTAAAGCAAATAAAAAGATAAAGGTTGGAGCTGTAACCGGAAGACCATTTTTTGCTGCAAAAGAAGTCGCTGATATTCTCCATTATAATTGTCCGCTCATTGTTAGTGGCGGCGCACAAATTGTTACCAGTGATGGTAAAGTGTTATGGGAAAAAAAGATTAGGAAGCAAGATACTGCTAGGATTTGTACTATTTTGAAAAAGCATACAATGCGTGCACTTATCCAGGAAGATGGAGAAAAAGATGTGCAATATACAAATGATTATGTGGCTCGAGATGTTATCTCAATTGCTGTCGCAGACCTCACCGAGAAACAAGCGGATCAACTATTGGAAGATTTAAAACCGTTCTCCGAAGTTACCGGACATAAGATTCTCGGATGGATATCAGGGACAACTTGGGTGCAAATCAATCATTCTGAAGCAACGAAGCAACATGCTATTCTCGTTATTGCTGAATTGCTTGGGATAAAAACACAGGAAATTATTGGGGTGGGCGAAGGGTACAATGATTTCCCACTTCTTATGGCATGCGGTTTAAAAGTTGCAATGGGAAATGCAGTTTCAGAGCTTAAAGAGATAGCAGATTATGTTGCGCCGAGTGTTGATGATGATGGAGTAGCAGATGTTATTGAGAAATATATTTTGTAAGCCAATCTATTGTTTTTATTGATTTCGTTTGCTATTCTTGTAGCGTTTTATGGCAGCACTAAAAATCAAACACACTTCCTGGAATTTAAAACCTCTGTTCAAATCAGATAATGATCCTGCAATTACAAAACAGCGCGAAGAAGTAGAAAAAGCAAATAAAAAGTTTGTCGCCAAATGGTCAAAAAGAGAAGATTATTTAACCGATCCAAAAGTACTCAAAAATGCTTTGGATGAATACGAGCTGCTGTCGAAAAACTATGGAACTGATGGTAACGAAGGGTATTATTTCTGGCTTCGTTCACAACAAGATCAAAACGACCAAGCGATTAAAGCAAAGTTTGCAAAAGTTTTAGATTTCAGTAATAAGCTTCGAAATGAACTTCAGTTCTTTGAATTACGTTTGGCGAAGGTAGAAAAAGCAAAGCAAAAAGCATTTCTTAAAGATCCTCAATTGAAAGAATACAAGCATTTTCTTGAAAAGATTTTCCGACAAGCAGATTACTTGTTGAGTGAAGCAGAAGAGAAGATTATGAATTTGAAATCCGATCCAGCGCACATGAAATGGGAGCAAATGCTTTCAGGATTTTTATCGAAAGAAGAACGCGAAGTTCTCACCGAATCAGGAAAGAAAGAAAAATTAAATTTTGAGCAATTGATTAGTTTGACCGCAAGCAAAAAGAAAAGGGTGCGTGATGATGCAGCGAAAGCAGTGAATGAGGTTTTTGAAAAATTGGTAGAAACTGCAGAAGCTGAAATAAATGCAATCCTTGCGAATAAAAAGATTGACGATGAATTACGCAAAATGCCTCGTCCAGATTTCTCCCGACATTTAGCAGATGATATGGAGAGTGAAGTCGTCGACGCTATAGTCGAAACAGTATCAAAGCGCTACAAAATTTCACAGAAGTATTACCAGTTTAAAGCAAAGCTGATGGGTGTTTCGAAAATGGAATACCATGAACGGAGTGTCCCTTTTGGCAAAGTCGATAAAGCATATTCTTTTGAAGATGGAGCTGCGCTTGTTCATAAAGTATTTACCGATTTAGACCAGGAATTTGCAGATGCTCTTTCACGATTCTTGGAAAACGGCCAAATAGATGTCTATCCTGCAAAAGGGAAAAGGGGAGGGGCATTTTGTGTTTATTGGCAAGTCGACCAACCTACTTATGTCATGTTAAATTATACTAATAAGTTACGTGATATTGAGACTTTAGCACATGAAATGGGGCATGGTATCAATGATGAATTAATGAAAAAGCAAAACGCGTTGAATTTTGGGACTCCGACATCAACTGCCGAAGTTGCAAGTACGTTCATGGAAGATTTTGTTTTGCAAGAGATCCTTAAAACAGCGGATGAAGAAACACGTTTTGGATTGATGATTTCAAAACTTGATACTGAGGTCGCAACAATTTTCCGTCAGATTGCATGTTATCAATTCGAAGCAGATCTGCATCAGCAGTTTCGCGAAAAAGGATATCTTTCTCATCAGGAGATTGGGAAGATCTTCCAAAAGCATATGGCTGCATATATGGGACCAGGGGTAGAGCAGTCAAAGGGTTCTGAGAATTGGTGGGTTTATTGGTCACACATAAGAACGTTCTTTTATGTCTATTCATATGCAAGCGGTTTACTCATCTCAAAGTCAATGCAAAATGGTGTGAAAGCTGATCCCAAGTTTATTGATAAAGTGAAAGAATTTTTATCCGCTGGGACATCCGCATCACCAAAGGATATTTTCAAGAATGTGGGCATAGATATTACTGATACAGCATTCTGGGACAATGGTCTTGATGAGGTAGAAAACTTATTGAAAGAGACGCAAAAACTGGCAAAGAAGATGGGCAAGATCTAGTGCCGGGAGGGGGAGTCGAACCCCCACGAGGTATAATCCTCAAAGGTTTTTGAGACCTTCGTGTCTGCCATTCCACCACCCCGGCAAATTTGTTATTGTTCAACCTTGAAAATAACGCTTTCCTATTATATACTGCATTGTATGACTATTCAAGAAATATATGACCTCGCAATTGAAATGGCTATAAAAGCTGACCCACGCGGAGCAAGTTTCGTTAAAAAAAGACTCGAGAAAGCAAACAAAGAATATAAAGATCTCCCAGAAAAGAAGAAAAAATACTTTGATGTTGAAACCCTCACAAATCCATATTCAGATACAAGAATGTATCACGGAAATCCAAAGCAACAGGTAAAAAAGATTTTGGCTGGAATCGATATCTCAAGCGCAGAAGTCTTACTCTTTGACCGACTGAATGAAAAAGGAAAGGGATTAGATCTCCTTATTGCGCATCATCCAGAAGGAATGGCATTGACAGCACTTCATGAAGTTATGGATCTGCAAACAGATATGTACGGAGTGAATGGAATGCCGCTTAATGTGTCTCATGCTTTGATGCAGGGACGAATGGTGGATGTACAACGAAAGATTCATCCAACTAATTATAATCAGGCAATTGATACCGCAAAGCTTTTGGATGTACCTTTCATGTCACTTCATACAATTTGGGACAATCTCGGTAATCAATTTATTTTGGATTATATAAAGGGTAAAGATTACGACACAGTTGGAGAAATCATGGAAGATTTGATGAAGATTCCTGAGTATATAGCAGCTACAAAAGAGAAGGCTGGTCCATTGGTTATTTCCGGAAGTGAAAAGAGTAGAGCAGGTAAAGTTGCTGTTTTCTATACTGGCGGGACAAATCCGGCAAAAGAAATTTATATCGAACTTGCAAAGACAGGTATTGGTACAATCATTGATATGCATATGCCAGATGATGCAGTGAAAGAAATGAAGAAGCTTCATGTGAATGTCATCAATGCTGGACATATGTCGAGTGATTCAATCGGAGCAAACCTCTTCTTTGACACTCTTGAAAAGAAGGGTGTAGACGTGGTAGCATGTTCTGGGTTCATCCGAGTTCCAGGAAAGGATCGAAAATAATATGATAGGAGTTACTGATTTACGAGCAGGTACAGCATTTGAAGAAGACGGACAATCATTTATTGTGGTTTCATACGAACACATTAAAATGGGTCGTGGTTCAGCAAACATTAAAGTAAAAGTCCGAAACATTAAAACAGGTGCACTTGTCGAAAAGAGTTATATAAATGGAGCCAAGGTCAAATCTGTTTCCGTTTCAAAAAAGGAAATGCAATATCTCTACAAAGATGAAGATAATGCATTTTTCATGGACCCGGCAACATATGAACAAGTCACAATTCCATTGGACGTTTTCCCTGACGAACACATTTACCTCAGAGAAGGAGATACCTATCCAATTAACATGCTAAAAGATGAGCCAATTGGAATATTATTACCTCCTAAAATGACCTTTATGGTAGCTGAAACTGCTCCAGGTGCCAAAGGAAACTCAGCGACGAATGTTTTTAAAGAAGCGATTCTTGAAAACGGACTCAAAACTAAGGTTCCTCTCTTTATCGATACGGGTGATAAGATCCGTGTAGATACCCGTACCGGCGCATATTCAGAAAAAGCATCAGCTTAGCATGAACACATATATCCTTCGTGTTTTATCAGAAAGATCCTTTTTGTATCTTTGGATTGGGGAAATTTTTACCCAAATTTCAACGCACTTATTTAACTTCTTCTTAATACTTATTGTCTATAAGCTCACAGAATCGAATACTGCTGTTTCTATCGCAGTACTTTCTTTTACTGTTCCTTCAATCCTTTTTGGTACATTAGCTGGTGCATATGTAGACCGTTGGGATAAGAAAAAGGTACTTATTATTACGACAATTCTTCGAGCACTTTTACTTATTTTGCTTGCCTTCTTCCTAAATAATCTGGTAATGGTTTATTTAATCTCGTTTGTTTTTAATGTACTTGTACAATTCTTTATACCAGCTGAAAGCCCAATCATCCCGGCAATTGTACGCAATAAATATCTTATGGGAGCAAATGCACTCTTTGGGCTTGCGATTTATGGATCAATGCTCGTTGCATATGTCCTTTCAGGTCCTTTATTAATTGCACTCAAACCGTTTACTCTGGCTGTAAGTTTGGGAGTAACGTTAATGTTTGGAGCATTATTCATAAGCTTCATCAAGCCATCGTATGAAAAAGCAAAACCTACAGAAGACGAAGAGAAAGAACTCAATCTTGTGAAGGATATTAAAAAAGCATTTAATCTCATGTCTAAAACTTCAGAAATTTTCAGATCGCTTTTTCTACTTGCACTTTCACAAATCCTTATCCTTACGCTCGCAACAATTGCTCCTGGGTACGCATCTCAAGTGCTTTCCATTTCAGTTGAAGAGTTTCCTGTAATCTTCGTTGCACCTGCTGCTTTGGGAATGGTAATTGGTGCGGTCGTGCTTGTCTCATTCTTTAGAAAACTTAAAAAGGAAAAGGTTATTCTTACAGGAGTCTTTTTGTCTGGTCTTTCAATGCTCCTCCTTCCATATGGTTCAAAAGTTGCGACCAGAGATTTTGTTCAAGTATTGAATAATTATATTCCTGATATCACAACATTTCATATAATCTTCTTTTTGGCATTTATACTTGGTGTAGCCAACTCACTTGTTTTTGTCCCTTCCAATACTATATTGCAACAGAAGACATCTGAGGAACTTCGTGGTAAAATCTATGGGTTCCTTAGTACGATAATTGGATTATTATCATTAGTTCCAATTATTCTCGTTGGAGGACTTTCAGATTTGATAGGAGTTGGATCTGTTGTTATTGGGATTGGAGTTAGTCTCATAACGCTTGGGTTTGTACTTATGTTTACAATGTAATATGGAAATACTTATTTTATTACCAGCAGTTTTTGTTTTTCTCTACGCACTGTATAAGTTAGTGAAAGATGATTATGTATTTATCCGAAAGGGGATCACCCTTGAGCAGGCATTTGATTTTGCTTTTATATCACTCTGGGTTAGTTTAATCGTTTCTCGATTAACGTTTTTACTCCTTCATTATCAATCAGGTAAGAATATCTTTCTTCAGTTTTTCTCGTTAAAAGATCCAGGACTTTCTCTTGTTGGATCGGTCATTGGTGGAACAGTGGCGCTGCTTGTACTGGGGAAGTATAAGAAGATCCCATTAGGGCGAATTGGAGATTTCTTCAGTTTGTCCTTCTTGTTTGCATTGCCTGTAGGATATCTTTGTAGCGCTTTGTTCGTTCCGCGAAATGAGCTTTTATACGCTCTACTGAATGTCGTTCTTTACTTCCTGCTTATGATGTTCTTTGTCCAATTTTTGAAGCCAAAACTTATGAGCAGGTCATTAAAAGAAGGTACATTATCAATCTTATTTTTAATATTCTTTTCTATAATTTCGCTTGTAGTAGCATTTTTACCATCTCTCAATAATATAAATGCATTTCTTCTTAATCCGTCATCTCTACTTACAGCACTATTATTATTAGTGAGTACTTTTTTCTATTTCAAAGAAGAACGTCCATTTTCTCCTCATAGAAGGGTACTACGATAAGTTACCATGGAAATAACAATTGTATACGAAGACAACGATCTTCTTATTGTAAATAAGCCTGCAGGGATTACTGTAAACCGTGCTGAAACCACAAAAGATGATTTTACTGTACAAGATTGGGCGGAGGAACATATGGGTATAGATAAGAATAATATTCCGGTCAATAAAAAATTCGGTGAAGAAGGTTGGGATCCGAAACTAGATTTTTATAGTCGGGGAGGCGTAGTCCATCGTTTGGATAAAGAGACATCAGGTATACTTATTTTGGCAAAAAATCCTGAAGCATTTGTGGAGCTCTTACGTCAGTTCCGAGAAAGAATAGTCAAAAAATCCTATGTGGCGTTTGCTCATGGGGCAATTGAGCCAAAGGAAGGAGAGATTTCCGTCCCAGTAGGCCGTTTACCATGGAACAAAACAAAATTTGGTATCATTCCTGGAGGAAAAGAGTCAAAAACACTGTACAAAGTTCGTCAGTATTTTATTAATCCCAAAACAAAAGAGAAATTGACGCTTATCGACCTATATCCACAGTCTGGTAGAACACATCAGATTCGTGTCCATCTTAAGTATATAAACCATCCAATCTTTGCAGATTTTCTTTATGCAGGGCGTAAAACTTCTCGGGATGATAGAAAAATACTTCCACGAGTTTTCTTGCATGCTGCACAAATAACATTTAAGCACCCTCAGGATAAAAAAGAAATAACATTTGAAGCCCCTTTGCCTTCAGAGCTTACGCAAAGCCTCGAAAACTTCATCGAAGCCTAGACAAATCAAACAAATACATGACATTCTTAAGAAGATACGTCTATAATAAAAGTAATGAAAAGAAAAACAGTACACAAAGAGAGTAGTAAAAGTTTAAAGACTTTTTATCTATATGCTGTATTGGTTATCTGCGTAATTTGTATTTCCCTTCTTTTAAAGCTTATCTTTGTTATTCAATCAAGCAAATATGATAGTAAGCATCATTTCACCATTGCTTTTACGAAAGATCAAAAAGTTAAAGAAGTAGTTTCTTTTAGTCCACAAGTTCCGGCACTTGCTGTACTGAAGATAAAAGATGAAAATATTTCAATGCAATCTCTCTCCAAGGACCATGGAATTGCTGCTGATGCGCAGGTAGAGGTAAATAATAGTGTGACAATAGGTCAAGATACAACAGCAATGTTCTGGGATTCTACAAGAAATTATACGTCTGTAAAAACAGATGCTACTTTGATTGATTTAATTCGATTAACAATGCTTTCGCGTGATATTATCTCCAACAATAAAATCATTCGAGATATAAGCCTAACTGATAATAAGCCTGAAAATAATACATTAATAGCCCGAGCATTAAATGATCCTACAATATCGTCTGAAAATGTAAGTATCCAAATTATTAACGCTTCAAATGTTTCTGGCCTGGGACAGCGTTTAGGACGAGTGTTTACAAATATGGGCGCGAATGTGGTTGAAGTTTCAACATCTTATACGCCTCAAATGACATCAAAAATCCAATATTTTGGAGAACGTTCGTATACTCATGAACAAATTGAAAAGTATCTTGAATACCCAGTTTCACAATTAAATCGGCAACCAATTGCTGATATTGTTATAATACTCGGTGAGGATATGAAAGATACCCGCAAATTCTAATATGATCATTAATGTTATTGCTATTTTAATTCTGATTTCTGTGCTTCTTGCACTGTGGTCATTTGAAAGACAAAAAAAATTGAGTGAAGTAAAAGAGGTAAGGAAAGAATTACAGCAAGGAAAGGTTATTTATGATTCATCATCATCCAAACTATCTGATTTAGTCTGACCTTTTGCTCTCGAACTCGTAATTGTCAATTTCTTCTCATTATTTGCGATAAAAGAAGGCTGATTCTTGAACTTCTTTACTCGTTTCGTCTCACGGATAAAAACGCTTACCTTACTATTATCCACTGTCCGCACGTACGCTTCGTATTCATTTCCTGACTCCATAAATTTAATAAGTCTTTGGCAAAGATCATCTGGAAGCATTCCTACAAATTGATCCTCTAGATCATAGGCAAAAATTTTGCTTCTTTTAATTCTGATATCAAGCTTTTCACCTGAACGAAGATGTGCAATTACTTTCTTCTCTGCATTATTAAGATCAACAACTTTTGTTTTCCCTGGTTCCTCAATAAAAAGATTATTAATTGTTATGCTTGGGCGTTTAACATTTACATCATTAAGGCGTTTAAGGTTTCGAATCGCGATTGGGTTTTTCATATCTAGAGAAAGGACTTTTTCATAAAGATCCTTTGCATTTTTTGGATCTCCTGAACTGAGGAAAGCAAAAGCAAGACGATTTAATGTATCAATATCGTTTGGTTCCTCCTGTAGAATTAGTTGGTTGAGAGTTATAGCTGAAGGCCAATCTCCAACAAGGGCGGTTTGAATTGCTTGAGACTTTATTGAAAGCATATATAGAGCCTGAGTTGAAAGTAATTCTACTATACATTTGTTGCAAAAGTCAAGGTAGAAACGGTATAATAGAGCGTCGAGTATACGACATTTTAAATTATGAGTGGACATTCTAAATGGGCAACAATTAAAAGAGCAAAAGGTGCCAATGACGCAAAGCGTGGGCAACTCTTTACGAAACTTTCTAAAGCGATAACTATTGCTATACGACAAGGTGGAGGAACCGCTGATCCTGCAATGAACTTTAAACTCCGTTTGGCTGTGGATGCAGCTCGTGCTGCAAATATGCCAAAGGATAATATTGATAGAGCGATTCAAAGAGCAAGTGGTGCTCAAGCTGAACAATTAGATGAAGTGATGTACGAAGGTTTTGGGCCAGGTGGTTTTAGTGTTGTCGTCGAAGGATTAACAAATAATAAAGTTCGAACGGTTGCCGAAGTAAAAAGTATTTTTAATAAAGCCGGTGGAAGTATGGGAGCGCAAGGAAGTGTCATGTATCAGTTCGAGAAGAAAGCAATTATTACTGTTGAGAAAGGCGATAAAACACTTGATGATATTTTCCTCATTGCAGCTGACCATGGTGCAGATGATATAGAAGACGCAGATAAAGAAGTAATCCTTTATACTCAGCCTGATGATTTAGCAAAAGTGCGCGACGCCATAGCAAGTGAGGGATTAAACATAGTAGGAGCCGAATTTACTTTTAGACCTATAGTAATTAATAATATAACAAATAAAGAGGATGCTGAGAAAGCTTTGAGTTTTGTTGAAAAGTTAGAAGATAATGAAGATGTACAGAAAGTATATGCAAATTTTGATATTCCTGACGAAATAATGAGGGAGAGTTAAAAAGGGAAGCAGTACATGAATATCAGACCCAAACAATCATCAGGAATTAAAAGGGGGAGAAGGTTTCATTTTTCTATCGACAAAAGACAGAAATTTGTACTTGGTATACTTACTCTTTCAATCGGATTATTTATTACAGAATTTCGCTTCGATCAGTCCGGTATTTATATTGCATTTCTTTTACCGTTTGTAACATGTTTGTTCCTTTGGTGGGCAATTAATTCCGATCTTAAAGAAAATAAATCATATCAAGTTTTTATATTGCCGTTTCTTTATAGCTTAGCTTTCGGATTTTTCTATTTTCTAACGCCTACAACATTCATATTTAGATTATTATTAACAGCAATATACGCTTTTGGTTTATACTCGCTATTTTTAAGTCAGAATATTTTTATTGTTTCTTCTTCAAGAACTATTCAATTGCTTTCAGGTGCGAGAATTGTATCGTTCGTTATCACGTTAATTTCATATTTCTTCCTAACAAATATTATATTTTCATTCCATGCAATTATTTTTCCTGTTATTGCTCTTGTTGCTATTTTTACATACTTACTTGTGTATCACTCTTTATGGACATATACATTGCAACGGTATTCACAATCTTTAGCACTCTGGGTGTCTGCACTGACAGTTTGCCTCATAGAGGTGGCCACATTAGTATGGTTTTGGCCAAGTAATCCTACAGTAACTGCTTTATTTTTAACAGGCTTTTTATACGCAATAGTGGGGTTAAGCCATATTTGGTTTGAAAAGAGGCTATTCAAGGGGATATTGTGGGAATATGTATGGGTAGGAACAATTGTATTTTTTGTATTAATGCTTTTCACATCCTGGGGAAAATAGCCTTATTTAGCCTCAAAACAGAGAAGTGGATGAAGTAGAAAGTTAATAAGGATATGGATTCAAGAATAATAATTATATAATTATTATTTTTAGTAAAAAGAATCGTTTCAATTATTGTTTTGTGGCTAAAATGGAAGACTAGAGAAGTAGGAGGGTAACGTCCTATATAATTATTGATATAGTATGATATAGTTGTGGATAACTTTTCACAACTAAGTTTTCACAGCCTCAAATGATATAGTTTGATACATATTATAAGTCATATTATTAGCTCTTGAATTGCAAAGAATGTAGGGTCTATTCAATCAAATTGCCTGTACTCACTGTATATGATATATTTTTCGGGAATAATTATACCTCTTTTAGGTTCAGTATACGCCTCCAACCAGCATTATTTATCATATATTGCTAACAGCAAATAGAGATCTATATGAAAAAAATACGAAAACACTCTGTATAACATTTTGAAGCTAAAATACATCGTTTAGCTTGTTTTAGCAATGCATTTTTCACATATAAAGATGATGCATTCCTCTCCATCGGGTAGAGGGGCTTCGGGAAATCCCTTACAATTAAAAATATACTTAAATTGCCCTAGCCGGAGGAGGACTTTAGTTAGAAAAAAGTAACAAGTAAGATTAATCATTGATAGATAGGAAGATCGTATAAATGCATACATAATTTATTTGTTATCTTACTTCTGTCCCTCAAGACAAAAAATTTTTTTTTGGACTGGAGCATCACTTAAAAGCTCACGAAGTTTATGTCGCACAATAATACTTTTACGACGTTATGAGTGGGATTTTCAGGGGGAGGATCTCAGTCTCATGTCGTTAAAATAAATATTACTTTTGATTTTTTATCATCGCTCAGCCGTGGTGCATCCAATATGCAGCCTTTTATATCGCACAAGCTGAAGCTAAATTTAATTAAATTCTTTACATCCCATAGTCACCTTATACATATATTTCTTTATGCCTGATTTCGTATTTTTGACCTCACAAACTCAAGCATTGCAGCCATGATTTGGGTGTTAATAGCATAAAAAGTTCTCCCCTCAGCCTTATTTAGGCAGGGGGGTATTTTTCATGGTGTAATTTTTCACCATATATCTTTATTCATATGCTATTTAGAGGTAAATGCTATGGAGAAATAAGTATTCGAGGCTAAAATATCCACAAATTAGCCTCAATCGCCGTAGAATGCGATTTGAGGGGCCTGTTTCGCAAAAGACGTACAATCGGTCAGTGTAGAATCTCTAAATCGTACGGTGGGTCTTGTAAGTTGTCTGTTTTGTATATATTTTGTCCGTTTTCTAAAGCATCAAGGATTTGGATGTATCGGTAGAATGCTGCATTGGTCCAGCCAAATCCTTGCTGGTCTCCATACAAAGCTCCAGCGCCAGTTTCACCGGTTTCTCCATTTAACTTTTCAAAGAACGTACCAAATTTACGAAACGCTGCGGCGTGTGCTTTTACTGAGTTAGACATTATGCGACGTGCATCATCTATAAATCCGTAGCGCAATAGCCCTATTACTGTCAAATATTCCAAAGGAGACCAAATATTTGGATAATCCCATTGCTTGGGCTTAATAATCTCTTCAATTGCCGGATGATATCGTCGTTGTATATGAGTTAGATCAATTGGTTTTGCTAAAGACACCTTTGCCCCAATCATAAGTCCATATGGTGTTTCAAATTTATGAAGGTGTTTTATCATATGTTTTGCTTCGGTCTTAGTTGCAAGTCCTGCCCAAAGGGGAGTGAATGAGGCTAGTGAAAAATAATGGCCAATTCTGCCAAAACCATAACCATAGTCATAATAGAAGCCTTCATCATTGTCCCACATATACTTTCTGATTTCTTTCCTTCTATGCTTAGCCTTATTTTCCCATATTTCAGCCTCTTCTCTATTCCCTAATATTGTTGCTGCTTGAGCGAAATCTTTCTCGTATTTATATAAAAATGAATTAAGATCAACAGGCAAAAATTGATCACAACGGTTATAAAATCGTGAAGTCATATCCCAGCCTGATTCAAGTTCGGAAGAATGGGCGTATCCAATATCGCGATCTCCGTATCGTGAAAGAGTATATCCTTTCACGCTGTGGTTATATGCACCTACTTTATCAATCCAGACTAATTCATATTCACGTTTTGCAACCTCAATTGCCTCTTTTAACCAATTTTTCATAGATAATTCATACCATTTACGGTTGAACCCTTTCACATATTTATACGGATTTGTAGGGTTTAATCTTTTCATATACGTATCCATAATCATTGATGAAAAAAAAGGTGGTTGTGATCTTCCTATTGAGGCTGGCGCGCTGAAGTTCGGGATAATATGAAAGGTTTCAAATAGATAAATAAAGTTTTCTACCATCTCTTTCATGAGCCACTCCCTTCGAGTTCCCATGAGGCCTCGAAACATAAAAAAACTATCCCAATAGAAAATATATGTAAACTTATTATCGTTTGGAACAAAATAGTAGTGGGGGAGTTTGATAGATGTCGGATTAATATCTTTTTTTGTTACTACTCGCCTATTTATTAAAGGCACTTTCTCAGCATAAGGTAATTCGTAGGGTAAGTGGTTTATGCGATGATGGAGTTTCATTCGCGAAGGTTTATAGATTACCTTTTCCCAGTAGCTATCTATATACGAAAGACAATCTTCATATTCTTTTGTCCACATAAGCTTATCCTAGCAGAAAGTATTTAACCTGTCATTGCGAGGTTTTAAATGTACTTGTTATAATGAACTGATGCAATATAAAGCTCTTGTTGTAGATTTTGATCGGACCCTTATAACATCAAAAGACGCATTGCCGCGTGAAAAAGTTAAAAAAGCAATTGAGATTGCAAAAAATGTAAAGCATATTCAAGTAAGTATTGCTACCGCCAGACCTTTCAACAAAATTTCTAAAGTAACACGAGAGCTTGGACTTTCTGGCTACTCTATTGTTAGCGGTGGGGCTCAACTTGTAGATGTCTCGACTGGCCAATATTATTACGAATATCCACTTTCGGCTGAACTTGCTATCACAATTGCAAAAGAAATATTGGCAATTGATTCATCAATACGACTTTGGATTCAAGATAATGGTATAGATTATCCTTTTGACGCAATATATAAACCTAGGAAGCCATTCATTGTTGTAGCCAATGCTTTAGATCCTGCACGTGCATTGGTTATCAGAGACAAATTAAAGCAGTATTCAGAGATTTTTTGCACACGAGTCCCCTCTTTCATTTCAGGAAAAGTAGATATTAACGTCTCTCATAAATATGCTACAAAAAAACATGGGATTGAAACTATTGCAAAGATCTTAGATATATCAAAAAAGGAAATAGTAGGTGCAGGGGATGGTTATAATGACTTTCCTCTGCTGCAGGCTTCTGGTTTGCGAGTGGCTATGGGGAATGCCGTTCCTGAATTAAAAGCAATAGCGGATTTTGTTGCTCCTACTGTTGAAGAGGATGGGATTGCGACGGTTATCAATACATATTTTTAGCCCAAGTCGACCATAGCCTTAAGTAGTTCTGCTGACCAACGATAAATATTATTTGTCCGTATTATGTTACGCATACGTCTCATACGTTTAGTTTGCTCAGCCTTTTTCATATGAAGTGCTGTATATATCGCTTCCGCAGTTTGCTCGCCATTGTAGGGATTTACAATAATAGCATCACGTAACTCTTTTGAAGCACCAGCAAATTGGCTAAGAATAAGCACGCCTGATTCATCATCACGTGCTGCGACGAATTCTTTTGCAACTAAATTCATGCCATCGTGTAGTGAGGTTACTAGACAAAAGTTTGCTGCACGATAAAGAGGATAAATCTCACTATGGCTGTGATGCTTCTGTAAAAACATAATTGGTTTCCAGTCGTTTTTCTTAAACATATTGTTAATTCTTTCTACCTCTTCTTCGACTTTCTTTGCAAATTCTTGGTAGTGTTGAATTGTGGATCTACTTGGTGCAGAGATTTGTATAAATGTAAACTTGCTGATATATGCAGGGTGATTTATAAAAAAAAGTTCAATTGCTTTAAGTCGTTCTAATATTCCTTTTGTATAATCAAGTCTGTCGACGCCTATACCCACGAATTCTGATTTTATTCCTAATTCTTTTAATTTCTTTTTTCCTTCCTGTTGTTGAGATTTAACAAGATGAGGAGCATTCTTTGTAAAATCAATACTGATTGGGAAAGGTTTTACGAATGAAACTTGATTATTTTTTGTCACAGTAAATTGATCTAAATCAATAAGGGCTTCCAATTCTCTGCTCACCGTGTTAATAAAATTATTAGAATGAAGTTGAGTGTGAAACCCAAGTAGATCTGCGCCAAGCATACCATCAAGAATTTCTTTTTTCCAAGGACAAATACTAAAGGCTTCTGCATTTGGCCAAGGAATATGCCAAAAGAGACCAATAACTGCATCTGGTCGTTTTTCTTTAATCAATCGCGGAAGAAGCGAAAAATGGAAGTCTTGAATAAGAATCATTGGATTCTTTTCATTTTTAATTTCTTTTAAAACAGTTCTCGCGAACTTTTCATTCACTTCTTTATATTGATCCCAATCATCTTTCCTGAAAATTGGACGATTATGTGCAATGTGACAGAGCGGCCATATTCCTTCATTCGAAAAACCATTATAGTACCCTCTTTCCTCTTCTTGTGTTAACCATACACGTTTTAATGTATATCTTGGATCATTTGGAGGTGCCCCAATAGTATCGTTTTTATCAACCACTAATTTGTCTGCATTGCCACTCCCATGAGCTATCCACATTCCGCCACAAGCCTGCATAAGCGGTTCAATAGCTGTTACCATGCCGCTTGCGGGAAAATGGAATGTAATTTCATTTCCATTTTTTGTATGTACGTATGGCTCTCTATTTGACACTACAAATATTTTTCTTTCTTTTAATATCTCGATAGCAAAAGCTTTCAGTCGTTCAGTAGTCCATGGAGTATCTAACTTTTTCAAACGTAATCTTGCCTCTTCACTAGCTGCAATTCTTGCAGCTATAAGATTTTGTTGGATATTTCCTACTTCTTGTATAAGTGGGCTGAAAAGAGGATTATTAAAAACTTTATATACATTACTCCCTTTTCTCGTCTGTTGCAATGAGAGAACAAGGTTGCGTATAGGTTGTAGCAGTAGCCAGCGAAGAATAATAAGTACCGCAAGTGAAACCAATAGAACCTGGATTGAAAGTCTTACTAAATTATTAATCCATATATCATTTAATCTAGTATCAATATAGCCAGCATTTTGGAAAATTATAAGTGATCCAACAACACTTCGATTGTCATGGAGTGGAGATACATACATGTAGAGCTTTCTATCATTAACATTTACGAATCCACCGTTTGCTTCATCCTGATCCATTACATCTGCAGACATTTCCTCACTTTCCGCTGTTCGTGGCAGATTTGAAGAGGCTGCGATAATTGCCCCTTTATTATCAACAACTGCCAACCCTGCAAATCGCTGATTACTTGCAAATCGTTCAACAGCACTTTGAAGATATTCATTAGATTTATTGATAAAATTAGGTTCAATAGATTCTTTGAGTGTATCTGCTACAAGGGAGGAACGTGATTGAATATCAGTTTCTAGTCGTTCGCGTTCGCTTGAGACTTGAGTAAATGTAAATGATGTTGCAATGAGAGATGTAACTATTATTATAAAGGCTACCGCGGAGATAATTTGCTTCATAAAGGCTTATTGTATCATATGGCCTTTCCATTAAAGAGTCTCAATGCACCATGAATACTGCTCTCTTCATTTGTGTGAAAAGTAATGACATTTGCTGGAATACCAAGTTCTAGTAATTCTTGTTTTAGCGTTTTTTGATATTTATATCCGTACATAAATAAACTTCCTTCGGCAGAAATTGTTAGTTTTTCTGGTTTTCCCTGAAATTCATATAAGGCTGCAATTTGTGAGGCTGCATAGCCAGCAGATCTGGCAAATAATTCTCTTGCTAACTCCCCTGCTTTATCATCATTTGTCGCTGCAAGTTCGGCCATCTCCTCTGCTTTTTTAATTTTTTCATTGAGGTTATGTTTTTGAGCTAGGAGATTAAAATGCTGTGGTAAATAATATCCAGACATCATTTTTTCGAACCTGTTATGGCCATAATGTTTTGAATTTTTATCAATTTCTTCTAACTCTTCATTAGCTTCAATTGAGGCTGAGTTCCCTGCCTCAAGATTAAGTACATATGTCCCCTGTTCGTCCTTTCCTTTGATTCCCATATTAAAACCTGTACCGATAACAACTCCTGCATCAGTCTCTGTAAGACAAACAATATCGTTTGCTGCAGCTACAACTGCGTATGAGTTATGCTTTGGAATATATTTCTCAAGCACAAATTCACTCACTTTATGCCCAAGCAAACCTAATAATGTATGCTCTTTCGTAGCTTTAATAAATTTACCATCAGGTTGTCCTTTCTCAGCTTGGAATGAAACTAAAGGAAAGCCAACATTTAAGGCAATTGCATCAACTTTTGTCGTTAAATGCGTATCCAAGAGTTTTAAAAAATCTTCTTTGCTATTGATCGGTTGGAGTTTCCCTTTCTCTCTAAAAGAGATGACAGGTTGTTGACCTTCTTCAATATCGACTACTGCAAAATCATAATTTGTGCCTCCAAGCACTACCACTTGGATTGTGCCGGAAGTAATAATGGGCTTTTGAGGGAAATAGGTTTTTACTCCCAAAAAGGGGCTTTTGTCGCCATTTTTAAGCGATTGGAGCTCATCAAGGATTTTTTTTGAGATATGTTGATAATCTGGCTTTGAGACAAATTTATTCATGGAGCATTACTTGTAGTGTAGCAAAGAAGTTTGCCAAAGCCTATCTCTATGTCGTAGAATCTAATAGTACTTCCCTGCCTATGGATACTGCAATTGGAAAACAGATTAATGAATTTCTCGAATATCTAGAAATCGAAAAGAATGCTTCTAAACTAACAATTCGAGATTATCGACATTATCTTGAGATTTTTGAAAAATGGCACTCCTCTACCCTGTCTGGTCAAAGTTTGGAATCATTGAAACTCAACGATGTCCGAAAATATAGAGTTTATTTAGCAAATAAGGTTGATGACAAAGGTCAATCGCTTAAAAAAGTAACCCAAAATTATTACGTGATTGCTCTACGATCGTTTCTCAGATTTTTAATTAAAAATGACATTCCTACTCTTGAACCATCCAAGATTGACTTACCAAAAACTGAAAGTCGAAGTTTAAAGTTTTTAGAACGTGAACAAGTTGAACGGTTAGTTACCATGCCTGATACAACCAAAGAAGATGGTGTCCGTGACAGAGCAATACTTGAGCTTTTATTTTCAACCGGACTTCGTGTATCAGAGCTAGTAAGTTTGAATCATAAGCAAATCAATATCGAGCGACGAGAGTTTGGTGTCATTGGAAAGGGTAAAAAAGCTCGTATTGTTTTTATTTCCGATCGTGCGGCTGATTGGGTTGATCGATATTTACAGATGCGCGTTGATGTTTGGAAACCCCTATTTATCCGTTATTCAGGTATGGTTATCGAAGAAGATGAGGGAGAAAAAATGCGTTTGACTGTAAGAAGTGTTGAGCGGATTGTGAAGAAGTATGTCCAAGAAGCACGCTTGCCTGTTGATGCAACTGTACACACGATGCGTCATAGTTTTGCGACCGATTTATTAACAAATGGCGCTGATTTACGTTCTGTTCAAGAAATGCTTGGTCATAAGAATATTGCGACAACACAAATTTATACTCATATTACCAACAAGCAACTTCGTGACGTTCATAAAGCTTTTCATAGTGGAAATAAAGGTTAACGCTTCTTTTTACTCGATCTAAATATCTCTACAAGATCTGCTAGAACTCCCATTGCTACATACCCTCCAATGACTGCTGCTTTTTCTCCTTTTGAAAGTTTCTTTTCTGGTACTGTTTGTACAGTTGATACAGCGTTATGTGACGGTATAACCTTGATATTTGCTTCTTTTGCATAAGCTTTTGTAAATTCTGCACCTAAAAGTAATAATTGCACTGAGTAATAAACCCAAACGAGTAAGACCATTAATGCTCCAGCTGCTCCATAGGTTGAAGTATATGCACTTTGGCCGATATACCAACCTAAAACAAATTTTCCTACTGTAAAAAGTAATGCGGTAAGTATTGCTCCTGGAAGAACAGTCTTAAACGAAATTTTTATATCGGGCAAAACTTTGAACATGAGTGCAAATAATATACTTAAAACAATAAAAGAAATAGTTTGATTTACCAATTCAAAAATCGGAAGCGGAATGGAAGCAAATGTATTTAAATAATTCGTCGCGATATTCGTAATAAAGCTTAGACCTACAGATATCGCTAAGAGAAAAGCAATTACTAAAAGCATCGAGAATGAAAGGATCTTATCAATGACGAGCTTTTTAATACCTGCTTTTGGTTCAGCCTTCACACTCCAAATTGCATTAAATGCTTGTTGGATCTGATCAAAGATACCAATGGCTCCTAAAATTAATGCCGCAGCTCCAATAATTGTCGCAATGATATTATTGGAAGGATGAGCAGTATTGCTAACACCTTTTTGGATTAAACTTGCAGTTTCAACCCCAACAATACTTTTAATCTGATCAAAAAGTTGACCATTTACTGCTTGAGCGCCAAAAAAGAATCCAAGAATTGAAATAAGTAGCAAAAGTAAGGGTGATAAAGAAAAGATAGTGACGTATGCCAATGAGGCTGCCCAAACTGTAGCTTTGTCATCGTTCCATCCCTTAAAAGCATTCTTTGCCACGGTTAAATAGTTCATAACTCAGGTATAGATTGTAGGGATAATAATACTGTTAAAGCGAGGTAAGAATTTGAAAAGGTTATAAATGGTCAGTGAGATAGAATCTGCTCTTCAAATAGCATTCTACGGCCATTCTGCTGGCATCATAATGAGGTTCTGGAAGTTCTTTTGGATCGACCCAATTCCACGATTCGCATTTGTCTGGTTCCATAAGCTTGAGCTCGCCACTAAATTCAGTTGCTACGAGCATTACCGAAATTGAATGCTTGCCTTCTTCCTTAAAGGTTTCAATATTATTTGTAATTGCGTAGACTTTTGGATTGTAGATATCAAGATTTGTTTCTTCTTTTGCTTCACGAATGGCTGCTTGTTCAAATGTCTCGCCCACTTCTAGTGCCTCGCCAAAGATGGAATATTTTGGTGCATGATTTGCTTTGCGGCGGCCGACGAGAATCTGTCCTTCTTTATTGATGAGGAGTATTCCTATTCCAACAACTGGTTGATCCCATGAGAGTTTCATGTGGTTAGTATACTACAGTTCAAATTTCTTTTCTCCAGCTTCGATTGCAGGTTCAATCCGATTCTCAACTGGTGCAAGTGGGCAAACCCAGGCTTTATTATACGCACAAGATGGGTTGTAGGCGTAATTAAAATCCAGAATAATCGTTCGTTTTCCATTCTTCATACTTTCTAGGAAGTTGCTCCCTTTGATCGTATCGAATAGGTATCTCCCTGCGCCGTAGCAAGTATCCGGGCTTGTTGCATCGTGGAAAGGTAAGAAAAGCCCTCCACCGTACAGTTCTAACCAATAAATAGAAAGAGTCGCAGCTTGATCTTTTATCGCAAATGTAACCTGCGCAACGCTTGTCATCGTCATCGATTCATATGCGTTTTTTTGGACAGTAATTGCTCGAGGCGGAATCTCAATAATTTCAGTTTCGATTACATACGATGGATTATAAGGAAAATATGAAAGGCCTTTAAATTTGCTTTTTTGATCGTTATCTAAAGCTGATTGTGGATGGTTAAGGAAAAGATCGTCTTTTTCCTCACGGAATTGTTGAGCTACAGCTGCAGGGTTTGTGTCTTCTTGCAGCAGGCTATTCCTTTTACGATACATCAAAAATGTACGTTGACGATAATCGTAGAGATCAAAATAATCGTATGCAGCAGCCATTAGAGTGTTTCGTAAGATAATGAAACTGTTGTAGATACTTTATTCTCGCCTGGATTAAGTTCTGTAGCAGGTACTGGATTTGCTGAACCTGCAGCATCTTTACTAAATTCTGCTCGCATCAAAGTTGGAGGTTGGACTCCTAAATCACCAGTTTCCTGAACATCAATTAAGCGTCCAAGTTTAATCCCTGAAGTTCGAGCGATACTTTCTGCTTTTGCCTTAGCTTTTTCAATTGCTTCTTTTCGAGCTTGTTCTTCAAGCTCTGCCTTCTTAGCATCATCCAAAACAAATTGGACATTGCCGACGTTTGTTGCTCCTGCTTTTGTCGCTGCATCGATTGCTTGATTCGCTTTATCAACTGGCTTTAACTTAACTTGAACATCTGCATTGACCATATAACCATTAATCTTTTGTGTACCACTTGTGTAGTCATAGTTTGGATTTACTGAATAGTTTACTGTTTTGATATCTTTTGCTTCGATGCCGAGGTTCTTAACTTCTGTAGTGATTTGATTAATAACGTCATTTACTTGTTTTTGCGCTTCTTCAACTGAAGGGGCTGTTTTGCTGACGCCCATGTTTATCATCGCTGTATCAGGGATTGCTGTCACTTCGCCTGTTCCTTGCACTGTAAAGAGAGAGTCTTTGACGGTAGAAACACTATTAACTGTAAAAGGAATTGGGCCAAGAAGCTTTGTATACGCAATTAATGCGAGGAAGATAAAAAGAACTGTGAGTAATGGTGTGCGGACTTCTTTCCACATAGAATATATTTAGTGTAGAGGTTTGGAAAAGGGTTTGTCAACGAGAATTTTATTCCCAGCGGAAGGTTCTTGCGGCCAAGATATACATCACTGCTCCCCAGACAATTAGTCCCAAAAGATATGGAAGGGTTTGTGATATGTCTCCACCTTCTGTTGTAATCTTACGAATTGCCATGTTGAAGTATGACAATGGCAAGTTGTTGGCAATCGGTTGCACCCAGGATGGGAAACTATCTGTTGGGAAGAATGTTCCTGAAAGTAGAAATTGTGGCAAACTTACTAGGTTAACCAATGGACCTGCTGAATTCTCATCATTTGCAAGTCCAGCAAAGAAATATCCAAAGCCTAAGAACGCTACAAGTCCGATTGTAGATATCGCCAAGAGCTCTATAAAGGTTATGAAGCCGTGTGGAAGGTAAAAGTTAAATGCTACTACACCAAGGATCAAAATAAGCATTGTTTGGAGCATTGCAACGATGAGTCTGCTTCCCCCCTGCGCTAAAAGGATCGTTAAGGCTTTTGTTGGTGTCGCAAACATACGTTTCAAAACCAAAGCTTTCTTCAAATATATTAATCCAAATACAGTTCCAAAGAGTGCTGTCGAGAGAAGTGAGAAACCGATCATCCCCGGCAAAGCAAAGTCGATGTATCGTGCTTGTCTGCCAGAAATTTCAGTTGGTCTCACTGTAACCGAAGGGTTTTCTACTCCGGCAAGTTTTAAATTGGTTTTATCAGCTAAACCATTAATATACGCCTGGATTCCTGCTGTTGCCTGTGGATTAGCTTGTGATGTGACTAAATCAATCTCATATTGAGGTGGTTGGCTTTCTCGAGTTCTGACATCGATAATTCCAGCCAAGTTGCCTTGTTTCATCTTATTTTCAAGTTGATCTTGTGACGCAACTTCAAGCTTTACGTAATTCTGCTGCTTAATCGTTTGCACGATTGGATTATTTTGGTCGCTTCCTGCAGGAATACCCAAAGACATTTGCGGTGTGTTATTTCCTATAAAGCCGAAAACGCTGATGAATACAATTGGGAAAAGAAAACCGAATGCAAAAGTCGCAGGATTTCTTGTCTGCGCCAAGAAGAAATACTTCATCATAGTGAAGAATGCTCGTAAATGATTTGGTCCTTTGTAATTCATAAGTTTGGGATCCTGAAACGAGTTCCACCCTACGGGTACATAGGATGACAAGTTTAACTCTCTCGTAATTGTCTTCCAGTTAAATTGAGAAAGACATCTTCAAGATTTGCTGGTTCGGGTTTGACTTCTTTCTTGAACCCAGACTTGAGCAGATCTTTGATGAACGAGTTTGGTGTGCCAATCTTCATAATCTTTCCATGATCCATGATAGCTAATCGATCACAAAGTTGTTCTGCTTCGTCCATATAATGTGTGGTGAGGACGATTGTTACTCCAGATTTATTTACTTTGCGTACCATTTCCCAAAGATGAATTCTTGCTTGGGGATCAAGTCCGGTGGTCGGCTCATCGAGGAAGATCACTTTCGGTTTATTAATCAGTGTTGATGCGATTGAGAAACGTTGCTTTTGTCCTCCGGAAAGTTGCTTTACATAATTCTTTGCTTTATCTTCAAGCTCGACCTCACGAAGCATTTCCATTGGGTTGATGCGTACATCATACATTGCTGAGAACATATCCAAAAGCTCAACCAATGTTAATTCCGGGTAAAACGCACTTGTTTGGAGTTGTACTCCGATTCTCCTTTTTACTTCCCATGGATGTTCTTTGACATTAATTCCATCAATGAGCACTTCCCCACTCGTGAGATCTTTGAGGGTTTCCATTATTTCCAGCGTTGTAGTCTTTCCTGCTCCATTTGGCCCGAGGATACCAAAGACTTCGCCTGGTTTGACGTCAAAGCTTATACCATCAACTGCAGTGAAATCGTTATATTTTTTAACAAGATTTGTAACCTCAATTATATATTTCATGAAATTATTGTAGCACTAACAGTTTGTTTGGAGTAGATCATTCGACCCGTACTTTAGTTTTTCATTTCTTGCATGTCATCAGGCATTGGTGGCATAAGTTGGAAGAAATTCCCATCAGGATCTGCAAATGTTGCTATAGAGTCTTCTTCGGTTTCGCCAGGCTCTTTTATGACATGTGCTCCAAGTGCTTTAATGCGTTCGAATTCTTTTGAGACGTCATCGGTTTCGAGATTAATCATTATTCGTTCTGGGTTTTGGCTTTTACCGTGTACTTTATCATGGGGACCAATAGTAATAGAAGTGGATGCAAGTTGGAAGCCTTTGTATCCTTGCATATCCCAATCTGGTTTCTTTTCAAAAACTTTTTCGTAAAATGCGGCAAGTGATTCAGGATTTTCTGAAAAGATTAAAATTGAATTAAAATTTAGCATAATTTCGATTATATTCTGGAATTATTAGAAATATGTATGAGTTAAGCCAAAAGCTTTTTTTCTGTAGAGTTTTCCTTTCTCTCAACAAATTTTTTCCCATGGCCAACAGATGTATTGACTGGAACACCAGCTTTGCACAAAGGACACTCTTCTTCTTCATAGGTTTCTGTTTTTAATTCTGCCAGCCATCGGAGTGGTGCTCCAACAAGTTCACTGGTTACTTCTTCAGGGTTTTTGTTGACCATCACGCTTACGCCAACGACATTTCCGCCAATTGCCTTGACACTATCGACAACCTTTTTTACAGATCCGCCGGTGGTTGTCAGATCTTCGATTACGAATACATTTTTGCCTGTAACCAATGTATCGTATCCGCGGGTGAAGATTTGATTCTTGTCAGGAGTTTTTTCAGTATAGATTCCAAGAACTTCTTTGCCTTTGAGTTTGCTCAGATAGTACGCAGTCCACGTCGAAAGAATGATCCCTCCAAGTGCTGGTGCAGCGACGACATCGACATCAAGATCTTTGTTTTGCTGAGCAAATAACTCGCCCATTTTTGAGGTTGCTTCGGTATGCGGATACAGTGCGTCTTTGTTAATATATGTTGCCATATGTCGGCCTGATGTTCCGACGAAATGATCATCGGTTAAAACGGCTTTGGTTTGTTTGAGTAGTTCTAATGCTTCGTTCATGATCTGTAATTGTTGATTTCTTCTCTAAGTTTCAATGCTGCTTCTCGGGCTTTTTGCGCAAAGTCTTCTCCTTTGGATGCAAATATGATACCGCGGGATGAATTAATGAGCAAGCCAGCATTTTGCGAATTCAATCCTGCCTTAATCGTTTTCTCGACATCGCCGCCTTGTGCACCAATGCCTGGAACTAAAAGATTCATGTCCCCCACTATCTCACGGATTGAAGCCAATTCTTCAGGATAGGTTGCTCCGATGACAAGACTACAATTCTTATTTGCATTCCATTCGTTCGCAACTTTCTGGGCAACATGTTCGTATAACGGTTTGCCTTCGATCGTAAGATTTTGCAATTCGCCACTGCCGGCATTTGAAGTTTTGCAAAGGATAATGCACCCTTTATCTTCTCGATCGAGAAAAGGTTTGAGTGCTTCGCTGCCTAAGTATGGGTTCAATGTTATCGCATCCACATTGAGGAATTCATATGCGAAATTGAGATATCCATTATTCGTATTGCCTATATCAGCGCGTTTGGCATCAAGGATAATTGGGATCTCCGGGTATGCAAAATTGATATAGTCACAGGTTTGTTTTAATTGATTAATACCCTCTTCGCCAAGCGCTTCATAAAATGCGGAGTTTGGTTTGTATGCAGCAACAATATCATGTGTTGCGTCAATAATTGCTTTATTGAAAGTGAATTGTGCGTTTTCTTTTATACGGATATGTTCAGGGAGTTTTGATAATTCAGGGTCTAATCCAACACAAACTAAAGAATGGTTATTTTTGATGTGAATCTCTAATTTTTCGTTAAAATGCATAGAAAGGATTGTGCTTTTTTGTAACTTTTTGGAATATTAACCTTATTTTATGACTTTTTGATTTCTTGTGCAAGAAGAGGATTCCACATTGCTCCTGTGGCTGACATGGCTGCATCTGCTCCCGCCTTCATATAGAGTTGATAATCTTCTTTCTTTATAATCCCTCCGACTCCAATTAATGCAAAGTCTAAATCATTTTCATCACGAAGTCTTTTTAATCGATCCATCATCTCAAGTCCTGCCCATTTAATAGGTGCTCCACACACTCCACTTATTGCTCTCCCCTCACCTGGCAAAGCCTGCTTCCCTTCTCTATCAATAATCCTTGAAGGAATTGTGTTTATCGCGGAAATACCTTGCACAAACTTGCCTACAGCATCGACAAGATTTATTAATTGTTCTTGCTCCTTAAAGTATGCGATCTTTATTATTAATGGTGTATTGCCAATCTCATCTTTGATCGCAGTTACTACTTGCGTCGTTCTTTCAAGATCAAAACAAAGCAAATGAGCCGTCCCTTCATTTGGGCAACTTAAATTAACTTCAAGAACTTTGGCGCCAGTTTCTTTCACAAGCTTTGCGGCATCGGCAAAATCTTGAATATATGCTTTTACATTTCCATCAGCATTTGTTGTTCCTTGAAAACTTCCTATAACTACTTGTCCTTCTTTAGCGTAGCTTACTGCTTCTTTTAAATCTTGTTGCCAAAAATCAGGATCGAAAGATGGTACGCCAAATGAATTTGTGATGGCTAGAGGTTCAGTGTAATTATGATCCGCTACTAATCCTTTGGAGCCTTTATCCGGTGTAAGATCTCCATCAACTTTTACAGACAATACATTTGGCCATGGAGCGCTTTTATATTTTCTGGTTCGAACAGTTTTATAGACAGGAAGATCAAATCCTCTGTCGAGCGCGGCTTTGACAAATCTCCCATTTACGAGTGGACCGGCTGGGATGCCAAAAGGAGTAAACACTTTATGGCCTAGGAAATCGAATTGTGGTTTTCCTTTTTCTTCAACTACTTTTTCATCAGTGAAAGCGCCAAATGGTCCTTCGTTGAAGTTTTCCTCATACGATTTTTCTGGATCA
Source organism: uncultured Gammaproteobacteria bacterium (assembly GCA_965230895.1). Classification (GTDB taxonomy): domain Bacteria; phylum Patescibacteriota; class Microgenomatia; order Levybacterales; family UBA12049; genus JACDET01. The sequence goes on from OZ246394.1 coordinate 186,970, forward strand.
TAAAACGGTGTGTTCATCTACTAGAATGTACTATGTTCTTCTTGCAAAGTCAATTTGAATTGACATTAGGAAAGTCCTTGGTATAATCACGTTATGAATGAGCGTAGAGTTTTAGTGAATGCAATTGCCGCACATAAAGAGGGAAAGTTTTCAGTTCGAGGTGCTGACCATGCACAAAGAATTATTGATCTTGCAGGTCCGCGATTAGGTAGTTATGATAGTCAAATTCGAAGTGAAGCAGCGATTTTAGAAAAAGGAAGTGTTTCTCGAAGAGGAGAAGAAGTTCCTTTGACAGAGGCACAAAGAGATTACCGTGAAGAAGATTTAGCATGGCTTATGAACAGAAGACATGATACTTTTAATCTTATTGTCTTTGTGAGAAGGAATGATCCAAGACGTTCTTCTAGATAGCTTCAGTTGTCAATTGCAGGCCACCATGCTAAAATTTCCTCATGGCATCAAAAGAATACGAACAATCTCAAGAAATGTTTGCAGTAGTAAAAAAAGAACTTGCTGCTCTGAAAGAGGCAATTAAAAAGAGTGAACTCCCACATGAAGAAAAGACTGCTATTTTAAATTCGCATGAAGTTATCGAACTATTTATTGAGAAGAAAGATGATACTTCACAGCAATCAGTAGCATTCGAAAAGGGTCAAAGTAAAAAGAAGTCTCAACCTCTTGATGTCTCTCCAGGAGACCATACTGTTGTAGAACTCTGATTCAGCGGTTGTTTTCCATTTCTTGAAAATATATACTAGATCTACTAAAAATGGCAAAACAAATCCCCTATCTTGATCTAAAATCAGAAATTTTTCAGAAAATTAAGGAAAACGGTGGTTGGGTCAATGCCCATGCACACTTGGATCGTGCATATACAATTACTCCTGAGAAATTTAAGCAAGCCAATGCCCTTCGAGAAGAAAAATGGCAATTGAATGCCGAGCTTCGCAAAACATCTACTGTCGAACAGATCTACGATCGGATGGCCGCAGCAACAGAATTATTACTTTCCCAAGGCGTTGTAGCCACAGCATCCTTTATCGATGTTGATCCAGACGTCAAGGATAAAGCTATTAAAGCTGCACAAAAAGTTCGTGAAGAATTTAAAGGGCAAATGGAGTTTAAATTCATCAACCAATCAAGTTATGGCATCTTTACGAAAGAAACTCGTGAATGGTATGAAGTTGGAACTGAGTTTGTTGATATTATCGGAGGGTTACTCAAGTCTGCACATCCAAAGGAAAATGAATATCTTGATATTCTCATGGAATCTGCAAAACATAAAAAGAAGATGATCCATATCCATATTGATGAAAATAATATCCCTGAGGAAAAAGAAACTGAAATGTTGGCGAAAAAAGTTATTGAGCATGGTTTGGAAGGTAAAGTTGTTGGAATCCATGGTATTTCCATTAATACGCATCCAAAGGAATATAGAGAAAGCGTGTATGATTTGATGGTTAAAGCAAAGATGATTATGGTTGCGTGTCCTATTTCTTGGGCAAATGCTCGCCGTAACGAAACACTCGCGCCTATCCATAACGCCGTTACTCCGCTTGATGAACTAGCTCCACGAGGAATTCCTGTAGCTGTTGGCATAGATAATCTCTATGATATCTTCATGCCATTTAACGATGGAAATATCTGGAACGATTTGCGTTTACTTATGGAAGCAAATCGATACTATGATATTGATGCAATGGTTGATGTTGCTACGACAAACGGAAGAAAAGCGTTAGGAATATAGCTCGAAAGCTATTTACCCATAATCCAATCCGTCTCTACAATTATCCCTACCAATGTATGTCTGCGTTCTCCTAAAAATATCTTCTCAACCAGGGGTTTGTTATCTGGAAATGAGACAATTTCTACACCGCTCTCATACAGCTTAGCTGTCCATATATCTTTCTGAAAAGTATCGGTATCAGGTTCTGCGTTTACAGCTGTAGCATATGAACTCGCGTCATATCTTCGATGCGGAGATCCATGTGTATTTAAAAGAGTATTTGCAGCAGCTAATCGTTCTATTGCACGGCGTCTTCTATGAATTGCTTTTACAGGATATTCCCTTTCAGGCACTAATTCTCCCAGCCTTCCTCTAGAACATTGGTAAGGCAATGCGGGCCACCACCGGATTTCATGAATTCGCCCATTTCCACTTCAACTGATGTATATCCTAAATCCTCAAGCTTTTTTTTGAACGTCGGAGTTCCCGATTGATGTACTACATGATGATCTGTGACGACTGAATTTGCGGCAAACCCATTTGCTTCTTCCTCTGTAAATTCAATGAGATTCGGCACTAATTTTTTGAGCACTTCCCTACTCTTTCCTGAAAATGCCGGTGGATAGTAAAAGGCAGTGTCATGATTTAACGGTAGGAAACCTACATCAAGATGATAGAATTTTGGATCGACAATTTCTATCGGTACAACCTCAATGTTCAATAATTTACTGAGCGCTTCTGTGGTTTTCTTATCTGCACGATATCCTAACCCAATAAGCAGTTTGTCTCCCCAGAAAAAAGAGTCGCCATTGCCTTCAAGATAAATATCATCAGGAAGGGTTTTTATAGTGTATCCATTTTCTTTAAACCACTGCTCGTAGTGTTTTGTCTCACCTTTTCTTTCATCACACCAGAAACGGCTTAGGAGCACAGTCTTATCTTTTACAATTCCCTGATCTGTTGCAAAAACCATATCCGGGACACCTTCTCGTTGCTTTATCACTTCAACCTCAATATCTTGAGACTGATATGCCTTAACAAGATTCTGCCATTCTGTCATCGCTTTCTTGCCATCAATTTTTCCTGGCTGCATCCAAGGGTTAATAGAATAATCAAGCGTATCAAAATATGTAGGTTCACACATGAGGACCTTCTTAATGAGTTTGTGCTTCATAGGATGTTCAGGATTTTACCCTGTCTTTTGACTATACTCTTGCTGCCTGAAGTTTGTCTACAAAATCCTGGGCAACGGGGACGCTCGTAATAAGATGTGTATTATGCTCAATTGCTTTTTGACGAATGATCTTTCCATCTGTTTGTGTCTTTTCCCGTTCCATAGGAATATTGATAATTAAATCGAATCGTTCTACGTTCATCAAATCTCCCAAATTAGGCTTGAGATGTGGTTCTGAAATCTTATGAACTGCGATTGCCTCAATACCACTTGTTTTAAGGAACTTATGGGTTTTGTATGTTGCATAGATCTTGTATCCAAGCTCATGGAGTTTTTTGACAGTAGGAAGAAGTTTTACTTTATTGGAACGTTTGCCAATTGAGATAAGAACTGTTTTTTCAGAACGCTGTGCAAGTTTCATCGGAAGAGTATAGAATTCTATGAATCCTGCAGAAGCATTCTGGTTTAAACCATCAGAGACCATAAATGTCGCAAGCTTTTCATCAAAAATGGTATTTGGAGTTTCCAATGCCATTACCTGTGCAACACCTTTAAATAATTGGACTGTCACTTTCCCTGTGACTTTCTGATTCACATTGTCGATGAATGCGTTAAGATCGTTCATTAATGGTTCATACCAAAGTGCTCCATAGCAAAGATATGCCCACTTTTGATCGACAGTTGCTTTGAATTCATTTTCGGTTCTTGTGCAGACATAATGCTCAAGTTTCTCATGCGCAGTGATAATGATTTCTGCAGCAGGAGCTTCGAAAACATCACGGATCTTCATGCCGATGACACGATCTTCGATATGGATGTTTGTGCCGACACCGTGCTTTGCTCCAATTGTGTTCAATGACATGATGAGATCAGAAAGCTTTTTTTGTTCCCCATTGAGAGAAACAGGAATACCTTTCACAAATTCGAGTGTAACGAGTTCAGGTTTGTCAGGAGCTTTCTCTGGGAGGTTATTAATTACCAATATTTTTTCGAGTGGTGGGATTTTCGCAGGATCTTCAATTTCTCCGCCTTCTCCGGAAGAACCCCACATATTTTCATCATACGAATATGGTTTCTCCATGGTATGGGTGACTGGGATCCCTTGTTGCTTTGCATATTCCAATTCTTCTAAACGTCCCATACTCCATTCTCGGACTGGAGCAATGATCTTAATATCAGGATTCAATGCAAGTGCAGAACCTTCGATTCTGATTTGATCATTTCCTCGACCTGTGCATCCGTGAGCAATTGCGTCAGCACCTTCAATAGCTGCGATCTTTACTGCCCATTTTGCAAGAAGTGGTCGTCCGATTGCTGTGGCAAGTCGGTATCTGTGTTGATAGTTTGCATTTGCCTTAATTCCCTTTGCGATATATTCGTTTGCAAATTCATCTTTTGCATCGATAACATAGGTTTTTACTGCTCCTAGTTTTTCAGCTTTTTTCTTGATGGCATCAAGATCATCGACGACTTGTCCGATATCGATTGTGAGGGCGATAACTTCTGCTTTGTATTCATCTTGGATCCATTTGAGCATTACTGAGGTATCAAGTCCACCGGAATAAAGGAGTACCACTTTCTTCACTTCACCTTTTTTACCTTCGTATGAAGCAACTTTGTGGTATGTAGATTTGTTTTTATCCATTTATGTTTAAAATTGAAATTTTAAATAAAAAATGAAATATATTTTGTAACTTTTTATTTCATTTTTTGCTTAATTTAACTCATTCTATTAAAAAATGAATATTGTGTCAACAGTGAATTTGTATGAGATTCCACATCACTCTGTTCGTCGCCAAGACGTTGTGTTACACTTCAGCTATGAAACAGTCCACCGATACAATTGTGATGGTCCGGCCCGACCATTTTGGGTTCAATCCACAAACCGCTGATACCAATCCGTATATGCATACTCCTGAATCTATGCACAAAAGTGCTCATGATATCCGAATGGCAGCTTTGGAAGAATTTGATGCGATGGTTTCATCATTGCGTTCAAAAGGGATTACTGTTCTTGTCCTTCCAAGTCGCTCTGATGTTGTCACTCCTGATGCGGTTTTCCCAAATAACTGGTTTTCAATGCATGATGATGGGACGCTTGTCGTCTATCCTATGCTTACTCCAAATCGTCGATTGGAGCGTCAACCAGATGCTCTCGTTGAAGTACTTAGAGGTGGAGGTATCGAACATCCTAGCGTTATTAACCTTGCGAAGTTTGAGGAACGGGATTTGATCCTTGAATCAACTGGAAGTATGGTTCTCGATCGAGTAAATAAAATTGCTTATGCTATGGCGTCACCGCGAACTGATGAAGAAATGTTTATCCGTTGGAGTAAGCTCATGGGATATGAACGAGTGTACATGCGGACTCCGAAGAGTCATGCTGCAGAAGTGTATCATACCAACCTGCTCATGAGTATCGGAACTGATTTTGCTGTGGTTTGCCTTGAAGTTTTGGCTGATCAAAAGGAAAAAGATTTTATTAAAGACAAATTAGAAATTTTCGGTAAAGAAGTAATTGAGATTTCGCTTGAGCAAGTTTATTCTTTCTGCGGAAATATCCTTGAAGTATTATCTAAGAGTGGTCAAAAATATATTGTCGTGTCTGAGACTGCAAAGGCTTCCTTTGCCCCGGAACAATTAGAAAAGCTTGAAAGCTTTGGTGAGATCCTCAGTATAAATATCCCTGTCATCGAAGAAGTTGGTGGAGGCGGAGTCCGCTGTATGATGGCAGAGGTTTTTTAGTTACCATCTCTTTCTGAAATTGATTTGCTCAGTCAGCCCTACCCATTCCATTGGAGAACCTTGTAAGACAGCTTTGAACGTCCCAGCTGAAGTCCGAATCCCTTCTACTGTGTGTTCTCTTGTGGTCAGCTTTGTCGTGCCAGTAATTAATTGTAAATCATCTCGAGATCCAAGTCGTATTGCTTCATGAACGAATGCAGAGATATGGCTGGTATCATATTCTGCCGCACTACTTGTACGAAGAGGAAATCTTGCTTTGCCACAATGATCCCCCACATCACATGCATTGCAGAGCGCATCTTTGGCTGCGGGTCGTAATTCTACCGGATAATCCTCCGGCAAATCGGCGAACTCTTGAAAGTTTGCTTCTAACTTCTTTCGATACAACTTATGGCTTTGTGGTGTCTGTCCGACAGTATCTGCATAGTACTGTGCGGCGATTGGGTGGTACTCGGTTGGATTTGATTGAATTTTTGATTGCGTTTGCGTCATCCCTTCTGTGATTCTTCTGGCTCGTGATTCTGGTGAAACATATCCGACATCTTCAAAATAATGAAGATGATGTCCACGGATTACATACGGAGGTCTTGTATCACTGCCTTGTTCGTATTCAGATAGTTTCATACTTGGACTCAAATCGATTCCACCTGTAAATAAAACCGTTTCAGCGACTGTGATAATTTGTGAATCTATCCTTTCTCCAACAAGAGTACTGCCATCTTTACTTGCAGGCTGTCGTATCATTGCATCAAGTACTTGAAAGATGCGGCTCGTCTTTCCTCGGTCAAATTGGACAGGTTGAGGGACAGATAGACCTCTTTGTTCGACCCAAGTTGGTCCACCTCGTTGAGCCGCTAGAGTACGAGCGTTATAAATTGGTTGTGGATTAATCTCTTTTCTTGGTTGGGCAACATGTTCTATTGCACGATACATATCATGCATGGAGTACGATTCAATTTTTGACATTCGGCGATTATAACAAACGGTTCAGCTCCTTTCAAAATGCAGGATAATGAGAACTATTCAGAAGAATATTTTAGAGGGAAATATGACGCATTCTCTTCTTGAGACTTGGATCTAAAGTTCAAATTGATAAAGAGATCTGCTAGGAATCCAGTAAAGAAGGTTTGTAGTCCTCCAAGCATAAGTAGCACACTAAATAATAGTAATGGTCTATTCCCTATTGATTCTCCTCCGAGCCAAACTGATCCTAGGTATGCAAAGACCAATACACCGACCGCGAACATAATTCCGCCTACAAATCCAAAGAAATGAAGAGGGCGCTTTCCAAATTTAAGAAGGAAAATTATTGTAAAGAGATCAGGAAGATTTCTAAATACTTTGGAAAAACCATATTTTGAATAGCCAAATCTACGAGTATCATGTTCTACCACCACTTCCTGGACAAGATATCCTTGCTGCTGGAGAAGCAAGGGAATAAAGCGATAAAGTCCTCCATAAATATGGATATTCTTTGCAGCTTCTTTGGTGAATAGCTTGAAACCACAATCTATATCGTGAAGATCAAGTTTAAATAGCACGTGGTTTAACCAATTAAAGAATTTTGAAATAACAACCATTTTGGACTTATCTTTGCGATGCTTTCTCCATCCAACTACGACGTCGGAACCAGTTTCTTTTTGAAACGCCAAAAACTTATGTAATTCTGAAGGTTTATCTTGCAGGTCAGCATCCATAGTGAAGATGAAGTCACCTTGTGCTTTGGCAAATCCGAGCATTAAAGCATCCGCCTTTTGTCGGTTTCCTTTGAATGAATAGACTTTCACATGCTTATCTTTCTTGGCAATAGATTTCATGACGTCGAGTGTGCCATCGTTTGACCCATCATCGATAAAAACTATTTCGTAGGATTTATCGAGCTTGGGAAGGTATTTGATGGTTTCGTTATAAAACGCCTGTAAGCCGTCTTTTTCGTTGTACGCAGGTACGACAATACTTATCATATTGAGGAGATTATAACATAACAGATCTTAAGCTTGGGTTTGCTTGAAGTAATTTATGATTTTTTGGAGGCCTTCTTCCAATGGCACTTTAGGTTCCCAATCAAGTAATTGCTTTGCTTTGGAGATATCTGCTTTACGTTTCAAAGGATCGTCCAAGGGTAATTCTTCACTTAGTTTTATCTCACTTGAAGATCCTGTCAGCCGCTTAATGATCTCAGCATATTCATATACTGTGTGTTCGCTAGCTGAACCGATATTTACTATTTCACCTTTTGTATTAGGATAAAACATCAATCGCATTAATCCTTCAACTGTATCATCGACATAACATAACGAGCGGGTTTGCTTGCCATCACCAAAAACAGTAATTGTTTCATTTGCCAAGGCTTGGTTGATGAAGTTCACGATCATTCGTTTGTCTGCTTCCTGCATATTTGGCCCATAGGTATTAAAGATTCTGATAATTCTTGTATCAACATCTTTGTCCCGTTCATAATATGCAGTGAGTGTTTCACCAAATCGTTTTGCTTCATCATAGACTGATCTCGGGCCTGTTGTAGAGACATTGCCGCGATATTCTTCTTTCTGTGGATGTTCCAGCGGGTCTCCATATATTTCTGAAGTTGACGCAAACAGGAATTTCGCTTTATGCTTTTCAGCAAGCTTAAGCATTTCATGTGTCCCCACAGTATTTACCATCATTGTTTCCATTGGAAGTGCATGGTAACTAATTGGGCTATGATGATTTGGAGATGCTGGAGATGCGAGGTGGAATATGGCGTCTATTTGTGTGATTCCATGATCGCTTTCTATAAAAGGTTGTGTAACGTCATGCTTAATAAAATGAAAGTTTGGATTAGCTTCAAGCGGGACGATATTTGACTCAGCGCTTGTCATCAAAGTATCGACACAATAAACAGTATTTCCCTCATCAAGTAATCTTTTACAAAGGTGCGATCCGATAAATCCAGCGCCACCTGTCACAAGTACATTTGCCATAGAAGTATGGTAGCACATTTAGTTTGCTGCAACAATATAAAGAGGAGTTTATGCTTCTGTTTGTTTTTCAGTAGCTGTAACGAGTGTATCCATAAGCATGGCAACATTTACGGGCCCTACTCCTTTGGGAGTTGGCGTATAAAATGACGCAATATCCGCTATCTCCGCCTCAACATAATCTCCCTGAAGTTTCTTCTCTTCTGTTTGACTCATTCCTACACCAATTAATATAACGTCCCTTTTTAGCATAGCCGCTTTGAGTGCTCCTGGTTTCCCAACAGCAGATATTACAACATCAGCGTGCTTCAAAATCTCGTCTGGTGCAGTTGTTTTGCTATCTATAATTTGAGGGTTCAGTTTTAGTTTGCGTAAATAGGTAATGATTGGTTTACCGCCTGTTGATCCTTTGCCTATTATGACGATGTTTTGTTCGGCAAGCCAGGTTATAAATTCTTTATCATGATTGTTGTTTCCTTTAGTTGGGGATTCTGAAACAGGTTCAGGATGATACTTTGCATATATATACTCGAGGATTTTCTCGACAGCCAAAGGAAGTGGTAGTGTATAGGGAGAATCTGGATGAAAACCATCAATATCCTTTTGTGGTTCAGTAAGGTGATCAAGCTTGTCTTCGTCAATATGTTTTGGCAGTGGTCGTTGGATGAGAATTCCATGCACAAAGGGATCTGCATTTAACAAAGAAATTTTTTCTTCAAGCTCCTTTGAAGTCACATCCTCTCCAAAGCGCATCACTGTTACTTTCGCCCCTATTGCTTCCGCCTTTTTCTCTTTTTGCTTTATATATGCTGCAGAAGACGGATTGTTTCCAACGAAAATAACCACGAGGTGCGGCATGATATTTCTTTTTTGTAATTCCCCTACTCTGTGCCGGAGGTCTTCAAAGATATGATCAACTATTTCTGTACTATCAATTTTCATAGCACTATTATACCTTATCTCTTGAGAAACTCTTACGTGCATTTCATCCGTTTATTAATGTAACTGCTTAGACTTTATAGAAGAAAGGAGGTGAAAAATTATGCAAGCAATAAAAACCGTAATTGGTCTCTTTACAGAAAATGAAAATGTAGAAGGAGCAATTAATGAACTGAAAGAGCGAGGCTATAATCCAAAGGATATCTCACTCATTATGAAAGACACTCGTGAAGCGCAGCAAATCCAAGAGAATACAGGCGCTACCATTGGTGAAGGTGCTGTAAATGGTGCTACAACTGGCGCTATCGTTGGTGGTGTCACCGGGTTGTTAGTCGGCATTGGTGCACTTGCACTTCCCGGAATTGGAGCGTTCTTAATCGGTGGACCTTTGGCAGCTTCATTGGGTCTGACAGGCGCTGCGGCATCGACTGCAACTGGTGCTATGACCGGAGCTATCGCGGGAGGACTCATCGGAGCACTCATGAGCTTGGGTCTTCCAAGAGATGAAGCAGAACACTACGAGAGTCGTATTCGCGAAGGAGCAATCCTTCTCGCTGTACCTGCATATGAAGGTCAGGAGAATGAAATATCAGATGCTATGAGAAAGTTCCAAGCTTCTGATATTAAGTCACTCAGTATTACTACAAGGACTACCATTGGTACTGATACAGGTGCATTGGATAATCGCACAGATGCTAATACCTTTGGACAGAATCCGAGTAGTGCTTTTGGTGCTCATAATGATGCGCATCATCATGGTACAGGAGAATTAGCAAATCCTCTTGAGGTTCAACAATATCTGAAGCATGTGGACTATCCTGCAACAAAGGATGATCTTGTCCATGAAGCTGAAGAAGAAGGTGCTGATAGAAATATCATCCATACGTTGAAGGATCTGCCGAAAGAGCAATTTAACGATCCAACTGATGTCAATCAAGCGATCGGAGATATGAGGTAGACATTAAAGGAAAAAAGAACAGAAAACTACAGGTAAGTTATACCAAATGTTATTTATCTGTTCTTTTTTTCTGGGAACTACACAGTGGTTTTGCGGAAGAGTGACACTATAAGGCCGAGAATGATTGCCAAGACCAGAAGGCTTGGCAATCCAATCCCTGCGATACTGAGGATACCCAATACTGCTAAGATCCAGAGAATTAAAAGAACTCCGGAAATCTCTCTAAATGGACTTGGCAACAAACTTATTGCTGTAGCAACAAGCGCCAGAATCAACAAATCGATGATACTAATAACTTGACCATTTATCACAAAAAGTGACATATCCGGTATATTGAGCCCTTCGATATTTATATATCCGAAGAACCATAGAATTGCCAATATTACTATTAATGCTGCAATCATATTCTTACTGAGAATTTTTACCCTTTCAATTCTCGTATAAATAGATTATGGAACTCTACTGTAAATTGCATTTAAAGTTGAGGTAAGAAATGTGTAAATGATGAGATTGCTCGCCGTGGACTCCTCGTTATGACGTATGTATAATAATGATATGTTTCTGATTAAGAATTTTAATTATCTGCTCATCGCCGGTTTTGCCTTAGTTGTCGGTCTTCTTATTTTTTACTTTGTCTCCCCTTCTGCAAGTAAATATACTGTGAATTTAAGTTCACAGACAGTTATCAAACAAATGGAATCACTCAATCGTATTGAGACGGCGTCTTATACGATGGAAAAGATCATTGATGTGCAAACTTCCGGTACTGCATTGCAACGATTTCTTTATGGTGACAGGATTCTTCTGATAGCACACGGGCAAGTAATTGCCGGGTTTAATTTGGCCAAGGTACAGGAAAATCAGATAAAGGTTGATGGGAAAAAATTACAGATGACTCTCCCTGCTCCAGAAATACTTGTAACAAAATTGGATAATGAGCAAACGCAAGTATATGATCGTGACCAAGGGATTTTAACCAAAGGTGATCGCAATCTTGAATCTGAAGCACGAAATGAAGCGGAGAGAGTTATCCGTGATGCTGCGTGCAAAGGTGGAATCCTTGATGAAGCAGCAAAGAATGCAAAGACGCAAATGACCACACAATTTAAAGGTTTGGGATTTGAAGAAGTAAATATTGAGATTCCTAAAGGTACCTGTGGCTCAGAATCCTAAGCGTTTTCTTGCCTGAGCACAGTCGAAGGCTCATTCATAAATTACCAATCTTTTCCCCAAACTCCATTAATAAGCTTTTCTTTTTTTTTTCTAGTCCACCCCTTTAATTGTTTCTCTCTTAAGCAAGCAGCTTCAAAATTATCAAATTCTTCTAAGTATGCTAACCGCTTTACTCCGTGTTTAGCTGTAAATTTCCCTCCTAAACGGGACAGATGTTGTTTGTATCGAATCTCTGGATTCCAGGTTCGTCCTACATAATAGCTATTATCGAGACATTCAATAATGTAAACATACCAATGCCATTGATTCTTCATGGATATATTTATATTAGTGGATTATCTATGCAAAAGAAAACTTGGCCTTCGACTACGCTCAGGCAAGAACTGTAAGATATCTTCAGTAGAGATTTCTAGGCTTTTGTTTGGACTGGGGCTGCTGTCTCTTCTGCTTGATCTTCAATGCATGTTGCACTTGCAACACCATCTGAAGCATGTGAGAATCGCATCAATATAACACCTTGCGTGTCTCGAGAAAGCTTAGGAATCTGGTTGATTGGAAGCTTTACAATTTGTCCCTTCTTGGATGTGATGATAACTTCTTCACTCTTTGCAGGGATGACTTGTGCAACGACAACTGAACCAGTTCTATCAGTAACCTTTGCAACCTTCACACCTTGGCCACCTCGACCTTGTTGTGGGAATTGTGCAACTGGAGTCTTCTTTCCAAGACCATTTTCCATGATAGCAAGAACATCTGGGTTGTCTCCTTTTGAAATGACATCCATGCCAATGACCTGATCTTTTGAATCAATCTTAATACCACGGACACCTGTTGTTGCTCGTCCAAGTGGGCGAACTGAATCCTCAGAAAATTTAATTGATTTACCACCTCGAGTAATAATTAAAATGTCGCTCTTACCATCAGTAATGTTACTCCAAACCAGTTCATCACCAGTATCAAGTTTGATTGCGATCATACCGTTTCGTCGGATATTTTCAAATTCTTTGATGTGTGTTTTCTTTACTGTACCGTTTCGTGTTGTTAAGAAGACGTATCCATCCTTTACAGCCTTGTTATGAACGATAAATGATTCAACCTTCTCCCCTGCTTCGATGTTTAACAGATTAACAATAGCTGTTCCTTTACTTGTTCGGGAACTCTCAGCGATTTCATATGCTCGGAGTTGGTAGGCTTTCCCTTTGTTGGTGAAGAAGATGATATTGTCATGAGTTTGCGCTGATCGGATATGGAATATGCCATCTTCATCCTTCACGTTCATACCGGTAATTCCTTTTCCGCCACGGTGTTGTGTGTGGAATGCATTCATTGATTGTCTCTTTATGTATCCTGTATTTGTTAGCGTGATGACAGTTGGTTCGTTTGGAATAAGATCTTCTTCTGAGAATTCTCCAACCTTACTCTTATACACCTGTGTTCTTCGAGGATCCGCATATTTCTCTCGGAGTTTCAAAAGTTCGTCTTTGATTACATTCAAGATTTTTTCGCCATGAGCCAAAAGATCTTCAAGATATGCGATAGTATCTTTCACCATCTTTAATTCATCTTCAATCTTTTGTCGTTCCAACGCAGCGAGTCTTCGAAGTTGCATATCAAGAATTGCAACTGATTGGATTTCACTCAAACTAAACTTACTCATCAAATTCTGTTTTGCTTCTTCCTGATCTTTAGAAGCCCGGATTGTTGCGATAACAGCGTCGATATGATCAACAGCAATCTTCAATCCTTCAAGGATATGAAGTCGTGCCTTTGCTTGCTTTAATTCAAATTCAGTTCTCTTTGTGATAACTATATATCGGTGCTTTAAGTATTCTTCGATGATGAGTTTCAAATTCAATGTCTGAGGCGTTCCATCAACGAGCGCAACCATGTTGCATGGGAATGATGTTTGTAATGATGTTTGCTTGAAGAGATTATTCAAAACCTTCTTTGGAGTTGCATCTCTCTTTAACTCAACATAAATTCTGAGTCCTCGTCGATCTGATTCGTCTCGAAGATCTGAGATGCCATCAAGCTTTTTGTCTTTTGCGAGATCAGCAATCTTTGCGATCAACATCGCTTTATTTACCTGATATGGAAGTTCTGTGATAGTGATTGCAGATTTACCATTTCCGATTTCTTCAATTTCTGCTTTACCTCGGATGATGATCTTTCCTCGACCGGTGACATACGCATTTCGGATTTCAGTAATATCATAAATTGATCCTGCTGTTGGGAAATCAGGGCCTTTCACATATTCAAGGAGTTCATCAATTGTGACATCGCAGACAAGTTTTCCTTCCTGTGCAGGAGCTGTTGATGTTGCAACTTCTGTCTTTTCAGCAGCATTTGTGACAACTTCAGGAGATTCTCCTTGGTGTTCGAGTTCACGATTTGCAAGATCTTGTACTGCATTCTTTTCTACATTTTCAATTACGCCAGTTCGAGTCTTACCAATTGTATAGACAATGGCATCGATGACTTCTCCGAGATTATGTGGCGGGATTTTGGTTGCCATACCAACAGCAATACCTTCTGCTCCCATAAGAAGAAGATTTGGAAGTTTTGCTGGAAGATACAATGGTTCTTGTTCTGAAGCGTCGAAGTTTGGTCCAAAGTCGACAGTTTCCTTCTCAATATCGGTCATAAGCTCTGCAGTAATTGCTTGCATACGAGCTTCGGTGTAACGCATGTGTGCTGGTGAATCACCATCAATTGAACCGAAATTACCTTGACCATCAACCAATGGATATCGCATGGAGAAATCTTGTGCCAAACGAACCAATGAATCATAAATTGGTGCGTCTCCATGAGGATGGTATTTACCCATAACTTCACCAACGATCTTTGCACTCTTTGTATATTTTGCTGAATGGGTGAGATTCATGTCATGCATACCGTAGAGGATTCTTCGGTGTACTGGTTTCAAACCATCGCGGACGTCAGGAAGTGCACGTTGAACGATAACAGACATCGCATAATTCAAATACGATTTCTTCATCTCTTCGGTGATGTTTGTTAATTGTAGTTTTCCAATGTTTACGCTCATAAATTGTGTTTATCGGGATCCTAAACTTGTGCTACCCGACTATAGAATGATATTTGCGTCATAAAATCTTTAGAAGCCTTCTTTGTTGAAGCGTTCGATGCATTCATTGATGATGCCTTTTGCTTCTTCAACGTCTCCCCAACCGAGAACTTTCGTTGTCCCTGGCTTTTTGAGATCTTTGTAATGTGCAAAGTGGAATTCAATCTTTTTCTTCCATCGTTCTCCGAGATCATCAAGTGTCTTGATCGCATCTCCGGAATTTCGATCATCTGCTGGAACACAAACAATCTTGTAATCCATTTCTCCATCATCTTCGAAGTTGAAAATACCGATAACTTTGGATTTCACTAAAACGCCTGTTGGGATTGGTTCGTGAGCTACGAGAAGGACGTCTAATTCATCTCCGTCTTCGTCTTTGGTTGCTGGGATAAATCCGTAATTAACTGGTTTTGGGAAGATGTTTGGTTCTGCCCGGTCGAGCATAAATATGCCATGTTCTCGATCGTATTCGATCTTAAGTGAGGATCCTTCTGAGATATCAACAATTGCGTTAACCCAACCTTCTTCTACATTTCCTGGTGTAAGTATTTTATTAAAATCTGGCATAGTTTTCTTATAAATTATTATAACACTAAAGATCCAATTCTGCACTAATTGCATTGGTTTGGATAAAGTGTTTTCGTGGTGGAACTTCGTCTCCCATAAGCATTGTGAAGACTGCATCTGCCTCTTCTGCATCATCAATCTTGACCTGCTTCAACATACGATTTTCAGGATTCATTGTGGTTTCCCAAAGTTGGTCAGCATTCATTTCTCCCAAACCTTTGTATCGTTGAACTAAGATGTTTGCATTACCACTCTTCATTTCTTTGAGATGCTTTTCTCGCTCTTCTTCGTTGTATGCATAGCGAACTTCTTTTCCTCTTTGAAGTTTAAATAGTGGTGGCATCGCGACATAGAGGTATCCATTTCGGATAACATCTGGCAAATGTCGGTAGAAGAATGTCAGGATCAATGTCTCAATGTGCTCACCATCAACATCAGCATCGGTCATGATAACGATTCGATGATATCGGATTTTATCCATATTTGTTGTATCGCCAATACCTGTTCCCAAAGCGATGATAATGTTCTTAACTTCTTCGTGTTCGATCATCTTGTCGAGACGTGAACGTTCTGTATTAAGAATCTTACCTTTCAATGGAAGAATCGCCTGGAATTTACGATCTCTTCCCTGCTTTGCAGATCCACCAGCAGAATCTCCCTCAACAAGATACAATTCAGATATTGCTGGATTCTTTTCCTGGCAGTCAGCAAGTTTTCCTGGAAGTGTTGATCCTTCCAATGCACCTTTTCGGATGACTGCTTCCTTCGCTGCTTTTGCTGCGAGACGAGCCTTTGCTGCGAGGAATACTTTTTCAAGGATTCTTTTCGCTTCGCCTGGATTTTCTTCAAAGTATGTTGAAAGAGCTTCTTTAACGATGGTATTAACGATTGATTGGACTTCAGAATTTCCAAGCTTTCCTTTGGTCTGACCTTCAAATTGAATTAAATCCTGAGGCATCTTGATGAAAACAACCGCAGTGAGCCCTTCCTTCGTATCGTCTCCAGTCATTGGTTCTGCACCTTCTTTGATGGCACCGGATTTACGGCCATAATCATTGATTGCACGAGTTAATGCCATACGAAAACCAGTTAAATGACTTCCACCATTGACTGTATTAATAACGTTTACGTATGATTCGACATTTTCTGTGTAGGTATTGTTATACTGGATTGAAACTTCAACTTGGACATCGCCATCTGATTTTTGAATATAGATTGGTTTGATAAGCTTTTCTTTGTTATCGTTCATCTTTTCAACGAGTGAAACGATACCACCTTCAAAGTAATAATTTACTTCTTTAATATTTGCTTTTCTCTTATCAACAAAGTGGAAATAAAGTTTTGGAACAAGGTAAGCTCGTTCTCTGATGATTTTGCGGATAAAATCATAATCCCAAGCAAAGTTAGTCTCTGCTTCTTTTCCTTCTTCTGGTTCTGTTGTCGTTTTGAATTCTTTAAAGATACTTCCGTCAGGGAAGAATGTTGTTGAAGTTCCCTGCTTTAACTTTGTAACGAAAGGATTGTCTAAATGGGATTCTTTACTCGTTTCAATATCTGTCTTTGGAATACCTCGCTCATACTTTTGGCGAATGACTTTACCACCTCGTCGTACTTCAACTTCTGTCCAATCAGAAAGTGCATTCACTACAGAAGCACCAACACCATGAAGACCTCCTGAAATCTTATACGCGTCTCCACCAAATTTACCACCCGCGTGAAGTTGCGTCATAACAAGTTCGAGTGCAGATTTCTTATGCACTGGATGCATGTCAGTCGGGATACCACGACCATCATCACTTACAGATGCTGAGCCGTCTTTATTTAACTGGATCCAGACATTCTTTGCGTGACCCGCCAACGCTTCGTCGACAGAGTTATCGATGATTTCGCGGAGAGTTTCATGAAGACCGTAAACATCGGTTGAACCGATATACATACCTGGTCTTTTTCGTACTGGTTCAAGTCCTTCCAGAACTTGGATTTGCTGTGCACCGTAGTCAGAGGGGTTCTTAGTAGCCATTGATTAATCTATTATACATAACCAACGATAAATAGCAACTAGTTTAATTTTAAGAGACCATTCCTAGGTCATGAGAGCTTTATTGAGGTGCTTATTTAAAACATTTGATCAATTATTATGGCATTTTATTTTTAGACCCTTCTAAGGATTTTGCAAATCTGCGATATCAGTATATAATAGTGAGCATGTATAAAGATCTTATCTTAAAAATATTGGAAGCAACTGACTATAAGGGCGATAAAAACGAATTCGTTGCTGACTTCATGAGGATTATCAGCTCACAAGCATTGGTGAGTCTGGTCAAAACACTTCCTGAAGAAAAGCAAGTAGAAGCAGATAAAAAGATTGCAGAAGCAGGAAGTCAAGAAAACTTTGCCAAAGCTGTCAGTGAGTATTTCTCCGATGAGCAAGTTGAAAAAGCTGTTGATGAAGCGTCGCAAGTTGCTATCTCCGAATGGCTTCGTTCAGTTGCCCCTACGCTTAATGATGAGCAGCGAGGAAAACTACTCGTTTTGTCAGAAGAGCTTCAGAAAATGATAAAATAATTCTAATGAGTGAATTCGGTGAACAAGGTTTTCCGCAAAAAGAAGTCTCGAGACAGATTGATCTTCAATCGACCACAGATATTGTCTCAAGCGCGGAATGGAATGCACTAAATCCAAATTTTCCATCAGAGAAAGCTTTATTACCTAGAGACCTACAAACAGATCAAGTAACTGCGTTAATAGCTGCTGTTGCAGATGAAGATATCCTTTCTGCTACCTCTTGGGAACGGGCAAAAATTGCATTTGATGAAAAAGAAATTCCACATGTTGGTAAGCTTGAAAAGATTGGTGGCGGTGAAGGAAAAGTATGTTACGCACTTACTACATCTGATGGAAAAGAAATGGCAGTTCTCATACGAGGTTATGCTGCATCACTTGGCTCGTTAGTTCCAGAGGATCCAAGAATGATCAAAATTAAAGAGACAACAGATGCAAGTATGTGGGAATATTCTGATTTACGAACGTATGCATTGTTCCCCGCTACACAAACTTTAGCGGTTCAGTTACAGGAATTTGGAGGGAGGAATGTTACACAAGACTTAGGATATGCTTCCACTCGGGGTGATGTAGATTATGCTAGAGGGAAAGCAAGAGCATATGTCGCTGCGAAAGGTTCACGATTTACTATGGATCAACAAGAACTATCTCATCCGAGACATGCGTTATTCAACCAAGGGGAAATAAGACCACCTGCAATTATAGATATTCCTGTTATAGAACGGAAGCTACATTCATAAATAGTACTTTATCGTCCAGGTCTCCATCCTTGAGGTTCAGGTGGTAATTGTCGAATGCGTCTTGGTATCGGCCGAGCATCCACGAATTGTACTGAAGGATCTTGAACGACGCCTGCTTGAACTCCAAAAAGATATAATGCAACAGCTTTAGGACGTGAAACAGTCCCTATAGCATTATATATATGATTTACAGCTTTTTTTACATCTGCTACGGGCATATCCACACGACCTGCAACAGCAGCATCAGAGCTTTCCTCTTTTGTAGTTCCTGCTGCTGATTCTCGAAGAATTGCAAGCTCACTTGCACTAAAACCTTTTAATAAAGAAAGATTAAAATCCGTGGGTGGGAACATAGATCTTTTTAATGCTCCATTTGTAATTGCTACGCCTACAGCTTGTGTAGCAGTTTCAACATTATATTTCTCATAGACAGATTTCAAAGTGGGGTGATTATATATAGAAGTACCAGTTCTCCGCGCTACGTCCTTCATTTTGTGTCCCTGGGTTGTGTAATATAATGTATGAAATTCTCTATCATCAAGATATGGGACTCTTTTTTGCATTTGTGCAGTCCTCTCTACTGTTTGGTCATGAAATAATTGATGAACTGTGGCGAGTGGTTGTTCAACCACAAACGTAAGCTCCTCCGAATTTCTCGTTGGTACAAGTGGTTTTCTTGGGTGCCATGCTTCAAGCGACATCTTATTATTATAGGTCTTTATGGACGAGAAGTCAATACTATGGGGTTTATTTTCTGCGTTTCTGTAGGTTCTCGTCACTCCAAGCCCACCATTTAAGAAGTTTTGGGTCGTGATGGTTTTCATTTACAAAATACACCATGCATCGGAATGTATAAAGCATGCACAGATCAGTTTTGTGGCCAACAAGTTTATTTAACTGATCATAAAGCTTTTCAGGAACTCTTCCTTTGAGATCTTTCGTCGACCGAAAACCCATTGCCCATAAATCTTCTGCAATGGATTTACCTACTCCAGGCATAGTTTGGAATTCTTTGAGGATTTCGGATTTACTAGACGGCTTCATGTACTTCTCTTTTTAGTTCTTCGATGAATTGCCTCATAAATTCATGACGCGGTTTGCCGAGCTCTTTTGCTTTCTCTGTATAAAGCATGTCATACCATGAATACACCATGATGATCCCTTCATGCATGGTTTGAATATTAAAATAGTCTGCTGTCTCAGGAAAAATCTCATTACCGAAGTAATCCGGTTTGGTTGGATGAGTCAAGTATGCGCGTTCTATACCAATTGCACCCATACCATCAAGTTTGTCTGCATCCTGCACAATATTATTAAGCTTTCCTGTTGTCGTCGGATCACTATGGACATAAATAGATTCGACAATTCTCGCTTTTGCCTCTTCGGATAAGTTAGGATAATCTTTTAAGAGCTCTTTCGCCATTGGTGCACCTGCATGCGCGTGAGTTTCTTCTCCAAGATCTTTGACAGTTCTTCCCAAATCATGCAGTAATCCGGCAACTTCAGCCTCATGAACATCATATCCTTCGGCTTCCGCAATTTGTTTGGCAAGTTTACTTACTCGAAAAACATGTTTGTAGTCGTGGGCTGGGGCATAATATGCTTCAAAGAGTGGTTCAACTTTTTTGTAGAGTTCTTCCATAGAGGAATTTGATTATAGCATGATTGAGCTAGTAGCGGTACAATATGAGCGTATGCATCGGCTGAAACGATTCTTCAAAAAGCATTGGCGGCTTGTCGCTTTTGATTCTGTTGGTGGAGTTATTATTATTTTCCTCATTGCCTTTGTCATCGCTTATTCTGTCCAATCATCTGCTTTACGACTTCAATTAAGTGCAGCAAATACACAAAACAATACGTTGACACAAACCCTCGATGACAATAAAAAATCTTTAGCTGAAACAGAAAAGAAATACGAAGATCTCAAGAATGAAGATCAATACAAAATTAATCAGCAATTAAAAAAAGATATTGAAACAACGCACAATTCCTACAAAACTTCAATCGAAGTCTACGAAAAGATTCAAGATTTAAAAGTCAAAAAACAAAAGACTGAGGATATGGAAAAAGGATATATTGCAGCTGTGAAACATCTCTCAGACCTTAATTTTGCATCTGGCGATGCGCAATTGGCACAGGTAAACGGAGAAATTAAAAAGGTAAATGATGCACTTGCAGCCGCGGCTGCAGCAGAGGCTGCAAAAGCTGCAGGGCTTAAGAATCCTCCAACAACGGTCAACAATACTCCTCCAGGGAGTGGATTTAGTTATCAATTGGTCAAAACGGATATCGGAGATTATGCTGTGAGTATTGTTTCAGCAGATCTTGGATCAACTCGCGTTATTGTCGATACAGCAACGGATGGAGATTGTCGCGACAATTGTCCAGTGCTTTCGTTGGGAGATTACGTAGCACGAAATGGTGCGTTTGCTGGAATCAATGGATCATATTTCTGTCCTGCCTCCTATCCAAGTTGCGCAGGTAAAACAAATTCATTCGATACGTTAGTGATGAACAAAAACAAAAAGTACATCAACTCAGACAACAATGTCTACAGTAATGTCCCTGTCGCAGTCTTCGGTTCCGGATATGCACGATTCCTTGGTGCTTCATCCGGCTGGGGCCGGGATACCGGTGTAAATGGAGTGATAGCCAATCAACCGCTTCTTCTCTCCGGTGGTAATATTACGTTCGGTGGTGGATCCGATCCAAAGCAAGGGAGCAAAGGTTCACGAAGTTTTGTCGGAAGCCGCGGAAATACCGTCTATATCGGAGTGGTCCATAATGCGACTGTTGCGGAAGTTGCAGTTGTTCTCAAAGCAATGGGTCTTGAAAATGCGCTCAATCTTGATAGCGGTGGCTCAACTGCACTGTGGGCTGGCGGCTACAAAGTCGGCCCAGGAAGAAACATCCCAAATGCAGTTTTGTTTGTACGGTAATCTTCTATTTTTACATCCAAAGATCACTATTGGGAGGATTTTTCTTATCATACTGCTTTTGTATTTCACTACGAAGAATTTTAACTGTATGACTGTCAATAGCACCTTTTTCAATTGCATCAGTTACTTCATGACTTTTTACTACAGCTTCAAAAATGATATATGCATGTCTGTATGCAGTTGCTCCAAATGATTCTGTTGGTTTAGAAGTTGTTCTTAATCTTTTGTCTGGGAGTCGTTTTGCGATTTCTAATCCCAAAAATCCAACCGTACCTAAATGACTATCGGATGAATCTCTTCCAGCAAATGAAAGGACAATATCTCGAGCATTACGCAGTTCTCTTTTTCTAAATTTTTGTGGCCCTGATCTTAGTGACTCTAACATTGAGGAATTATAGCAAAATGTAAATGGACGGTCAAATACTATAAGTTATTTTTACAGAAAATGACAATCTTTATTTATCAGAATTTTTATAAAATGTTCTATTTTTAAATCTTTCTGGTAAATAGGATTTTCCCTCATCGAGCCCAACTTTTCCTTCGTTCCAATTGTATCCTTTTCCATAATCTAAATTTTTCATCAGCTTTGTCGGAGCATTTCTCAAGTGTAGTGGGATCGGTTCGTTAGGAAATTCATAAACGGCCTGTTTTGCTCTACCTAAAGCATCCGTAACTGCGCGTGACTTCTTCGCGCTCGCAAGATAAATGACGACATGAGCTAATGTCAGCTGTGCTTCTGGCATACCGATTTTTGTCACTGCCTCGAACGCCTGGTTCGCTTGAATCAATGCTCCCCTGTCTGCCATACCAATATCTTCTGATGCGAAGATAATCATTCTTCGAGCAACGAATTTCGGATCTTCGCCGTTTTCCAACATTCGTGCTAAATAATATAAAGCTGCATTCACATCAGACCCACGCATTGATTTTATGAAAGCAGAAATAATATTGTAGTGTTCGTCCGCCTTTTTATCATATATGCCTGCCGATTTTGTTTGGAAGACTTCTTTGATAATTTCAGGAGTCAGCTTTTTCTCATCATAGGAAGTTACGGCAAGTTCCAACGCATTGAGCATGATGCGTGCATCTCCTCCGGAAAGCCGTATCAAAAGTTCTTTTGCATCTTTGTTTATCGTCTTTTTGAATCCACCGACTCCCCTTTCCTTTTCCTTTAAAGCGCGATCGATGAGTGCTCCAAGCTGTTCTGGTTCGAGACTCTTCAGAACAAAAACTCGGGATCTGGAGAGCAGTGCGGAGATTACTTCAAAGGATGGATTCTCTGTGGTAGCTCCAATGAGTGTAATCAAACCAGACTCGACATGTGGAAGTAATGCATCTTGTTGTGCCTTATTCCAACGATGGATTTCATCAATGAAAAGAATTGTTCCTTTTTTGTCGAGACGATTATAATTTTTTCTTGCCTCATCAACTACTTTCATCAAATCCGCTTTGCCACTCGTAACCCCAGATAATTGAAAAAAATCAGCTTCCGCTGCTTTTGTGACAAGATGTGCAAGGGTTGTTTTACCTGAACCTGGAGGTCCCCAAAAGATCATTGAAGAAAGATGACCGGTTTGAATCATTTTACGGAGAATCTTATCTTCACCGACAAGTTGTTCCTGTCCGACGTATTCTTCAAGGGATTGCGGACGCATACGCGCTGCGAGGTTGGTGGGATTCATGCGCTCATTGTAGCATACCTATCGAGTTTCAGAGATTGTTTCACCTAACTCTGCAAGCGGTGCTGCCACAGTAACTTTTTCATCGGCATCTTTGAACACAGTATATCCTGTTTCATAAGGAATATTGCAATCCTTAACTACCGGCACCGAGCTATCCTTCACCACATTTGGATCGATCTTTAGCGTATCAATTGGTAGCATGGGCGCATAGTTTGTATAGTTTCCGACAAGTGCTATGCAGAGGTCTACTCCATTGGTGGCAATTTCCCTTGGAGTCATCGGTATCTGAGGTGGGGTCCATTCACGGTCTACACGAAATGCAACGATAGCATTGAGAATTTGTGTAACATCCGCCCGACGTTTCGCATTGTTTGCTCTACTATATTCTTCTGCCTCCAAGCCTGTCCGTGTCGTGTCTTCATAATATGCAATCACTGGGACAGTATTGCTGAAAACTCTTCCATCAGGAAGTGTTTTTTGCGCTTTTTGTGCTTTACGTTCTGCTAATCGTGCTTTATTAGAATCCTGACGATATTGGATCATGCTAAAAATACTTAAGACGACAACAATAAGGCCCAATATTCCAATAGTTATATTTCTAAGGATAAGCAATGATTTCTTTAATGGAGTTATTTCAGGTTCTTTTTGTGATTGCTTTTCTGGCTGAAGATTTTCTTGATTGGATTGTTCCGGATTGGTAGGCTCCATATTTGTATCATCGTAGATTCTTCATGGATTTGTCAATTCGTATTGTAGATTCTGCATATGTTTCAGCAAGCTCTGAAGCGTCAGCGATAACTTCTTTGCGCTCTTCAATAATCTTGGCAAGAAAAATAATTGCAAAGAGCGCAATTGCAAAAAAGAATGGTGTGTATTGCATTGCGAAATCCACGGAAAAGGTTTTAACATATGCGACGAAAAGCAAGATACTTGTCACTCTTCCGATATTTAATACCATCTCAAGATCAAATACATACATATATTTATTATCCTGGTTTAGATTTTCTCGATCCACCAAATCGAGGATAACCGAATTGGTCTCAGCAAAAAGTAACTGCTGGGCAAGTGTCAGAAACGCAATAAAGATAAATATCCCTGTCGGATTAAAATAAAAAGCCAATGAAGAGGCTGCAATGAGGAACAGTATGATGCTCGCTGCAATTACTCGAATACGATACTTTGTATTGAGTGATCTTGCAATTGAATACATGACGACTCCTGAAATAATTGCAGATACTGATTGCACCAACCCAAGCGCATCCTCTTTCCCGACATAACTCAGCACGATAAGTATTGGAAGGAACATAGACATACCAGTGAGGAGCCCAATCAAGGCTGTTATTCCGCGTGCACAATTCCATTGGTGCGTGCCGTTCTGCAGGACAATATTCGAAACAGTAGGCGTCTTAATATGGATCTTTTTAATGAGTGATCCCATATAAAATGAGATCAATAGCATTGCAATTGCGACGATGTAATATCCTTGTTGTGCCGAATACAAATTGTTATTTACTCCAAATACCAGAAGCGCTCCTATAGCAATTGGAATGATAAAGTTACTCATCGTTTGTGTGATAAAGTCGATACTTGAGAAGTACATTCGATTGGAAGATGTTGTCAATTCAATTGTCAGCAAGTTTTTATTTGAAAAGAATACGCCCGAACTGATGCCATAACCAAGTCCGAAAAGGACAACAGCAATTTGATCAACGACTGGGAAAAATATCAAAAGCGCTACGAAAAGGGCTCGTAAAACCGTTCCGAGAAAATACAGGCGTTTTACAGACAAATGTTTCAAGAATTGCCCGTTCAGATAAAAACCAATTGGCAGTGTGCTGAAATAAGCTAAATTGAATAATGCGACAATCAATACATCTTGCGTTTCTCGCCATAAGAACGCATTGATAAATATTGCTGCGATTGGATGAATCACATTATAAAGGAAGACCGACAACGCAAACTTCTGGCCTTGATTACTGAGGCGTTGGAATTGCTTGTGTTCATTGGAGAATAACTGTAGAAATGGGCTCACTAATCCATGCTAAATGTTTTTTTGAGAATTTTCAATTAAGTTTGCTGAATTCACTGGGTTAAATGATAAGTTTGAGTAAAGTGTCTTCAATTGCGAAGCGTGGGTTTACATTGGTGGTTTTTAATGTCGTATGCAATCGCTGAAAAGACTGAAGCATAACGATGTCCCACTCCATGTTTTCATCGTTCTTCCCGATGCTCGTAATCGTTTTCTCTCGTAGAACAATCATAAGCTTCTCAATCCATGCCAAAGCTTTTTCTTTATCCTTTGCCAGAAGCTCTGCTTTTTTCAGTCGGTCGCCAATCGGTAGCTCATGCAAATTGGTAATAAAATCCATAAGATCCTCTTTTTGTTTCTCTGTAAATTTCATAGCTGTTGATTCCAGCTCGAGTATTTGACAGCGGGAAAGAATTGTTGGTAGCAAAGCCTCTTTTGAATCTGATCCCAGGATCAATATGGTATTTGCCGGAGGTTCTTCAAGAACCTTTAGTAATGCGTTTTGTGCTTCTGTCGTAAGCAACTGTGCGTCTTCGATAATGACTGCTTTGAATTCACTTTTGATTGGCTTGAAGAAAATCTTCTTTTGCATATTCTTCACTTCTTCAATTCCAATACTTTGGGAAGTTGTTTTGGCTGAGGTATCTTTTTCAATGAGTGTGATATCAAATTGATCAATTTGACGCTCTGCACATAATTCTTTTGCCCGGATGATCCTTTTGTCTTTATCTTTTGCAGTGATGAGGAAGCTAACCATAGTAGTATTGCTTATTATACCCCATTGTTTTCTTGACTTGCTTGAGCTTATTTCCTACTATTAAACTAATGCCTGATTTGCCCAATAATGCCCCTGTCGCAGATACCGGAGAGTCCGGAAGTATCCTTGATATCCTCAAAGCTGAAGGATCTATCAGTGATGACCAATATGAATCGATAAAAGTAAAATCCGTTACAGATGGACAGCCTGCTATCGATATCTTGCGCGAAATGAATCTTGTTTCGGACGCAAAGATTGCAGAGGCGCAAGCACAAGTTCTGGGAATTCCCTATATTTCTCTCTCAACCGTCTCTTTCTCTCCTCAAGCATTAAGTCTTCTTCCTCGAGCTGTTGTCGAGCGTTTCTCATTGATTCCTTTTATGTATGAAGAAAAGGAAAAGACGCTTTCAATTGCGATGGCAAATCCTGTTGATTTGGATGCAATCGGATTTGTCCGTCAAAAGACTGGTTTGACAATTAAATCATTTGCTGCTGATCCGCAAGAGGTAGCTGATGCAATTGATCAACAGTATTCTCAAGAGCTTGTCGGTGAAGTTGGTGAAGCGATCAAGGAAACAGAAGAATTTAGTCAGCAGCGAACCGTTGATAGCAAGCAAATCGCACAAATCATTCAGGAAGCGCCAATTGCGAAAATCGTTTCGACGATTCTTGAATATGCTGTGAATAGTCGTTCTTCAGACGTCCATATCGAACCATTGGAAGACAAAGTTCGTGTCAGATACCGTATTGATGGTATCTTGTATGATAAATTAAGTCTTCCGCGAAATGTGCATGATGCGCTAACTTCACGTATTAAAATTCTTTCAGCATTGAAGATCGATGAACATCGTGTTCCTCAAGATGGAAGGTTTAATTTCAAAATTGATAATCAGGAAGTAGATATCCGTGTCTCTATCTTGCCAACGGTTCGAGGAGAAAAGATCGCAATGCGTTTGCTCCATAAATCCGGCGGCATTCCAACGCTGCAAGATTTAGGTTTAAATGGGATGGCGCTCAAGGTCCTTGAGACGGCAATTCTCCGCCCGCATGGTATTATCCTTGTTTGTGGACCAACGGGATCTGGTAAAACCACAACGTTGTATGCAGTGCTGTCACGATTGAATACAACTCGTGTCAATATCGCCTCACTTGAAGATCCAGTTGAATACGAGATTGCGGGTGTAAACCAAGTTCAAATTAATCCTGCTGTAGGTTTGACTTTTGCATCAGGTCTCCGATCCTTCCTCCGACAAGATCCAAATATCATTCTTGTGGGAGAAATTCGTGACAAAGAGACGACTGATTTGGCAATTCAGGCTGCATTGACTGGCCATTTGGTGTTCTCTACTTTGCATACGTCCAAAGCATCTGGGGCGCTTCCACGTTTAGTTGATTTGGGTGCTGAAAGTTTCCTTTTGTCTTCGACAGTCAATGCAATCGTCGGACAGCGTATCGTCAGAAGAATTTGTCCGCACTGTAAGGAATCATTTGATCCACCAGCACAACTTATTGAAGAAATAAAAGCTGAACTTGGAAATCTTTTCCCAACTGGTCCGATTAAGTTGTATAAAGGGAAAGGCTGCGCTGAATGTGGTGATCTTGGTTACATTGGACGTATCGGAATTTATGAAGTATTGGCGGCATCAGAATCCATTGCACGATTGATGCTCGAGCGCACAGATGAAGCCTCTATCGAGAAGCAAGCCGTTGCTGAAGGGATGATCACTATGAAACAAGATGGATACTTGAAGGCATTACAAGGTGAGACGACAATTGAAGAAGTCTTGCGCGTCGCTCAAGAATAAACTACTATTTAACTAGACCATGGATATTCAAGAATTACTGACACTCACAATTAAGAATAAAGCTTCCGATTTGCATTTGCTTGTTGGTCTTCCTCCGACATTTCGTATTGATGGCGCTCTCCGATATCTCACCACCTACCCTGCCCTCAAGCCAGATGATCTTGAGACAATGATATTTGCATTACTCACTCCTGAGCAAAAAGAAATCTTGCTCGCAAATAAAGAATTAGATTTCTCATTTGGTTATAAAGGAAAGACTGCGACAGATGTAGGACGTTTCCGTATCAATGCGTATTTCCAAAAAGGTTCATTGTCAGCGGCTTTTCGTTTCCTTGCTCCTGGAGTTCGAACTCTTGAAGATCTCGGTTTGCCGAAAGTTGTACACGACTTTGCCAAAATGAAACAAGGCATGGTGCTCGTTACCGGTCCGACAGGTCATGGTAAATCAAGTACACTTGCTGCGATTATTAATGAAATTAATGTTAATAAGTCTTGTCACATTTTGACAATTGAAGATCCTATCGAATATGTCTATCCAAAAGGAAATAGTATCATCTCTCAGCGTGAAATGGGAATTGATACCCATTCTTGGGCGCTCGCCCTCCGATCCTCTCTTCGTGAAGATCCAGATGTTGTGCTTATCGGAGAAATGCGTGATCCTGAAACAATGCAAGCTGCGATTACACTTGCAGAAACAGGCCATTTAGTTCTTTCAACATTACATACAAATTCTGCCGCGCAAAGTATTGATCGTATCGTTGATGCATTCTCAGCAGATCAACGTTCTCAAATCCGTATCCAATTGGCAGCGACACTCAAAGGTATTGTCTCGCAACGTTTGATTCCAAAGATCGGTGGTGGTCGTGTCCCTGCTGTCGAAATCCTTTTGGGAACTCCGGCTGTCTCAGCAAACATCCGTGATGGGAAATCTCATTTGATTGATTCCGTTATCCAAACATCCAAAGATTTAGGCATGATCACCATTGATGAATCACTTGCTGCGCTTGTAAAAAATGGTATCGTAACAATGGATGATGCGAAGGCATATGCGCTTCGTGACGCTGAATTGGCTCGACTCGCCGGTTAAATTGAATATGTATGAGACTATATTACAGAGCAGTAACGCAAGACGGTAAGACAATTCGCGGGTTGATTGAAGCTCGTGATATTAAAGAAGCCGCAACATATCTTCGCAAACATCAACTTGTCCCAGTCAAAATTATCCCTGAAACCAAAACAGGTGTCGCAAAGTATTTTCCTTTTCTGAGCCGTACTTCATCAAATGATCTTGTATTTTTTACGCGACAACTTTCTTCAATGATCACCTCTGGGCTGACACTGGTCCAAGCACTGAATATTCTTAAAAACCAAATGCAAAGCTCGGCGATGACCGAGATTGTTCAATCAATTATCTCTGATGTTGAAGATGGAAAGAACCTTTCGCTTGCTCTGTCAAAGCATCCGCATACGTTCTCACCTATTTATATTGCTTTGATCAAAACAGCAGAATCTTCGGGTTTGCTCGATAAGGTTCTGCAACGATTGGCTGACAATCTGGAAAAGGATCAACGTCTCAAGCGGACAATCCGTGGAGCGTTAATGTATCCGATTATTATCCTCATCATGATGTTTGTAGTAACGCTTGTAATGATGATTTTTGTGGTGCCACAACTTACCACAATGTATACCAACCTCAACCTTGAACTGCCGATCACAACGCTTATCGTGATTGGATTGTCTGACTTTACGAGTAACTATTGGTATATTGTCCTGACGATTCTTGTGGTCGGTGGATATGCATTGAATAACTGGTACAAGAAGCCAGCTGGTCGAAAAGCAGTTGATGGCTATATGCTAAAACTTCCAGTCTTTGGAAAACTCATGAGTCAAAGTATGATGGCTGAGTTCACTCGTACCTTGTCGCTTTTAATTACATCAGGTTCCCTTGTCGTCGATTCTCTTCACAAAAGTGGCGATGTTGTCACCAATGTTTTGTATAAAGACGCGATTGATCTTGTGGCCAAACGTGTTGAAAAAGGTATTGATATCGGAGATGCTATGGAAGCCAGTCCCCTCTTCCCTCCAATGGTTGTTGAAATGGTAAAAATCGGAGAGCAAACAGGTAAGCTTGATGATTCTTTGTTGAAAGCGTCCGAGTATTTTGAACGTGAAGTTGAAGAGTCTGTGAAAGTTATGACAACACTTCTTGAGCCTGTGATTATGATTATTCTTGCACTGGGTGTCGGATTCTTGATTATTGCGATAATCACCCCTATCTACAACCTGATTTCTTCAATCAGCTAGAAGATTACGATTTCTTTTCAGCTTCTGCGAGGTATTTCTTGACCTGTTCAATAAGGTCTGCAGGAGTAATATCAGCTTTGATTAAGAAGGCAACTGCACCTTTTTTCAAGGCATCTTGTACTAAGGGTTCATGATCGAGATTTGTCAGCATTAAGATTGGGCCATTTGGAACTGGTGGCGGTGTGGCTTTCAATGCATCCATAACACCAAGACCATCAATCTTTGGCATCATAATATCCAGAAGAATCATATCGTAACCACCTTTGAGGAGCTTGTCGAGGGCGTCTTGTCCATTTACTGCAGTATCAACATCAAAGCCTTCAGTCTTGAGGACTTCTTCGTAGAGCTCTCTGATGTACAAATCGTCATCAATAACGATAACTTTTTTCGCCATGTCAACCTGATTATCAAGAAATATCAACGTAAAGTCAATAGGAGAGTTAGAACAGGCATTAATACTTTCAAATCTGTAATTCCTTTTGTGCTGCTTTAAATGCTTTGAGATTCTCAAGGAGGTGTTCAGGTGATTTCGTACCAGTGAGGATAGTACCCTGAAAATCTTTTTCTAGAATTGCTTTATATGCTGCAATTTTATCTTCAAGGGTATGTTGTTTCGAAGAATTATAGAGCATGCTTCCCATATTGAAAGGTCTATTGATAACGACATTTTTCTTGTTTGCTTTAGCCAAGTCTATAATTCTTCCAAATGTAACAGTGAGGTATCGTGCTTATTTTACAGAGCTGGAGAATCGAGTGCATTGACGCCTTAGTCAATGGTTGGAGTTATTCGAGACCGCGTTTAGTATTTAGGTTAATTCTTCTATTTGCTTGATTACTATTTGCCAGTTTGGTACTTCAACTCCGAAATGTATGGCTGAAAGGTTGGCTTGGCGGACTCTTTGGATATATTTGCCGTGATCATCCACCAGTACCGTAATACCTAAGTTCTTGCATTGGACGACTTTATCAATCTGTTTTTTTGTTGGGTCGGAAAAGGAGTAATTATCGTCGATTATCAACCCATGTTCGAGTAGGCCCCACTTTGTCAATGTCTGATGGACATATTTACGCACATCAGCATCAAATTCGCCATTGCTGTCGCACCCCCGTGCTGTCACGAGATAGGTCCGATGCCCCATGTCGTTGAGCGTTTTTATTGCACTGTCTACCCCAGACATCATTTGCATATCAGCAAAAAATTGCTGCGAGTTTATATGATTATGACGTAAGTGTTGATACATAATATAATCAGTATCAGAGAAACTATAACGGTCTTTTGAATTGGGCGCTTCTATTTTGCAAATTTGATAACCAAGTTTGTTGGCTATAGCATTTTCCAAAATTGCCATGGCAGTAGCGTTATTTGTGTTAATCACACCATCAAAGTCTATTCCAATATTCATGCGATAATTATACTTGACATGCCTATCCTTGACAAACAGGGCTTTGTGTTACATCATAACATCATGATTAAGGTATACGATGTAGAAAAAAATCCAATTGAGGTTGACGAAAAAAATCTCATAATGAAACATAACGTTTATGGCATTGCCATTAAAGACGGAAAAGTTCTCATTGTGCCACAATGGCATGATGATGGCTTTGATTTCCCTGGCGGACATGTAGAACTTGGTGAGCACCACTTGGATGCTTTGAAGAGAGAATTCTTTGAAGAGACAGGACTTGATATTGAAATTGGTCAGCTGATTTGTGCTGATACGGTTTTCTTTAAACACCCCAAACGAGACTATCCGACTCAACATATAGGTTTGGTTTATGGAGTTACTATCAAGAGTGACAAAATTTCGATGGATAATTTCGATAAACATGAAAAAACTTATGCTAGAAAAGCAAAGTTTGTGACTCCTGATGAGTTGAAAAGTCTGCGATACATGAGTGGTTTGCATAAGCAACTGCCGACAATTATTACACATATCAGCCAGCTGATATAATTTAAAACTGATTTACTGTGACCAATAAACAATTTCTACAAGCAAAAGAATTAGCATTAGCATTGTTGCATCAAGATAAAGCAAAAGAATTAGCATGTCATGTGCAGTTTGTAGTAATGGTTGGACTTGAATTAGCACAAAAGTATAATGTCGATACAAAGATCATAGAACTGAGTTGTCTCCTTCATGATGTCGGAAGAAGTCATGAAATAGAAGACGAGGATCATGGAGATTCTGGTGCTCGTATAACAGCAGATTTATTAAGGGATGTAGGGATACCCAAGAAGGAATTTACTACTATTCTTGAGTGCATTCAGAAGCACACTAAAAATTTGCCTTCATATACAATTGAACAAAAGATAGTTATAACTGCAGATGGTGCGTCTAAGGTTTTATATCACGAAGCATTTATGCTCCTTTGTAAAAAGCAAACTTATCATGAAAAATTGGAATGGGGTAAAAAATACCTTGAGAAGGGTTATAAAAGGACACTGATGCCGGAGTACAAAAAAACTCTCGTTAATAAATACAAATCTATTAAAACAACTTACGCTTCTATCTCAAGTCCAGTTGAGGCATAGCCACAATACCTCACCGTTACACATTGAGCTAACAAAAACTTTATTCTATCCTTGAGGACATGAAAGAGCGTCCAACATTTATTACGCTTCATGGCATAGATGGTACGGGTAAGACAACAACTGCTGCGAGAGTCACAACAAGACTTTCTAATAGTGGATTGCGTGTTGTTAATTATGACGTCTATGAAAATGAAAATACAGACAATCCGTTCTCTCTTGCCAAAAAACGAGTTTTGCAAGATGCATCACCTCATGCTCAATTCGCTTATTTTTTAGGATCCACGCTCTACCATAGTAGTCAGATAGAAAATCTCATTGGAGATGGAAACCATGTGTTAAAAAGTCGGTATGTAGATGATGTAGTGGCACATCATAGCCATATAGGAGTTCAAGATGCTGATGCAATAGCATCTATGTTTCCGATTTTGCAGCCAGATTTTAAAGTTATTTTAACTCTAGAAGAAAATGTCAGAAGGCAGAGAATATTGAATCGAGGAGAATTGGATGACAGGGATAAAGAAGTTAGAACAGCGGAGAGTAGATTGGATTACTTTGAAAAATATTTATTGGATAGAAATGATGCGTTATTGAGATCAGGAAATGCCTTGAAGCTTGATACTACTGAATCTGAGCCTGAGGAAATAGCTGAATAAATTGTATTTCGCTTGTTTAATAAATATTCATGAAAGAAGCAATAGGATTTAATACTGAAAAATATCTTGAGTCGCAAACAAATCATATTAATAGAAAAATTCAAGCATTGGAAGGCGCTCCTGTCTTTATGGAATTTGGTGGTAAACCTTTTGGGGATCACCATGCGGAAAGAGTACTGCCAGGTTATGAAGCAAATTGCAAAGCGAGATTACTTGCTGATTTAATGCCATCAAGCAAAATTGTCATGGTGGTAAATGCAAAAGATATTTTATTACCTGAATATGGTAGGACACTAAAAGGTCGGGTTAGAGGAGATTCACAATTAACGTACGACGACGAAACGATTAGACTAGTTAACCATTCAAGAGAGCTAGGACTTAGTATTAATAATGTCGTATTAGCAGTCTCACCTAATAGCCCGACAGATGTGGATAAAAGAGCGATTGACAGTTTTAGAAACGAATTAGACCGAGAAGGTATAAAGATGTATCAACACTTTGAAGTTCAAGGGTATCCAAGTACAAATGTAATTGATCACGCAGAAGAGGTATTTAATAAAAACGATAGAATTACGAACGGCACTGAACACCTAATTGCATTTAGTCCGGGTGGAGGAAGTGGTAAGTTTGGTGTGCTCCTTTCCGAGATATACCGATCATTACAGGAAGGTTACAATCCAAATTATATTAAATTTGAAACATTTCCTATATTTACTGTTGATTCACATCATGCGTTAAATCTTGCATTTGAAGCGGCAACAGCAGATTTACAAAACAAAGTTATTTCTCTTAGCGCAGACCCAAATAATCCTATTACTACATATGACAAAGATATTGAGAATTATTTTTTGTTAAAAAAGGTATTTGGCTTATATGGAAGAGTTTATAATCCTGTAGATGATATGTGTGATCCTACGGCAATGTCAGTGAATACAATAATGGAGGGTGTTACTGACGAACAAGTTGTTATATTTGCCTGCGGAGATGAGATAAGAAGAAGAGTCAAGCGTTACGAATATGAAGTAGATTTAGGGATTGAAAAAACTTCTACCCTGGAACGTGCAAAAGAAATCTTTGATATTTTTAGGGCAAGATATGGAGACTAAAAATATTACTTATTCAAGTATTTCCATTGCGAGGCCTTCTTCTAGAAGTTGACGGATATAGACGGATTTGGGGAGATTTTTCTTCTTCGAAATCTGATTGAGTTTGTTGACCATCTCTGTTGGAAAAAGTACGTTATATTTTTGGTATTTTTTGATGGGGTTGCATTCTAGAGCTTCTTGAATAATCCTGAAAAGTGTTTCTTTGGTGTATTCATAAATATAGATATTTTTATTAAGATTAAGCTGATCAGATGTCATCACATCTGGAGGTGCGTTCTTTGATTTCAGCATGATGATTTCTTTTCCTTGCTGAATCGCATGAGAAATTTCAAACCCGACATGTACGCTTGGGTATGTGCATTCTGCAATGACAATATCGCTTTTGGCTATATTCGCGTAGAACGTATTGAAGAATGCAGTCCTTCTAGTCTCATTCCAGGAATAGAGAGTCTCAACGGAAACTGAAAAGCTTTGAATCACTGTATGCCCAGCATCAGTAAGATAATTGGCAATCGCCAGAAAATGTTCTTTAGATTTGGCAGATATTTCAATCGGAGCTAGTAAAGCGATGCGCATATTATTTTATCGGGATGTATAAGCCATAACAGATATTCGCTTTTCTTTTTGATAATCCCAATTGCATGCTATTTTCTGCAAAAATCTCCAGAAATTCTTTACTTATATTCTTTCTTCGATCGAGAAGAATATCGTCGACATATTCATACCCTTTCCGGATTGCGTTGTTGGGTGTGAGTTCTTCATTAAATAATGGTGATAAACCTGCATGTTTCATCATTATATTTATGTCGTAAGCATAGGATCTATGCTAATATCTGTCAAAAATACTCAGAAAATAAGTGCAAAGCTATCTGTTTTAGATTGATATATCAAAAATAATTAATGTTGGTATTGTTGTAATACTTTTGACAACAAACACTATATTCTTCGGATATATAACCCAAAATGTTTCTTCTTAGGTTTTCCTAACGGCTCACCTATCTTGTACCCTTGTATTTCAGCAAACTCTAAAAGATCAAGGAGTGTTTTGTACAAATTTGGAATGTCTTCAACATACTTATATCCTTTAGTTGGAGCTGTTTGTGGAGTAAGATTTGTATCAATTATAGAAAGTTTCTTCTTATGAATAATTTGTTCACAGAGACACATATTTATCTATGTCAGTATATGTTATATATTGCTTGAATGCTTGATATTAAAATGATAAAATAATGACGGAATTAGCTTTAAAATGAAATATAATTTTTCAGAGAAGATTTTAGCTCCTAATTTTCGTAAAGATATTACGGATCAGATTGAGGTTCTTATCTCAACAGGGTCATCATTTAATATTATTGGAATGCCATTTGTGGGGATTTCCCCTTTTTTTAGATATTTGGCGACAACAAGTTCTTCATACTCCATTTACACTGATGTTCATGCGTTATCGAATAGAAAGAAGGAAGATTTATTTTTGGCAATATATAAAGAGTTAGGCGGAACAGAATCAATACCTACTTATGAAGCATTTGACTATTGTAAAGAGATTTTAAAGGAATTACTTTCTACACAAAAAAAAGTTGTGCTAATGATTAATAGATTTGATTATTTAGAGAAGTCAGAGTACTCCAATGGAATATTTACTAATCTAAAAGCGCTTGAAGATATTGGTAAGGGGAGAGTAATTTTTGTAGTCGCTACAAGTAAACCTCTTTATGAAATTGATGAGGCAGCAATTTCTGATAGTAATCTTGCCTTTTTTTCAAAAATCGTATTCTTCCCTCCTTATTATGGTGAGGATTTGAAAAAGCTACTTTTAATAAGTCCAACTGCTTTGAAGCCTGAACCAAAGGATTTAAGAACGGCACTCGATTTAAGTGGTGGTCATGCAACGCTACTTCAAGTTTTAATAAAAACCGATTTTCTAAATGATCCTTTTTCTGATCCTTTTATTAAACTACACTTAAAGGTCATTTATGATGCTTGTAGTACAAAACAGAAAAATATACTATATAAATTAGCTGTGGGGAGTAGATTAAAAGAAATAGATCCCTTCCTGATAAAAATAGGTATTATAAAAGAAATAAATGGCAGCTTTTACGTCTTTAGCCCCCTCTTTAGAACATTTTTGATTAATTATGTAAAACTAAAATTTTCTAAGAAAGAAAAAGTATTGTTTACGCTTTTAAAAAAGCACTTAGGTAGAACAGTCCTAAAAGATCAAATATTTCAAGAACTTTGGAAAGAAGATTTTGATAAACCTACGGATTGGGCTCTAAACTCTTTGGTTTATCGTTTAAGAAAAAATCCAACAGTTATAAATAATAAATATATTATCGAGAATGAGAAAGATATTGGTTATAAGCTACTAAAGGGGAATTAGATAGTTTTTTCTGTAGGGTTTTTAAAATCTAATACGACTGTTTCCTTCTTTTCCCCAACTTTTGCTGTTATAGAATCTATTTCCCAGCCTTCGCCAGCTTTTGGAACAACTTGTTCAGGATCATAAGTAACTTCTATTGCATCGCCTACTTTAAGATCGCGCATTAAAAGCTTTCCATATACTGCTTGGGCATTTTCGCCTCTAACACTATAAGGTCGTGGGTCTATTTTTGCGACTGATTGATCAGCAAGGCCTCTTTCAGGGGTAATTTGAAAAGTAACTTTTGCTCGAGAGTTATCTCCGTCGGGTAATCCAAGTGGATTTGGGATTTCTGCACGGTGATGCGCAACAATTCCTCGAATCTTTATTGGTTGTCTTTCTGCATTACTCATTAGAGAGTATTATACTCTAGGTCTAATGAAATGTCAATAGTAGAGTCTAAAAAGCAAAAAGCATAAAAATACCATTTTATGCTTTTTGTGTTGTTATTGTTAAAGTCTTACGATTGAAGGACTTCTGCTGCAGCCTTAGCGCATTGAGCATCTTGACTCACATCAAGAGAACCTCCTACACCAACTCCGCCGACAACTTTTCCTCCTACCATTACAGGAGCACCTCCTGCGATAGTTGTGAGTTCTCCACCAAAGAGAGTGTTCAGTCCAAAATATGGTTTTTCTTCAACGACGTATCCTGCGAGTCCTTCTGTTGGACTGCCTAAGTTCGCTGAAGTAAATGCTTTCGCAAATGCAAACCGAGGGCTTATATGTAATGCCCCATCCATCTTGCTAACAGCAATAATACTTCCGTGGTCGTCAACAATTACTGTCGTAACTGCTACTCCCAGTTCAGCTGCTTTTGCTTCTGCTGCTACTAAAGCCTGTTTTGCTTTTTCTAGAGTAATCATTAAGATATCACCCCCTTTCAGATTAAATAATACATTATTAGATTAATTAATTGCTGTCAAGATAGTACTTGCATTTTTTGGAAAAAGTGCTATAATGCGCATAACTTATAGTAAATGACTATATATTATTGTTAAGCTAACACTAGCAATTTTTAAAAGTATATAGTATATTTCTATATAGAGCGTGAATTTAATATGAGTGAAGCACTTTTTAGAGGCGGAGCCGACAAAGCAAAATTCCGTGCACCAGCACAGGGAAGCTCCGGTGCTGAGCAAATTGCCTCAGTTACTCCAATCACAGACGCACCATCATCTCCTGCGAGAAGAGAATCAACTCGATTAAATATCAAAGATCCTCGTCATGTAGATCAAGCAGCAAGAATCCTTACAGAAACAACAGACCCTGTATTTGTACAGTTTGGTAATATCCATGGTGTATTTGGCCATCCATCTGACGAAGCAGTAAGTAGTATTAACGAATTTAAAGGCCGAAAACCTGATCAGGTTGGAAGTATTACTACAACACAAAAGCATTGGGAAGGTATTGCAGATTGGTCACAACTTGATCCTGAAGCTATTTCAAAAGGAACTGCACTTGAAATTGTCCGGGACTTAAGTAATATTGGACCAATAGGTGCAGTACTTCCAGCAGCTGAGCATATTCCAGGGTTATTATCTAAAAAAGATGCATATAACGGAGGCCCAATCAGAACTGTACAGTTGATTGTGCCTGGTACTGGAGCTCCAGCAGAGGCAGTCTTTAGTAGAGCAGCGGATCTTATGCCTGATAAACCATTCGTATTCGCGACATCAGGAAATACATCAAAAGCTGTAAACGACGGAAAAGAGCAGCCAGCGCATCATAGATATGAAGATCTTGTCGCTGAGTTTGAAAGCCACGGTCATGATGGTATTACCGTTATTACAGCGCAAAATGAAGCTCGCGCAAAGCATAAATTCCCATACAATGATCATAGATCAACATCAATTCTTCGATTACATGATGTTGTCCGACAAGAAAATGGAGAACCACAGCTTGATGAGCAAGGACGAAAAATTCTTGAAGTTACCCGTGATGGATCAATGCATCAAGGTGTCCTTCGTGAAGTCTTAGCAAATCATGGCTATGGAGTTATCTTCCCTGCTCCTGAAAAGCGTGTACCTATTCGAGATTATTCTGAAGCAGAACGAAGAATGCGTGCATTACGAACCAAAAAAGCAGATATTCTCTACCGATTGGGTATGACTCCTGCACATAGATAACTCCTAAATTGACTATTGCCTAGCATTTACCCATAATAAATTTATGGGAACAGATCAGTTTTTGCTCTACGGTTCATTGGCGATTCTTTATATTATAGCATTTATCTATATTATCGATTCTGTTAAGCAACATAAATCCCGTGATGTATACCTTAAAAGAGAAAAGAAAAATGAATCAGTCCTCAAAGCGCGGGAACGCGCACTCAATGCGACCGCTGCCTTGAATACTATTATTTTAGAGACATTGGATCTTGATGAAGCAATTGGAAAGATCTCAAATTCTCTTCCACAGTATTTAGGTTATGAGACTGGTGTACTCGCGCTTATTGATGAATCAAAAGGCGTCCTCAAACGTGTCGGTCTTTCAAGTACTTCAGGCGGTATTGCGGCCGTAAAAGTTTTGGAAATACCATTTTCAAGCATTGAGATTAAATTAAGTGATAAAGAAAACTATTGTATCAAAGCTCTCGAACAAAAGAAGCCGCTTTATACCCGAGATTTATATGATGTTGTCCGTCCGGCAATTACCCCTGAGAACTCAAAGATTATTCAGAAGCACATGAATACCAAAACAACACTTATCTTCCCTATCTTTTCAAAAGAAGGAAAGCCGCTTGGAACCTTCCTAATTAGCATGAGCAAAGATTATAGTGAGATATCGGAATTTGAACATCAGACGATTAAAAATTTCATTGATTCTGTCCGCATTGCTTTAAATAATGCTACCTTATACACATCTCTGCAAAAAGCGACAGACGAGCTCAAAGAAGCAAATGAAAAACTGAAAGAATTGGATACGCTGAAAAATGAATTTGTTTCTGTGGCTTCTCATGAACTTCGTACGCCGATGACTGCTATCAAATCATACCTCTGGATGGCACTTGAAGACCGTGGAGGTAAGCTGAATGAAAAGCAGCGTTACTATATCCAACGAGGATATAATTCGGTGGATCGGCTTATACGCCTTGTCAATGACATGCTCAACATTTCTCGTATTGAAGCAGGAAGAATTACCGTAAATATGCAATCTGTTGATCTTGAAAAATTAGCTCAAGAAGTTATCGATGAAGTGCAGCCGCGTGCAAAAGAAGTTGGTGTGAGCGTCACAATGGAAAAGCATGAGAAATTACCTCAAGTGCTTGCTGACTCTGATAAGATTAAAGAAGTCTTCTTTAATTTGATTGGTAATTCAATCAAATTTACACCAAAAGATGGGAAGATTACTGTCGGGTTTAGACAAAAAGATGGACTCATTGAGACTGTGATCAAAGATACAGGGAGTGGTATTGAAGCTGAAGATATCGGAAAGCTTTTCCAGAAATTCGGACTTCTTCCTGGTTCTTATACAACTAATCAGCCTGCAATGGGTACTGGTTTGGGGCTTTATATCTGCCGATCAATTGTGGAATTACATCAAGGAAAGATCTGGGCAGAATCTGATGGACGAGGTAAAGGTGCGACATTTACATTCCAATTAAAAAAGTTTTCCAAAGCTGACCAAGAAGAATTTAATATGAGTACCGCGGATAAAGAAGATGCGGGATTGATCCACAGTGAAATTTAATGCACAATAGTTCAGTATCTGCTATAGTTTGAATATGATAGATCCCTCCATTCCTTTTTATCTCTTCATTTTTCTTTTGGGTACAATTGTCGGAAGTTTCCTCGGAGTTGTGGCTGATCGAGTCGCAAACAATGAACCTATCTGGAAAGGAAGATCCCATTGTGATCATTGCCGACACAAGCTTCATTGGAATGATCTTATCCCACTCGTTTCATTCCTTATGTTGAAGAGAAAATGCAGATATTGTCATAAAGCGCTCGATTGGAATTATTTCACGATTGAAGTAGTGACCAGTTTAAGCTTTGTCCTGGCAACCTATGCGCTTTTCCAGGATAGCTTGGCAATATTCTTTGGATTGCAATATCAGCTTGTACTTCTTTACTACTTTGCGATTATAAGTTCACTCATAGCCATTGCTTTCACTGATATTAAGTATGGGATTATTCCATTCAAAGTGGTAGCGGTTGCGGTGGCAATTGCTGTCTTCTGGTTTTTCCTTTTCCCTGGGTTGTATATCTCTCCTCTTGAAGCGTCAGCGCTTGGATTGCAAACAGATATTCTTAATTTGCTCGCCTCAGGATTTGGAGCAGCGTTATTCTTCTTTGCTATGTTTTACATCACCAAAGGTCGAGGTTTGGGTTTTGGGGATGTTGTCTATGCTTTCCTCATGGGTCTTATCTTGGGTTTCCCTAAAGTCATTTTGGCTTTGTATATTGCATTTGTTACGGGAGCAGTTGTTGCTTTGGTCCTTATTCTTTTAAAGAAAAAGAAGTTCAAAGGTGGGACAATACCGTTTGGTCCATTTCTTGTGATAGGCACGATTGTCAGTTTATTGTGGGGAAATACGATTATTGATTTTGCAATGCAATTCGTTGGATTGTAAGTTGCGAGTTGAAATTCCGGACGGGGCCAGTTAATAATAAAGTATATGCAAAAAGGATTTACACTTGTTGAAATGCTCATTGTTCTCGGTATTGTGGGAATTGTAGCAACCATGCTTATCGTCGGGATCAACCCTCTTGATCAGATACGTAAATCAAGTGATGCTGATCGGAAGTCAGATATCGCGCAACTTCAAAAGGCTTTAGAATTATATTATCAAGATAACGGCAGCTATCCTCCATCATCTGCAGATTACAAACTCTACATTAACAGTTCAACTCTTGCCTGGGGAACTGGTACATGGTTGCCGTACATGAGTAAACTGCCGAAAGATCCAAGTCCACAACGATCATATGTTTATTACGTCCCTGCATCATCAAATGGACAAACGTATTATATCTATAGTAGTTTAGAGAGAGGATCGAAAGATCCACAAGTATGTAATGCCGGGAATGCTTGTGTCAGTATCACTGCAGGCGTTGCTGGTTTCCCGACTGCAACTGCTTGTGGCACAACGTGTAATTACGGAGTTTCCAGTCCAAATGTTTCACCATGAGAAAGTTATTTAAGCAATCAAAAGGATTTACATTGATCGAATTATTAATTGTGCTGGCAATTATCGGTACGTTAACTTCTATTATCATGGTTAATTTCCTGAGCGCTCGTGAACGTGGCCGCGATGGTGAACGAAAGTCAGAACTAAGACAATTACAAACTGCTTTTGAATTATATCGAGCAGATCAAGGTACGTATCCACCAGCACCACTTCCAACCTGTGATACTCCGCTCACCAATGGTGGCACAACCTACATCCAGAAAATCCCATGCGATCCAACGAATTCAGGCCAACATGTCTACACATATACAACGACTGGAACAACATACAATCTTTTCTCATGTCTCGAGAATGAAAAAGATGCGCAAAAAGACAAAGTAAATAATGCGACCTATTGTTCCGGTACAACAAATTGGTCCTTCACTCTCACCAACCCCTAAAGGAAATTAAGAGTTGAGAATTGAGAATTGAAAGTCGATAATGGTATAAGCATGAGAAAACTCTCAACTGATATTCAACACTCAATTCAGCGCGGGTTTACACTCTTGGAACTCTTGGTGGTTATAGGGATCATTGGTGCGCTTACTTCTATTGGCTTGGCTTCATATTCAAGTTACACAACTGGACAAGCAATTCAGATCGCTTCAGCAGATATGATGCACATGCTGAATCGTGCTAAATCAAGTTCTCTTTCTCAAGTAAAGCAACCGCAATGTGGTGCCAATCCAATTACTGGCTATCAAGTTTCATTTACGGTTCCAGGTCCAGCGTATACGATGTCAGTCCGATGCAATAACACCACCTACCCAGTGACATCAAAAGAGCTCCCGACTGGTGTAACGTTCGCCAATGGATCGACGACAATGATTTTCTTCCCAGTTCTTAAAGGTACCAGTTCCCCTGCGACGATTACTTTGAATGGACAAACCAAAACAAAAGTTATTACCGTTACATCGACAGGCAATATTACCTCCAATTGAGTTGCGAGTTGAAAGTTGCGAGTTGAGAGTTGATAATAAAATAAGTGAAGAAAATTTTCCATTTTCAATTTTCAATGCAAAAGGGTGAAACACTTATTGAAGCATTGGCTGCGCTGGCATTAGTTGCGATTGTAATCTCGGCAATCACGACACTTATTACCACATCATTAAGCAACGCAACTTATAATGAAAACCAAACGCTTGCGACCAAATTTGCTCAGCAAGGTATCGAATCAGTTCGTCAAATCAGAAATGCGAATTATGTAGCCTTCCGTACCTATAATGGTTTGTATTGTCTTGGGAAAGGTCAGAGTTCACTTGGTCCACCACAATCAGCATGTGCGGCTCCTAACACCGATAACTTTATCCGATCCGTCCAAATTGAACAGACACCAGGTTGTGCGACAAATGTTGCTCGTATCACTGTAAATGTGGCTTTCACAGATGGGAAATGTACAGGTAACTCGTATTGTCATATCCAGACCCACACATCATGTCTTTCAACTGTTAATCCAAATGGAACATTATGAGAAAGGTAGCATTACAAAAAGGATATACATTAGTTGAGCTTTTGGTTGTTATAACGATTCTAAGTGTTATTGGTGTTATTGTGGTTACCGTTATCACTATTAGTCTCCGTGGTTCGCAGAAGTCAGATAAACTCGAAATCGTCAGACAAGGTGGCGATACAGCGATGTCGCAAATGGTACGGAGCATCCGATATGCAAAGTCTTTGGACTCCCCCGCTTCATGTGTCCCCGCGACCAATGTCTCTTCCATCACTATTACATCATTACAAGATAATGGACAGACAACCTATAGCTGCGCATCAAATGCCATTGCTTCAAATAGTGCACCGCTTGTCGATACAAATGCAGTGAATGTGAATGCCTGTTCATTTACCTGTTCGCAACAACGAGTGAGTGATCCTCCAACCATTCAAATACAGTTTTCTTTGAGCGCGAAGAATGAAAGTAGCTTCACAGAGACCAAGGCTGTGATTCCTTTTCAGACCAGTGTAACGTTGCGTAATTACGCTCGATAACGATTGACACTACCTCTACAGCTTGTTACGATAAATACGGAGTATTGTATTTACGAATGGAATATCAAAGAGGACAAGTCCTACTTATTGTTGTTTTAGTTATGGTTACTGCATTAACAGTTGGCTTATCTGTCGCCGCCCGCACAATTACAAATATCAGAACATCTCAGGAAGCTGAAAATTCTGAAAAAGCCTTTTCTGCTGCTGAAGCTGGGATCGAACAATCACTAACAAATGGTGTTCCAGTGAATGGAAGTTTTTCAAATAAATCGACATACCAGACAACAGTTAGCACCATTGCTGGAGTTGAGTTTGCTTTGAATAACGGAGTGCCTGTGCTGAAAGATGATTCACTTGATCTTTGGCTTTCAACCTACCCTGCTTACAGTAATCCATGGAGCGGGACACTGACGCTTTATTGGGGCGATTCCGGGAATTCATGTACACCATCAGAATCCACAAATACTATGGCAGCGCTTGAGATCATCGTCATGAGCGGGACAAAGGCAAATCCCCAAACCACCCGATATGCAGTCGATCCCTGCTCGCAACGAAGCTTGAGTAATAAGTTCGAATTTATTTCTCCAGGTGGTGGTACAGTTGCGGGGAAGAATTATGCTTTCCGCCGAACCATCAATGTCAGTTCTGGTATGTTTGTCCGTATCATTCCTCTCTATTCTCCAACCAATATCGCAGTCCGAGGATGCGATGCAGCAAATACTACATGCAACGCATTACCTTCTCAAGGAACCGTTGTTGAAGCTGTCGGTACAGCAGATAATACAACAAGAAAATTAGTGAGTTTCCGACGCTATCCAAAACTGCCCACAGAACTTTTCCCATATAGTTTCTTTGCACCGCAATAGATATGAAAAGTAATGCTTTTGGATTAGATATAGGAACAAACTCGATTAAGGTCGCGTGG
This sequence comes from uncultured Gammaproteobacteria bacterium, assembly GCA_965230895.1. GTDB lineage: Bacteria > Patescibacteriota > Microgenomatia > Levybacterales > UBA12049 > JACDET01. Next base: position 231,906 of record OZ246394.1, read on the forward strand.
CTCAACCGTGACAATAACACCATTTCGTATGGGACCTCACATATCGTGCCAACTCCTGCACAAGGTATGCAATCTGAGTCTCCATTTGATCATCAGGAAATGGCGCAAGTAATCAACAAAGCGGTTATTGATGCCAAGATCAGTACGAACAATGTAAATATCGCCTTGCCAGAAAATCATGCTTATACCAAAGTAGTCGAGATGCCAAACCTTTCCGACAAAGAATTATCCAGTGCTATTTATTGGGAAGCTGAACAATATATTCCTGTACCATTAGATACGGTAACGTTAGCATGGAGTAAGCTGCGTCCGATTAAGAGTGCCGTCGGTGAGGACAGAATGCAGGTGCTTCTCGTCGCTGCGCCGAAGGATTTGATTAAACGATACCAGACAATTCTGGATCTTGCTGGTTTGACAATCGTTTCCGTCGAAACAGAAATTCTTTCTGTCATCCGTGGACTTATTCCACAAAGTAACAATCCGACATCACTGATCGCAAATATCGGAGCGATGGGAACAACGCTTGGTATTGTCCAAAACGGTATCATTCTCTTTAATTATTTTGTCCCGCTCGGAGGAGTTGCTTTGACTCGAGCGATTGCTTCGGATTTTGGATTGCCGATTGATCAAGCAGAAGAATACAAACGAACGTATGGACTTTCTGATAGGAATTTTGGGGGCAAAGTCGGTCAAGCAATTTCTCCTATTTTGACAGCACTTTTGAGTGAAGTAAAAAAGGCGCTGACGTTTTATAACGATAAATACAAAAATGAAGTGCCAATCACCCAAATCCTTCTGACCGGTGGTGGGGCAAATCTTCCTGGTTTGGCAATCTATTTTGCGCAAAATATGGGACTTGAAGCAGTCATCGCAAACCCTTGGAGTATGCTCAATATCCAAGGCGTTCCTGCTGGAATTGAAGCAAAAGGTCCTGAGTACGCAGTCGCTGTTGGATTGGCTATGAAAGAATATGAGTGATGGAATAAATCTCCTTGATCCGAATAAAAAGAATGAAAACCTGCTTCCTGCTAAAAGGATGCAGTTCATGAATTATTTCGCGATTGGGTTGTTGTTTATTGTTTCTGTGTCGTCTGTCACATTATTCATCCTTATCTCATTATCTCCATTGCCTGAACTAAAGAGGCAAGAGGCTGGTTTGCGAAATACATTGGCGCAATCAAGTGAAGATATGGCAAAGCTCGCACTTCTTGATGAGCGGACTGGTGCTATAGCGGATTTGCTAAAGAAACGGACAGCATATGATAAGACCATAAGCTTACTACAAGCAAAGCTCCCAAACAATGCAGCAATCAGTTCAATCCGTGTTGATCAAAAGACATTGGTGGTTACCGTGGAGAGTAGTTCATTGCAAGCGCTTGATACATTTCTCAACGGCATGATTGGGTATGTGCAGAGCAAGGAAGCATTTTCGCAAGTTACGATGACAAGTCTTTCAACCGATGTTGAAACAAATGGATATTCTCTGACCGTGAGTTTGGTCATGTTATAAGTATGAGTAAAGAAACGTGGATAGGCAAAAAAGGCCTACGATATTGGTATTACAAATATAGAGATTCAGAGTATTTTTCTCTTGGCTTTACTGCGGTTGCGGTCGTCGGATGTTTGATTCTTCTTTTTTATGTCATTATCCCTCAGGTGACGAGTTGGTTCTCTATCCGTGATGAAATTATCGCTACTCGTGAACGAATCTCTGTCTTGCAGGATAATATCAATTTCATGAACAATCTCGACAAAGGCCAGATGAATACACAGATTCAAACAGCTGCCGGTGCACTCCCTCCTGAAAAAGATTTCGGGTCAATGCTGGATGTACTTTCTGGAGCAGCAGTATCTTCCGGAGTCTCTCTCAATGATTTCTCTTTCCAGGTCGGTAATGTCGCTTCTTCATCAGGTATGGTTCTGGATGAGCGTCATAAAAATCTCGCTTCAGTGAAGATAACTGTAGTTGCTTTAGGAAGTGTCGATAAGGTAAAGAAGTTCATTAGCACGGTCCAGAATAGTGTGCCGATCTCTGAAGTCGTGAACATCGATGGAAGTGGACAGACGATTTCGATAAGTATTCAATTTTATCAAAAGAATTTGAAGGATGTGAAGATCCAGGAAGATCAGCCGCTTAAGCCGCTTTCTGCTGAGAAGTTCGCATTGTTGCAGCAATTGAATACATGGAAGAAGAGTCAAACAAATGTGAATTTTGAAAGTTCTGATGCAAGCGGAGGTGCGCTTCCACTCTTTTAACCCCTACCTCTTGTCATCCTAAGTACCCGGATGGGTAGAATTTAGTTCAGGATCACCAATAAAAGCGTGTTTCTTTTCTTGTACTTTTGACCGCAAAAGTACCAAAACTCTGTCCGCTCATGAAGTCGGGCTAAAATTACTCCGTTCACTTCCGGGGGAAACACTCCCCCTCCGGCAATTCGCCGGTGGTCCCCCTGGACGTTCTCTTCGTAATTTCTTTACGCCCTTTGTTCAACGCTCCCAAAATTGTCAAATGTGTTTTATATTGTACTCAAATTGCCGAACTTTTTTGTTTTAAATATTCTAAAAGTTCTTTTTCATAACCCATTATTGACCAATTTTTATCCTGGGTTTTAATAATTACTTCATATAAACTTTCAATTGAAACCCATTTCACTTCTTCAACTTCATCCTTTTCTAATGTTAATTCGGCAACTTTCCCATTCCAAAATAAATAATGTACTCCTTGAAACTCTTTTCCTTGTAAGTCTTTGAAAATAGTAAACTGATGTATATCTTCTTCAAGCGCCTGAATGCCTAACTCTTCTTCTAATTCATTTCTGGCATTTGTGATGTAGGCTTCATCAGGTGCCATGTGTCCTCCAAAGAAGGGTTCCCATTTCCCAGGATTCATGTCTTTTAGTAGAGATCTTTTTTGACAGAGTATTTCACTGTGAGAATTAATAATCCAAATATGTGCAGTTCTATGCCAATATCCATCTCTATGCACTTCATGTCTTGGCTTAGGTTCTGTTGGGATATTGTTCTCATCAACTACGAACAAGAGTTCACTACGATTAATCATTAGCTGAGTATATCAGAAAGAGGTATATTTATTTTTCTTCGAGGAGGTCGGGGCGGTGCTTTTTGGTTTTTTCTAGGGCTTTTTCGTGGCGCCAGTCAGCTATCTTTTTGTGATCTCCCTGCAGGAGAACTTCTGGGACGTCTTGTCCGTCGTATGATCGTGGCTTTGTGTAGTGAGGGTATTCGAGGAGTGCACCATCTGGTTGCGAAAATGATTCATCATCGGTTGCACCGTCTGTGATGACCCCAGGGATAAGTCTGATGATACTGTCTGCGATAAGCATGGCTGGGATTTCTCCTCCGGTCAGGACGAAGTCTCCGATTGAAACTTCCCCATCGACATATTTCATGATTCGATCATCAAATCCTTCATAATGTCCGCAGATGATGATGAGATGATCAAGCTGAGAATATGCCTTGGCATGAGTTTGCTTATACGTCTCGCCCCCTGCCGCTGTCAAAAGAATTTTCCGTTTTACTTCCCCTTCGCCATTGAAATTTGCCTTCGCCTTCTCAATCGCAGCATGCACGACATCGACTTTAAGCACCATCCCAATTCCCCCACCATATGGTGTATCATCAACCATCTGATGCGACCCAATCCCGAAGTCCCTGATATCCAAAAGCTCAATCTCCACAAGCCCCTTCTCCTGCCCCCGCTTGACAATAGATTCAGTAAAAGGCCCAACGAACATTTCAGGAAACAAAGTAAGAATGCTTATTTTCATAGGAGTATTATAGCAAAAGTACTTAAAGCAAAAATATACTTTAAATGCGAATGTATTTTAGATAGATTAAGATTAATTATTTAATGAATGTCAGTTATAATACATTTAATAATGATTAAAAAGATTTTAAAAATTCGTAATGTGGGACTTTTGAGAGATGCCATATCTAAAACTGGTATTGGACTTACTCCGTTTACCATGATCTATGCAGAGAATGGCATTGGTAAATCAACGTTAGCAATGATAATTCGTTCTATTGGTAACAAAGAAAGTACAAATATCATCTCTAAAAAAACGATTGATTCTGAGCATGAGCCATACATAGAAATACTAACTCAAGATGGCAAAACTATTCATACTCATAAATTTGAGAATAGTCAATGGAGTAATCAAAATAAAACCCCTGTTGAAGTTTTTGACTCTGAATTTGTAGAGAAGAATATTTATTCAGGAAGCATTATATCCGCCGAACACAGACAATCTTTACTTGAATTTGCCTTAGGTGACCAAACAGTTGAACATAAACACAAAGTAGATGAATTAACCAGACAATATGATGAAGAAAGCAAAAACCTTACAACATTAGCAAGAGCAATTAAAGGTTTATCTCAGCAGTTGTCTTTAGAATTATTTATTGCTCTCCCAGAGGTTCCTAAAGATTATGAGGATAAAGTAAAAGAATTAGAGTCGAGTATAACCGCATTACGCAATATTAATCAAATAAATGGCCGGCCAAAGCTATCAATAATTGACAAAGTTAATATTGATCTAACAAGTATAGAAAACTTACTCTCTAAACAACTAAAAGATGTCGAGTCTTCAGCTGAAGAAATCGTTACTAAACATTTTAAAAATCATGATAGAAAAATTGAAGAATGGGTAAATGAAGGTCAGATTTTATTGAAGGATTCAACTTGTCCATTCTGTGGTAGCAATACTGAGAATCTTGAAATAATCTCTGCATATAAAACCTATTTTAATCAAAACTATAACGCTTTAAAAAAATCTATTAAAGATACTCAAGATGATGTAAACAAAGTACTCTCGGAAGGCTCTTTAAACTCTGTTACTAGTTCTATATCGATGAATGATGAACGAATCAAGAGCTGGGAAAGTGAATTAGGCTTTGAGTTAATTCCTTTTGATAGTGCAAAGTTTAAAGTGATTTTTAGAGAACTTAGATCACTCATACAGATTCAATTATTGAGTAAAGGTAATAAACCACTTGAAGCTATAGATTTAGAGTCTAGCGACTGTAAAGTTAGTGAAAAATGGAACGAAATAAATAAGCTGATAACTGAATATAACGATTCTATTTCTACTTATAATGAAGCTATTGATGCTTATAAAAGTAAACTAAAACCAAATGATATATCTAAGTTTCAAATAGACCTTAGTCGATTAAGGTTAACTAAGGTCAAAAACTCAAAAGATGTTTTGACTTTAATTTCACAATACTCGATTTCAAAGCAAAAGGTTGATGCTCTAGTTCAGTTGAAGAAAGAATTAAGAGCCGAAATAGATAAAGAAATGGAAAGTACTTTAAGTATTTATCAATCAGAGATTAATAATACATTGAAATCTCTTAATGCGAATTTTTCGATAGAAAAACTAAAACACACTTATCAAGGTACAGGTGAACCTAGATCTGAATATATACTTAAGTTAAGAAATTATGAGGTATCTTTAGTCACAAGAGATCCTAAATACCCATCATTCTCAAGTACTCTTAGCGAAGCGGACAAAAGAACATTGGCATTAGCTTTTTTTGCTGCAAGATTAAAACAAGATAAAAAGTTATCAAGTAAGATAATTGTTTTTGATGATCCTATGTCCAGCCTAGATAGAAATCGACGTGACAAAACTTTAAGACTAATATGTGAACTGTCTGCAACAGCTATTCAAACTATTTTACTTTCTCACGACGCGTATTTCTTAAGAGATGTTAAAAATCATGCAGAAAGAATAAAATTGCATACTGGCATGATTCACCTTTACGAAATTCGACGAGGGCTACAAGATTATTCTGTACTTGAAAATTGTGATTTAGAGGGACTTTGTGCTTCTCCTTATTACAGACATCATGCTAACGTAAGTAAATTTGTTCAAGGTGATAGATCCGTACGCATTGAATCTGTTGCACAATCTATTCGGCCATTACTCGAAGGTTATTATCATAGACGCTTCCCTGGATTAATCTCTAAACAAATGATGTTTGGAAATATAATTAAAATTATTTCTGAATCTACACCTCCTAGTCCTTTAGTTCATCTGCATGCAAACATAGAATCTCTGTCTGAAGTAAATGATTATGTAACTCAATTTCATCACAATGATGGTGAATCAAATGAAACAATCGTATATAATGAAACAGAAATATTAGGTTATGCAAAAACTGCAATAGAACTAATTGAGAAACATGGATAGTAGACTTAAAAGTTAATTTTATGGATCCTGAAACGAGTTCAGGATGACATATGGATTTATTCCTTATCCAATTCAGCGAGGGAGATTTTGATTCTTTGGTTGTATTTCATCGCTTTGATCTTCATGATGTTGCGGATACTTCGGATAACTTTACCTTCTTTACCGATAACCTTACCCATATCTTCAGGAGCTACAGTCAAAGTGTAAAGGTGGATTCCGTCTTCTTCGCGTTCTTCGATTTGAACTGCGTCAGGATTATCGACGATAGATGAAACGATAAAGTGGAGTGTTTCTTGCATGTTTATTATTTCGTTAACGCTTGAACCGTTGCTGAAGGTTGTGCACCTTGACTCAACCAATAGTTGTAACGTTCCATGTTAACCTTCTTTTTACTATGATCAGTTGATTTTTCATACCAACCAAGCATGTCGATGAAACCGCCATCTCGGCGACTTCGCTTTTCTTTAACAACAATTCGGAACTTACGTTCGCCCTTCTTGCCTGTTCGTGTTAATCGTATTACTAATGCCATAATTAAATTGAGAGTTGCGAATGAAGAGTTGGGAGTTATCAAGAACTATTAAATATAATTCTCAATTTCTTAACTATCAATTCTCAACTACGCTATTGTACCATTATTTGGCTATCTTCTCAAGAGCCTGTTCTGCAGCAGCTTCTTCTGCTGCTTGCTTTGACTTCCCTGTGCCTTCACCTTTCAAATCATTGCCTACATAGACACCGATTGTGAATATCTTCGCGTGCGCTGGACCTTCTTCATGGAGGACTTTATAAACTGGTGAATTCTGTTTCTTGGATTGGACATATTCCTGCAAAAGACTCTTTGGGTCTTTGAACACTTTTTTCTCAACAAAGACCGCGATGTGTGGGATCAAAACGACGTTTAAGAAATCTTTTACTGCATCGATGCCCTGATCCATGAAGAGCGCTCCGATGACAGCTTCAAAGGTATTTGCCAGGATTGATTCGTTCTCTCGCCCTCGTGAATCTTCCTCCCCTTTTGAAAGCTGCAAATGATCTCCAAAATGCAATTCGCGAGCTGTCTTTGCAAGACTTTTTGTATTGACCACAAGTGATCGAAGATTGGTCAGGATTCCTTCATCAAATTGTGGATAGGTCTTGTACAAATGCTCTGAAACGACGAATGATAAGATACTGTCTCCAAGGAACTCAAGTCGTTCGTTGGATTCGACAGTTTCTTTTGCTTCGTTCAAATATGAGCGATGGATAAATGCATGCTTAAGCAATTGTTCGTTTTTAAATGTTGGTAGATTATTCATAATTTGTTTCTCCTTATCTGTCATGCTGAATTTATTTCAGCATCCCCAATTAAAAGCTGTTAGTATGGGATCCTGAATCGAGTTCAGGATGACACACTCTTTTATTTCTTTCCTTTAATAATATTCCCTAAAACCCCATTGATAAAGGATGGGCTGGTTTCATTGGCAAATTCCTTTGCTAATTCCACTGCTTCATCTATTATGACATTTTGTGGAGCATTTTTGTCTATGAGTAATTCATAGATAGCAAGCCGTAAGATCGCCAAATCAACCTTATTGATCTTTTTGACAGGAAAATCCGGTGCAGCTTCCTGGATCTTTGTATCAAGAAATTCTATCTGAGAAACAATAGCTTTCGCTTCTGGACTTACTTCTTGCGTGTGAAATTGCGTACTGAAAAGCTCTTGGACAAGATGTTGTCTACGTTTGTGTCTAGGATCCTGTGAAGTCTTCATTTGGTACGAATTCTGCGGCTCTTATTCGTACTCATTTGTATGGAGATTGTCGAAGCAATCGTACATGCGAATTATTACGAATTTGCTGCTGCTGTCTTTGGCTGCTTAACCTTGAGCACTTGTTGTCCCTTATAGAAACCACATACTTCACAAACTGTGTGTGAAATTTGTGGAGCACCACAATTTGGGCAAACAACTGCTTGGTTTACTTCTAAATGAATAGCATTTCGTCTTTTTCCTTGACGTGCTCGTGAATGTCTTTTCTTTGGTTCGTGTGCCATGGATGTATTTTACCTCATTTAGGCTTAGCTTGCAAGAACCCATTGTCTTTTTGAGAAAAACGATTAGTATTAGGCTATGCAATCATATATTTTTATCGCAGGTGGAATGGGAATTACGCCTTTTCGGAGTATTATTCAAGATCTTGTAGACAAGAAAAAAGATGTTTCGATACTATTATTTTATCAAGCGAAACCTGATGAAGTTTTGTTTCGCGAGGCTTTGGAGACAGCTGAGAAAGAGATTGGATTACAGACTATTTATATAACCGAAGGAAAATTCAGTGAAGAACTCTTGAAGAATCATGCTCCAGATTTTAAAGAAAAGATATTTTACATTTCCGGGCCGCAAGAAATGGTTGAGAACTACCGCACAATGATCGAAAGCTTAGGTGTTCCCTTTGAAAGAATCAAAACAGACCTCTTTACGGGGTACGATGCAAGTTGACAGATTTACAGAAAAAGGTTTACACTAAGGGTGTAATGGAAGCTCCGCAGCAAGTTAATCAACCAATAAATACTCCACAACAAGATCCATACATTGTTCCTCCACCAGCACCGAATAAAAGTAGAACTACTCGAAAACCACTTACCAATACATTAATTATTGCTGCTGTTATATTAGTGGGTGGATTTATGGCATACAATTATGTTGGGAATTCGTTGACACAACTTGCAGGAGATTCATATACAGCTTCTCCTACTCCTACCCTCTCTCCAACTCCAACGGAAGCTTTCCGTTGAAAATAATCATCTACCCTTTAAAATTATTTCTTTTTTTCCAGTTGGGATTTTGTCCGAGTTTGTCTGCCACCTTTTGAACCAACTTCTTTGGAAGATTCAAGCGGTTTTGTGCTGTAAAAATGATAAACTGTCAAAAAAGTATTCAGATATTTATAATGCTGCCTGTGTAACATTGCAAGATTCACCTCCTTCCTCGAATACGTCACGCCTTAAATGCGTATTCTGTTGACTAGAGCTTCCTCAATATAATAAATTTGTGGCTAAATAGCTTGACAACCAAACATCCCATAACCTGACATAAACCTAACAAAATGTAAGAAAAAAGAGGTGATTCTTAATCAGGTGAAATAGTTTCATCGAAGGTATCTTGAAGCTTCTCTTGTAGAGTCGAATAGTCTGACAAATGTGGGAAAACCTCATCAGCAGCATGTTTTGCTTTTTGGATTAGTACAGCATCGGAAAATGATGCAGCTTTCAGTTTTGGAACACCATGCTGAGCAGTCCCATAGAGATTTCCTGCGCCACGAAGTTTTAAGTCCAATTCCGAAAGTTCTGCTCCGGAATAAATCGTTTCCATAGCTTTGAGTCTGAGGCTTGTTTGGTCACTTTTGCTTTCAGTGAAGAGAAGACAATAGGATTGCTTATCTCCTCGACCGACACGACCTCTCAACTGGTGCAATTGCGCCAGTCCAAACCGTTCTGAAGCTTCAATCATGATGACTGTAGCATTTGGGATATCGATACCGACTTCAACAACTGGTGTCGCAACGAGGATGTCATATTTCTTTTCTCGGAAATCATTGAGGACTGCTTCTTTTTCTTTCGCTTTCAACTTCCCGTGCAACAAAGCCAATCGAAGATCAGGGTAGACCTCTTTGCTCAAGCGTTCGTACTCTTGTGCAACTGCTTTGACTGTCGTCATTGATTCAGAGGGCTCGATGAATGGGCACACGATAAAGACTTGAGAATTGGTTTCCTCAACCTGTTTCCTGATCCAATCATATGCGCCATCTCTTTTCTCAGGCGGTACAAGCCATGTCTTTACTCTTTTGCGTCCGTGAGGCATTTCATTCAAGTATGATAAATCCAAATCTCCATACATTGTAAGCGCAACAGTTCGAGGAATTGGAGTTGCGGTCATCGTCAAAAGATGGGGGTTATCTCCTTTTTCCCTGATTAATCCTCGTTGCGCTACACCAAACCGTTGCTGTTCGTCGATGCAGACAAGCCCAAGCTTGTTGAATGTAATCTTCTCGGAAAGCACTGCATGGGTTCCGACAAGTACATCAAGATTTACATCATCTCGAATTGTTTTCTTGCTTCCAGTAGCGAGTTCCACCGTAACACCAAGTGGTTCAAGCAAGCGTTTGATTCCTTCATAATGTTGTGTCGCAAGGATTTCTGTCGGTGCCATGAGGACAGATTGATATCCATTGAGATACGCTGCGTACATACTGATCGCTGCGACGATTGTCTTTCCACTTCCTACATCTCCTTGCAGAAGTCTGTTCATCGGTTTGTCTTTCTGCATATCATCAAAGATGTTATTGATAGCAATTTGTTGCGCTTTGGTCAAAGTAAATGGCAGTGTGCCGATGCAATTGGCGATTTCTTTTTCGAACTTTGTAATTTCCATCGGCAATCCTTTTTGCTTGTCTTTCCAATCTGATCGACGCTTATTACTCTTTAACTGCATGAAGAAAAGCTCATCAAACGCCAAACGTTCTCGTGCTTTTTCTGCAGATTCAAGACTTTTCGGATAATGGATCTCTTGAATTGCTTCCGGAAATGGCAAAAAACCATATTTCTTCACAAGATCTTCTGGCATATATTCTTTGATGAGATCTTTGTGCTCAGTCAACAGACTATGGATTTGTCGCCTGAGCCACTTGGATGTAACGCCCTGAGTCTCTGGATAAACCGGAACCAATCGACCAGTGTGAATCCCATTTCCGTCATATGAAAGTACTTCATATTGTGGTGCCTGGATGGTGAGCTTGTTGCTTCGTCCAAATGTATTAACTCTTCCCGAAACTGAAAGAAGCGCATTTGGCAGAATTGCTTTGGTCAGGAATGGCTGATTAAACCACGTCAATTCAATTGTCCCTGTGCCATCCGCGATGAGCGCCTTTTGCATGTTCTTAATTCTTGAACCGCGCATGTAATTGGTTTTCATCTCAAGCACTTGTCCTTGGATTGTTACTGTTTCTCCGAGTCGAACATCTGCAATTTTGGAAACAACGGAATAATCTTCGTAGCGGTTTGGTAGATGTAAAAGGAAATCCATATAGGTATGAATTTCAAGTTTTTCGAGCCTTGAAGCATACATTTTGAGGGAACGATTTCCAGAAGTGATTGGAGCATCGAGTTTCATACTTCCAGATTATACACCTCTTTACTTCTACTTTGGCCGCAAAGTAGCAAACTCTTTTGCAAATGATAGTCGGGTTAAAATTACTGCGTTCTCTTACCGGGGGACTGTCCACCCCCTTCAGCAATTCGCTGGATTCCCCCTGGACGTTCACTCCGTAATTTCTTAACACTCTTTGTATCAATTGCAAAATAGGAGTGAATGTAATATTGTCGATTCTTTAATAGTAGTTTCTCACCGACTGTAGGAAGTATCTAAGAGGTTTTATAGAAGGGCGAGGTATGGGAGGAATGATGTGATGATAAGGGCAAGTGCTGCCACGATGACGATCACTTTCCAAAAGACTTTATTTTTATCAAACATTTCCATAGGTTTATTATAAATGATTTTTATTTTTCAATAAAGGGGTGAGCTTCCTATCATGTAGCTCTTTCGTGTAGGTTACAAACCAACAGCGTTAGCTCCATACTCCGCTTGTTCTTGTGTAAACTTTTCAAACTTCAATTGCTCAATTAAACTACCACGCGAAAATGCTGACATATCCATATATGATTTAGCTTTTTTAGCTGCTTGCTCATTCCAGTTACCACCAGAGTTATCTGCACCGTATACCGCATCGTCGTGAGAAAATTGTTCATATTCTAGCTGTGCGACCAGACCATCGTGGGAAAAAGCAGTGTATGCTAGGTAAGACTTAGCTTTTTTAACTGCATTTTTCTGACTTACAGTTTCATTTGAAGCAGGAGCTGACTGTTTGGTTTGAGCTTGTGTAGGTGCAGAGGTTGTTTTAACGGGAAGCTCTGTCGTTGCTGCTTGAGCCTGAGTTGGCTGTTGAGTTCCAACTTCATTATTTGGTTGAGCCGTTGTAGTTGGTGCGTTTTTAGAACTGTTAAGATTACTTGCGAATAATATAAGAAGAATTGCTGTAATAATCCATTTTGTTGGCTTACTCCAAGTAGTAAACTTCCACATCAAAACTAACCCAACAGGGAAAAAGAGAATAAGCAATGCGATAATCCATCCTGTTTTCTTATACCATTTCTTTTTTGTTTCCATTAACAGAATTATATGCGGTAAGATCCTAATTATGCAAGAGTTAAGATTTTTAAATTAATTTGCTTTATTTCCTTTAACCTTTGCAAATCTCCGTTTTCCTGCTCTGAGGAGCTTTTCTTTGTTAAGTTTTACTTTTACGTTTGGATCTTTCAAGAGTTCATCGTCGATTGAAACGCCACCTTGTGCGATCAATCGGCGAGCTTCAGATTTGCTTGTTGCCATTCCCGTTACGATAATAAGCTCTGCCAAGGTAATCTCTGCATGATCTAAGGTATGGAGTTTGATGTCCGCTGGCAATTCATTCCCTTGGACTCTCTTCTCAAAAGCATCTTTGGCTGCAAGTGCATCTTTGCCTGAAGCTAATTCTTCAACGATAGTGAGTGCGAGTTCTTTCTTGATATGCATTGGATGCTCGCCTTTCTTCAATGCTTTTTCTGCTTCCTTTACAGTTTCCATTGGAGCGTTGGTTGCCAAAGTATAGTATTGGATGATCAATTCATCTTTGATTGCCATGACTTTGGCATACATATCTTCAGCTGTATCATCAAGCCAAATTGCATTGCCCCAGGATTTACTCATCTTACGACCATCGGTTCCTTCAAGAAGTACGCTTGTCATCACAAAACTATCTTTTTGGCGAAGATCCTTTTGCAGCGTTCGGCCAGCTTGCATATTAAATGTCTGATCAGTGCCTCCAAGTTGGATATCAGTGTCGAGGAAGTAACTATCATATCCTTGCATGACTGGATACAAGAATTCGTGGAGTCCGACTCTTTTGTTTTCACTCAATCGTTTGCGGATCAATTCACGTCCGACAAAATCCCCAACTGCAAAATGTTGTGTAAGCTTCACAATGTCTTCAAATGAAAGTTTCTTGAGCCAATCACTATTGTGGACGACTTTCACCTTTTTAAAATCGACAACCTTTTCAGCTTGGGATTTGTAGGTTTTGAAATTTGTTTGGATTTCTTCTTTGGTCAGAACAGGACGTTCAGTGTCTTTATCTGATGTGTCTCCGATCAATGCGGTAAAGTCTCCAATTAAAAAGGTTACGTTGTGTCCGAGTTCTACGAACGATTGGAGCTTTCTCAAATTAACAGCATGGCCCAAATGAATCTTTGTGCTGGTCGGATCTATACCGAGGTAAATGTTTAACTTTTTGCCTGACTCAAGTTTCTTTCTGAGTTCAACTTTGTTGGAAATGATATTTGCGACACCTCGTGTCAGTACTTCTTCAATCTTGTCCATAGGCTGAGTATAGCAAATAGTCAGAATAGTTTTAAGTGTGTAAATTGACAATGACCGTATGAGTTTTGGTATAATAGACTCCACTTCTATGGCTTTTAAGACTTCAAGAAGATTGCGGTCAACGACGAAGAAAGGCTTCTCCTTTGATGCCCGCAAGATGTTCAATGCTAGCAAATTAATGAAATGGGGATTTTTTGCATTTCTCGCTTTGCTTTTACTTATTCCTGCTTTATTTTTGTGGTACAGTCGCGATCTCCCAACTCCTGGTAAACTCATCACTTCCAAATACAATGAAGCAACTCGAATTTACGATCGTAAAGGAGTTCTTCTCTATTCCGTCTTTGAAGATGAAAATCGTACGTATGTTACATTAAATAAGATTCCAAAAGAATTGCAGGAAGCAACAATCGCAACTGAAGATGAAACTTTCTATGAAAATAATGGTTTCTCTCCGATTGGTTGGATTCGTGCTGCGCGTGATTCACTCATGGAACGACAGATTTCCGGTGGAGGATCGACAATCACCCAACAGCTTGTGAAGAATGTACTTTTGACCAATGAACAAAGTCTTCCTCGTAAGATTAAAGAATTAATCCTCGCAATCCAGGTTGATCAGCGGTATTCAAAAGACGAAATCCTCGAAATGTATCTTAATAACATCCCTTATGGAGGAACTGCTGTCGGTGTAGAAGCAGCATCCGAGCAGTACTTTGGCAAGAAAGCAAAAGATCTGACACTCGCAGAATCAGCATTCTTGGCAGGTTTGCCACAGAGTCCAAGTTATTACACACCATTCAATGGAGAACGACATTATCTTGCCCGAACCAAAGATGTACTTCGCCAAATGCGTGAGAATGGTTACATAACCAAAGAGGAAGAAAGTAAATCCTACAAAGAGATTGAGAATTATAAATTTGAGCAGGAAGAAATCTCAACAATCAAAGCGCCTCATTTTGTGATGTACGTCCGAGACGTTTTGGCAAAACAGTTTGGCGAACAGATGGTGACAACAGGTGGACTACAAGTTACAACATCATTGGATTATGATATCCAGCAGGATGCCGAAAAGATTGTAAAAGAAGAAATCGATAAACTTGGTAAATACAAAGTAAGTAATGGTGCCGCAGTAGTAACTGATCCAAAGACTGGTGAAATCCTCGCAATGGTTGGAAGCAAAGATTACTTCGATAAAGAAAACGATGGTAATTTTAATGTCTCCACTTCTGAAACTCGTCAGCCAGGATCTTCTTTGAAACCAGTCGTTTATGCAGCGGGTCTTGAAAAGGGATACACAGCAGCAACTATGTTTATGGATGTGAAGACTGATTTCTACAACGGCGCAGGACAAGCTCCATATTCTCCAGTGAACTATGATGGGACATATCGTGGACCTGTGCAAATGCGCTTTGCTCTTGGAAACTCACTCAATGTTCCTGCCGTAAAGATGCTTGCGATGGTCGGTATGGATCCTGTTATGCAGCTTGGATATGACATGGGTATCAAGAACTGGGAACCAACTGCGCAGAATAAAGCAAACGCAGGGCTTTCTCTTGTCCTTGGAGGACGGGAAACGTCACTCCTCGATGAAGTCACAGCATATGGAGTTTTCGCTAATAAAGGTGTCCGTCAGGATCCGGTGAGTGTTTTGAAAGTCACCGATAACAAAGGGGACACCATGTATGAGAAGAAGAAAACTGATGGAGAGAAAGTGCTTTCTGAAGAAGTTGCCTTCATCATCTCTCACATGCTTCTTGATAACAATGCTCGATCCGCAGCATTTGGAGCTCGATCCGCTTTAAATATTACAGGAAAGAATGTCAGTGTGAAGACCGGTACTACTGATGAAAAGCGTGATAACTGGACAATTGGTTACACTCCATCATATGTCGTTGGAGTTTGGGTTGGAAACAATGATAATTCTCCAATGAATCAAGCAATTGCTTCAGGTATTACCGGTGCAAGTCCAATCTGGAATAAGATCATGACACGTGTCTTGAAGGATAAATCTGATGAGCAACCACAAGTTCCTAGCAATGTTGTTTCTCTCCAAATTGATGGATTTGCTGGTGGTTTGCCACACGCAGGACAACCAACTAGATCTGAATATTTTGTCAAAGGAACTGAACCAACTTCAGAGTCTCCAGTCTATAAAGAGAAAGATGGTCAACAATATCTGGTTTTGAAAGAAGATGATCCAGTCTCATCTGATGGCCAAAATCGATGGCAGAATGCGATCAATGCATGGGTGCAGCAAAACCATAAAGATGATAAATTGTGGAATCCTCCAGCAGAATTATTAGGTGGAAATCAGCCAACTCCAGCAGGAGATGCGACGCCGACTACAGATCCAGCATTTACTCCTATACCGACAATGCCTTAAGGTCTTCTATTGATAGATATTATCTATTTTAAAAAGACACAGTTTGTCATATTGTATCTCTAAACAAAAAATTTTATTATAAAATCCATGCTAGCGAAAAAAGATATTCTTATATTAAGAACACTTATACGAGAAGAAATAGAATCGCTTCGGACTGATATGACTACTGTTAAAACTGATATCACAGCAATTAAATCTGATATTATTGCAATTAAGTCTGAAGTAGTTTCTCATAGTAAGCAACTAAAATTGCATAATACGAGACTGAATCGTGTGATAAAAGATGTTTCATGGATAAGTAAAGGATTTGACCAAGAAATAGTTGAGAATCGCCAAAGAATTGAAAAGTTAGAAGAACGTTGTGGCGTTGGATTTTCTTCACCCAGAGAATGACAGTTTATTTACTCTTCTGTTCTTCGAGGAATTCAACTGCGCTATCAACAAGTTCTTTCGTTAAAGGAACTGTCTGCTCAAAGTCAATTTCATCATAGTGAACCCATTTGGCCTCACCTGTATTTCTGTCTCGTGAGACATCAATATCTCCAGAAACATATTTCCCCACGAAACCTAAGACAATGATGTGACTATTTGTCAGTGGATCAGAATAATTGAAGGCGAAAGGGTGCTTGGATAAAAGTTCAATCTTTACTCCAGTCTCTTCCCAAACTTCACGGACAACGGCATCTCTCGGATCTTCGCCAAATTCGATTCCGCCACCTGGGAATTGCCATAGTTTATTGAATTGATTCCTCGTTTCGTCACGACGACCCATGAGGATTCGCCCCTCTCTATCAAAAACTACTGCTAAAACTGGATAATGTGTTCTGGACATATTACTTTAATTTGGCTTGGAATTTTGTTTCCAATGCTTTCAAAATCTTTTCTCGGATCTCCCCTACTTCTTTATCAGTTAAGTTCTTTTGATAACTTTGGTATACCACATGGAATGTTCGAGTTTCCTTATATTTATCCAAAAGTGAAACAGCAACGATTAATGCACTTTGCTTTGCGATATGTTCCATGATATCTCCGGTCAAAACATTTGCTGGTGCGATAATTGCTAAGTCTTCGACGATCGGAGGATATTTACTCGCTGGTTTGTAGAATCTCTTTTGTTTAACATTTTCCAAAATGATATCCACGTCGAGTTCAAAATCAATTGTTTTGTCATCAAGTACTTCGATGACTCCAGCATCTTTTTTGTTGATGAATACTGATGCACCATATCGATCATCGCTGAGTTGTTTGAAGACAACATCAGTAATGCCGAGATCATCGAGTAATTGTTCGACGATTCCTTTTACTTCATAGAAAGAAACTTTTGACCGATGGATAAGTCCTGCCAATCGAAGAATTTGTTTTGGTAGATCCTTATTGGTTCGTTCAAAGACATTTGCGATTTCGAAGAGTTTGATATTTTCATGGTCTTGATTGTCTTTGACAACTTTCATCATCCCAGGAATTAAAGTCTTTCTCATGTGGACGAATTCTTCAGTTAACGGATTATGAATCGTCACAGCATCAGTTTCTGTTCCTGTTAATAATTCTTTGGAGACCATTGGATATGTATAGACTTCAGTAAATCCCCAATACTTCAACGTATCTTTGATGCGATCTTCCCAATAGAATTGGTTTTTATCGACGTGGACGTAATCACTTTGGATTGCTGGGGGCAATTGCCCTGGGATATTGTGGTAGCCATAGACACGCGCAATCTCTTCAATGATGTCTTCCTCTATTTGCATATCATCACCGGTCTTCTTGGGCGGTACAGTGACCTCTAGAGTAGAATCCTTTTGCTTCACACTGAATCCAAGTTTGGTCAGAATTTCAATTGATTGTTTCAAAGGAATTGTGACACCGACGACTCGATTAATTTTTTCTTCTGAAATAGTGATTTTGGTCTCTTTTGGTTTGTCTGGATAAACATCAATAATGTTTGAAACGATCTTTCCCCCGGCTAACTTTTCAAACAATTTGATTCCAGCAGCAAATGCATCATCAATGTATTCTGGATTGATTCCTTTTTCATTGAGAACTGCTGCTTCGGTACGGATGCCGTATTCCATTGATGCTTTTCTAATGCGAGTTGGTTCGACTGCTTCGATGAAGAACAGAATTCGTTTTGTTTCTTTGGTCACCACACTATTTGCTGTTCCCATCAATCCGAGCAAATCAACGATCTCGCCTTTGCCATTGTCTGCGACGAGATCTCCGCCTGAAAGTGTATATGTCTTATCATCAAGCGTGGTAACTTTCTCACCTTTTTTAGATTCCCGGACGATGAGTGTGTGATTTTCCAATCGATCATAATCAAAGACATGGGTTGGGTGACCTGTTTCACGCATAACATAGTTAGTTATGTCGATGACATTGTTCAAGCTTCGGATGCCTGATGCTTCTAAACGATCTTTGATAACTTGAGGAGAATCTTTAATGCTTACTTCCATGATGACTGCACAGATTCGATGCACGAGCTTTGGATCGTTTTTGATGATCATTTCCAAATCGTTTTTGATTTTGACTTTTGGTACTTCGAACTTTGGATCGACGAATGTCGCTTTGATGCCATTTTGCGGCAAAACGGTTGCGGCTTCACGTGCCAAACCGATCACTGACATAAGATCTGGTCGGTTGGTTGTGACTTCGATGTCATAGACGAAATCGTTCTTCCCAAACTTTTCGATGTGCTCGACGCCGACGCTTGTGAGCGAGAGGAGTTCTCCGATCTTTTGCGGCGTTGCTGATGTCTTTACATGTTCTCGTAACCACGAGTCTAAGATTTTTATGTTCATATCTCTATGGAAGGGGTCCTGTCTCGCAACATCCCAATCCGATGTCCTCGCTTTGCTGCGGGCACTCGATTGGGAGCCCTATGCGAGCCACCCCAGTTGTGATTTTAAAATTGTTTCAAGAAATCTAGATCGTTTGCGTAGAGTGTACGCAAGTCATCGATCTGAATTCCTTCTTTCATCATGAGTACACGCTCGACTCCCCAACCGGATGCAAATCCTGTATATTTCTTTGGATCGATGCCGCCGGCTTTTAAGACATTTGGATGAACCATACCTGCGCCACCGAGTTCAAGCCAACCTTCTTTGCACAGTCTGCATTTTTCTTTCCCGACTCTGCCTGTCCCTTTACAGACTCCACATGATACATCGGTCTCAAATGATGGTTCAGTGAATCGGAAGTTGTATGGGCGGATGCGGGATTTTCGATTCTCGCCGAAATAGGATTTAACGAAATAATCCAAAACTCCCTTCAAGTGAGCGATTGAGATATTTTCTCCGACGACCAAGGTTTCAAACTGATGGAATGCTGGTGTGTGACTGACATCAATTTGTCTTCGATAGACTTTGGCGATGTTTAGCATCTTAAATGGTGGCTTCACTTTCTCCATATGCTGGACTTGTCCGGTTGAAGTATGGACATTGAGCATCATTCGGCCTTTTTGGTGATGTGGTGGCTCGGCGATGTAAAAGGTTTCTAAGTCATCTCTTGCAGGATGATTTTGTGGGAAGTTTAACGCAGTGAAGTTATACCAATCCCAACTGATTTCAGGATATCGTTCTCGAGTGAATCCGATACTTTCAAAGATTGTGGTAATTTCGCGAATTGCCTGAGTAACCAAGTGAAGATGTCCGAGTTCTGGGCGTTTGCCTGGTTCTGTGACATCAAGTTTTGGGCGGTTGGTAACTTTAATGTCTTTTAATTCTTTTTGCTTGTTCTTGATGGTATCTTCAATGATTCCTTTTACTTCGTTTACAACTCTTCCTGCTTCTGGTTTTTCAACTGCTGGGATTGTTTTCATCTCTTTCATTGCTTCAGTTAATGTCCCATTGCGACCAAGGAATTGAAGCCTGAGTTCTTCAAGTTCTGGAAGAGATTTTGCATCGATGATGAGGGAAAGTGCAGTGTTTTTAATTTGTAATAATTTTTCTTTCATTTTTGATTTCTTTATTATAACGCAAGATTATTATTTCGTCAGCTTTTTGGACCTCACCCAGACCCTCTCCTAAGAGGAGAGGGATTTAATTAGTTCCTTCTCCTATTAGGAGAAGGTTAGGATGAGGTCTCGGTACTTTTCACCAACAAGAATGTTGTGTAATTGTTCTGATTGTCTTGGAGACCGTTTTCAATAAGTTTTAAACCATATACTTGTGCCAGCACAGCGCTCCCCATGACTGCTACATTTGCGGGTATAGTCTTTTGAGAGAGTTGCTCTGCCACTTTTGCATGATCGATGAGTTCTCCTTCACCGACCACTTGCTTGAGTTTTGGATACTTTTGTTTTAATGTTTCTGAGCATTGTTTAAAGACTTGTGGATGAGCCATGATCGTATCAATATCTTCGATTTGACTGTCTTTCCGGATCATTAGTGCATGTTCGATTTTCAATTGATAATCAGTTACAAGTTCATAATTGTACTTCCCCATCGCTCTGATACTTTCATGGACAATGCCTCCAAGTGAATTGTGAATCGCAAACTGTCCTTGGTCGATTTCATTTTCATTAAGTGCCTTAAGGACATGTTCTGTGGTGTATAAGTATTTGAGAGCTGTATTTGGAACATTGTTGTGCTGC
Source organism: uncultured Gammaproteobacteria bacterium (assembly GCA_965230895.1). Classification (GTDB taxonomy): domain Bacteria; phylum Patescibacteriota; class Microgenomatia; order Levybacterales; family UBA12049; genus JACDET01. The sequence goes on from OZ246394.1 coordinate 252,539, forward strand.
AAATACATAAGTACCGCTTCTTCATTGAAGCTTCCTCTTCCTCCTTGAATACCGATTGTTAATTGTTTTTTCATAATTGTTTTCCCTGAGCAAACGAAGTGCGTCGAAGGGTTTTAAGACTTCGACTTCGCTCAGTCAAAATATTGATCAATCTTATCAATATTGACGCAGATACTGACTCGGACAAAACGTTTTCCATTTTCTCCAAATGCTGTTCCTGGAGTTACCAGGATTTGTTTCTCGTTAAGGAGCTTCATGGCATAGGATTCTGCATCTGTTTCACTATCAGGAATCTTTGCCCAGATATAAAGACTAGCTTTTGGCAATGTGAACGTGAGTCCTAGTTTTTCCAAATAGTTCGCGATAATATCTCGTCGTGCTTTATAACTTTGGATCATTGCCTTTTGCCATTCTTCATCCGGGTGATTCAAGATATATGCTCCCAATTGTTGCAATGGCCTTGCGATACCGGAATCCATTTGCGATTTTACTTTTGCAAAGATTGCGATGATGTCTTTATTGCCTACGACCCAGCCAAGTCTGTAGCCTGCAAGAGAAGATGATTTGGAGAATGAATTGATTTCAATGGCGACATCTTTTGCTTCTGGAATTTGTAAAATGCTTGGTGCGACATACCCGTCAAATGTTATCTCAGAATAAGCATTGTCATAAACGATAAAGACATTATGTTCTTTTGCAAAATCTACAAGTTGTGCTAAATCTTCCATTGAAGCGATTTGACCCAATGGGTTCGATGGGAAGTTGACCCAGATGAATTTCGTTCGATCGGTTACTTTGGATTTGATGTCTTCGATGTTGAGTTTGTACTCATCGGCTTCATCCAAGGTATAGAAGATAGCTTTTGCTCCGATCATGATCGCGGGGCCCGCAAAGCCTTGATATCCTGGATCCGGGATCATGACCTCATCTCCTTCGTTGAGAAATGCCAATGGTAAAAGTGAAATTACCTGCTTCTCTCCAACTGAGGAATATACTTCGTCTGGCTCGAGATCTACTCCAAACCGTTTTTTATGCCATGCAATCAATGCGTCACGGAATTCTGGAAGTGGTCCATACCCAGGATACATATGCGCATTGGATGCATTAATGAATTCTTCAAGTTTCGCAACATATTTTGCACTCGGTGGGACATCGGGAGATCCTGCCCCAAAGTTCAATACTTTTTTCCCGGTTTCTTTCTCAACCCGAGCGACTTCTCTATTGAGTCGTGAGAAAATATATTCCGGGAAATGATTAATTCTGTTTGCTGGTGTTATGTTCATAGCTCTTTCATTTCGCCCTATCTTCTATTTCGAGTGCTTCCTTATGGATTCGTTCATAGATATCTTTGATGAGATCTTCGGACAATCCTTTCTCTCCTGCTAGTGCAATCTTCGATTGCAAAACTTGTTCCCACCGTTTTGGATCAAGTGGTGGCAAATTATTTTCTTTTTTTAATTTTCCGACGCGTTGTACTACAGCCATTCTTTCTGCTAAAGCGTCAAGTATCTTGGCATCAGCTGCATCAATTTCAGCTCGTAATTGTTCAAGCGTATCGGTCATAGTTCTTTGCAACATCATTTATACTATCATGCCCAGCCGATGTAAATCAGCGAAATGAAAAAAGAGCTCATTGCAAAAAATTACCAACCTCTTCTTCTGCTCATAGTTGTACCTGCAGTACTTTGTGGTCTATTAAGTATTCCACTTCGTCCTGACATTGTTGCTTGCCCCTTAAACTTCCTTGTAAGCGCTTGTGCATCGACTACTACTTCGACTCCTGGAGTTAACTCTTTTACACCTGTACCTTGCTTATCAAGTGTAACTTGTAAAGTCTCTTTGCCTAATTGTGGAGCACGAACTTCGATATGAGAATTTTCATCTCCTGGATTAACATGTGTCGTGTCTACCATTACTCCTTCTGGAAGAATTGGAGACCTGTCGAAGCGTCTTCGCCATTGTGGTATATCAGTGACGCGGTCTTCCCAGACAACTTCTTGTCCATCTCTCGATTTGTATTGTACGGTTATTCCATCTGGACTAAATTGAGCTATTGAATCTGATCTTCGTTCTGTCATAAATAAATCACCCCCTTAACGCAAAAAACCTCCCTTGTGAGGAGGTCTTGGTAATGATTTTACCTATTGTTAGTGCATTTTACGCAGCCAACAAACCTCCTTGAGGGGAAGTAAAGTAAAACCAAAAATAAGCTTTGTTGACAATTCGCATAGGATTATTTTGCAGACTTTGCTGCTGTTACAACATGTTTCCATGCTGTTGGGTCTTCAACGATCAAGTTACTCAATGATTTTCGATCAAGAGCGATATTTGCTTTTTGAAGCATGTTGATAAATGTACTGTAGTTCAAACCTTCTTTTTTAACAGCTTCAGAGATACGTGTAATCCAAAGTGTTCGGAAATCCTGCTTTCGGATCTTTCGTCCGTTGTATGCGTATTGTCCAGCATGAAGTGCTGCTTCTCGAGCAACTTTAACTAATTTACTTTTTGTTCCACGATATCCCTTTGTCAAAGACAAAAGTTTATTGTGTTTTCTTCTTGATACTAATCCTCTTTTAACTCTAGCCATAATATTAATTGAGAGTTGAAAATTGAAAGTTGAAAGTTATTGAAAATTTTAATTCTCAATTCTCAACTCTGAATTCCCAATTCTATCCTAATGCCATCATTTGCTTAATTTTCTTTGCAAATTTACCTGTTAACTCTGCTGGTTCTTTCAATCTTCGTAGTCTTCTCTTTGATTTACCGATCTTCAAATGTCCACCAAATTGCTTACCGTGCATGACTTTACCAGTCTTTGTAACTTTAAATCGCTTTGTTACAGCGCTTTTTGTTTTCTTTTTTAGTTTCATTCCTTTTTTCATAATTATTCTTTTGGTGCTTCAGTTTCTTCAGTCTGAGCTTCTCCTTCTTCTTTTACTTTCTTTCCTTTTTCAGGAGACATTAACGCTACCATCTGTCTTCCTTCAAACTTTGCTTCTCTGTCGACTTTTGAAATGTCACTCAACGAGTCAACGACTTTTTGAATAACTTCCCGTCCAAATTCAGATCGAGTGATTTGTCTTCCTCTGAACTTTACAACCAATCTAATCTTGTCTCCGTCTTCTAAGAATTCTCGTCCGCGTCTGATCATTACTTGCAGATCATTATCAGACATAAAAGGGCCAAGGCGAATTTCCTTGGTTTCAGAAGTTTTGGCTTTCTTCTTCTCTTCCTGTTTCTTCTTCGATTGTTGATATAGGAATTTGTTGTAGTCGATTATTTTTGCAACTGGTGGCTTTGCCGTAGCTGCGATCTCAACTAAATCAAGTTCCTGTTCTTCAGCAAGTTTTAAAGCTTCATCTCTCGTCAAAACTCCAACCTGTTTTCCTTCAGCATCCAACACACGAAGTTGTGATGCGAAGATCCGTCCGTTAATTCTGTATCGTTTCTCTTGCTGTTTGAATTTAGATCTTTTTTGCAATGTTTTCTAGTAATACCTCAAGAAATGCGTCGGTCTTGATCGATCCAAGATCTTCCCCATCTCTTTTACGCACAGAAACTGCCGACTCGGCAATTTCTTTGTCCCCTATTATACCCATAAAAGGTACTTTTTGTAAAGTAGCGTCTCGTATTTTGGCTTGAAGCCGTTCTGAACGTGTATCAAGCTCTGCTCTGATGCCTGCATTTTGAAGCTGTTCTATAACTTTTTGGCCAAATTCAATGTGCCGATCAGCAATTGGCAAAAGGACAACTTGCACCGGTGCAAGCCATGTTGGGAACTTTCCGCCATAGTGTTCTATCAAAACTCCGAGGAATCGTTCGAGTGATCCGTATACAGCTCTGTGGAATGCCACTGGCTGTACTTCTTTTCCTTGGTTATCGATATATTTAAGTCCGAAGTTCTTTGGTTGTTGGAAATCTAGCTGAATTGTTCCTGTTTGCCATTGTCTTCCCAACGAGTCTTTCATCAAGATGTCAATCTTTGGACCATAGAACGCTCCTTCACCCGCAACAGTTATATATGCTTTTCCTGAATCATCAAGCGCTTCTTTCAATGAAGATTCTGCAATATCCCAATCTTTTTCTGATCCCATAAACTTCTCTCCACGGGTTCCAAAACGAAGGATATACTCTAAACCAAATGGTTCATACATTTCAGCAATCATTTTAAGCATTGAATCAAATTCTGATTTGATCTGATCAATCGTTATAAAAACATGCGCATCATCCTGGCGAAATTGTCTTGTACGGAATAATCCATTGAGCGTGCCAGATAGTTCAAACCGGTGAAGCATACTTGTCTCCGCAAGGCGCATTGGAAGTTCATGGTATGAACGAAGTTTGTGTTTGAATATCGTCATGGCATTTGGACAGTTCATCGGTTTCATTCCAAAAACTTCAGGCCCTTCCAAGACTTCTTTTGATTCTCCTCGCAAATAACTCATCGGAGAAAGGAACATGTCATCTCTGTAGTGCTGCCAATGTCCGGATGTTTCAAATAATGTTTTCTTATTAATTTGCGGCGCCATGACCTCCAGATATCCATATTTGCGATACATTTGGCGGGTGAAATCATACAATGTGTTATACAGGACGAAACCTTTTGGTAACCAATACGGCATACCTGGCGCAGATTCTTCAAAAATAAAAAGTTCTAATTCTTTCCCAAGCTTTTTATGATCTCGTGCCTTTGCTTCCTCAAGCATTTGGAGATGATCATCAAGATCTTTTTGTGTAGGCCAAGCTGTCCCGTAAACACGAGTCAACATCTTATTCTTCTCATCGCCTCTCCAATATGCTCCTGCAAGTGAAAGTAATTTAAATGCACCGATGTCTTTTCGCGGATCTTCGCTATGACCGCCTCGGCAAAGATCTTCGAAGTATCCAGCTTTATAAAATGTTAATTTCTCTCCGCGTTCGACGATGCCATTAATGAGTTCAAGTTTATACGGATTATCTTTATACACTTCCCGAGCTTCTTTCTCTGTGACTTCTCGATGTGTGAATCCTTCCCAACCCTTTAACGTCTCAGCCATTTTCTTCTCAATCTTTGGCAGATCTGCATCAGAGATAGGTTTGGCGAAATCAAAATCGTAATAAAATCCATTGTCGATTGCCGGTCCGATGGTTAATTTGGTATCCGGATACAACCGAAGCACAGCCGCAGCCAAAAGATGCGCTGCTGAGTGTCGGAGCTCTTCAAGGTGTTTGGAGTTTTCATTGCCCATGTAGGCATTATAGTAAAAAAAGTATTCTTTATAAAGAGGAGAGAATATATTATTAAGGTTAATTTTTTAGAAACTTCTTTAATGAAAGTGCTTCAGTAACTGAAACGTGATTAAATTCTTTTGTAACACTGTCAACCATACCTTTCCATTTTATTATTGTGTATTGATAATAGTTCTTTCTTAAAATAACATCACTATAATGAACCTCTACTATCATATAGTGTTCTGATAGATTTTTATTTTTACTATTCCATGGAGTTTCAAATGTTGGGTATATAGATATTCCCTTAGCTATCTCAGTTGGAGTTACTATTTGACTGGAAAATTTAGGTATGAAGTTCTTGTCTATTATTTGGATCTTAGTTTCTAAATTTTTTAAAGGCCTTACTCCAACATTCGTTAAAGTAATAAAACAGCTTATGGGTCCTAAATTTTTACTAAAATATCCGATATTAAATCCTTCAAAACCAATATATGGTCTATTGCCAAATATCGTAAGATAAATAGTCCAAGCGTAGCAACTGAAGAAATAGCTGCTAAGAGCACAGTTAAAAATTCATATTCATTCATGTTATTAAGGCAGACTTTTTACTATTTGCCAAAGGATAAATACTGATGCAAAAGCAAGTCCAATCTGGATGAGGAGTGTGATACGGTTTATTCTTGTTGCTTTATTCGGTAATACTAGAAAATCTTTATATGTTAATTGAGGACCTTTTTTTCTATTTTGAAAAAGAGTTTTAGGGAATCTCCCTCCATATCCCTTGAAAAATTTGTATAGCAAAAATAATCCCTGGTAAGTATTCCATATTCCAATTCCGTATGAAACCACAAGAAATGGAGCATATGGAGAAGATAAGTCAGGCATGGAAGAATTATATCAAATATAATTAGGGGATTCTGAAACAAGTTCAGAATGACAGTTCTAGAGATTGCCGCGTCGCTTTGCTCCTCGCAATGACGGTAAGTTGATACTATCCCTTCAGCAGCTTTTCCAGCATGGTGGTGAATATTTGATTTGCTTCTTCTCTTGAAAAATTCTTCCCGTTGATTGAATCATTGGCCATAGAGTTCAGTTCTTCTATGACTTCCGCTAGGTGTTTATCCTTTATTATTTTATTCTTGGATTGCTCAGTGATGCCGATCATTGTGACTGAACTGAACGTTCTTTTGCCTTCGATGTATTCAAGGATTGATTCTAAAAGTCTGGTTTTTAGTTGCTGCTCTCGGTCATTCATATAAGTTCATTTACTTTCACTCTCAGTTGCTTGGCAATCTTCTGGAGCAGTTCAAGTGAAGGTTGCTTTCTTCCCTGCTCGATATGGCCCATATGCGTTCTGCTGATATTTAAATATTCTGCAAACTTCTCTTGCGTTATGCCAGAGGACTTCCTAAGCTTCTGAACGTTTTTCCCTAATTGCTTATATGTCTTACTCATATAATAATTATCAATAGCTACCTACTATCAATCTACAAGCTGTAAGCTAGCATTTAGCTTCAGCCCGAATTCGCTCCAAACTCTATCTAAATTATAGTAACCTTAAACTCTATTTTAAATAGAGTTTTTGAAGAAAGCAACTGAAGTGATGACGATTAAGAAGATTAAATAAATAAGTTTGACAAGCCAATCTGATCCGTGATTTACTGGATGTATGTTTAGTTTTCTTGAGAAGTTATTTAGTGCGTATCTAGCTTTTGCATTAAGTTTCATTCCTTTTGGAGGGTCACATAATCCTCCCTCTCCTACACCCACTCCAACCCCTACAATTACATCTGCGCCAACAGTGACTTCAGTCCCAACCCTTACACTAACCCCATCTCCAACTGCTACTATGACTCCTATGCCATCACTTACACCGACCAAAACCCCAACACCAACTATGAAGCCAACAGCTACACCTACTACATCTCCGACTGCGACATTAACACCGATGCCAAGTCCTACTGCTACGCCCACACCGACGAAGACCCCGACTCCTACAATGACAATTTCGCCGACAGCTTCTCCGTCACCAAGTTTGACTATCACCCCGACAGCTTCTCCAAGTCCAACCATTACTGTTACTCCAACTGCCAGTCCAACTCCGACACTGACGCCAACGCCGACAGCATCAGCAACTCCCACACCGTCTCCGACTGTGACACCAACTCCAACGCAAATCCCAACGCCGACAATCACTCGAATTGGGATTGATGTCTCATATCCACAATGTGGACGGACACTTCCATCAGGCCAAGGATTTGGGATAGTCGGAGTGAATGGAGGAATTGCATCGACCACCAATCCATGCCTTTCGACACAACTTCTTTGGGCGAAGACATCTGTCGGTACCCCGAATCAATCGCCAATCCAACTCTATGTAAATACTGGAAATCCTGGAGGTTTGAACACTCCAACCTGGCCAAGAAATAACATTGATCCAAATGGAAATCCTACGCCAAATCCTTATGGAACTTGTGATGGATCAGATTCTCTTGCTTGTGCGTGGCAATACGGTTGGAATCGGGCGTTAGAAGATGTTATTAGTCGGTTCACCCCGGCTGCGCAAGCTGCAGGTATTTCTACTGAACCATCGGTCTATCCTTGGTGGTTGGATGTCGAGACTGCAAACAGTTGGAAATATGGATCAGATTTTGCTTTCCAGAGTAATCGGGCAATGCTTGAGGGAATGGTAACCTATTTTAAAGCGCGAGGAGTGAACATCGGAGTTTATTCAACGAATTATCAATGGACATTGATTATGGGAACAGTTCCTTCAAGTAGTAATTTAGTAGGTCTTCGCAATTGGAGAGCTGGGGCTACTGATCTTGCGCAAGCGCAATCATATTGTGGGTTGGCTCCGTTGACTGCTGGATCAAGTGTCATCATGACGCAATTTGTTTTGGATAATCTTGACCACAATTACTCCTGTATTTAATATTCAGGATCGTCTCGTTCCGTCCAGTGGTATGGTGGTTGCGAAGCTCGTAGTTCCTGCATATATGCGCCAATTGTTTTATACCGTTGCTCAACTTTAATGCTTGGTTCTTTCTGACGCTTGTCATCAGCACTGTATACTTCATGAATTTCAACGCCAGCTGTTTTTAATTCTTCGTATGTTCGTTCCCCTTCTCCACCAACAAAATTTACAAAGCCACTGTGGATTCCGGTAGGCTGTCCAACTTTTGTAAAAGGATCGTTTGTCGCAATGACTTCTCCCTGTGTTACATCATCCGTAACTTCGGTAACTCTTATTGTTGTTACACGATATTCAACTGGTGGATCAACAGTATAATTACTCACCCTAACCCATGACGTGTCTGGAGTTAATGATATTCCCATGCTCGCACCATTTGGTTTGGCATGAGCTGAAACAGCTGTTGCGACATCGTTTGGCCGTAAACCTAATTCTTTACTTGTTCCCATTGAGCGGAAGTATACCATGATCCTCCATAATAAAAAAGCCCACCTTTGGGTGAGCTTTTTGTTTTTCATTTTTTGAATAAAGCTTATTCGGCTTTCTTTCCTGCGATGTTTACCATCCATTCGATGCCGAACTTATCAGTCAGCATACCAAATGTATCTCCCCATGGAGCTTTGTCCAAAGGTGCCGTGATGTTTGCACCTTCTGAAAGTTTTTCCCAATAACCTTTGAGCTCTGTTTCATCTTCTGCTCCTCCACTGAGTGAGATATTTCCAATCTTTCCTGGCGTAGCTACCATGTGACTTGGTGTATCAGAACCCATAATGGTAAAACCTTTATCGGTTATCAATTCTGAATGCATGAGGCCTTCCTCATCAGGCATACCTGATTCTTTGAAAGTGCTCATGGTTAAATTACCGCCAAAGACTGTTTTGTAAAATTCCATTGCCTCCTGAGCGCCGCTTTTGAAGTTAAGATATGGATTTAATTTTGTCATATGAAACTCACCTCCTTTCGTTTATGCAAAAAGTATAGCAGAGGAAAGTTATGAGATTCGTAATAAGATTATTTTTGTCATCCCGAACTTGTTTCGGGATCCCCAATTAAACTTTATTCTTTTCTGTTCTTTGACCGCAAAGAACCAAACTCTTCAGCAGGCAGTGCTCGCTAAAAATCTTTTCTTATTCACTAAAAGACTTTCGTCTTTCTTCACGTTCATTCGTCGGATTTTTTTAACGCTGCGCGCTGATTGCTGAACTGTCGGAGATCTTTATAGAAGTTTTTGCTATTGGCCGACTCGGGGATTTGTGGCAAGGATGAAGTCAATAACTTCTGAAGCAAATGTTCCTACAATTGGGACAAGGTTTACGTTCTTTGCAATGATACCTAATATATAAAAGAAAACAGCCAAACCGACTGTTGCACCCACAGCCCATGCTACTCCACCGATAAAGTTGTTCATGATGATTTCATACCAATGAAGCCGAGTGCTGGAGCGTTCATATGGTTGCATTGGTTTGGGTTTTGCCATGCTTTTAGTATGCAGATTATTGTTTGGACTGTCAACTAAAGCCCAAGGTCTTTGTGGATCCCTTGCATTGCTTTTAATGTGATACTGACAAATTCATCCAAAGGGATATCAAGTTTACTTTCGCAAAGTTTAATTGCTTCTCGATCTGCTCCTGCGGCAAATGCCTTTTGTCCAAACTTTTTCAGCACAGCATCTTCTGTCACTGAAGCCAATGTCTTTTCTGGTCGTACTAATGCACATGCTGTAATCAATCCTGTCAATTGATCACATGCTGTTATTGCCCAATCCATCGGTTTGTGTGGCATAACGTTTGTTTCATGATAATTGTGTGACATGATTGCGTAGGCGATATCGTCCGGAAGCTCGATTTCATTATTACTAAAAAGCAAAATACCATGTTTGTTGAGCTGATTTGTTTCTTGGGCCAATTCATAGTCAATATCGTGTAAAAGGCCTGTGATTCCCCATATTTCTTCGGTTTCAGGGTTTTGCATCTCTTCGATCGTAAGATGCCTGTAGAGCGCTCTCATCGTCGCCTCGGTGGCAAGAGAATGCTTGATAAGGTTCTTACTCTTCATGTATTTTTGCAGTAATGCAAATGCTTCGTCTCTGTGCATATTTTTATTATACTCCTTTCTTGCTACGTTCAAAAATGACATATGCTAATGCATTTACTCCTGCCTGGGGTTCCATGCGCATTTTTGTGAATCCGATGACTTCTCTCAGTTTTTGCTGGGCAAATGTTTCATTCTCAGCTCTTTCTTGAAGAACTTGTTGGAAAAGTACCATCTCTTCGAGCTTTCCTTCGCTGAGTCTTTTCCATCTAGCTTCAAACTCTTCATCCGCTAATTCGTCACTTCTCAATGGACTATTTCCCACTGCCAGTTGATCCATAACTTTTATTGTTGGAACCTCAAGATTCGGATCATCCATATGCGCTTCAATAATAGCTTCAAAATATGGTCTTTTATCTTCGGCATCAGGATAACGGTCTTTTCCATTATTTTTATGACTTAATGCTACAATTCCGCGTGAAATATCAGGTTGGGTTCTTCTTGCAATCTCTTCCTGAGTATCAGGAGTATTTTCATACAAATCATGTCCCAAAGCTGTTGTAAATGTTTCCAGCGATAAAGTTCTCCAGCCGATTGCATGTGCTGTCAGTATACCTACTTGGAGTGCATGATTAATCTCATCTTCATCCGTAAACTTCCGCGTATCTCCTTCATATTTGGTTCCTAAATCACGCACGAATCCACGTATTAATCCTGAAGGAATATGCGGTGCTGCCTCTGCAATACTAAAAACCCGTTCTCGGAGAATATTTGTATCTCGAGTCTGTAATGTGCCTATTGCTGCTGGCCAAAATGGTTTATCTAAGCGTAGTCGTTCTTTTTTCCTTCTTTGCGTAAGACTTTCTTCTGTGGAAATTGGTGGACGACTTTCGGGGGATTTTAACATAAAGGGTGGGCCCAAGAGAATTCGAATCTCTGACCTTTGCAATGTCAATGCAACGCTCTAACCAACTGAGCTATGAGCCCGTATAAACTAATGTTTAATGTAGAAATTATAACACATTAATGAGCCTGTGATGATTGAAATCTTATTTTATAGACATGAGGAACTTTTTAAGTATTTGATAGTAATCAGCTAAAGCTTGGATATCGACCCATTCATCACTATTATGTTGTCCATGACCTGTTGGTCCAAATTCTACAGCGTCACAACCAACGTTTGAGAAAAATGTCGTATCTGATCCGCCGTGTGTCTTTTCAATTGGTAATTCTCTGCCCAAAACATCTGATCCGACTTCTTTCAATGTCTGCATGTAGCCACTATTTGGATCTGAGAAATGTGCATTGCGCATCTGACTTATTTCAAATTCTACGTCTTCAGGCAACATAGCTTTTATATCTTTCAAGATCGTATCTCGATCTTTCTTGTTAAATCGAATATCAAAAACAGCTGAGCAATGATCCGGTACTCTATTCCATGTCGGATTTGTCGTATGAATCTTTGAAACCGTGACTGTTGTCCCATCGGTTTCATCTGTCGGATGCGGGAAATGCTCTTGGATCTTTCTCAAAACTTCATACATCTTAAGGATCGCATTTTGTCCTTTCCAAGGATATGCTCCATGAGCTGCAGTTCCATTGACGGTGATGTGTGCAGTGATGATTCCTTTGGTTTCATGGATGATTCTAAAATTACTGCCACATTCTCCCATGATCGCAAATTCCGTCCGGACACCATTTTGCAATTGATAATCTGTCCCATCTCCACCCGCAATTTCTTCTTCAGTTACGAGTTGTAATCCCAAAGGATAATCAACTTTATCAGCGAGTTCATTAAACAACAAAATCATAACCGCAGCAGCGCCTTTCATGTCATATGCGCCACGACCGATCAGCTTGCCATCTTTCACTTCAGGGATATACTGCTCAGGAGATCCTGCAACCACATCCAAGTGAGCATTTAAAATGATTTTGAAGTTGTTTGTATTTTGATTTCGATACAGAAGGCTTGGATACGAGTTTGAAACATATGGTGTAAATTCATGGTCGGATAATTGCTGCTTTGCAAGTTCAAGGACTTTGACTGCATTTTCTATATCTCCGGTTACTGATGGAACAACGATAAGTTGTTTTGCTAATGATACGATATCATCAGTTGGGGCTTCTTTTGTTGTTTGAGCAAGACTTTGAGATTCTCCTACAGGAGTATACTCTTCTTCATCAAAAGACGTTGTATCTAAATTTTGATTATCGGTTATCTTTTTCATAATTAAAAATAAAAAACCCGCTTCTGAGAGCGGGTGCAAAACGTATCACATAAGCCACCCGCCGCGTCAGACGCGGTTGATAAGGACAAACATGATTTGGCATTTCTTTACCATAAACTCATTATACTCCCCTCATCAAACGTGTCAAGTTACGCTGCTTCTTTTAAATCTTCAAAAATCGCATGCAATTCACCTTTGCGTATTGCTGCGTTTCCAGTCATGATTACACCTATTGTTGCTAACTCGCCTTTTTTTGGAGCTTCTAATGGCCGAGTTCGTAATACTACCAGACCATCATCCCTTGAATCCTTCGTATAAGTCTCGAGTAATTCTTCAGTTAATTCGTCGACATTGACACCATTTGGCAGTGCATATTGATCTTCAGCTCTCAAACCGCCATCAAGAACAGTCCGCATATTTGCGACATTTTGTTCCATATCCTCCACTAAAAGGACCTCATCAATAGCCTCAATAAGATTTGTTCTTCTCGGATTACTTTCAGCTAGGAAATAGTCTGAAGCGTGATCTAATTGTCCATATTTACGGAGTTTTGCACGCAGACTTGAATCGATAGAACCATTTGCCAATCCTTCGACAATTCGTCGCTGCACTTCTTGTTCTTGTTCGCCCAAAATCATGACGTCTACATTCATCGGTCCTCGAAGATCCAAAGGATCAACACCTTTCTTTTGCGCAAAGGTATGAACAAATTGTTTGCTTGCTTCAGTTACGCGCCCTTCAAAATCTTCCTGATGGGTTTGGATATACGGATCAGTTGGCTCATATGTAGTTGTTCCGATACATGCCTTTGTTTTCGCATCGAGTATTTGGCCATTAAATCCTAATGGTAAGACATCTCCGTCCATAAAAAACATTGAAAGTCCAGGAACGTCCCGAAGATTTAACGATCGTGAGATAACCACATCAGCATTTTCATCTCCACCTGTACTAGTCTCCATATATGCTTGTGCATCTGCTAATGCATCAGCCCAATTCTCGTATGGTTGATGCTTCTTTTTGTCATCAGTTTCAAGAACGACTTTGCCATCTTTCTCATGGATATTAAAGCTTCCGAATCCTCCATCAGAGAAACTTAACCTTCCAAATATGCCTTTCTTATAATCTTGCATACCGATTGCTTCATAGAGCTCGTCTTCAAAGGCTACGAGTTCTTCTGCTTCTGCTGCAACTTCTCCAACTTTCACAACCTCATGATGTGGGACAGCGAAGTCTGGATCTTGCGCTTCTCGAACTAAATCATGAAATGTCCCTTTATCTTTCAAATCATGAACTACTTCTGAGTGGAGGGCGCTCACTTCGATATCATCACGTTGTAAACCATTTGTTTCTAAATATTTCGTAAATTTGCCGTTATTTAGATAAGGAGCTATGAGTGCTGTCCCTCCGTCTCTATCAAGTCTTTCTTTCAAAGTTTCTGCTGTAAAAATAGTAAACCTATTACTATCACCTGAAAGTTCCCCCAAGTATTTCGCTTGCTTTTCCGTGTTCTCTCTGCCTTTAGTAAGTAATCTGTTTACCGTTGGATTTGATGATCGTGGATCTTCTAAGAGTATTCCTTGTATTCCTCCAACTTGCGGAATATGTCCAAATCGTTGGCTATATTTAGCTTCAATACCTGCTGCTTTTACAGCATCGAGCTCCAAAAGGTCACCGACATTATGTCGGCTGAAACCGCCCATAAACTTTTTATGTGGTGCGTATGTAAATTGTGCTTCTAAATTTCTTGGCATAAATACAAAAAAACCCGCTTCTTGAGCGGGTATTAGTTTAAAAACTACGTTAACTCCCGCCCCTAGGGGGTAATAATGAGAGCAACAATAATGAATGTTGAATGATTCGAAACCATAAATTTATTCTAAAGAAATGTCAGGAAAATGTCAACGAAGATTAACCTGCAGCATTCTGGATCGTAGTTCGTTCTCCTGATTGATGCATTTTACCGTTTGCGACACTGAAATCAGTTGTAGCTTTGCCACTTCTTTTACCTTTTACTGCACTCAACCATGCACCACTATCTTCTACTTTTTGTCGAGCTTGTCGAATTACGATAAGCATCCAATCAAAGAAGGTTTTGTGATATTCACCGGCATCTACAGGAGCTTGCTCCATTGCTACTTCAGCAAATTCCATTTGAAGCACTTTTGAAGATGAAAGCAAGTTCTGCAATTCTGCTTTAATTTCTTCAACTTCATTTCTGAATGCTTGTTTCTCAGATTTCACTGAACGTTCACTATTTTGTGCTACCTCTCGGCTATAATTCATTGCAGCTTCAATATGAGGAGCTTTTTCACTTGAAGGTTTCTTTTCAGCACTTTGTTTATGCGCTAAGGCATTAAAAATTTCGACGACACCAGCAGTATCAGGTTTTTCTTCTTTTTTTGTATCATGCTTTTCTGATTTTTGTGCTGCACCAGCTAATTCCAGACCAAGAAGTTGTTTGAGGAATGTTTTTCCAGATTCACCAGCTTCGTTCACTGCTGCTTTTCTGGCTTCTTTCGCAAGCTTCGCGCCCTGCTCTCCGATACGTTCATGAGCGGCTGCTACACCTTGTGTTTTTTGCTTTGCGCCTGCCATACTTATAGGACTTTATCACAGATTCATTAATAAATCAAGCGTCTTCTGCTGTCGGAGGATTCCAGCGAGGAGATAGCGGTTTTGCTCCATACTTTGTTTCTCTTGAGGACTTTTTGCTTTTGCTATAGCCTCTTCAATTTCTGCCTCTTCAATAGAAACTTTCTCAAGCTCTGCAATCTTTTGGAGAACAAATTCTAGCTTGATATCTTCCTCAGCACGCTTTGCGTATTCTGCTCGAAGGTCTTCTGGTTTTCTATTGGTTGTTCCGAGATATTGATCGAGACTCAAGCCTAATCGTTTAATGTCATTTAACAACTGTGAGAGCAATCGATCTGCTTCCTGATCGATAAGCACTTGCGGAACTCGTACTTTTGCGTCAGCAAGAACTGCCTTCATAATTTCATCCATTGGGGGCTTTTTAGCTTCATTTTCTTTACCTGGGACGATAATTTTACTCTTTGCAGTAACATCTTTTACATTCTTTTTGTAGTCTCCTGCGTTCACTTCAGGCATTTCACATGTTAATGCGTTGAAAACCCAGTCCTGGCCTTCCTCGATCTTTTCTACATGCATCTTTGGATTCATAATTGGTTTGAGTTTGTGCTCTTCAACTGCTTTCATGTACGCATCAGGGAGTAATCTCTTAAGGATTTCTTCCTGAACTGCTTCTGGATTCAATTGACTTGCTGCTAAATTAGTTGGTGCTTTGCCTTTTCTGAAGCCTGCAACGTTTGTTTGCTTTGCTAAATCGTCGATAACAACTGAGCCTACTTTTGCGATATCTGCTTGTGGGATAACGAGGGTTACTTTGATAGTTCCGTCTTCAAGTTTTTCAACTCCTGGTTTGAGTGTCTTTTCTGCTGTCTTTGGTTCTGCTTTTGCCATAGTTAATCAAAAAATGAGCTCATCGCTCACTTTCATTACCCAGATTATAATCTATTTTGCTTCTCGGATCAAGTTCATTGTGCGGGTGAGAGGATTCGAACCTCCACGTCTTTTGGACACTAGTTCCTAAAACTAGCGTGTCTACCATTTCACCACACCCGCGGTAAAACGTATTATACTCAATTTAGAGCGCGAGTGAAAGAGAAATGTTCGGTCTATTCTCTACTTCAGCTGCAACAGCATCAATTTCACTCATGAAACGAAGCGTCTTCACTGGCCAATTCGGGTCGGCGGCATATTTCGCACCGATCTGGTAGACATTTGTTTCTTCAGAATCATAGAGATAATCTGTTCGGATAGCCTTTGAAACCGTTGCAATACCATCATCCCACGAGGCAAATCGTCGGACATTATTTCCGTATACGCCATAACCCCATGCATTAAAGGAATATGCTGGAATTGCTTGTCCAAATGTTGATTCTCCACCAGCAATGGCTGCAATCAATCTCCAGTCAAGGTTATTTTTATCTGCTTCATCGATAAAAGTTTGCGCATGAGCCGCAAGGGGTGAATTGTATGATTCAAGATACGTTTTTAGAATTTCAGCACGGTTATCTTTCTCCACATGTGGTGGAGTTACTGGTGCATTTGAATGCGCAAGCACGGCAGAAGAACCTTTGGTAAGGTTAGCTTCGACTGTCTGGGGAGTAAACGCAGCTAGGAGCGTAAATGCTGCGAGGAAAAGAAATAATTTTCTTTTCATAATGGTTTCCTTTCTGATTACGATACGTAATCTTGTTTACCCACCTTCGTTTACTTTTTGCCTTAGTTCATTCGAACTGCGGCTCTAAGAGCACTCCTGGTGGGTTGAGTTTTTATTCAATAAAAAACTCAAAAAAAATCCTCTCGTAAGTGTTTTGGGCACTTACCAGAGGATCTGTTTGGTATTATACATTTAACTATAGGTTTTGTCAAGGGGGTGTATACTATTCCAATTCTTCCATGAAATGGCGTACACTAAAGGCCCAACTCCCATTACTTGAGGGAGTGTACATAGTCATAATTTGTTCTGGTGTCACTAATCCTTTTGGCTTGTAACGAGTGGCTAAACCTTTTGTTACAGTATAGATTCCTTCTTTGTAATCCTTGAATTTTGTAATCTTTGATCCATAGATTCCATATCCCCAGCAATTGTATGAGCCGTGAGGGATTTTCTTGCATACATTGGACTCTTGCATTGCGATAGCTGGAATAAGGCGGTGATCAATTCCATACATGTCTGCGGCCTCTACAATGTCACCAGCATAGGCTTCCATAGGTGAATTGTGCGCTTCAAGAAACTGTCTCACCTTTTCTTTTCTCCCATCTTCTTGTTCTACTTCTCCAGCCATAGTGTTCTGTGATGTCGGCAAAGCTGCGTAAGCTACTGTGTTTGTCCCAAGGACTTCAACAGAAGATGCTTTGGTTTGATGCTGATATGCAATTAAAATGCCTATGAGGGAAAACACCATTACAAATGGGGCGACAAAGAAGAGAGCAGTACTGAAAAGTATCTTCTTCATGGGTTAACTCATATAATCACATACCATACAAGAGATTGTCAAGGGAAATACTTTCTGATAAAATCGTTTTTAGGCTAAGAAGCCCTGATGCTGGAATTGGTAGACAGGCTAGCTTCAGGTGCTAGTGTCAGTAATGGTGTGTGAGTTCGAGTCTCTCTCAGGGCACATACTATCAACTATAATATAGTGTGGACCTGCCTGCCGGCAGGCAGGGGTTCGACTCCTCTCTTGGGCACCGAGCCAAACTCAGTTAAGAAAACAATGCGGATGTGGTGAAATGGTATACACGCTACCTTGAGGTGGTAGTGCTCGCAAGGGCGTGGAGGTTCAACTCCTCTCATCCGCACTGAAGGAGAACTCCTCCGATTCGAATGCTCGAATAGACTGATATATCGGACTAATTGAAGTGTTGTAGTAGTCTGGATAGCCCCATCTGAGTCCCTCAGGGAAAATTGAACACAGTAAGACACGGAGCTGGCTAAGTGTAGACATTTGGTATGTTTTTCCTAAATTTACAAATTTCTCTTTCATAAAAGTAATAATAATTTCAAGATTATATTTAGCAAGCAAAGCATCATCCTTTGTAATATGAAGAGCTGCTATTTGATCTTCAATAAGTTTATTCTGTTCTTTGAATATTTCATCTGAATAAGTTCCATTTAAATTCTTTTGTATAAGCTGTTGACGCATTTCAGAAAGTCTCTGCATCTCTTTATCTGCTTCATCTCTGCGTTTTTGTAGTTGTGCTACTCGTGCATAATAAGTTCTTCTAAGCAGTGCTATAAAAGCGTTAAGTGCTTCTTGCGTTGGTGTTATGCCTGATAAATAATGTGCAAGTTCTTTATGTGCTTTATCAGCAGAGATAGAGGTAGGTTTTGGACATTTTTGACAACGATAGTAAGCATACTTCATACGTTTCCCTTTACTCCATCCTCCTGTCACAGGATTGCTACATCTATGGCAAATAAGTAGTCTTCGGAGTGGAAATTCCGCATTATCCTTATTTCTCCTGGTTAATGGAATATTTATATTAGTATTTCTGCCGTCAATCGCTGCCTGAACTCGATAGAAAAGAGCTTCTGATACCATTGGCAGGTGTTGTCCTTTCACTTCTTCAGGGTACTTTTCTGAGGATAGTATCCCAATATAAAATTTATTGCGAAACATTCGACTTAATGCTTGCTCTCGTACAATATGTTTTTTCCCAGCAAAGTTTTGTCTCACTCCCCTATCATTCATTAATTTTGCCATTTCTTTTAATGTCTTTGTTCCTGTTGCCATAAGTTCCCATGCAGCTTTTACTTTATCCCATGTTTGTGGATTTTTGACTGCATAACCATTCTCATTTTTGTATCCTAATGGCGGTGTTCCGCTCGTAAGTCCTGCCAAAAATCGTGCTCGTAGACCGTTTTTAGTTCGCTCACTTCGTACATCATTATCCATTTGTGCAAAGCTAGCAAGCATAGACTCAATAAAGCGTTCTGTTGGTGTATTTCCTGTTGGTTCTGAAGCTGAAAGTATCATTATGCCATAATCTGAAAGCTTTTTCCTAATGGCTAAATAGTCTTGCAACTGTCGGGATATACGATCCAATCTGTAGACAATTAAAGCATCAATATTCTGTTTGTTCTTTCTGCAATATTCCATAAGTTCCTTAAGCACAGGTCTTCCTGAAATATTTTTTGCAGATTTCCCTTCTTCTTTAAATACCTTAATAACTGTTAACCCTTTTCTTTCTGCTTCTTGCCTGCAAATTTTTTCTTGGGTTCCGAGTGAGAAATTATCTACTTGTTCTTCGCTTGAGACTCGAATATATGCAATTGATTGTTTAGTGCCTTTTGTAAAAGTTATTGATTCCATGATTATTTTTCGTTGAGTACTTCTTTTAGAGTCATCCCACTAAAGAGATCTTTTTCAAATTCATCGAGCCATGTATCTATAAGGAATTGAAACTCTGTAGTTACACATTGGATCTTTTCATCAGAAAAATCTTTCCCTTTTTCTCCAAACATCTTGCGCATTTTTATAACAGTATTTTCTTCTACACCATGGAAAAAGATGTCTTTCAAGCTATTTTCAAGAGGATTAAATATGTCGGCAGGTGGAGAGGCTATATCGGGACTTTCTTTTTGAGGAGTTTTTATATCAGAAGAAATAGAGGTTTCAAATATGGATAATTGTGGTAAGTTTATATCTTGCATGATGTTCAATAACTATCTCCTTAGGGATAGTATATATCTCTATCGGGATAGTGTTCAGTCAATATAAATGATTATTTTTATTGTCTTTCCGATAATGGCAATCAATAAAGATTATTGCCATAGTTCTTTCATATGTCATTTTTAGGAAATGATTCTGCAAAAACTCGTGAGCTTAAGAAAGAAGATTATGCTTTAGCTGAGAAAATCCAAAGATTTCGTAGAGAAAGAGGGATGACTCAAGAAGAACTTTCTGAAAAGATAGGCAGGAATTCTTCATATATTGCTTATGTTGAAACCCATAGAAGAGGCTTAAGTTTGCCTGTTGTTTATAAACTTGCACGAGTTTTAAAAGTGAAATTGAAAGAGTTGTTTGATTTCTAGTTTAAGTTGCTCCTCAGTATAGACTTGAACTACAACCTTCTCGTAAACTGCGAGCTGCTCTACCAATTAAGCTACCGAGGAATATTATTATCTTAAAATTGTAACAGAATTTTTAGTTTCTTGACGGCTTCTTTGATTTCTTGCTTTGATGCACTTGAGAAGGAAATTCGGATATTCGAAGAATATTTATCACCGAAATAATTCCCTGGAACAATTGCTATGCCTTGGTCAAGTAATGCATCACAAAAATCTTGTGCATCACGAATCAATTTCCCTGCAATAGTTTTGCCGAAGAAAGAACTTATATTAGGAAATAAGAAGACTGCCCCTTCTCCATCAATATCTTTGAATCCTTGTATATCTCTTAATCCATCTTTAAGCAATGATTTCCTCTCACTAAATTTATTAATTGTAGCTAAAAGAGATTTTTGATCTCCAGCCCAAGCTTCTATTGCCGCGACTTGTGCAAAAGAAACCGGGTTAGCTGTTACTTGTGCTTGTAACATCGACATTGTCTTTATTACTTTATTATTCCCACATATAAATCCTATTCTAAACCCGCTCATTGAGTAATCTTTTGAAGTCGAACCAATCGTGAACGTTCTGTTAAATGCATCCTGCGAGATTGTTGCTATTGGAATATGTTTATTATTCCCATATGTAAAATTCGCCATTGTTTCATCAGAAATAATAAATAAATTCTTTTCATTTGCCACATCAGCTATCATTTCAAGCGTTTTCTTTTTGTAAACACGGCCTGTGGGATTAGAAGGACTATTAATAATAATTATTTTAGTTTTTGGAGATATAACTTCCAAAAGTTCTTTTTTTGTTGGTTCAAAATTATTCTCTTCTTGTGTATTAACAATAACTGGGATTCCACCCGCAATTTTTACTTGTTCTATATAAGTTTCCCAATAAGGAGCAAGTATTATTGTTTCATCACCCGTATTTAGAAGTGAGAAAATGCTGTTAAATAGTGCGTGTTTTGAGCCACAAGAAATAAGGCAATCAATTTGCGGATTATACTGCAAGTTATATTTTTTACGTAGCATGTGACATACTGTTTCTTTAAGTTCAATAATTCCTGAGTAAGTTGTATATTTTGTTTGGTTATCTTGAATTGCCTTAATTGCAATATCTTTAATATTTTGTGGAGTTTTTACATTAGTTTCAATTGTATCTAATCGAATAATTTTCTTGCCATTGCTTTCAAGAATTTTTATTTTCTCTTTAATAACATTTGTTGGTGAAATTCGTATGTCCTTAAGATTGTTCCGCATTGGAGTTTTATACTAAAAGTAGAGTTAATAGTTATTTTCCATCTTGAAAAAAATAGCTATGTTTGAGATTATACACTAATCGCTCTAGCTTTATATAATGAAAAAAAAGTATATCATACATTTAGAGAAATTATTACAGAACAAGCATAAAGAGAATGAAGCGATTGCACTCCCCTGTTGGATAAAAGGAAAACGACTCTATAAAGACGTAATGTTTCTAGACATAACTGATTCCACTGGCACTATTCAAGTTATTGCAAAAAAAGATCTAATGGGCGAAGAAGATTTTAAGCGTTTAAAAAATACTCCTCAGGAATCTTGTATAGAAGTAGAATGTGTTGCATCAACAGATCCAGTTAGTAAAGAAAAGAGTATTTTTATTAAGAAGTTCAATTTAGTGGGTGAATGGAAATTGAAATTACAGCCAGGACCTCGTTCTGATTTTGACGTTTTCTCCTCGGAGAACTCTGATTTTCTTCTTAAAAATAGACATCTTTATATCAGAAATCCAAAAGTAATGGCTATGTTAAAGTTTCGACATCAAATGATGGGTGCTGTACATGAGTGGTATCGAAAAAATGGATTTATAGAGATTACTGCTCCAGTTTTGACACAACTTCCTTTATATGAAGATGGGAGCGCGCTTTCTCTTAAAATTGATAAGGATGATATTTATCTAACGCAATGTGTAGGATTTTACTTAGAGAGTGCAGTTGCAGCATTTGAGAAAGTATATAATATTGGTCCGAGTTTTCGCGGTGAAGAAAGTAGAAGCAAACGGCATTTGATGGAATATTGGCATATCAAAGCAGAAGTCGCATTTATTAATTTAGAGGAAGGTCAAAAGATGGTTGAAGATTTATTAGCATTTATTGTTAATGATCTTATGGAGAATGGTCAAGATATTCTCAAAACGTTAAATGCTCAACCTGCGCTAGAGATATTAAAAGCACCTTTCCCTAAAATTACTTATCGTGAAGCAGTTAAATTACTTAATGATAATGGACACTCTTTTACATTTGGCAAAAGTCTGAGTTCTTTAGAAGAAGGCATTCTAGCAGAAAAGTTTACGACTCCTTTTTGGGTTGTGGGTATTCCGAAATCTTTAGAGCCATTTCCTTATGTCATAGATCCAAAAGATGCTGAGGTCACAAGAGTCTCAGATCTTATTGCTCCAAGAGGGTATGGAGAGCTTTTAGGAGTAGCCGAAAAGATATATGATATTGATGAACTTAACTCAAGAATGAAAGATAAAGGGAAACTTGATAATAAAAATTACAAATGGGTTCAAGAATTACGAGAATCTGGATATTTTCCACATGTTGGTTTTGGAATGGGAGTTGAAAGATTTATCCGTTATATTCTTGGGCAAGAACATGTTCGAGATGCAATACCTTTCCCTCGAGTATTTCGAAGAAAAATATATCCATAAAGATTATGACAAATACAAAATATTCTATTGAACCTCTCGACATTAAACATGCAGACCCACTTACTAATTGGTTTAATACATTTGTTGATCAAGATCTAGGTGTTGTAGAGAATTTTCATGTAACCGTGGATTCCGAAAGGAGTTATATTGAAGATTACCTCTCTACAATTAAGACAGGCGAACCTATGTCATATATTATTTCCCATGATGAAATTATTGTTGGAAAAGTCGATATCCGTCCGTTTTCAAGATATATTGATAAACATGTTGTGGAGTTAGGTTTTGGAATGCTAAAGGACCATCCTGAAGCAGGTAAGCAACTCCTTCAATTTATTGAAGAACCTTTGAAGAAAAGAAATCTCGAAGTTGTACTCTATTTTATTTTAGCTCGTAATAATTATTTTAGAGAACTTTTCAAACTATCTGGGTTTAAAGAAGTTGGTAAAATTGATAACTTTTATAAAGTAGATGAAGGTTATGACGCAAGAATTATTTTAGAAAAGATTTTGAAATAATTACTTCACTTATTGCTATATTTTCTCATTACTCAAGTTTACATTATATTATTAAACATAAATCCAATCATTGTTGGAGCATCAAAAATTTTACTCTTCTTGATCATATCCTGTATTTTCTTAGGCTCCACATATATAATGTCAATATCTGACTCAGAATCATCGAAATTGACCGAGTCTATCGATTGAGGTTTAGCGGCTATGAAGTGGCATACTTGTGAAGTTGCTCCTTTATTAAGCATACATTTGCCAAGATAAGTTATCTCATCTGGTTGTGCAATAAGTCCTGTCTCTTCTTTTAATTCACGAATACCTGCTGTAGTAACATCTTCCCCTTCATGAAGTAAACCCATTGGAAATTCAGTCATACGTGCGTTTGCAAGATATCTATATTGCTCAATAAGGACATATTTATTTTTATAAACAGGAACAATTACTACAATATCATTCTTCTTATAGTGCTCATAAACACCTTCTTTACCATTTGGAAAAACTATCTCATCGCGGAAAACTTGCATGTGTTTTCCTTTATAACACTGTTCTGAAGATATACGTTTATATTCACCTCGCATAGTTCACGATTAATTAATTTTTACATATGGACTGGCAGCATACCGTTTGCGTCCTTCTGTATTTAGCTCTCTAACCATTGTACCAGATATGTTATATCTTGGAGTAGGAAGTACAATTATTTCACTATCGAATTCTCTGCCGACTGTTTCTATAGCATCACCTACATCTAATGGATCAGCATCTCCTCGTACAGACAAAAATATAGCATTTCCGCTATTAATTAAGTAATTAGAAACAGGATCATCTTCTCTCGCTTTGGCTATACGAGATAACAATGTATCACTCCCCATTACATGACGACCTCTTCCTTGAGAATCCATGCTTGCAACTAATTGTCTATACTCTATAACTTCTTCTACTTCTGTTAAATCACTTGGAATACCAAGCACAGTCACTCTTTCATGATCTGCAAATCCTCTGACAAGATTATCTACTCTATCTGAAAAATTATCGCCAATAGATTTTTCAGTAGATCTTGTGATAGTACTAACCATAACTCTTCGGTCTTTTATGCCTTTATTCAATAAAACTCCTTCTACTTGTTCTGCGACTTCCGCATGTCCTACATGAGGAAATGGATTAAATGAACCTGGATATTGAGCAATTGTAACATTATCAGAACTAAGAAGCCCTTCTGCATGCCCTACTGTAAGAATCTGGCCTAATCTTGTTAAATCTCTTTCACCTGTACAAAATCCCATATTTTTCCTGTTAGCAGCTAAAAAATCTGCTACAACTTCAGGATCTCCAACTTCTGCAACATCCTCAAATTGATTTAAGAAGCTATGTGCTCGAGCTTCTGCCATAGTGCTAAATTCGCTTCTCGGAGTTTCAGAGTCAAACTCAGATCCTCCTTTATAAGAACCTAACACTCTTCCAACTCGACCAAGTCTTTCTCCTGAACAGATTTCTAATATATCTAAAGGTTTTTGTCCAGTACGAGCAACTCGTATTTCTTCGCCCAATAAAGTTCCCATAGGGACAGAACTTGAATCTGTTGTTAAAGGGGTGTGTAAGCGGTTTATTGATTGAAGGAAACCAATCTTATTTCTATATACTGATGCATCTGCTTCGGATCTCATACTATATTATTGAGCAGGTTGTTAATTTTAATCTATATAGCTCGGTAAAGCAATTTTGCCAAAAATTCTTTCAGACATTTGATTTAATTGTTTATAACTTTTAATTACTCCTGCTTCATTTAATGAATGTAATACCTTATATGTATCATCATGGTTTGGAAGAATATATCGAAATCCTTTGTTATCAATTTCTTTGTGTATCCCTTTATATTTTTTGTCTACTGAAACGGGATAGAGGTCTGTTTTTTGTTTTTTAGCTATATCTTGAAACATAACCATGCTCGGATTAAACTCAATTTCTAATCTATTGCAAATCTTTTGAATTACATTCTCTACACCTCCATCTGGATGTTCAAAAACTTTCATAACTACCATGCTTGTATCAATTCCTTGATCTTGTGCACTGATTATTGTCCCCAAAAAACAATTATATGCTGCGATTAGATTCTTTAAAGCTAATTGTCCATATTTTTTATAAGCTTCATCCAGTGTTTTGGGATCTCTCGTTATCATCCAATATTTAAGCCAACCATTATAAATAGCAAGAGGATCTCTTGTTATTCCTAGTATCTTTGTTTTTTTTATAAATTCAGCCTCTGATACTCCTGCGTGTTCCGCCGCTAGCTGCAAAACACGGGTTGGATAGTGAACAATCATAGAGGGGGTTATTGGACCATATGTTTCTTTTAAAAATACTGATTTACCATTGCCAGGCATTTGGATAGTAATAGGTTCTTTGCCTTGATCCGTGGGGTATGCAATTGCATTTCTTAATACATCTTCACCAAATGCATCAAAACTAGATGAACATGATAGAACTTTACTCATGGCGGTAGTTCCTCCTCTTCCTACGCCAAGCGTAATTATCATATTTGGATAACCATTGGGAAAGTGAATGTATTTCGCATAATCTTCAGGTTTCAGAAATTCTTTTTTCATATTCTAGGAGGCTGCAAAGTCTCGACAATTATATCATAATAATCTACAATTGCTTTTATGAGAAATTCAAAAAAATCTGTGTCTCCAGCCCATGGTGGACTATTAAAGAACTTAATGGTTAAGGATAAAAAGCGTAAAGAAGAAATTTTGCAAAAGCTTCCAAATATTCCTCGTCTTAATCTAAGCATTAGACAATTATGTGATCTAGAACTTCTTATGAATGGCGGATTTTCTCCACTGGAAGGGTTTATGAGAAAAGAAGATTATGAGAGTGTTGTCTATAATATGCGGCTAAATGATGGAACATTGTGGCCAATCCCAGTAGTACTTGATGTAAATGATATTAAAAGTTACAAGCTAGGATCAGAATTACTATTATGCGATCAATATGGAAAACCACTAGCACTATTTACAATTAGTTCAATCTATGAACCTTCAAAAAGAATAGAAGCAGAAAATGTTTACGGTACAACAGATACAACTCACTTTGGAGTAAATCAGTTGGTGGAACATACTGGAAATTTTTATTTAGGAGGGAAAGTAGAAGGTATTAATACTATTGATCATTACGATTTTACAGAAGTTAGGTTTACTCCTGAACAAATATATAAGTTGCTCAAGGAGGATAAAAATGACAAATTAATAGGATTTCAAACAAGAAATCCATTACACAAAGCCCATTATACTATGATTCAGAAAGCTGCTGAAAAATACAAAGCAAAAGTATTAATCCATCCATCCGTTGGTATGACAAAAACTGACGACATTGACTATATTACTCGGACTAAATCATATAAATTATTGCATAAGAATTATGCAAAGAATTTCTCATTCTTAAGTCTTTTACCTTTAGCTATGCGTATGGCGGGGCCAAGAGAAGCCTTATGGCATGCCATTATACGAAAGAATTATGGTTGTACTCATTTTATTATAGGTAGAGATCATGCAGGTCCAGGTAAGGATAAAAATGGTACTCCTTTTTACGGAGTCTACGAAGCTCAAGAATTAGTCAAAAAATATTCTAAGGAATTAGATATTATTCCTATTTTTGTTAATGAAATGGTTTATGTTGAAGAGGCAAATGAATATATGCAGGAAGACCAAGTTAATGAAACACACACTATTAAGAAAATTTCTGGAACTAGGTTTAGAGAAATGATTCAAAATGATGAACAAATTCCTGAATGGTTCTCTTTCCCGGAAATAATAGCTGAGATTAAAAGAGGTGTTACTAGACAGAGAAAAGATGGTTTAACAATATTCTTTACAGGTCTTCCAAGTGCAGGTAAATCAACGATTGCTCTAAATCTCTATTATCATTTACTCGAGATTCAAGATAAAAACATTACTCTATTGGATGGTGATATTGTAAGAAACAATTTGTCGAAAGGATTAGGCTTCAGTAAAGAGGATCGAGATGCAAACATAGCACGTATTGGTTTTGTCGCAAATGAGATTACGAAGCATAGAGGAATCGCTATTTGCTCCGCAATTGCACCTTTCGAGCAAGCACGACAGTTGAATCGAAAGCTAATAAATTCAAATGGAAACTATGTAGAAGTCTATATATCAACTCCAGCAGAAATATGTCAACAAAGAGATGTTAAAGGTTTATATAAAATGGCTTCTATGGGGAAAATTAAAGGCTTAACTGGAGTTGATGATTCTTATGAGGTACCTTCAAATCCAGAAATGACAATAAATACTGAAAAAAGGACTCCTGAAGAATGTGTTGAAGAGATTATTAACTATCTTCTCAAAAAAAGACTTATACATGTAACTAAATGAAAATGTATCCAGAAGCCACGAGTATTTTTGAGTATATAAAAAAATCAGAAAATATCGTGATAAATATGCATCGTAATCCAGATCTAGACTCAGTTGGTAGTGCAAGTTCAATGTGTGAACTCTTACGGACGATGGGTAAGAAGGTAACTCTCATTTGTCCTCATAAACTAAGTAGTAAATTCTTCTTCATAAAACATGCTCGATCTGTACTCCAAATAGACTATGCGGATTTTGATTTCACTCCTTATGACTTATTCATCTTAATTGATACAGCTAATTTCTATGTAGCATCTGATAAGCGAGATCTAACTTGGGCAAGTAAACTTACAGTACCTACTATGGTTTTAGATCATCACAAGACCAATTCAATTAAATCTACTTTTAAATTGATTGATGAGCAAGCAAATGCAGCTGGAGAAATTCTCTATTATTTGTTTGAACAATGGAAGGTTTCTTTTAATTGTGAGATTGCAACAGCTTTATATGCTTCAATTATTGGCGATACTGTTTTCTTACGCTATAAAAATAATCCGGAAAACTTATATAAAGTACTTGCTCATTTAATAGAATTAGGAGCTGATGAAAAATTAGTATTAAGCCAGTACTATGATTTCTTTTCACTTGAACATATTCAAATGTTTGGAGAGTTCTTAAAACATTTTGAGATAAATTCAACAGAAACATTCGCTTGGACAGCCCTTAATTATGAAACATATGTGCATTACAAAAAGCCTCTAGGAATACGTGAAGCTATAGCGGATGACTATGGTAGAGCTATCGGTAAAAGCAAGTTTGGGTTAGTCCTCCTTGAAGAGGAACCTGGAAAAGTTATGATGAGTTTTCGTTCATCGAAAGTAGACGTTTCTCAAGTGGCAAAGTTATTTAATGGAGGCGGGCATGCTCATGCTGCTGGAGCCGTTATCTATGGAGATTTTGACAAAACTGTTAATAAAATTCTGAATGTAATCGAAAAATTTTTAGCTGAGAGAAGTAATATTATTGACATCTAATATGCAATCTCTTAAATTAGTAATGATCCCCTACTTATAGCAATTTCTTGTGAACAAAATGCTTAATCAAAACGCAGTAGCAGTAATGCGGGTTTCCTCACAGAAGTAGGGCTTTGATGGTGATTCTATTGAGCACCAAAGAGTTCAGATTGAACTTTATGCTTCAACTCGCAACATCACGATTAAAAAATATTTCATATTAATAGAGTCAGCTGCGAAAGAACAACAACCAACACAAGAGGCTATCGAGTATTGCACAAATAAAAAGAATAACATTCAGCTTCTTATTATTAAATCTATTGATAGATTTACTCGTGGAGGAGCCTACTTCTATGAGGATATGAAAGCGAAGCTAACAAAACATCGTGTGCAGTTAGTTGATCTCTATGGTGTGATTAACAATCAAGAGGTTAATACGCTTGAGCATCTGGGAGTGAAGTATTCATGGAGCGTCTATAATCCAAGTAAAAAATCAGAGATCCTTGAAGCAGAACGTGGTAAGGATGAGCTACGAGATATCCTATCTCGCATGATTGGTTCTGAAGTTCGTTATACACGTTTGGGATATCGTGTTCGACAAGCACCTTTTGGATATCAGAATCAACGAATAGAAACTATACATGGAAAGCGGTTTATCCTCGTACCTCATCCAATAGAATCAGTATGGGTAAAACGAATGTTTGAATTAAAAGTTCAATCGCTTTATTCAGATCAAGAAATCGTTAAGCAAATCAATCTCATGGGTTTTAGAACAAGAAAAGTATATTTCCGTGACCCTAGAAATAAGGCACGAGCAATTGGTATAAAAGGTGGCAATCAACTAAATTTGACAAGTTTTGATAAATTCCTGCGTAATCCTATCTATACAGGGATTACTGTAGAAGTATGGACATTGCAGAAACCTATCAAATGTCAATTTGAAGGTTTAGTTTCGATAGAAACATTTAATAAAGCAAATGCAGGGAAAGTAATGATTTTTGAAGAAAATGGAGAATTACAAATATTAAAGGGTAAGGTTCTTAAGAAAAGAATAGTTGAAACAGCTATAAGTGTGAGATATCCTTATCGAAAGTTGGTATTGTGTAGTAATGGAAGACATCCCTTCTATGGGAGTGCTTCTCGTGGTAGAGGAAACGGTTATTTCCCTGCATATCATTGTGATACTAAAAGAAGAGCTCATTATATTCGAATTCCTGTTAAAAGATTTCATGCAGCTATTATTGACTACTTACAGAGCGTGCGCATAAAGGATGAGGCAATAGAGGAATTCCATAAAACTCTTTCCGAAAGACAGAATCTTAAGATGCATGATTCTACGTTTCAAACTACTGCAATTAAGCAAAGAGTATTGCAGATTGAAAAAGAGATTTTCCTTCTTATAGACAAAATAAAGATGTTACATTCAGTAGTAGCACTACAAGCGCTTGAAATAGATATAGAAAAGCTGAGAGTAGAAAAAGAAGAATTACTAAAGAAGGAAAAAATGGTTGCTTTACAAAAGAAAAAAGATAATATAGCGAATAATGTTGTAGTGAGTACTCTAGACAGAATACCTGAAGATGTTATTAATGATCATAACGAAATGCTTAAAAAACAGCTTTTTGAGATGCTATTTGAAGAACTGCCGAGTTATGATGATCTTTTAAATAAAACAGCCCTTTTAAGGCCAGGATTTGAGCTAGCCTTATAGGGATCGAAGCTTGAATCATTTATCTTTTTTAAGATTCTTTGCTACTTTCTGCATTGCATCAACAACTTTTTCAGCATATCCTTCCGTAGCATTTCTTGGATCACGTTCTGTAAGTACTTTAAGCACTGTTTCCAGTACTTTCTGTCTATTATTTCCACTTGCTACCTCTTCAAAAACAGAAGGAGAAATATGCTTTAAAAAATCTTTATAACTACTTGCCTCCATATACTTCTTTAGCTCTTCCAAACTAATATCTGTGCTTTTTATTTTCATCATGGTGATTCTATCACAAAATTCAGTATTTTAAGCACACATAACCAAAAAGATGTATAATATCTGAAGAAGATATTATGGATTTTTATAACAATATTGGCAAACTTTTTAGAGAAACTCGCGAAAAAGCTGGATTAACACAATCTGAAGTAGCTAAAAAAGCAGGGATTCATGTTAATTACTATGCGAGAATAGAACGAGGAGAACCCGAATTTCGGGCTGTAGTGCTTAACAAGGTGGCTAAAGCACTTAACCTGACCATTACACTACCTCTTTAGTTTACTGCACGTTTCTTCTTATAATGTCTTTTCGTCTTTGAGTAGCTTGAACCTTGCGGCAACATTTTGTCATCAGCTACACTTTCTTGATCTTTATAAACAAGGATTAGTTTCCAAATCCAAGGCAAAAAGTGTTCAAAAGAAAATGCATCAGGGGCACAGACTTCTATTTCTTTAAAGGTAACGAGAAACAGAATGTAGATCCTTTACCTTTTTTACTTTCGACCCAGATTTCTCCCCGATGCCGTTTAATAATCTCAGCAGAAATATATAATCCCAAACCTAAATTCTTTTTACTTTTTTTATCTCTTTCATTCATCCGGAAGTATTTTTCGAAAATTTCTTTTTGCTTTCCGCTAGGGATTCCCTCGCCAAAATCCTGGATACAAACTCCAATCCTATTTTTTTCTTTATGCATCGTAATGATAATTTCATCGTTCTTTGGCGAATATTTAACTGCATTTGTCAATAAATTTAAAATTACCTGACTCAAACGTTCTTGATCGCCAGTAATAATACATTTCTCATGAGGAGTATATTTAATTGTATGTGTATCTGTAATATATTGAAAATCCTTCACTGTTTGTGTAACTAATCCTTGTAAATCAAATTTACTTTCTCGCAAAGCTAATTTCCCAACTTCAATTTTACTTATATCAAGAAAATCTCCTACTAACGTCACAAGCTTCTCAACCTGCGTATTTATATTTTGTAAAAAATAAGTGCTTTTCTCGTCAACATTATTTGCGAGATGTTTTTGAAGAATCTGAGCATAGGCTTTAATGCTCGTGACTGGAGTTTTTATTTCATGAGCAGCCATACTCAGAAATTCGTCTTTTTGCTTTTGCTGCTCTTTAATGTCAGTAATATCTTTGAATACTACAAAAACAAGATGCTTCTCATTATCATATACTCGATTCATGACAACTCTGTACCATTTTTGAGATTCATCATCAAAATGTTCAAACCGCTTGCGTTTTCCTGTCTGGGCAACTTTGGCATGAAGATCGCACCACCATTGTCTATCATCACGATCGGGGTAAACTTCTCCTGCGGTTTTTCCTACAAGATTTGTGATGCCAACCTGTTTCTCCCACGCGTCGTTGACGGCTAAGAATCGATAATCGTATGAAAAGCCTTCTTTATTAAATAGTGCTTCAATAAGGCAAGCTCCATCTTCAAGAGAGTTAAATAAAGTACGATACTTCTCTTCTGATCTTTGTACGATGCTTTCGGCTTGTACACGTTCGAGGGCTTGTGCACATTGCCTGCCGAGAGCTTGGATGAATAATCTATCTTCTTCACTAAACTTCTTGCTTGAGGAGAAACTTAAACAAAGTACACCTATTATTTTCTTATCTATTACTAGTGGTGCTGCTGCAAAAGATGTATTTTCACTTGCCTGCGCAATTTTAATTGTAAGTGGGTATCGTATCTTTCCTTCCTCTATCGATTCGATGAAGATAACATTTCCGGTCCGTACTGCATCCGCAAGATGAATTGGCGCTGTAATTGGCATATTATTCCAGTGATTGAGTTCGCGTTTTTTAAATCCAATAGCATGGAGTATTTTAAGCATCTGCCCAGAATCATCAAGGAGGTATATGAGCCCACTTTGGGCTTGCATTGTTTCCATCCCTTGTTTAATAAGTATGTCGGCGATATCCAGAGACGTATGTGCCCCAGAAAGCTCATTAATCAGAAATTGGAATCGAGCTAAGCGTTCAATTGCTCGTTCGAAATCATGTTTAAAGAAATCTATACTTGTTCCTTGTGAAAGACTTGGTTGGCTTGTGTCTGTACCCATAAGCTGGAGGACATCATCTCTTTTATATCTTCGATCTCCCCTCTTACCAAATCTAATCGCTTTTAAAATACCATTTTTATCCCAAAGTCTCAGTGTGTTTGGATGAACCTTTAGAATATTACTTGTTTGTTTAAAAGTGAGAAGTTCTTCTTGAGGTATATTATAATTTGCCATTTTACTTACCAATACATACTAACATTAGTAATAAAAGTTTACAAATCCTTATTTCCTTATTACCGTCTTCTCATCAAAAACTTTTACTCAGGCTTTATAGTGAAATTACATTAAAGAAAGGAGGTGAAATATATATGGCAAATACAGATGATAAAAGACATCAAGACAATCTCGATCCAGCAACAAGATCAAGTATTGGCTCAATGGGAGGCAATGCTTCTTCTTCAAAGCAGGATATGAGTGAATTAGGTAAAAAGGGTGGATCCGCAGCACAACAAAGTGGAAACGCCCATCAACTTACTCATGAAGAGCAAAGCCAAGGCGGCTCAAACAGTGGTGGTAACTTCGCAAACGATCCACAAAGAGCAAGTGAAGCCGGCCAGAAAGGCGGTAGTAAATAAGTTACATTCTCTACCGCTAGGTAAAACGACAAGCTTTACTTAGCGGTAGAAATAAATTAAGAAAGGAATATAAATTTTGAAAGCAGTTATCTATAAAGAACCAAAGAAAATAGCAGTGGAAGATATTCCAATGCCAAAAATTGAAGAACCCACAGACATTATTCTAAAAGTTACAACAGCAGCAATCTGCGGTTCCGATATGCATATGTATGAGGGACGCACTCCTGCGGAATCAGGTGTTGTGCTTGGACATGAAATTATGGGAGTTGTTGATCAAGTCGGAGATGCCGTGAAGGAATTAAAGAAAGGAGATAGAATTGTTCTCCCATTTAATATTGGATGCGGTAATTGTCGAAATTGCCGCGTTGGGTTTACAAGTGCATGCATGGTGGCGAATCCAGAAGCAGTTGGTGCAGGATATGGATATGTCGGACTTGGCCCATTTAACGGTGGACAAGCTGAATATGTCCGAGTTCCTTTCGCAGATTTTAATGCGCTTAAAGTTCCAGGAGAACCGTTTGATACATGGGAAGATGATTTTATCCTCCTCGCCGACATTCTTCCCACTGGATGGCACGCGCTTGATCTAGCCATGTTTGAGCCAGGAGGTATTGTCGTCATCTATGGTGCGGGTCCCGTCGGTCTTTTGACTGCAGAAAGTGCCTTCATCCGTGGTGCTGCAAAGGTATTTGTCGTAGATTCATTAGAGGATCGATTAGCTTTGGCTCAAAAAATAGGTGCTATACCAATTAACTTTACCAAGTCTTCATCTGTAGAACAGATCAAAACAACTCTCAAGGCAGATAAAACGTTTCAAGAATCAAAAGACCCTGGTGTTGAAAAGGTAAATCGTATTCTCTATGGTATCGATGCTGTTGGTTATCAAGCTCAGGATGAACGAACCCAAAAAGATAATCCTTCGCAAGTCCTCAATAATTTAATTGAGCTTGTAGATCCAACAGGACATATCGGGATTATCGGAGTATTTATGCCTCAGGATCCAGGTGGTGTTGATGATGAAGCAAAACAAGGGAATATCCGGTTTAACGTAGGTTTGGCATGGAATAAAGGACTAACAATTGGTAATGGACAAGCTCCTGTTAAGAAATATAATACACAGCTTCGAGATCTTATCGTTCAAGGTAAAGCAAAGCCAAGTTTTATCGTAAGTCATCATATTGATATTGATGAAGCACCAGATGCTTATGAGAAGTTTGACACGAAAGTAAATGGCTATACAAAGATAGTAATTCAATTTAAATAATATGAAACAAAAAGGACAACCACCACAAGAACAAAAGCCGACAGGTACAGAGCAAAAAATGACTCCAAAGCCCGAAAGCGAAAATCTAAATTACAAAGCATCGGACAAATTTGCTAGTAAAACAATACTTATTACAGGCGGTGATAGCGGGATTGGGAAAGCTACGGCTATTGCATTTGCAAAAGAGGGAGCAAATGTTTCAATTATCTATCTAGAAAATGATGGTGATGCCAATGAAACAAAGAAACGTATTGAAGAAATTGGCCAACAATGTCTTTTGCTTAAAGGTGACATTGGAGATAAATCATTTTGTACAGAGGCTGTGAGTAAGACTATCGAAGAGTTTAATACTTTGGATATTCTTATTAACAATGCCGGAGAACAACATCCGCAAGAAAAACTTGAAGATATTACAGAAGAACAACTCCGAAAAACCTTCCAAACGAACATCTTCTCAATGTTCTTTATGACGCAAGCTGCGCTTCCCTATCTACACAAAGGAAGTAGTATTATAAATACGACATCGATTACTGCATATAAAGGAAATCCAATGCTTCTTGATTATTCTTCTACAAAAGGCGCAATTACGAGCTTCACCAGAGCATTGTCGCAAAGTCTGGCAGAAAAAGAAATCCGGGTAAATGCTGTTGCGCCAGGTCCGATTTGGACACCGCTTATTCCATCAACTTTTCCAAAAGATAAAGTTGCGAAATTTGGTACGGATACTCCTCTTGGTCGAGCTGGCCAACCATATGAAGTCGCTGCATGCTACCTCTTTCTTGCATCAGACGATGCTTCATATATCACAGGTCAAACCATTCATGTAAATGGTGGAACAGTGGTAAATGGTTAGCTATTTTTCTCCTCTAAAGATCCATTGAACTCCATATTTATCGTAAAATTGTCCATACATGCCAAAAGGCATTTCATGTAATTCCTGGAGCCAAGTATTATTTTTTCCATTTTTGAGTTTATCGAAAATTTCTTTTAACTCTTCAAAGTTATCTCCCTGAACAAAAATGGCTGTTGTGTTGCCTTGTTTTGGATCAAATGCTGGAGAGGCCATCCAATCCGTTGCTGAAATATCAACATTACCATTTTTTAAATGCGCATTGATAATCCGATCCCACTTTTCCTCTGGGAATGAATTTTTCATAGGTGTATCGCCAAGTTTGGTCATAGTCAATTCTCCCCCAATGCATGCATGATAAAATTTCATCACTTCGGCACAGTTCCCATCAAATAAAAGAAATGGTGTTGTAAAAAGCATATAATTCACCTCCTTCCATACTTATAAAAGTAATAACAGCTGTTATATAGAAAAAATTGTAATCATTTAGCACAAGATTGACAAGCTCATCTTGTGGTGAAATACTGTGAATATGAAATGGATTGCAGTTGCCGCAGTAATTTTTGTTGTCTTTGCAAGTTGGTTCATATTCACAAAATCAGCTTCCCCACCAATTCCTTCAAAAGATTCTTCAACGATCAGTCCAACGGCTGAAGTGACTGATTTTGCTCCTGACTTGCCTTTGGACCAGAAGACTACAGTTGTTATCCGACACTCTGATAGTTCGGCAACAACATATTTGATCCCAGACGATCAAGTAGAAACATTCACTTCCAAACTACCTGAAGGCGATGTCGTAGCTTCAAAGACAGAAAATTAAGAATAAGTATCTCTACGCTTGTCTTCATGCCTTTGTATGATATATAATTGGTACATTCTTTTCGGACGGTTAGCTCAGTTGGTAGAGCACCTGTTTTACACACAGGCTGTCAGGGGTTCGAGTCCCTTACCGTCCACCAAGCCAAGGTAGCCTAGGTGGTCATGGCGCATGTCTGAAGAACATGATATATCAGTTCGACTCTGATCCTTGGCACTGATGAAGGGAGCGGAAACGCTTCCTTTTTTTGTGGTTAGGCTGCATTTTGGAGTTCAAAGGCTTGAGGGGCTCTTTCTTGCAACCTGTCTTCAAGTTGGTCTTGAGTTGGAGGATTTTCATGAGCTCCTATCGTCTCTACAGCAAACGATCCGCTTGCACTTCCCCAGCGCATACTTTCATGCAGATCACCTGTTTCAAAATACTTATGCACTGCGGCTGCCATGTATGCATCTCCAGCACCAACCGTACTTTTGACTTGGTCCACTTTCACCGACCCCACCCATAACTTTCTTTCTGCAGTCGCTCCAAAGGATCCTTCTGCTCCATTTGTCACGAAAATTGCTTCTGCGCCGAGACTAAGTCCTTGATCTAATAATTCTGTAATATCTTCTGATGGCAAAATATCTTTTCCTTTTAAGAGAGTTTGTAATTCACTCATATCAACATTTAATGTTTTTGCGCCTCCGATTGCTTCATAAACTGCATTCATCTTTGCTATATCATTTTCCTTTATCGCTTTTAATTGCGAAGATCCTGGTGTGTACGCATATTCAACGCCTTGAGCTTTTAAAACTCGTACTCCCTCAGCCAGATTCATATCCCATTGATCGCCACTTAAAGAGTTAATAATCGCATATTCTGTATTCTTTGGTATTCCGCCAACAAATTCTGAAGGCAAACCTTCAGGCTTATTACTGAAAATAGTACGATCTATCCCATGCTCTGTTCGTCGTGGAATTACTAGGCCTTGTGGTGTTGCGCCCTCGTACGAAATAATATCTGGTTGCATTCCTGGGTGAGTTAAATCTAAATCCATTAATTTCCTGAATCCATCAGAGCCTACCCATGTACGTACAACAACAGGACCTGCAGCTTCATTACCTCTGCGGAACTCTTTAATACGATGTGCAGCATTAACACTATTTCCTCCTACGGTTGATTCAAAAGTGACGCCTCTATCCCGTAGCTCATCTTTAATCTTCTCAAAGTCAGCATTTGATATTGGTACTTTATCACCAATAACGGCAGTCCGTATATCTTTGGGAAGTCTTTCTTCGGGGAGGACGGGAATTGTGGAATCTACAACAGACTTACTAACTGCAAAAACATTTCGTCGTTTTTCGCTTGCTTCTGTTCTAAATTTTCTTCCTTCGGGTATTATTCTTCTTTCTAAGACTGGCATACTTTTTAAAAATTTTCAAAAAACTCTGCGTAAGATTTATGTAATAATTACGTCAGAAAAAAACATTCTATGCCTGTTGTTATTAAATGTCAACAAGGAAACATTAACCTGACAAAATGTCTATTTAGCCTCGAATATTCCCTAAAAAGACTATCCCCAACATAACTATAGGCTTGACAAATGTTGACATCTCGTGTATAATGCCGCCGTTGTCTGAAAACTCATATTTTTAGACAAAAATAAAATTATGTTAGAAACAATTTTTACAACAGTAGTATCATCAGCATTATTCATTACGTCTGCAGCGTTTGTGCCACAGACATCGAATGATATCGCCTTTACTCAGGTATTGCCTGAACAAAACTATGTGGCATATTCTGTCGAATCAGATGAATCTCTTGCTGCTGTTTCCAAAAAGTATTATGGGTCTGAAGATTATTGGACTAACATTTGGAATGACAATATGTGGGTTTCTGACCCAGAAAATGTGGAAGCAGGAAAACGTTTGCGTATTAATCACGTAAAGCCTGAACAGCCTGCCGAGCTTACAACAGTTCTTGCAGACCGTGATGCACAGCTTACTGAGCAAAAGAATCAGGAATACCTTAAAAGTATTGGTTATTTGCAGGCTGTTCCTTCAGCTGCAGCTCCTACAGTTACACCTGTAATTACTCAGGCACCGGTTGTTAATGCAATTGTTGCATCAAACAATTCTGGAATCTCTGAAGAAGCTATTACAGCTTTGGGTGCTTGTGAAGCCGGAAATGATCCAGCAAAGAATACTGGTAATGGTTATTATGGCGCGTTCCAATTCTCACAAGGTACATGGAACAGTATGAACACTGGATATGCACGAGCTGATCTTGCACCGATTGAAGTACAACGTGCTGCGGTGAAGCAGTTGCTTTCACGATCAAGTATCCATAATCAATTCCCTGGATGCGCACGAAAAATGCAAGGTGCTGGTTTAATCTAAACTAAACCTTCGGAGTTGTGCCGTAGATAACGAGCGGTATTGAAGCATCTTTAAATGTCCACTCGTAAATCTTTGCTACATCAGCTTCTCTCATATTTACACAGCCGTGACTCATAGGTTGTCCAAAGTTATTATGCCAATATGCTCCATGGATACCATAACCTCTCCACTTCGGCACTGAAGCGTTTGCAAAATACATGGTGTATGGAACATTTGGAAGGTTATAGTAGGTTCCATTAGCCTTACTTCCTCCCGACATTCGAGTATATCTCAACCATGTCCAAATTCTAAATTCGCCTGTTGGAGTTGCGTACCATTTACCTGTTGATACTGGAAATTCATACACCAATCGTTCACCCTCAAAAGCAAGGAGCTTTTGCTGCGTTAAATCTACATAAAGTCTCTTATTTGTATTACTTGTTGCATCACCAAGAACGTTTTGTGTCTCTTCAAGTGCATATTGTGTTTTTTCTTGAGTAGGTGCGTAGACAACTTTTCCTTCAAATTCTCCTTTATTGTCTTTTTGCATTTCACCAGTGAGGTTCTCAATACATGAAATAGAGTTTGCGCAGAATTCTTGATTCTTTACATTTAAAAAGACTGTGAGGCCAAGAGCTACAACAAATGCCCCAAAAATGAGCATTGTGACTCTTAAAGCGTAATGTTTTCCCTTTTTGACTGGTTTTGCAGTTTTCTTAGGCATTACTTAATTATTAGCCAAACTCTACAAGGATGTAAAGAGGGAGATTTCTTATGGCATATTGAGGCTAAATGACTTAAAAGAAGCCTTATATGAGCTTGACATTTAGTCTTATAGTATGTATAATAATACACTATGGGACTAAAATTCCCTTAAGAATATGTTTAAAAAATTATTATTTA
Organism: uncultured Gammaproteobacteria bacterium; assembly: GCA_965230895.1. Lineage (GTDB taxonomy): Bacteria > Patescibacteriota > Microgenomatia > Levybacterales > UBA12049 > JACDET01. Next base: position 292,043 of record OZ246394.1, read on the forward strand.
TTATACCTATCGCAATCTTTCTCGGTGCTGTTCAAGTACAGGCCTTTTCTCATTCGATTGCTGGAGTTGAGGCTTCAAAAGAAGCTTCATTAACCCAAAAGAAACTTTTAAGTAGTGACTCTATGTCTTTGCAGAACCGTTATGCGAATGCATATATTAATGATGTTTTCAAAGATAATATTCTTTTGAATCTTGCGTATCTTTCAGGAAGAGTTGAAAATGCATCTCAAGTTAATTGGGATGATGTTAGAAAACCTTCTAGATACGAATTTACGTTGCAACCAGGACAAGTTTTTGCATATCATGATGATGTTTTGCCTGAGTTTGCAGGTAAAGTAGAAAAGATCGGAGGATCGCATTTTGGTGCAGCTGATGGTTATCGATCGAGTGGATTATTGTACGGTGATGGTGTTTGTCATTTTGCCACCCTTATTAATTGGGCAGCTCAAGATGCTGGTCTAAGAGTTGTTGCGCCAACAAATCATAACTTTGCTGTTATTCCTGGTATTGATCCAAAGTATGGTACTTCGATTTATTACTCGCCAGAGTCTCCTGCAGTAAGCCAAATGCAAAACTTATATGTTGAAAATACTTTAGAGGTTCCAGTGACATTTGTATTTGAAAATAAGGGTGATTCTTTAGAAGTACGTATCTATAAATAATTTTAGAGCGTAATCCCTAATGTCTGCAGCATATACCTTATCGCCTTTTGATTCTCAAATGTAGGACTCGCTTCTTGTTCCATAACGAGTTTACCAATAACTTCCAATGCTTTTGGCGTATCCAAGTCATTTTCTAAAGCATCTATGAACTGTTTTATCACTATCTTTGGTTCAGTCCCCCTGCCGATTGCAGGCTCTTGAAGTGCTTCTTCAATTTGTTCTATGTCTCGTTGTGCCTTATCAAGCTCTTTTTGTCGATATTCCCACGGTGTTCGGTAATGGTGGCGTAAAAGCATTAATCTAATTGCTTCAGGCGAATAAGTTTCAAGCAATGTAGAAACCATTACAAGATTACCCAAAGATTTGGACATTTTCTCCCCTTCATACATGACTGCGCCTGTGTGCATCCAAAATTGTGAAAAAGGTTTCTCACCCGTGAATTGTTCGGATTGAGCAATTTCGCTTTCATGATGTGGGTAAATAAGATCACTTCCCCCACCATGAATGTCAATCTTTTTGTCAATATATTTGTAAATCATCGAAGAGCATTCAATATGCCATCCTGGTCTTCCTTCTCCAAATGGTGCTTTCCATGAAGGTTCGTCCTTCAAAGATTTTTGCCAAAGGATAAAATCCAGAGGGTTTTCTTTGTTCGGATCGTCTGGATTTGCACCCCGTTCTCTTGAGAGCTTTATCATCTCCTCTTTTGAATATTTTGATAACTTTCCATACTCAGGATCTTTTTGTATACGGAAGTAAACGTTGCCATTCTTTTTATAAGCAAAATTATTCTTGAGTAATTTCTCGATAAACTCGATAATTGTTGGCATAGTTTCTGTGGCTTTCACATAATGCGTTGGGGGAACATTATTCAAGGTTTTCATATCTTTTACATATTTATCAGTCCAAAACTTACCTAGTTTTTTCCAATCTTCTTTCACCTGTTTGGCTTTTTTCAAAATATCATCATCAATATCTGTCACATTTTGCGTGTAATTAATTTTGTATTCCTTGTTTTCTAATACTCGATACAACACATCAAATACTGTATAGGTAAAAGCATGGCCCAAATGCGTTGTATCATATGGAGTAATTCCGCAAACATACATGCGGACTTCCTCACTATTCATTGGAGTAAATGTGTCTTTCTTTTTTGTTAACGTGTTATACAGTTTCATAAAGCTAATAATAGTGTTTCTCCGACATTATTTCAATCAATTTACCGAGAAGCAAATCGTGAGGCAAAACCTCTATAGTTCTCATAGGCAGTAGCGGACGCTCCGTTTATTCCAGCAATGGTAGTAACATCCGGCACAGTGATTCGTTCTATTTCACTTTCAGGATGCTCTACCAGTTGTTGCATCTGATCTGCAATAAGTGGTACCCAACGTAGTCCTGTGTTTACCCGATACCCTGCTCCAGCAGCTCCTTGTAATTGCAATACTGTTAATTCACTATCTTCTACTGCAAAACTTGCAATTGCTCCGGGGTTCCTTCGCCCTTTTGATTCATAAACGACAACGAGTGATGCATCTCCCGTAAAAGGCATTCGAATCTCTGCGCGTTCATCTCCTTCCATAAGATTGACTGCAAGTTTCTCCGCGCGTAATGGTGGAGTAATTGATCGTAAATATGGTTCAAAATCTTTTGCTGAAGGTGGAGTATACAGTTCCTTTAATCCAGGCATACCCTATTATACTATAGAGCATGAATTGCTGATCAGTATGTCTTGGAATCTGGTATAAAGATACTTTCAATAGTCTTTTTACCATCTTGATCAGCAGTAATTTGTAAGACTTCTCCATGTCGAACATACCGAAATCCTTTACCCGTCCGTATGGAATCTATTTCCAAAGGCATCCCTTTGAGTACTGCTTTGACAGTCATGAGAATATCGCCATGACTTACAGCAACGACATGCTTCCCCTGATGCTTTGTGACAGCGTGATCGATAAAAGCTAATGATCTTTCTGCAAGATCTTCAAGTGTTTCATCCTCATCTTTCCGAAGACCTTTCGCAAAAATATCAAATTTAATTTTTTGCAACTCTTCAATTGGCTGTCCCATAAAAGAGCTTCGTACTTCGAGCAAGTGATCAGAAAAAGTTATATGCGGAAATTTAAGTTCCTTTTGAATTATTTCAGCCGTTTTCTTCGCTCTCAGTAAGGGACTTGCATAGAGTTCGCTTATTGGCTTATCTCGGAGGAACTTCGCTGTCTGAGCAATTTCTTCTTCACCGTTTTTTGTGAGGCCAAAACGAGGTAATCTACCGTACCAAACTTTATCTGGATTATCTACTTCCCCATGACGGACAAGGTAAATGTATGTATTCATGAAATAGTATTATATAATATCCAAATGCAAAAGAAACGTCTAGCAGTAATCCTCTATCATACTTGTCCGCTTTCAGATGAAGTAGATGCCGAAATTGGTGGAGCAAATACGTATGTTCTCGAGCTTTCAAAGTCTCTGGCAAAGAAAGGAAAGGTACTTGATGTGTATACTCGTTTGCAGGATCCAAAAAGTGAACGAATTGTCCAAGTTAGCCCAAATCTTCGAGTCATTCATTTGCCTGCTGGACCATTAAAGAAACTTCATAAGAAAGAACAAGAGCAATACATACCTGATTTTCTCGATAATTTTTATACTTTTGTCGAAAAAGAAGAACTCGAATATTCCATAGTAAGTTGTCATTATTATTTGTCGGGCATTGCAGGATTGGATATCAAAAAAAAGCTTGGTATTCCTATGATCATGACCTTCCATACATTGGGACTTATGAAGAATCTTGTTGCTCGAAGCGATGATGAGCGTGAAAGTATTGAGCGTATCCAGACCGAATTACAATTGGTTAAAGAATCAGATCAGATTATTGCAACGAGTGAGACTGATTCTGAATATATAGAAGCACTTTATAGTGGCGATTCGAAAAAGATTAGTATTCTAATCCCCGGAGTAAATTTAACCTTGTTTAAACCATTAGACAAATTAAAAGCAAAAAAAGCTATTGGAGCAGAATCTGAACATAAGATTATTCTTTTTGTTGGTCGCATAGAACCTTTAAAGGGAATCGATGTACTTCTCTACTCACTTAAAATTATTCTTAATGAATATCCTGATTTCAAGCTTTGTGTTTGGATTGTCGGTGGAGATGTTTCAAAGCCTGCTGATAACTGGTCGAAAGAATTGAAAAAGTTGAATGAGGTACGCAAGATTCTGTCTATTGATACTGCTGTAAAGTTTGTCGGGCGGAAAGAGCCATCTGAACTTCCTGCTTATTACAATGCATCCGAGGTGTTAGTACTACCTTCGCATTACGAGTCATTTGGTATTACGGCTGTTGAAGCTATGGCCTGTGGTGTGCCAGTAATTACTACCGATGTTGCTGGAGTTTCAGATCTTCTTGACCATAAACATGATCAGTTGATCACATCAGCAAATAATCCTGTTTTGCTTGCAGATAAGATTAAATCTGTACTTTGCGATAAAAAAGAATATGCAAAATTGAGTAGTGAATTGCCTCAACGAGTAAAAGATTTAAGCTGGGATGATGCAGCGGATCGGTTTATGAAGCTCTGTCTAGCGTGTGCAAAGACTTAAGAATGAGCAGTACAGAATTTAAACTTATGATATGCAGATTGATTCGTTTCTGTGAAGCATGAGGCTACCCTTTCCAATCCTCTCTCTTGAACCGCAAACGTTAGAGCTTGAAGTCCATAAAGTGAAAAGGTAACCATGACAATAATCAGGATTTTATTCCAATATGGCTCAAACGATTCTATCTCGGCAGGAGCAGGATCTGGAAAGATCTGCTTTGATCTTTTGGGCATTATAATTAGTATCGAGAATTACGTGGAAGATGTCAATATTTTGAGGTTTAGTTGAGGATGCCTTGCATTGCGTGAGCTTCAGGAATGAGGTTATCTATAAAACTTACTGTTTTTGTTCTTGTTTTGAGTTCAGAACATGCAGTAAGACTCATACTTGTGGTTTGATTATTTAGGTTATTACAATTGGTAAATGCAGGAGCATCTGCTGCAGTAGCTTTTGCCACAAAACTTTGCGTACCATATCCTAGGAACGTGATGATCACGATACCGATCATTGCGGAAATGTATGGGGTAAATGAATCACTTGCACGGTAATTTTTGTAATCCGTGTATCTTTTTATTCCTGCCATAGAATGTGATCATTATGCAATGCATAGCTGGTAAAGTCAACATATTATAGTAAGTTATTACAATAGTATTGAGAGTAAGTAATTTACTCTTATATGAATAGACTATTCGTCAGAGAGGTCAAAAAGTTTTAGCCCAATTTCTTCACTCATTGATTTGGTAAATTCAGTTGGAAGAACTTCAATTTTAATTTCCATAGTTGCAGACACCGTTCCATGGACCAGATGTCCAGAAAGTGCTTGCATATTTTCATCACCCAATGTTATATGTGGATGAAGAAGTGGTTTCCCTTCAAAAAGTGCAATATTGCCTGTGAAGTTTGTCACTTCAAAAATCCCCTCAATCTTTTTCTCACTATACTTTTTATTATCTACTTTGTAGTGTGCAAGAGTTGGATTGTCGATTGATCCAAGTCCGGTAAGCCATGCGTTTTTAATCCCATGTTTTTCGCAAAAAGAAGTAAGCGTTGAAACAACTTCCTCTTCCCTTTCGAGACGTAAAATATATTGATTATCTGAGATCTTTCCAATTTTCATAGATTATTTTTTTAACGCAACTTCAATATCCATTTCAACTTCCTCAAGCCTTTTCTTTACAAGGTCTTTCGTGTCATCGACTCCCTTATTGTAAAGGTTTGCTCCAATATTTTGAAGGAACATATCAAGTAAGTTCTCTGCCGCAATAACTCCAATTTCTTCCCCGTGTTCTGTACTATAAAAATCGATAATGTCATTAATAGCCTTTTGCTTTTGTTCTGGAGTAAGTATATCCCAACTTCTTTTTACATCTGTCATTGTTGCATTACTGTACAACTTCAGATTATTTCTGTCAATGGAAATATGTTGTAGCTAAAATGACTATGAAGAATATAGCGTAATAAGCAATTTGTAAAAGTAAAGCATATTTGTAACCTTTCTGGTTCCTCAAAGCTACGATAAGCAGCATTACCATACTAAAGAATGATAGCCAACATAGCATCCGTAGAAATTCAGATAGATGAGAAGAAGTCCCTATGATAACTACAAGTGGAAGGAGCGTAACTGCGGATATACTAGTTAAAATCCTATGAATCAAAGTTTTTCTGCCACCTTCTTCTGGTACAAATGTACAAAGGATTTGGAATAACATCGAAATTGAAGCAATCCATAAAAAAATGTTTGGAAGATTTTTTGCTGGGACAAACCATTGCATAAAAAAGAACATAAGAAGCGGTAAGGTTAGTAAAAATAAAGAAGCGTAATATATTTTTGACCAACGATTTGTAGCAGCATGCTGGCTAAATGTCATGTGTAATCCACCTTTCCATTTTGTGACGGTAAAAAGAAGCCCTGCTATAAGCATTAAGATGATATAGAGGATGAGATGCTGCATTTGTTAATTACAAAAAAAGCTCCTCTCGGAGCTTACACTGAGCGGGTGATGGGAATCGAACCCACTACATTCTCCTTGGCAAGGAGACATTCTACCGATGAACTACACCCGCGATACAGAGAATTATACCAAAATCCCCCTTTTTCCTCAACTCATCACAAAATATCAATACCATTTCATATTTTGCTATATGTATAAACTCCGTAAGTCTGAATACTTTTAGTTTGCGGGAGATTAAAAACAGATATAAATTTATAAATGTTTGTAGGAAAGTCTCTAGTATTTTTGGTAAACAAAAAAAGATTATCAGGATATTGCATAAGTACCCCTCCAAGGATAAGATCTGTCATGTCTATTCCTTTACCATCGATACCAAACTTTTGAATCAATGTGTAAATATTCTCATACGTATCTTTCGTTATTGATAAATAAGCATCAATAATCCCCTTAAGTATCTCCATTTTTTCATTATATTTGATTTCATCCGTTGCTCCTTATAAAAACTCAAAAGCTACTGGATCAATACTAGTAATGATTGTTCCATTTGCTTTTAACTCTTTAAAAAAAGTTATAAAAGCTGTAGGTTTCGTCAAGTAATCAATAAAGATATTGGTATCTAAAATAATATGTTTATCTTTTAAGAGAGGTAATAAATCAGATGGTTTTACTAAGTCCATACTTTTCGTTCTGTTCCTTTAAATATTTGTTTTCTTCCTCAAAATACTTCTTTACTTTTTTAGCTAAAATCTCAAGTTTTTTTGTATCTAGTGTTTTCTTCTTTTCAATTGTAGGTAACTGGGGCTGTTTATTCATAATAATATTATTGTATAGAAGTAATCTAATAATCAAGTAAGAATAGGTTTCAAATTTCCCCATTCCTTTCCTACTTTCACATCAACTGTGGTCGGGACAGAGAGTGGATAGACTGAAGTCATCACGTTTTGAATTTCTTTTATAATTCCTGATTCAACTTCTTCATCAGGAATTTCAAATACTAAATCATCATGGATCGTCAGAAGCAATGCGACTTCAGGGTGTTTGGTTAAAATTTCTTTGTGCACATCGACCATTACCTTTTTCATAAAATCAGCAGCAGCTCCTTGAATCGGATAATTCATCAGAACTCTTCGCATACTGTTATCGATGAATTTTCGCTTTGGATCCTCAAAAACATATCTTCTCCGTCCAAGAATCGTCTCGACTGTCCCATGGATTTTTGCGTTCTTGAGATAGTCATCGTAAAAGGTTTTGATGCTAGGATATGATCCGTAAAATTGTTTGATGAATTGGTCAGCTGCTTCTTGAGGGATATTTAATCCAGCACTCATACCATAACTACTCATCCCGTAAACAATGCCGAAGTTAATAGTCTTGCCTATATGTCTTTGATCTTTTGTGACTTTATCATAATCAACTTCAAATAACTTGCTTGCTGTTATCTTGTGTACATCCTGATTTTTTGAGAAAGCTTCATTGAGTGCTTTCTCTCCGGTCAAATGAGCAAGAATTCGGAGCTCTTGTTGTGAGTAATCAAAGGAAACAAATGTGTGACCGGGTTTTGCTATGAAGCATGATTTAATCTCTTGTCCCATTTCTGAAGTCACGGGAATGTTTTGCAAATTCGGATTAAGTGAAGCGAGTCTTCCTGTGTTTACCATGACTTGATTGTATGTGGTGTGTACCAATCCGTTTTCATCAACTTTTTGAATCAAACTTTCGACATATGTCGATCGGAGTTTGCTCAATTCTCGATGCTTCAATAAGTTATGAATGATATCGAACTGATCAGCGAATTTTGAAAGCTCTGCTTCATTGGTGGCGTATTTTCCTGTTTTGGTTAAGCTTAGTGGTACACCCATTTTTTCAGCGAGGAATGTCCCAAGTTGCAGTGGAGATTTGAGATTAATTCCCCCGCCTGTTTCTTTGGCAATTTCTTCTTCGAGTTCTATCAAAAGCCTATCGATCTTTTCTCCAACCGATGTAAGTTTCTCGACATTCAAAATAATGCCATGCTTTTCCATGTTACGAAGCACTTTTGCCAATGGTAATTCTATTTCAAAATATAATTTCTTAAGCTTTGGATAGTCTTTCAATTTTTCTTGCTGCTTCTTGGCTAATTCTTCAAGATCCTTTGCTCCATATTTCTTTAATGTCTCTTCTTCGGATTTGAGTCCTCGCCCTTCGAGGAGTAATGCTTCAGCGATGTAGCAGTCGAAGACCTCATCAAATGTTTCAGCAGTTTTACAATCCCATATTGCTTTCATGAGGTTATTATAGCGTATATTGTCTAGTAATTTTTCTTACCAAACTCTGCATTGAATTGTAGGGTGAGACTTGGTATTGTTTAACTAGTGAACTCTCTGTTTTACATAAAGCTTTTTCTCGCAACATTTATTGTTTTTCTGGCTGTTGATTTCGTCTGGTTAAGTTTTGTTGCAACGAGTTATTACAAAGAGCAAATCGGTTTTCTCCTCTCAACACAGCCAAATATCCTTGCTGCAGGTGTTTTCTATGCAGTTTATGTCATTGGATTACTTTATTTTGTCGTCCTACCGGCATTGAAAGTCAAAAAAAGTCATGCAGGCATTGTAGGGTTTGCCGGTGTTTTCTTCGGGTTTGTTGCTTATGGAACGTACGAACTTACTAACTTTGCGACTGTAGCAAATTGGCCGTTTGAGCTTGTTGTAGTGGATCTTATTTGGGGGACTGTTTTGACTGCCGTAACTGCCTGGGCTGGCTTTATCGTCGGGAGAAAATTACTCTAATGGAATTTCTATCTACTTTTGGCTTCGCTGCTCTTATCGTTTTTGTCTTTATGACATTGGCTTTTGCTATTTCTGTCATCCGCAAGAGAAATGATTTCGCTGATACTGCTTGGGGAATTGGATTTATTGTTGTCGCTGTTTCTACACTTCTTCTCAGTGGCTCTTATTATGAAAAGCAATTGCTCGTGACCGGATTAGTCACTCTTTGGGGGCTTCGTTTGGCGGGACACATCTATCTCCGTAATCGTGGACGAAAAGAAGATCATCGCTATGAAGAATTGAAAAAGAACTGGAAGGGAAATTTCTACGTCCAATCCTATCTCAATGTCTTCCTCGCTCAGGGTTTATTATTACTTTTAATAAGTACTCCTGTCATCTTTATTAATTCAAGCACAGAAGCAGGTTTCCAACTTCTTGATGGAATAGCTTTGGTAATCTGGTTTATTGGATTTTACTTCGAAGCAAATGGTGATTATGAACTGTCGGAGTTTATCAAAAATCCTGATAATAAGGGTCATGTTATGCAAGATGGTTTATGGAAGTATACAAGGCATCCAAATTACTTTGGTGAAGTGATGCAATGGTGGGGAATTTTTCTGATTGCAGCAAGTTTGCCAAATGGTATTTTTACTATCATTGGACCTTTGGTTATTACAATCTTAATTACAAAAGTTTCAGGTATTCCACTTCTCGAGAAGAAATATGCTGGCCGACCTGAATGGGAAGCATATAAGAGAAAGACAAGCGTATTCTTTCCTTTCCCTCCAAAGAGTGAACGTTAAGCGACTTTCACAAGCGTATACTTTACAGTTCCTGATGGGATTACTAATTCGACTTCGTCACCCTGTTTCTTTCCTTCAACAGCTTTACCAATTGGAGAGAGTAATGATAGTTTGCCTTCGCTGGGATTTGCTTCGAGATCACCGACCATTTGGTAGGTCATCTCACGAGTTTCATTCTTCAAGGTAATTGTATTTCCAATTCCTACTCCATCGGCTTTATTATCGTCAACAATTTGTGCAACCTTCATGTAATATTTGATTCGCATTATTCTGGAATCAATTGAACGAAGCTTTTGTTTGGAAGCTTGATAATATCCATTCTCTTTCAGATCTCCAAGTTCACGTGCTTTTTGGACATCTTCAATGACTCCGGGACGTTCTGCATTTAAATCATCCAATTCTTTCTTGAGGTCGTCAAATCCTTTTTGTGTAAAACGTATCTTATCCATGAATGTATTATACTATAAAGCATGAGTTACTTTGTTTACATATTACAATGTGCTGATGGGACGTACTATACAGGCAGTACCAACGACGTTGAGAAAAGAGTTCTCACACATAATACGAGTAAAACCGGTGCGAAATATACAAAGTCCCGAAGACCTGTGAGACTTGTTTATCAGGAAGAACTTGAAGATAAAGGAAAAGCTTTAACGAGAGAAAATGAGATTAAACGATTGAGTAGAGCAGAGAAAATCCGATTGGTACATTTGATAAAATGATTGTGTGATTATATTTATTTTAAATTTTCCTTATACGTTTTTTGGTCTTATATTAGGATTAATATCAATCCCGACATCTGTAGGCATTCATAAAAAGCCTTTTGCAATCATAATATATATTAAGAGCTTTTGGTGGAGCTTCATGAGAGGATCGAGAGCAAAGACCTGTGGGAATGTCGTTCTATTAAGTAATAGAATTTTAAAGAATGATTTAGAGCATGAGTTAATTCATGTTCAGCAGGCTGAACGATATCCATTTATCTTCCCTTTTCTTTATTATAATGAGTTCTTATTTAAGGGCTATAAATCAAATAAATTTGAAGAAGAAGCTCATAACTCGTCTAATAGTACCTATAAAGATAATTAAAGGTACTTTCTTACATACCTCTTAAGCTCTACTGTTATCATAGCTGGATGGGAGTTCATAAGCCGAAACCATTATTACGCCGTTTAAGTTTCTTATATAAGGTCGTTAGCCATCCGTATAGCTTCCTCTTTATTTTTGCATCAATTATTGGATGGTTTATTTTTGGCTATATGCTTCATTTCGAAGAAGCTTGGTACAAATGGTTCCATGTCTACGAAATGGTTATTACGCTAATCATGGTTTTTTTGATCGAAAATTCAACACATGCTGACAATAGAGCAATGCAAGAAAAATTAGATGAAATCATTCGCGCGTTACCAAAAGCGAGTGACAAGAAAATTGGATTAGAAAAAAAATTAAAGGGTGAAAAGATTCAGTTTTAATCAGATCCTTCGACTGCACTTCGTTTCGCTCAGGATAAAAATTACTTAGGCTACTTTAGTTCGGTTGTAGAGTCCGATTAATTCAGCTTTATCTATAATATGACCATCCATCGCATCAATAACTGATTGTTTCGTTACCTCATTTGGGTCAGGGAATTCGATCATTGTATCGAGCGCAAAGAGCTTGAAGAAATATCGATGTTCGCGATCTGGTGGACATGCTCCAGCATATGCATGTTTATTGGCAGAATTTAAACCTACTGCTCCTGGAGGGGCGATCGTATTTTCATCAATATCTGTTACAGTTGGATCAATATTATAAATGACCCAATGATCAAAGACACCATCTGGTTTTAAATTCTTTGGAACATCTGGATCATCCATAAGTAGTACCAAACTTTGTGCTTCTTTCGGGATGTCACTAAATTTTAAAGGAGGATTTACATTGTCACCGTCACATGTATACTTACTTGGAATTGGCTGGTTATTTTCAAAAGTGGAGCTGGTTATCTGCATATATAAATTGTACTGCTCGACTATGTACTCTGTGTAAGAATCAACTTACATACCTTTTCCAATGATGTCTGCAATACTTTTAAATACTACTTCCATATCAGTTTGTTCTTTGACTGAAATAAATACTGGCTCATGATCGCTGTATTTTTCTTTGAGTGCTTCCTGGTCTAGGCCTTTTACTTTATCAATCTTGTTGAAAACGTATACCATGTGATCGTCTAAGTGAATACCAATTTCATGAAGAATATTATTGACGACGTGGATCTTCTCTTCAAACTCTGGATCAGATACATCAATAACATGCAAAAGGACATCTGCGTGAATTGATTCCATCAGCGTTGATTTAAAGGCCTGGATGAGTCTTGGAGGAAGATTTCTTATAAAACCAATCGTATCTGTAATTAAAACTTCCTTTTCAAGTTGCGGGACGTAAACGTTACTTACACTACTATCGAGTGTGGCAAAGAGAGCATTCTTTTCCAACACGCCTTTATGTGTTAATAAATTAAACAATGAACTTTTTCCTGCGTTTGTATATCCAACGATCGAAACAGTTTGAAATCCAGCGCGTTTGCGCTGTTCGATTTGCGCATTTCGTGCTTCACTAATCTTATCCAATTTATCAGTTATTTCTTTGATCCCTTCTCTCCAGTGGCGTTTCATAAGTTCGGTATTGGTTTCTCCAACTCCAAGTGTTCCGATACCTCCACCTTGCTTTGAAAGAATTGCTCCCATACCATAAATCCTCGGTCCCATGTATCGCATCCGTGCTAACTCAATTTGTAGCTTTGCTTCAGTTGTCGTCGCATGTTTATCAAAGATCTGCAAAATAAGATCCATCCGATCCCAAACTTCAATCTGTGGATTTACTTCCTGAAATCGAGTTTTCAATGTATGGACTTGGCGAGGCTTTGCCATTGTATTTAGTACAACGACATCAATGTCATGTTCCTTAATCTTTTCTATAACTTCAAGCACTTTTCCTCGCCCGACAAAAGTTCCTTGATCAGGATGGTTGAGTTTCTGAATAATTCTATCCGGTACTTCCCCACCCAATGTTTTGATCAATGATTCTAATTCTTCAGCAATACTGAGAGATCGTTCTTGGTTGGCTTGTGGGTTGATAACATGGACTGGTAAAACACGTAATGTCTTTTCAAGTTCAATCATATGTCGTCATTATAACGGAATGATCTCTATAAAGGAAATTACATCTAATTTATAATTTCTCTATGCATTGGAGAAAATTCTATGATGATGTTATAATGCCGCAATGTCAAAAGAATCACGATTTATATCTCCTGAGATTCCAGGAAAATCCGTCGGAGTTTCAGCTTTTCTTGCTGAATTGCGACCTACTGGACTCGTCCTGCAGGGAGGATTGAACATCAATAGACAATATGTCGATGCTGAGGGAAGATCTTATCTTCATCGAGCACCGAAAGAACGAGGCGTAGTGGTCGATAGCATGTTATTTTCTTATCATACGATAGGTTTTACTGCCCATGGAGGTGCCTTTCGTTATTTAGATACAGCTGAACAACTCGATAAAATGGATTACATGCATAGATTAGGGCTTAAAACGATTGTTCCGATTGTTGCTGAGGGTGAGGAAATGGTTGTACCGTTTTTAGAAGGAGAAATGCTTCAGAAATATCTTCAGGGAGGAAAAACAAGAATACTTCCTGATGTTCTTGATCATATGGTACATGCACATGATCAAGGGGTTATCTTTGGTGATCGATGGACATCAAATACATTGGTCTCACCTGAAGAAGATTTTACGGAGATTGATTTTGATGTGGAGTTGACCGGTAAAAGTGCAAAAGAGTTTGAACTATCACAATTTCTTTATCACGCAATTCTCTTCTCTAAATCTCGCCCTCAAATGATAGGGTTACTAGATAATTATTTCTCGCAGCGTCGTAGAGAAACCAAATCTTATGACAAAACTACCATTGCGGCTTTCCTACAAGGGCATCTCGATGTGTACGATGGACAAGTGTATGATGGAAGTGTCAATAATATTCGTGAGGAAGTCGAACAAGTTTCAGGTATACTTATATGATGGATATTTCCTCATATGTACAGAAACATAATAAAACGCATATAATTTTTGACTTTGATGAAACGCTTGTACAATTGATTCTTCCTTGGGATTCTTGTCTTGACGATATCAAAAGTGAACTGATTAACCTTGATCCAGCAATCTACAATAAATGGGGTGACGGGACTATCGTCCCGAGTTATCTCCAAAACCTCTATGTTGAAAAGTATGGTGAGTCATTACGGAAATTACTTAACGAGAATACATATCAATTTGAATCGACGAAATTACAAAAAGTTCTTTACAATGACCAGCTGCTTGAGTTCATACATAACAGAAATGATTTGCAATTTTATGTATGGTCTTCGAACGCGAAAGCAACGATAAATAAAATATTAACAGAGCAAAATCTGTTGGGGAAATTTGAAAAGGTAATCACTCGTGAAGATGTTTTTCTGCTTAAACCGCACATTGATGGCTTTTCGTTAATTAACTCCAATCATGTTGCGAAAGAACAGTTCCTGTTTGTTGGAGATAGTAGCGCTGACGAAAACGCAGCTAAGAAATTAGGGATCGAATTTTATAGGATTGATTACTTTGCTCAATAAGATCCACAATTTGATATAATCTCATCATGAAGCTTTTAACTACTCCTGGCTGGGAGGAATATCAATTACTGGATACTGGTGAAGGAATGCGGCTTGAACAATTTGGAAAATATCGAATTGTTCGTCCTGATCCACAAGTAATCTGGAAACCACATCTGCCACAATCCGAATGGATGAAAGCTGATGCAATTTTTAATGTAAATGCCAAAGGTTGGGAAAATCGAACTAATGTCCCCAAGCGTTGGATGATGCATTATAAAGATTTGTCTTTCTGGGCAGAGCTTTCTCCTTTTAAACACACTGGTGTTTTTCCTGAACAATCATTGCAATGGGATTGGATGACAGAAGTTATGCAAAAAGGTGCCGTCGGAGACGAGCCTCGCCAAAGGCGGGAAATGCGAAATAAAAAGATACTTAATCTTTTTGGTTATACAGGAATTGCAAGTTTGGTCGCGGCCAAGAATGGTGCGCAAGTAACACATGTGGACGCTTCTAAGCCAACAATCGGTTGGGCAAAACAAAACCAATCAGTGTCAAAGCTTGAAGACAAACCGATCCGATGGATTCTCGATGATGCTGTGAAATTCGTTCAGCGTGAAATAAAGCGAGGAGTGAAATACGATGGTATTATCATGGATCCACCTGTGTACGGACACGGACCAAATGGTGAGAAATGGGAATTTACAGAGTCGTTCCCTCATTTGCTTTCACTGTGCAAGCAAATACTTGCAGACAAACCGCTTTTTGTTTTAATTAATGCCTATGCGATTTCTGCATCTTCGCTTATGCTTGAGAATGTGCTTAAAGATTTTGTGCCGACAGCCAAGCAAAATATTGAAGTTGGAGAATTGATTATAGAAGAAAAGGATTCAAATAGATTGCTATCTACAGGCATTTTCGGACGTTGGAGTTCAGTTTAATTTCTTTTTGTTCTTTGACCGCAATTCTTTTCTTGTGCTTTGTGCCGACAAAGTACCAAAGCTCTGCCTGTCGGCAGACAGGTCTTCGGCTAATCAGTACTCGTTAAAAATCATTTCTATTCCCGCTAAAGGACACGTTTCGCGATCGCTTCACTTGCTGTCCTTTTTAACGCTTCATTCCAATGGTTTTCTTAACACTCCGTTCTGAGCGCCGAATCAATTAATTTATTAATATCATTAATAACGTCGTTTTTTTGGTGGGGGTGGGGTTTTGTAGAGATTTTCTATTGGGAACTTTTTAAATTTCTCAGTTCTTTCAACAATTGGTTCCTTAAATTCTTCTAATGCATGAACGCGTTGTTTCAATGTGTTGAGACTCTCGTCATCATAAATAGAGCATGTGATGACTTCCAAACCTTTCTTGAGGAAAAGCTTTTCAGATTTCTCAACTTGTCCAACTGCTGCAAGATCTGTTTTGGTAAGTAGGATAACTTCTTGCTTCTCTAAAAGTTTGCCACTATGTTGTTCAAATTCTTTTCGGACGATTGTATATGTTTTCAAAGGATCAGGATCTGTTGAATCGATACAATGAAGGAGGATTTTTGTTTTCTCAATATGTTTTAGAAAAGCAATTCCTAAACCTTTCCCCTGCGATGCGCCTTCAATAAGTCCAGGAATATCTGCAATTGTATATTCATCAAGCATACCGATATTTGGTTCAAGCGTTGTAAAAGGATAGTTACCGATCTTTGGGGATGCATTTGTTAATGTCGCAAGTAAACTACTCTTCCCTGCATTTGGTAAACCAATTAATCCAATATCCGCAATCATCTTTAGCTCTAGTTTGAGCATTTTTTCTTCGCCGGGTGTTCCATCTTCTGCATAATTTGGGGATTGGTTGATTGCTGTTTTGAATTCAGTATTACCACGTCCACCTTTCCCACCTTTTGCAAAGAGCACAGGTTTGCTGTCATTTCGAATCTCGTAGATTCTTCCAGTATCAATATCAGTAATATGTGTGCCAAGTGGAACTAGTATTGTTAAGTCTTCTGCATTTTTACCGAAGAGTTTCTGATTCTTCCCATTTGTTCCGTTTTGCGCTTCAACCTTTTTCTTAAATCGGAACTGTTTGAGATCATTTATATTTCGTGAACCTTGGAAATAGACATTTCCTCCATTCCCACCATTTCCTCCATCAGGTCCACCTCGAGCGGTTAATCCATTGCGCAAAAAAGTTGCGGCGCCATTACCACCGTCTCCTGCTTTGATTGTAAGTGTGACATTATCAACTAACATAAGTGTATTATACCTCACTTGAGGCAAAGAAGCGAAAAAAGAGAAAACAATAACCTCTACTTTTTGGTTTTATCCAAAGAAATAGAGGCTATTGCGAGTTATTTATAGTGAGATTTAATCTCAAATAATAAATACAAACCGATAAGTGCTCCGATAAGTCCGGAAACAAAGGACATAGCGACAATTGAACCTAGTAAACTAGCAATTTCGCTCCAGAAAAGAAATTCCCATCCTTTATGCTTTCTTGCGTTTAGTCCTGGATATGCGGCAAGCATAAGTCCAGATGAAACTAACCAAATGAGCGATGCGACAAAGCCGCTACCGTACGCAGACATACCTTCAGTTCCTCCCATTACTGCAAATGGAGATGTCGCCGTAAGTAATCCAAGTCCACTAATTGCTCCAAATACACCGAGTATTCCGAAAAGCAATGCAATATAAGGCATAACTTTTACTAGAACATCTTGGGCGTTTTTCGGCAAATGTGGAAGTTTCGCAAAATGCGGTTCGAGGATTCCTACTAAATCGTTTGATTTGTGTTGATGACTCATGATATCACCGCCTTTCTTAGAGGGATGTTGTAGGTGTATTATCTCTAATCTCTTCTATTGAATGCAAGATATGAAATGAATAATATGCTATATTTATTTCCATGAGTGAAAACGAGATGAAAAATACTGTTTACTTAGTTTCTTTTATCCTTTCACTTCTACAAGTCTTTTTTCCATCGTTTGTCCCTGATAATTTATCCAAAACAGATCACCTCCCTACTCCGGCTCCGACAGCAGTTCTTGGGGAGCAAACTGCTGTTTCAAGCGAGTCAGCAAAAGTTATAAGAGTGGTTGATGGTGATACCATTCGAGTTTCACTGAACAATCAGGAGAAAACGATCCGATTGATTGGGATAAATACACCTGAAACTGTTGATCCACGAAAAGAGGTAGAATGCTTTGGGAAAGAAGCTTCAGATAAAGCAAAAGAATTACTTTCAGGACAGGATATTTATCTTGAATCAGATGAATCACAAGGAAACACCGATAAGTACGATCGATTGCTTCGGTACGTGTGGTTGATGGACGGAAGATCGTTTAATAAACTGATGATTTCCCAAGGATATGCTTACGAATATACTTACGATTTACCTTACAAATATCAAGATGAATTTAAACGAGCACAAGCTCTTGCACAGGAATCGAAAGTCGGATTGTGGGCGGATACAACGTGTGGAAAAAGTTATTAGTCGATGTTTTCTTTTTTGAAGGTTTCTTTAATTTCACTAAAGCTTGTAGACTTCTTCTCCGGCTTTAACTCTTTCTTTGCTCGGATGTATTCAATAATTGGTGGAACAAGTGACAATAAAATTATAAGGAAGATGGCTTTTTCAAAGTTGTCTTTGATAATTGGTAATGATCCGAGGAAATAACCTGCAACGGTAAGAGATGTGACCCAGATGAATCCGCCAACGACATTGTAGTAAAGGAATGTTTTGTAGTCCATGCTTCCCATGCCTGCGACAAATGGTGCAAAGCTACGTACGATTGGAAGAAATCGTGCAAGAATGATCGTTTTTCCACCATGTTTTTCAAAGAACTCACGAGTTGTTTCAAGGTGTTGTCTGTTAAAGAGTTTTGAATTTTCTTTATTGAAGACTTTATGTCCAGTTTTGTTTCCAATCCAATAGTTAACTGAATCTCCAAGAATAGCTGCAACTAAAAGTGTGACATAGACAACCCAGAAATTGAGATATCCACTTCCTGCGAGACTTCCAACGACAAAAAGGAGCGAATCTCCTGGAAGAAAAGGTGTAACGACAAATCCAGTTTCAGCAAAGATAATTCCAAAAAGAAGGACGTATACCCACGGTCCAAACATATTAATAAAGTTTGCGAGGTGCTCATCAAAGTGTAAAAGTAAATCAATTAATTCCATAGCTCAAGTATAACACATTTGTCATCCTGAACTTGTTTCAGGATCTCCAATTAAAAGTTTTTTTATATCTTTTGAAGTCGTTTTACCCTTTCTTCAACAGGAGGATGTGTAGACAATAATTTCATCATTTGTCCGCCCAAACCACCAGCAGGATTTTCAATATAGAGTGATGACATTGCTGGGTTTACTTGCGCTGGTGCGCGTCGAGTTGAATCATGGATTGCCAAAAGCGCATTTGCTAAGGCCTTCCCACTTCCGATTGTTTTGGCACCAGTATGATCTGCACCAAATTCTCGTTGTCTTGAAATAGCCATTTGTACAAGCGAAGCTGCTATCGGGACAAGAATTGCAGCAGCTATAGCGATAATCGGATTTGGAGCTTCTTCATCTCCACTATGCGAACTAAAAAAGCTCATATTTGCTAAGAATGAAATAACACTGGCAAGCACAGCTGCAACTGTAGCGACGAGGACATCACGATTCTTAACATGCGCAAGTTCATGAGCCAGAACTCCTCGGAGTTCATCTTTGGATAGAATTTCTAAGATACCTTCTGTTACCGCAACTGATGCATGACCTGGACCTCTACCTGTTGCAAACGCATTTGCTTGGCGATCTGGGGTGATGTAAAGATCTGGCATTGGAATATCAATTCTTTTTGAAAGATCTTCAATCATTGCATAAATTTCAGGATATTTTTTCTTATCAAGAGGGACAGCTCTGCTCATCTTCAGCGCAAGCTTATCAGAGAAGAAATACATGCCACCATTCATGAGTAATGCAAAGCCAAAGGCCATGTACATAAATTGCTCACCGCCAAAAATTCGAGCCATTGTAATGATGAGGACACTGAGGACGCCAAGAAGAAATATAGTTTTAATCGTATTACCCATAAACGTAGTATAACAATTTCATCGGTTTCAATCAAATGTGGTAGATTTCCCATTTAGCCCTGAAATTCTTAAGCTAATCTTGTATAATACTATGTATGGATTTTGTTTCCGCTATATTAATTGTTATTGGATTAGTTCTTTTTGAAACTGTTAGTTCAATTGATAATGCTGTCATCAATGCTCAGGTTCTGGCCACAATGAGTGACAAGGCGAAGAAGTGGTTCCTTACATGGGGACTTCTTGTCGCAGTATTCCTGATGCGTGGTTTGCTTCCTTTCGCGATCATCTGGGCAGTCAATCCTGCACTTGGTCCGTGGGGTGCGATTACTGCAGCTTTCAGTGCCGACCCTGCTGTGAAAGAATCTGTTGAGCAATCCGCACCAGTGCTTCTTGCTGGTGGTGGTACGTTCCTCCTTTTCCTTTTCTTTCATTGGCTATTTATGGAACCAAAGCATTACGGTATTCGCGGAGAACGAACTTTTGAAAAGCTTGGTGTATGGTTTTATGCTGTTGTTTCTATCCTTTTGGCAGCAATTGTATGGTACTCCTTACAGATTGATCCAATGATGGCATTTGGTGCAGTAGTCGGATCTACAGCGTTCTTTATCACACATGGATTTAAAGAAAACGCCGAAAAGGCGGAGGCGGATTTACTCAATGATAGTGGCAAATCTGATATGAGTAAGATTCTTTATCTTGAAGCGATTGATGCGACATTCTCAATTGATGGTGTCCTTGGTGCATTTGCTTTCACTTTGTCGGTGCCGTTAATTCTTTTGGGTAATGGTATTGGAGCATTTGTTGTCCGGGAAGCGACGATTAAGGGTATCAATACTATTAAAAAATATATTTATCTCAAGAACGGTGCTATGTATTCTGTGTTCTTCCTTGGATGTGTCATGCTTTATGATAGTTTCGGACACCACTTGCCAGAATGGTTAACTCCAGTTGCTACGATTATCATCATTTCATACTTCTTTGTTAAATCTCGAAACGAATGGAAGAAAGATCCTGCAAAGATTGCTGCGCTGACTGGTGCAGAGATGCATCCTCAAAAAAAAGCAAAAAGTAAGAAAAAGTAATTTTCAACAAAAGGATATGGGATGCTGAAACAAGTTCAGCATGACAAATTAATTTAGCCGTATTTTTCTTGGTGCTTCTTTTTTAGTTCTTTGTATTCTTGGTCTTCTCGTGCAAGGAGGTATTTCTCATAGAAAATTCTTGCTGATTGTGCTTTCTCACTATCTTTCCAATCTAATTCCTGGGGATTTATTTTGGTTCGTGCTATCTTTTCTTTTTCGGCAGTTTTTTCTAACTGAGGGTTGGATTCATATTTTCGGCCGGTTTTATGGTTTGCATATCTTCTCGAACGAGTATAGCCCATTTGAAGGAACTTCCTTGCCATGTCCATCCCGACAAAATCATTTTGCTTTTTATATTCTAAAAACATGTTGTAAATTGTTTCAGAGGACTTTTTTGCAATATCGGGAGTTTTAAATCTCCAATGCTGAACAAGCTCAGACTTATATGGTTCCACAAGTAAAACTCCTTGTTCGCCTATTCCGACTTGATATAAATGAGGATTCTTTCGAAAGTCTATATTCTTAAAGTCTTTTGTATAATCAAACTTTGGCTTTGGCATCGAGGTTCTTTTCTCCTTCTCGCATCATCACTTTCAAAAGGACTACAACTTCGTTTTCACTGGTATTCAGTCCACTGATCTTTCTCAAGTCGTCTTCCTTTAGTTTATCTTTGAGATTTGAAATAACGTAGCCGTTTGTATATGCTTCGAAAATAGTTGGATGGATGTAATATTTTCTACAAGTTGCTGGTTTATTCCTTAAATGCTCAGCGACGCGTTTTACCGTTTCGGTAATGGTCTTCTCAGCACTTTTCTCTTCATCAGATATCCCTGCTTTATCTAAAAGGCTTGCTGCAGCTACTGTGCCACCCCACGTTCTAAAGTCTTTCGCTGTAATATCTTTACCAGTAATTGCTTTTAAGTACTCATTGATGTCATGGGATGTTACGTCATTAGGTTTTCCGTCATCATCAATATATTCAAATAAATCTTGTCCAGGAAGCTCTTGGCAGCGACGGATAATGTTGGCTATTTTTTTATCACTTACATGGACTTTGTGCTTTACTCCGCTTTTCCCAACAAAAGAAAAATCAATATTACTGCTTTTAATATGAACATGTCTATTCGTCAGCGTAGTTAATCCATATGAGTTATTCTCTTCTTTATATTCGATATTTCCTACGCGAATTAACGTATGTTCTAAAAGCCAGATCACTGTAGCCATTACTTTCTCTTTTGGTAACCCTTTCAGTTCTAAACTTTCATTAATATGTCTCCGTATTCTTGGAAGCGCTGATGCAAAATCCAGTACATGACTAAATTTTTCCTGTTGCTTCAATTCATTCCAGAATTGATGGTACCGATATTGTTTTCTTCCTCGTGCATCGATTCCAGTTGCTTGCATGTGACCATTGGCATACGGGGAAATCCAAACTCTTTTCCATGCTGGAGGGATGACAATCTTGTTTATTCTTTCAATTACTGTATCGTCGGTAATTCTCTCCCCTTTTCTATCAAAGTACGCAAAATGCTTTCCTTGCAGTTTTCTTGTGAAGCCAGGCTTATTGTCTGTTACATACCGAAGTTTCACTTCAGCCAAAATATCTTTCTCTTCCACAGATAGTAGTATATCATGAACAGCTTTTAATTATTTCTTTACTTATATTTACTTAATTCTTATATTTCTGCGCTAGACTAAATAATTGTTGTTACTTTCATGAAAACGTATAAGAAAGAAGGTCTCAATACTCCCGCCCGCAGAAAAATACTCGTCGCAGATGATGATCCAGCAATTCTTGATGCTGTTAAGATGATGCTTGAGTTCTGTAATTATGAGGTTTGTACTGCTCAAGATGGGAGATTTGAGCCTAAATTAAAAGATCATAAACCACAATTAGTGCTTCTGGATATTTGGTTATCAGGAACTGATGGAAGGGAAGTTTGTCGGAAACTTAAATCTAAAAAGGAAACTAAAGATATTCCTATAATTCTTATTTCTGCAAGTCGTGATGTTGAAGAGAGTTCCAAAGAAGCAGGTGCCAACGATTTTCTCCCGAAACCTTTTGAGATGAATGACCTTCTCAATAAAATTGAGAAATATATAACAAACTAATTATCTTTCGGTTTTCGACCTCTTTTCTCTCCAATCTTTCCTTCACTCTTATTAAAGAATGCGTAGTATACAACGGGGATGAAGAAAAGCATTGTCGTTCCAGAGAAGAAAAGTCCTGACATGATCGCTCCGCCAAGTCCTCTCCATAATGGATCTGACAAAGTGATTGGAATTAACCCAACAATTGTTGCAAATGATGTTAACGTAATCGGTTCTAATCGACTCTCTGCTGCATCGACAATAGCTTCTCTAAACTCCATCTGTTCTTTTAAGTTTTGATTGATCTTATCAACGATAAGGATTGAATTCTTTACAACAATCCCAAAGAGCGCCAGTACACCGATAAGTGCTGGGAACGATAACGGAGTATTTGTAAGTGAGAAGATAATAAATACCCCTGAGATCGATAATGGAATAACGAGCATAACTATGAAGGCTTTTCTGAAAGATGAAAACTGTAAGACCATAGTTATGATGATTAACAGGAATGACAAAATCATGGCCATAAGAATCGCTTGAACTGACTGATCATTTTCTTCATTCACTCCGCCGGTTGCCCATGAATACCCGTCTGGTAAGTTAAGAGAGTTTGCGTACTCTTCAAGTTTTGCATTCATATCAGTTACTGAAACGCCTTGAGTAACACTTGCAGAGACTGACATTGTTCTCTTACCATCTTCCCGCGTAATAAGTGTTGGGTTTGGCCGCAATTCAAATCTTCCAAGCGAAATTAACGGAATTTGTCCATTTGGTGTTGGAATAGTTATCGATGAAACATCTTGTGCGGTTTGAGGAGTTACAGCTGTACGCAATACGATGTCCTGAGAATCATCCGATTCTTTTTGAAGTTTTGCATCCTTTTGCAATGTAAATCCACTAGCGTAGGTCCGCATAGCAGATCCTAATTGATCCTGAGTAATTCCAGCAGTAGCAAGCTTTTGTGCATCAGGAATAAATACAATTTTACTCGTACCAGATTTAATTGACTTCGAAATATTTGTGACACCTTGCTGTTTTTCCAAAAAGGTCTGAATCTGTGTCGCATATGTATCAATTTCTGATAAGTCTTCTCCGGAAACTTTTATTTGCAAATCACTCCCAGCAGGTGGACCATCTGAAACTTCAACGACAGAAACAGTCCCTTTTTGATATGCGCTATACTTGTCTCGAAGCTTTTGTGATAGATCAATTGAAGATACTCCACCTTTATGTGGAAGAAGAATTGTTACAAGAGCAGTATTATCACTTGATCCCCCAAACCCTCTTCCTGGATCGATACTTAATTTAGGAGTTGCAGTTACAAAAGAAACATCTTCGATTGTTCGTATATCATTCATGATCGCAATCATTTCTTTTCTTGTCGTTTGGATATTTGTGCCGGATGGTAATTCAAGAGAGAGATAAATATATTCTTGATCACTCTTTGGGAAGAATTCATTTTTGACATATCCCAGTGGGACAAGAAGGTATGAGAATAAAGCGAATGCAATAACGACAATAACTGTAGTTCTTCTCAATGACGTTTTGGATAAAATCTTGTCAATAATTTTTCGGTATTTTCTTTCAATAATTTCAAAATTGATAACACCATTATTTAAGTAATACGAGATACTCTTTCTTTCTTTTTGTTCCCGTTGAATTGGTTCTGAGTGAAGTCTCTCTTGCATTCGTTTATACAGTTGATAGCGGACTTGGAAATAGATAAAAATGTTAACAACAAAAAGTATTAGCGCTGGAATAAATAAAGGACCTTGCGGCATGACAACAAAAAAGAGCGCAAGCACTAAGAGAATTCCAATGATTCTAAATAGCACCACAATGCGGTTTGGGAGATTCCCATTGAGTAAGATGATAAAAAATGGAAGTGTTACAAACAGTGCAACGCCAAGTGATGCCAAAAGAATAGTTGAAACAACAATAGGAATTGGTCGAATAAATTCTCCGATAATACCTGTTGCTAAGAGTAATGGTACAAATGCCCAGACAGTAGTTAATGTTGTGGTTAAAATCGCGGTTTTAAAATCCTTCCAAACCAAAAGTCCTGCTTCTAATGGAGTAAACTTATTTGTTCTATAATATGCCGTTAATGCAGACACAACAACTATCGTATCATCAACCAAAAGTCCAAGAGACAAAAGTAACGAAAAGAATGCAATAAAACTTAAAGAAATATCTGTGATGTTCATTACGATAAATGTAATGAGAAATGTTAATGGAATTGCTAACGAAGCGATAATCGCCTGACGTAACCCAAGGAATAAAAAGAGTGTCAGAAATACAAGTGAAATCGTAATAATCAAGTCCCGAACTAAATCATAATATTGTTCATCAATTTGCTGTCCTGCATCTATAACAGACGAAATAGTAAACTTATTGCCATAACTTTTCGTTGTTTCTTCAGTTGTTTTTCTCGCATCTTCAACTGCGTCTGTAATGTTTGCTGTACCAGTTTTATAAATATCGAATCGGATTGTCTGTACTGGTTCTTGGTTTTTCGTCGCGAGGTACGAAGCAGTTGCATCAGGTTTTATTCTTTCTTGAACAGTTGCTACATCAGATAAAAGGATTGAAGATCTTCCATTTGCAATGCGTATATTACGCAACTCTTCGACTGACGTTACTGTCGGATCGATGCTTAACACAAATGAAGAATCATTAGTTGTTATATTTCCTGCAGGTGAAGATCCAGTATTTGATTTAATCGTTTGGGATATTGCTTGCGCATTTAATCCATATGATGCGAGCTTTTGTGGATCTACCAATACTTGAATTTCTTCATCATCTAGCCCTGTTGTCTCTACCCTATCAATTGAAGGAAGATCTTCAAGCTTGTCTCGTAAAGCTTTTCCAAATCGTACAAGACTGACAGTATCTGTTTTACTACTTAAAGAGAATGTCCAAACAGGTTCATTCTCAAAATCGAGTTTTTGTACACTTGGAGATTCCGCATTGTCTGGTAAATCTGTTATGCTATCAACTGCAGATTGGACATCTGCTTTTGCTTTGTCGGGATTAACACCAGATTCAAATTCGAGTGTTACGACCGAGACAGAATCTTGAGACGTCGAAGACATAGTCTTAACGTCTTCAAGACTGTTTAAACTATTTTCAACAGGAACAGTAACAAGCGATTCGATATCATCGGGAGAAGCACCTGGTAATGTTGTTGAAACAATGACAATTGGAATATTGATCTGTGGATTCAGCACACGAGGTATACTCATATAACTTGCGACTCCGACAATAACCATAAGAATTACTGTAAGGATTACAAGTCTGGTATTTTGCAGATATTTTCCAAAAGGAGAAGTAAGCAATGATGGGTCAAACTTTAGTTTTTTAAGATAAGTAGTTAATTCTGCCATAGGAAAAGCGGTTACTGTATTTTGACAGTATCATCAGCGATCACGTTACGATTGAGGATAACCTGATCACCACGTTTTAAACCGCTTTGTACTTCGACATAATCTCCAAATACTTCTCCAACTTGAATAGTTTTCGTTACTGCTTTGTTATTTTGTGCAACCAACACAAATGACGTATCTTGTGTTTGATACACAGCGTCAATTGGGATAAGTGGAACAGCTGATGATGTATCGGACGCTTTAAGAGGGACTTGAATTGTTGCATATTCTCCGTTTGCAAAAAGGTTTTGATATTCACTTGGGATGTCATATTTCACAGCATACAACTGTCCACTTGATGCTTCAGTTGCGACATATAAAGGTGTAATAGAAATCTTTTTATTCTTCTTCGTTAAAATACTTGGTTCTCCTGTCGAAAGCCGTTGTGCAACTGCTTGAGGGACCTGAAGAAATGCAGTTGATTCAATATCATCTGCAGCAATTGTTGCTAGTTCTGTACCTGGACTTACTGTTTGACCCTTAACAACTGCAATGCTTTGCACAACTCCTGTAAAAGGACTTGCTGGATAAAATGCTGCTTCATTTACATATGCTAACTGTACTTGAAGATGTGATACATCTCGATTTAATTCCAATGTTTTTTGTTGAATATCAAGTTGCTTCAATGCAGCTTCCTTTTGTGCGTTTGCGATAATTGCAGGGGGATTCTCATTTGATGCTTGATATTCAGCTGTTCTTTGAGCTTGTCTCAATTGATTAAGTCCACTTTGTAATTGAGTAGCTGATCCTTCAAGTTCTCCAATTTGCATATCATTTGCACCATTAGTGTTATTTTCTTTCAGTGCATCGAGAGTATCTCGAATTCCATCGAGCTGATCCTGATTTGCATTTACTAAATCAGAAGTTTCTCCAAGAGATTGTCTTGTTATATCTCGTGTTCGTTGTTCATTCTCTGCGGATGCTGTCGCGACATCTCGTTGATTTTGAATTAGTGAATTTTGTGTACCGAAAGTATCAAGAACGTTTTGATATTGTGTCTGTGCAATCTGTCTCTGAACTGATGCTGCATTCCCGCCTTGATAGTTTGATGACAGTGAAATTATTTGCTGGCCCTTCCCTACTTTATCCCCTTCTTTCACTGAAATATTTTGGACAATTCCTCCCGACTGTGCAATGATTGTGATAACTCCTGTCTTATCAATTCTTGCTTGATATGTTGCTTTAGGACCATCACCAATACTGTATACTTCGACTGATTTTGTCACTCTTTCCGGTTCTTTTTCTGGAGGAGTTTGTTGAATAAATTTAGCAACGATAAGTAATATTAATAAAAGCCCAAGAACGAGGAAAAAGCTTCCAAGAGGACGTGATTTAATAAATGTTACTGTCCGGTTATAGGAGTTTCGTGATGAAGTTGTTATGTTATTTCTAAAAGTATTGTCCGCCATATTTTGTAAAGAAATTTATAAGCGGACAGTGCTCTAAAAATCTTATACTATTATATGGAAAACCTGAACTTTTGTCTATATAGAAAACACATATAGTCTTGATAAATTCTGGAATGATTTATATAATGATTTCTCTTATGAAACAATTTACCAGCACAAAATTCAAAATTTTTCGAGAGACTCTTATTATTGTTCTTTTAATTCTCGTCGCAAAGTCAATCATTAGTCATTTCGGTTGGGAGTTTATTTCAACTTCTGCGCTCATGACAAGTATTATTTCAGGAAGTATCTTTGTACTCGGTTTCATCTTGTCTTCAACATATCGAGACTATAAAGAAAGTGAATATGTTCCTGTCAGCGTTGTTACTGCGATTGAAAGTATTCATAATGATGGAAAACTTTTTAAAAAGATGTATAAGAAGTTTGACTACGTTGAGCTGAATAAGTTATTGGTCAGTATTCTTGACCTGTTCAAAAAAGATTTGTTGATCCATACGAAGAAAGCATACTTTAAAGCAAATGAACTCTCACTTATTTTTGATAAGTTAGAAAAATTAGGTGTTCCTGCAAATTATATTGTGAAGCTTAAACAGGATCAGAATGTAATTCTACGAGGAATTTTACGTGTTAATTATATCCAAAAAATTCAGCCAATTCCTTCAGCATTTATTTTGGTTCAG
This sequence comes from uncultured Gammaproteobacteria bacterium, assembly GCA_965230895.1. Classification (GTDB taxonomy): domain Bacteria; phylum Patescibacteriota; class Microgenomatia; order Levybacterales; family UBA12049; genus JACDET01. The sequence goes on from OZ246394.1 coordinate 320,169, forward strand.
TCAATTGTTACCGGGTTAGTCATCATCTTACTTTTTACAAAAATGGATTCAATTATTAATGAACTTGCAGCAATTGGTTTTATTACGTTTATCTTTATCTATATGTGGAAACTTATTCGCGTCCTTGAAAAACCATTCCGAGAAGAAGGAACGACTATGGATGATGTGAGCCTTTTCCATCTTAAAGAACAACAACTTCGTCTTTCAAGAGAGAAATAATTTCCGCTATACTTAATTCATGAAGCTTTTTGCATATGGAGCGCTCATGAGTTCCACTCATTTAAAACGTCTCGAAATTTCTCCAAAAATAAGAATGCCAGCGATTTTAGAAGGGTACGCATTACGATTTGAAAAGAGACAATCGCATAATCCATACTATGGTGCAGCAAACATTCAGAAATCATTCCCTACATCCAGAGTCTTTGGGATTGTTTTTGATTTTTCAGAAAATGACATAAGGATTATTGACGAACGAGAGGAATACCCTACTGGATACACTCGAGAAGTAGTTACTGTTAAATTATTATCCGGTGAAGACCTGGAAGTGCAAACATATGTCGCTCATCCAGATAAAATTGCAAATAATTTATTACCGACTAAGGGGTATATCGATTTAATTACTGAATCCACTGATATTCTTCCTGAGGAGTATATACAGTTACTTCGTGAGATGGAAACGCTTCCAGACCATTTAGATAGTAATACATTAGTTGAGTACAACGATGAAGAGGTTAAGAAGTGAAGCAAATGTGACCCACGCAATATACGGTAATAGAAGATATGCTGCAGCTGTGGAAAGTTTTTTAAATTGAATTATTGTATAGAGTATGGTCAGCCATAAAGCCATAATGACAAAAAATGCAAAAAGTGGTTGTTCCATACCGAAAAAGGTAAAAGACCAAAAGAAGTTTAGAAATAGTTGTATAAAGAATGCAAATATTGCGCGCTTTTCTTTCCTCCAAGTGATTCCTTTATTCCAAACAATATAAAACGAAAGTCCCATGAGAAAATATAATATGCTCCAAACTGGTCCAAAAATCCAGTTGGGTGGATTAAAAGCAGGTTTTACCAAACCAGCATACCAACCTTCAATTGCTGGAGTTGTAACGAAGCTTCCCGCAAATGCGACAAAGAAACAAAGTGCTAAAGAAGCGATTAGTTTATAAAAATTCATTTTTTCTTTTTCTCTTGTGGAATAAACTTGAGATAACCGATAATAACTGCGATGACAAATCCTATGGCAACCACAACAAATCTGAACATGTTATCGTCTGTAGAGAAGCCGCGAATAATACTATAAATAAGTGTGAGGAATCCTCCAAGCAAAAGACCGTCCGCTATTAATAGAATTGTTTTCGCCATAATAATGCTTACAACCAATGCTACGATTGCAAAAACGAGTGAGATGATTGAGACATTACGGTTATAGTCTTTTTCCTTAGTCTGATATTCTTTATACGCTGCATCATACTTTACCTGATCAGCATTTTGCTGCTTAATTTCTGCAGGTGATTGTTGTTCTGGAGGCAAGTATGAACGAGTCGAAGGATATTCTGGAGCTTGGGGCATAGGATAAAAAGCGGCAATGCCCACACCGACAAGTGTTGCAAAAAGAACTCCAATAAAAACAGAATAAATGAACTTCAACATTACCTTAATTCAATCATAAATAGATTTTCAATGCAAATTATTGAGGAATTATTATATTATAAGTTGCAAAAAGTCCATCATTGGTTCTAGTCATATCAACTACCAAATCAGAATCAAAAATAGAATCTGATTCATTCTTTTGATTATCAGGTAAATATAATTGACTTGTTAGAGTTGGAGCATCGTTATTTGCTCTAATTTTAAAATGAATATGTGGTGTTCGTCCAGGATATTCGCCTGGTATAACTGTAGTTAGCAAAAACTTTCCATTAGCATCCGTATACTGATGTCCTCTCAATGTGTACCCATTATTATCATATTCCCCTTTTCCATTTGCTTGCCAGAAATCAATCCAAGCATTAGCGATGGGCTTACAATCTGTATTCAGTACGAACCCAGAAAGGACTACTTTTTCACCAGGAATTGATTCGCTATACAAGTTTGTATTTTGTGGACTACCTAATTTATAATAAGGCCCTTCTGTTTGTGTCTTTATTGGATGCTTACTACACGCAATATTATAAGTAGAAAAAGGAGGTTCTGTCTTCATCACATATAGAAGTGTTCCAATCCCGACTAAAGTTAAAGCTAGTGCTATTAGTTTTTTATTCATAGAATAATTATAAAGATTCTTCATAAGAATATGATAAGAAGGCTTCAAATACATCTTTAAACATGGTAGTATAAACTGATCTGGAAAGCTATGGATAAAGTTTCTACTTCAACAATAGATAGGATTTCTTGGGTCGATATTTGTCGAGGCATTGCCATACTTTTTGTAATGTATGCACATGCTCTCCCATCTGACAGCTATAGATATATGTTCTATGCGTTTCATATGCCACTCTTCTTTTTCCTTTCAGGTATCGTATTCAAAGAAAATTTTCCAAGCTATTGGGGTTTTGTTAAAAAGTCATTCAAAACTATCCTTCTTCCCTATCTTTTATTTGCTGTACTAACATACTTTTTTTGGTTTTTGAAAGAACATACAACGCACAATACAATGCATGATTTCCTTGAACAAGTATACGGAATTCTCTATGGCAATGGTAATTTGGGGTATTTATATTTTAATGTAGCGCTATGGTTCCTTCCCTGTTTGTTTCTTGCGAGAATTGGATTTGCTGCAATAACACGAGTATCTACGCAAATGCGATTTTTGATCCCCCTACTTATTGGATTATCAATCATCGGATATGTACTCTCATCCTATTATTCCTTTTTAAAACTACCTTTTGGAATGGAAACTGCATTTACAGCAATTGTCTTTTTTGGACTCGGCTTTCTCTTTAAGAAAAAAGAAAAGATTTTTAATCTTATACAAAGATATGGAATTGTAGTATTCATTGTTGGATTAGGAGTACTCATATACTTAGCGTTTTTGAATTATCAACAATATGGTGCGCAAATCGATTTACGTGTTAATAGACTCAATAATTATTTCTTATTTTATTCAGCTGCTATTGCTGGAATTATTTCGTGGGTGGCTTTCAGTATGGTTTTGAAAAAGAATGCTATGCTTGAGTTTATTGGGCAACGGACAATGATTCTTTTTGTATGGCATTATCTTTTGTACTCGTACTTCACAGATGTAATGAATACATATCTTTCCAAACAAATAATTCAAGATATAAAAATTATCAAACCCGCAATTTTTACTCTTTTGGCATTGGGAATAATTTTAGGAGTACGGGAAATATTAAGACGAATTACCTACGCACAAAAACTCTTCGCTATCCGTTAATTTATTTTTTTGTAGGATATAACCATGGCCTTAATTGTCCAGTCACAAATGGCATAACGACGTAAGTCATAAGAGGTGTAAGAATTGCGCTAAGAATAATAGGCCGTACCCACAATGGAACAAGGTGTAGATATGGTGCGACAAATGCTTGAAAGATCAGCCCTAACGGATAAATTCCCAACGCTGTAGCAATGACCATTTTCCAACGTGGCGGTGGTTTTATTGTGATACTTCCAGGTAAGGTAAACCATGTTTCTAAACCTGTTAACTGTTCTACTTTTTTGGGCTTATCCTGTTCTGTATAGAAAGAAACCTTTTCCAATAATTTTTGCCTAACCGAAGAATCTTCCCAAGCGGAGAAATGTTCGATCGTATCGAATTTATAAATCACTGTGTAGTGTTTGCCATTAGCTGCTGGTTTAATCCAATTAGCTCCAAGATGTCCTTCAAATTGTGCAGCAGCTTGTGTCGTCTTGTGAGCCCATTTTTCGAATTGCTTTTCCTTCCCCTTTTTCACTTTCCAAGTAAAGACAAGAGTAATAGGATCATTATTATTATTTTTCATAGAAGCAAGAATATCAGATAGATGTGAATCCTTTGTAAGGAGTTAGAGAAGCTTTGGCTCGTTTTTAGGATTTAAATTAGCTTCTTCAACTGCAAGTTCTTTCCCTGCTTCTTCAATCGGATCTGCATGATGGCTCTTTCTCAATGGGATTTCTTTCAAGAACAAACTGACAAAGAATGTAATAGCTGTAAGTATCGCTGCGATCAAAAATACTTCAGCAATTGATGTGGCAAAGATCGTCTTTGCCTTTTCAGCGAATTGACTAAATGCTGTCATTGCTTGCGCTTGAACTGGACCTGGAAGTGAGTTCAACTGCGCTTCAATTGCAGCTCTCCCGTCACCAGTTAAAATTCCTTGTAATTTATTTGCGTCCAATGTTGAAAGATTCATGTTTGGATTTGTAGCACTCATTGTTTGGATAAATGGATCGTTCGTCAGTTCACTTGATTGGCGAGACAGACTACTATTGAGAACTCCACCAAGAACAGCTGTTCCTACTGTCGCTCCAACACTCCTAAATAACTGGATAGATGATGTCGCGACACCAAGTTTGGAATGATCGAATGCATTCTGTACAGCAAGATTAAACACTGGCATTGTGACACCAATTCCAAGTCCCGTCAAAATCATTCGGATGATGAGTTCAGTATTTGTTGTCGAAATAGACATTTGTGATAAGAGGAACATACCAATTGTGGCGACACCAATTCCAGATACCGCAATTATTTTATATCTTCCAGTTCTTGAGACGATCTGTCCTGTTGCAATACTTGCAAAAACCATTCCTAACATCATTGGTGTTAAGATAGTTCCTGCATCCGTTGCGTTTGTCCCAAGAACAAGTTGTGAGAATAATGGGATATAAAGAATTGCACCGAACATCCCAATACCCATTAAGAAAATAATTATCATTGATACTGAAAAGATCGAATTCTTAAAGAGACTGAGTGGCAAAATTGGTTCTTTTACTCGTGTTTCTACGAAGGCAAACGAATAAAGGAAAATAATAGCATTTGCAAAGAGGGTAATAATTTGCCATGAATCCCAAGCATATTGGCTGCCACCCCAGACGAATCCAAGAAGGAGTGATATTAAACCAACTGATAATAAGATTGCTCCGACATAATCAATTGATCGGTTTGCTCTTTCAGACTTAATCTTTGGCATGAGATATGCAACAACAAGAAATGCGAGGATACCGAGTGGGATATTGATAAAGAAGTTCCAGCGCCATGATGCGTTATCAGTTAACCATCCTCCAAGGAGCGGTCCAATCACTGAAGAAAGACCAAAGACAGCACCAAAAAGACCTTGCCATTTCCCCCGTTCTGCTGGTGGGAATAAATCACCAATGACAGTAAAAGCGTTTGCCATGATAGCGCCACCACCAATACCTTGGATGGCACGAAACGCAATAAGTTGCCACATGTTTTGGGAAAAACCACTAAGGATAGACCCAATTAAAAAGATTACAATAGCGCCAAGGACAAATCCTTTTCGTCCATAAATATCTGAAAGTTTTCCGTACACAGGAACAACGACAGTTGATGCTAACATGTATGATGTAACGACCCAACTTAAATGCTCAAGCCCATTAAGTTCTTTGACTATCTGCGGTAAAGCTGTTGCGACAATTGTTTGATCTAATGCTGATAAAAGCATCGCCAACATAGTCCCAAGCATGACTGCAATTTTTTGACCTCGTGTGATGTTTGCTAATGTACTCATATTATTTATTCAATAGTTTTTCCTGTATCGTAATTAACTGTTTTATTTCTTCCTTCGTTAGCTTTGATAGAAGTTCTTTCATTCTTTCCCGTTTTGCTTCTTTGCTATGCTTTAAGTGATCAAGCCCAGCTTGTGTTACTGAAAGAAGAATCACTCTTCTATCATTGTCATCACCTTTTCGATCAATTAAACCACTCTTATGCATACGATCAATAAGTTGTGTTGTTGCTGAAAGAGATGCGTTAATGTGTTTTGCTACATCACTTGATTTTGCATCAGGGTTACTTTCCAAAAAGCTTAATGTATGATATTGCAGTATAGTTGCAGTTCGTTCTTCAAACGTTTGATTCCCTGCCATTGCTACGTATTTTGCGATGTGTATTGTCTGAGAAATAATTGTATCTATATCGTTTTGCATAATAGTTTATAACATAAATAGTTTATATCATAAATAATTATTTGTCAACGACCTGGTTTACTTTTTATTAAAGAAGATATACTATATTCTCCCCTATGGATAACGTTACGTATGTGAGATCGCGCAGAAGAAATTCAATTGGTATTCAGATTAAACCTGATGCTTCAGTTGTTGTAACGATTCCCTATCTCTTACCTAAATTCTTTGCTGAACGTTTCCTCAAAGAGAAAGAAGATTGGATTCGCGAGAAGCGACAATTGATGCAAGCGCGTTTGCCCCAAAAAGCAAAAAGTACATACTATTATTTAGGAAAAGAATATACACTGGGTGTTCCAACCGAGCCAAAAGAACTTGTTGAAGTTGGAGATAAGTTGTATGTAGCTAGTACAAATCCAAGTTTAATTAAAAAGTATTTAGAAAGTTGGTATAAGCAACAAGCAAGGAAAGTAATCTTTTCAAGAGTTGAACATTATGCAAAAATAGCAGGGCTCAGTTACCGATCAATTGCACTGACAAGTGCAGAAACTCGTTGGGGTTCTTGCAGCAGTCAAAAAACCTTAAACTTTAATTGGAAACTCATTATGGCGCCGCTTGAAGTTATCGATTATGTCGTCACTCATGAGCTTGCACATTTAACTGAAATGAATCATTCAAGATCGTTTTGGGAAACAGTTCGCAAGATGTATCCTCTGTATCGGGAGCATAGAACATGGTTAAAAAGAAATGGGCATAATTTAACAATATAGTTAGAAGCCGGGGAAGTAATCTGTGACAATCTGATTTCCTGAGACACCAAGTTTGTTTAATAATCGTTTATATGCATCGACCATAGCATTTGGCCCAGAAATATAAAATGTCCGATCTTTAAAGTCAGGCACTTCTTCAGTTAACATCTTTTCATCAATTCTTCCAACTTTGCCAGACCAATTTGCTGGGATCTGTTCTTTGTCGGTCAAAACATACACTGGCTTTAATCCAATCTCTTTTTGTGCAGCATCGAAGACATCTCGGTAAGCAATTTCATTTTCAGTTTTATTTGCATAGAAAAGAACGATTGAACGACTCTCTTTTGTATCCATAAGATATTTAATCATACTTCGGAATGGTGTAATCCCGATGCCCCCTGCTATGAATACAAGTTTTTTATTTTTATCTTGCGGTAGAGTAAAATCTCCTGTTAACTGTGATGCAACAATAATATCTTTTTCTGAAAATTCTTTTAACTTATTTTTAAAACTACTCGCTTTTTCTTCAAGTCGTATTCCTAATCTTATATGTTTTTCTGTTGGTGAAGATGCAATTGTGAAGTAACGTCGATTTCCTCTGATATCAGCTTTTTTATGCGGTAATGTCCATTCAAGATATTGTCCTGGTTTATAGTGAAGTGTTTGATTTGTTCTGAAGATATATTCAAACGTATTCTCCGCAACTTTTCTTTTCTCTTTAAATGTTAAGAACATCTTGGCCTTAGGGCTCACAATAAAAGAGAAAATATTTCCTAAAACTAAAGCAAGTTCTGGAGTTGAATAAATTGGACCAAAACTAAATTGTGATCCAAAAAGGAATCCGACTAAAGCACCGTAGTACATTTGAAGTTTTTTTGTCGGAGGAGTCGTCAAAGGTTCAGTAAGCATAACTGTACCGAAGAAAATAATTGGCCATGACTGGAAGGCTTCTATAATTGCTTGTTGTATCGCAATTCCATTGAGCATTTGAAAAATTCCTATAGTTACTACACTGACACCAAGGAACGTGAAGAAAAGATGAAAACGTCTAATCTTTCGTACTATTAATAAACCGATAATCAAAACAAATGGTAATAATATGTCACTTCCAATCCACCAGAGAGCACTTCCGTTTCCCATAAGACCCATGATAAGTGCAGCTGATGCAGCTGGATTAAATATATGCTTTTTGTTTATAGCAAAGATATATTTCGTTGCCATTGCAATGGACCCTGCTGCGACCAGTGTTAAAGCATCATTGACTCCAGAGACAGGAAGATAGATAAAGAAAAGAATAAGGGATGTTATGCCATAAGATTCTTCATTTGTTGGAGCATTCACAAGCTTAGCAAAAATGAAGTTACTGATATAACATGTCGCCAGAAGGATAAGCATTGAGGAAATGAGTTGGACTGGATTATAGAAAAGAATTCCAGCAAAGCTTAGAACAATCGCAATAACTGCTAATAAGAGTAATCCATAAAGAACTACTTTATACATAGTATATTTATTAAGAAATTCGTCGATTGTTCTCATCATGTTTTAAGATCCGTAAAATATTTCTCCTGGAAAGCTTTTGGATTTTTCAAGAGACATATCCTTATACAGCATAGCATAATCAAAAGTGAAGTGTTCAGAAAGTACCTCAGGTTTGGTGAAATAAAGAGCTGTTGCAAGAGCATCTGCTAAGATCGCTTTCTTCGCAATGACCCAAATTGAAGTTATCGAATCTGGAGAAGTATTTGTACGCGGATCAATTATATGATGGTAATTCCCCCACTTCCTCCGGTTTCCTGCAGATCCACAAATACTCCCGTTCGTAATATTTACTAAGCCAATAACTTGTTTGGGATTTGTCGGGTGTTCCAAACCAATTCGCAATGGGTCTTTGACAGCAGATTTATATAATATATCCCCTCCTGCGTCTATGCAGTATGAAGTCACTCCTTCCAATTCCAACATAACGCCAACGAGATCAACAATGTGCCCTTTTCCAGCAGCACCAAAATCAAGTATTGCTGGTTCTTTTAGCGTAAGCTTTGGGTATTTAAAATCAATGATGTCTTTCCAAAGTGGAGTTTGTCGAATAGTAGCTTTGGGCTTTAGCGAATAAGCTGCATCATAACCTAAATCTTCCATGACATTTCCGATGAGTGGCGTGAATGCACCATCAGTTGCTTTATAGAGTTTCTTATATAACGCGAAAAGCTCACGAGAATCTGTAGGGAATAGTTCCTGTCCACCTTGTTTGGCCAACTTTGTGATAAGCGAATCTTTCCGAAATCTTGAATAAACTTTGTCATAGTCATCAATTCGTTGCTGAACTTTGTTTATAAAATCCTGTTTTGTTAGAGATGAATTATGTGCAAATATGTCGATAGTCCACGATGTCCCAATAGCTTCAAAGGAAAATTGTAATACATTCATAATGATAACTTTTCTATCCTAAACGTTTCTTTAATCATTTTCAATGGAGTTTTTTATCCTCGATATTCTCAAGATCTTCATCAGATAATCCAAAATGATGTCCAAGTTCATGAAGGATTGTCTCTCTGATATGCTCCTTAATTTTTTCTTGATCCGATGCAAGTGCAAGAATAGGTTCTTTAAATAAAGAAATTTTGTCTGGAAGTGAAGAATAATTCTCTCGTTCTGTTTTTGGAATGCCATGATACAGTCCGAGTAAATCGTATGGACTTTGGTACTCTCCAAGTTGTTCTTTTGAAGGCCAATCTTCGATAACTATTTCTACATTATCAATTTGGGATTGTAACTCCTGAGGTATTTCAGCGATTGCATCACGAACTATTTTTTCAAATTCAGCAGTGGTCATATGAAGTATCTAGTGTGATCTCCAACGCTTAAGTTTTGGTATATATGTATTTGCTAAGTCCTTTGCATGTTTCTCGCGCATTCCAAGATCATGTACCATATTTTCGACAGATGTCTCAATCATATCTTCCATAGTAATATATGGATTTGTAAATGAACCATTGAGAAAACAAAATTTACAATATTTATGATTTTCTGTGTGATCTTCGTTGGTTCCATAGAAACCATCTCCAAGGGGCATTCCACAACTTTGGCAACGAAATGTTAGATCCATTTTGGTATTATACCACTTCGGGGAAATAGTTGGAATTTAGTATTGCGCTTCTTGCATCGCGCGTTGAGCTTCTTGTTCTGCTACCATGGCCTGTTGTTGATAATACTCTAAATCACTTTGTGCTCGTGCTTCTTCATCCTGGTAAGTTTTAGCTTGGTATCGTGCGTCTTCTGCCTGTTTTCTATACTGTTCACCCTGGTCATAGTAGGACTGCGCTTGTTGATCGCTCTGTTCAGCATCCTTTATATAAGTAGCTTTACTTTGTGCTGCTTGTTCTCTTCTATACAATGCGTCTTCTATATAAGATCGTAAAGTAGTTAAGTCCATTGTGTATCCTCCGCCTGCATATATCATATATGCGGAGGTGTCAAAAAAACATCAAATATATGTAAGATAAAAGTATGAAGCAATAGTTAGAGAATTGTAAGGAAGAGTTAAGAATTAATAAGGTCTGATACGTCAATATATTTCTTCCAAAGCTTTTTTTGCGTCTTATACTTTTGGTAATCATCCTTTTCGACAAGATGGGCTTTTTTAGGGTCTTCTAATTTATCAATAAATAATTTACCATTTAGATGGTCAATTTCATGCTGCAGAAGAATTGCTGACCAGCCGTTTAATGTAAGTTCTAACTCATTTCCTGACCTATCAAGAGCTCTCACTTTAATCTTCTTTGAGCGCTTTACGTATCCCCAAATTGTCGGCAAATTAACGCAACCTTCACAATTTTCAACCATGGTTTTAGAGGACCATGTAATTTCAGGATTAATCAAAACATATAAATCACTATATCCTTTTCTTCCAATTGCTAGATCTACTATAGAAATTCTTTTCTTTATGCCAACTTGATTTGCAGAGAGACCGACAGTCATAGTTGCTGTGCGGTCCCGGGTTTTACCTTTATTATTGTTACCATAGACATAATCAATCATCGCTTCAATTTCTTTTTGTACTGAGGTTTTTCGGAGATCTTTTTTCGCAATTGGTAAACATGGCTTTCTTAAAATTTTGTCATTCGGTTTCTGTACAGCTAAATTCATGAGCTTATTATATCATTATGGTCCATGATGACTCAGTGTTCTATCAATATTGTGGGTATTAATTGGTTTCCCTTTTTCAACAGATTCATGAGCTTGTTTGCTTGTCCTTAACATAGACGTAACAATTTGAATAACACTCATAAGCAAAATAACTAAGATGTTATAACAGAAACCCGCTGTCATTGCTGATAGGTCGACTGCCATTTCACCGGGTATTATCTCATCTCTAAATCTTGGGAAAATTCCAACAAAAGGAAAAAGAAAAATATTACTTATACCAAATATAAAACTTGCGAAACCATTGTTTGGGTCTGCGCCAAATAATCTAAGGAAGAAGCGAAGGAAGAGAAAAACATTCGATACCAGAAGAAAAATAAACAACCCACGGATTGCTTCCTTTCGGAGCATTTCCATTACCAACAATTCCTTCTGAGAAGTATTAAATGTTGGCATACGTGGTGTGAGAACTCGCATATTCTCCCCCTTTCAACCCTACAGTAGAGTATTTGTATGTGAAATCCATTAGACAATTACTCGAGAATTGTAAGAAAGAAATATCTTTACAACAGCATATACACTTGCTATACCTTAAATAATGAGATTTTTTGACAACTATATTAATGTCTTCTTCACAGTCTTTTTCATAGGAATGATGGTATGGTCAGGAATATTATTTTTCAATGGTCAAAAAACTACTGATTGGAACTATCTATATAATGCTGGGTATTCTTTGTTATTTTTTACAGTAGGAATTATTGCTCTTTTCGGTGTACGGTTGCATGGTCTAAGCAGTGCTGTCGGTAAAGAGCTTTTAAGTATAGCTTTGGCAATGCTTAGTTATTCAGTAGGATTATTTGTTTGGTGCTACTTTAATATATTGCTTCGAATAGAAACTCCATTTCCGTCAATTGCTGATTTCTTTTTTGTTCTTTATATCCCTTTCCTTGGATATGGAATTATCAGCTTGCTAAAAGCATTTGGTTTGCTTTATTCGAAACGGATCTTAGCAGAAACAATCGCTATTTTTGGAGTAGCAGCGATACTTATCTTTTTTGTCGGTAATCCTCCTGATTTATCAAATGAGATACCTGCATTTGTTAAATCATTAAACATTTTCTATTTAATTGGTGATTCTTTCTTAATATCTCTTGGATATATGTTGATCAGGTTAACTGGTGGGAGAATCCATGGGAGTTTTTTCTTTTTAGTTGGAGCTTTGTTTGCGATGTCGGCGGCGGATTTACTCTTCGGATATCGTACAAGTAACGGAACATATTGGAATGGTGATATCACTGATATGCTTTTTGTCCTTTCTGGATTTTTATTTGGACTTGGAGTTACGAAAATTGTTTCAAGTCAATTAAGGATTGCCTCAGGAATTTCGAATAAGTAACTCTGATTAATTATTGGTCTTTACTTGTGAAGCTATAACTTTTACAAGTATAGTTTGAAGTTGTTTCTGTTCGGTCTTTGTAAGTACTTTCAAAAGTTCGGGTTCGTATTCACTAAATGCCTGCGTTATTTTCGCACAAAGCTTTATGCCCTTTGCTGTAAGCGTAATCATTTTTTCTCGTCTATCCTTGGGATTCTCTTCCCTTTTTATATAGTCCTGGTGAAGTAATCGGTCAACAATCCCTGTTACATTTGAAGCATCGCAATGAAGGGTTGCTGAAAGTGTATTCATTGGGATTGAATTGTCAGAGTCTAAAAGGCATAGCGTATAAAGCTGCATAACAGTTAATCCATTCTTTTCAGCAAGATTCATTAAATTGTGCTTTGCCGCAATTGCTACACGAAATAACTGCCAATATAGATTGTCTTTAAAATTAGAGCTTGTCATAGTAATTATTATACGCCAAATCTCTTACAGATTCAATAGTTGACAATATAAATAGTTAAGATCTATAATAGTTGATGTTCTAAACTAATTATGAAAAACCTAAATAAAAAATCTCCTTGGCTTATTTTCTTCCTTGTAGCAGTAGCACAATTTATGGTTGTGCTGGATACTTCAATTACAAATGTCGCCTTACCTTCAATTGAAAAATCTCTAGACTTTACGCCAAGCGCACTTCAATGGGTTGTCACAGCATATTCTTTAACTTTTGGTGGGTTCTTATTGTTTGGAGGAAGAGCTGCTGATCTTTTTGGACGAAGAAAAATGTTGTTGATAGGTATGATCAGCTTTACGATATTTTCTTTATTAATTGGTCTTTCTCACTCAGCAACTATGTTAATTGTATTGCGAGCATTACAAGGTGCAGCTGCAGCATTTATGTCTCCGGCTGCTCTTTCAATTGTCCTTACGACGTTCTCTGAAGGATCTGAAAGAAATAAAGCACTTGGTTTGTGGACTACCGTTGCAACCGGAGGAGCCGCAGTTGGTTTACTTTTAGGTGGTGTACTAACTGAGTATTTTGGTTGGGAATGGAACTTCTTTATTAATGTTCCAGTAGGAATATTGCTTGCGATTGCTATTGCGAAATATGTTCCAAAGCTCGAAAAAGAAGTTACTCATCGACATATGGATATGCCTGGGGCTATACTTGTCACAAGTGGTTTAATTCTCCTTGTTTTTGCAATCAGCCAGGCACCACTGTGGGGCTTAACTGATATCAGAACTGTAAGCTCTGCTTTGTTAGCCATAGGATTATTAGTTGGATTTATCTTTAATGAATCACGCAGTAAGAATCCTCTCATGCCTCTATCAATCTTCAAAAGTCGTAATGTAGTTGGTGCGAATCTCATGATGGCGCCAGTAGCGGCGACGTTGTTTGGGATGTTTTATCTAACGTCGCTTTATATACAGACAATTTTGCATTTTTCATCTTTGACAGCTGGCTTTAGCTTCCTTCCTTTCCCGTTAATTTTAGGATTTATGTCTACACGGGTTCCAGGATGGGTTTCAAAATATGGATATAAAAGATTCTTAATTGCAGGTCCTTTGATTATTGCTTTAAGTTTACTGTGGTTGAGTAGACTTCCCGTCCATGGTAACTATTTTATAGACATTCTCCCTACAATATTATTAATGCCAATAGGTGTTGGTATGACCTTTATGCCAATCTTTGCAGCAGCGACGTCAGGTGTATCAAGTGATAGGTCTGGTCTTGCGTCTGGCCTGATTACAACTTCTCAGCAGATGGGTGGAGCACTTGGGTTGGCTATATTGTCCGGTGTGGCCGCTACTGTAACTGGTACGTCTACTGCTGCAAGCCAGTTGGTCTTTGGTTACGATCGAGCGTTCTCTGTCGCTATATTCTTTGTTCTGATAGCTTCATTCATTGCTTTTCGAGTAGTAAGACAAACCCAACGTAGTTCACCATTACCTGTTGTTGCTGCGGAATAAAGTAGTTACTTCTTATTGATTTCTTCGAGTCTCTGTCCAATCAATTGTTTCAATAATGCTTCAGAGATTGGCTGATTCAATGGAACCTTGATTGAGCCTTTCGCTGTTTCATACATTGTAAGCTGATCTTTCATCTTTTCAACGATTGATCCACTCATTGGATAAATTCCTATATGTTTTTCGTTGGCATTGAATCCGAGGAACGCTTTACCGTTTGTTTTCAATGCTGGCATGCCATAGGATAAAGCTTCTTCAGCATTTGGGACAATTTCATGTCCAATCTTTCTGATTCTTTCAAGCGCACTTTGCTTATCCAAATCAACAGTTGTTATGTAATCATCTATTACTGACATCATCTAAATATAGCAAGCTTCCAATCACTTGAGAAGACCTGCCTCTTGTTCCACTTCGGTTATTACTTGTCCATATAAAAGTATTGCCCCACCCACAACAATTATTATGACTACTGCAATAATAAAAAGTTTTTTATTACTCATAGATTATATCCATCGACGGACTTTTTTTGTATAGCGTGTCCATTCTTTCCCAAACTTTTTCTCAAGTTGTATCTCTTCTCTTTTGATCATTTGGTCGGTCAAATATATTCCCAATGTGGTAATCACTAAAGCAAATGGTGATCCGAGTACTAAAGACGCACCGTAGAAAATAAATATATTGCCTCCAAGGTAGAGTGGGTTTCTTGAGAACTTGTACGGACCTTCTGTAAGGAGCTTCTTTTGTGGCTTCAGAGAGATAACCTTCATCTGACTCTTATAAAAATAATATGTAGCCCACACTCTGATCATGAAACCACTAAAAAGCAAAATGAAACCGATCGTAAATATTGTGGGATTAAGGAAATTTGTAGCTCTGAGTATTGAATCTATAAAAAGACCAACAAAGGCAACTATAAATCCTACAAACAAAACACCAATGTTATGAATAATACTTTTAAAAAGGTTCATGAGCAGTAACTCTAGTATACATCCTGAATTATGCTTTATACAATTCGCATTCCATGCTAAGATTAGCGTATGAAATATGTAGCGCTTCTCCGTGGGATTAATGTTGGTGGCAATAATCGTGTAAGTATGAAGGAACTAAAAGCTGCTTTTGAGGAAATGGGTCATACTGAAGTCCTCACGTATATAAATAGTGGTAATGTGATTTTTTCTTCAGATAAGAAAGACAAGAAAAGTATTGTGGATGAGCTTGAATCGATGCTTACTAAAAAGTTTCATTACACCGCTCGAGTCGTTGTAAAATCGCAAGATGAGATAGAAAGGATCAAGTCAGAAATTCCAAAAGCATGGGACACTGATCCCAATATTAGATGTTATGTAGGGTTCCTTTCAGAGTATGCAACTGATGATGATATTAAAGAAATTAAACTTCGCGAAGATGTTGATGAAATGAAAGTGAGCAAGGGAGTCTTGTTGATGACGACACAATTAAGTGGTTTGACGAAGAGTGGATTTAGCAAGATGACTGCCATAAGAATCTATAAGGAAATGACGATGAGAAATTACAATACGACGAAAAAGATTTTTGCGTTAATGGGATTAGTTTAAAAGAGTGTTATTTCTTTACTGATGTTCCATCAAGGATGAGAGTGTCGGACGGATCACTATGCACCCCATCTGACCCTACGTGTTTATCACTAATTTTTGCACCGGATTTAATAACATGAACGAGCGCCATTGCATGACCGTGACCTAATTCAAAATCTTCTTTAAGCCATGCAACTATTTCTCCCGACTTTGTTTTCTCATCAAATCCTTTCTCTTTTGCAAGTGCGATAAAATCATTTGGGGTTTTGCCAGTCTTTAATTGGATGTTATCAAGATACGCTTGGAATGACATACTATTATGCTGCAAAAAACTCTTTTATAAGAGGAACTATTATTTCTGGTTTAACTTCGTGCGTTTGCCCTTCAAGAATTTTGTAAGTAGATTGCGGTACTGCATCTGCAAGCACTTTTGCACCACGGTGCATAATTTCAGGACTCGCTCCTCCAGCTGCTACAAGTGTAGGGATATGAATTGATGAAGCTTCAGTTGGGAGAGCTGCATTTCTTCCCATCACAGCATTATCATATGCCATTGTTGGGGCAAGTGCTACCATGCCTGACCACATTGGGGATTGCTTCATCCCTTCAAACATTCCTTCAGGGAACTGTAACGCTCTGGCAATTCGACCCATAAAGAATGTTGCGGCTGCATCTTTATCACCTCGAGCCAGTGCCTCATCAACCGCATTACTTACTTCAGATGCGTCATCCTGATCTCTTTGTTCAGTCATCAAAGGAGGTTCATAGAGTACCAATCCTTTTACTTTATTACCGAGGTTATGTGCTGCTTTTAATGCAAGTATTGCTCCCGATGAGAACCCGACTAAATATGCTTCTCCTCCAGCATCTTCAATAAGCGCTTCGATATCTTCAATTTCCCGTTCTACTGCATACGGTTGCGTGTCACCGCTTTCCCCTCTTCCACGACGGTCATATGCATAAACTGTAAAATTATCTTTAAGTAATTCAGCAAATTTGAATGAGACTTGAGAAGCTCTATATACCATTGCTCCATCGACAATAATTATTGCAGGGCCACTTCCTATCTTGTCGTAACCAATTTGTGTGGAATCTTTTGAAGTAACAAATGCCATAAAGTTTAGAATATTATTATAAAATATATTGTTAAAGTTTGCGTAAGAAACTCTTGTTTAACTGTTAATTACGCTAAGTAAATCTTTGGGATGATCAATAAGAAAGTTAGGGTGATGTTTTTCCAATCCCGCTTTAATATTAAATCCCCATGATACAGAGATGATTTTTACCCCAACTTTTTTACAAGCCTGGATATCTCGGATTTCATCTCCAATATAAAATGCATCGTCTTTATTGATATGATGTTGTTTGAAGAAATTTTGAAGTACTTTATCTTTTCCAAATATCCCAGCATCGCTATAAATATAATCAAACACATCGATAGCATGCTTCTTTATAAATGTTTCAACATTCGCTCTGCCGTTTGATGTGATTATTCCAAGAGTATGTCCTTGCTTTTTTAATGTATGTAATACCTCTGGTAATCCTTTAAACGGATGCATGGTTTGGATTTCTTTTTGCTGAAAAGTTTTCATGTCATGGGCGATGAATGGCAATTTATAAAAAGGAATTTTTAGCTGCTTAATAAGCGTCCTCGCATCTTCAGTTCGTAGTGTTTCCAGTTCTTCTAAAGATAAATTCTGAAATTTATGTTTGATTGCGAGTTTGCCGACAATACCGAGAAAACTCTCGTACGAATCAGCAATTGTTCCATCAAAATCAAAAAGAAGTACTTTATTCATCGACGTTTTCTATAAATGCATCAATTGTTTTATAGAATTCACTAAAGATCATATAGAGGCTTTCAGCTTCTTTTTGTTCTCCAATAAGAATGCATCTTTTACCCATTCCATATGCGGCGCCGGCTTCCACATGCGCAGATTTACCTGCTGGAAGTAACAGGATAAGAGACTCAGATTCTTTCAATGCATTCATATCGACATCAAAGATTTCTTTTACTCTTGGATCTGTAGTCCAATCTGGAATACTTTCAAATTTCTGCATGAACTCTTCGGGTGTGTGCTTCTCTTCGAAATCTTTCAATGCATATTCAGTCCCATCCCCTTCGATAAAGCAGTATACAGATTTTCCTTTAGCACGGAGTTTCTCTGTAAGTTCAAGTACTGTCTCTTTATTTCTCCAACGGGAAGCAATGAAGTATTGATATTTCATAAAAGAAGTATAGCAAGTTTGAAGAAATTATGCTGAGGTCAGCCAAGGAAGAAAAGTATACACCTTCCGGATGGGATGCACCCGGAAGGTGTGATTATTGGTTAAGCTTTTCGTCCTGTGATAAGCTTCCAAATAAAAATAGCGATACAAGCGCCGGCAATACCGACAATAATTCCTGGCAGACTAAAGCCATTGTCTGTTGGTGAAGCTGGAGCAATAAATCCAAGTACGAGTGTACCAAGATAACCCCCAACTATACCAACGATGACGTTTGCGATCCAACCCATTTGTTCATCTGTGTGCATGATTTTGGATGCAATCCAGCCAATAAGACCTGCGAGTATTAATGTAATTATTAATCCCATACTTTCACCTCCTTTAAAGAGTTTAAGTTAAACTCTACAATGAGTATAAAGCTCTTCTGTAAGGCGAATGTAAAAAATCAATGTGGAGTTTGAAACAAAAGAAGTATTATTTTGCAGTTTGTTTATTGAAATTAAGCGCAAGATCAATCCAATATTGAAGGTTTTCATTTCCCTTAATGGCATCCTCAGTTAGGAAGATCCACCCTGTCATTGGTTTGCCTCGCATAATTGCTACATTCGCCCCTTTTCTTTGTAGTGCTTTTTCTTGGAGCTCTGGATCAATATGTACCATCATTTGATGATCTGGACGATTATTTACTGTAAGAGTCATTTTGCCATTCACCATAAATGCTAAGCCTCCAAATATACGTTTCTCTTCGACATTAGTTAGCTTAGAAATACTTTTTCTTATGCGTTCTGCAAGATGTTCATCATATGCCATAGCAATATTATACATGTTTCATACTAGAGAAACTTCTTTGCAAACATATCTGCTGCTTCTTCCTGGTAGTCAATTTCTGATTGTGTCTGCTCGACTCCAATTGAATTTCTATGATTTAAAACGACATGTCCAATTTCATGGAGAATTGTGTAATTAATTTGTGATATATCTTGTCTGAATAATTCTTCAGATAGAAAAACAAGGTGACGGTTCTTGATATCTTCGCCTCGAAATGTAAAAGCCCATGCATCTTCTGGGGAAGAAATAAACCATACAGTTGTACACACTTGTTCTACATAGTTTGGAGGCAGGAAAAGTATGGTTTTACAGACCATTTCGCGCATATATACGCTTCCAATCAGTTTTCCTCCGAGGGCTGTTCTCACTGATGCTAGTGTCCATTTCATATCAGCAAATAATAGCATGTTTGATTATGTCTGTAAAAAAATTAGTTTTTCATGTATGCTAGAGATGTATGGAAATAAAACAAATCGCCGAAGCATTTTCAAAACATGACTTCAAATCTACATACAAACATATTGATGAAGATGTCATCTGGCATCTTATCGGCGGCGATGATTTGAAAGGAAAAGAAGCTGTTCTAAAAGCTTGTGACACATCTGCAGAATATCTTGCAAACGTAGAGACAACCTTTCTTAAGTTCAAAACCTTTGTTAGTGACAATACAATCATTATTGATAGTATGGCTGACTATGTAGAAGAAAATGGTGAGAAATCTACAGTTTCATCTTGTGATATCTATGAGTTCGAAGACGGCAAATTAAAACAAATAACTTCATATACAATTGAGCTTCAACAGAGTAAATAGAGTATTTGCGCATCTATTATTTATTGAGATAAGACGCAATTGCATTTAAAAGATCATCCATCTCTATTGGTTTGGCAAGGAATGTATCTGCTTTACATTCCAGCATTGACTTCTCGGCATTTGGGTGCGCGGATATCATAATGATAGGAATGAGTTTTGTTATTTTTGCTTCTTTTAATTTTTTACAAATGTGTCTTCCATCCATACCGGATAAATAGACATCTAGAATAATAAGAGTTGGTTTATTTTTTGGAGTAATCTTACTAAGCGTTTCGTAACTATTTGAAATCTGGACGTCATACCCTTCACTTTCGAGCATAAATTGCATCGCTTCAAGGATGTCCATATCATCATCTATGATAAGAATTGTTTGCTTTTCCATAATGAAGTCTTAAGCAAGTGGAAGTGAAAAATAAAATGTTGAACCCTTGCCTTTTTCACTTTTTACCCACATTTTGCCACCATGATGCTCGATAATTTGATTCGAGATATATAACCCCATTCCCAAACCAGGATATGTTTTTGCTGTCGGATCAGTTACTTGATAAAACCTATCAAAAACATGTTTTTGTTTGTCTTTATCGATACCGATCCCCTCATCTTTCACACTTAAAATAGCTGACTTATCTGATATTTTAAGTCCAACTTTAATTGTACTTTTTTGTGGGGAATATTTCATAGCATTTGTAAAAAGATTAATGATAACTTGTTCTATCCTATCAGGATCTCCACTTACATTGATTATACCTTTATCTCTATATGGATATGTGTGCCCGGTTCTGACATTATTGAAATCTTCAATAATGTTTTTTACTAAATTATTAATATCAAAAGCAGTTTTACGTACCTCCAATTTGCCTGCATAAATACGACTTACATCCAAAAGCTCATTTACCAGGCGCGTCAATTTCTTAATTTGTATGTTAACTTTGGCCATGCTATTGGCTGCTGTTTCGTCGCTCCGCTTTTCAAAGTGTCGTTGTAAAGCTTGCACATTCATCTTCATACTTGTAATTGGTGTCTTAAGTTCGTGACTTGCCATGGAGATAAAGTCATCTTTCCGAAGTTCTGTTTGTTTTCGTTCTGTAATATTAATATGAGCAACAACAACTCCTTGGTCATCATGTCTGAGAGGTGTTACTTGTAAAAGAAACCATAATTCTTCATGGGGGGTGAAGCATGGATACTCTAAAGAAAAATGAGGAATTTTTCCTTCCATAACATTTTTAATTCCTTCGTATGCAAGAGGTGCTTCTTCTGCCATATCTCCTTTCGCGTGCTTTAACACAGAAAGGTAATTCTGACCTTCGTATGTTTCATTGACTGAAGAATTTGATTGTCCTCGTGCAAAATTAATCCATGCTTCATTGACATCGATAATGACGCCATGTTTATCGAGAACAGCGATATGTGCATTAAGAGAGTTAATCATTGCTTTGGTAAGGGCTTGACTATGCTTTGTAGCTTTCTCAGCACCTTTTCTTTCTGTTATGTCCTCAATTGCGAGAAGGACACGTTGTTGTCCACTGCCTTTTAATTCCACTTGTCGAGCATTGAGTACCATTATCCGTTTTCCAATAGTTGGGAAATTATGCTCTACCTCGAATCCTTCGAAAGGGTTTTGTGTAGGAAGTACCTTCTCGAGAAGCTCTTTCAATCGCGGGATATTCCATTGTTTGTTTCCAAGTTGATACAATTTTTTCCCTTCAGTATCTTTTGGTTTTACTTTAAACGTTTTGTAGAAAAACTTATTGGCTGAAATAACGTGAATCTTTTCATCGAGAACAACAAGTGGTTGACGGATTGTTTCCACAATACTTTCAAGGTACTCTTTGGTTTCGTTCAATTCTAAAGTACTTTGCCTCACCCTCTCAGTAAGTAATTCTTTTTCCTTTACAAGCTCATCTTCGGTATGCTTTCTTTTGGTTATATCCAATTGATTACCTGAGAAGTAAGCAATTTTCCCTGAAGCGTCTTTGATTGGAGACATAAGCAAATCATTTCAGAACATCTCACCATTCTTACGATAATTTTTAATCTGCAAATGGACTGCTTTTCCTTTTTCAACTGCTTCTTTTAATGCGAACCGTGCTTCTTGATTTCGTTCTTTTCCTTGAAGGAATCGACAATTTCTTCCGAGCACCTCTCCTTCCGTATATCCTGTAAGTTTCAAAAAGGCTTTATTACAGTAAATGATCGGTTCGTCGGGCTGCTGATGATCAGTGATAATAATGCCATTTCTCGCATGTTCTATCGCGCGGAAAATAATTTTGAGTTTATCTTTTTCAAAGTTACTATTTTTAAGTTTTTCTACTTGCGTGGGTGTTAGGGTTGTTTGTCTCGTTTGCATAAGCAATTGAGCTAGAATAGCAGAAAACGCAGAAAAAAGAAACTTTTGCTACTCACCAGTTTTTGTATTAGGTTTGCCAATTGGTTTAGATTCAGGAGAACCTCTCTCTCTAAGAAAAATTGTTAACAATAATAATGATGCTACAGATAAAAACTCACTTTGCCAGTTCTGGAATGATTCAAACCAAAATTGAGATGAGATAAAATATTGCAGAAGAGGTATTTGTTCTTCCCCATGTGTTCTAGCTTCTTCATTGTAGAGTTCTCCTCCGGAAATGCCATGGAGAACGAATGAAATAATAAAAAAGGTCAAGAGCGCTATTCCCAAAGAATGAGAGTAAAGAAACTGAGAAAATGCTTTTGTTCTATTTTTTCTTTGTTTAAAACTACGGATAATTGAGTATCTCGAAGATGCATCAACATCTTCATGTCCTTTCAGTTTTTTTGAATCAGCAGAGCCTTTTTGTCTTAGGAAAATCGTTAACATTACGAGCGCCCACATTTGAAGAAATTCACTCTCCCAATTTTCAAAAATCGCTTCAATAAAATGTGGTGTCAAAAAATATTCCCAGAAAGAAATAGTGGACTGATGATGCGTAACTTGTTCTTGATTGTACTGATCGAATCCAGTGATAAAGAGGCCAATAAAAGAGAGAAGAAAGAGAGAAAATAGTGCGAGGACCAAGGAATTATTATAAAGAAACTTTTTCATAATTACCTATGTGCGTGAAAGGTGGCGCGCCGCTTTCTTAATTTCCAAGGTTTGTGAATATACCTACTGCAAGTTCAGCCCAAATGTAAAGAACGGCTAGGAGAAATATACCTCCAACAAGCATTCTCTTTGATCCTGATTTCATATTTCTTGCTGTTACTATAAAAAGACTTCCCATACCAAATAAAAGTGTACCGATAATAATGAAATCAGATAGCGTCCAATTCCATTCAGTACTTACTTGCATTCCAATAACAGGAACCATTAATACCATTCCTGTAGCAACTGCAAGCCATAGGAAAATCTTATTTTGCAAAATAATATCTGTTTGTTTTGTTTTCATAGTTGTTCACCTCCTTTCAAAAATTATTCACCAGAGACTGCAAGTCCCCAAATAAATATCACAATTGCTAGAACAGCCAATCCAGTAATAATGCGATGTTTTTTATCTTTCATATTGAGTGTGGCCAGTTCATAAAGAGTTGCGCAACCAAACAATACTACTCCACCGAAAGTATAATCAGTTCCAGTCCATGGTGCCTTTGTCAAAAAAGGTATCATGAGAATTGCTGCAACAACTCCTGCCCACGTTGCGAGACGTTTTTTGATATTTCTTGATTTGATTGTATTTACTTTAGTCATTTTTATACTCCAATATATCCCCTGGTTGGCAATCAAGTGCTTTACAGATTGATTCGAGTGTTGAAAATCGTATCGCTTTTGCTTTGCCGTTTTTTAAGATCGATAAATTTGCCATAGTAATACCTACCTTTTCTGTAAGTTCAGTAACACTCATTTTTCTTTTTGCCAACATAACATCAATGTTAATTACAATTGCCATAATATTTACCCTCCTTAGACCGTCAAATCATTTTCTGATTTTATGTCTACAGCATTTTGAAGAAGTTTTTGGAAAACCGCTGCTGCGGTTGCGATGATAGATGAAGCAAAGATTATGATAAAACCCATCATGAGAGCGCCTGCTGCATCATCGTTGCCATGATTGAGCATGATGAAAATTTCTGATCCAATGATAAATGCCGCAAGAACGATTGCACAATTCTTAATATTTCCTAGTCTATCCACAGCATTTTGTGTAAAAGCTTTATTCTTTTCTATAAGTCCAAGTAATCGGAAACCTTGATAGAGCGCTCCAAAGAAAGGAATGGAAGCTATATATCCATAGATGATAAAAGGGTCAGTATAAATACTGATGAGATCTAGGTATTTTGCTCTTCCCTCGAGTTGTGGAAACCAAAGCATACCGACGAAGACGCCGATTGCGATGAGCAAAATAACTGCTTTCAAAAATAATGTAGAACCTTTGTTCATACGTTTATTGTACAGTATGATTTATCGTTTGTCAATATATTAATATTGTTTATCAATTTATATATTGAATAAGCTTATCTTGAAGCTTAAAGTTATGTGGACTATGATATTGGGTATGGAGTTTATTTTATATACAATCGTTTTGTGGAGCGCTTTTATCAGTTCAAGATTATCTGAACTTACAAAGGATAAAATTCCCATTGTAACGTTAACTCTCTCATCCGTTCTCTTTATAATACTTGCTCTTCAAATGGCTTATCCTCCATTGCTTCAAATGTTTGAGAGAAATACAGCGCTTATTGTGGATGGAGAAGTATGGAGAATTGTCACCGCACTCTTTTTCCAAGATGGAGGCTTGATTGGTGGAATCATAAATATTTTCTATCTCCTACTTATTGGAAGTGTGACAGAAATGCGATTGGGGAAATATCGTTTCCTCATAGTCTTCTTTATGGGCGGAATACTAAGTGAATGTATTGCACTCTTATGGCAGCCAATTGGTGCCGGAAACTCTGTCGCAAATTTTGCATTGGCAGGAAGCTTGCTCTTCTTGGTGCTTACAAAGGCATCAGCAAAGTTAAAAATTCTTAGCATGATTGGATTTTTGGGAGCAATTTTGTTGGTCTTTCTGAAAGATATTCATGGAGGTGCTGTCATTATCGGTATGCTTTGTGCAATATCCTTAACAAATGCTAAAATCAAACAATGAATATCTTTACTCATCAGGAATTTTTAGGAGGAGTAGCCATTATTCTTGGATTCATTGGGTATGCATTCTACCTACGCGGTATTTTGCAAGGAAAAGTTAAACCGCATGCTTTCACATGGTTTGTCTGGGCTATTTTGACGACTATTGCATTTATAGCTCAAATTACACAAGGTGGTGGACCCGGATCATGGGTCACCGGATTTACTGCGCTTTGTAGCTTTGGGTTTGCAATAATTGGTCTTGGAGCTTCATCCCGCATATTTATAAGTAAAAGCGATTGGATCTTTTTCATTGGAGCTTTATTATCTATTCCGATTTGGTACTTCAGTGGTAACCCATTATGGTCTGTAATCATTATTACTATTATTGATGCCGTAGCATTTGCTCCGACCTTTCGTAAAGCTTTTTTTCATCCGGATACCGAAAATAGTTGGACTTATACACTTTCTGGGATAAAGTTTATTGTCAGTTTATTTGCTTTGGAACACTTTACATGGACGACTGCGTTGTATCCAGCTTCACTTGTCATCGCAAACATCGCGTTTGTAGGAATGGTCTTATGGCGAAGAAGCCTCAAGAAATAGATTACTTACTAATGCTTACCTAAAAATAATGAAAAGCCCTGAAATACTTAACTTTCTATTACTATACCTTCATTCAAATCTATTGTTGACGATCTATGATTAGAGTTAATCATGGATAAAGATAAACAATTAAAAGCATTGGTATTAAATTGTACCCTTAAAAAGTCTCCAAGCGAATCAAATACTGAAGCTCTCGTGCAAGAAGTTATTACTAAATTAAAGGAAAAAGATGTAGAAGTCGAAACTATACGCATTGTCGACTATAATATTCTTCCAGGTGTACAGACTGATGAAGGTAACGGTGATGAATGGCCCATGGTGCACCAAAAGATTCTTGATTCAGAAATTATTATCGTTGCAACACCCACATGGGTAGGACATCCATCAAGTATAGCTCAACGGGTTTTGGAGCGAATGGACGCAATGATTTCAGAAACTGGAGAGAATAAGAAACCTATTTGCTATGACAAAGTTGCTGGAGTTGTTGTTACAGGTAATGAAGATGGCGCGCATCATGTCATTTCAGAAATATCAGGGGGGCTTATAGATATTGGATTTACAATTCCTGCAAATGCTTGGACGTATTGGAATAAAGGTCCAGGTCCTGGAGAAACATATTTAGAAACCGACTACAAACATGATTGGTCTAAGACCACAGGTGAAACAGCTGCATTAAACCTCTATACCGTAGCAAAAGCGTTACAAATGAATCAGCTTTCAAAAGCGAGTTAAGGAGGTGATTAGTTATGCATATTAAAGGAATACATTGGTTATTTTTAGTTTTGCTTATAATTGGAGGCTTAAATTGGGGTCTCGTAGGCCTGTTCAACTTTAATCTTGTTTCGGTATTATTTGGAACAGATACGCTATTATCTAAGATTGTTTACATACTTGTTGGGATATCTGCGGTATACACAATCGCTTCATCAGCAATAGGATCAAATAGAAAAGCTGTATAAAAATTAAAAAGGATATCCCTTAAGGCCTTGAATTCCTTTAAGCGCGGAAATTTCTCCCATGATAGGATATGCATGCCCACTGATAAGGTTGGCTATAAAATCATACATTTTCTTTTTCCCCATTCCCATCATACTGAGATCAATATCTTTTTCTAGATCTTTATCTGTCAATGTCGCCACATACTTTTCCGTTTCGGAAAAAACTGCTTTTGCGTATTTATCGAATTGCTTCATATCCAGCTTTACTTCTTTCAGCCACTTTGGGTAAGCAACTTCCCATTCCATTGGATGAACT
This sequence comes from uncultured Gammaproteobacteria bacterium, assembly GCA_965230895.1. GTDB lineage: Bacteria > Patescibacteriota > Microgenomatia > Levybacterales > UBA12049 > JACDET01. The sequence continues at coordinate 346,849 of OZ246394.1, forward strand.
TCACTTGCGCCTGTATTTCCCTTATATGTTGTGTCCATAAGAGGTTTGGTTTTCTTAAGGAAATTATGCACGAACATATCTTCAGAGAAAACCAAATGTGCGTATGTCCCAGCGATTGGATTGGCTTTTCCAGGAGGCATATAATGAGCAACCTCTTCAGTAACTCCATTCATAGTTTGACCAAGTGCACCATGAACTGCTTTAAGCTGTGTGAGGAGGATTTCTACACCAATATTATTCATGTGGTTAGTATAACAGATAGTACTAATTCACTTCCACATAAATGTATATTTCCATTATAAATTTCTAAATAAGTGTGGACCAGTAGTACCAGAATTTAATAAGGATAGTACCAATAATAAGTGCATACCAAAGGTACAAGATGCTTAAATGAAATTTCAATAGCTTAGCTAACCACTGCGGTGCTTTCAAATGTCCTTCACGGATATTGTAAACGGTTGTATATAAGAAAATCGGTATAGTCACCGCCCACACAATCATGCAATATGGACATAAAGCTTCAATGACAAAGACACTTTGATAAAAGAGCCAATGTATAAATACCAATCCTAATACCGTTCCAAGCTCCAGTCCAAGCCAGAACCACCGTTTAAATGTAGCGCCTGCAAAAAGTGCCATCCCGACAGTTACAACAATCGCGAATCCAGCAATCCCCAACAATGGATTTGGAAAGCCGAAAAGCTCTGCTTGCCATGATTTCATTACGGAGTTGCAACTGATAAGTGGACTAATAGTGCACGGAGCAATGTGATTCGGGTCCTTAAGTACTGCAATTTTCTCTACAGTAATTACAAAAGCAAAAAAGAAGCCTATGATGCCTAGGATAGTTAAAAGCCATGGAAGTATTCTTCTCAATTTATTCTTTGGAGTTTGTTCACTTTTTTTCATGTAAAATGATTATACTGCTAAATTCTTTTTTTAGAAAGATGATTAGCATTTATTTTAGCCGATAAACTTTTTGACTTCACCAAGAAGATGCGCTACAGAAAAGGGTTTGGCAATGAAGCCATCAGCTCCATACTCTTTTGCGGATTTCTTTGCACCCGGATGTGCAGAGATCATGAGGACTGGGATATTTTTTGTTTGAGTATCAATCTTTAGTAATTCACAAAGTTTTCTGCCATCATGCCCTGAAAGCAGTACATCAAGTAAAATTAAATCCGGTTTGTAATTTGTTATTTTTTTGAAGGTCTCATCACCATTTACTGTAGTTTCTGAGGCATAACCTCCCGATTCAAGTACCAATTGTACTGCGAGCAGGATATCAGGATCATCATCGATAACTAAAACTTTTTTCATAGGAGTACACTTATTTTTTACCCGTTATGTAAGGGAGCTTAAAGTAGAAGGTTGAGCCTTTACCCTTTTCACTTTTTACCCACATGCTCCCGTTATGGAGGCTTAATATTTCGTTACTTACATGTAAACCAATTCCCATTCCAGGAAAGGTTCTTTCATCTTCACCACTGACACGGAAAAATCTTTCAAATACCTTTTCATGAAATTGTGAATCAATGCCTATGCCAAAATCTTGAACTCCCACAATGACATTGTCATTATCTGATTCTAAGTTGATAATAATCTTGTCTGCTCTCGGAGAATATTTAATTGCATTTGAAAGAAGATTAGTGAGTACTTGCCCAATTCGCTCACTATCACCTTTTATAAATTTTCCAGTTGTACCTTTTTTAATAAGTGAATGGTGCGTGGTCATTTGCATTGTTTCAATGATTTCGTCAATAAGTTTATCGAAATTAAATTTCTTATTTTCCATCTTCAATCGACCTGTTTGTACACGTGTTAATTCAAGTAAATCCTCTATAAGTTTTGTTAATTTATTTGTTTGTTGATTAATTCGTTGGATATATGGGAGGTATTCTGTATGTCCGTTTTTATTTATTAACTGTTCAAGAAGCTCTCCAAATGCTTTCTGACTTGTTATAGGGGTTTTTAATTCATGACTCGCAGTATTAACGAACTCATCTCGTCTTCTTTCTTGTTCCTTTCTGTCCGTAATATCTCTAGCAATTTTTGAAGCTCCTATAATAGTTCCCTGAGAATCTCGAATTGGTGAAACAGTGATAGAAACATCAATGATTTTTCCTTTCTTTGTCATACGTTTGGTTTCATAATGTTCAACACGTTTTCCTTCATGGAGCTGCTTCATAATATATGGAAAATCATCTTTCTTTTCTGGAGGCATAAGGATTGATACCGGTTTTCCAATTATTTCATTTGGTGTATATCCATAGAGTCTTTGGGCACCTTTGTTCCATGAAGTGATATAACCTTCTACAGATTTACTGATAATAGCATCATCAGAAGATTCTACGATAGCTGCCCAATGAAGTAATTTCTCCATCATAAGAAGCATAGTGTCTGTATCAGTATTGGTTGTTACTGGTGTTATTTTTGCCTGTTTCTTATCTTTCATTTTAATACGTATGGATTCTATTAGTGTAAATGAATTAATTGTCTTGGAGCTGTTAAATCAATGTTCCTTCTACAAATTTGTTCAAGTGTAGCACACTACTCAAAGAATTATCTGTAAGAAATTAGCAACGATTATATTTTTATCTTGCCAATACCTACCAAAGCATCATATATTTATGTTATTAAAATTATAAAATGCCTTGACTGCATTTTTATCGAGTGTTACATTAGATTCATGAAAGTCAAACATATAGATCACCTTGGTATTAATGTTCAGGATCTTACAGCAGCAAAGACATTTTTTACTGATCTTGGTTTTACTGTAGTTGGAGAATCTTCAATGCAGGGCGAGTTACTCGATAAAGTCATCGGGCTGAAGGATGCAAGGACAGAATTTGTAATGCTTCAAGCACCAGATGGTCAATTAAACCTGGAAGTGATTAAGTATCATCAGCCGATCGATAAAGATGGTATTCAGATACAAGATGCAAATGCACTCGGTATGCGACATTTAGCTTTCCAAGTTGATGATATAGAGGAAATTGTAGCTTCCCTGAAAGAAAAAGGCCATGAGTTGGTTGGTGAAATGCAGAATTATGAAAATATATGGAAGCTTTGCTATATCCGAGGGCCAGAGGGGATTATTATTGAGTTAGCAGAACGGCTTGAGTAACTCCACTATGCTAAAATAAAGAAAATGGAAGCACAACCCGCAAAAAAACATCGAATTTTTACCATGCCGTTTGCCCGAGTTTATCCGGAATATGTAAATAAGGCTGAGAGAAAAGGACGAACAAAAGCAGAAGTTGATGATATTCTTCGTTGGTTAACCGGTTATAGCCAAAAAGAATTGGAAACGCAGATTGAAAAGCAAACAGATCTCGAGACATTTCTCACCGAGGCTCCTCATCCAAATCCTTCCCGAGCTTTAATTACTGGTGTTGTGTGTGGTATCCGGGTGGAAGAGATTAAAGAACCAATGATGCAAGAGATTCGATATATGGACAAACTTGTTGATGAACTAGCAAAAGGCAAACCAATGGAAAAAATCTTACGGAAAGTGTAACGTGCAGTTACCTTTTAATTCGGAACTTTATATGCGTGACATCTGGAGAATCAATGACTCTCATTTTTTCGAATTCTACATCGCCTAAATTCTCAAGCAACCGTCTCCCGCCACCAAGTAGGATAGGAGAAACATGAATTTGTAACTCGTCAACAAAGCCCGCTTTGATAGCTTGTTGAATTACATCAGCCCCACCAGAAACTTGAATATTTTTATCGCCTACCGCTTCCTTGGCTTGTTTAAATGCACTTTCGATTCCGTTGTTTACAAAGATAAATGTTGTTCCTCCTTCTTTTTCAACATTCTCACGTTTGTGTTTGGTTAAGATAAAAACTGGTGCATGAAATGGTGGTGTATCTCCCCACCAACCATCAGCATTTGTATCTTTTTCCCACGGACCACTGCCTCCACTATACATTTTGCGACCCATGATAAAAGCACCAATATTGGCGGTTGACTCCTGCATCACTTCATCATCTTGTCCTGATTCTCCACCAGTAAGTCCATGTTTTTCTCTCCAAGATTTTAATTTTATAACCCACTCATGGAGTTTCTCTCCATTGCGTCCTAATGGTTCTTCAAGAGTTGGATTTGGACCTGCGACGAATCCATCAAGTGACATTGAAATATCTGCGATAACTTTTCCCATAACTAACATTATTTTTACGCTTTAGGAGCAAAAGATGCAAGTACTAAGACGATAGCTACAATTGCTGCAAGAATCAAGAAAATCTTGAAGAATACTTTAGCAAGCTTTGTCGAAGTAGAAGGAGGTACCGGTTTATTTGGGTCTGCAGCATCAGTAACAGGCGCTGTATCATGGAGTCCGAATACTTCTTTAATCGGCCAACGGGTTAAAGGTGGACCATATCTGGTATCTGCTTTTGCCCCCGGAAGGAACAATAATAATAATAAAACTATGCCAGCCATATAGCCATAGACCTGCAAAATGGTAGTGGCAATCGCTGGAAACGTTGGCATGTGTATACCAGTGGCAGACAACAGATAGATACCTATATTAATAGTTGAATAGAGTGTATAAGGTACTGTGGACAGGACGAAAAAACCACTTTTATTTATGTCATGCAATCTTCGAACTTGAAAGGAAGCTAAGTAAAAGTTCGTAATTACCGTGAAGATAATGAGTAGTGTCATTGCTGCGGGTATAGGACCAAGAATGAAGATTAATGGTGCTGCTACTGCTTTCAACGCTGTCCATACGATAAATACAAGAACAAGAATTCCGCTCAAGTATGCACTTCTATTCAGTCTGCCTCTAAAGGTTCGTTTGAAAAATAATGAAATTTGTTTGGGTTGAATATTCAAGCTGGATATATTAAATATGTTCAACCATATGCTGTCAATATCGGTTATGAACTTTTAAGCTGCTTGTCTGGTTCATACGTAGCAAAGATAAGTCCTCCAGAGAGAATTTTGCCTTCGACAAATCTAAAGCGTTCAGGTTGTGTGCCACCGCCAAACAGTTTTTTCCCAGTACCAACTGTGACGGGAAAGGTCCAAATATGCATACGATCAACAAGATTATTTTTGAGTAATGTTTGTATAAGTTTGCTACTTCCCCAAACCCAGAGATCAGGACCATCAGTGTCTTTGAGCTTTTTAATTTCTGCTAGAATATCTCCTGTAATCAGTTCTGAATTATCCCAAGTGAGATCAAAAGGTTGGTGTGCAACCACAAATTTCTTTGCTTTATCAAATGGCTTCCCCCAATGCGGCTCATCTTTGTGCTTTGGCCAATAGCCAGCAAAGATTTCATAAGTTTTTTTACCCAAAAGCATATCTGAGGGTTCTGACAATAATTTATCTGTTATTTTATCTGCTTCTTCGTCCCATTCCTTTTGCCAGCCGCCATATTTAAAACCTTCACTTGCATCTTCTTTTGAAGCGCCAGGAGCTTGCATGACGCCATCAAGGCTAAGCATAGTTGTAGTGATAATCTTTCTCATACGAATTATTCGGATGCTTTCAATAGCTCTGCAGGCGCATATGTAGCTATGACAACGCCTGTATTTGAGATCTTTGCATCAACTTGTTTGAATCGTTGTGGTAGTGTCCCATCTGCAAATAGTCTTTTCCCGGTGCCGATGGTGATCGGATATGTCAAAATAATCATTTGATCGATTAAATGGTTTTGGAGAAGGGTTTGGATGAGTTTGCTACTCCCCCAAACATGTAAATCAGGACCATCAGTTTGCTTCAGTTTCTTTAACTCCTCTACAACGTCCCCTGTGATGAGCTTTGAATTATCCCACGAAAGATCAATTGATTGATGCGCGACGACGTATTTAGTGGCTCTATCGAATGGTTGTCCTACCTGCGGTTCATCTTTGTACTTTGGCCAGTAGCCTTTCCATATATCGTATGTTTTGCGTCCTAGCAAAAGATCAAAAGGGCCCGACATGATCTGCGTCATGAACTCTTCAGCTATCGGATCTTTTTCATTCCAATCAATTTGCCAACCGCCATACTTGAATCCATCTTCTCGATCTTCATCATTTCCTCCCGGTGCCTGCATGACACCATCAAGAGTGACGAAAGTAATAGTAATAATTTTTCTCATAACTTGATGCATTTAATGTAACAAACGTGTTGTGAAACATGTGTAAGAATTTATAAATAGTAATCATTACCTGCTAAAATATATTCATGGGATTTGATATATTTATCGCACTCTTTTATCTTTTGATATGGGTTAGTACTATTGCAGTTCTTCGGTTAAAGAAAAAGAAAAGCTTTGTTTATTTATTTTTCTTCACAGTATTTTCTATCTACCTTTTTAAAGTTTTAGATTACACACTTTTTCAATTCCAGTCGCTCCTTCTACTCAAATATTTTATGCCACATCTGATCTTGAATGGACAGACTGCTGGTGAAGCAGTCAATCTTATCCCACTTATCGCACTGAGTACTGAGGATCTAAAAACATCATTTCTCAATGTCCTCCTCTTTGTTCCTTTTGGCTTTGGTCTCCCGTTCATTACGAATTACTTTATAAAAAAGATAGTAATTATGGGTGCACTTTTTAGTATCTTAATTGAATTGCTGCAGTTCTTGACCGGATATATAGCAAAAATTACTTTCCGAATTGCAGATATCAACGATATTCTTTTCAATACAATGGGAGTTGTAATCGGTTATATTTTATTTGTTGGATTCGTGCGTCTTTGTCGATATAGTGCTCATAAGTCAACAAACCCAATTGTACGCTCTATTATTGATCGGCCGCAGGTAAAATAAGTTGCTTTTGCTAGCACTTGGATTTATAGGAGTTTTAAAGTTGCGTAATGAATACTTAAAATATTTTTCCGTGATATAATTTTCTTTTTGCGAAATTATGGAACATGGTATTCTCAATCAAGTATTCTACACAGCTATCTTTCTTCTAACCACGTCACTCTTATATATGCTATCTTCGAAGATATCGTTACCATATACTGTGGCACTGTTAATTACCGGATTTTTAGGACAATTAGCAATACACTTCTTCAATTTAAATGTTCATTTAAGTTTATCTCCTGATTTGACCTATTACATTTTGTTGCCAGTTTTACTTTTCGAAGCAGCAATGCATATTAATATTCACCAGTTCAAACGACAATTCAAGACGATTACCTTTTTGGCGACTTTTGGATTAATGGTTTCAATATTTGTTGTCGCTGTTTGTTTGGCTTTATTCCTCAAGTTACCTTTTGAAATTGCTTTATTGTTTGGTGCGATCATTTCAGCGACAGATCCAATTGCAGTTTTAGCCCTGTTTAAAACATTGGGAGCACCAAAGCGATTATCGCTGGTTGCTGATGGTGAAAGTATGTTTAATGATGCAACTGCAGTTATCGCTTTTCGTTTGATAAGTACATTTGTTATCGCGCAACAAGCATTCCAAACCCAAACCGTCCTCCAAAGTGTAGGTAATTTCTTCTATGTCTTTTTCGGCAGCATTGCACTCGGAACTTTCCTCGGATACCTAGCATCAGTTCTTGTTAAAAGAATTCGTACTGATCAGATCCTTAATGCGACAATTCTTACTTCTCTTGCTCTTGGATCATTTGTTCTGGCAGAACATACGTTTCATGTTTCAGGGGTTATGACTACCGTTATGGCTGGTGTTATCTTTGGTAATCTAGCACGTGGCCGAATGAAGCAAGTCGTTATTAAATTTGTCGAAGAGTACTTTGCGTATTTAGGTTTCCTTGCACTCTCACTCGTATTTTTCTTTGCATCATTTAATCTTGATGTAAATCTTTTTACGAGTTCACTGCCTACATTGGCAATTGTTATTGTAACAGTGCTTTTAGCAAGGGCAGTTTCAGTCTATCTTACAGTATTCCTGAGTAATGTTTTACCAGGGTTTAAGAATGAACCAAATATCCCAATGAGTTGGCAACATATTCTTAATTGGGGTGGTTTACGAGGCGTTATACCATTGGTTCTTGTGTATTCTTTGCCCGATTCATTTGAATATAAACAGTTAATGCTTCAATTCACATTTGCAGCTTTATTATTTACGTTATTTGTTAACGGCTTGACGATTAAATGGCTTCTTGTGAAATTGAAATTGCATGTTCCAAGAAATGAAGAGAAGATTATCCAAGATGAATTAAGCTTGTTTAGATTGGAATCATTACGAAAGAAACTTCAATCAATTCCTACTCGTGAATTTGATCAAAAAATCATAAAAGAAATGGATAATGAATTGGTTGCAAAAGCAGAAAAGTATAAAAGCAATATTTTGATGCTTGCTGATAGCAAAACGTTTCTTCAAAGTCTAAAAATCGAAGCTTTAGAATTAGAAAGAATGAAATTGCGTTCTCTTTATGAGCAAAGAAGATTCTCTGAGCAAGTGCTTTATGAGTATGAATCAGAACTCGATCTACAACTTGATGCGTTAGAGCATCCAAATATTTACCAAACACAGGGAATAAATCGTAAAGGTGAGGTTTATTCAAAGAAAGCCTTTAGAAAAAAACTGATTCAATTTAGAAGGTTTATAGCCCAGTATGCTTTTATAAGCAAATTACTTCATATAACAGAAAAAGACCTTATAACAGAACGTTATACTTTAATCAGAGCTCGATTGCTTACCTCATACGAAGTTTTAGATTTCTTGGATCGTCTTGAAAAACAATTTCCTAAAACTGAACATATTATATCCGCTATAGCCGAAGTGCGAGTAATACATCAAAAATATATTGAAAATAATAAAATTGGTATTGCTGAAATTACAGAAGAATATCCAGAGTACGTAAAGGAATATCAGAAAAAGATTATCTCAAGAATTATCGAAATGTAAGATCGACTTTAGCTAACTCTTTAAACCCCTCTTCAATTGCTACCGAGCCTGGATTCGAACCAGAATAAACAGCTCCAAAGGCTGTTGTCCTACCGTTAGACGACTCGGTAATGTGTCTCATTTCTGCGACAAAAATCATTTTACTAAAAATCCCCTAGAAAAGCCAGAAATTGAAATTATGGAAAAAACTAAATTATAATACTATAGGTTGACAAATATTTATGTTTATGATATATTAATGGTTAATATAGGATTTAATCCTAAAATAATATGGAACGAAATTATACATATAGACCAGCGGCGGAAGCCCCACGTACTGAGCGTAACGGGGTTATTAAGACTACTTATAACCTTTTTAAGCAATATCAAAGATACAGAGACGAAAAGTTCTTGAGCAGACTCGATCATAAAGCTGAAATACGGACACGCGAAAGAGCAAAGTCAATAGCAGCATGGGAAGATCCAAATTATGTTTGCCCTGGAGATCAAGAAATTTAATTCTCCCTCGAAATAACTTCTAGACGACAATTCTTCTTTTTTGTATACTGGGATAGTACGCTCTCGTCATGAAATCTGTCCTAAAATTCCAGTCTATTCTTTTTCTTCTTACTCTTTTCCTTTTTACACCTTCTCTGGCGCAGGCTGCAGATCCAGAGCTTGTTGGTGGAAGTTCTGTAACAGGTACTAATGGTGTCGCCACCCCAATAACGGACTTGCAAGTTTCTGGTACTGGTAATCCTACAGTTCCAGTCAAACTTCGCGTAACAAGTGGTACATTATCAATGAGCACGACGACAGGGCTTACATTTACAGGAGGTTCATCCGGTTCAACACTCCAATTCAGTGGTACCAAAGATAATGTGAACGCAGCTCTTGCCACGCTCACATATACCCGTTCTGGAACTGGGTCAGATACTTTAGAAGCGTCTTTAGTAAATGCCGGAGAAGTATTCTTCGCTGACAATGGACATTTATATGAGTATGTTTCCTACACAGCGAGCTGGGTAAATGCGAATACCAATGCCCAAACAAGAACAAAATATGGAGCGACAGGATACCTCACTACAATTACTTCGCAAGCAGAAAATGATTTCGTCGCAGCCCGTCTTCTCAACGCAGGATGGATGGGAGCGAGTGATTCCGTATCTGAAGGAGATTGGAAATGGGTCACCGGACCTGAAAATGGGACGTCATTCTGGTCTGGATTATCAGGTGGATCTACTGTGTCTGGAAGATATGCCAATTGGGGCACTGGAGAACCAAATAACGCAGGCGATGAAGATTGTGCACAGTTCTTAACTGGTGGTACGGGCAAATGGAATGATTTGCCATGCAGTACTACCACCCTTCCGGGGTATGTCGTGGAATATGGTAGTAGTACTCCACTTGATGTGTCTTCAAAAAATGTTTCAATAACCACTGTGGCTGCTCCGACCGCAAATAGTTTCTCTCCAACGGACAACGCGACCGCTGTCACGCTCAATGCAAACCTCGTCATAACCTTTAGTGCAACCATCTCAAAAAATACCGGAAATATTCTTATAAAAAAGTCTTCAGATAATTCTACAGTTGAGACAATCGATGTATCGAGTGGCCAAGTAACTGGTGGAGGTACTGCTACAATTACGATTAATCCAAATATGACATTTGATGAAAATACTGGATATTATGTAAATATTCCCAATACTGCATTTCGGGACGGATCAAGCAATGCCTATGCGGGTATATCCAACAGTACCTCATGGAACTTTACCACCGGAGATTTTTCAAACCCTACATTAAGTAATATCACTGCTTCATCCATTGGAAATACCAGTGCAACAATTTCTTGGACAACAAATGAAAATGCTTCGACTCGAGTAAGTTATGGTTTGACGACGTCGTATGGGACAAATACATCTGAAACAGATACTTCACCACGTGTAACTTCTCATACGGTAAATCTTACCGGACTCGTGGCTTGTACAACATACCACTATATTGTCAGATCGGTTGATGGATCAACAAATACTGCCACTTCATCTGATAACACATTCACAACGACTGGTTGCCAATCCAATACAACTCCTTTAGAAACAACTTCAAATACTGTCCCTACAGCAACAGGTGGAACGACAACTCTTGCTGAAAATAATTCACAAATAAGTGTGGTTGCTCCAACTAATTTTACCAATTCAGCATCAACTGTCGTGATTCAAGTGAAAGCGTTGGAAGATACACCTATTTTAGAAGCCCTTGGAAGACCGGCAAATGTACCAAATGAAGTTGGCAATGTTGTCTTTGATGTCAAAGCAATAATAAATTCGACAACCATCCTTGATAACTTTGATGCTCCTGTAACGATCACCTACCAATACTCTGATGCCGATGTCATCGGACTGGATGAGTCAACATTCTGGTTGTACCATTATCATAATGGGTCATGGACTCCACTTGATTCATGTAATATAGATACAGCAACAAATACAATTTCCTGTACTACGCAAAGTTTTTCAATATTTGGACTCTTCGGCAAGCAAAAAGTATACGCTTCAGAAGTAAAAACTCCATCATGTAGTGCTACAAAACCTGCTCAATCACCTGACCTGTTCCAAATTGATATAACAAATAATAAAGCTACTTTGCACTTTACTCCACTTATGAGTAATGTTACGAATTATTTTGTTGCTTATGGTTATAAAGATGGTGATGAACGATTTGGTGTGCTTACTCAGCAAGGTCCTTCAACAGGTGTCCTGTCCTATACGATCAATGATCTATCCCCTAATATGAATTATTACTTTAAAGTTCGTCCGCAAAACGATTGTATGCCAGGAGATTGGGGTAATACCATGTCAGTCAAAACAACAAACGGAGCTATGGTAAAGAATTACAAAAACTTTGTTTCCCGAGTAATGAGTGTTATGCCACGGCAGACAACGACAATTAGCAGTACAAAAAACACTTCATCAGGAAAGACTTGTGAGTATGTGGTTCAAAAGGATGACTCTCTGTGGTCAATATCCGCTGAAAAATTGGGTTCTGGGACAAAATATACTGAGGTAATGAAAGAAAATAATCTCCCATCAACTTCCTTAAACGTAGGGCAAACGTTAAAAGTTGGATGTTGAACCAGTGATATAATGGAGTATGACCTATCCCAATAAAATTGCGCTAGTCATTCTCGAAGACTTGCCAATGTGGCAAAAACTTAACATCGCTTCTTTCCTCTCTAGTTCTATTGCAACTGCCTTTCCTGAAACTCATGGGAAACCTCTTAGAAATAAATCCGATCAATACCTCCCTTTCATTAAGCATCCAATCCTTATCTATAAAGCTGATAATCAAGAACAGATCAAACGCGCTTTCAATCGTGCCAAAGAACGAGGATTGCACATTGGGATTTATACCAAACCACTTTTCTCCACGAAGGATGAAGAAGGCAATCATATTGAAATTGGAAAATATACTGATGAAGAACAGGAGTTAGTAGGAATTGTTTTATATGGAGAGAACAAACAGGTTGATAAAGCATTAAATGGCCTTAAATTTCACGCTTAGTTACTGGAATGTATTACACGCCTCTATTGTTCCTTGATCATATCCAGTAGTAAACCATTTGACCCGTTCCGCAGAACTCCCGTGAGTAAATGATTCAGGATTGATATATCCTTGAGCTTTTTCCTGAATTCGGTCGTCTCCGATAGACGATGCTGCGTCCATTGCTTCCTCAATCTCATTTGGTTCAAGGATTCCTTTATCTTTAATAGTACTAGCCCAAATTCCTGCGTAGCAATCTGCTTGTAATTCTATCTTTACCGATGTTTCATTATCTTGCGAAGCTTGATCAAGTGTACCGAGACTATTTTGAATATGATGGCCGACTTCATGAGAAATGACATATGCTTGCGCGACATCTCCGCCTTTGGCACCAAACTCGCGAGTCATCTCATCAAAGAATGTCTCATCCAGGTAAATTGTCTGATCTGTCGGACAATAATGTGGACCAACTGCAGATGTTGCTCCACCGCATGCTGATTCCGTTGCTTGGCGGAAAAGGACAAGCTTTGGTTCTTCATATCCCCTTGCCTGTTGCGCAAAAATTGTTCTCCAGGCATCATTGTTTGAACCAAGGATTGTTGAGGCAAATACTTCATAATCATCTTGTCCAGCGAATTGTTGGGTGTTGGTATTTGGTTGCGGGTTTTGTTGTTGCTCTAACTGTTGTTGGAGTACTTGCCCACCCGTTTGTTTTAGTGCGTCTTCAATAGAACCAGTATTGAGAAAATTAACTGCGAGAAGTAACACAATTCCGGTTACGCTTATACCACCGATTGCAGCAGGACTTAAAGATCTGCGATCTTCTACATTTCCACGACTTCCAATTTTTTTCCAGTCTGCCATATGAATTATTGGTTATCAACGTTTTGTGAAACCTCTACTCTATCAGTTGGTTTTCCAATAAGTAATAACTTCACAATACCATAAGCAACAATCGCATATACAGCCATTGCTACAAATGTTGACCATTCAATAACACTTCCCTGCGCTGCTGTGATTCCAAATATACCTGCAAAGGGTTGCGCAAAAGGTTCACTGAAATTATAAATCATATTCACAAAAGGACTTGCAGGGTTTGCTGCAAGCAACTTGAAAAGTATTCTAAAAGCGAGCAAAACTTCAATAACTCCCAAAATATACCAGATTATCTGATGAAAACGAAAAATTGCTTTTTTCTTTTGATATGCTTTTTGGGATGGATCTACGGCTGTTGATTGAACAGTTCTTTCTCGAACTTCAACTTGTTCCATGGACACTCACCTCCCTTCTATTGTTGAGTATACTTACAATAAATAATAAATAAGTAATAAAAACCCAATAAATACATCAGTACTTGATATAATACAAACATGGAAGAGCATACAATTCGTCTTAATAAATATCTGGCAAATCTTGGCATCTGTGCACGACGTGATGTCAAACAACTGCTCAAAGATAAAACGGTTACTGTAAATGGAGAACGAGCAAAAGAACAGGGTATTCGAATCGATCCAGAAAAAGATGATATCAGAATCGATGGGAAAAAACTTGAAGCTCCAAAATTGGTGTACTATTTAGTAAATAAACCAAAAGGAATTGTCTCAACAACTTCCGATGAATTCGGTCGAGCGAATGTCACATCTCTTGTCCCATCAGGTCAAAGAGTTTATCCAGTTGGGCGTTTGGATAAAGATACCACCGGATTAATTATCCTCACCAATGATGGTGAGTTGACAAACCTCCTCACGCATCCAAGATATCATGTCGACAAAGTGTACAAATTAACAATTGCTGGGTCCTTGGATCGATACCAATTGCGTGCTTTACGAAGAGGGGTTTTACTTGATGATGGTATCACCTATCCTGCAGAAGTAACTGTGGTGAGCGAATCCGGTGGACGATCTATTGTTGAGATGAAAATCCATGAGGGTCGCAACCGCCAAATCAGGAGAATGTGTGAAACTGTTGGAGCGAATCTTCTTGAGTTGCAACGAATTACATTTGGTCCGATTCCTTTGAGCAATTTGAAAGAAGGAAAATACCGAGATATAACTCCAAAAGAAATTGATATGCTCAGACAATCTGCAAAAGGCGTATAATAAGTATGTTCTTATGAGCTTATTTAAAAAGTTATTCTTGCTTTTATCTTTTTCATTTTTATTGATTGCTCAGACTAACCAAGCGCAAGCACAAACTGCATCTGTACGTCTGGGTGGAATGAATTTATATGGTTATTGCCAGAGCCTTAATCAAGGAGGATCAACATTAAATGGGAATACATGGCAATGTGAATCCGGACAGACAATTAATCTCGATGCAGCATGTCGATGGCAATACAATAATCCAACGTCTGTATCCAGACAGGAGGCTGCAAATAATCCATACACCTGGGCATGTTATACAGCTGGTTCAACTCCTACACCCACAATCTCTCCGACACAACCGCCACCTCCAACGCCAGTTGTTGCTACTCCAACCCGAGCAGTCACACCAACCCCGTCTGCTGGAACACTCGTTATTTTTGATGATGCTTTAGCAACAGGATGGACGGATGCTTCGTATCGTGCAACAAATTCGATTGTCACAACGCAAGCTGGTGTCGGCACACGATCAATCTCTTCAACATTGCAAGCTGATGGAGGATTTAATGTACAATCTATAAGTGGTATACAAACAAATGCTAATACAGTTTTGCATTTCATGCTTCGTGCCTCTGTAGCAAATCAACGCTATGAAGTGTATGTCGATTCGCAATATGGCCAACCACTTCGTGAACCAGTTTCCTTGGCAAATTATGGAGGACAACCTACCACAACAGCATGGCGAACATATGACATCCCATTAAGTGATTTAGGTGGTGCAAATATTTCTTTGCGTGACATTGCGATCCATGATGCGTCTGGATCTAATCAACAAGCTGTTTTTATCGATCAAGTTGAACTCAGATCAATAACTGTTTCTACATCTCCAACTGTTGTTCCAACAGCCACTCCAGTTGTAAGTGTTACGCCAACACCTACAAGGACAGTCACACCGACACCGACGACTACACCCCAAGCTGGTGCAACAGTTACTGTGTTTGCGGATGCCTTAGCAAATGGTTGGACGGATGCGTCTTACTCAACCACAAATAATATCGTTACAAATCCTGTTGGCAGCGGCACAAATGCAATTGCCGCGACAATCAATCGAGATGGTGGTTTTGATTTACAATCAGTAAATGGCTTGTTGACATCAAATAATAGTATTCTTCATTTTATGCTCAGAGCATCTACTGCAAATCAACAATATGAAGTCTATGCAGATACTGTGTATGGACAACCGTTAAGAGAACCAGTTTCGCTTGCAAATTATGGCGGCCAGCCAACAACGACTGCGTGGCGAACATATGATATTCCATTGAGTGATCTTGGCGCGACAAATGTTTCTTTGCGTGACATAGTCCTTCATGATGCCGCTGGTGCAAACCAAGGAATTGTATATATCGATCAGATTGAACTGAGATCCGTTGCCTCTGCTGCAACACCAACTGTCGCACCAACGATTCGGGCCACTGCAACTCCTACACCGACGCCTACGGCTACTCCAAACACTGGTGTTCGACGAAGTATTTATTCATTAACTCCTCAGGAAGTGACTCGATTAACAAACGCATTTAATACAATTCGTGCCAACGGTGTCTATCAGGATTTTATGAATCGTCATATGCAATCTATGATGACGTTAACACAGCCAAATGATCCGACGACACTGCGAAATGTTGCTCATCGCGGGCCATCATTCTTACCATGGCATCGATCAATTACCCGTGAATTTGAATTAGCGCTACAATCAGCTGATCCAAGTGTAACGCTTCCGTATTGGCCATTTGAGCAAGAGACACCAGGACAATTGCCACGAGTTTTCTCTGCGGCATATTTCGGTGGTGATGGAAATCCTGCATTTGGGAATAGGGTTATCGATGGTCCATTTGCATCATGGCAGATTACTCGTATGGTCGGTCGAGATCCAGAAGGACAAGCTACTGCTCCAACACAAGCAAATGTAAATGCGCTGATGCAATATACAAACTATGACTCCGCACCATACAATGAAACTTCAAGTGGCTTTCGTAACGGTATCGAAGGCTGGATTGGGCCAAATGGTCAATGGAGTATGCACAATAGAATTCATGCATATGTTGGTGGAGATATGCTTCCTCGAGATGATATGAGTACCAATGTTGTCAACGACCCTATCTTTTGGCTCGTGCATGCAAATATTGATCGCATCTGGTGGCAATGGCAACAAACTCGTGGAATTACCAATTACCAACCTGCAAGCGGTGGACCAACGGGGCACAACCTAAATGATCGAATGCAATTCCTTAATAGCAATACAACACCTGCAAGTAATTTAGATATTCGAACGATGGGATATTCGTATCAATAAAAATGGTCTATACTAATGCTATGCGAAGATATATTTTATTAACAGCTGTTTTCGTTGGGCTTCTTTTTGTAACTCCACAACAGACATTTGCCGTTTATAATGCAACTGATGGGAGTGTGAAAGGTACACTCGAGATTACTCCGAAAGATCCTCCGTATGCTGGACTACCTCTTAAATTAAAGTTTCAATTTGCTGACACACCACAAGGTTTTTCTCTACGTAATTGTGATTGCCAATTAAGTGTTGAAGAGCCTGGCAGACTTTCATCAAATATTCCAGTAACATTACAAAATGAATCTGGTCCCGATGTCTTATTTGTCACTGTACAATATCTTTTTCCAAGCAATGCCCAATATAAGCTTACAATGAACGCGAAGCCAAAAGTAGCAAATGCGTTTGCTCCATTTACACTATCCTGGAATGTTCCTGTACAAGAAAATAAAAACCTTGTTCCATATACGAGTCATAAAGAGAAAAGTACGAGTAACTATGTTGGAATTATAATCCCTCTCGTTATTGGAGTTGGTCTTATACTTGCGTTTATCTTCCGCAAAAAACTCCGACTCAAAAAATAAATAGTGTACGCTTTATTACATAAATCATTGTCCTTTCAGAGTACATTTGTTATATTATCTGATAATAAATGCCTAGGCTAAGATCTACGAAACAAACTAACTTACACCACTTCATTATTGGTGATGGCGAGATGGCTGATAGAATTCGGGAGTTTAACTGGGCAAAAACCGCACTCGGTCCAATAACTGAATGGCCGCAAAGTCTTCTTACCTCTGTAAATATAGTACTGCAATCTCCTGTCCCGCTTGTCATGTTATGGGGTAAAGATGGCATTATGATTTATAACGATGGATACTCAGAGTTTGCTGGTGCAAGGCATCCGTCCTTACTTGGTTCAAAAGTACTTGAAGGTTGGCCTGAAGTTGCAGATCTTAACCGATTGGTTATGAAGAAAGGACTCCAAGGAAAAACACTTTCGTACAAAGACCGCCATTTAGTTTTATACAGAAATAACATTAAAGAAGATCTCTGGTGCGATCTTAATTACAGTCCCATTATTGACGAGAGTGGAAAACCTGCGGGAGTACTAGCCATTGTCGTTGAAACAACAGGTCGTATTCTGGCTGAAAGACTCAAACAAAACGTAGAAAAAGATTTGCAAAATGAAAAAGATCGTTTAAAGAGTGTTCTTATGCAAGCTCCCGCATCTATTGCTGTGACCAGAGGAGAAAATCACGTGTATGAGTTAAAGAATACTCTTTACATGGAACTCATTGGAAAGAAACGGGATATCATTGGTAAAACAGTTCGTGAAGCCTTACCCGAATTAGAAGGACAAGGCTTTTATGAACTACTGGATAATGTATTTAAAACAGGAATCCCCTATATCGGAAATGAGACCTTAGTAAAATTAGATAGAAAAGGAACAAAAAAGTTAGATAGCATTTACGTTAACTTTGTCTACCAACCGATAAAGGACTCTGATGGAAACGTAGAAAGTATTTTTGTTCATGCAGTCGATGTTACAGACCAGGTCTTGGTGAAGAAGAAGATTGAAGAAAGTGAGGAAAAGTACCGAAGTCTCTTTAACACAATGGATCAAGGGTTCTGTATTATTGAGATGATCTTTAATCGTAACAGAAGACCTGTAGACTATCGTTTTGTCGAACTTAATCCTACATTTGAAAAACAAATTGGAATACATAATGCCATTGGAAAAACAGCAAAGGAACTTCTCCCCCATTTAGAAAAAAATTGGCTCGAGCACTTTGGAAGTGTTGCTCTTACAGGTAATTCAACCCGTTTTACAGATGGCTCTGACGAAAAAGGTCGTTGGTTTGATATTTATGCATTCCGCTTAGGTAAAAAGGATAGTTTGCGAGTTGCGCTCCTCTTTACTGATATAACAGAACAAAAGCGATATGAAAACCATCTAAAAGAGCGAGAGAACTATTATCGCGAAATGACAGATAACACACCAATTATGACTTGGGTTACAAACGTAAAAGCTAAATGTACGTATCTTAGTAGACCATGGTTTGAGTACACAGGTCAGACTTCTAAAGCGGCATTAGGAAATGGTTGGTTGAAACCTGTGCATCCAGATGATTCAAAACATGCAAGCGAAACGTTTCTGGAAGCATATAAAAGTAGGAAAGCATTTAGCTTAGAGTATCGTTTGCGGAGATATGATGGCGTCTACCGATGGCATATGGATTCAGGACTACCAAAATTTGATAATAGAGGTATTTTTCAAGGATATATCGGTTCAGTTGTGGATATCCACGACCGAAAGATACTTGAACGTCAGAAAGATGATTTCTTGGGCATTGCCTCACATGAACTAAAAACTCCTGTAACGAGTATTAAAGCATATGGACAAGTATTGCAGCGTATGTTCAAAAATGAAGGCAACGTTAAAGGCGTTGAACATCTGGCCAAAATGGACGCACAAGTGAACCGTTTAAGCAATTTAATTGAAGATTTACTTGATGTAACCAAGATCCAATCAGGTCGATTGCAGTTTCATGAAGAATATTTTGATTTGAATACTATTATTAATAATGTTGTTGAAGAGATTCAACGTACTACTGATAAACATACAATCATCAAGAAATTAGATAAGACAAAAAAGCTCTACGGAGATAGTGAAAGAATAGGACAAGTTATTACCAACCTGATGACTAATGCAATAAAATATTCTCCAAAATCAGATAAAATTAATGTGTACACAAAGGTTGAACCAAAATCGGTAACACTTTGTGTTCAAGACTTCGGTGTAGGAATCCCAACGGATAAAAAGGAAAAAGTATTTGAACAGTTCTTTCGAGTTAGTGGGCCAAAACAGGACACTTTCCCAGGATTGGGTTTGGGATTATATATTTCTAGTGAGATAATTAAACGTGAAGGTGGTAGAATCTGGGTTGAGAGTACAGAAGGCAAGGGTTCAACGTTCTGTTTTCGTCTGCCGATAAGACAGAAACCTCAAAAGAAAAAGCTATGAAAAAAAAGACAATAATGGTTGCCGATGATGATCCAGCAATTGTTGATGCATTAAAACTAATGCTGGAATTTGCTGAGTATGATGTTATTACCACAGAAGATGGCAATGAAGTACGTAATCTTAAAGGCCGTCTTCCTGATCTCCTACTCCTAGATATATGGATGTCAGGTGAGAACGGTCGCGAAATCTGTAAAAAACTTAAATCGCAACAATCAACAAAATCACTTCCAGTAATCCTCATCTCTGCAAGCCGCGAAGTTGAAAAGTCTGCAAGAGATGCTGGAGCTGAGGACTTCATCGCCAAGCCATTTGAGATGGATGAGCTGCTCAACAAAATCGAAAAATACGTGCAATAGTATTAGCTCCAATTAATTGGAGTTAATCCATGTTTCTTTAAATATTCATTACATTGGCTGAAGTGGTGATTGTTATAAAACATTGTGACAGAGTACGGTGAAGGATGTCCTGATGTGAGCACTAAATTATCTTCTCTCTTTATGACCAATCCTTTATTTTGTGCGTACTTTCCCCATAGCATGTAAACGACATGTTTGCGATCTGCATTGAGTGCATGAATGACACTGTCTGTGAATTCTTCCCATCCTTTCTTCGCATGTGATGCCGGATTGCCAGCTCGAACAGTTAAAACGCTATTGAGCATGAGAACTCCTTGCTTTGCCCAACGGGTCAAATCTCCAGATGGAGATGGAGTAATTCCTAAATCATTTTTGATTTCCTGATAAATATTTTTGAGTGATGGCGGAAGAGCTATGCCATCATTAACCG
This sequence comes from uncultured Gammaproteobacteria bacterium, assembly GCA_965230895.1. Classification (GTDB taxonomy): domain Bacteria; phylum Patescibacteriota; class Microgenomatia; order Levybacterales; family UBA12049; genus JACDET01. The sequence continues at coordinate 367,435 of OZ246394.1, forward strand.
AAAATGATAATCCATTCGCTTGCTTAAACCCGTGATATGGATCTTGTCCGACAATAACTACTTTAACTTGATCGAAAGGGCAGAGATCAAATGCCCTAAAAATATTTGGACCAGGTGGATAGACTTTATTTGTTTTATATTCTTCTTTGACAAAAGCCGTGAGGTTTTTCCAGTAATCCTGCTCAAATTGTGGAGCTAATTCTTTCTTCCAACTTTCATCAATTTTCACTTCACTCATGACCTTTATCATATAGTTGATACGCAAGATATGCAAGCAATTCTTGCAAAAAACTGAAAGAACCTGATATAACCTTCTCTTACACATTTCTTCATTGACTTAAGCTCTTCGATTTAGTAATTTAGAAGTTATGAAAATGAAGTTAGAACTCATTCCAGTTCCTGTCACAGATGTCGATCGAGCAAAAGCTTTTTATGTTGAAAAGCTTGGATTTAACGCTGATCATGACCATAGAGTGAGTGAGCAAGTTCGATTTGTTCAGCTTACCCCTGAAGGATCAGCGTGTTCAATTTGTATTGGCGAAGGCCTTACAGAAATGACTCCTGGATCGATGAAAGGGTTACAAGTTGTCATTGATAACGCGCAAGCTGCGCATGATGAACTCAAAGCAAAGGGTGTTGATGTCAGTGATGTCGATGAACAAGTGTGGGGTAAATTTGTCTATTTTAGTGATCCAGATGGCAACACATGGGCACTTCAAGAACTTCCTGACTACAGTAAAAATTCAGAACTTACGCAAACATCTTGAAGCTAGTATGTCAAAGAAAACTCTTCTTACGCTCAGTATGTTTGCAGGACCTCTCTATATAGGACTGGCAGTTCTCCAAATGATACTTCGTCCTGAATTTGATATAACAAAACATTCCCTTAGTCTCATGAGTAATGGATCTCTTGGATGGATCCAAATCAGTAATTTTATTCTCACTGGATTGTTTGTCATTGCTGGAGGAGTTGGTATCAACAAAGTGCTAAAAGGTAAATCAGGTGGTACGTGGGGTCCTCTCATGCTCGGATTATATGGACTTGGATTAGTTGCTGCTGGACTTTTCAAAGCAGATCCAATGGGTGGATTTCCACCTGATAGTCCGACGATGAATGTTGTTACCACTAGTGGACTTATGCATTTAATCGTTGGTAGCATCGGGTTTATTGGATTAATTGCTGCGTGTTTTATCTTTGCTCGAAAGTTTTATAAAGATAAGGATCAAACATGGGCGAATTATTCCCTTGCGACTGGAATTATCTTCTTTCTCGCATTTGCCGGTATTGCATCAGGTTCTCAACCAGGGAGTCCACTTCTTACTCCAGTAACGCTTGGATTTTATTTTGCCGTAGCGTGGAGTTTCATTTGGCTCTCTCTTCTCTCAAAGAAGTTAATCTGATATAATAGATTGAATAGCTGAGGTAACTTATTACTCTTCGTTCTCTTCTAGCGTATGTCCAAACATTTCGAATCAATCAGGAAGAATATGGTTTTGCTTTTGTTGTCTTTGACAATGTTTCTTGTTGTGCTCGATAGCGCGATTGTGAACGTCGCACTTCCTGCAATTAAAAACGATCTTCATTTTGATGCAGCATCGCTTCAATGGGTTTTGACAGCTTACATTTTAACGTTTGGTGGTTTTCTCATGTTGGGAGGAAGAGCTGCTGATTTATTCGGTCGACGAAAAGTTCTTCTCTGGGGAATTGGTGGATTTACATTATTTTCTCTATTAATTGGTTTATCACACACGAGCTTAATGCTTATTATTTTGCGTGCATTACAAGGATTGGCAGCAGCATTTATGGCGCCAACTGCCTTATCAATTCTTTTAACAACTTTTGAGGAAGGCCCAGAAAGAAACCGAGCGCTAAGTATTTGGGGACTCGTGGCATCTGGTGGTGCGGCTGCTGGGGTTTTCCTCGGTGGTGTTCTCACCCAATTTCTTGGATGGCAATGGTGTTTCTTCGTCAACGTCCCCGTAGGTTTGATTGCAATCTGGGGCATCTTAAAATACATTCCTGCACAACCGCATGATGAAAGTAATAAAAACCTTGATATACCAGGTGCATTTCTCGTAACAAGTGGACTTATAGCAGTAGTCTATGCACTAACTCTTGCACCTGAAATTGGCTGGACAGCTCCAGAAACAATTACCGCAATGCTTGCAGGGTTAGTCCTGCTAGCACTCTTTCTATTTAATGAAACAAAAGCGAAGCATCCATTGGTTCCGCTTAAGATTTTTAAAAATAGAAATCTAAGTGGTGGTAATTTAATTATGTTACCTGTTGTTGCTGGTGCGTTGGGACAAGGATTCTTTCTCACGCTTTATATTCAAAACATTTTGCACTACTCCCCAGTCCAAACTGGTTTGAGCTTTCTCCCAGTGCCAATCATTATCGGTATTATTTCGTTCAACGCTCCAAAGCTTCTCAACAAGTTTGATGTCAAATCATTGCTTGTCACTGGAACAATTCTTGTAACAATTGGTGTCTTTATGTTTAGTTTCCTTAATGAAAATTCTTCGTATCTTCTACATCTATTGCCCGCATACATTATTATGGCAGTTGGATTTGGACTTTCATTCATTTCTGTCACAATCGCGGCAACAGCTGGTATCCCTCATCATGAGGCTGGTCTTGCATCAGGGTTACTGAATACCTCGCAACAAGTTGGTGGTGCGTTAGGATTGGCTGTGCTTACTGTTGTTGCAAATACTGCGACTGAAAGTGCGAAAGCAATGGGTTGGTCACAAGGTCTTTCAAATCTTTACGGTTATCAGCAAGTATTTTTATGGGCGTCAGCAATGATGCTTGTATCAGTCTTCATCGCTTGGTTCGTCATTAAGATGCCTAAGAATGTGAGTCATTAGGAAATACGTAATTGTATGAAATACAAATTCTCCGCAGATAAAGCTAATAAATTCAAGAAACACGGAATTGATTTAACTGTTTATAGAGAAGATGTCCCATCCGCAAATGTCGTTTATGTAGAAGTCGATGGAGGACACATGCAGGAATTCAAAGATACTACGAGCCACTTTATTTATTACATCATTGAAGGGAATGGAGTGTTTATTTTGGATGATGAACAAGTTGAAGTAAAAGCTACAGATTTGATTGTCATTCCGCCAAATACGAGAATTCACTACTTCGGAAAAATGAAAATGACTCTTACGGTAACTCCGGCATGGAAGGCTGAAAATGAAGTACATGTACGATTCATTGATGAGCAAGAAAACCCTTTGAAGCAATAGCTAATGAAAAAAGAACGTGAAGATAAAATAAGAAGAATACACTTTGGGAAACTATCTGTAAATGAAATTAATAAAATAACTCAAGTAGAAACTATTTTGATTTTAGATGAACTGAATGATCAACTCAGAAAGCTAAATGAAAATCTGGTAAAGTCTGATAATCAAAGTCAAAAATTAGAACAGTCGAACTATAGATTGCAATGGATTATGTTGATCCTAACAGCTATCACTGCATTTGTTGCTATCTATCCATTTATAGAAGCATTTACTTTATATCTCGCATTACAATTATCTCCTGTTATTTCTTCTATGCTTAGGATTAATTTGCTTTCTAATGAACTTATCCAAATATTGGCTTCTATTGTAACGGCGTCACTCGGGATATTGTTTGCGTACATTACGAACCGTCGGGTATCAAATCTCTATACAATTAATTTAGAAGATCATATTAAACTAAGAGATAGTTTACATATTATATTAAGGGATAAAGATGGGAATATAAAGGAAGAGAGAGATATTTAACTTTTCTTTTTCTTTTCAGGTTCGAGGTATCTGGCAGCGAGTAATTTATATGCTGGGAGTCTCATACATACAAGTGTCATTATAAGCCCAATGAATCCAGTCAAAATGAAGACCAAAGCAATTCCTCTTCCCTGACCAACCCCAAACCAATCTCCAATCAGATCAACACCCGCGCCAGTCGTCATGTATGGGATAAAGATAAATTGTGCAACAGGTCCAATCATAAAAGCAGTCAATGGACTTGCTGCTTGCTCTACACTTTGTGCAAATCCAAACACTCTCCCCTGTCTTTCATATGGTACAACTTTTTGGATAATTGTTTGTTCAGCTGCTTCGACAAATGGTATGAGGATCATATACAGAAGGATTCCTCCTGCAAAAAGCCAAATTGAAGGCTGGATTGTAAAGAAAATACAGATGATCCACATGATGATATTTACGCGGAAAACTGTTGTAAGAGGATTCTTGCCAAGACCTCTTTTCGCAATTAATGCACCACCGACCATAAATCCTAGACTTGTAACAGCCAAGACAAGTCCCCATTGCTGGACGTTCACAAGGGATAAACCATACGCATCCATCAACGACATGAAGACACCACCGAGGAAATTATTAAATGTAGAGAAGAAAATGAGTGCAAACATACCAGGGATTGTTCCGATAATTTTTATCGTTCCACTGATATCAATCTTTTTCGGTTTTTCTTCTGTATGCACAATTGCCTTCTCCGGGATATTGATATAGGCTAAATGAATAATTGTTATCGCAAGAAGTACAATTGCTGAGAGAAGTACCCAGAACATTCCTGCAAATCCCAATAAGATTCCACTGATGATGGAACAAATTGAGAACGAAACTCCAAAAACCATTCCTGATAAACCGTTTGCTTTATCTCGTTTGTCTTCATCAACCAAGATGGTGGTTACTGTAGAAAGTGCTATGTTTCTGATATTCCCGGCTATTGCACCTGCAAGAATGACAGTGACAAAAAACCAATACTGCCAATTTGCTACTGACTGAAATGCAGATTCAGGAGTGAAATGATAAAAAGCTAACGCAACGATAAATAAAGCAAGTGTACAGACATTTGAAACTTGCATTGCAATCTTTTTCTTGTGATGGTCCACAAGTGATCCAAACCACAAACTTGAGAGAGCTGTCATAACAAGGTAAACTCCGCCAATAATTGACGTTGCGAGGACGGACTTTGTTTCAAGATATGCCCAAAAAGTCAGTGCAAACCAGACATAACCATTGGCAACATTGACTACCAATGTATTCCCTAGAATTTGATAAAACGCTTTCATTACATTCATTATAGCAGAAGTTGAGCTCAACATTTTCGATATTTGTCATACCTATTGCGATCATGCTAATGTAGAAGTATGGAAGAAAGTCAGCAACAACATAGGATCGAAGAACGTATTCAGCCGCCTGATTTAGAAGCTGATCAACAAGCTGAGCCTCCACACCATGTCTCAAATAAACCAATTGTTATTGGTTTGCTTATCTTAGGAGTCCTTTTCCTTATCGGAATTTATTATTTTACTGTGCACCCAAGACCTCCAGTCACTGATACAATTCAAGACCAAGCGATGCTTTCCGTTGCGCCGACAAAGCCTATTGAGGTCGATTGGGAATTTGATGGAAACCAATGGAAAGCTTCAACAACGCCGCCGGCTTGTCAGGAGCCAATCGTTTTTGAGCAATTAGTCGATTTGAGCTTAGTCTCGGCAATTCTATATCCTGGCCAAGTTCGTGGTGGTGATTACAAACCACATGGAGGTTTTGTCTTTGCTAATAGATTAAATGAAGAGATTGTTGTCCGTGCTCCAATGGATGCTCGACTGATTGCTGGAAGTAGATATATTGAACAAGGTGAAGTTCAATATCTTTTGTTCTTTGTAAATTCTTGCGGTATCGCCTATAGATTTGATCATTTGTTAACTTTGGCACCGGAGATACAAAAAGTAGTTGATACCCTCCCTCAACCAGTTGAGAATAATTCACAAACCACTAAATTTGCATCACCGTCTGCAGTAAAAAAAGGTGATCCGATAGCGACGGCAATTGGTTTTAAAAATACACAAAATGTGACATTTGATTTCGGAGTGTACGACTTACGCAAACAAAATGTAATGGCTTCTGATGCGGCTTTTGCACAGTTCCATGCAGATGAAAAGGATCAAGCATATTATGCAGTTTGTTGGCTAGATCTTTTCCCAACTGATCAGGTCGCTACAATTAAAAGTTTCCCTGGAGGTGATGCTTTAGTCGGGAAAGCAAGTGATTACTGTAAGTAAGTGTTGTTTATCAAAGAAGACAATTTCATATAAATCATTGACTCTTCACTAGCTTCCCTATACCATAAGAATATGCACCTAAATCAGTTAACGCAACCTCAAAAGAAGATGATTTCTTATGGTGTCCTCGCCCTCTTTTTACTCGTTATTCCATTTAATATTATTCTGCTCCAACAACAGAACGATGTCCGAAGTAGAGCTTCTCAAGATGAATCGTTTGCTCTTACATCTCCGATACAAAACGGGACAATTAAATCCACAGTGACGCTTGCTGCAAATGTAAATGTTCCAATTGGTCATCATGGAGTGAAATTCGTTGTCGATGGAGTTTCAGTCGGCTCTGATGACACGGCTCCTTATATGATTCAGTGGGATTCAACAACCATAAAGGATGGAACACATACAATCGTTGTAAAAGAAATTAATGAAGAAAAACCTGATGCTGAACGATCTTCTGCTCCAATCACTGTAACAGTTTCAAATGATCCCAATGATAAAACAGCAGCTGCTGTGACCGCAGTCAAAGAAGATCTTGTTCAAGATAATTTTGCGACAATTGCCTGGGATACCAATGATAAAACTTCTTCACAAGTAATCTATAAGCAAGTTGGTGGTACAGATAAATATACATCCGTGAATACTGTTTTGACTGATGATCATTCAGTTGCCTTATCGAATTTACAACCAAGTACAGAATATGTCTATCAGGTCAAAAGTACCGATGCTGCAGGAAATACGACACTCTCTGAAGAGCAATCGTTCGTCACTGCTGCTGACTCAAACGCGACAATTGGACAATGGCAAAAAGTAAGTGGCTGGAATTTTCCTACCGTGCATGCATCGCTCCTTTATACAGGAGAATTGATGTTATGGAGTTGGAACCCTTCCAATGCTGTTGACGGAACACAATTATGGAATTATCAAACAAACCAATTTACTAAAGTTGGGATTTCAAATAATATCTTTTGTGCGGGTCAGGCTTTCCTTCCAGACGGAAGACTCATTGTGGCCGGAGGACATATAAATAATAGTGTTGGAACAAAGAATATTAATATTTATGATCCCGCAACAAAAACCTGGTCTGCAGGTCCAATGATGCGAGATGGACGCTGGTATCCGACAGTGAACGTTTTACCAAACGGAAAAACAATCATATTAACTGGAGATATTACTACGAGCAAAATGGCTGTGAATCCGGAAATATATGACTATAAAACAGGTTCGTTATCACTGGTAAATACTATTCAAACCAATACTCTTGCAGCATACTCAGCAACATTCCCTTTTGAAACGAATAAACTATTTACTATTTCCTATGGTAATGCTGATATGTACATAATGGATGCTGATGCAAAGACATGGACGTATAAAGGTAAAGCTCTTAATACCGGAGGTGCAACTGCACAATATCGACCAGGGAAAATTTTGATGACTGGTGGAAGAGCAGGGTCTGGAGCTGATAAAAAAGCAGCAATCATTGATATTAATAGTGGCAATTTCACCTGGAAAACAGTAGCACCAATGCAATATGGCAGATATTTCCATAATTTGGTTAATCTTCCGGATGGGAAAGTCCTTGCAGTTGGAGGCGGTTCGAATTCCGATACAAGTGGAACAAGTGGTCCTCTCGCAAATGAAATATGGGATCCTGCAACAGAACAATGGACAACTGTAGCTCCTTTAAGTGTGAAGCGTATGTACCACTCAACAGCAATACTTCTTCCAGATGGTCGGGTTGTTGCATCAGGTGGAAGAAATGGAAATGGCGAAAATTATGATGCTGAGATCTATTCTCCACCCTATCTTTTCAAGGGAAATCGTCCGACTATTTCTCAAGCACCATCATCCATAAATCGTGGATCTACAATTACGATCACTACTCCAGAAGCTTCTTCAATCGGTCAAGTAAACTTACTTTCACTTGCCGCACAAACACATACACATGATATGAGTCAGAGGTTTGTGCCATTATCGTTTACAAAAACAGCAGGCGGCTTGCAAGCACAAATTCCAAGTGATATTGCAGTACTTCCAGACGGATATTTCATGCTATTTATTGTTACCAATGATGGCGTTCCTTCCGTTGCTAAAATGATGAAGGTAACAAATCAAGTTGTTCCGACACCGACAACCCCTGCAACACCAAAACCAACAGCGACAAAAGCACCAACGCCTACATCTACAAAAACAGCAACACCGACTCCAACGAAAAAAGTAACTCCTACTCCGACAAGGTCTGCATATCCGACATTGACCAGTACACCAGTGCCTACGAAAAAACCGACAGCAACAATTGCTCCAACGTTGCCACCGTCACCAACTCCGACGAGAATTCCAGTAGTTCGACCTACACTACAGCCGACTCCGACAATTAACCCAAGTGCAACCAATCTTGCGCTTTCAATTGGACTCCATGGTATTGGAAGAGGTGGAGAGAAATTGAGCGCAACTGCTTCAGGAAACCTTGATCCTTTCAGAAAACAGAGAGTCTTTACTGTGGTTGTCCGAAACCTGGACAACCAGCAAGTTGCCTCAGCATCAGCAATGCTTACGTATAATGATCAGCTTGGCACCTATCAGGGATATATTCCTGTTACCAATCTCACTTCAGGACAATATACTTTTGTCTTAAGGACTGCAAATTATCTCGGGCAATCTATTCCAGGGGTGAAGCAAATAACACAACAACAGGCAAATGCTCTCAGTTCAATTTCTCTCGTTGCAGGTGATGCCAATAATGATAATAAAGTAAGTGTTCTTGACTATAACGTACTTATGGATTGCTTCAGTGACCTCACACCTCCAAAAGCATGTACTGTAGACAAGAGAAATGCAACTGATTTGAATGATGATGGGTATGTGAATCAAGTTGATTACAATTTCTTCTTGCGTGAACTCTCAGTATTTGAGGGTAATTAATACATAAAGTTTACAAATCTCAAGTATAGTGGAAATTATGTTTAAAGATACCAAAGCATTCTCCGGATTTTCAGTAAGCAATACTGAAAAAGCAAAAGAATTTTATTCTGGAGTTCTCGGAATTGAAGTAACAGAAGAAGCAATGGGGATTCTTTCTTTGCATTTAGCTGGTGGAAATACTGTTATGATTTATCCCAAAGATAATCATGAACCAGCAACATTCACTATTCTTAATTTTCCTGTCGATGATATTGATGAAGCAGTCGATGAGCTTACGCAAAAAGGTGTTACGTTCGAACACTATTCCGGAGATATAGCAACCGATGAGAAAGGCATTCTTCGTGGACTAACAGCAAATATGGGTCCGGATATTGCTTGGTTTAAAGATCCTGCTGGCAATATCCTTTCAGTGCTCCAAAGTAAATAAGTATGAACCAACCCGAACTCTTTTTAGCTTCAGAAAAAGCGCTTACTGCTATCGTTTCACAAATACGAGATGATCAATGGGATCTTAAGGCTCCGAAAGAAATGGTCTTTGATGGAACAGACAAATGGACTGTACGGAGTTTGATTAATTATCATGCTTATGATGACGCCTGGGTTCCAGATGTTTTGGCCGGGAAAACAAAAGAAGAAGTTGGGACAAAATATGATGGAGATCTGTTGGGAGCAAATCCTATGGAAAGTTGGAATGCAATTGTCGATAAAGCTTCAAATGCCGCAAAAAATGCAGATCTAAAAATGAATGTTCATTTATCTTATGGTGACTTTCCTGCAGAAGAATATTTGTATCACATCTCGCTATTTCGTACATTAAGGACAGTCGACTTTGCTCGATTTTTAGGCTTTGATGACACTTTACCTGAAGATTTAGCTCAAGGTATGTATAAGTATGTCATGAAGAATGAAGACTATCTTAGAAACATCGGAGTTATTGGAACAGCAATTGAAGTTCCATCAGATGCTCTTTATTTTGAACGTCTCATGGGTGTTACAGGTCGAGAACCGCATAAATAAAACTCCTTGACAAATACTTGATGAGTCAAGTATACTGCAAATATATGAAAGATTTAAGTACATCCCTAGCGTTTCTTTTGTCGATGGCAAAAGTACAGACTTTGCTGACTCGAAAATTTGATAGTAGTCTCGGTGGTATCAGTTATACAGAATTCATGATTCTTTATCAATTAAGTATTGCTCCAGATCAAAAGCTCAAGCGTATTGATCTAGCAAATAAAGTTGGTTTGACAGCTTCTGGTATTACTCGACTTCTTCTTCCAATGGAAAAGATAGGGTTGGTAGCAAAAGAAGTTAACGAACGAGACGCACGTGTAAGCTTTGTTCTTCTTGCTTCTGGTGGTAAAAAGAAGCTTGAAGAGGGCCTGGAGCGAGCCGAACTTTTAGCTTCAGAACTTATCCCGGAATCAAAAGCAGAGAGTATTAAAGCGTTTAATCAATTACTTCAAGAAATGAAAGGCACAATTAACTAATCCTTATTGGGAGTATTTGCCAATTCAAGCATTTTTAATTCTTCACGAGCTTTCATGGTTTTTCCGTATTCAGCTGATATCTGATTGTTTCGCTCAAGGATACTTGGTCCATCTAGTTGCAGATTTGGGTCGATGACTATTTCTTCGGTAGTTTTTTTTGTTTTATCAGCTTGAAAAAAAGCATACGTTGCAGCTGCGACAAGTACTACTGAGAGTCCAAAGTAAAGAAAGTTTGCGCCATCATTTAATGTGTTGAGGAAAAGATAAAATAAGTAAATTCCACCACCTAAAGCAATAACTCCACCCATTGATTTAAAGAATTTCTTTTTTCGCATCACGTTTAAGATTATAAAAAATGGGAGGAGATTGCAATGCCTTGACCTTACACTGTAGCTTTTGCGTCTTTATTCCGGATTTGATCTTTCAGTGCATTGAGGACATCATACTTTGCAACGATATCATCAAGAAGTTCTCGTTCTGTGGCTGCAAATATATTATCGTTCTTTCTTTTTGCTCGTTCAATTTTTTCCATCCATCCATACCATTCAGAGTTTTTTAACGCCTTAAATTCCTGCTTTTGCATTTCTATATCATTCATTATCGTCAGTAGTATTTCTTCAAGATTATCAATGGAGCTTTCCTCATATACTGCGTTTTCTTTATCAATCTTTTCCAATTGATCATAATCCCCTTCTTGATAGGCACGATTAATTTGTTTCATGATAGCATCGCGTTTCTTTTTCTCGTCTGGATCCTGCACAAGGTCAGGATGGAATCGTGCAATCAATTTTTTCCATAACTTTTTGAGATCGAATTTATTATCATCATTTTCGTGTTCTTCGCGTTTCTGCATAATTTGTTCATCTTCATTAATTCTTTTCTGTTCGCGCTCAAACTCTACTTGCTGTGCATAAAATGTTTGTGCTAGTTCTTCAGCTGCTTGATCAAATGTCATCCCTTCTTCCATGAGCTTAAGGATATTCTTGTATCGGATGATTTCCAAATCTAAATGATTATCTTTGAGGAATAGACTGCCCACTTTAACCATATACTCTTGCTTTGCCATTTCAAGACTTATGCGCAGAGTTTCAGTCTTAATAACGAGCTGCTCTAGGACTGCCCGTCTCTTATTAATTGCTTCAAGTAACTTTTTTCTTTTTGCTGCCTCTTTCTTTTCTGAAGCGATAATTTCAATTGCAAGTTGCGTCATAGCGAATATGTATCATACCATACCCTGATGAGAAACATGTAAAAGGGCTATTGTGAAGAATATTTCAACAATTCAGAAACAGTCACGAAGGTATATCCTTTCTTTTTTAATGCAATAATGATTGGCCGAATAGCTTCTCTATCGTTTACACAAGATGCGCAAAAGGTATGAAGTAAAATTATAGATCCTGGCCTCGTATTTTCGACAGTATAGTCTACAATAAATTTTGTTTTTTGCTCAGATGATAAATTTTGATCAATATATGTATCGGGTTCAACATCCCAAGTGACAGTTTTGATATTATGCTTAGTAAGATAATAAGGAAGTCCAAACAACTTTTTCCCATTTGGTGGACGAAAGGTTATTTCGCCTTGATACCCGGTTTCTCTAATGAGTCTATTTGTTTTTTGTATCTCTTCATCAATAAATCCTTGCGACTTTAAGTAGAATCGATCATGAGAAAATGAATGATTTCCAAGTTCCATCCCTGCATCTGCAATAGCTTTTGCTTCTTTTGGATGCTTCTCTGTTTCGGACCCAATCATGTAAAAAGTAGCTTTTACATCTTGCTGTTTTACTATCTTAAGGACTTCATTACTGTAATCGGTTGGTGCATCATCAAATGTGAGGGCAACGACTTTCTTGTCTGTCTCCACTCGTGAGGTAATTCCTCCAAAGAATTGAAACGTACGAGATTTACTTATCTCAAACAACGCATAAGCTGAGGTCAACAAAAGAAGAATACTTAGGCCAATTACGATTGCGTATTTTCTCCATCTCATACCATTATTATAGTAGATGAATCATACTATTGACATACTATCGCTAGTCTGTGATGCTTAAAGTATGGAAAACGAAACGAATCAGCAGATGCAACCTCAACAATCCACTGAAGAAAAGAAGGAAAGAGTTGATGAGCTCGATATCGTAGGTGGAGCTTTAGTAAAACTTGTTATGCAAGGATTTACTAAAATGAAGAACTTATTTTCTCCAAAATCTGCACAATAGCCTCGAATTGTAATAATTTTCACAATTTATACAATCATGATTTTGATTGATTTAGCAATCCAAACAAAGTTTTCAGCCTTGTATATTTTCTTGACATGGGTGTGAAAACATATGCTAATATATATTTATATTCAGTTTTTCATGCCTGAATGATTGAATATTTACCCTAAGAGCATTGCTTGTCGTACCTGAACTTATCATTTTGAGTAACGAAAGTGATGCTCTTTTTTTTATGAAAATATCCATCTACAAATGCTTCAGTCTTTGCTATAATTTTAATACATGAACAAAGCCTTTATTTTCGATATGGATGGTGTACTTGTTGCAAGTGAACATCTATGGCATCAATATCTTGAAGAAGTCTGGCCAAATTTGGTTGGTGAAGACGTCGCAAAGGTATTTCGTGTCCCCGTCGGTCAAACACCCCTTAGTATCCATGCTGAAGCAGTTAAACACGGATCTCAAGTCTCACAAGATGTATTTTTAAAAAAGTTCGATGAGATAGCCCAAAGAGTCTACAAAGAATCACTTTATACACACGGTGTAGAAGAGCTCGGCGAATATCTTCTTAAGAAGAATTATAAAATGGGTGTTGTTTCATCTTCTCCAAAGGCATGGATGGATATTGTATTGAAAGGACTTTCATTTGGAGACAAAATTGAAGCAGTAATTTCTATAAACGATAATTCAGAGCTTAAGCCAAAACCTCATCCGGGAAGTTATATTGAAGCGATTGATAAACTACAAGCTGCATCTGAAACGACAATTGTTCTTGAGGATTCAAACTCAGGTATTCAAGCTGCAAAAGCAGCAGGAGTTTATACAATTGGATTAACAACAAACCTGCTTCCTGAATATACACAGCATGGTGCAGATATTTATGCGAATTCTACAGAAGATATTATGAGAATCGTTGAAGAATTTGATAGAAATATAACCGCTTAATCGTTTAATTTCAAAGCTTCTGAAAGTTTATACTCCCCTACCTGCGTTCTTAGAATATCCAAAGCAATAGCACCAGTTCCCAATTGTTCACCTAATTCATGTGCTAAACCTCGAATATACGTTCCACTTGAGCATGCAATTCGAAATTTTATTACTTGGAAACTCTCCTTGTCTGTCTGTCTTAAAAATTTCGTCCACGATTTGCGTATATCTTCTTGCCTGAAGTCTCCATTTACTAAGCTAATTTGCTTCAGAACTCTCTTCTCTAAGTCCTCCTTGGTTATCGTTGTATTTTTTACTATTTGGAAGTCAGTTATTGCAATGCTTCGCTCCGGGATTTGTATTTCTGATAACCTTCCTTCCTTCGCCCATTGAAATAAGGGCTTTCCATTGACGGTTTTTGATGAAAAAGGCGGATATTGTTGTTTCGTTTTATTCAGAGCTTCCATTACAAAAGAGTTTACAATAATGTTTACGTATTTAATATCTAAGTGAATTTGCTTTAGCTTCACAAGACCAAGCATGTCATAGGTGTCAGTAGATACGCCAAGAAGCACTTCAAATTCATACACCTTTGACAAACCAATATATGTATTTTTATCCGCAATTGCTTCATCTACAACAAGAAGTAACACTCCATGAGCAAGCGGATCTAATCTGCCTGCATAGGTTATAGGAAGATTTTTATACTTATTGTTTTGCTTTTTAAGGAGCTTAATCGTTTCAAGAGGTGTAGCTCCAAGAGGTTTATAAATGTTTACGACTGTATGCATGTTAGTTATCCTCGATATAATACCGGATTTCGCCTTTTGATGGTTCAAGGAGGTTGTAGAGATATGTAATATCTTCATCACTGTGGCGTATACATCCAGAGCTACCAGGATCTTGATCTGTTAGTCTTTCAGGTACTCCTGCAACTCCATGTAATCCGAAATCACCTGGTCGTACCCAATCGCATTGGCCATTACACTCAAGATATGGTGATGGTCCATAGGGAGGAACGCTAGGAGCGGGTACATCAAGTGTTATAAAATACGGTGCTGTTTCTGGATTGTTTGGCTCAGGCTGCTTTTTTGTGATAATCCAATATTCTCTGTTAAGCAATTGTGGCAGTGGTGTCGGGCGTTCACCTGGCCTTCCCGTTTTTACCACAAACGTTTTCTTCATTTCACTTTGCTCTTTATTTCCAGGTACTCCTAAATACAATACTTCTCTTTGTGATTGGCGATGCAGTACAAACCAATATGCTTTAGGTTGAGGTTGTTCTTGTTTGGCGAAGAATGTGGGGATGTGGGCAAGAAAAAGAAATATACTTACCACAATAAAAAGGAGGACAACGATTGAAAAGATGCGTTTCATGCGACTACAGTGTTTCTAATGCCTTTTTTGCAGGTTCAAAGTTAGAATTATAGTAGACTGCCTGCTCAAATTCACTTCGTGCAGCCTCTTTATTTCCTTCATTCAAATAGATCTCTCCCCGCAATTGATAGAGTTCGGAATATGCTTTATTACCATTATTTAAAATGCCTTCAGCAATTGTCAAAATTCTATCGTATTTTCCTTCTTGCATGTACGCATATAGTGGCTCATATACATACCAAAGGATTCTATCAGGCAATTGATCTTTAATTTTGTCGTAAGACTCTACAGAATTTTTCGAATCACCTAGGTGATAGTACGCAGTAGATTTATTAAATTCGGCGTAAAAGTCATTTGAATCTTTTTCTAAATCTTCGTTTGCACGTTTGAGAGCATTTTGATACGCTACTTTCTCATCCATATTTTCTCCAAGAATTGCACTGACTGTTGCTTCTTTTTCTTTTGGATAGACAAGGATATAACTATAGTTAAATGGCTTCCACATTTCTTCGACCTGCTGGTATGAATATGTTAAACCCTGACCTTGATACGAATCATCTTGAGTAAAAGTTTGTGCTGCATCATCATATCCTTTAATAATTCGATAATGGCCGACATCCTCTCCTGGATTTAACCATGTACGAACCACGACCGGAATATCATTTGCAATCAATTTCTTCAATGTTTCAATATCACCATTTGGTCGATAGATTGATTCAAAGCCATATGATTTTGCTGTTGTGACGAATTCTGTCGGGAAGACTGATTTATCATCATCTCCACCATAAGGAAAATTGTATGGGCGCATTTTACTCGCTAATTCTTCTTGGGAGATATCGAGATTATATGAAGCAAAAACCATCGACATTGCCGCTGGACCGCAGTTGTTATATGATTGCGATACAAATTTTGTTGCAGGAAGATAATAGGACTCAGGAGGCTGAACAATATCAACTGGTTCAACGTCAATCTGATCCTCATGCATAACTTGCTGAAGTGTTGTCAAAAGCACAGGCTTCGATTGTTGCTCGTGAGGTGTTGGCAGAACTCCTACTTGCATTGAAACAAGCGCGGAAAACATAAGTACAGGTACGATATTCATAGAGGCTCTATTGTAATACAGAAATGAAAAAAATACAAAAACTATTTTTGCTTTAAAGGAAGTTCAAGAATAAAGCTTGCACCATTATTCAGTTTACTTTCTACAGTGATTCGACCGTTGTGTGCTTGAGCAATTTGATTTGTGATATACAAACCTACACCCAAACCTTGATAATCCTTCGACGAAACAGCTCGTTCAAATCTTTCAAATATCCTTTTCTGCTGATCATTTGATATACCAATTCCATGATCTTGTACGATTAATTTTGCTTTGTCGTGTGAATGAGTAACTTTTACAATGATTGGTTTATTGCCACCATATTTAATTGCATTTGAGATAAGGTTCGTTATAGCTTGTGTAATACGGACTTTATCCCAAAGACCAATTACCGGTTTCTCAGCTAAGACTTCAATTGTATTATTTTCTTTACGTAACTTCTCGGAGAAATTCTCTGCAACATCTTTAGCTGTGGCACTCAAATCCATTTCCTCTGGTTCAAGATCCATTTTGCCAGTTGTTATTAATGATAAATTCAAAAGATCATTGACCATTTTTGATAAACGCTGGCTTTGTTGTTCAGTTCCCTCTAGCATCTTTAATAGATTGGCAACTGAGAAATTTGCGAGGGAAACATTACGGATATTGTGAATTGCTGATTGTACCTGTAAAAGCATCGAAGTAACTGGAGTTTTTAGTTCATGAGATGCAATTGCGAGGAATTGGTCACGTGCTTTAATTTCTTTTTGCGCAGTTTCATAATTCTTTTCTAGAGTTTCAATAAGATGCGTGTTTTGTCGAATTTTCTTTTGGTATTCAGTGATAACTTCCTGATTCTTTGCTTTATCTATAAGAGCACTTCCTATAATCCCAGCAATAAAAAGGAGCGTTAATTCAATCAATAAATCTATATCTGGGATAACGAGTGGACGAGCTAAAGGTAGAAAAATTATAACCACAATACTTGTAATACTGATAAGTGTTGTTATGATTCCTGCTGTAAAACCAGCAAACCAGGTAACAAAGAGAATCGTTGGAATGAATAAGAGCAAAGGAGAAATATTTGGGAAAAAGGTCAGGAGTAAAACAACAATCATTATTGTCGCTAAATTTATTCCAAGATAACTCAAGGTTATAATGAAAGCCGATGGAGGCGAAGTCTTAAGAAATCCTCTCATAAGTCGGGTTAATTATAAATGATTCAGGCATTAAATGAAACCGCTTTGCCTCTTCTTTTGAGTTTTTTGAAAAAAGAAAAGAACTTACCTCGTCGAGTCTGATGATATTGCCATTCTTTAATTGCCTTTTTTATCTGCGGTATTGCTTCTTCTGTAACCCGTTCTCCTTCTTCAATTATCTTTTTGGTTTTCGCACTATCGAAAAAGAAGCTCCAACCGATAAAACCAGTTTTATATAAATCTCTTGGCGATATGATAACATCAGCATTCTTTACTGAATGTCTTGCAAGATTATGTCTAAGAATATTGATCGAATGCACAGGTACTTTAGACAGTGCAGGCATTTCTTCAAGAAGCTTCTCGAGATAAAATGTATCAAGATTTATTGCAATAGTAACATCTGCACCCATTGAAGTTATCACGTCCACAGGTACAGGATTAGAAAGACCGCCATCGGCAAGAATTCTTCCTTTATAAAGGAGCGGTTGATAAAATGCGGGCACGGAAGCACTTGCACGAACAGCTTTTACGAGGTTTCCTTCTCTTAAAATTAATGACTCAGCAGTGTTTATATCCGTAGCTACCGCCGCGAATGGTATTTTTAATGTGTCGAATTTTGCGTCTTCAAGTATTTCAGCAAGAAATTTTTCAGTCTTAATCCCCTTAAACAAACCTCCTTTAACGGTAAAGTCAATTAATGTAAATCCACTTCGTTTACTAAAATTGAGAATAGTATCTTCAAGTTTTTTGACATCACCATGTGAAGCATATAGAGAACCGATTATCGCGCCAATGCTTGTGCCTGCAATGTAATCAATCGGTATAGTATGTTTATTGAGTACTTTCAATACGCCAATATGTGCAATTCCTTTTGCACCTCCGCTGCCTAAAGCAATGCCAATTTTAGGGAACTTATTTCCTGACATATACTTATTATACTCTTAAAAAATATGTTTGTGCTTTGTATAAAGAAAAAGTCAAGTTTGACTATAGGATTATTAATAGGTATAATGAATCTATGTTCAAGAAAAATCGTTCAACAAATTTTAGAAAAGGCCGAAATAGCGGTTCAAATCAACATGCACAAAATTCATCTCCATCAAAGAGGTTCAGTACTGCTCGAAGAAAAAAGCAAATTAAAAAGCTTGATGAAACACTTTTCATAAAAACAGCGCTCGCTAAAGAAGAAAAAACAGTAGTCTCAGATGCAAAATTTACTGATTTTGCCCTGGATGAGAAGCTTCAGAGAAATATCCAAGATAATGGATATGAAACTCCCACTCCTATTCAAGAACAATCCATTCCTTTTATTCTTGAAGGTAGAGATGTTATCGGTATTGCGAATACAGGCACTGGAAAAACTGCCGCGTTTTTAATTCCTTTAGTAAATAAAGCGCACCTTGATCATAATCAGCGAATTATTATTGTTACTCCAACTCGTGAATTGGCGAAACAAATTGCAGATGAATTGCATAAATTTATCAAAGGCATGGATCTTGGTGTTGTTTTGTGTATTGGTGGATCTGATATGGATCGACAGGTAAAAAAACTCAAGCACAATCCTCATTTTGTTATTGGAACACCGGGGAGATTGAAAGATCTTATCGACAGAAACAAAATTAATCTTGGATTATTCCGGAATATTGTCCTCGATGAAGTTGATAAGATGGTTGATATCGGATTTATCAATGATATCAATTACTTTATCTCGTTATTGCCTGAAAAGAGACATTCACTCTTCTTTTCTGCAACCATTACTGATAAAGTAAAAAGTATCCTTAATAACTTTGTAACCGATCCCAAAACAATTTCAATTAAAAAGCAAGAAACTTCAGAGAACATCGATCAAGATGTGGTACGTGTTAAAAACGGCAATAAGATAGATATGCTTCATGATTTACTCGTAACAGAAGGATTCGATAAAGTCCTTATTTTCGGGAGAACAAAATGGGGTATCGAAAAACTCATGAAATCTTTGCAAGAACGAGGATTCAAAACAGCAACAATTCATGGAAATAAGACACAAGGCCAAAGACAGCGAGCCCTTGACCAATTCAAGCAAGATCAGGTTCGTATCCTGCTTGCAACGGATGTAGCGTCAAGAGGTTTAGATATAGAAAATGTTACTCACGTTATTAATTATGATGCGCCTGAATCCTATGATGATTACATCCATAGAATAGGCCGTACAGGTCGTGCTGGCAAGAAAGGGACAGCGCTTACTTTTGTAGAATAATATATGAATACTCCAAATCGAATTATTAATCCGTGCACTCGATGCGGTAAAGAGAGAATACTTTTTAAGAGCTGGGATGAAGAAATCCCTACTTTTGGAAATACGACAATGAAGGTTACAAGATCTCTTAATGTTTGCCCGGATCCAGAATGCCAAAAAATTGTTGCTGCAGGATTGGATGCTGAGAAAAAGAAACGTGACAAGATTAAGGCAGATAGAGAAGAAAAACTACGTGAACGAATGAAAGGCAAAAACGGAGTAAAAGAAGAGAAATAGTCTCTATTTTTTACCTGCTAATTTATAATAACTTTGTTTTGTTTTCCCAAATTTCTCCAATAATCCTTTTGTAACCAAGGAGGAAAGCAACGAATGAGCTTGTTGTCGTGTTACTTCAAAAGCTTTTTCAATATCTGCTGTCTTAATAGCCTTTTTATCAATAACAATTTGAAGCACTTCTTCTTCTCTTGGCGTTACCAGAACTCGCTTTTCGCCTTCTATAGTGTCCAAGTTTGTACGTTTTAAGTCGTCGATGCGGGCAATAGCTCCTTGCAGTGAACTTGCAATTCCTTCTAGGAAATATTCGAGCCATTGCGTTTTATCACCTTTATCTGCACTGTGCAGACAGTCTGAATACAATGTTCTGTCGACGTCATAATAATCATCAAGGATAAAGTATTTAGAGACTTCATAATGTTCCTGCAATAAATAATATGTCGTAAGAATTCGAGCAAGCCTTCCATTGCCATCAAAAAAAGGATGAATGTACGCAAATTGGTGATGCATAATTCCGGCTTTGATGAGTGGAGGAAGTTCTCCCTCGTCTTTTAACCAGGTAAATAATTCCTCCAAAGCAACTTTGATTTCTTTTGCTGTATGAAAGGGTGGATTATGTTTGATTACAATTTCTTGCTTTGTCTGATGGCCAACGAAAACTCCCCCATCTCGGATATGACCAATATCTTTTTTTTCATCAATCCCATCAAGCAACATGCCTTGTAACATTTCAATTCGCTCTACCGTGATAGGTTTTCTGTCTCTGACATAAGAAGGTAATAAAGTTAAAATATTAAAATAGTTTGAAACTTCTTTTTCGGATTTTGTCGTAGGAATTTGGTCACCGAGGATAACATTAGTGACATCTTGCGGAGACAAAGGATTTCCTTCAATACTAGTGGAATAATGCGTAGCAAGTATTTGGTTTTCTTGAGATAGGCGCAGAGATAATGAAGGAATCAGCTTTTCGCCTTGAATTTTTCCATAAAGCCGTTCAATATTTCCTAAAATGTTAAGAATTCTGAAATTGAGGGTAAATTGTGGCTTAAACATAATTCTATTGTAAAAAATCCCTCATCATTTGTCAATATATATGTAAATATTATTGTAAACTAGAATTTATCAGGATACAGTTCCTTTAAGGTTGGATTTTTTGTATCTTTTTCAGATAGTGTAGGCTCTCCTTCTACTTCCCATTTCACATTCAATGTAGGATCATTCCAAGCTAGGTTAGATTCTAGACCTGGTGCCCATTCTTGGTCGGTAAGGTACGTATAGTCAGCCTCATCACACAATACAAGATATGAATTGCCACAACCTGCAGGTACAAATACACTTTGCTTTGTTTCATCGCCAAGGATAAAAGATTCGTATTTTCCAAAGGTTGGAGATCCTTCTTTTAAGTCGACAATAACGGCCTGAATCTTGCCTCGAGTTGCGTAAATCAATTTGTTCCAAGGCGCTATATGAATGCCTCTCAGTGTACCTTTACTTGATCGAGCATGATTTGCTTGAACAATCTTGAAAGGTTTTCCTGTCTCTTCTTCTAAATGTGGAACTCGGATTGATTCTCGGAAGAATCCTCTATCATCAGCAAACGTTGGACGGACAATTGTAAATACACCTTCTAAAGATGTTTTATTAATAAAATTTGTGGCGCTCATAATCCTTTTGGTTTTGTCTTACGACGTTCTATTTTACGCAATGTATACATGATTCGTTGGTCAAGATTAATATTTTTGATACGTGCGAAGCGTATGATTGCGACCAAAATATCTCCAAGTTCTTGTTCATAAGTTTCGTCTTGTTGAGCTGATACATTGGTAGGCTTGCGTCCATGTTTTGCCAGATATGCTCGAGCCATTTCTCCCAATTCTTCAACGAGACTGAGGATTAAAATAGAACCAAATTCAGGATTATTTTTCTGGTCCGCATCAATGGTTTCTAACTTTTTAAAATACTTACCAAAAGGTGAAATTCTTTTTTGAGCCATAAACACTTTTAACTCTACTCTTTATCGATTATGTTGTCAATTATGGTATTTCTGCAAAAAATGTCCTATACTTTATGTTGTTCATGAAAACCTCTGTGAGTTTATTCTTTAGCGATTTGCTTCCTCAGCGACGAAAATTATTTCATAAAGTAGTAAAAAATGATATTTTTGAGAACTTAACGGTGGATGAGGGTTTAGAAAAGCTAAAGAAGGCTGGATTAGATGGTATAGAAATTTGTTTGTCTCAATATTATGAAACGACAAATAAAGATGTTGATGAATTAAACGTGCTGCTTAAAAAGCATGATATGCCTGTGTTGAGCTTACATCAGACATTACGCTTCTTCTCAACTACAAGAATTCCAGAAATCACACGTCTTTTTGAGATTGCTGAAAAACTCCACGTACGATTAGTTGTACTGCATATGAACTCTGCACAAAAGCAGATCTTTGACCCGGCTTATATCAAAGCGTTACATGCACTTGAACATAAATACAATATTAAAGTGACCTTCGAAAATATGGAGAAGCATATCGGTTCATTATTTTATAAGCATCGCTGGCAAGATGTTACATTTGCGGAACTGGTGTATAAAACAGATTTTCATATCACTCTTGATACCGTCCATTTAGCTCATTCAGGTGGAGATATCGTGGCATTTTATAAAAAATATAAAGAGAGAATTATAAATATTCATTTAAGTGATTATCGACATCACATTTTTAATAGTAGTTTGCGTCCAATGAGATATAAGCATATGCCGATTGGTGAAGGAGAGCTTCCTATCACAGAGTTTCTCAAAACTTTAAAGAAAGAAAATTATGATGGTTTAGTCACTATGGAAATCCATGGGAACTTAGAAGACATTTGCAACGGAGCTGCTGAAATTAATAAAGCAAAAAGGTAATGAGTATACAATTCTACACTAAAAGCTGTATTTGATTGATATATTTTGCCACAGAATGATGCAACTATAGGGTTATTACTCATTGCTATTTCATGCTGAAAATGCTATTATCATTCTAGGTAGACCGCTTTGAGGCGGTTTCTTTATGTAAATATGAATAAATTACGAAATATCGGTATTATCGCCCACGTAGACCACGGGAAAACAACCTTAGTCGATGCTCTGTTGCGCCAATCTCAAACAAAACTCAACAAAGAAGCTTCCGAAGGGACGCTTATTATGGATAACAATGAACTTGAAAGAGAACGTGGTATCACTATCTTCTCAAAGAATGCTTCAGTTGTTTGGAAAGACACAAAGATTAATATCATTGATACTCCTGGCCACGCGGACTTTGGTGGCGAAGTTGAACGTGTGTTATCTATGGCTGATGGATGTTTGCTCCTTGTTGATGCAAAAGAAGGTCCAATGCCGCAAACACGATTTGTTCTGAAGAAAGCGCTTGAAAAGAAAATTAAGATTATCGTGGTGGTAAATAAAATTGACAAACCAGATGCTCGAATCCATCACGTTTTGGATAAAACTTTGGATCTCTTCCTTGAACTTGGAGCAGATGACAATACAGCTGACTTTCCTATCGTTTATGCTTCTGCAAAGGCAGGTAAGGCAGGACTTGAAGCAGATTTGGATGCAATGACTGACATTACTCCTATCTTTGATGCAATCCTTGAGCACATCCCTGCTCCATCAGGTGATCCAGCAGCACCATTACAACTCCTTATGACAACACTTGGTCGAGATGATTACAAAGGAAGAATTGCTATTGGAAGAGTTTACAACGGAACGATTAAAGCTGGACAAGAAGTCATGCATATTAATCGTAAAGGCGAAATGAAGAGAAACCGATTAACGTCACTTATGACTTTTGAAGGATTAGGTCGAGCTGATGCACAAGAGGTTTCAGCTGGAGATATTGTAGCCATTTCAGGTATCCCTGATATCACGATTGGTGAAACAATTGCAGATCCAGCAAATCCAGTTGCAATGCCACTTCTCGCAATTGAAGAACCGACAGTTAAAATGGCATTTAGTGTCAATGATTCTCCTTTTGCAGGACAAGAAGGTGAATTTAAAACATCACGACAAATCCGAGAGCGATTGATGAAAGAACTCGAGACAGATACTGCTCTTCGAGTTGAAGATACAGAAGATGGTAAATGGATGGTAAGTGGTCGTGGCGAACTTCATTTAGCCATCCTCATCGAACGTATGCGTCGTGAAGGATACGAATTTGCAGTTGCGCGCCCACAAGTAATTGAAAAAGAGATCGATGGTAAAAAGGTAGCACCTTTTGAACGTGTATTCCTCGAAGCTCCGCAAGATTATTCTGGTATTGTAATGCAAAAGATGGGTGCTCGAAAAGCGGTTCTTGAAGACATGACTACTGATGATAACGGAATTGTTTATTTTGAATTTGTTATGCCGACAAGTGCACTTTTCGGTTATCGAAGTGAATTTATTACAGATACTCGTGGACTTGGAATTATCAATACAAACTTTGATCGATATGATGTCGACAACGGTGAGCCAATCAAAAGAGAACGTGGTTCGCTTATTGCAAGTGAGAATGGTCAGTCTAATTTATATGGTTTGACTAATATTCAAGAGAGAGGCACACTTTTTATCGGTCCGGGCGTTCAAGTGTACAAAGGCCAAGTTGTCGGAGAAAATGCACGTGTTGAAGATATGTCTGTTAATGTTACCAAAGCGAAAGCACTTTCAAACATGCGTTCAAAGGGCGACGGCGGTATGGAACACTTTAATGTTCCAAAAGTTATGGATCTTGAAGAATCTTTGGAATTTGTAAATGATGATGAATTAGTTGAAGTTACCCCAAAAAGTGTACGAATCAGAAAGAAAATTCTTGATGAAGCCCTCGCTCGAAGAATGAAATCACAAGGCCTCCTCTAAATTATTTATCAGGGCACAAATCTCCAAGGGGACAATCTTTACAATCATGTGGTCGCGCTGTGCAGAAATGTCGTCCATGAAGAATTAATCGTGCGGGGAACTCAATCCATAACTCTTTCGGGACAATCTTCATCAAATCCTGCTCAATTTTCACTGGATCTTTTTGTGATGTAAATCCGAGCTTGTTGGACATGCGGATCATATGAGTATCAATGACAATACCTTCAGGCTTATGAAATGCTTGTCCGAGGACAACATTTGCGGTCTTTCGTGCAACACCAGGTAATGCATCAAGATCTTCCATATTGTCTGGTACTTCTCCTCCATGCTTCTCAACAATTTGTTGTGCTGCGGCTTTAATATTCTTAGCTTTATTTCCTGCAAAGTTAACGCCTTTAATCAAATTGTAAATATCTTCTACGTCTGCTTCTGCAAAGTCCTTTGGAGTTGGATATTTTTTAAAAAGTGCTGGAGTCAATGTATTAACAAGTTTATCTGTTGTTTGTGCAGCCATCATTGTTGCAACAAGAATTTCCATTGGATTTTTGAAATCAAGTTCAATTTTTGGTTTTGGATAGATCTTTTCGAGACGTTTATTAACTTCTAAAACCTTTTCTTCAAGTGTCATAAACCGATTATAACAACAAATGTTTTTCGTTGCCAGTTTGACTTTGAACAGAGTGGTGCTTATACTGTTCATCTTTCCTATGGTCGAACACGAACAACGAAGAATATCTCATAAAGAAACTGACACAAGCAATCCTTCCTCATTAATGGAAGCGATGAAAGCTAATGCTCAGAGTTCTATTTTCCCTGAAATTAGAGCTGTTTTAGAGCAGCGAGAAGAACAGGCAAAAGAAGCAAAGCCAAATGTCGATGTGCCGGGATTCGCACATGTTGACGATGCAGTCGCACGAATTCTCACATTCGAAGATCCAGAAGTAACAGAAGCTCGAATAACTTCGTCGCTCCTGCAATCTCCTTTACCGAGCGAAGCCGAGTCGAAAGATGGCATTGTTAATCAAGGTCCAATGGATGTCATGGATGATCGGGTACAGCAGCGTATTGATCATATCTTTGCTTTGGCCGGTGCGGCAAGACATCCTTATGCATTAGAAGATAGTAATCAACTTATTGTAAATGTAACTTCAAAAACAAAACTTGCTCCAGATATTTTGCTTGTTGAAGAACGCTCAATTCGAAGTGTAGCACTTCGTTTTGAAAGAGTTCCTAAATAGTTTTTCCCTCTTGCTTTTAACTCCTTATTTTTTGTATAGTAATTGTTATGACAATTATTGACGAGCAAGACCAACAAGTAGTTGATGCTGATGAGGTAGATACCACAACAGATACAGATAACGAAACTTTTTCCCAGGACGCAGCAGGTGCAGCAACAATGTTAAATCTTGAAGAATTAATCAAGAACCACATTGATTCAATTGATAAGCTCAAAGACGAACTTCGAACAGCTCGAGAAATGTTTGAGGATTCTTTCAATAATAATCCTACGTACAAGGAACATGTCGATAAGGTAAAAGATGTCCAGAGAGCAAAGAACTCTGTACGACAACAGATCGCAAAACAACCATCAGTTGCATCTCTTGAACAAAAAGTAAAAGATATTCGCTTTGATATCAGTGAAAAGGGAAAAACACTTTCTGATCTCCTCCAAGATTATAAAGAACAAACAGGTGCAACATCAATCGAAACTCGAAATGGACAAGTGCTTGAGATCGTCAGTACATCAAAGCTTGTCCGAAGCAAGGGCTCTAAATAATAACTCTTCCTTCTTAAATCTTCATTCATTTTTTGTTATACTTTCGCTTGTAGCATGAAATTCATCAATAAAGTACTTTTGACCCTCCCCTTTCTTTTTGTTTTTATCTTCTCAATATATAAACCGACAGATCCTGATTTCGGATGGCATTTAAAATATGGTGAGTATTTTTTTCAACACGGAATTATTCTTAGAGATAATATCTTTTCAACGATGATGCCTGGTTATCATTGGGCAAATACTTCCTGGTTAACTGATATTCTTACATATGGCGTCTATCAACGTGGAGGTTTCTTTGGAGTAAGTCTTCTTGGAGCATTTGTGGTTACCGCAACGTTTTATTTCTTTTCAAAAGTTGCCAAGCTTACAACATGGGATCAGCTTTTTCTTTTTCCGTTGATACTTTATTTGGTTCAACCACTGAATGCAGTCTCTTTCAGAGGACAACAACTTTCAATGCTATTTATAGGAATTTTGTTTTACCTCCTTAGCTTTCATTCAAGTAGACCAAAATTGCTTTACCTCACGATACCGTTATTTCTTCTGTGGGCAAACTTTCATGGACAATTTATTTTAGGTTTAGGGTTATTTGCTCTATGGATAGTCCTTTTTATCGCTCAATCGATTATTTCTTCTCTAAGCGAGCAAAAAGTGACGGAGGGTAAAATAGGAAAAGTATTTATTATTAGTCTTCGACGAGCTCAGGCAATACTCATAATCTTTTTACTTAGCGTCTTAGCAACGCTTGTGAATCCTTTTGGTTGGGGAATTCATCTCGCTGCAATTTCACACATCGGAAGCCCACTGCTGCAATATATAGCAGAATACCTTCCATTTGAAATGTTTTCTATTCCCTGGTGGAATCAAATCATTGCAGGATTATTATTATTTGTTTGCTTCATTGCTCTTTTCTTTGGAGACAAAGTGCGCCAAAATTTACCGCTCCTTGGTTCTGGCTTGGCTCTCTTTATTCTTTCTTTTGGTGTTAGAAGATATGCATGGCCAGCTTACTATCTTATTCTTCCTTTACTCGTACCGTTATCGACATATCTCAGACCCGATAATAAAAAGCTTACAAAGATATTGAGTGCTGTATTTCTTGTGGTCCTCATCGCTATCGCAGTCGTTTCTAAATACCCTTTTACGACATTTACTCAATACAATTGGACGCTGTATTGTAAAGAAACGAAATGTTCCACGTCGGCTGCAAAATATATAATTGATAATAAACTCACCGACAATATTTATACATTATATGGTTGGGGCGGATGGCTTATTTGGGAGTATCCACAGATCAAACCATCTATCGACGGTCGAATGCATCTTTGGCACGAAAATGGTTATAGCGCATTTGAAGAGTATTACGCAGTTGAACAAAATAACAAAGATATTGATAAAACAAAATATAACACTGTGTTGATTTCTCCCGACAAACCTGTCTATGAACGATTAATTAAATTAGAAAATGCGGGGAAATGGAAAATGGTTTACAACGATCCAAATGCTTCAGTCTTTGTCAGGACAGAATAATCCTTTACTCAGGCTTAAAAATATGGTATTTTAAATATATGATAATCGTAAATAATTCAGTTTGTTGTTGCGCACCTCTCTCGTAGGGAGTTTTTGCGTTACACTTTTTGTTTTCGTGACCTCCCTCTTGGGAGGTTTTTTTGTGGTTTTATTATGAGAGAATTTGAGATTAGACAAGCAATTATTACACCAGAGAAAACGGATCGTCCACAGTTTCTCTTTCTGGGTGCGCATACTGATGACGATGCAATGATGAAGCTCACTGCTGTGCTGGATGAGGAAGGCTTTGGTTTAACTATCGGCACAATGACGAACAGTGCTAACTATGATGAAGATCTCATTGATACTCGCTGGGATGAAGCATTACGTTCAGGAAGGGTTGGCGGCATCACAGCAGTTCATAGAATGGAAGCTGAGGATGGATCATTAAGAAATTATAAAGATTCAGGTATTTGGTTTGCGGGAAATTTAATTGACGATATCGAACCGGTCGCAATTATTACTCCTCATTCTCTGGATCCTCATTCCGATCATGAAGCCGCATTTCAGATTGGAAAAGCTGTTGCTGGAGATAGAACTCCTCACTACACTACAGATACTATTTACGGTGTAGGAAAAGATGGATCGATATTGGTCCCAGATTTATATATCCCTCTTTCTTCGAGGAAAGCAGCTTTTGAGACCGCTATTTATGAAGCAAATACAAGTCAAATGGTTGACTCACAAGATGTACGAGAGGTTAAGAGAATGACTCGAAGAAGAGGTAGTGAAGTCGGAATTGATCATGCAGCTGTAATATTTGAAGCAAGAGTTAAAACAAATCCATTACGAGAAATCTTTCAGGGCACATTGGCCAAAAGATAAATTTAGAAAACTTCTGGATGGAGAAATCTTCCAAGGGCGCAAAAAACAGCATCTTGATATGCATCAGTTCTTGTAATTGCATCGTTTGTCATAAGTCCGAAATGACCATTGGCATGTTTGGAATTACTTTTCTTGAAAACAATATCGTTGGCATGTCCCATTTCTACTCCGCTTAAAATAATTTCCAGAAGTTTTGGTGGAACAACCATTTTAATGCTTGAGCCTTTCCCGACGATACCATCGTTGCTTACGACCACTGCCCAGCCACTTGTGAACCACTCATTGCCAATTCTCTGCATTCCACCTTCAATACCGACACCATAATCTGCATCAAGTTTTTTAAGAGCTCTTTTAGCTCTATTTGTAGATCCACGAATACTTTGCTTGTCACTCATTGGTTGATCCGGGACCCCAGAAGGCACAGAAACACCTTCAACTTCCCACTTGGTATCAGGAAATACTTTTTCGAATGCTAATTTGACTGCATTAATTTTTGTAGGATTGAGGGAGCCGACTGCGACCTTCATGAAGTTATTTAGCAAGAGCTGCGTCGATCTTTTCTTTAAATTCGTTGTATGGAAGACCACCTTCTTGTTTAACGCCGTTAATGTAGAAGGTCGGTGTAGAATTTACTCCAACGGCATATCCATCGTTCACATCTTTTTCGATCTTCTTTGCATATTTCTTTCCTTCGACATCAGCTTTGAACTTTGCTTCATCAAGCTTTAATTCTTTTGCATATTGAGAAAACTGTTCCATTGGATTTGAGCTATTTTCCCATTCCTTTTGATTTGAAAATAAGAGATTATGCATTTCGAAGAACTTACCTTGAGCACCAGCTGCTTCAGCCGCTTCCGCTGCTGTTTGTGCGTTCTTATGCATTGGTAATGGGAAGTTTCGGAAAACAAATGTAACTTTTCCTTGGTATTCTCGAAGTATTTGAGCAACTACTGGATGAGCAGCACCACAAGCTGGACATTGGAAATCACCGAATTCAACGATAGTAACTTTTGCATTTTTTTCACCTTCGACATGACTATCTGAACGAATTAATGCTTCAGTATTTGCGATTGGAGCGGCATCTTCAGAAGGACTTTTACCACCAACAAGAACTGATGCGCCGATGACAATGGCGATTGTAGCGATACTAATTCCGATAAGTACTTTTGCTTCGTTAGACATATTCTTGTAAAATCTCCTTTATATTATCACAACTATTGCAATAAGTGCAAAGACCAACTTTCTTACAGTCAAGGCGCTATTTTACTTTTGTCAGCAACTTATAAATGTTATACATTCCTCCGACAAATCCAGCTATACCTCCGATGATAAGAAAAATATACCCAGTGTTAAAAACTTTATCGAGAAAGAACCCAATTCCCATTAAGATTAGTACCGGCGTGACAAGAAGAATTGCAGTACTTATGCCGACTAAGGTGAAATAAACAACTTTTGATTTCTTTTGCGTTTTTTGTTCCATACCGTAAGTGTAATTAATTTCAATTAGGGAAACTAGTATCAATACAGGACCCGAAATCGAATGGTATGTGGAATTCGTTTAAGAACTGAAAGAACTTTTCTATCATATTTTTTATCGACATCAATAATTACATAACCAATTTCGGTATTCGTTTTTAGATATTGTCCGAGGATATTAATCTTATGTTCTGATAAGACATTATTAATCTGTGCCAACATACCCGGAGTATTTTCATGGATATGTAATAGCCGATGCGAGTGTTTATATTGCGCTAATGAAAGGTTTGGAATATTTGTTGATTGTGACGTGCTGCCCGTATTGATGTACGCAATTATGTTTCGAGCGATACTTTTTTTATGAAAAACCGCAATCCCTTTCGCCTGCAACGTGCTATTTAAAACAGGTTTCGTGTCTTCGTAGAATCCTATTGCTAGTGCTTTATGTATCTTTGTTAAAAGGTTCTCACTTTTTTTGTCCGTCAATAAAATAGAAGCATTTTCGGAATCAGACGCTTTGAGAAATTGGTACCCTTCATTCTTTAGTAACTCCAAATCAGCTTTTGGAACAGTTGTATTTACTACGACTGTAATTCTATTCTTTGGATAAGAAAAAGATCTTGGTAATTTATTCACAAATAAAAACTCATCAAAATTTGGAACTATGTAATCAGCATTTTTCACCACATTGTCGCGAATAATGTTTTCCGTGAATGCAATAAACTTTTTTGCGAAACCAAGCTTCTTCAATTCATAATCAGTATAGCCATCACCGATTATATAAAGATCATTCGCGAGTTTTAGTGAACGGACAACTTTTACTTTCCCTTGATCGCGACTCATGAGATTCTTTGTATCAATTCCTATAACAGCTCCTTTGTCATTATATGTAAATGTATTTGCAAAAATATGTTTTGGAGGAATGCCAAAGGATTTTACAACTGGCTGGATAAGTTCATGGAATCCACCCGAAATAATATAGATTTGATTTTTATGTTCTTGAAAGAACGCTTTATTACGTTGTATTGATGGTGAAATATGTTTTTTAAGTATTTGAGCAGCTTGTTTAATGAGCTGTCTGTTTGTCTGAAGAAGCGCTACTCTTTCTCGTAAACTTTCTGCAAAAGAAATTTTTCCTTCCATTCCCTGCTGTGTAAGATATTTAATTTGATTAACTATACTTTCCTTGTCAGAATGCTTTTCCAAAGATAATTCTGCTAAAACATCAAGTCCTTCACTTTGTATGAAGGTGCTATCAAAATCGATAAGATATCGGGTAGGTTTTGTAGATTGCATAGCGATAGTATACTCTTCTTCGAACAAAATTGTAGGAAAATTTTGAGCTCAATTGAGGCTATTTTTTGATTCATTTTGTATATCTTTGATTAAGTTTAGTCCTTGACAGCGCTTTTCTGCTTTGATAATATCCAGTCAATTGCTGCCCGCTAATTGAACAAAATTATGGCAGACTTTTCATCACAATCAACTTTCAACCAACCATCTTCGTTTTCGAATAATTCGAACTTCAACAACAGTAAGAAATCAAAAAAGTTTTTCAGTAGTAAGTATATGCCTTTTATCGTCGTTATCGCGGTAGTCGGACTTATTGGTATTTTTGCAGTGAACAATGCAATGCAGAGCAACGCATCAGCTCCATCAGTTCTTTCAGCAAACAAAAAAGTCGATATTGAAAAGCCAGTTGCACAACAAACATTAAACAGAAGTTTCAGTTTCCCTTTGCGTGATGCAGCAGGAAAAGAAGTCAGTCAATTAAAATATGAAATCCAAAATGCTGAGTTGCGAGATGAAATTGTTGTCAAAGGACAAAGAGCTACAGCGGTTCAAGGAAGAACGTTTCTTATTCTTAATTTAAAGATAACAAATAATTATGACAAATCAATCCAATTAAATTCAAAAGATTATGTTCGATTGATCGTTGGAAGTTCACCTGAGCAACTTGCAGCAGATATTCATAATGACCCAGTCGATGTTCAAGCTATCTCCACAAAATATACTCGTCTCGGATTCCCCATCAATGATGACGAGAAGTCATTAACTATCCAGGTTGGTGAAATAACTGGAAAGAAAGAACTTATCAAATTAGATCTTAAGTAAATTCGTCACCGCGAGCAAAGCGTGGCGATCTTATAGAAGACGCCAAATATATGAGAGATTATTCATCCAAACAAGTAAGTACCCAACTCCTCGAAGAAATTGTTGACGCGTTAAAAAACATCCGCGGTTGGGGTAGTGTTGAGATTTTTGTCCAAGATCATAAAGTAGTTCAAATCGTTGAAAGAAATATTAAGAAGACAAATAATTTAGCGCAAAATTCAGTAAAGCAATAACCTCTTCTATATTGATCTTAATTTGAGTTCAATTTCTCGCGTTCACAAAATATGCTCTATTTCATCAATTTAGCCTCAAAATTTTAGGGTATTGACAAGGTTAGGACGGGTAAGATATAGTTAGATCTGTTACAGGGTTACACGGGTTACGTAAAGATTTAATCAGACGCTGACCGCACACGGAGGCATCTATTCGTTATTAGGCTTATTCGCTTAATAAGGAATAGGTGTCTTTTTTTGTACGAAATTTTAGTGAATCTGGTTACGTAAAATAAGTAATCATTTATAAGGGTTTGTTACAAAATACCATGAGAAAGAACTATTCATTAGTAAATTTTGCTGTACGATCAAATGAATCATACCGTTTGGAAACAACGGAGATGCTTGTATCTAAGTAGTTAGGTGCAAACATTTCCGTTTTTTTGGTCTTAGGGCTCAATCAGGCGGATGAAGTGCTCCGAATAATATCGGAGATCATTTATCAGGAAAGGAGGTGACAATATATATGACATACACAAAACGTATTACAACAGCTATCGCAACGGGCGCAGTCTTAGTCAATGCTTTAGCACCTGTCGCATTCGCGCAGGAAATAACTGTTAGTGGAAATGGTGCATTCTCAGATAGTGCAGTTAACGTTTCTAACAACAGTAGTACATCAGTTAACCAGTCAAATAATGCAAATGTTGTTAACAAAGTTTCATCAAACGCAAACTCAGGTGGTAACTCTTCAAAGTTCAACACAGGAGGTTCAACAAACATTACAACTGGTAAAGCCGTAACAGACACAACAGTAAGTAATTCACTTAACATGAACAGTGCAAGTGTTTCTGACTGTGGTGCATGCACAGGTGGAGCTGATGTTAAAGTTCAAGGTAACGGAGCCTATTCTGACAATGGTGTCAGTCTTAACAATAATAAATCCGTAAGTTTGAACCAAAACAATAATGCAAACGTCAAAAATTTCATTGAATCAAATGCAAATTCAGGAAAGAACGATTCAAAGTTCAATACTGGTGGCGATAACAGCATTAAAACTGGATTAGCAGGATCAGTCGTTAACGTTACAACAAAAGCAAATGCAAATGTTGCAACAATCGGCGGCGGTAATGGTAGTCTCGGTGGTTCAAGTGTTGTCATCGGAGGCCCTAGTGCAACTGATGGTAACGGAGCATTCAGTGATAATGGTGTAGCTTTGAATGGAAATTCAGCAGTTGTTCTTTCACAAGACAACTCAGCTAGTATCAAAAATATCGTTGATGCGAACTCCAACTCAGGTAAAAACGACTCAAAGTTCAATACTGCTGGCGACAACAGTATTGTAGCTGGAGATGCAGTAACTGATGTTGCAGTAGATAATGCTGCAAACTTCAATTTTGCATCAGTCGATTGTGACTGTGTACTTGGAGAAGATGTAGCGGTAACAATCGAAGGTAATGGTGCTAAATCTCTTAACGAGATTGGAGCTTCATTAAACCACGCATTGGTAAACGCTCAAGATAATAATGCTCATCTTTGGAATGAGGTAGACGGAAATGCTAAATCTGGTCACAACGACTCAGCATTTGGTACAGGTGGAGATAACGATGTTACTGCAGGTGGGTCTTACTCAACTACAGCCGTTAACAACGCTGGAAACGCTAACTTCTTCAACAATGGAGCAAGTATGCATCTTCCAGGAAATTGGGAAATGAATGTAGATTTTGATCTATCAGATCTATTATCAAGTCTCAATCACTGGTTAGTAGCGTAATCTTTGATTGGTAGTGGTGTCTTACTGGCACTTCGGTAAGGCACCCTACCTCAGAGTTTAAAAGAATAAGAAAAAAAAGATACTAATATGAAACAAATACTTAAAAAAACACTAGCAATAACTATGATGGCAATCGTGATGTTCGTACAAACGACACCAGTAATTGTCCATGCTGAAGATGCTGTAACACCAACAGCGGTTCCTTCACCAACGCAACAACCTGAGCCAACTCAACAGGCGACTCCAACAAGTACACCGCAAACAACGGTTGCTCCATCACCTACTGCAAAACCATTGACACCAGAAGAGCAAAAAGCAAAAGAACGTGATGAGCGAGAAAAGCAAAGAAAAGCAGCTGAAGAAGCTTGGGTAGCAAATTATAATGCAAATAAAAATAAGACTCAAAATAGCCAGGGTTCAGGGACTGGATCAACTTCAAACGGAAATAATGGAAGTACTGCAATTAACACAGGCAATGCTACCAATAATAGTGCAACTGTCACGAACGGAAATACAAATGCAGCGGCAAATGGTTCCGGTGCAGTGGTCGGAACAAGTCCGACTGGAGCAACAATCGCAAACACAAATAATGGTGCAGGTTCTTTAAA
This sequence comes from uncultured Gammaproteobacteria bacterium, assembly GCA_965230895.1. Classification (GTDB taxonomy): domain Bacteria; phylum Patescibacteriota; class Microgenomatia; order Levybacterales; family UBA12049; genus JACDET01. Next base: position 402,460 of record OZ246394.1, read on the forward strand.
CAATGGTTCATCAGCTGCTGTTTCAAACAATACTACAAACCAAAACAATAGTGCTTCAGTAATAAATGAAGCGACGCAATCAGCAACAACTGGGGACAATCAAGCGTCTTTCAATAATGGAGATACAAAAATAAAAACAGGTAATGCTAACGTTTCAGGAACAGCGATTACTGCAGTAAATACCAATGTCGATGGAGTCATGGTTTCGGAATTTAACTTCGCTGATGATCACAAAGGCGACTTCGTCCTCACCCAAGAAGCATTTAACCAGAATTGCACAATGGGATGTGGTGGCTACCCTGCAAACGTCGCAAATACTGGCAATGGTGCAGATTCGACAAACACTGCAAGTAATTCTTCACAAGCAAATAACAATTTGAATCAAACCAATAACGCAAATGTTGGAAATAACATGACACTCACAGCAAACACTGGAAATAATGATGCAAGCATGAATACTGGTGGCAATTCCTCAATCGAAACAGGTGACGCAAATATCAACGCGAATGCACTCACCTTTGCCAACAATAATATTAGTGGCAACGTGAACTTCGGAGTCGTAAATATCTACGGAAACTTTGAAGGAGACATCATACTCCCTGAATTCTCAAGCGGACCAGTAAGCGGTACAACAGTAGCAAACACAAATAATGGCGCGGGTTCTGATAATACAGTCCTTTCCGATAGTAGTACAAACGGGAATACGTTCCAAGGAAATAATGTGACTATTAATAATGATTTGGTCTTGAATGGAACAACTGGAAATAATAACGCGGACTACAATACAGGCGGAAATTCAAATATCACAACTGGAAACACAAATGTAGATGCAAATGTGCTCAATATTGCGAACACAAATATAACTGGCGGTAACTATTGGTTGGTATTCGTAAACCAAGCTGGTAATTGGATAGGAAAATTGATCGGTGCTCCAGATGGAAGTACTATGGCAGCGTCAACTGGAATGGAATTATCTTACGGACCAGACGGACAGGTAGTTGCGACCAATAATGGCGTTTCCAACACAGGAAATGGTGCTATGTCCAATAATGCTGCAAGCAATTCATCTCAGACAAGTAATAATACCAACCAAACGAACAATGGCGTGATTAACAATACTATGAATTTGAATGCAAATACAGGCGGAAACAGTACTAATTTCAATACGGGTGGAAACAATTCGATCCAAACTGGAGATGCAAATATCATCGCGACCATGGTCAACTTTGTAAACAATAACATTGTTGGCAATGGTAAATTAAATGTTGTCTTCGTTAACTTGTTCGAAGGTGCAAAATGGACTGGTGACTTTGTACTCCCTGGCCAACAACAGCGACCAAAGACAACACCTACACCAGTTCCGAACCAAGGCTCAATTGCAGCAAACAGTGATTCTAAAAATACACAATCTGGAAGTACCGTTTCAAATGAAAAGACTACAGATCAGACCAAAGTTGTTGTAGATCCGAAAACTGGTTCAACAGCAATCACGAAATCAACAACATTCTCAGGATCAAAAGTTTCAAGTAAGAGTATCGAAAATAATTCAGAAACAAAAGTAGCGGGCGCACAGGCTACAAATGAAAACTTGCTAGTAAAAGCTATGCAAGGAGACGAAGTAAGTAAGAAAAAACTATCACTTAACTTAGCATGGTTTTTAGTTGCTCTTCCAGTCTTTGGATTCCTGCTCTTCGGCAAGAAACTTATTGCCAAAAGGTTTGCAAAATAATCTTTTCACTGCCTCTGTAAGTTGCTACCAATTACTCATATATGAATCATCATGATTAAAAAAATATATACACTAACATTCTTCATTTCTTCAACATTATTGTTGACTCTTTTTTTTGCGCCTCTTGCGAGTGCTCAAGAGAATGAAACAAAGCCTATTCAACCATTATTCGCAGGTACAATTGCTACGTTCGAGAAGATATCTCCTTCAAATACTCCAATACAAACAGATCCCGTAACAGCACCAGTTCTTGCTATGAACGAAGTGGGTTCTTATCATATAACAACTCCAGCCATTCAGATAGAACCTACTAAGCCCGCTACAGTGCAAGTATCGACAGACAAGGCTACGCAAAGCGCAAATGTGAACGTTCTAGAAAAGAGTACAAATATAGATATTTCTACTGACCCAGCAATAGATAATGCAACCTCTCTAAAAATTGAAACCACTGAAAGCACCAGTAATTTTATAAATACAAACGATACAAGTATTGTTGAATCGGCAACGAAGGATAATAAAAGCTTGAACTATACTGAAGGGTTTACAAACACATCAAATCAAATTCATAATCTTGAATTTATAACAGCACCTGTTTATTATTCTTCCGATTGCGCTTGTAACCGCGAAGATAGTCCCCCATTTCCATATGACAATTCTTCTCCCCTCCATACGCAATCAGCACTATTGAACATAAGTGGTCCAACAATTGTGCCTGTTGTTGGAGACATTGTTGCGGCTGTCTTATTCCCAACCGAACCAATCAATGTTAACTTCCTTGTTCTAGCGCTCTTTGGAAATATAATGATGCTTTTACTTCGCTCGTACTTAAGACTGCGATCCGGGCGATCTCCAGCATACAGATTACCCTTGTAACAAACCCTCTCCTTCAGACTTTACTATCCTTTCACAAACATTGTATAATCAATCTTTATGCCTCTACCTGAACAAAGAACTTTTTCAAATATTCGAGAACGTTTTACTGATCCTTCTATAACAATTATATATAACGATAATGCTGGAATATCTAAGAAAAATCCTCTGAAAGCTGCATCATTTCGCCATAAGATTCGGTCTCTCCATCATTTATTAAACAGCCCTGAGGCTTTTGACCTTGATATTAATTTACAACCCACAAAAAGTGCCAACCATGCTATTGATGAAGTAGGTAAAGCTATCGATCAAGGAAGAGGTGCAATCGCTGTGGTTGGAGGAGATGGAACAATTGCACCAATAGCACATCGTTTAGCTGTCGAAACTGCTGATCGAAAACCAGATTTATTACTACTCGGCGGAGGCACGCAGAATATTTTTAGAAGAGAAGTTTCAAAAAGAAGCGACCCTATCCAAGTTGCTATAGATGTTCTCCAAAATGGTGAGCGAAAAGCCATAGATGTAGGAGTTCTTCAAAGCAATGATAAAGCATATCCATTTGTCGCAAATGGTGGATTTGGACTCGACGCCCAAGTCATGGAATTTTGGGAGAGAGCCGGCAAAAAACATCGCGGGCAAATTTTCCCACTCTTTTGGAAGGAAAGAAATAATTTCCAACCTTTTTCTTTGCATATAGTCGATGAGCAAACGAACGTAGATGAAGTCTTCGACAACGTTATCGCTATGCCCATTATAAATGCTGGAAAATATGGTGGCTTTTTCAAGTTAACAGAAAGTGATAAATCAGATGGCATTTTAGAAGGAGTTGTTCTCCCTGCCGATCTAAGAAAACCTCAAGAGTTTATGCATATGCTTCCGAAAGTTCTCTTTTCAGGAAACGAGATTAATGGAGCAAACTATGTAGAGTTAAGGCAAGCAACATTAAGAGAAACCCAAGGAGAAGAATTATTATTTCAACATGATGGAGAACCTGTACGAGCTGATTCTTCTGAAGTATCAGTAACAACGTTACATCAAAGTGTCACCATTTGGGCTGCATAATTAGTTTGAGGAAAGGAGTTGCTTAACCGATTTATATCCAGGGCGAGGAAGCATATCTGACCCATAGAGACCATCAATACCTGTTTTGATACTGCTATCATCGTCCTTCCAGAAATTATATCTGTCCGACAGGATCCATATTCTCCAAGCAACACAATTAGCTTCAGATAGACATGTTTGTAAGACAGAAGCATATTGCTCAGCCTGCACCCTATCTCCGTCACCACTAAAAACATCTTGCTCAGATACTTGTGCTATATAGCCTAACTTCTGAAGCTGCTGCAAATGCTTCTTTAATATTTGCGGATCAACTTTATCTTCACTCTCGTAGATATGGGACTGAAAACCAACGCCCACTTGTTTGACGGGAATACCTCTTTCTTCAAGCTGTGGTTTAAGTCGGGTTAAAAGTGCAACCATTGCATCCCAACGTTCGCCATCATCCTCAAGTCCAAATTCATTGATAAAAAGTCTGGCATTTGGATTCGTATTATGCGCTGTATCCAAAGCTTCAATGATAAAGTCTTCGCCCATTGCCTGATACCACTTTGTATTTCTCATAAGTTGACCTTCTTCAAACTCATCATAATCTGCTAACGGTTCATTTATAACATCCCAGGAATTAATTTTATTTCCAAAGTGTCCGACTACTGTTTCAATATGATCATTCATAATGTTTTCGATCACATCTTTCTCATTTTGTGTGGCTGCTGGCAATTGGTTAAACCAGGCAGGGTTTGCTTCTCCAAACACAAGTGCATGCCCATGTACTTTCATATTATTTTGCTCAGCTATTTGTACTAAAGCATCAGCTTTGGCAAAAGAATACACACCACGTTTTGGTTGGAGATTAATCATCTTCATATCATTTTCAGGAGTCATCCCTCCAAAATCGCTAAGCGCGGCTTTAGCATATTGCGGATCAGAAACAAGCGGACCCAATGCCATCGCACTGCCAATCGTAAAGTCCTGTCTTTTTTTATTTGCAAGTTGCTGCAAGCTTTCCGTTGAAGAGTGATCTACTTTTATAGTTGCTCCATCAGCAAGGACAAATGAATTATTCTTAAGTTCAAGGCTCTGGAGACCCCATGCTTTATCTTGCGCATCAAGGCCAAACCATATTTTACCTAACTTAAAGATGCCCGGATCATTGATGGTTCCAACTTCTTGCTTATTCACGATAAAAGTAAAGATGTTAGATTTCTTCTGAATCGTCAATTGCATGGTTCCAGCAGGCGTATATTTAAATTCGCGGACAGCTGTAGGGTTTTGGTTCGTTCCATCCCAAACTTTTACAACCAATGAGCTCTTCGTAACAGCAACTTGGATGCTTTCACGCTCAATACGGAATTCGTCCGCTATAATTGGAACATTTCCGTAGAGTTGGATTGTCCCTGAGGCACTATCCTGCAAGTCAATCTTGCTTATAACAGAAAAGTCACCTTTAAGGTTTTCGATATGTGTTCCTGCAAGATTAATGGGTAGATTTTTTTGTACAACTTTACCCTCTTGGTCAACGATACTAGTGTCTAAAGGTTGCACTTCCAAGCCGTTCTCAGTTTTTTGAACACCTGGCATATACTTCCAGTTTGCATTTAATAAATTGTCATCTTTTTCAATTGGTTGTTTTTGATAATTCACAGTTGGGCTTCCTTTCTTCTCAAATTGAGCTGTAATTATACCTGCTGCGAGTAACAGCACTCCTCCTGCAAGCAATAAAATACGATATTTCGTGTTGTCGAGTTTTTGTTTGTTTTTCATAATTTTGCTCTACTTTATTATTATCCTGTTATAAAATATAGTAAAGAGGACAGATACGGATAGCCGTAAAAGCAGGTATATAGTATACCATATTTAGCCTCGACAACCTAATTGGGAGGGTTTATTTCGTTTCAATACTGACAAGTTCTGCTCGAACCATGTGTCTGTAAATATCATTTGGTCCATCACATGTGATCAAAGTCACTGATGGTTTTTCTGTGGGATAAAAAACATCAACTTGTGTAGGTTTGATTGTTTTGATAGTGGTTACTTTATATGTGGCCTTGTAATTTTTTCCGTACAAGACGATTTCTTGTCCGACTTTAACATCTTTAATTGGGAGAAAAGCATTTGCCTGTGCGTGTCCAAAAAGACCGACATTACCATCTTTGGTATTTACCAAACTTGTACCTTCTGCATAGTTCGCTACTGCTGGTTGTACTTCCCACGTCCCGTTTTTAAGTGGTACTGAAACAACTTTCTTATCCAATTTAATACTCTCGATAACGATTCGTTCTGGTTTAAATGTTTTGTTCTTTACAGCGTCTTCAGTTGTTTCAGTACCACAATCAGTTGTGCAGGCATTGGTCTGTGTTTGCCACGACAAACCCTGCACCCATTCTGAAATGTTACTTCCATTGAAGAATTCATTCTTCAAAGAGCCTAACTGTATCAGTGAAGCTAGGACTGTGATTGTTAGTATCACAGCAAACGTATTCAGTTTCATGCGTAAAACTTTCATAAACCTTATTTGTTGAACATGTAACGACTGATATGTCCTACCAACATAATAAGTAATAATGTATTTACAGCGACAAATCCAACCGCAATAAGTGGGTGCACTTTGTCAGCAAGCATAAGACCTGCGGCTGATGTAGCTGGTAATGTTGTTGCTGCTCCTACTAATCCTTTTCCATATTCGTTCATAATCTAATCACCTCCTTCTTGACTCGCCCTAAGGGCGGGTATTACCTGGTTCCCCAGGCTGTTGAGTAACCAACTCTACGAAACGCAGAGTGGCCAAGCGAAATTATATAAGTAAGTGTCGAAAGGATAGATTTGGTCACGATATTGTAGAAATAAAATAAATATGAGCCAAACAATACCAGACTTAAGAAGTTGCTATAAATAAATTCTGGTAATATAGAGAGTTTTATCAACCAATCGTTCGTATCACGATCAGCATACTCACGCATAACTATGATGTTATAAATTGTTGAAATAGCAAAACTACCCCATGCCAGGAAAATAAGTACAGGAATTAAGCCTTGTGTTCGTGTATAGCTATCAGCAAACATAAACGACAGACCAACCAATACAAACAAACTTAAGAAAGAAGCATGGCCGACAAAATCTTGAAAGACTGAAGGAATATTTCTCCAATGCTGAGCAAGGACGTGCAAACCACCGCTTGTCCAACGTGCTCGTTGCTTCCAAAGTGCTTCTGCAGTTTCTGGTACCTCTGTCCATGCAATTGCTTTTTTAGCAATTTTTACTTCCCAACCTTGTATCTTCAATCGTGCTGTAATGTCATAATCTTCAATCAAATGACCTGTACTAAATCCATTAATTGATTCAAGCACTTCCATTCGGAAAGCTGTAAGCATTCCTTGCATGACCAATGGCCCTTTCAAGAAGCCATTATCTGAGATTTTGGTGATATTAAAGCCATGATACTCGAGTCCTTGGAGACGAGTTACTATGTTTTTATTCTTATTTGTAATTCTGACTTGGGAGCAAACGGCTCCAATTTTATAACTTGAGAATAATGTGTTTACCATATTTGGTATCGTTTCTTTATTGATGACTACATCATCATCGAAGGTGAATACCGCATCAGGCTTAATAGCAAGTGATTGGAGATATTCAATTCCATAATTTAACGCACCAGCTTTTAAGGTGTTTTTCGGAGTTCGTAGAGAAACTATCTGAAGATTGTTCGCTGCGAGCCAATTAATCTTACTGAGCACAGGTGCTGTATCAACGTTTAAAGGAGTACAATCATCGACTACTACTACAAGTACTTTTGAATGGTATTTTACGATTGATTCAACGAGTTGTACGGTCATTTCACTCGGACGGAAGGTCGGGATAATGACTGCTACGTTTTTTCTTGAGAAGACTGATCTTGTATGTATACTTACTGGCTTTTTCGGCACAAAGAAATGGCCGACCTGTGCGACTGTTTCTATAAGGTTCTGGTTTAATTTAGTCTTACGATTCATACTATGAGTCGTATTATAACCTATAATAATGTGGATTGTCAAGTACTATGGGGCTAAATTTTGGGTATAAAAAAAGCACGGGTATTTCTATACTCGTGCTACTTAAAACGACTAATAAGCCTTATTTACTAAGACTTACTGAGTCGATGTACAAGTTAAATGTACTATTTGGTGTTGTGTAGTATTGCAATCTTACTTTATTAACATTTGCACTTGTTGGAACATATTGGAATGATTGTACTCCAGTTGTTGGACCCGTAACCATACCCTTCCATTGTCCTGAAAGCCAATTTCCTGCTGCATCGTATTCATCGATGTAGAATCCGAATTCACCTGTTCCTGTAAGAGCACTGATGAATTGTGACCATGTGTATGTTGTAGCAGGTGTTACTGTGATCATGTCACTGAATGCATGCGCATAATTTGTGTTAGCTGCGATGTGCAAACTGTTCGCTCCAGCATTCCCCTTTGTTGTTGTATCAACTGAGAAGTCAGATGTATCTCGTGTCCAGTTAGCTGCGAATCCACTTGTTACTGTTTCGAATCCACCATTTACTACCAAGTTTGTTGCAGGTGTCCCTGTTGGCGCAACTGTTGGAGTTGCACTTGGTGTTCCTGTAGGAGTACTTGTTGGTGTAACACTAGGCGTACCTGATGGTGTTGCTGTTGGAGTTACACTTGCTGCTGTATTAGTTAATGCATAGTTATCAACTGTAGCTGTTCCTGTTGAATTAGCTGTAAGGTATGTTTGGACTCGGATTGAGTTAACCAACGTTGATGTTGCTTTGTAAGCTCGTGAGAATGTTGATGTAACACCATTTGCTACTGCGCCCAACCATTGACCTGAAATCCAAGTACCTTGTGCATTGTATTCGTCGATGTAGAAGCCAAGTTCGCCTGATGTTAATCCACCTGTGTTTGCTACTGCACTAAAGTTATATGTAGCTGCTGTATCGATTCCAGAAACAGTTTGGAATAAGTGAGCTGCTGCTGTATTACCTTTTATAGATGCTTCACCATTCGCTGCTGTAACGTTTACTGTGTTATCAGTTGTCCAAGGAGTCAAACCATCTGTGAATGATCCATTAACGATAACATTATTCGCTGCTGGAGTTGGAGTTACACTTGGTGTACCTGATGGTGTTGCTGTTGGTTCAGCACTCGGTGTAGGTGTAACACTTGGTGCACCATCAATGTTGTTCAAGTTAACACTATCAATGTATGCTGTTCCTGTAGCTCCACCTGTAAGGTAGGTTTGGACTCGAACTGAGTTCACAAGGTTTGAAGTTGCATTGTAAAGCTTTGTGAAGAACCCAACTGTACCGTTTGTAACCATACCTAACCATTGTCCTGAGATCCAGTTACCGTTCGCATCATATTCATCGACATAGAATCCGAGTTCACCTGCAGTCAAACCTGTTGCATTATAGAATGCATCAAGGATGTAACTAGAGTTAAATGAAACATTTGTCAAACCTGAGAATAAGTGAGTAGCTGAAGCAGCACCTGTCATACTAACTGATTGTGTTGGTGAACCGTAGTTACCATGGTTAGCATTGTCAGCTTTTACTGCTGTTGCATTATCTGTGTTCCATCCATTTGCAAGTCCTGCTTCAAATCCTGAGTTTTGAAGTACATTTGCTCCAGGGATAGTGATACCTTGCTCTGTTGTAACAACTTGGATTTGTCCTGCGTTAACCTTTGTTTGAACATAATTCGCCATTGTTGTAAGGTTTGCTGTTGTTACTGTGTATTCGTAATTAGGGTTCTTTGCAACTGCTGTGTCATGGAAGACAAGAATTAACCATTGCTTGTTTGCAATTGCTTGATCAACCCATGCTTGTACTTGTGCTGGTGTTGTCGCGTCATTAACATCTTGTACCATCAAGATAGCTCTATTATAAGGTGCACTGTTTAATGCATCTCGATCTTGGAAAGCTCGATGTGATTTGTAGTATTTAAGGATTTCTGCAATTGTGTTGTTGTCATATGCTCCAAATGGTGAAGCAAAATTAGTAACGTTTAATCCATTTGCTTGGAATGCTGTATTTGAAGTTGTTAATTCAGCTTCATTTTGTGTAGCTGTAACTGTAGGCATTTCTACGTGAGTTCGTGTGTGACCACCAATTTCCCATCCATAAACATCTTGCAATTCTCGTACCTGTGCCCAAGTAATTCCTGGCTGATTATCATCCAAAGTAATTTGGCCATCTGGAACTCCTGAAGTTAGGTAAAGAACACCATCGATTCCTCGTGCTTCAAGAATTGGAGCTGCAAGTGTTCGAGTAGATGCGAAACCATCATCAAATGTGAAAGAAACTCGTGCCTTATTAAGTTCTGAGAGGTTAGTTATTTTAGCTGCTGATGCTACTGGAGCTTGTGACAAAACAAGAGCCGCCATCAATGCGAAAGCGGTCAAAGACTTTACTACTTTGTTTACTAAGTTGTTCATATATAAAATTGGACAGTTTCATATTGAGCAGATTACATCTATTTATATAGATGAGAATCGGATGATATCATAGATAGGCAAAGTATGTCAACAGGAGATTGCTAAGTTTCTGGTTGTTTTACTTATTCTATTCAGAATGTATGTTATTTGTATAGAGGGTTTTTTAAAAGATAGTCATTTATAATAATTTGTTCCTTTACTATTTTTTCAAAATCTACATCTGAATTTAACGCAAAATCAGCATTTTTGAAGTTTTGATTAAAGAAAATTACTGCTTTAATCTTAGGATAGCTTGGTAATGTTACAAGAGCGTCTTTAAACCACTGTTCTTTATCTCCACCTTTACTTGTCGTGGATGTTTCTGCAAGCATAATTGGTTTGTTCAATTTATCCAATTCTCCATAGGCTTTACCTATTGTTTGATCAAGAGTAAGCCATTTTGTTTTTGCATTTGAACTTCCCCAATTAAATCCACTGAACCCTACCCAATCAACATACTCATCGCCTGGGTAATATGAAAGCATTGATGATGTACTTCCATGACTGTCTGTATTATTAGGAGCCCAGACCCAGACAACATTGGTTGCACCTTCTTCTTCAAAGATGTTATGAACATGTCTCCACATCGCGATATATGTTTTAGGGTCATTTTTGCTACCCCACGGATACCAATCTCCATTCATCTCATGCGCAAATCGTAAGAAAACAGGCTGTTTAAAATCAGCTGCCTCTTTTGCAAATTTTCTTATGTACTCATCATGGTCACCTTCAATGATTGATTGGGGAGAATAAATATTCTTCGCGGAAGGATCAGTACTAAATTTTTTAGATTCCCATGGTTCCCAAGTAATTATTGGAACAAGATTATTTTCAGAAAGTTTTTGTACATATACTTTGTCAAATGTATTGGTTGATGACCAATCCTGATAGTACATACTTAAAGATGTTTTTTCCTCAGGTATTGTAGTTAACTTAAAGTTGTTTGAATGAGCATTAAGAGAGGGGTGATAATATCCATAGTATACACCACTTGCCGGAACCAATAACTCTTTTTGAGGAGTTGGTGAAATTTGCTCGCTTAAGGTTTTCAAACTGGCAGATGTTTGAAATTCTGGGATAGTGGTGACATAATAACCAATTAATCCCATGACTACTACTGCCGTTAAACCGCGTGTCAATAAAGAATAACCAAAGGTGTTACTCATGATTCGTGAAGTACTATTTTTGATTGCGAATACTATGTTTTCGAAAACTGAAAAGTCGTAATTTTCTCTAACGATAAGGTAAAATCCTAAACTCAATATAATGACATCAAAAGCAGCCCAAAAGAAATTAAGAAGAGCACCTACATTACCAACGGCATGTTGATACCCGTACAATAACCCACATGCTAATAAAATAGCGACAATCCCTTGAAGTTTATAAACAGCGAAAGGATTTTCTTTCTCATATTTCTTAATAGTTACAATAAAGGAAAGTTCTTTTTTAAACACACTCGAAAGGAATGCGCTTACAAATATTGGAAACGAAGCAATATCTAGTACAAGACTTTTGATAGGATTTCGGAAAAGTGTAGCATAAAGGATACTGTTATACAGTAACAACGGACCATAAACAAATGCGAGATACTGCCATGTATTTGCATTTACAAGGGCAAGACCAAAGAATAAATATGGTAATGGAGCAAGCATTAGGATCAAATCACGAACACCGATCAAATAATATGATGCAGATAACAAATAATGAAACTTTTGTCTTATTGTTAAAGGACCAAATACTATTTGTTTTAGGTAATGAAATGAAACATCAAAACTTCCTTTTGCCCAACGTTGTTGTTGACTAAAGTATTGTTTCAATGAAGAAGGAGCAATACCTTCAGCGAGGACTTCAGGAATAAATACACCTTTACTGCCTCTTAAATGAAGCTCCAACGAAGTTGCATAGTCTTCAGTAATAAACTTAGTATCCATTCCACCAATGCTATCTAATGCGCTTCTTCGAATCGCAAAATTTGTACCGCATAAGAAAAGTGCATTATCATGTCCTTTAGAGTCACATATGTGGTCAAAGAAGAAGATTTGATGCGCTGCAGAAGCTTTTGCAACCCATGTTTTTTCATTTTTGTATCTTTGTGGACTTTGCGCAAAATCAATTGAAGGATTATTAAATGGTTTAGCTATCTCAGTTAGGAAATGCTCTTTTACAGCAAAATCGGCATCAAGTACAATATCTAATGTATTAAAAGCATCTTGTGCTGGAATTTCTCGCAGACCATTATTGATATTACCTGCCTTAAATCCTCCACCTACAGAACGTGCAATATGGATTACATCCAGCTCTTCTGCTAAGGCTTGAATGTCTCTCCAATTGTCTTTATTTGCAGCTTTACCGTCATTTAATACGATAACTTTAGGTTGTACATTTGGGTTAGTAGTACTAATGTAATAATCTCTAGCTTTCTTTGCTGCCAAAATAGTTTCTCTTATTACTTCTTCTGGCTCTCCGCAGACGCAAATAAACATATTCATTTCTACATTCTTATTCTCATTTACCGCAGTGTAACGTCTGTATTTTCGAGGCCAAAGAGAATAAAACATTCCATAGAGATGAAATATTGTATGGAGTTCAGCAATGAAAAGAATAATACTAAACACCATCAAGGCTGGGGAGAAATTAATAAAAGTAATTCTATAGAAGAAATAGACAGTAAGAAGCATCGCTCCGCTCAGAAGAAGGGAACGCAATCCTATACTTTTTAAGAACGTCTTAAAATCATTCATGGACTATAGGATATCATAAATACGTCCAAAAGTCAAGCTATAGGTCTATAAAGAGGTTTTAAATGCGTTGAGGCTTGATGAGGATGAATCTATTCTCCAATCGGCTTCTTTTATTAAATTAAACCAAATAACCTCATTTACCCTTGGAAAAGCGGTATGAATCGAATAGAACATATCATTTACCCAAGCTTCTTTATTGCCCCCTTGTTCGGAAGAAGCAATCTCGGCAATTATTATGGGCTTATCATATTGAGCAGCAATATATTGATAGGTTGGCTGAAAGAGTGCACTAAAAGACCTCCAGCCCCCATAACTACGTGTTGTTCCGAAGTTAAAGCCATCAATACCTATAACATCAACTACATCGCTTCCTGGATAATATCCATTTATTTCACTAGGATTTTCTGTTATATTCACGCACCACATCCATTGCACATTCGTAACTCCTTCTTGCTGGAAAACTGTATGTATATGACGGTAAGCTGCAATATATTCTTCAGGCCTCTTTCCCCACGGATACCAATCACCATTCATTTCATGCCCAAAGCGCAATGTGACAGGACTGCCGTATTGCTTTATGGACTGGGCAAATTGTCTTATATATGTATCATGCGTTCCTTGGGAAATTTCTTTAAGGTAATCAACAGCTTGAGATGAGCCTTGTTCAGGGTTCCAGGGCTCCCAGGCCAGTTGTATTTTTTTCCTGCTTTGTTTACTGTATGTAAGTTGAGTAAGGTTAAAACCTTTATTATTTTGATTCCCAAATTGTTTAAAAATAGAAAGTGTTGTTATATTTGTATCTAATTGTTTTTCTAAAGAAGTAACTGTATTTTGGTTATTTGCGTAGTCATCAACTACAACACCAAATAGTAGTGTATTATTTTTCGGAACTACTGCTTGTATTGTGGGAGTCGGAGTCACAACTGTAATAGGTTTTGGTTTTGCAGTAGGAGTTGGTGTAATCTCTTGAAATCGAGTTGCTGTAGTTTTTTGACTGGCAGCAAAGGCTGGTTGTGTTGTTTTAGATTGTGATTTAAAAAAGAATGCAGTGAGCAAGGTACTACTTAAGACGATGAGAAGGAGCGTTATCATTGTTATATTTTTCTTAGAGAACTTAGTAAATTTCATGATCCAGTGTGAGCACGATCAGGATATATGAAATCACTTAATGTGTCAAGAAGATATTTGCTGTTTAGCCTGATTTAACAGGAGAATTGCGTAAGAAGATCGCGTAAGCTTAGTTAGCTGATAGACTAACAGAGTCGATATAGATAGGGAATGTACTGTTTGGTGTTTTGTAATACTGAAGTCGTACACTTTTAACTGTTGCACTCGTAGGAGTATACGAGAAAGTTTTTGTTCCTGTTGATGCTCCATTAACCATACCTTTCCATTGTCCTGAGACCCAAGTACCTGCTGCATCATATTCATCGATATAGAATCCGAATTCACCTGTTCCTGCAAGCGCCATTATGTATTGTGTCCATGTATATGTTTTTGTTGAATCAACTGAAACACTAGAACTGAATGCGTGAGCGTAAGCTGTATTTGCTGGAATGAACAGACTGTTCGCTCCATTGTTTCCCTTTGATGTAGTATCAATTGTTGTAACATCTCCTGTGTCATGAGTCCAATTTGATGCAAATCCACCTGCAACTGTTTCAAAACTACCGTTTGGAATTAAGTTAGTTACTACAGGTGTTGTAGTTGGTGTAGGCGTAACAGTACTTGTTGGTGTCACAGTTGGTGTTGGTGAAACTGTACCTGTAGGTGCTGCTGTGTTTGTCATACTATAGTTGTCTACAAATGCTGTCCCGTTAGAGTTTGCAGCCATGTATGTTTGAATGCCAATTCTTGATACAAGTGCACTAGTAGCTTTATATGTTTTTTCAATGCTTGTTACTGCACCATTTACAACTGATCCCAACCATTGACCAGAAATCCATGTTCCATTTATGTCATATTCATCGATATAGAAGCCAAGCTCCCCTGATGTAACTGCTGTTGCATCAGCTGTAGCTTTAAGCAAGTATGTAGCTGTTGTATCAATAGCGTTTAGGTTGTAGAACAAGTGAGATGCTGTTGTTGTTCCTGTAAATTTAACTGCATTTTGGCCACCATTTGCATCAGCGACAACGTTTGCAGGTTTATCAGTAGTCCAACCATTTGAGATCCCTTGATCAAATGAACCATTTGTAATTACGTTCGTTGCTGCAGGTGTCGGAGTTGCAACCGCTGGACCAGTTAAACTATAGTTGTCAACATATGCTGTTCCGTTAGAGTTTGCAGCCATGTATGTTTGAATACCAATTCTCGCAACGAGATTACTTGTAGCTTTATAAGCTTTTTGGAAAGTTGACGTTACACCGTTAGATACATTACCAAGCCACTGTCCTGATATCCAAGTACCTGCTGCATTGTATTCATCAATATAAAAACCAAGTTCTCCACTAGTAAGACCATTTGCGTTTACCGTTGAACTAAGAAGGTATGTAGCTGTTGTATCAATAGCGTTTAGGTTGTAGAACAAGTGAGATGCTGTTGTTGTTCCTGTAAATTTAACTGCATTTTGGCCACCATTTGCATCAGCGACAACGTTTGCAGGTTTATCAGTAGTCCAACCATTTGAGATCCCTTGATCAAATGAACCATTTGTAATTACGTTCGTTGCTGCAGGTGTTGGCGTAGGTGTACCACTTACACTAGCTGTAGGAGTTGGAGTTACACTTGTTGTTGGCGCAGGTGTACCATCCAAGTTGTATACTTGAACACTATCAACATATGCTGTACCTGTTGCACCCGCTGTAAGGTATGTCTGTACTCGGATAGTATTTACCAATTCAGAAGTTGCGTTATAAAGCTTTGTGAAGAATCCAATTGTACCATTTGTAACCATACCCAACCATTGTCCTGAGGTCCAGTTACCATTTGCATCATATTCATCGACGTAGAATCCGAGTTCACCTGATGTTAAGCCAAGCGAATTAACGAAAGCGTCCAATACATAACTTGAATTGTATGATACTTGTACATTTCCTGAGAATAAATGTCCTTCAGTTGCAGTTCCAGTCAAGTTAATAGATTGTACTGGTGAACCGTAATTACCATTATTTCCATTGTCAGCAGCTACACCAGCAGCATTATCTGTTGTCCAACCGTCAGCGAGACCATTTTCAAATCCTGAGTTTTGCAAGATGTTCACTCCTGGGATTGTAATTCCCTGTTCAGTTGTAACGACTTGGATTTGTCCTGCATTAACCTTTGTTTGAACATAACTCGCCATTGTTGTAAGGTTTGCTGTTGTTACTGTATATTCATAATTTGGATTTTTCTTTGTTGCTGTGTCATGGAACACAAGGATCAACCATCGCTTTTCAGTGATTGCTTGATCAACCCATGCTTGGACTTGTGCTGATGTTGTCGCGTCATTAACGTCTTGTACCATTAATATATCTTTATGAAGTGGGTTACTATTTAATGCATCTCGATCTGCAAAACCTCTGTGAGACTTATACAATTTCAAAATTTCAGTTAATGTCATGGTATCGTATGCACCAAACGGTGAAGCAAAGTTAGTAACGTTTAATCCATTTGCTTTAAATGCTGCGTTTGAATTTGCAAGTTCTGCTACGTTTTGTTCTCGTGTAATTGTAGGCATTTCAGCATGGTCTACTGTGTGACCACCGATTTCCCAACCATAAACGTTTTGGAGTTCTCGTACTTGGTCCCAAGTAATTCCTGGTTGGTTATCATCTAGCGTAGCTGTACCATCTGGAACACCAGATGTGAGGTAGAGAACACCATCAATACCATGTGCTTCAAGAATTGGAGCTGCGAGTGTTCGAGTTGATGCAAATCCATCGTCAAATGTGAAGGAAACTCGTGCACGATCAAGATCTGAGATACTATTTAATCGAGCTGCTTGAGCAATTGGTGCTTGCGCCAAGAAGAGGACCGCACTCAAAACGATTGCGGTTAATGCTCGTACTATTTTATTAGTTAATGTATTCATATATATTTATTAACAATTAAATGTTAAATTTATAAGACTCATAGTAACATATATAGAACCTTATGTCAATATATTAAATAACTTATAGTTATATATTGACTTGAACTTATTTTTCGTTAGAAAGTTCTATCTTTACTAATGCAGCTTTTACAATATATTGCTTGTTCGAGAACGTTTCATCTGATGTAACAAGAGTCAAAATAGGTGTTTTTGTTGGTGCAAAAACATTTGTATCTGTTGTTTTTGCCAATCTTGAAGAAGTTACTTTATATGTTGCTTTTTGACCGTTACCATAGACTACAATTTCAGTATTATTATTAAGTTGTTGGATTCGAGTAAATCCATCAAGTCTATCGTTTGCAAAAAGTCCAACGTTTCCTTCTTTATCATTGACCAAGCTTGTGCCTTCAGCAAAGTTGGCAACATGTGGAAGAAGCTCCCAAGTACCATCTCTTAATGGTACTGAAAATACTGGAAGGTCAATTTCTACAGAAGAGATAACGATTCGTTCAGGAGTGAAAGCTGATAATGTCTTAACAGGAGTAACTGTTGGTGTCTTTGATGCAAATGGCGTTGCTGTCAATTCTTGAGAATTAGCTACAGTAGATGACACACCAGTACCAAGCGCACCAAGTTGCGCGATACTAGCAAAAGCCGCCAAAACAAAAATAGTTGTATAAACACTTACTTTCTTCATATCGTTAATTGACTTATTTAGCTCTATTAACTAAATATCGACTGATTTGACCTGCTAAGATAACAAGCCATACGACATTAAGTACTATAAAACCTGCAAGTACAATCGGATTACTTAAGTCAGCAAAGAATGCTCCTGCTGCTGAAGTAGCCGGTAATACCGCTGCGCCTAATACTTGTCCTTTTCCGTAATCTGTCATAGCTTTCTCCTTTCGTTAGTTTTTTGTACCCCACTTTGTTGAGAATCCTGCCTTATTGAAGGCTGCGAGTCCCCAGTTATATGGAGCATTGAATAATGATATTCTTGTTGCAATTGGCTTAAAGACTTTGTTGTATACGATAAATAAGTATGATCCGAGCAAGATAAGACTTAACAAGTTACTGTAAATAAGTTCTGGAAGAACGGTTAACTTCATTAACCAATCTCTCTTATCACTATCTTCATATAAAGATAATGAAACGACATTAAAGATGAATGCTACAAGGAAGTTGAATAATGAAAGAGCGAATAATATAAGTACTGTTTCTGGATTACTTGTTTCAGTTCGTACAAAAAAGAATGACAACACAATCAATCCAAAAAGAC
Organism: uncultured Gammaproteobacteria bacterium; assembly: GCA_965230895.1. GTDB lineage: Bacteria > Patescibacteriota > Microgenomatia > Levybacterales > UBA12049 > JACDET01. The sequence continues at coordinate 420,633 of OZ246394.1, forward strand.
TGATGAACAACATATGTCCGATAAGATCTTGGTAAATAACATCAAATTTCTTCCAGAATTCACCCAACACATGGAGTCCACCACTTACCCATCGAACACGCTGTTTCCAGAGTGCTTCGATTGATTCAGGAACTGTTGTCCATGCAATTGCTTTTTGAGCAATCTTTACATTCCAACCTTCACTCTTCAATCGTGCTGTAATATCATAGTCTTCAATCAAGTGGCCTTTTGTAAAACCATTAATTTCTTTAACTGCTGCTGTTCGAAAAGCTGTTAACATGCCATGCATTACAAGTGGTCCTTTTAAGAAACCATTGTCAGCAATCTTTGTGATATTAAAGTTATGGTATTCAAGTGCTTGCAATCGAGTTAAGAAGTTTTTGTTCTTATTAATAACTCGTACTTCAGAACAGACGGCACCGACTGTATCGTCAGAATACAATGTCGCAACCATTTGTGGAACTGTGTTCTTAGTAATGATCACATCATCATCGAAAGTGAAGATAACATCTGGAACATGCTTGAGACTCAAGACATATTCAATACCATGATTTAAGGCCGCTGCTTTTAACTCATTTTTAGGAGTTCGCAAATAAGCCATATTATTGTGTTCGTTTGCAAGAGCTTTGATTTTGTTAAGTGTCTTAAGATTTTTTTCAGTTTCTGGAGTACAATCATCAATGACAACAAGAATTGCTTCAGGATGCCAATCAAGAATAGACTTAATTAGGTTATAGGTCATATCAGTTGGAGTATGAGTTGGTACCAGAATTGCAGGAAGTTTACTCTGAATAAGCTTCTCACTCATCAAGATTATTTCCTTTTTAGGAGCGAAAAAGTTCACGGATTCTTCCGCGATTCGTTTGAATGTATTTGTATTTTTTCTCTTCATGAAGTGTGATTATATAGGACGTCTTATAAGATGTCAATAGGGTAATATTATGGGGTATTAATTATTAATTTTAGGATCGTAGTTATCTACGATTTCTAAGAAATCTGATGTCGCTTCAATATACTCACGATACTGATCAGTTGTTGTAAGTGGTCCATCGTTTAAAAGCGCTGGATCATTCCTTCGATCAAGAATATTTTCAAAAACTTCGACTGGACCACCTCGTGATTGGACAAATGGAGCAAAAGTAAGCCGTAAATCTCCTTTAGATGTAATATCAGTCAAAATCCGTACAGATGGTTGTCGCGTAATTTCTTTTGGATCATCAATCCCATAACGCTTCGTAAGTTCCTCTTGAGCACCTGGTTGTCCTGCAAGTCGTTTCGCAATCCAAGAATAACCTCGATGGATTCCTTCTTTCAAAGCAAGTATGCGTTGAAGGTTTTCTGGATCAGTCATATTATCAATATTTATTCCTTGCTCTCCTCCGAAAACAACAGTAAATCCATAAGGTGCAGTTTGGCGTTGCGCGATGGTAAACCCTTCTGTTGGCATACCTTTATGTTCGAGTACTGCTTTGGCTGTTCGGTCAAGGACGCCAATGACGCGATCCCCCAATTCTCTATCTTGCATTACCCGTTGCTCATCTTCCATATTTGGAACTTTTTCTTCTGTTGGTACGAAGTTATTCAAGTTGTGGATTGTTGCATGGAAATGTGGTAGGCCAATACTTTGACTTGTTGCAGGTGCAATTGCACTTGCTGAGTTTTCCATAATAATCGCTTTTTTACGACTACCCTTTTGATTTTGTCCAGTGACATCTTTATGCATTTCCTGGAGGAGATACATCTGGGATGTTACATATCTGAATTTTGTTTCGTCTGAAAGTTCTGTCCAAAGAAGAGGAACTGGCATACCTGATTTATCAACTTCTGGTAAGCCATTATGAAGAACATCTTCAGTAGCTCCAACTCCAAGCACATCAATTTCTCCATACGCACTTGTAGGCTCTGATAAGGAGAATGTATCGCCCACTACTTCGTGAACATATGTGCCATTTTCTTTCAATCCAGGAGTTAGAAAAATATCTTTATAATAGTCAGCGTTATTCATATTTAGAATTCGCTGACGAAGCTCACCTGGATCATTTTTAAATGAAGTAGTTGCTTTGGAATCAGTAGCGTACACACTCGTTCTCATTCCTGTTGGCATGATTTTTTCGTGGGCTCCAGCTAACAAGCTAGACATGAGATTATCTACAGTTGCAATCCTTTGAGGACCTTCTGGATGAATATGGCGAGTTCGAGCTTCTAGTACTGGCATAAAAAACCTCCCTAAACGTTTTTAACTTCTGAATAGAGCTCATTCGCACGTGCCACATCCGCCTGAGTGGAAACGCCAAAAAATTGTAATGCATCTTCAAGAAGGTGTGTACCAACCTTCTTATCTTCTTCCAACGCCATATTAATGACAGCTGGGAGATAGTATTCTTGTGTTACTTCTGAAGGGACAACGTTTGGAAGATTTGTTTGCAAGAATTCTCGATCAAAAACATAAAATCCTGTGTTTACTTCTTTAACATGTCGTTCTTTAACTGTTGCGTCTTTTTCTTCAACAATTTTTTCGAAATCACCATGTGCATCATAGACGATTCTTCCAAAACCAGTCGGATCTTGTTTTAGAACTGTAACGATTGTAACTTTGTTGTGTTCTCTTTTGTGTTTTGACAAAACATCTTTAAAGGTTTTCGCTTCGTAGAACATACTGTCATCACCATTAACGACGAGGACATTTTCTACATCAGGGTTAAGAACTGGGATTGCTGCTTCTACAGCTTTTGCTGTACCGTAAGCTTCTCCTTGGCGAGCAATTGTAGAATAAGGTTCAGCGACAGGTGCAACAAGTTCTGCACCATGGTTTACAACTGTGACAATTTGACCGAACTTCAAAGAAGTAAGCATTCGTAATGGTTTAACAAGCATTGGTTCCCCATCGATTTCATGGAGTACCTTCGGCAAGTCAGATTTCATTCTGCTACCACGTCCAGCTGCTAAAACAACTGCTGCGTCTCTTCCAAAGTTTTCTTTATTAGCCATAAGGTGAGCAGTATAACATAGGCTTATAATAATTGCAATAGGTATATTTAAAACTCTTACAATAGATTCTTCATGGATGACTTTGATATGAAAAGTGACAGATCACAATCTTAGTCCCATAATAGAATTGACAAATAATTATTATGGGATATAATTCGTTTTATGCCAGAGATTATACGAAATAGGCTACGCGCTCAAGAACTATTAAATACTGTCGCAGAAAATAGCGGTGTTCCCTCGTCATTAAAACGGAATGGAATAATACTTGGATCTGGAGATGAAAATATTGTTTTCCCGCATCCCAGTAGACAGGATAAAGTATATGCCGTTACATATTATATGGGATTAGACGCAGAAAAAGCGAAAGAATCCTTTTATGCTCATAAGATCTTAGCGACAATTTTTCCATACAATTTTCCGCCTCTGCACGCAGCTTATGGTAAAAAATTCAAGTCATTTAGTGATCCGACTTTCGCAACCGAACTCTCTGGAACCGTTCGTGGGAGACTTGATCTCGACGCAGGTACGCCTGTGAGTCATCCTTTTAGCGCGGTTCAAACGTTCTTTGATGATCTCGGCTTAAATAGTAATAGTGTGCTTGATCTTCATGGAAGCAATGTTTTAACTGCAGCAGATGGCGGAGAATATTATACTGATATTGTAAAGTCTCCAGCGTTTATTCGAACAATCCCTGAAGAGGTATTATCTGGTTGGATGTCGTCTCATAAAGTAACAGACAAGAAAACACACGAAGAACGTGAGTACAATCAAAATGAAATGAATACTGTTATGAAATCGCTGCGAAGATTAAAAGAACTGAGTCCTATTAACAGAACATACACATTCGTCGACGACGGAGAAGAGACGTAAAAAGATTATTTTCGAAGAACTTCTTTGAATGCTTCAGCAAGTTTTGCTGGATCATGTCGAGCTGATTCAGCTCCATCTTTATTTACAATCTTCAAAGCATCATGAGTGATAATTTCTATGCCATCTTTTTCCGCATCTTTCAAAGTTTTATAATCCCACCCTAAGAAATGTGAATGCTCTGTTGCGTAGAGTTCAGCAGCTCGTTGATGTCTTTCTTCAAATTGCGCTCTTGTTACAGCTGGGACAATAAGGCCACTTGGTCTTCTCCCTGCGTATTCATCAAGTTTATCGGCAAAATCTGTTGGTCTGAATTCATGTGTTTCATTTCGCGTACTTGTCATTGGTGTGACCATATAAATATCTGCATTACTTCCTGCCACTGCTTCTCTCATCCCTTCAGGTAAAAGAGGTGCAAGTACTGAACCGTAGAGACTTCCTGTTGAGAAAATAACTATTTCAGCCTCCTTAACAGCTTCTAAAGCTTCTGGGTAAGCTGGAACATCTGGAGCTAAATGCATTTCACTTACCAGATCAGCAGACATACTTTGTTCATCTAATTTATGTTCTCCAAGAAATGTTCTACCATGTTCTGTCGTAAATTCAATATTACTTGGTACTGTTGATGCTGGTAAGACTCTTCCACGAAGATGAATGTTCATCTTTTGTAAAAAATCTTCAACTTTTGCATATGCATTCTCTGGAGTAAAATACTGTTCCATTATTTCTTGCCCGATCACATTATCACTTACGTCATGTCTACTATTAAATAGCTCTTTCATTGCTTCTCGTGCTTGAGGGTTTCCATTGGGAGTAGTCAACGACATGAGAACACGCATTGAATCACTGTGTGCAATTTCTTGTCCGCGTGCTGCATGTCTTCGTCTTCCTGTTGCTCCACCAGAATCAAATGGAGTTACAACAGCATTTACATGATCCACTTCTCCTGTTAAGAAAAGAGATTCATGCGTTAAAGGAGATCCTGTGCCTCCACCGAATGTTACAATTTTTGGTTTTTCTGCGACTGATAGCCTTTCGTTTGCCATAAGAAGAGGATTATAGCAATATTTTTACTATGAGTCAATATGTATGCATAATATTGCATTAATATAATATGTACTATTTATATATGTATAAATATGAATTATATATCCTTTTATATTGACTTATGGGACTATATATAGTAAAATCCTCGAATGGTTGAAAGAAGAGAGCGCAGAAGAGCGCCTGAAGTGAAAGAGAAGCCGTCACGGCATGTGCCGCAAGTTGCTATCATTGATTTTGATAGAACATTGGGTGATGTTGACGCGAGTATGAAGCGTTTTTACAACGCTGCTGAATTTGTTGGAGTAAATGCCGCTCACGTCAAAAGTGCTCAAACAAAAACTGAAGCAGATGGTGGCACATTTGAACCGCTTAGTTTTGTGAAAGACCAACTCGATGAAGAAGGATACGCTGCATTTAAAAATCATTTTATCACTGCAGACGGCCCTTCAATCATGTATCCAGAATCACAACCCTTCCTCGACATGCTTACTGAAAAAAATATGCCTTTCGTTGTACGGACATGGGGAGTTAGTGCCGAGTGGCAACATTTAAAGATCGCTGCTGCTGGATATACAGGTGCATACGAAGTAATGGATAAAAAAGATAAGGGAGCAGAAATCGAATCATGGAGACAAGAAACCGCTGATGGCAATTCCATTATTGTTGTCCCAGACCATCCAAGTAGTCCCGAATTAATCACTGCAGATAGTGCTGTACTTATTGATGATAAAGCGTCTTCATTCAAATCTTTGAACAGAAAAGATACCGGTTTTTGGATCGTTCCAAAAGATGGCGAACTTCTCAAAAGCCAACAAGGCGATGTCCCAGCAAACGTTCAAAAAACTTCGTTGGATGAATTGACCGTTGTTGAAGGACACATTGTCAAAAAAGCATTACCAAATGAAGGTGAAGTATTTAATGCGCAAGAAATGAAAGATGGTCTTCCAGAAGGAATCTTTTTCTCAACAGAATTGACTGAAAAACACATTGAGCAACTTGTAGCTTTCTCTACAGACACAGAAGATGTAGGCGTACAAAATAACACTTCAGACAAAAAACGCTTTAAAGATCGTGAAGCAGTAAATAAATGGATTGAAAAAGGAAGATCTGTTGTTGTGTTAACAGATGATGAAGGCGACTTGCTTGGTATTAGTTGGTTGGGTGCAGAAGACATTAATCTTGATAATCGTGAGCTTTTGCCATCATTTGACCCTGCTGAAGCAGCTCGATATGGTGTGACATTTGCTATCCGAACATATGAAAAGGCACGAGGAAAAGGATTGTCACGTAAATTAGCACAACAAGCTGAAAGACAATTTGAAACAACAGCTGAATATCAAAAGCTAGTCAAAGAAGGAAAGCAATTCCCATGGTTAGAGGTTTCAGCAGATAATATCCCTGCGGTGAAATCATACTCAAAGAATGGTTATGTTCAAATAACTGCACGCAACGAAGAAGGCAAGATCCTGATGGTTCAAAAAGAAGAGCCACAGAAATAATCTAATTTATAGACACTCCTCCCCTTTCCTCGTATAATCTCTCTATGACAAACAAACACATCCCTCAGGCTGTAGTTATTGATTTCGATAGAACATTGAGTGATGTCCAAAAATCAGTTGAACATCTTTATGCTGTGACAAAAGAATTTGGAATTGATGCTGAAAAAATAGAATCCGCTCGAAGAGCACTCGAAGATGATGGCGGAACATTTGAGCCAATCACGTATCTTCAAAGCGTTCTAACAAAAGATCAAATGAAAGAGTTTTACGCCAAGTTTTTGGCAACAAGAATGGACTCATTTTTTGATGACGCACACCCTTTTCTTTCGTTATTAGAAGCAAACAACATCCCTTATTATGTCCTTACATATGGAGTCAGCTCCATATGGCAGGAATTAAAAGTCAAAGGAAGTGGATATGATGGGCCCATGAAAATTATGGACCACAGTGATAAAGGTGCAGAAATAGCGAAATGGAGAAATTCTGAAAAGAAATATGCGCTTCCGCTATTTCAAAATATTCAGTGGACTGCAGATACCATTTGTCTGATTGATGACAAAGCATCAGCATTTAAAAGTTTACCTGAAGATTGCACCGGATATCTTATCCAACGAAGCAAAACCCAACTCCCAAGCCAACAAGGAAAAGTAGGAAATCACATCCAAACCATCAAATCGCTAAGTGAGTTAACAATTCAAAATAAAATCCTCACGTTAAAAAGATAATCTAATTCATTCGGCAACCCAGCGCACAGCGTTAAGAAAATCATTGGAATGAAGCGTTAAAAAGGACGGCAAGCGAATGCGTGTCCTTTAGCGGAATGGAAGTGATTTTTAGCGAGCACTGCCTTGCCGAGAGTTTGCGCTACTTTGCGGTCAAAGTAGCATAAGAAAAACTTACTTTTTCGTCTGTAAGTTTTTAGATGTCCAGAGGTTTGGTAAATCGTTATTGTAGAGTGCAGTTCCGAACCAAGCCCAATTCTGTGTATAATAATTCTTAGAATCTTCCCAATAACTTCCATCCTTATCTTCGTACAACTTGTTCAATACTTGCTTGTCATATACTTCTTTTGCAGCAGCTTTATCAGTAACAACAAAGTTTGCCAAATTTGACGCATATGCACTTGCTGATTCATAGTCTTCCCATGGTTTTCCATCATGTGTATACGCTACACTGATTCGTTGATTGTTTTTCCATTCCTTGCGGATGAAATCATTCTTTGAGAGATATGCCTGCGCACGAGGTTCTTTGAACCATTGATAATCAAGAGCAATTCTCCAAGGAGTTCTAAATGCATCAAAGCCATATTCTGTTGAGTCCAAACCTTTTTCTGGAGATTTAATAATTCTTCCATTCGCATCAACTGCACACCAATTTGGAGCGAGCCCTGCAGATGATTCTTTATCCAGATCGCTATCAGTACATGCATTCAGCACTTCATACGATGTGTCTACGAGATCCATCCAATCATGTTTTGTATCAATTTCTGCAAAGATTCGGTAACTACTTGGTGCAAGATATGATGGATTGATGATCGCTGCATTCTTTGCCTTAGCCCAGTTACCTGCGACGAGATATGGCTTACCTCTGACAACTTTCACTTCGTTGTCCCAAATTGCTTGCATAATCGTTCGACCATCGATAATATAGCCGGGATTGTTCCATCGCTTTCCAGCAAAAGCGAGTGCCAGAGCGATATCTTCATCTGCATCAGTTGCTGAACTTCGGTCAACCACACCCATGGTTCCATCGGCTTTCTTTCCCCACTTCCATGCAATAAGATTGTTCTCTTGTTGCATGTTACGTTTGGTGAATCCCCATGCTTTATCAAAGGTTTGCTTATCGTTCATCCAGACTGCTCGAAGCATTGTGTATGATTGCGCTTCGGATGTTGTTAAGTTATTCGCTGGATCAACAGCATTTCCATCTTTCTTGATAAATGTACTTTTATATGTTTCCCATGTCGAGACAAGAATTCTTCGAGAGTTCTTTACAGCCCAGATCTGAACATACCAACCATCTCCTGCGAAACTCGTAATCGGATTGGACTGAGCCAAAGCACTTCCGGTCATTGGGATTTCACCTGTACCCAAGTCACCACCGATAAGCGGTGTAAACAAGACATAATCAATATTATTGTAGTCATTCTTCAAAATCTTTTCTTTAATGTCTTTATCACCATCAACTTTCCAATAATATTCTGCATTTGCGAAATTGTTGTTATTTCGATAGTTCAAATCGAGGTATGCATAATTATCAATTGCATAAAAAGCATTTGGATTTTGTCGACTCAAGATCCAATTGACCGCTTCGATCTGCGCATTTGTTTCATTTGAGGTATAGATATTAAATTTCCCTGAGCGGACATTGTTTGAATAATTGAAGACTAAGACACCCATATAAATGATAAATGCCATAATTGGGAAAATTGCATAAATCTGTAATGGCCAGAACCTCATCCGGGCAAAGAAGTGATAGATTCTATAAAGAACGTATGACGTGGTGAGTGCTACTAACGGAACCAAGGGAATGATATAGAATTCAAGCACCAATCCTCCACGAAGTAAGAAAGCCCAGTAAGAAACAGCAAGTCCAGCAATAATTCGTGCCGCAACACTTCGAATAGCCAAGAGGAGCGTGATAAGAGTACTGATTGCCCCAACAATCATGAATGATGGATCATCATTTTTCCAGTTCCCTGTCATCTCCCAGAAACTCGAATCAGGATTAAGAATACTGACATTTCCCCGTCCCCCTTGGAATTGCAATGTTCCCAAAAGACTTACGTGCTCATGTTGGCCACCCAGAAGCGTTCCTGCCGGAAAGAATTCACCTTTAAACATACTGAAGATGAAATAAAGCGAGATAACGACACCTGCGACAGCAATCCATTTGATTGTACCGAATATTCTATTTATTTTATGCAATTGTGAATAAACCAGTGCGGCCATGAACGGCAGGAAGAAAATCGCACTTTCTTTACTAAGGACAGAAATACCAAATGTCACCGCACTGGCGATAATCCAGCGAAGTCGTTGCTTACTAAAGAGTACAAAAGCAACTGACAAGAGCAGCCAAAATACCATGATATTGTCCAGAAGTACACGTCGCTGGAAATAAATTGCCAAAGGTGAAAGTGAAAACATCAGCACAGCAAACGAACCAACCATCTTAGAATTTGTGATCTTCTTTCCTATGAAATACAGCAGCAATGCTGATCCAATGTGTAGCAAGAGCATGAGTACGCGGCCTGAGTTAATGGCAAACCCAAAAGTAAATAAGCCACCTGTAAGCTTTATCCATAGTGCAATAAGCATCCAGCCAACTGGAGCATGATCGTACCAATAGGTATACGGAGCTAATTTGCCATCATTGATGATCGCCCAGGCTTGTGCCATATATGTTCCCTCATCAGATTCATAATATGGATAACCAAGCATGTTATAACCATGAGCAATTGCCGCAATCGCCAGCAAACCAAATACAAGAACGTATTCCATCTTATTACTGTTAAAAAATTCTTTAATCTTTTTCATATTTTTATCTGTTCACCGTGAAATATCTTGCATTCACCTTTGCTGGTGAAGGCATCGGTTTTTCTGGTCGGTGCGCATTCAAATGCAATGTTTTTTCCCAACTGTCTTGACCCACAGCCAATCGATAAATCGCACGCATCGCGCTAAAGCCCAAAATAATCTGGAACGGATAGAATACATAGAGAACTTTTAAAGGAATCCAAAATGGATATTTCAGGTTATAACCCTTTGTAAATTCAAATAATCCGATATTGTATGCAACCAATTGCAGAATCAACAGAAGCAATGGCACAATCGTAATCATGGCAAAAAGTACTGGAAGATCCAGAACAAATGCCATAAATATTGATACAGGCAACATCATGAAGAAGAATGCCTGCAACTGTGGAACGAGCAAAATATATGCAGCCAGGAATCGCTGTGATGCCTTTGGAAGATCAAGCCATTCACCTTTCATAAAGATTTGGATAAACCCTTGATTCCATCGAGTTCGTTGCTTAATGAAACTTTCAAGACTATGTGGAGTTTCTTCCTGAGTGGTATGTCGTTCATCATACACAACACCAATTCTTGCTCCACGAATACTCATACGGATACCAATATCTGCATCTTCTGTAAGACAATTTTCATCCCATCCACCAATCTTATTAAGCAGATTTCTCTTAAAGAAAACTGTATTTCCACCCAATGGGATAATTCCTTGTTTTGCGAAATAATGCAACGATGACTTAAACCAGAAGAAGTATTCCAACACATTAAGCGCTGAGAACCATTTTGATCGGAAGTTCATCAATTGGACTCCTGACTGTAATACATCAAATCCTCGCAACACCATCTCTGTATTAACCAGATTATAAATTCCTCGACTTGGTTGGTCTTCTGCGTCAAAGACTGTGACAATATCTTTTGTTGCATGTCTCAAACCGATATTCAAACTGTGTGGCTTGTTGATTGGCATATCACTAAAGATAAGTAATTTAACATTTGGTTTATTTAAACGGGCAATTGTTTGCTCTGCTTTTGCACGAGTCCTGTGATCATCAGATCGAACAATAACGAGTAATTCTTTCAAATGCTCAGGATAATCAATCGCTGCAATTGCACGAATAGTATCACCAATAACACGCTCTTCATGTCGGACAGGAAGAAGCGCTGTGAAAGAATATTTGGGCTTAAGGTATTTCTCTGGCGGCTTTTCTTTTTGGATTCTATCGACATCTTCCCAACCATAAATCATGAGGTAAAGACTAAAAATACTTTGCCAAATCATCAGGACAGACAGCGTGACAATCGCCATTGAAACCATAGTCTGTGTACTAATCATTCCTGCATCACGTGCTCCGAATAATACAAGTGCGGCTAAATTCCCGAATGCAAATGCGGTAATTGCGATAAATCCAGCCACGAGAATCATACCGACATGCGCCAAAAACGGAAAACGAATAAGGAAAGAATTCGTCACAAATTCGATAATATCTTGTTTTCTGAGCTTAGAATTCCCGAAAACCCTATCGGTAAATTGTATAGGAACTTCCTTGATGCGCGCATTACTTTTAATGGCTTTATGGAGCAAATCAATCTGGAATGCATAGCCTTTCGACATGAGCTTGTTAAGATTGATCCTCTTAAGAAGTGAGGTACGAATTGCTCTATAACCACTTGTACAATCTTTTACCTTGCCTAGGCCTGCTACATGACGCGCAAAGATGTTTCCCCATTGGCTATTAAGCTTACGAAGTAACGGCCAATTACCCGGGATTGAGCCTCCATCAACATACCGTGAACCTATGACGAAGTCACTTCCCTTTTGTATCTCATAAACAAAGAATGAAATCATGGCTGGATCATGAGACAGATCAGCATCCATCTCGAACACTATGTCTGCATGAAGGTAGCGCATAGCATACCTAAAACCTCGTATATAAGCATTCCCGAGGCCTTGCTTTCTTCCTCTGAGTAGATAAATATTTGTATACTTTCTAGCCAGCTTTGTTACTATATTTGCTGTACCATCAGGTGACCCATCATCTACGACAAGGATTGAAAGTTTGGCATTGTGGAGATATCTGATTTGAGCTTGGATTTCGGTGATAAGCTGTTCAATATTATCCTTTTCGTTATATGTAGGTACGACAATAACCACGTGATCTTTCTGCAGATCCGGGTTAATTGGCTGGGTTCTATAAAACCGCTGATATAAATTAGACTGTTTATTCCGTGCTCGAATCATCGTACATTACGGGCAGTAAGTATGGGGCAGAATTGATGAGCTTAATTGTATAGTTTAATACTATAAGTCAACAAAGGTTGAGTATATTATAGATGTACGCATATGTCAAGCTAAGCTATCCTCAATGACAATCACTCTCTGTGAGAAAATGTAATTTATCTAATTGACACTCAAACGAATAATTGATATACATGAAGTCTGCCACGGTAATAAAAACAACGCAAAAGGATTTACTGCCCCTTTTTACTATAAGTTTTAAAATAGGTTAAATCTACAGTACTATTTACTTTAGCTATATCTACTAAGTAGGTACTTGACATTTACTTAAATATCCTATAATATACTGATTAATTCAATATTATGGGATATATCCTGTACTAAAGAAGAACGAATTATGCAAACGAATCAACAACTTATAAGTGTCGTAGTACCAGTTTATAATGAAATTGGTATCATTATGCAATTCAATGAGCAATTGCTTTTGACGCTTAACAACTCCAATCAGCCTTACGAAGTTATCTACGTTGATGACAATTCTACAGATGGAACATTTGAATGGCTCCAAAGTATCGCAAACGATACTATTAAAGTAATCCGAAAAATAGGCACAAAAGGAAAAGCGTATTCTCTTATGCAAGGGTTTGAAGTTGCTCAAGGAGAAATTCTTGCAATGATTGATGGAGACTTGCAATACCCTCCAGCAAAGATTCCTGAGATGACTCAAGCGTTACAAAATGCTGACATTGTAGTAGCAAATAGAAAAGACTATAAGGACTCAAAAATGAGAAAACTTTTAAGCCGAGGTTTTAGAAATGTTTTTGGAAAAATGCTCTTTGGTCTAAACACGGATATCCAATCAGGTCTTAAAGTCTTTAAAAAAGAAGTCTATGAGACAGTGAAGTTCCAACCAGTATCACCTTGGACATTTGACTTAGAATTTCTGCATCGAGCAAAGCAAGCTGGTTATACATTAAAAAATACAGAGATTGTATTTGCGCCGCGACGAAATGGCCAATCAAAGATGAATGTGGTCAAGCAGTCATATGAAATTGGAGCAAATGCGTTGAATATCAAAATGAAGCCAGTCACATACTTCCCAGTCGAACCGGAAAAAGGGACAATGCGTGGTGCTGGAGTGAAAGCAAAGAATAAAAAGTATGTGACACACACAACCCTTCCGTCTGCGCTTTCAGCGATTGAAACATTTACGTTCCCACAAAAGGTATTCTTTATCGGAACGCCAATTCTTTTACTCTTAGCGTATATCTTAATTCCTTTACAAGCAGCGCGTGTAACTGTTGGTGTATTGAGTATTCTCTACTTCATTGATGCGATCTTCAATATCTATGTCGTTGGAAAAAGTTTGAGCAAGAAAAACGAAATTGATGTTTCAGAAGCAGAACTTGCAGAAATCAATGAATCTGAATTACCAGTCTATACAATTCTTTGTCCTTTATATAGAGAAGCACACGTTGTACCACAGTTTTTGGAAGGTATTTCAAAGATTGATTGGCCAAAAGAAAAGCTTGATGTGATGTTTCTTCTTGAAGAAGACGATACAGAAACGATTGCGGAATTCGAAAAGATGAATTTACCATTCTATGCTCGAACTGTTATCGTCCCTGATTCACAACCAAAGACAAAACCAAAAGCATGTAACTATGGTCTTTCATATGCAAAGGGTGAATACTTGGTTATTTTCGATGCGGAAGATGTACCAGATCCATTACAGTTGAAGGTTGCATACCTTGGGTTTAAGAAAGCACCAAGCAATGTAAAATGTTTGCAAGCTAAGTTGAGTTATTACAACTCACGATACAACTTGCTTACTCGATTCTTTACAGCTGAATATGCATTGTGGTTCGATGTTACATTGCCTGGTTTGCAATCTCTTAATTCTGCACTTCCACTCGGAGGTACAAGTAACCATTTCTTGACTGAAAACTTGCGAGAGCTTCAAGGTTGGGATCCATTTAACGTTACTGAAGATGCTGACTTGGGTGTCCGACTTTTTCAACGAGGGTATCGTACAGCTATCATTAACAGTACAACATATGAAGAAGCTACGAGTGTCCGAAAAGTATGGTTGAAGCAACGATCACGATGGATCAAAGGATATATGCAAACATACTTGGTTCACATGCGAAACCTTCCAGGATTCGTTAAGCAAGTAGGTTTGTGGCACAACTTCATCTTCCAACTTACAGTTGGTGGAAAGATCTTGTTCGTCCTTTTGAATCCGTTCATGTGGGTTATCACTGCACTTTATTTCTTAGCTAACCCTGTCTTTGGCCCAATCATGGAAGCGATCTATCGCCCACCTGTTTCATATATCGCGGTATTCTCATGGATCTTTGGTAACTTCATGTTCTTATATTGTTACATGATCGCGGTTGGTAAACGAAAAGACTGGGATCTTGCAAAATATGTCCTTTTGATTCCTTTGTACTGGGTCATGATGAGTACAGCTGCCATGATCGCGCTTTACCAATTGATCTTAAAACCCCACTATTGGGAAAAGACGTTGCATGGATTCCATCTTGGTCGAAAAGATAGTAAAGCAACTGAATCAGCACCGATGCAGGCGCCAAGACCAGCAATTCAGCCAGCATATGTACCGGTTGCTGAACCTACAGTAAAGCCTAGTGCGAAATCTGCGGCATCTTTCACAATGCCAAATATTTCATTACCAAGTATTACTTTGCCTAAATTTACAGGTTTCTATGCGAAATTCTTGCAAGTATTACCTATCCTCGTTCTCTTGAACCTTGATTTAGCTTTGGCTCATGCATTCTTGTCACCAGAAGAAGCACAAACATATCTCGTGCTTTCACTTATTGGTAAAGCAGCTTTTGTCATAAGTCAATTCGGTTCAACATTCATTGCAGGAGTTCTTTCTCGAGGTAAATCTGCGACAAACCATTTCTTTAATTTGATCTTCTTTACCTTCCTCTTTAACTGGATTGGTTATGTTGTCTTTGGACTTGAAGGCCAATACTTCATCCCGGCAATGTTTGGTAATAGCCTTGATGGAATCATTGCTTACATGCCATTCTATATGTTTGCATTGCTTTGTTTCGCAGTTGCAAACCGATTCAGTGCCTTCCATGCACAGAAAAAGAACTATGCTTTCATAGGTATTTCACTCGCAACAATCTTGGCATTCGTTCCATTCATCTTAGTAAACAATGAAACAATCTCTGATTACGTCCGAACATTTGCTTATCTTGGATCAATCAATTTGTTCTTCGTAGTTATCATGCATTTGAGTAATCCATACGTTCGAGTTATGGAAAACAACCTTGCAAGTTTCATCGCAGTCTTCGATAAATCAAAAACAAAAAAAGTCTGGAAAGACAATGGTATGAAGATCCTTATCTTCAATTGGAGAGATACAAAACATATTTATGCTGGCGGTGCTGAAGTATATATCAATGAACTTGCAAAACGATGGGTAAAAAACGGTAATAAAGTAACACTTTTTAGTGGAAATGATAATAGAAATCTTTTCTACGAGAACGTCAACGGTATTGAAGTCTACCGACGTGGTGGAACATACACAGTATATTTCTTTGCGGTAATGTATTACCTTCTTAAGTTCCGAGGTAAGTACGACGTTATCATTGATTGCGAAAATGGTATTCCATTCTTTATGCCTCTCTTTGCAAAAGAACAGGTTATCTTGCTTGTCCATCACGTTCATCAAGAAATCTTCCGAAAGTTTCTTAAGTTCCCGATGAGTACTGTTGCAGAATTCCTTGAAGGCAAAGTAATGCCGTTTATTTATCAAAATAAAAACGTTGTTACAGTATCTGCATCTTCACAAAGTGAAATCTTTAATCTTGGATTTACAAATTCAGGGAACATCGCAATTATTCCAAATGGTGTTGATGAAACACTCTATGTTGATTATCCAAAAACAGATCATCCTTCATATATTTATCTTGGCCGATTGAAGGAATATAAAAATATTGATGTAGCCATCAAAGCTTTTGCGAAAGTTTTGAAAATACATAAGAATGCGACATTATCAATTGTTGGAACTGGAGAAAGTTACTATGAATTGCGAGGATTAGTTGAGAGACTTGGTGTTTCAAATGCAGTTACATTCCATGGTCGTGTATCAGAGAAAGAAAAAGCACGACTCCTTTCCCAAAGCTGGGCAGCGATACAACCTTCACAAATGGAAGGTTGGGGTATCACAGTTATTGAAGCAAATGCTGCTGGGACACCAGTTATCGCATCTCGAGTAAATGGTTTGCAAGATTCAGTTATCGATAATCAAACAGGACTTCTCGTAGAAGCTGGTGACGTTGCATCATTTGCAATCGCGATGAGAAAGCTTGCTGATAATGACTTAGTTCGAGTATCACTTTCAAATGAAGCAAGAAAATGGGCTCAGAACTTCAATTGGGATAAAAGTGCTGAAGATTTCTATACATTAATTGGTCGAAATTTTGCACAAGGAACTATCAGTCCAGCATATACAAATGTTGTATTGAATACTGCTGAGAAAGGATCTACAAACTAATGAAGCCAGTAACAGTATCAGTTGGAATTCCAGCATTTAATGAAGGCAAAAATATTCAACGCTTGCTTTTATCGGTTCTTGCACAAAAAGAAAATGGTATAGTTCTCAAAGAAGTATTCGTCATGTCAGACGGCAGTAGTGATGACACAGCAAAGAAAGTAAAAGCGCTGAAGGATAAACGAATCAAATTCTTTGACGATGGAAAGCGTTTGGGAAAATCCGCTCGGATGGATCAGCTCTTCCGAAAAGTTTCAGGCGATGTCCTCATGCTTATGGATGCAGATATTGTGATTGATGATCGTTTACTATTTTCAAAAGTAGTTCGTCGAGGGAAGCTTGAGAAAGCAGGTATTGCTGGAGTAAATGTACAACCTTTGAAATCAGAAGTGTTCTTTGAAGAGATTATCAAAACTGGTGTACTCATCATGAAAGACATCGCAAAGAACTGGAATGCGGGAAGAAATTACTTATCATACAAAGGTGCATTTTTAGCGCTTGATGGCAGTTTCGCACGATCAATTCATATCCCAGCAAGTATCGTAAACAATGACCCGTACCTTTATTTCGCAGCTGTTGAGAAAGGTTTTAAACCTTCATACATTACAAGTTGTGAAGTCTTTTATCGCTCCCCTATGACATTGCATGACCATATAAAACAATCTTCACGATTCCAAAGTTCACGTGAAGAGCTTTCAAAACATTTCAAGCTTGATTGGGACAAAGAATACACGATGCCAGTTGCAATCGTTATGAAAAGTATCTTAAAATCAATTGGTACCCGCCCTTTCCATTTTGCTCTTTATGGTGCCGTTAATGTCATTTCTAAGGTCAAAAGACAAACGAAACTTAAAAGTACGTGGAGCATTGCAAACTCTACAAAAGGGAAAATTAGTATATGAGCAGAGATAAATACGAAAGCCTTCCAATTCTCCACTTTGCAGAACAGATTAAAAAAAAGCATGTTAAAAAATCCCTCAAATGTATTATTTTTGGTAACTTTGGTGCACTAAATTTAGGCGATGAAGCAATATTGGCAGGAGAAATCACGGAGTTACAAAAGATTCCTAATCTCAGTATTACTGTGATTGGACGTTTCCCCAAAGAAGTTCATAAACTCCATAAGGTGCATGCTCTTTCAATGTACGATCTCTACAAAGTCCGTCGCGAAATTAGAAAGTCTGATTTCGTTATCGTCGGTGGAGGCGGATTAATCAATAAAGTTGAGCGTAGTATCAATGGCTTTCTTTTCCAACTCTATATGATTTTCACCTTTTTCTTTCTCCCACGATTTTTCAAAAAGCGATTGTATGTGACTGGCATTGGAATCTACGATAATGCAAATCCTCTTATCGTGAATCTCGTGCTTCCATTCTTGAAAGGTGCAACCCTTTTGACAGTTCGTGATGCTCATTCGCATGAATTCTTAAAACACAAAAATGTTCATGCAGGCTTGTACAAAGATAATAGTTTCCTCATGGAACAGTTAAACAAAGAAGATGTCCTCAAGCATGATCTTTTCAAAAAACATTATCGAAAAGATCGCATGAATATCGGAATCTCGCTTGTTAAACCTGATAGCAAAAAAGATGAAAAACGATTAATGGAAGAAGTGAAAAAGTTTATTGGCGAGTATCGAGAGAAAGCTGATTTTTGGCTTTATGCAACCGATGCCAACCCTTCATATGTAAATGATCTGATCATTGGCACAAATTTGATAAATGACGTCCAACGAGAATTTGGAAGTGGAGTTACGTTCCATACAGTCCCGACAAATCTCTCACCGAAAGTATATTTCTCGTCATTTAAGCTCATGAACTTTATGATCGCTATGCGATTTCATGCAGCTGTTTTTGCATACAGAAATAAAGTGGCTTTTGCAGGCATCCCATATGATAAGAAATGTACAAGCTTTATAACCTCAATTGGCAAGAAGCCAATCAACCTCAAAAGCCTCACTCATAGTGAGATTAGCAAAACCGTCTTATAGTAGACTTTTGAGGCTAAATCCACTATAATGTCATCAATTCGTGTATTATTAATAAAGGAATATTTTTATGAAGAAAACACTTTTTACAGCACTTACAAAAACCCGTCAAGCAGTTTATAAAACACTTGCCTCTTTTGATAAAAATGTTACCAAGCAAAGCAATCCAATCTTTGTCCTTTCCTACCACAGTATTGCAAATGACAGTTGGCGCTTTAGTGTTTCAGAGAAAGCACTAAAAGAGCAAATCGAATATTTGCAAGAACATTTCACTATCGTCACACTCAAAGATTTACAAAATCATATCTCTGGCAAAAAGATGATTACCAGACCATCAGTCGTTTTAACATTTGATGATGGATATAAAGATATTTTGCAATGGAAAGAGTATTTCGCAAAACGAAATATCACTCCAGCATTGTTCATCCTTTCAAATACAAAAAATCCTAACTGGAAAGAGCTCGGAACAAAGAGAGAATTCCTTACTCCAAGTGATATAAAGTCACTTCTTAAATTAGACTGGGAAATTGGCAGTCACAGTGCTACACATGCTAACCTCGCAACACTAAACGATAAAGAATTACAAAAAGAAATTGTCGATGCAAAAGCTGATTTAGAAAAATCCATTGGACAAAAGGTTAATTATTTTGCATATCCAAGAGGTAAATATGATGAAAATGTAGTACGCTATATAAAGGAAGCAAAGTACACGATGGCCCTAACCATGGACGATGGATTTATCCAGGAAGGCATGGACATGTTGAGAATACCAAGAGTTGGCATAGATAACACCCATACCTTTGAAGAATTTAAGGCAACGTTCTCGCCTTCAGTTGTACGCTTCCGAAAAATAATTAAAGAAAGTCCTGCCGGTAAATATCTATGAGTAACCTATTCAAGCAACATACCTTAAAAGTTGTTGGCCATATTTTATTGGCTATTTTCTGTGCGATAGTCCTTGCACTTTCTGTCCGTGGTATTGGAGGAAATCCAACAGCTCCGGAATTGAATCGTTTAATCTGGAAAGATAATGGACCGCTTGAACTTTCACCTGAACGAGGAAGGTTTGCGTTGATGTATGCTGTAGCAGAAGAAAAATCTTTTTCATTCTCCCCTGACTTAGCTCGGTTTGCTGCTCCTGACGTTGCCTACACTGCTGGGAAGTATGTTTCACTCTTTGCGCCAGCAGTTTCATATATTGCTGTGCCTGGATATCTTATCGGAAAAATGTTTGGGCTCTCGCAAGTTGGAGCTTTTGGTACGATTGCATTGTTCGCATTGATAAATATGTATCTTATCCGTGCAATTGCAATGAGAGTAGGTGCACATCCGGTTGCTGCAACTATTGGAGGGCTTACCTTTCTCTTTGCGACACCAGGCTTTGCATATGCAGTGACTTTGTATCAGCATCATATATCAACGTTTCTGATCTTGATGAGTTTGTATTTGCTGATACGCTTTACCAGTATCTGGTCGCTTATGGCTATTTGGCTCTTGTGCGCAGCCTCGATCCCTGTTGATTACCCAAATCTTTTTATGATGCTCCCAATCGGTGTTGCGGCACTTGGACAGGTCATCATGACCAAACGTGAGGAAGGAAAAATTAAAGTAAATATCCCTGTTCTTCGTGTTTTATCTGTCGCAGTCATGGCATTACCATTGGCTTTCTTCTTATGGTTCAATGCTATGTCCTATGGTAATCCATTCACGCTTTCAGGAACGATTGAACGATCAATTGAAGTCAAAGCTGACGGATCACCTGTTCTTGAAAGTGAAAAAATTATTGAAGAATTGAAGAAGTCAGGTCAACCAATTCCACAAGGAGAGTTCAGTAAAAGTAATTTTCTCGCTTTCTTCCAGACAAGACAATTGATGAATGGTATGTATGAGCATTTCGTCAGTCAAGATCGAGGAATGCTGTACTTCACACCAATTATGCTCATTGGTTTCATCGGCATTATCTACGCTATCCGTAAAAGGATGCCACATGTTGGACTTTTTATTGCAATTATCGGATTTAATATTCTTTTATATTCCATGTGGGATGATCCGTATGGAGGTTGGGCTTTTGGTTCGCGTTACTTGATCCCGGCTTATGCGATCCTTTCCATCTTTATCGCATACCTCTTGACCAAATGGCACAAGTATAATCTCTTTTTGTTATTCTTCTTCGCGCTCTTCAGTTATTCTGTCGCCGTGAATACCCTTGGTGCGATAACGTCAAACAGAAATCCACCAAAAGTAGAAGCAGTCGCATTATCAGAAATTACCAAACAGGAAGAACCATACACATACATGAGAAATGTGAATTTATTGAATCGTAATTTGTCAAAGTCATATGTCTATGAAACCTACGTTTCAAATTCAATGACTGCATGGCAATATTATACATTCCTGACTGCATTTATCATTATTGTTTCAGCATTTTTGCTTACTATCTTTAAAGTATTAGTAAAAGGAGGAGCACACCGTGAAGTTTGATTTCAGATCATTATCATTTAAATTCTCTTTCGATGATGCAATTATCAGCAAAACAAGACATTTCTTCGAGAAACGATCTCAGATAATTATTTTCTTTATACTTTCGATGGTCTCCATCGCATACTTTATGTATTATTACGCAAATGGCCTGGGCGTAGCATACAATGATGCCCGGTCTCATCTCGATATTTCACGTCGTGTTGTTGAGAATTTAACTCCTGGCTTCGCGCAGCTTGGAAGTGTATGGCTACCACTTCCTCATTTACTTGCAACGCTTACCATCTGGAACGACTTTATGTGGCATTCAGGGCTATCAGGCGCTATTCAATCAATGATTGCTTTCGTGGCTACAGGGCTCATTATTTACAATATCCTCAAAGTTTTCGGTGTAGGACTATTTGGGCGTTGGGTTGGTGTTCTTGTCTTTGCTACAAATTTAAATATCTTGTACATGCAATCAACAGCGATGACAGAGTTATTGCTCATCGGCACAATGACAGCTGGTGCTTATCAATTATTAATGTGGCATAAAGAAAGTACAATGGTACGGTTATTGCAGGCAGCATTTTGGGTTATGCTTTCAACGCTTATCCGATACGATGGCTGGTTCCTTCTCGCCTTTTCTTTCGCTTTAATCTTTATCCATTCGATTCGCAAATGGGGTTACAAAACAACTGAAGGTACACTTGTATTATTTACAACGCTTGCTGCTTTCGGTATTGCTCTATGGTTATTCTGGAACCTTATGATCTTTAAAGACCCATTGTACTTTGCGTTTGGTCCATTCTCTGCAAATGCTCAGCAAAGTCAACTTGAAGCAGCAGGTGTCTTGGAGACAAAACATAACTTGGGCTTTTCTTTCCAGACATACATTTATGCAATGGTCTACAATTCAGGCTTATTCACCTTCATTTTAGGAGTCATTGGTATGGCGCTATTTTGGTTTGATAAAAAGATTAACGGAGATCTTCGTATCGCAGCGGTTGCGCTTATGGCACCATTTGCATTTAATATTGTGGCATTATTCCTCGGTCATTCAGTGCTCTATGTCCAAGGCCTCCATGGTGAGTCATGGTTCAATGTCCGTTACGGATTGATGATGGTTCCATCGCTGGCAATTTTCGTCGGATATTTGGCACATCGATTAAAACCAGTTCGGGTTGTCTTACTTTCTCTCATACTTTTTGTTTCTGTATTCTCATTCTCCAATGCAGATGCAGTAACGATTGATGACGCTGTCGTCGGTGCGAGTGGTAAGAACGTGAAAGAAGTAAGTGGATGGTTGCAAGATAATGTCACAAACGAAGAAGGATTTGTCCTTATCTCTGCAGCTTCTCACGATGCTATTATCTTCTCTTCGCATCTTCCGATGAAGCGATTCATCCATGAAGGTACAGGGGACTATTGGAAAGAAGCTACAGCACATCCGAGTAGATGGGCACGATGGATTGTGCTTCGTACAAATGATGTGAATGATTCAACATTCCGTGAGATCGGTGATAATCCAGAGTTCAAAGAACGATATACCCTCGAACGCACACTTCCATTTGCTGATATTTACGAGTTGAAACCTGAATATGTACCAAATGTTCGAACCCAGCCAAATTTGGAATTGAATTAAAAAAAGAAGTTACGGGATATATCCCTCTCCTCCTAGGAGAGGGTTAGGGTGAGGTTTCATTTAACACTCTTATAATTTCTTCTAGCACAGTATCTGTATTCATAAGCACATCATTATCCCAGAATCGTATTACGCTAATTCCATAGCTCTGCAACCTTTGAGATCTTCTATTATCATAATTATTATTTAAAACATGCTGACTACCGTCCAATTCTATTCCAATCTTTTTTTCCAAACAGTAAAAATCCAAAATATAGTTATCTATTGGAAATTGTCTTCTAAATTTAAGGCCCATTATTTGTCTCTTTCGCAAGTGAAACCATAATACTTTCTCAGCATTGGTTGAATGAACTCGATTATTACGAGCGTAATTAATTAATTTAGGCGTATATAAATACTTATACTTCATACTATTATTACTAGAATAACATATTAAACCTCATCCTATCCTTCTCCTAAAAGGAGAAGGAGAATTGTTAAATTTCTGGTTTAATAAAACCCTCTCCTCTTAGGAGAGGGTCCGGGTGAGGTCTCTTATGTAGATCTAGAACCTGAAACATACTCCTGCTATACTACAGATATGAAATTTCATAAACTTGGCCTGAAGGAAGTTATAATAGTCCTTTGCACATTTCTTTTAGGTATGACTGCGTATGCTGTTTTCAATCAACCAAAGATTACTGAGCCGGTGAAGAAGGGACATTGGGAGTTCCAATCCATCGATACAATGAAAAACTCACGTGATCTTGCCCGTGAAGAGCTTCATGATACAAATTTTGCTCAGGAAGTAGATAAGCAAGTTGCAGATATTGCAGCGACTGGAGCCACACACATAGCTATTGGGACACCATATGATGATGAATTTCTCCCTGTAATTAAGCTTTGGGTCCGGACCGCACGAAAGTATGACCTAAAAGTATGGTATCGAGGTAATTGGTCAGGCTGGGAACAATGGTTTGGCTATTCCAAGATCGATGAACAAACGCATATTAATAATACGAGACAATTTATCCTCAACAATAGCAATCTGTTCGAAAATGGTGATGTCTTCACTTCGTGCCCTGAATGTGAGAATGGAGCAAAACTTGAGACCGGAAATAGCTTTGCTGTCGTCCAATATCGCAGATTCCTTATCGATGAATACACTTCTACAAAAGGTGCTTTTGCCCAAATTGGGAAAGATGTGAAGGCTAATTACTATTCCATGAACGCTGATGTCGCAAAAACAGTCATGGATCGAGAAACAACTAAAGAACTTGATGGAGTTGTAGTCATTGACCATTATGTCCGCACACCTGAGCAACTCGCAAATGATGTTTCGATCATTGCTCAGCAAAGCGGCGGTCAAATCGTTTTGGGAGAAATTGGTGTTCCAATCCCTGATATCCATGGGAAAATGAACGAAGAAGAACGAGCTCAATGGTTAGACGAAGCATTATTACTCCTTTCTCAGAAGGAAGAACTCATTGGTATGAATTACTGGGTAAACCTTGGCGGCTCAACTGCGCTTTGGGATAAAGATGGCAAACCCACAAAAACCCAAGAAGTCCTCATGAAATACTACAAAGGAAAGTAGCTTTTGCCTGAGCGTAGTCGAAGGCTTTTTACACTTCGACTCCATTACATTTCGCTCAATGTAAATATAACATCCCATATTTAAACCTAAATTACTCATACAATTAGCCTTAAATTAGGCTATTTTATATAAAATAGATTTACCCCCTTGACATCCCATAATATATATTATATAATCCCTTCAATATTAATATAGGCTTAAATAATCCTATATTTTTGAACTTATGAACAAAAAGATTTTACTTACATCAATTGCTGGAACAGCCTTATTCTTAACGGCTGCTACTCCTGCACATGCAAATCCAATTCCTGAATTTGGAACTTGCCTTAACCCACAATGGTCTAAGACACAACAAAATACTGGTACAAAACACGGCGTTGTAGGAATTGGTACATATGCTGGTGTTGATTCTATCTATGAATCAAATGGTAATGTTTTACAATGTCTCTGCACAAACGATGGGAAAGGCTACCAAACAAATTGGTTAAAAGCAGATAACCTTTCAAAAGGCCAAAAAGAAGAATTAAAAGCACAAGGTTGGATTTATGTAGCCTACGGTGAAGACTGGGGTTTGCAAAAATCAGCATACATGGCTAAGAACACAGAATACACATGTGCAGACTGTACGCCAACTCCAACAACAACTGTTACTCCTACAGTAACAAGTGTTCCTGGACCTACAGCAACTCCAGCACCGACAACAAAGACTGAAGAAAAAACTGAGAACAAAGTTCTCGGCGGACTCGCACCTACAGGAAATGCTTTAGCTATGTACTTGGCAATCCTCGCCGGAGTAGGCTCACTTATCACAGGGCTTGTGTTGCGCAAGTCAAAATAAGGAGGTACTACCATGAAACTGCTCTCTACTCTCTTTGTCATCATCGGACTCATTCTCGTTTCTTTCGGAGGATATCAACTATATCTGCGCGAAAATCCGCATAAGCTTTCATTTGATAATTATGCATATGCTGTCGATCATAAAGCTGAAGCAAAGCAACTTCCGGCACAAGTGGCGATACATGATGTTAATATTGATGTTCCTGTCTATCCTGCAACGATTTCAAATGGACAATGGCCAGTTATAGAAAATGGAGCATCATATCTCTCGACATCTCCTCTCCCAGGCGAAAAAGGAAATAGTGTTATTTACGCACATAATTGGAAGAATCTTTTTGGTAATCTCGTGAATACCAAACCAGGAGAAGAAGTCGTTATAACTTACAAAGATGGGAGCAAAAAGACTTTTGTTATCGAATACACAAGCACTGTGTCTCCAAATGAATCAACAATCCTCGCTCCATCAAAAGATAAGAGAATTACGTTGTATACCTGCACCGGATTCTTAGATTCAAAAAGATTTGTTGTTGTAGCGTTGTTGAAGAACTAATCCTCTTCCCTATTTACCTGTGTTACTTTTCCACCATCTTTTTCAATGACATTGCCATGTGCTAAATCAACGATGAGATGTATTCCTCCTTTAGCATGAGCATCTTGCACTTCTCCTCTGACACGCACATTTATATCCAATGGCTCTGTACCCGGTCGAACATCAGCTTCAACCAATGTAGCATTTCCACGGATAATCAAAGCAGTTTCACCAAATAGTGGTTTCTTTACTTTCGGAGGCTTAACATCACTAGCAACTCCTATTTCGACAAGGACATCTCCTGTACTATAAAAGTGTCCATCTAATCCACCTTGAGGTTTATTTAGTTTTCGAACTGGCAATGCAGCGAATTCACTCAGTCGTTGTATAATTCTGCGTTCAGGCATAAGCTACGATTATACCATGCTCAGCTATAAATGTCTCACCCATAAAAAAGCCTCCTCAAGATGAGAAGGCTTTCCCCGTAACGTGATTCGCAGTAGTATATGGAATATACTTTTTGCAGAGATTACTGCTGATTTCGATCGTTCTTTTTAGCATAAGTAGCATATATTATTGAAGTAACATCTCAGAAAGAACCTTTCTATAAATGTGTAAGAATGATACAAAATTCAAGACAGAGCTAGTATTTTATTAATAGATATGTATATACTATTAATATATGTCGAGCTCTTCTACAGAAAAAGATATTCAGAACCAACTTCGCGAGGGCGCAAAATTAGTTGAACAATCCTTCCGTTTCGAAAAAACTGAAGATGGATCCGTAACCAATGTAAAGCCTGCTTCAAGCACTGAAGCTATCAAGCAAGAAAAAAGCCCCTATACGAGCCAAACTGCTGCCGCCAAAGGTGCTCTCAAAGCAGTGACTGATTACATCAGTTTTGATAATAAGAAGCAAAGTGAGAAAGATGATACCATCGTCGACGTCAAAGTCCGCAATCCTTTTCATAAGATCATGAATCTCTTGCAGGATATTAAGAGCAAGCAGTCGACTACTGTCAGTATGCGCTTTACTATCCCACTGATTGCGCTTCCGATCGTCCTTCTTGCTGCTTTTCAGCTAGGACGTGCACAAACTGTTTGTGCATCGAGGTTTACGTCTCAGATTGGAGTATTGAGATCTTTAACTGTCATGTCGCCTATTGAAGGAACTGTTGATGTCTATTCACATCTTTTATCTTTCTTTCCCGATATTCCCAGGTTACAAAAAGCAGAAGAACTACATTTAGCGAGAAGGACGATTCTTGTAGGTCTAGATGGAAAGATTCTCGATGTGCTCCATGATGAGAAATTGAAGATGAAGGGATTTGATGGAGAAGGTGTGATTCTTTCAGGAAATCTTTCTCCATGTGCAGGGACGATTAGCCTCGATGCAGAAGAAAATATTTCTTTGACTAATTAAGCTCTACTATAATATTCACGTACCATTTAGCCTGGTTTTATAGTAGAATAAAAGCCTCTATGAAATTTTCAAAGCGTATAGTTTTTGTAGTGATTGCAATTTTTACTGTAGGACTCTTCAGCATAGCTATAGTAAGTTACACACAAAAAGAAATTGAAGTTAAAAAAGAAACCGCAAAAAGAGAAGCTTTATATAATCAAATTTTAGAAGGTTCTACCACCAAACCAACAACTGTATCTGTTGATTTTTCTTTATCCACTGCAAAAGGATCTCCATTAGTTTTTGGAGGATCACACCATCCAAATATAAACCATGCAGATGCTTGGAATAAGATACAAAACGTAGGGGTAACAATGATTAGAACAGATTTAGCAATGAATTACATGATTCGAAATACAACGTTACAAGATTACAAAAGTAACAAAAATGATATTCAAAATATCAAAAACTGGAATAATATAGATCTAAAAAAGATTAACAATGTGTTTGCAGAGGCACATTCAAGAGATATGAAAACTATTGGAATCATGGACTATGCTCCTCCATGGTTAACACATGATGGCTCTGACTTTGGAGTTCCAACAGATTGGGAAGTATTTGAAGATATAGTTAAGAAAACCTATAAATACCATAGAAATGAACTTGATTATGTTGAGTTATGGAATGAAGCAAATCATGGACATTTTCTTCGCCCGGCTGGAAGTGGGATGTCAAGAGCTGAAGCTTATGAAAAAATATATTATCATGCAGCAAAGGCTATTCGTGAAGTAGATGCAGAAGCAAATGATGGGAAAATTATACCTTTAGGAGGTCCTGTTGATCCATCTCCCAATGATACAGCATTACTTGAACCGATTCTTAAAAATGAAGTAACACGAAGACAAGTTAATTTCATTAGTTATCACAATTATTATACTGCTGAACCTTCTTGGGACAAGTATAAAACCTTATTAAAGCAATATAATATGGAAAACTATCCAATTTTTATAACAGAATGGAATATAGATGGCAAAAATGAAGTTGATGATCCTAAAAAAACTTCAGTTGATGCAATAATCTACACTGGTAATAAACTTGTAGATTTCTTAAAAATGGGGCTTACTGGAGCTAACTATTACTCCTTACAATCAATTAAAGAGGGGTCTGTCTATTTGGGATTTTACAAATGGGTTAACAATAAAGCGGAGCTCTTACCACAAGGAAAAACCTGGATGATAATGAGTAGACAAATGGGCTTAGGAAAAGGTGAAAGTACAATTTACCCAGTTCTAACTGAAGACAAAAACTTAAATAGTATTGGTTTTATAAATTCCACAAATGAACGAGGTGTCGTTTTGGTAAACTCCTCAAATGAAGCTCGTATGACATCGTTCAAATTAGAAAACACTCGAGTTGCACACACTGCCAAGATTAAAGTATACTACGCTTCTGGTATTTATGATCCAGCTAAACCCATTTATGATGGAGTTATCAAAGCAACAAATGGTACAATCGATTTAGTTTTAGTTATACCAAAAGAGTCAGTTGTTGGAATAAAACTTACTGGAGACAAAGAATGGTTTGATTTCCTCAATTTAACTTCTAATTAGTCTCATTAACTTTAGTTATGAATTTAAAAAACTTACTACAGCTATTTTTGAACGATTCTCTTTTTAAAAACTCTATTTACATCATGTTGAGTACTGCGATATTAGCGTTTCTTGGGTTCTTTTTTTGGATCGTAAATGCAAGACTATATACTCCGGAGCAAGTTGGACTTGCAACTACATTACTTTCTGTTGTTGGATTAATTTCAAATGTTTGCTTATTAGGATTTAATAATGGCTTAATACGATATCTGCCAACATCTGAACACAAGAATGACATGATTAATACAACACTTGTGCTAGTAGGATTTGCTTCACTAATATTAGGAATTCTTTATACAGTTTTTATTGATGTTTTTTCTCCAAAGCTATCATTTATTAGAAATGATTTAGGTCTTTACTTTATTTTTCTTATATTTGTTGTCCTTTCTTCGTTTAGTGCTCTATCAGAAAATATATTCATTGCATTTCGAAATTCAAAGTATATTCTTATTAGGAACACATTGTTAAGTATAATAAAATTAATTTTTCCTTTATTTTTAGTGGCTTTAGGAGCTTATGGAATATTTTTATCAGTTGGAATCGCTACCGCAGTTTCATTCGTTGTGAGTATAGTTTATTTAGTTAAAAAGTTTGATTACAAAATTAAATTTATTGTTAATAAAATACTTGTTAGGAGGATGTTTAAATTCTCCTTAGCAAATTATATAGCAGGCTTAATTGGAGGATTACCTCAAACAATTCTTCCGATTTTAATTACAAATCATTTGGGACCATCCTATACTGCTTTTTATTATATGCCTATGATGATTGCTTCTCTACTTTTTATAATCCCGCAAGGAATAACAAAATCTCTTTTCGCAGAAGGTTCGACTAACGAAAAAGAGTTAAGTAAAATGTATAGAAAATCTTTAAAACTAAACGTCGCAATTTATCTTCCTGCAATGATAATTTCTTTACTATTAGGACAATATGTATTGCTTGCATTCGGACCTGAATACGCAAAAGAAGGTACTACATTTCTTCAATTGTTAGCAGTTTCCGGAATTTTTGTCTCCATCAACTCTATCATTGGCACTATACTAAATATACGCCACAAGTTAAAAGAGATTATTTTTATTAATGTATTTACAGTAGTTATAATACTCGGGTTGAGTTATGTTCTAACCTCAATGTATCTACTTGGAATTGGTATAGCTTGGATCATCGGCCAAATTGTCATGAGTGTTATATACTTTATTGTATATATGCGTCTTAAGTCTAAATCAAAATGAAAGTTTGTTTAATAAATGGTCACTATTATAAAAGTAACGATGGAATTGGTAGGTATGGTGAGAATTTAATTACGGATATTGCAAAAATTAACAATTCAATAAAGTTAGACATAGTAACGCATTTACCTACAGACTTATCTTCGAACAAATCAGTAAGAGTTAAATCTTCATTTCTCCATAAATTTTTACACCCATTTATAATGGAACTGAACTATTTTGTACGCTTTAAAAACAACACTTTAAGATTGCGTAAAGAATTACAAATACATAAAGGTAATGTTTACCATGCAGTATCGCCAAGTGAAGCAGTATCGGCGGTGTTGGAAAAGAAGCATCCATTAATTACGACATATCATGATATTATTCCCTTACTAGGGAAAAATCGTTTTATAATGGAAAAGTTTTATTTTCTTTTTTACAATAGTTACGCTAAAAAGAGTGACCTTATAATTTCTGACTCAATAAGTACAAAGAATGATTTAGTTTCACATTTAGGAATTGATGAAGAAAAAGTAAAAGTTGTTTATCCAGGAATAGACTTAGAAAAGTTTAAACCATCTAAAAAAATCTCAAATAATAAGCAAATAACACTTCTGTATTTAGGAGGGCTAGTTAAAAGAAAAGGGATTTATGAGACTATTTATGCCTTTCATAAGGTAGTACATGAAAGAAATGGTCTACAATTATTAATTGCAGGAGTCGGGCCAGAAGAAAATTCTATTAAGAAAATTATAGAAAAACTGAACCTCTTAGATAAAGTAAAGTTGTTAGGATTTATAAATGAAGAAAGAATAGCCGATACTTATCAAAAAGCAGATATTTTTATTTATCTATCGTTCTATGAGGGTTTTGGGTATACTCCTCTTGAAGCTATGGCAAGTGGAATTCCCGTGATAGCCTCCAACAAGTCTTCTATTCCAGAAGTCGTAGGAGATGCTGGAATATTAGTAAACCCTTCAAATATTAAAGAAGTTTCAGAAAAAATAAAATTTCTAATAGATAATCCCACTCAGAGAAAGATATTAGCAAAAAAAGGATTGCTGCAATCGAAGAAGTTTAGTAATAGGACATTTACAAAGAATATTCTTAGGATTTATAATGAACTAAATTAATTGCTTATAGAGATTTACTAATTGTAGAGATATTTCATGCCAAGAGAGTGATTTAGAGTAAGCTTTTCCAGCTTTTCTTTTTTCTCCTAACTTGGTCCGTTCCTTTATCGATTTTTCCATCATTTTTTCGAGACCGTCTTTGTTCTCCGCATCATAAAAATATCCCACATTATTAGGTAAATCTTTAAGTGAACCAATTCGTGGACAGATGATAGGTAGTCCAAACCCTAATCCTAACATTGCAGTACTACTAGTTGTGACTTTTTTGAAAGGCAATACAAACATATCAGCTG
The DNA here is from genome assembly GCA_965230895.1 of uncultured Gammaproteobacteria bacterium. Lineage (GTDB taxonomy): Bacteria > Patescibacteriota > Microgenomatia > Levybacterales > UBA12049 > JACDET01. The sequence continues at coordinate 452,047 of OZ246394.1, forward strand.
AATTCATATAATATTGAACCAAATTATCTTCAACAAAATTGAGGTTTGCAATTATACGGCCTTCTAGCCTTTGCTCCTGCTCTTGAATATACTTTTTAAGTGTGTCATCTGAACATTCGCCAGCGATAACGAGTTTAGTATTACCATATTTTTTTGTGATCCTAGCAAACTTTTGTATCAAAATATCCACACCTTTATAGTCTCTTATTAATCCTAAAAATAGAAATACAAATTCTTTGTTATTAATCTGCAACTTCATTCTAGCTATATTTTTGTTTTTTATCTTATTAATGTAAATCCCTTCATAACTACCGATAGGTATTACGGAAACTTTTTTAGTATTATAATTTGATTTATTCATATCTTCTATCGTAGAGTTTGAATGCGCAATGACCGCGTTTGATAAGTATGAAAGTATTTTAAAAATAAGCTTATCGTTGATAAAGATTTTTTCATGTGGCAATATATTGTGAACCGTCCAGATAACTTTATAATTTAGCAGTTTAACGCAGAGCAGAATTATTAAGAAATATACTGTAAAAAAAATGCGAGTGGCAAAGTTGTTAAAAATGATACTCTTGTATGGAAAAATAAAATTATGTAGCCAGTGAATATGAAATATCTTGTATCCGTTAAAACGATAATAAATAATTAAAGGAATATATAAAACAATGCTCAAAAAATAAGAGTTTGTAATTTGATTTAAATAAGTTACGAACACTTTATCTTTAGCAGCTTGATACAATAATTCTTGATATGGGTTATTATCTTTAGAAAATATTAGAATTTTTATCATTCTTATATAATAAGTACACGCTCTTTAAACGAGTATTTCCACAGTAAAACACGTTCATAAATTAATCTAGGATAAACTAGCAAAAATAGCAAATAATCTTGTTTTGTTTTATGTTTATCAGTAAATAGTTTGATAAGTATTAACGGTGGAAAGAGAATTGCAGCTATTTTTTCAGGTGAATATATTCTGTAAAAAAGTTGATACCTTTCACCGTGTAATTTATATGCAAGTACTACGCGGTAATAAACCCATTGAGCAGAGGCCATATAATCCTTAGCCTTCCATATAGATTGGGAATGGTATACAAGCATTGAAGTGTTAAAGGCTATCTTCCCAAATTTCATTACTCTTAAAGCAAGATCACGATCTTGGTTCCTTGCAAAAGCTTTATTAAACATTCCAACTTTTTTTAAATATTCTCTTTTATATACGATGTTTGCAGTCATATACTCTCCCCCTTGCAAGTTTTGTACTACTCTATCCGAATAACTTGGTACATATCCTTTTGCTATATAAAGTATCTTTCCTTCTACTCCTACTACATTACTTTTAGATAGGGCTTTCAATCCTTGCTTAATCCAGTTCTTGTCTACTATACAATCAGCATCAGTAAAAAAGATGTATTTACTTTTTGAAAGTGTTATGCCTTTATTTCGAGATAAAGATTTGCCCAAATTATAAATATTTTTAACAAGCTTTAATCTTTTATCTTTAATTTGTTTAATTTCAAGCAATGTATCGTCTGTTGAAGCGTCATCTATAACTATTAGCTCAAAGTCTGATTCTGTCTGGACAAGAACTGATTCTATAGTTTTTTTGATATGGTTACCCATATTAAATGTAGCAATGATTACTGTAGCCTTTATCATTTATTTAAATACTGTAGATCCTTTATTTGTATATATTACATCTTTATTCTCATTAAGAAACTCTATCGGGAAATTATAAATGAGTAACCCGTTACCTCCATATTTAAAAGTTATTCCTTGTTTAATATTAGTTCGGGTTGCATAGACATAATCCTGATCATTCATTGCAGCAGGTAAAACTTCAAGCTTCACTTTACCGCTAAGGTTGTAGTATGGGGATTGATACAATTTAAACTGCGCATAATTATCTAATGCAATTAAGTTGTTCTTTGGTTTATGTTGTAAAAGCCAATTCATTGAATATATCTCATCTGCTGTCGTATAGCTAAAATCATAGTCTTTGCCTGCATTTGCTACGTTTAATTGGATTCTGTTGCCTCCAATAAAGTAATAAGGTACATGAGACAGGAATAATAGATAAAGAGCGATGAAGACCGCATAGATGCTAACTTTGAATGAATTATTTAATACTTTAAGAATAGTTAGCGCAAAAATTGGAAAGACTGCTAGAATAAGAAGCAACTGTTGATATAACCTAATAGGATCATAAAATCCTCCCAGAAATGGCAACTGGACAAGCATTGCTAGAGTTGCTAATGATACAAAACTTATTACTACATAGAATTTATTACTTTGACTATGTTTTTTAGCATACAAAAAGAGTCCAACAAGGATTAATAGAAACCCAGATCCTAAGAGTAAAATTTTTATTTTTTCAAAAACTCCATAAAGAAGATTATGATTAAAAACAGGAGTTAAGACAGAAGTCTCTTTAATAGAACTCGGATATTTGTTAACTGCAGAATCTGAATATGTAGTAATATCAAGTTTTTTTATTCTTTGGACATAGTTGGCTAAATCTGCTTCTGGAGTAATCGGAAGTCTTTTAACAATATAATTTAATGGTGATTTATCCAAAGAGAATGCGTTTGCGCTAACACTATCCCGTAAGTTAACCGCTTTATGACCAATGTCTGTAACACCAAAATACCAAACTGCTTCTAAAAGTAAGAAAACTATAATTAGGACACCAAATAGATTTAAATTAAACTTTTCATTAAAAGCTTTCTTACTTACTTTTTTAATGTAAATTTTCCAGGTTTGGAAAAAGAAAGCAACTACATACACAAAAGGAAATAGAATCGTTAAGATAAAAGTTGTTGAATAGTGTGATGTAATCACACAGAAACTAAATATTGAGAAAAGAACTACTTTCATCTTATCTGTTAGCTTATTTGTAAAGAAAGTTAGGTACATTAAAGATAAAAATAAGAATGCTATTTCCTGCCTTGGTGGAAAGAGATTCCATACTGCGAAAGTAGGCTGTACAATGAAAAAAAGAACACCTAAGAACGCATAGAGGTTTTTTGTTAATTTATTAAATAAGTAATACAGAGCAACAGGTAAAAAACAAAAAATAATTGGAAATGCTACTTTTTGAACAAGCAATAAGCTACTATCAAGAAAATGTGAAAGTATAATTGGAAGCATAACAATGCTTAACATTCCAAAATAATTATTTCCTCCTTCCCAATAGTCCCAATATCCATTCTGAAATACGAAATTACCTAATCCGTATTCTAAAGTGGCGTCCGTACTTGCGATGAACCAACTCCTTAGCGATCCAGTAAAAATCAAGGTAAGCGACAAGAAATATAAATTCCAAGGATATAACTTTGAAGAAAGTTTTTTATGAAGAAATACGAAGAATATTATGTAAAGTGCGACGAGCCCATACACAGATAATGTGATGTAACTCGTTCCATAATTATTTAAAGAAGTCGCCCCTAAAATACTTATTACGGGGAAAACTGCAGGTATTATAAAAAATACTGTGTTTAGTAAATTTCGCGAAGGAATTTGAATAGATAAATGTAATTTATGTATCCTGAAGTAAGCAATAGATAATAATATAGAGAAAGCTATGTCAAAACTCACAAGTAAGGGTATTAATTCTAAAGGCCTTCTAACATCAAACAAAAGTAATGTTTCATTGCATAAGACGCCTACAACCATTAAGAAGGCCACACTCATACCAACCGAATAAATAACATATTCCCCAAGCTCCATATTATAAATTTTAAATATGAGCATAAGCAAAAATCCTGGTACAAAGATTAGGAATAGAAAAACAAGAAAAGTTTCTACATGAAAGATATTGATATTCCCCAAAATCAGTACATTAACAAGAGCTAATAGTGAGAGCAACAATATAAAAAGAGTATTTTTTGTGAAAATCATATCTTAGCATTAACAACCCGTTGTATTTTTTCTCTTTGAAGATTAAAGCTACCTATAATTATACCTACAAGGCTAATAAACTCAAGAATGAACTGAATATACGGAAATAATAAGTAAGTAAAATCTAAGGTTTTAATAAATTTAACTAGCCACCAGCCATAAATAATATGGGGTATTATAAATATAACTAAAAACCATTCATATCCCAAGCTAATCAAAATGACACTATTTAAAACAATTAATAGTATAGGAAATGGAAATAAATGAGGAATTTTCTTATTAAGGTGGTAATAGCTCACAATTGCATCTTTTCTAAGATACGGCTTTTTAATTAATTGAATAAATGATGTTTCACCGTTGTGGTAAATAATAGCTTTCCTGGTACAAATAAACGGATCTTTTGTTATTTTTTTAATTCGATTACATAAATCTGTGTCTTCAATTCCACTCAAGTCAGGGTTCCATCCTCCAACTTTTTTTAGTAAATCAGTAGGAAATGAACAATTCTCTCCCCAAATCTCGCTGACGATGAATTTATTTTTCTTTATCTTACTAGTAGTCTTGCTATACATATCTTTTATATAAATTAGTAATCTCTTCAAAGGGCTATTGAGACGGCTATTATGTAGCGGTGAAGGGTTACCATGACCGATTTCCATGAGATATTTATCAATAATTCCAGATGTAGAATTTTTCGTTTGGCCACAGACCCCTGCCACATTCGGAGAATATGCCTTAAGAAGCTCTTCTAACCAACTCTGGTCTGCAAAACAATCATCGTCAAAGCAAATATATACTTTTCCTTTTGCATGCTTTAGTCCTGTATTTCGTGCTATTGAAAGTCCTGCATTTTTTTTATGACGTATTACTTTAATAGGATAGGATTTCGCAACTTTGTAAGTATTATCAGTTGAACCATCATCAATAAGTATAATTTCGAATTTATTACTTGGATATGTTTGGTTTAATAAAGATTCTATACTTTTTCTAATTATCTTTTCACCATTAAATGTACAAATGATTATTGAAGCATCTAGTTTTATTTCTTTATTCATAAACCTCCTTATAAAAATTTTCAACTCTCTTTGTAATTATGTCCCATGTATAATGCTTCTTAACAAAATTTAAAGCGTAACTTGACTTATTTAAACTGTTTTGTGATTTTAATATTTTTATAAGTCCTGTAGATAACGCATCACTATTATCAGATTCTATAATGTATCCTGCTTTTCCTTTATCAACATATAATGGTAAGTCTCCAACATTACTAACAACAGGAACCATCCCCATAGCCATATATTGAAACGCTTTTAAATTACTACATGCTTTTATTGTTTCTTCATTTGGCATATATGCATATCCAATATCACCAAATTTTGTGAATTTAGGAATTTCATTCATTTGTACCCATCCAGTAAATTTAACATACTTACTAACTTTTAATTTTTTGACCAAATTCTTAAAATATGGAAGAGCTTGACCGTCGCCGAGTATATAAACAAAACGCCCTGAATACTTATATTCCCTAACAATCCGAGGTATAGCTTTAATGAGTGGACTAATTATATTTTCTCTATTGAGAGACCCAATTGCAATGATTCTTTTTCCACTTTTTTGTTTTTTTCGATCCATAATATAATCTGAGTCTATACCATTAGATACCCATACAATGTTTTTTTGAGGAAACATGGCAGTGTACTTACTTTTTAAATAGTTTGAGGCACAGATAATCCCATCGGAATACTTAAGTGAAACAGTTTCACATATCTCTACTAGCTTCACCATTATTTTAGGATTATTCTCTAATACCATAACCTTACTACCTAAATCATCCATATCTACAATAATTGCCTTTTTCCGAGTAAATTTAGGAACTATACCAGGAATCGTTATAGGGGTAGGTTTATAAAGATGTACAATGTCATAATCTTTCTTATGCAAAATAATGAGAGTGTGTAGTATATAAGGCACTAAATTAACTAATCTATTTTTAGTATTAAACTGAAAAGGCCTAATTATTTTTATACCTTTGACTTCAGAAAAACTCTCTCTTTTATAATCGCTATATTTATCTAGTGATGGCGCAATTATTGAAACGCTATGCCCTTTTCTGACTAGACATTTAGCAAAAGAAAGTATTCGATATGTTAGTGTACTGTTTATGGTACCTGATGCTAGCATTATAATTTTCATCTTACTGTATCTATAAATAGCTTATTAGTATTTTCTATTTTTTTGTCCCAACCGTAGTCTTTAACAACTTTGACGTGGCCTTGTTTTCCCATTTCTGCTCTTAAAGTTTTATTTGAGATTAATTTAGAAATTGCCTTAGTTAGTTCACTTACATTTTTAGGGGTATACAATAGACCATCTTTACCATCTGATATTACCTCTTTTATACCACCATTTTTTGCCCCTATTACTGGTGTTCCACATGCCATTGATTCAATAAGAACCATTCCAAAACTTTCGTTTATGGAAGCTAAAACTAATGCGTTTGAGACTTGATACTGCCTTACAAGTTCTTCCTTATCCAGTTGGCCCTTAAAAGTAACATAGCGCTGTATATTAAGTTTTTTACTTAAATCCTTAAAATAATCTAGATTGTCTCCTTCTCCTACAGATACTAAATTAACAATCTTGTCTTGATTAATTAACTCCTTAACTGCATAAAAGATATCTTCTAATCTTTTATAACTTTCTGCTTTTCTTAAACCTCCGATAGTTAATATTTGAAATATTATATTTTTCTTTTTCTTTATAGGTTTAAATAAATTTAAATCTACACCAGGAGAGATCAAATGAGACTTACCTATTACATCCTTAAGAAGTGAATCACGAACAAAGCGAGATACATAAATTATTCGTTTTGCCCGGTTAAGAAGTATTCTTAAAAAAAATCTTTCATATATTCCAATAATTATATCCGGAATAAGTTTCCCTTTAATCATTGAGCCTGTATGATATGTCACAACTAACGGTATTTTCCCTTTTACGGAAGATACGACATCTGCGATAAAAGGCACTGGTGTATGAGCATTAATCAAATCTGGTTTTTCATTATTAATAATTTGTTTAATTGTATGATACCAGAAAAGACTTAGAGGAGTATTTGATAGCTTAAACCAATACGGCAGTTGATATATTTTAATACCTTCGATATTCTCAATATTAAATTCATTTTTTATATGATTTGAAGTTACGACAATTACTTCCCACTTATATTTTGTCTGAAGGCCTTTAGCAATATTAAATGCGTATTTCTCCATACCTCCAAGTTTGGGATAAAAATATGTTGCGACAAGCAATAATTTCATAGGTAATAAGTATTCTCTATATCTTTAGTGATAATTTCCCAATCATATTTAATACTATATTCTTTATAATTCGTATTTATTTTTTTATTTTGTAAAAGAATAACTTTTTCTGCAATAATTTTAGGATTAAGCTTGATTGAATATCCATTTTCTCCATTCACAACAAGATCTTTTGACGCGTTATCATCATGATTGATTGTTATGACAGGCAAACCTGAAGCATTCGCCTCAATAATAACTATACCGAAGCCTTCTCTTGTTGAAGGAAACACAAAAACCTTTGATGATTTCATTAATGCGTATAAATCATCATGATTATTAAGAAATTTAAGAAATTTTATATTTTTTGTCATACCCATTTTTTCTATTCTAGCTTTAAGATTTTCTTCTTCTGGTCCGTTTCCAACGATAATACAATGTATATTTTTTTGGGATTCACTCAAAATTTTGACAGCATCGATTAATACATCCACGTTTTTATGTTTAAGTAACCTTCCTGCAAAAATAATATCGCTTTTAATTTTAGAAGGATTAATACCATTAATATGATTAATATCTATCCCAATAGGAATAGTTACAATCTGTGTTGTTGATTGGAATTCTGATAGAAGTTTTCTCGTGGTATGGTCTGATATTGAAATTATCTTGTTTGGAAGTTTTACGCTCAGCCACTCAATGGCATACGCAATATTGCCTAATAATCCCATATATTTAACCCAATACTTTTGACCCCATACCTCATTCCAAGTAACAATCATCTTTTTATTTTTATAAATACAGACAATTTTTAACGGAAAGAGAACCAGATGGGGCATATGATCTACATCAATTACATCAAAGTTCTTATTCATCAATTTGAAGCAATGTAAGCCAAAAAGAATCGCTTCTTTAATGGATCTGCGTTCGCCGGAGTACAGAGGATACAAGGGGCTGATTGCTTCGTGGACGACCCCTTCATGTGTAACCCGAGTACTTTTGCCTTTCCACCATTTCATGGTGTATATAGTTACTTTATGACCTCGTTTGGCTAAGCGGGTACTTATTTCGTAGATGCGTTTTTCCTTCCCACCGATATTGTATGGAAAAATGGCATCAGAAACGATAGCGATGTTCAGCTTTCTAGATTGAGGTTTCATTAAAGGGACTTAATATGATTCCTTTACGTTAAGTTTTGTTTGGGCAGAGCGCTTTTCAGGGCTCCATGATAGGTTTTGGATAAGAGTATTAAAAATCTTCAGACCATCAGAAATAGCTTCAATTTTTGATTCTCCTTCCCGTTGTTCATATGTAATTGGCACTGAATAGATTTCTTGCTTTAATTTTACCATCTTTGTAATCATTTCCATCTCAATTGCAAACCCTCGAGACTCGAGATGTGGTAGAAGATCACGAAGTGCCTTGTGCTTCCAGGCAAAAAATCCACTAAGCACATCAGTGACATTTGCTCGATAGATTTGTCGGACAAAAAAGGTAAAAGCCCAGTTGGCTACCCTGTTGGTAAAGCGAAGTGATCCACTTTTAATTTTTCCGCCAAGTCGACTTCCTACAACTACATCACAGAAGTTACTTGCCAAGGGTTCAACTAATCGTGGAATCTCCTTACCTTTGTATGTATTATCGCCATCCATCATTACAACATAATCAGTATCCGGCTTAACAGCGTTCATACCAGTACGAATTGCATGACCCTTCCCCGGTTTTTCTTCACTTATGACTCGTGCACCTTTTGACTGAGCAATACTGCTTGTTTTATCGGTACAATTATTATCAATTACTATAATATCTGTATTATAACCAAGCCGATGTAATCGTGAAACCGGGATAGAATCAATTACTTTACCAATACCTTTTTCTTCGTTATAACATGGAATTAAAACTGTAATTTTTTTGAGTTTCATTTCTGCTCCTCTCCTATCCAATAATGAATTTCCTGATCCTTAGTTGGTAGGCTTACAACAACTTTTGCTCTTTTAACTGATTGAAGTAATTCATAATAAACAGGTATTGTTTTTTTCTCATCGTGATTAAGGACAACGATATCTTTCAGAATCTCAGCTCGATTACCATCAGCGTCTTCTATAAAGACTTCGTAAGGATAAGACATTTTATGGTATTCGACGTTATGAATGGTAAATGAAAATGTTTGGGCTTTCTGAAGATCTGTTTGTTTAGGAAGTTTATTATGATTCTCAAAATAAAGTTCTGTGAAGGTTTCAGGCTTTACTGTCGTAGCTAAGGCAACAGTTTGTTGAGCTGCAGGATTTTGAGACACGAGAAAAAACGCTGTTGCCGCAAAACTAATAATGATTGCTATTAAAACGTGTTTGGCTATGTAATTCATTTTAAATCACAGACAGGTTGGTAACTGACAAAATGATGACACTATATATCAGTATATCAAAATGATCTTTAAAAAATTATGGACAGATGGTAAGACATACCTATACTCTGATGAGATTAAGTTTCATTACCAATCTATTTTCCATATATATACTAATAGATAAATATGAAAATTACGTAAGAGACACCCCAGAAACCCATCAATAATGCAACCCCTAATTTTTGAACCTGACAAAATTCTACTTGATTAGTTGAGCTTTACAAATTAGAATGCACTCTATGAAAGAGTGGTTGCGAGGATTTAAACCAAAAATTCAAACAAAGCCTTCAGGAAGAGCTTTTAGCCAGGATGAAGCATTATGGAACAAGGAAGTTAAAGATACTCTTCATAAGAATATTGATGAGCGAACAGAACAGCTCATACGCTGTGGCTGTGCAAATTGTTTTTCAAGCATGAGAGAAGATCTGAATGTAAAATACTTTGGTGCAAAAGAAAGAGTGAAAAACTGGCATATAGGTACTTTCATAAATAGTCATCGTCAACTTGCGCCGCACCTTGCAGAACTTACAAACCAGATACGAGCCTGGGAAAGCGGAGAAACTGACATTGTGGATTTCAAGCGCAAACCAAAACAGTAACTACGAAAAAGCCCTACTCTTGCGCACCGAGCAGGGCTTAAACGAAAATACCTTTCTTAATCTTACTGATTAAGTGTATTTGAAGAACCGTTGACTGTTATATCTGTACCAGTAATTGCTGTTCCAGAATGCACAGTTGATGTTCCGCCTGTATTGAAACTCGATGAATTTCCTCCAGTATTAGAACTTGAATTTACGCTATTGAAAACGTTACTCACGTTTGTTTGAAGAGCAGTAAACCAATTAGAGTTTGTAACTTTTACACTATTATGTGAGAAAGCTCCATTATCTGTTACACCAACTGTTGCCCCAGCTTCACAATTGCAATCTGAATTAACAGTTGCTGTATTTGTGTTACCGCCTACAGTTATATTAGCAACACTGTGAGAGTCACTAGTACTAACACTTGAAGTTCCGCCAGTATTGAAGCTGACTTTATTGCCTCCAGTGTTAGCCTTTGAGTTAACAACGTTCTTAACGTTTTGCTTGTTGGTTTGTGCAACAGTTGTTACTTTAACGTTCTTAACTTGTACTTTTGACTTTGAGAAAGCGCCGTTGTTTCCGACAACTACATCTGTAGCTGCGAAAGCTGCTGGTGCCATTGCTCCGAGCAAAATAGCTGATGTAGCAATAGCTGTTCCTAATTTAAGTTTGTTCATATCATTCACCTCCTTTCTGTTTCATTCGTTAAATAATTCCGCCAGTCGACAAATCAGCGCACAGCGTTTAAAAAATTATTGGAATGAAGCGTTAAGAAGGACGGCAAGTGAAGCGTTGGCGAAACGTGTCCTTTAGCGAGAATGGAGATAATTTTTAGCGAGCACTGCCTTGTCGAGAGCTTTGGTACTTTGGCGGTCCAAAGTACAGAGAAAATAAATATAGGTTTTTTTCTAAAAGTATTTGTTGAAGTCATCAGCAATCAAAAAACTTGCTCTGCATGAAAAAACCTCTTGAATATCCCCAAAAACAATATTCAAGAGGTTGGATGATTTCTACAGGGCAGTCTCATAAATACTTAATTAGATTAATAGAATTGCCCAGTTAAGTCAATTGATATAAAAAAGATAAAACTATATCAGAACTGACATTTTCTTCTCTATCTTATAATTAACTTTTGCTAACAAATTTTGCGAGAAGGCCAATGTGATCAGAGAGGTAATTGCTAGTTTTTGGAGTGATTTGGACTTTATCTGTGAATGCATGATCAAGCGACTCGACGCTGATTCTATCATACTTATCAAGCAAAAAGATATAATCAATTCTGACTGATCCTTCAGTATTATACTTCCAGTTGTAACGGTCCCCAAAATACGTAGGCGATGTCTCTTTGGCAAAAAGATCTTTTGCTTTCGTAGACGAAATAAGATCTTTATATGCTGGGTCTTCGTGGGTTATATTGAAATCTCCGACCATAACCACAGAATCTTCCGTCTTTGCAAAACGGGACATAAGAATACTCGCTTCCTGAACTTGCTTCTTTAAATAAATATAGTAAGGATTCTTGAGTGAAGACTTATACTCAAAATCCGAAATAAGATGGGTATTCATGATACGAATCGGGAAGTTCTTTAACCGACATGATAAAACTCCATTACGTAAGTATCGAGTGTATGTCGTAAGCGAACCAAGTTCTGAAAAGCCATCGTAACGGACTGATTCAAGCGGAAGCTTAGAGAAGATAACAAGTCCACCTTTTGGTCCGAGAAAAAACTTTTTATACACCTGATAAGGGTAACTTTTAAGGAACTTCTTCAATAAATGGACATGATAATAGGTGGTCACTTCCTGCAAGCAAACAACATCAATGCCACTTGTCTCGATAAATTCTGCCATTTTTTTATAACGATCAGTTATTGAGGGAGCAAAAAAAGGTGTACCAAGCGTATTAAAACTAAGTAGCGAGAACGACGGATGATGGCTAGTTTTTGACATATCTGAAGCTAAACTCTTGTTTTTTAGACCATAAAATTATACCATAGAGTGTACCCTGTTCTCACTGCCTTTTTAAAATGAATCAATTGAGTAATGAAACACAGCAGAACAAGATAATGCATGAAATATTTTCCGACGAAACAGAAGCAAGGAAAAGCAGTCGTAGGATAAATGGAAGTAAAAAATTTACAGTTAAAAAACTCTTCTCCTACCTATTCATGGTCATCCCCCTATCCCTATTTTTTGCTGGTGCATTTTGGTATTACCTCGGCCCGCAAGTAGATAAAGCCACAGCCCCACTATCTCCAATTCCTGATTTTCTTACGGTAAACCAGAATAGCCAGGTAACCTTGCTTGACCTTTGGTCACCAGTTATTCAGCAAATTCATGGAAGTACAGGAAGTGATGCTCCTGAATTAACAGCTCAGGGAGTACTGATGTATGATCTCACCTCAGACAAAGTATTGTATGAACGTGAACCAAAAGAACGACGTCCCATGGCTTCAATCACTAAAATTATGACAGCAATTATCGCCATCGAGAATCAAAAAGCAGATAATCGCTATGTTGTCAGTGCAGAGGATATTGTCGGAGAAAATAGCATGGGAGTTATAGCTGGTGAAGTAATGACTATGGAAGATTTGTTGTATGGATTAATGCTTCCTTCCGGAAATGATGCTGCAGAAGTTCTTGCGAGCAATTATCCTGGTGGACGAGGTGCTTTTATCCAGGCAATGAATAATAAAGCTCGAGCAATGGGACTGACAGATACTCAATTCTCAAACCCGTCAGGACTTCAAGGTGATGGTATCCAATATACAACTCCTTATGATTTAGTCGTAATGACACGATACGCGCTTGAACACCATCCACTTTTTGAAGAAGTTGTGTCTACGGCGACTCATGAAATCCCTGCAAACGGAGAACATGGTGCATATAGCCTTGTGAATGAAACGAACTTAGTAACCACTTATCCTGGTGTTCGTGGAGTGAAGACAGGATACACTCCAGAGGCGGGAATGTGTTTGGTGACATATCTCAATTATGGTGGACATAAAGTTATCGGTGTGATCTTAAATAGTGAGGATCGACGAGGAGAAATGCGCAAAATGCTTGATTATTCCCTTAAATCAGTCGGAGTAGAACCTCCAGAATACCAAGAACCCCCTCTATATTAGGATTAATTTAATCGGCATTCAGCGCACAGCGTAAAGAAAAATCATATGCAATGACGAATGAGATCAAAATTCATGGAAAATCACAGATTTACCTGTAACTTTTCCATCTTTATACGAAATCTTACCCGAAAAATACTTCCCTTTCTTCATCCATTCAAGGAAATATTTATCGCCCTCCCACAGATTCAGACGTAAAATCTTATCATCATCAATCCAAGCTAAATCGCCCTCTGCCGATTCGATAAGTTCTCCGCTAAATTGTGCTATTTCAAAGATATAGATGTGCCAATCTTCACCTTCTTTATCAAACTCAGGGAAAAGTAATCGCCCCATAAGCTTGGGATCTTTAATGTCTAATCCCGTTTCTTCTTTCACTTCGCGGATTGCACATTCTTCAGGTGTCTCACCTTTTTCAAATTTTCCACCTACACCATTCCATTTTCCCTCATGCAAGTCATTTTCTTTTTTTGTGCGATGAAGCATGAGTGTTTTTCCGTCCTTTTTAAGGTAGCAAAGCGTAGCAAGTTTCATAGAGCAATTATACATCAACTCAGCTAAGCCTTGAATATTCTCTGTATTTTGAGTACAATTACGGGGTGACTAATTTGTCATAGGTTATTCATAACCTGCCGCGGTGGTGGAATGGCAGACACAGGGGCCTTAAGAGCCCCCGTCCGCAAGGGCGTGAGGGTTCGACTCCCTCTCGCGGCACATCATCGCCAAATGATACATCGGGGACTAGCTCAGTTGGCTAGAGCGCGCGGTTTGGGACCGTGAGGTCGGAGGTTCGAGTCCTCTGTCCCCGACTCTTCGATTCGGTGCTCATTACATGAGCTCCTCACTCAGGGTCTACGACTTTGACAGAGGAAGCTAGTATGGACAGCGAATCGAAGAGCCCTGAGTTTATCGAAGGGCAATAATCCTCAATGTACTCTGTCTACATTCTCAGAAATAATAAAAACCATTTATATATTGGATGTACAGGAAATGTTGATACCCGTTTAGAACGACATAAATCCGGTGATGGTGCTGAATTTACAAGGCGTAATAAAGATTTCAAGCTTGTCTATGAAGAAAAATATGCCACATTGCTAGAAGCTCGAAGACGCGAAGAGCAACTCAAGAAGTGGTCAAGAGCTAAGAAAGAAGCATTAATAAACCATGATCTGAGCTCATTGAAAAGTTTGAGTAAACGAAAATATTCTTCGAATATACAAGAGTAATAACTTAGCGGAGCTTTTCTAGGGAGGTTGGTGGATAGGACATTCCGAGCATCATTTGTTGATAATTGTAAATTACTCCCATTGCGAGGATTGCTAAGGCAATAAGTGTCAGCCAGAGGACATGATTTGTGTGGTGGTGATGAACTTTTCTTCGGACAGCTTTTTTCATTCTTCTCTTAAAGTATTGCAAATAAAAGAGAGATTTGGCAAGAGGGCAATTATATCTTAAGCAATTTTTGATCGGACGCGTTTCCAACTTTGGTTATCTGGATCTTTTCTGAAATCATACTGTCCTTTCAACGTACCCAGTTCATTTAAACCATACGACGCTACATAAAAAGGTGCTTTTATCGGACTTTTCTTTACTCGCTTCAATAGATGTTTTGCACGTTCCTTTGCTCCCGTCACTTGAAGATTTTCTTGCCGTACTGTTGCCTCCGACTCCGGATGTTGTGCAATAATCTGAAGAGCACCTCGAGCATATCGTGCTCGTTCTCTCACAAAATTACGAACTCCTGATGATTTGTATGACCATACATTTGCTTCTTGCGCATATGCAATTGTTCGCCCTTGCTGTCGTGCAATAACACCTGTAGCATAATCCTCAATCGCAACTTGTGGAATGCCACCTGACTGGTGAACCATCTCAGTGTCCCAGGCAAAGACTTGTCCACTCACATGCCCTCGTGATACATCTTCAAAACGTGTTTTACGGAAGAAACCGAGCATTTTACTCTTTCTATCATCATATTTCGAAAATACATAGGTTGGAAGACCACTGACAATTCCTGGCGTACCAGGTTCACCATTTATTTCTTTCTGTGCGGCGGCGTAAAGACTTGGGATTGTTTCAGGTTCAGCATAGACATCAGCATCCAAACACATGGCGATTGTTCCATGCCCTCGTGCTATATCATTACCAATATTCAGCGCGTTTGCCTTTCCCCGTTTCGCCGTATCTATATGCATAAACTCCACATTTCCTACTTTTGTGGTCGTATAAACAGGTGCTAAACCTTCAGTAGCTTGAATCGGGACATCATGTATCGGAAGTTCTTTTACTTCACCTAGCCCTTGCATAAAGTTTCGCACAATGGCTGCAGATGCTCCCTCATCTGTACATCCATTTGTAACAAATACAAATCGTGCATTTGCATCGGCAGGGACATCGCTGGTTATGAGTGTACCGAGTGTTGATGCAAGCGTTTCTTTTTCATCATGGATAGGCACAATTACTGAGAAATACGAATCTTCAGGTTTCTGTCCTGTCCGAGCTGTCCAACGCGCGTTTTGTTGCTCTTTTGCTCTATGTTCAAAATTTGGAGAGACCTTCGAGCCCAACAACGCCACTTGTTTTGTAATTTCAGGCTGCATACTTCGAACCCAATTGCCTGGATTGTCTTTGAGGAAATATACTGGCACTCTTCGGCTTTCTATATGACTCATCCAGGGATTATACGCTTTTTGAGCTCAAAATGCAATACTATAAGACAATAATGGTCTTTATCGTATATGCATTGTACGATCAACTGTCACATGCTTCTGAACCATTTCTACTTCAGGAGAAATACGTTGTTCATCGTCACGCTTTATCAATATATATGCAATTCCAGCAGCAGCCATTGCTGCCAAACCAGCAACATACAAACCCCATCGAGGTCCCGCTGTCTCACCGATCCAACCAATAATCGGTGCACCAATCGGCGTGGTTCCAAGAAATGTTACTGTCCAAAGAGACATCACACGTCCACGCATCTCCGGCAAACTTTTTACTTGGAGATACGCATTTGCTTGAGAAAGAAAATTAGTTGAGATAACACCGACAACTACCATTGCGAGAGCAGCAATTTGGAGGTTTGGCGAGATTGCCACGAGAAAAACAGATATGCCGAAAAATATCGCAATACGGACAATTGCATGCAACGACGTTGTTTTCTTCCCCGCCGCCATAAGTCCCCCAATAACAGCTCCTACACCCATTGATGAAGAAAGCAGAGCATATCCAGCGACACCGTCCGCAAAAGTAAATTCTGCAAGCAGTGGAAGGATTACTTGGAACTCGTAGGTAAATGTACCGATCAATAACATCATAATTAATACAGTACGCAATGAATGCGTCTGCTTTACGTAATGCAAACCTTTAGCAAATTGTCCTTTAATTTTGGTAGCTCTCTTTGCAGGCATTAATCCACGCACGTTCATCATGGCAAGTACAATTAGTACAGCAATAAAGGAGAATCCATTAAGAAGAAAACACATCGCTAATCCAACCGTTGGTACGAGCAAACCAGCAACCATTGGTCCGACAACCCGAGCAAGATTGACCATCACAGCATTGAGAGAAACTGCATTTCGGATATGATCCTTCCCTACCATTTCAAAAATAAACGTTTGTCTTGTCGGATTATCCAATGATGTAATGAGCCCCAACCCAAAAGCCAATATATACACCATCCATACTTCCGTAAGGTTAAGATACAAAAGTACAGCTTGGATGAGGGCAAGAATGCCTGCAAGTGTTTGGGTTATAAATAATATTTTTCTTTTGGAAAACCTGTCTGCGATAACGCCTCCGAATGAACCGAAAAAGAGGATCGGCAGGAATTGGACTGCGATGAGTAACCCAAGGGCTGTACCGGATTCTGTGAGTTGTAAAATAAGAAGCCCTTGTGCAACATTCTGCATCCAAGTACCGGAAAGAGAAATTGCCTGACCGATAAAATACAGTCTGAAATTATGTATAGCCAATGACGAAAACGTCACCTTACTGTAACTGCGAATTTTATTCATAAATTGTAAGTAAAAGTAAAATGTGCAAAAGCGGTGGAAACTGCTTTGCAGGTGGAGTTGTATGGGAACAGCTCGTGTAGGATTACGTAAATAATCTTTCTTAATTCATTGTAGCGCAAATGCTACAATACTTGCAATGGAATTTTTGAATACGTGGCAATTTAATACTGCGGCATATTTACTTGCTACAGTTTGTTTTTATTTCAGTTATAAAGTGGCTGTCCAAAAAACATCAAAAGATGCAGCAGCTACGATTCTCATTCAAGTAATTGCAGGATTCAGTATATTGGTACTTGTTCCGTTTTTCCCGTGGACAGTTTCTTCTGAACCATTCACGTATGTACTCTTATTTGCAGCATGTTTATTTTTTGCACTATCTGATCGACTCCAGACAACAGCACGAAAGCATTTAGAAGTTTCTATTTATGCAGTCATTGAACAGTTAATGACAATTTTTCTTGTCATGTATGGTTTTACTATTTTCCAGGAGCAACCGACAATTGAAAAGATATGTGGAATTGTACTCATTCTCGCGGGAAATATCCTTATTCACTTCAAAAGACAGAGTCTTCGATTCAATAAATATGTAGGCTTAGCAGTGATAGCAACATTTGCAATTGCTACAGCTGTGTCGATCGATGTCAGCATTATCGAGCAGTTCAATACACCATTTTATGTATCAATTACATTTCTTATTCCTGCGCTCATTATCGCCCTTTCCAATAGAATTCCGCCGAAAGAGATACTAGATGAATATCGACAGACACCACGTCTGCGTTATTATTTTTTCACCGGTTTTTCATTTGCACTACTTGTTTTCTTTTCGCTTCGTGCATTACAGTTAGGAGAAGTTTCAACAGTTGCACCACTGCAAGCAATCTCTGTTTTACTCAATGTTTTTATTGCATATATATTTTTAAGCGAGCGGGACCAAACATATAAAAAAGTTATTGCAGCGATAATTATTATTGCAGGCGTCTTTTTAACTTCAATGTAACTATTTGAGGGCGTTTCCTAAATCGTTGAAACTTTCGACACCATTTTGCATGTCGGTGCCAACCATTCCCACATGAACTCCGAGAATATCAACATAGGGTTTAATTTTTAGCCAAAATGCACCAAGTACTTGAAACGGAATCATGACAATTCGCGCAACCCCCTCAGCGAAAGCGCCGAGAGCATGGAATATAAAGAGTACTACGAAAACAATTCCTGAAAAGAGTAATGTCACTATCCATACTACTTTCTCAAAGATAAAGATCGCACTACTCGCCAAGATCGTAGCTGCCCGAACTGCATATTCTGCACTTGCTGCAGTTACTGTTTGTGCACCAGCCATAAAGTTCAAGCCCACTAAATTTATGCTTTGTACAAGCAAATCTCCAACTCGAGCTAATCCACTTATCGTTAAATTGCCAGCAGCACCAAGCGAACTAAAGAATGTCACTATGATATTTCCAATGATACTCCAAAATGCTCGAGTATCCGGAATAACAAAGAATGCAACAAACGCCTTCCCCACCATGATAAACGTTGTTTGAACAACAAAGAAAACGACACTCAAAAAAGATCCTAATGCAACAAACGGTTGAGAGAATATATCATCAGCAGAGAATTCCGGTGGAGTAATAGTTGGAGGAGATACAGCTGGTGCCTCAATGCTTGGCGCTGAAATTGTCGGAAGCGAAAGCCCTGGAAGCGTTATCGTTGGAAATGGTATCTCAGGCAAACGGAATGTTGGAGTTTGAATGGTTGGAGTTTGCAAAAGTGGCTCAATAGACGATGTTTGCTCCCGAAGGTTGAGGTTCATGAGAAGCATCGTTGCAAACGCGATTGCTAAAATAATAAGCGGAAGCAAGCTAGCAAAAAGAGTCCGCATCGAAAATGTGGACTGAGGAACTGCGGCGTGGCGTGTATATTTTCTCTTCTGCCTGTTTTTAACCTTGAACTTTTTCATAAAAACCGGGCAGAACCTATGAATTATACACCTTTTCGACAAATTATGCATTATTATGGGATATTAATGCTCAGTTCTTCTTGAGAGAAAACCGGATTTTTGCTATACTTATCTGTATTGCGGGTGTAGTTCAATGGTAGAACAACAGATTTCCAATCTGTATACGAGGGTCCGATTCCCTTCACCCGCTCCGAGTCTCACTCGGCAGTGAGACGATGGCCAAGTCTGACTTGGCTTATTTTTTTATTAAACGTTTTGACGTTTATGCATTATTACGTCTATATTCTTTTGAGTTTGATGGATAACAAGTTTTACACTGGTTATACAACTAATTTAAAACATAGATTAGCTGCTCATAAAAGAGGTGAAGTTTTATCAACAAAAGCAAGACGTCCCTTAAAACTCATTCACTATGAATATTTTGTAAATGAGCAGGATGCAAGAGCTAGAGAAGTATTTTTAAAAAGCGGATTTGGTAGAACTGAGTTAAAAAAAGCTCTTAAAAATACATTACAAAGTAACTTATGAATAGCACTACAAACTTTGAAAAGCATACAAATCAAAATCCGATAAGTCGATTCTTTCTCGACAACTTCACCAAAGTCCTTATTGAAACGATTAAACCTTTGAAACCTGCGTCAATTCTTGATGTCGGAGCAGGTGAAGGATTTACTTTAGAAAAACTTCGCCAAAACAAAATTGGCAAAAAGCTTGAAGGAATTGAGTATATGGATGAAGCAATTGAATTAGGCAAAAAAACAAACCCTAAAGTAAAAATTAAAAAAGGTGACATTTACAAACTTCCTTACAAAGCGAATTCTTTCGAAGTGCTTATCTGCACTGAAGTGCTCGAACACCTTGAAGATCCAAAAGCTGCACTTGCTGAGTTAAAAAGAGTTGCGAGTAAATACGTCATTATTTCAGTACCAAATGAACCACTTTTTACAATCCAACGATTCTTCAGGGGGAAAAATATCATGAAGCTTGGAGATCACCCCGAACATATTCAACACTGGAATTCAAATTCATTCAGAACTTTTGTAGCCGATCAATTGACAGTAAAAGAAGTCAAAACCCCTCTCCCATGGACCATGGTCACCGCCAAGAAATAAAAGTACAAGAAGAAACTTACTCCCACTCAGCAATTGCTTTATAAATCACAATACAAAATGAAATAAATGGTATCGCCAGCAATGCACCGATAACACCCAATAAATTAGCTCCGATGGAAACACCGATAATGACAATGACAGGATTGAGTCCAACAGCTCGCTCCATGATCTTTGGAACAAGAAGCTGATTTTCAAGCATTTGGATAAGGATATATGTTGCAGCAACAACGACAGCCATTGTTGGAGAAATCGTCAATGCCACAATCACTGCTGGTATTGCGGCAAGTGTCGGTCCAAGCGTTGGGACAACTTCAAGCATTGCCGCCAAAAGCGCAAGCGGTAAGGCAAATGGAATTCCTAGGAGTGTAAGTGCAACCCATGTGATGACGCCAATAAACAAACTTAAAATCGCCTGTCCTTGCAACCATGCACCGAGCTTTTCATTGACTAGACCAACGATTTTCATCACTTTATTATGATGTTGGCGATCAAAAAGACGTGCAATAAACTTCTTAAATTGGTCATGATAAAGAAGCAGATATAAGCTGACAATAAAGATTGTTACGATAGTAAATACACCACCAAATACTCTTGTCGTTACTTCAAATGCACTACTTGATGCAGCACTCAATTGGCCATTGAGATACCCTTGTAGTTGCTTCGGATCAATGCTAACGCCAAAAGTAGCTGCAGACCGATCAAGATATTTTGGAAAACCTTCAATGAGAGATTCAATTTGTGAGATAACAAATGGAACAAGTGGGAAAATGAGGAGCACGAGAAACAGAATAACTGTAAAATATGGAATAATAACTGACAGCACTTTAGGAACTCTCTTTCTGCGTAAGAATTCGACAATTGGAAGCATTGAAGCCATGATAATGTATGAAAGAAAAAGCGTTACGAGAATATCGCGTATTTGAAAAACAAACCAACCAAAGAAGAGGATAAAGAGTGCAAAAAGAACCTGATTTTTAAGAAGGAATCCAAATAATCGTTGTAACATAGCCTGACTTCACTATATGGAATTGCAAAAGTTTTGTCAATGTAACGATGAGATACTATGTAGGACAGATAATAACTTTATCTATCTAGCCATTCTGCTTTCAACAGATGGAAGCTTCCTTCACCAATCGCCTCTCGAATTCTTGTCATTAATGACGTAATGAAGAACAGATTGTGATGAGTTGCCAATTGGAAGGCAAGTAATTCATTGCCGACAAAAAGATGATGGAGATATGCTCGTGTAAAATTCTGGCAGACATAGCATGAACAGCCAGGATCGATTGGATCTGCGTCGGTTTGGAATTTTTTGTTGGTGACATGAAAGACGAAATTGTTTTGCTTTCTCCCGCCATTTTTTGGACTAATAAATAAACTTCCATGCCGTGCTCTTCTCGTTGGGGCTACACAATCAAAGAAATCCATACCGCGTGATACTGATTCGAAAACATCCTCTATTTCTCCGATACCAAGTAAATGCCGTGGTTTTTCTTCATCAAAGAATGGTACACATTCTGAAACTGTTTGGAATAACACTTCTTTTGAAGTGTACGCTCCACCGATTGAAACTGCACCGAAATATTTATCAGTAAATTGTGCAGAAAACTTTCGTAATTCATCAAACCTTCCACCATGAACGATTCCATACATCAATTGATCTTTTCGTTTGTGTGCATCAATACTTCGTATTGCCCAACGACTCGTTCGTTCAAGTGAAAGTTTGGTCGTTTCATAATCCCACAGTGGAGATTCGTGATCATCAAATGCGACGATGAGGTCGGCACCTAATTTCTCTTGAATTTCAATTGATTTTTCAGCATCAAACCAACGTTTCTCCCCGTTTAAATGGGAGTAAAACCAAACTCCTTCATCATTTACTAAAGCAGTTTTAAGCTGATTCTTTTTCTTATCTTCAGTCGTTTTTGTAACAGCTGGAAGAACAGGCAAGCCTTCAACAGGATCAAGGAAAACTGATTTACTGAATTTATTTAACTTTTTCCCTGATTGGTCGCGAATCACAACTTTTTTCCGAGCAACCCCAAGTGAGAAAACCTGATATCCTCCACTGTCAGTCATTGTCGGTCCATCCCATCCCATGAACTTACCAAGCCCCCCCATTTTCTGGACAATATCTTCGCCAGGACGAAGATGCAAATGATAGGTATTCGATAATACAATTTGCGCTCCCATTTCCTTAAGAGCATGTGGCGTCATCCCTTTAACACTTGCCAACGTCCCAACTGGGACAAATGTTGGCGTCAGGATTTCTCCGTGAGGAGTTTTAAGCTTTCCCAATCGGGCATTTGTTTGCTTATCTTTTTGAAGAATAGTGAATTTAAACGGTGAATTCGTGCTCATTTGAATGAAAATTAAGTATACCATATATACCCATTGTGGATGTGTTGCTTCTCTATTATAATTAGCTACTATGCAGGCCAAAAAATTAACCGTTCAATTTCGATATCTTGATTTCATCACAGCTATTTTCGTAGCTGTCCTCATCATTTCCAATGTTGCGTCTTCCAAGATTACTTCGTTTGGTCCTTTTACGCTTGACGCAGGAACAATCCTTTTCCCATTAACGTATATCTTTGGTGATATTTTGACGGAAGTATATGGATATGGCCGTGCACGACGGGTTATCTGGATGGGACTTTTGTGTAACATTCTTATGGCAGCTGTCTTTATGATTGTTGCGGTGCTGCCTCCGTCACCTGATTGGCCAAACCAGAGTGCTTATGAAGCGATCCTTGGACTTACACCACGAATTGTCTTCGCAAGTGTTACAGCATATTTCGTGGGAGAATTCGTCAATTCATTTATTCTGGCTAAGCTTAAAGTAGCAACCAAAGGAAAAAAGCTTTGGATGAGAACAATTGGTTCAACTCTTTTTGGACAACTTTTTGACACTGCAATTTTTATCGTTGTTGCCTTCTGGGGTGTCATGCCGATGGAAGTTCTTATTGCATTATTTGTTTCAAATTACATATTTAAAGTTGCCGTAGAAATACTCTTTACACCAATTACCTATGCTGCGGCAAATAAGCTGAAAAAAGCTGAAGGTGAAGATTATTTTGATACAAAGACTAACTTTAATCCTTTTGCTCTCCGCGCTGAAGAGAAATAATTTGAATTCAATCTACCCACATGGTAAAATTGCATATAGTTCTAACCGCTCCCGTAGCTCAATGGATAGAGCACATCGGTTCTAACGATTAGGTTGGGGGTTCGAGTCCCTCCGGGAGTACTTATCGATATTTTTACTTTCAATTTGCTCCTTTAGGTTGTAAATAAAACCTAAATGAGGTGTTTGATAACTTCCATTTACAAAGATAAGTTTTTGCGGGAATATCGAACTCTGTATAGCATGTTTGCCTTCAATACTTGCTTTAGACCATACTTCATCCAAATGGGTAAGGTAGTAATGCATCCAATGCAAAAGTGTATCAATGTCTATCTGATCCATTTGCTTCTCATTGCTCAAACCTTTTTTTACAGAAAGATCCAAAGATAATTCATCCTTCATTTGCAAGTATTCTTCATCTGTATAAATACCTTTCAAATGCTTCATTTTCAGTGTATGTAAGATCTCTTCTGTTTGTTTGATATCCGCATTTACTTTATCGGAAGATTTGGAAAGCTCGGATAATTGTAATTCGTACTTTTCTTTAAGCATTTCCGTAAATATCTGCATTGGTTTATCTTTTACACAAATGTCTTTCAACAATTGAATAAATGCGTCGTCAGCTTTTTGTACAGGAACGCTGAAAGCTTTATGTTTCCTGCTACCACACACATAATAATTATATTTTTTCCCACTTTTTGATCTGCTTGGTGCACCTGTAAGACGTGACATACAAATTGCACAAAGCAATATACCTCTCAATGGGAAATCATCTCGGATATCACGCCGTACTGTATCTTTAACTTGCTTTCTTCCAGTTATTTGTTCACGCACACGGTAAAACAATTCTTCATCAATCATCGCTAGATGTTTTCCTTTTGCTTCACCATGCACTTTAGAAGTGATAATGCCCATGTAGTATTTGTTGGAAAAGATTTTTGAAACACTTTGTTTTATGAAAGGTTTATCATGTATTTGTAATTTATCGAGTTCTTTGCATGCCATACCAAGTGTAAGTTTTTCCTTATCAATTCGCTGCCATAAGTTTTTCAATTTAAAAAAAACTTTTTCATCGGGAATACCACAGCTTTTACCATTTACAATTCCTTTTTTATATCCAAGAGGGGGATAACTGTTTGTGTAGCCGTCCGTAAATCTTCGTTTCATTCCATCTTTGACACGAGCACTTTTAATATCGTTTTCGTATTGGCTTGCTGCACCAAGGATATTTTGCATGAATATTGCTTCAGCTGTCTCACCATTAGTTTCCGTTGCACTGATTAAAGAAACTCCGAATTTTGATAAATCACGCCGGATCAATAAGAAGTCCAACTGGTTACGACAAAGTCTATCCCATTTATAAATGGGAACAGCTGAAATATTATTATTTTTATCCGTACAGTATTTTAATAATTTTTGCAGTTCTGGACGATCCGTTGTTTTAGCACTCTCTCCTTTCTCAATGAAATCATGCTTTATAACATATCCTTCTTTGTCAGCTTTTTTATGAATAATATCTTTTTGGCTATCAAGAGAGAAGTTGTCAGTTTGCAGCGATGTTGATACTCTTTCGTACCCAACAGCATACTTTATAATCATATCTTTATTGCTAGTTTTTATCATTATCTATTCCGTTCGTCAATGCATTTTCTTTTCTCGCAACTTTCAGAATTTCATCACATATATTCCCAAATAATGTAAGTTGTTTAGCAAGCACTTCATCAGTTATTCCATTGGCATCTTCTCCTAATATCTCTCGGGCACGCTTTATTGTCATTTTTTGCCTTTCCAACTTGCATCTTGTGTAACCAGTTTGTTAAAGTATGCCGCTTTATTTATGATGTGGTTTGCGTCTATTACTAATGCAACTAGCTTTTCGCACTTGTACAGACCAAGGTCACTGACAGCTTTGTAATAAAAAGCTATGCCTTTCAAATCATTAAATCTTTTTGCGATATTTTCGGCATGGTAAAGTGTTTCGGGATTATTCACGACATTCGTTTTCCTCTCTTTCCTGTCTTTTTAAAGTTTCACTTTGTTCACGTAATAGTTTTCGTCGCTCTTCTTCAGCGCTTAGTGTATTTTGTATTCCATAACCGTTTAGTAAAATTTTCGCCCGTTCATCCTGAAATTTTTCCATCGATAATCGAGTCTTATCATTGTTATCCTTATTATCATTATTGTTAGTCGTTATCTGTTCGTTATCCGATCGTTGCGTGGTCGATAGTTTGGTCGTTTCATCTTGAGCATTAATGTTGAAAATGCTTGTATCTACAATCTTTGCGATAGTTCCCTTGTTCGTTGTTCTGATCGTTATCAGACCGTTTTTTTCAAGAAAAATCTTATCTGTTCGATAAATCATTTCAGTTGCACCATATGCTTCGTAATCTCCTATTAGTGCTTCACCAATATCTAATCCATCAAAAAGATCTTCAGAATGCCATCTTGCTCTAGTAGCAATTAATGTTAGTAAGCAGAATGCAGATTTTCTCTCTTTCAAAATCGACTCAAGCCTTTTTCCACGTTGTAACATTACGAAATTTACGTTTTTCTTCTCGTTATTATTTTCGTTCTCCATAGTTCTGTCTTTCTATCTCAACAGGTACAAATATGTATCCTTTACCCTCGCAGCCATGACAAATTCTACTTCCATGTTTCAGTGTTCCAAATCCGTGGCACACTGGACACATCTGAGCATAATATTTGGGATTTATTTCTTTAACTTTTATTTCGGGTGATTTTTCCATCTATCTTTCTCACAAAAAAAGCAACCATGAAAGGTTGCTTCTGTATGAAAAAAGCTCAAGCAGAAATACTTTCCTTTCAGGCAAAAATTGCCAAAAACGGTTAAGTAATTCCTACTTGAGCCTTCCCTGAACTCGAATGGATTACATGTATGACTGTTACTATCCTACTTAAAGATAGCTCTTGATCAATGGCATGTAACGACCCATTGTCGTTGTTCGCGGTCTCCTCGAAGTTGAACAGTACCGAAAATCTTTTGTTAACAATAAATTATCATGTATTTTGAAACTTTGCAACTTTAATCTTATTCCTTTTTACGCCCCTGTTATGTACACTGTATATAGCTTGCAAAATATGCAATTTTATCCTATAATATAGGTATCATTTTAAGATTTGCCTAACCCTATTGGTTCGCCGATAGGCATGGCAAGAAAACCGTTGAAAGTAGTAAGCTCGTCGTCGAGTTCTTTCAACGGTCATATGGGGAAACTCATATGGGGAGAAATCCCGCTGGCGGCGAGCTTTTTGTATGGCTTCATTTTGTCCTCAAAAAGATCGTCCCATTTAGGAGGTGATACTTATGTTAACAATGTTAATTATAATGTTTATTGTTGCCGTTGGAATTGATCAAATGATGCACAATTACAGAGTACAAAAGCATAATGAGCAAGCCGAAATATACTGGCAAGATTATTTAGCAAATAAAGAGCAAAGAGATGCACTAGATAGAAGTATGGGTGTTCCTACTTTGGAGGAAAGAGTACGGAAAAGTTAATTACTTCCAATCTTTTTCTGTTTCGTATCCAATTTGTAGCTTTGGTATATTTGACCATTTCTTATTTTTGGAAGCATTTGAATACCATGCAGGGTAATCCTTTATTTTGTAATAGCCTTGAGCTGTGCCGTTTGGTGAAGGTATGCTGTACCATGCTTGTGAATCCTGCTCATAATCCATACGAGCAAGTGTCTTCAGTATTTCGGATTTTAAGATCGGTTTAAGTCGCTCATAGAACTTATAGACCTGTCTTGTTGGGATACCAGTAAGATTTGCTATTTCCCATGCCGTGAAACCAAAATCACGACGTAGACGGTATATCATAAATGCCAAATGCAGATGTTGATCAGACTTGAAGAGTTTATGACCAACAATAGTCATACGGTTTGTAAGAACTCTACTGTATACTTTCTTCCTTTTGTTTTCTTCTTTCAGTTTTGCCAACTCTTTTTTCATAATTCACTGGGGGACAACTCGGATTATATACAAGCCACTATACCTCTCTCCGAATTTTGGGTAAAATACTTTTTCTGCTATTCATTTTACAAAATTTTTGCAAGGGAACAATAAAGAAAATATATAATTACAGAATAAATATACTGTATTTGAAGCCTCTAATACTGAAACTCTCCCATTTATGCTAAGAATGCTGCTTCATAATTGCTGTCGATACTTTTAATAATGTTTTTCATTTCTTCAGTAATTACTTTTTTGTTCATATTTATACTTTTACTAAATCCTTTTCAGCACGTTTGAGTGATACAGCATTAATAGCAACAATTATTGAGGATAAACTCATTAGAAGGGCAGCCCATTCTGGACGTAGCGCAATTTTGAATGCCGGATATAAGACCCCAGCAGCTACAGGAATTGCTAAGAGATTGTAAATTGAAGCCCAGAAAAGATTTTGTTTCATTTTGCGTACTGTTGCTTTAGAAAGTGTAATTGCTCGTAAAATATCAGTTGGATCAGATTTCATAAGCACTACTTTAGCTGTCTCAATTGCGACATCTGTACCAGCTCCGATAGCAATACCAATATTTGCTTGAGCCAATGCAGGAGCATCATTGACACCATCACCCACCATAGCAACAAATTTCCCTTCATTTTGAAGTTCTTTAACGTACTTTGCTTTATCTTGAGGCATGACATCTGCAAATACGCGTTGTATGCCGAGCTTTTTAGCGACTATTTCAGCCGTTTTCTCGTTATCACCAGTAATCATTGCAGTTTCAATACCTAAAGCATTCATCCTCTCTATAGCTTTTCTTGAGGATGCTTTGATTGGATCGGAAGCACCTACAACTGCTTTAATCTTTTTATCAACTGCAAGTACCATAATCGTTTGTCCATCTCTTAATAATGCATCAATATCATCTTTAAGCGGTTGTATATCAATGTTATTCTTCTCCATCAACTTAACAGTTCCGACAAGAACTGCCTTCCCATTAACGAGTGCCTTTACACCAAGTCCAGAAAGGTTTTCGAACTTTTCAACTTTTGCCTGTATTTTTACATTGCGTTTTTTTGCTGCTTCTAAAATA
This sequence comes from uncultured Gammaproteobacteria bacterium, assembly GCA_965230895.1. Taxonomy (GTDB): domain Bacteria; phylum Patescibacteriota; class Microgenomatia; order Levybacterales; family UBA12049; genus JACDET01. The sequence goes on from OZ246394.1 coordinate 480,632, forward strand.
GCATTACTTAAAGGATGTGAAGATTTCTCCTCAGCTGCAGCCATTAAATGCAACATCTCCATTTCATCAACTCCTTTAAGCGTAACAATTTTGGTAACTTGGGGCTTTCCATCAGTAAGTGTTCCTGTTTTATCAAGGACAACAGCTGCAATTTTTGATACTTGCTCAAGGGTTGGTGCGTCTTTAATAAGAATATTATGTTTAGCACCCAATCCTGTTCCAACTGCAACAGCCGTTGGTGTAGCTAATCCTAATGCATCGGGGCAAGCGATAACAACTGCTGATATTGCAAAGGTAAGAGCAAACAGCAAAGGTTGTCCAAGAATAAAATACCAAACTACAAATGTTAGTAAACCACTTCCTACAGCAAGAACAACTAAATAGCCTGCAAAACGATCAGCCAAACGTTGTCCTGGAGCTTTTGAATTTTGTGCAGTCTCTACCATTTGAACGATCTGTGCCAATGCAGTGTCGTTACCAACCTTTGTAGCCTTAAATCGTACAGATCCTGTTTGATTAATAGATCCTCCAATAACTATATCTCCCTTTTTTCTCGTTACAGGAAGGGACTCTCCTGTAACTAAAGACTCGTCAATTGAAGTTTCGCCTTCAATAATCTCTCCATCTACTGGTACTTTATCTCCGGGTTTCAAAACGAGAATGTCTCCGAGTTGTACTTCAGAAGTAGGAAGCATTTTCTCTTTACCATTTTTAAGAACTCTAGCTTGCGGAGGTACGAGATTAAAGAGCGCCTGCAAAGCATCTGTTGTACCTCTGCGTGATTTCATTTCCATCCAGTGCCCAAAAAGTACAAAGGTAATTAACATCGCAGCCGCTTCATAAAATGTCTCATGACTTCCCATTAGAGTCAGCAGTACACTAAAAAGGTATGCAGCAGTAATACCCACGGCAATCAAAACTGACATACCCAACTTTTTAGTTTTAAATTCAAAGTATGATGAGTAAAGGAATAACCATCCTCCGTAAAAGAATACAGGTGTGGTTAACAAAAATAATATCCAAGGAGTTGGAATTGGTTCAGGAAGTGTCCAACCGAGTAACATTTGCCCCATAGAGTAAGCAAGTATAGGAAGAGTTAACAGTAGAGAAAAGAAAAATTTATTGCGAATATCTTCCTCCATAAGTTTTGCCATTTCACGACCTGTTAGTCCTGTATGATCCATACCCATTGTCATAGTTAAACCCATTTTTTGCTTTTCCCAAAATGACATCTCGGAAACTGGCTTCATATGGTGCATGCCATACTGTCCATCTTCTTTCTTCTCTTCAACCAATGCCATGCCGCATAGTGGACAAACACCTGGTTTGTTTTGTTGGACTTCTGGATGCATTGGACATCGGTAGCTCTTTATAAAAACTGTCGAATTATGTTTCATACTATTTTTGCTCTGTATATCAGTGATCTGCTTAGAAGAAGTGCATATGATGCACCTCTCCCAAAAAGATTACTTTAGTGGCCACTATGACCATCATTACCTAATGGTGCTTCGATATCCACGAGTAATTGTTCTATTTTGCTTATTTCTTGATTTTGAGTTGAAATTATATTGTTTGCTAATGTCTTTATTTCAGCTCGTTCTGTTTTCTTTAAAACCTCTTGTGCCATTGCAATAGCACCATTATGATGTTCAATCATTCCTTGAAGATATGTTTCTTCTGCTTCATGAGATCCTTTACCTTTAATGCTCTGCATCATAGGTTGATATTGACCATTATCTTCGTATTCTGCATCGAACCAGGCTTTATGCCAGCCTTTCATATCTGCAACCTCTTTCTTTTGTGCATCAATAATACCTTGTGCTAAGGCTTCTATTTCTGGATTGGTAGTTACCGTTAGAATTTCTTCTGAAGTGGTAATAGCTTCTTCATGATGCGGTATCATGCCTTCAATAAAGGATTTATCATCCGTTACTGTAGCAGCATGAGAACTATGATCAGCAACACTTGCCGGCATCCTTGCGCTTTCATTTCCATGACCGTGCCCGGATGAAGTATCTATTGTCTTTGCGTAAGCTTGTAAGCCTACAAAAAGCAATCCTACAATTATTACAGAAAATATTGTAAGCTTTAGTAACTGTTTGAGCTGTAAATGAATATTACTTTTCAATAAATACCCAACCAAAGCAACAATGCCACCTAAAGGAATTAGGTATGTTGCATACTCTGGAAACTCTTCAAAGTGTTGCACACCTCCTGAAATCATTCCAATTCCTAAAGAAAGAATAAGTGAAAAGAAAATTACTTTGGCAAGTCCTTCTTCCTTAAAATCTTTCTTGTTAAAAATTGCTTCGTTAATTGTAGAAGCTGCAACAAAGATTATCGCTCCGATTATACCGAGAACTAAAAATCTTGGTGGATCAATTTGAAAATGAACTATTGCTCCTGAAAGAAATCCAGTACCAATAAAGAGTGAAATATATACTAAAAACTGAATTAAAATACTACGTAAGCGTTTTGTATTCTCCATTGAAATCACCTCCTTTCAATTTAAGACTTTTTCTTAAATACCTGCATTACTTCATTGATCGTTTCTTCTTTATTGCCTTTGCTTATCGCATCGGCAACACAAGTCTTTAAATGGTTCTCTAGGATAACGTTTCCAGTTTCTTTCAGACCGCTCTGTACTGCTTGGAGTTGATGCATTGTATCAATACAATATGCATCTGTTTCCACCATAGAAATAACCTTATCGAGGTGTCCTCTTGCGATCCTTAATCTGTGAGCAATGCGCTCTTGTTGATCTTTTGGTTGGTATGCCATATATCCCCCCTATGGGGATATAGTACCATAAAGAAGTTTTTTGTCAATATAATGAGAATATAGAAGTTTATATATTACAATTCTTAGATAAAAATTCTATGAGAAAGATGCTAACCCCTCCGTAATAAGCCTGAAAATTTTCCACGTACTTCAAAAGTATCGGTAGGTACTGTAAAAGGTTTGAGAGACGGGTTTCTTGGAATAAGAGTAACATTACCATCTTTCATACCTCCATATCTTTTTAATGTTACTTCACCGTCTGAGACTGCTACAATAATATCACCTACCTGAACCTGAGATTGCAATTGTTGAATTAAAATTATATCGCCATCCCAAATTTCATCACTTATCATTGAGTCACCACTTACTTTGAGTGCATAACAGGTGGATGGACTTGACACCATACTTCTAGGAACTGTTATCATTTGTCGTTCATCTTCAAACGGTTCAGATGGTGAACCTGCATGTATTATTCCCAATAAAGGTATGTTTACTGTGTTTTCAGTATAGCTTGGTGGTTTAAGTCCTCTTGATTGGAAACTTGCTTTTTTCAAATAACCTTTCTTTTTAATTAATTCGATGTGTTCATGTATAGTAGGTGTGGAATTCCCAAAGTGCTTAGCAATCTCCTGTAGAGACGGAGAAAATCCATGCTGCTGATGAAATGCAAAAACAAAATCTATTATTGCTTTTTGCTTGGGGGTCAGTGGACGTATGTGTTGGTTATTGACAAGCTTATCCATAAGGTATATTATAGCCCTAATCTACCCCTAATACAAGGGGGACAAAAAAACCGCTCGACAGCAGTTTTTTGTGAGTTTTAGCCTCATTCATAGGCTATCACATGCTGCTTCAGAGGTCAATAGCATGAATTATACTGACCAAGCAATTAGTGATCTTCTTAAAGCTATGGCTCGCACGAGCCTCAGCAACTTCGTTAGCGAAATAACTGTAAAGAAATCCGAGATAGAACAAGCTTCAAAGAGTTATGGCTACATTTCAGAAGTCTTGAAGACAAAAGCAGAGGAAGAAAAAATCCCCGCATTAATTCCATATCCTACATTTTTGATAGGTTCTTACCCCCGAGGAACAAAGATCTCACCATTGAATGATATCGACATTTTTCTTGTAGCACACGCTTTTGGGACTTCATATGTTAAATGGAGCGACGGGATACATTGGTTTCACGGTGATGTCGAGAAATTAAAGAAGTTTTCTCAAGATGGATACACAGTAAGCTCTGTTTCGGTACTGAATTCCATAAAGAAAGCACTTGAAGAGACATATTCTTCAGACATCAGTAGAAATCAGCAAGCAGTGACTGTATACCTCGAATCATATGGAATAACAATTGATATTGTACCTGCTGTCAGAATTAAAGATGAAGATTTTTTCATCATTCCTAGCGGCAATGGAAACCCAACTTGGAAATTTTCTCACCCACTACAAGACGCTTTACTACTGGATGAGATACACCTGGCACATAACAATACAATAAAACAGACCTTGAAGATAGCAAAATACTGGAACAGAGAGCACAACCATAATAAGCTTAAGTCTTATCATATGGAAGCAGCTGCTTACCACATCTTTGGAAGCTTTTCAAATCCTACCGCAACAATTCTGGAGTCCTGTCTTACGTACTTCAGTCAGCTTACTTCATACCTGTACTACTGTTCTGATCCTACTGGGATGTCTGAGCCGATCAGTGGGTATTTGTCAGAGGATGTATTGGATCGCTTGAACCATGAAGTGAGGATCATGGAAGTGCAAAATGCAGCGGCGAAAGGATCTGAAGAATTTATTAAATTTTTGAGGAAAGAGAAATAAAGCATGACAGATCATAAACTACTAAAACAAATGGCTGAAGAAGCTATCTACTCCGCAAAAGGACACTTTAAATCAAGTGATTGGATTGGGTACTGTTTGTTTCTACTGATAGTAGTTCCATTTATCACTTCTAGCGTCATACTGATCTTCGACGTTGATGATTTTTGGACAAGAGTATTGGCATTTGTTGGAGCAGTGTTCTCTATGCTGGCGATAGTTTATTCGTTTACTTCCAATCAGCCTCAAGCTAAAAAAAGGATAGAACAACATATGACTTTGGGAAATCAGTATCTCGGTATTTATTCAGAGATAAGGGAATTGGTTATGACAAATAGTCAGACACCTACAAAAATACAAAGATTACGCAAAGATCTCCATGAACTTAATGTGAAGACAAGCAATTGCAAAATTACTTTTTTTGGAAGGTGGCATTCGAAGATAGTTATACATAACGAAGTTGATACAAAATGGTTATATGAATAACGGAAGGGGGTGATAATCATGGCAGCTAAAAAACCAATTAATCAAGGTAAACCATGGACAGGCGTTCAGGAAACAAATCTAAAAAAACTTGCTAAAGGAAATACTCCTACAGCTCTTATTGGATATAAGCTTGGAAGAACAGAAAGTTCTATACAATCTAAAGCTCAGGAACTGAATATATCTCTAAAACCGGTTAACAAATCACCGTACAATCGGTTAAAGAAATAATTATGTTCGCCTTTAAATATAACTGCTGACGCTATAGTAAACTTTGCTAAAGTGCGATATAAGTGTTTGAACTTCCGTAACTCGGGGGTACACAAGGCTATTTTTATTATTTTTCTTCAACACTTTTTAACTTCTGAGGCTAAAGTGTGTTTGAGTCCCTTTAGGTAGTATTCAGATTTATAAGTTCGAATATATATACTCTGAGTCCTCTATATTGAATATACTTAACTCTCATGATATACTTCCTTCTTATGCCTGAAGGAAATAGAACACATTATTTACAATCAGAACCATATAAACCCGGAGATACTAATTTGAAGGTTCAGTTTTTAAGTAGAGATTTACCTATAGAAAGTACAGGTGGTAGTAGTACTTATAGACTAGATTTTCTGCGATATTTAAATATGATGGGTTGTAACATTGAGTATAGCCTTTTTAAACATAAGCTTGCTCCACCAAATGAAGACAGCAACGGTTCACAATCACTTGCAGATATTGCAAATATTGTAACATTAAACTCTGGTGAACAAGCTCCAGTATGGAATGGATTACCTACTTCTAAAGAAAAAGATTTTTTCTTAGAAAGATTTCATAACTTTAAACCCGATGTTATTGTTATGGATAGAGTATGGTTGGGAGAACTGTTTGATCTTCTACCTAACGAGTCTAAAACCATTAAATCAATACTGACACATGATGTTATCTACCAAAGATATGACGCTTTCAGAGCTGCTGGGCTAGAACCTTTCAAAAAAACGGGTAACCTATCACACCCAGTTTGGGATAAAGATCTAGAATCACAACAACTTAGAAGGTCAGATATCATACTCGCCATTCAAAATGAAGATAAGAATAATTTCACTCAAATGGCTCCAAATTCAGAAGTTATAAATATGCCAATGGCAGCTTCACTCCAACCTTTGAATCCAGACTTACAAGTACCTGGCAGAGTTTTATTTGTAGGGGGAAGTGCAAGCCACAATGTTGATGGTTTACAATGGTTTTTTGAAGATGTTTGGGATAAAGTCACAGATGAAGTACCTAAAGCGAGCCTACATGTATGTGGAGATATCATTAAAGACTTCCAAGGGGACTATTACACAAGTACAGAATTTAGAGGTAGAGTGCCTGATCTATCAAATGAATATTCCCAAGCTGAAGTATGTATTGTACCTGTAAGAGTAGGAAGTGGATTAAAAATAAAGCTAGTCGAAGCACTTGCTCACAGTAGAACTGCTGTATCAACAGAAATAGGTGTACAAGGAGTTGAAGATGTAATTGGCAATGGTGTACTTTTAGCAAATTCTGCTGATGACTTTGCAGAAACAGTAACTAATACCTTAAATAATCCTGTAAACCGAAAAATAAATGAAATAAAAGGTAGACAATATGCTCAAACGAAATTATCACCTGACATTTCCTACGGTAAATTCGTGCAAACGATTTATGAACGATTAACTTATAATGAGGAAGGAAGTCATAATGGCTGAAAAAGACATACTACAGTTAAATCCAAAAGATTTTAAAGGTGGAGTTGAGCTTTGGGGAGTTTTACCACCATTTTATGATTCATCAAAAAAAGGAGTTAAAACTGGTATTCATGTACATGCATGGGATGAAATTGATGGGGTGAAAGCGATTGATAGGACTTTTAAAGAAGTTGAGATATTGTCTACAGTTAATAATAAAGAAAAAACGATTGGTATAAATTATGCTGATGCTGTTGACTACTTTGCGAAGAAAATTCTTGATTCAAAATTAAATACAAATAGTTTTACAACACATTATGAGCATAGCTGTGAGAACTGTGTCCATGAAAAAGATAATAAACCAAATGCTCATGATAATCCAGTATTTTTAGTTCAAGAATTGTTTGATTCACGCATAGATTTAGCAGACATTTTAGAAGATGAGCAAACAATTAGTATAGATCATCGTAGTTACAGAAGAGGAATAACTCTTTGGGGCTCTAGTCCTGCAATCTTAAGAACTTCGCCAAAAGAATTGAGTGAAAAAGCAGGAATACATCTACATGCTTATAATGACGATGGTGAAAGAGAGATTGATGGAACTTTTGGAACAGTAATCGTTAATAACGAGATGATAGACAATACAAGTGCACAACATTATATGGCTCAGAATGAGATTCCTTCATTACGCTCTCATCTTGAAGGATTAAAGTGTAATGGTTGCAATTTCTCACATTTCGACAAAGGATCAAGAAGCAGTCATGCACATACGTCTCATAACTGTGAAAATTGTGGGACTATCTTTGAATCTAATCCTACTATCAGTAATCCAGTTTTTTCTGTAATTGACTTTTTGGAGAAAAATAAACTTTAAACGTTGTTAATTCCTTCGGCCTCTTCTATAAAAAATTCTGTTCCATCAGATTTCAGAACAAAGTAACCTGTATTTTCAATGCATCCACTAGGTAATTCTTCATACTTTGCAAATCCCAAATGTACCAACAGTATTTTCATCATGTTTCCATGACTTGTTATTAGAATATTTTTGTCAGGGTATGCCATTGCTGTTTCTCTAAGAAATAACATTACTCTATTTATGACTTCTTCATCATTTTCCATGTCTGGAACAATTCTTGCTTTCAATCTTTCTTGATACGTTAATTCATAAAATTTTTTATATTTCTCAAGTAATTTCCCTTCTAACTTTTTACCTTCTAGTTCTCCATAAAATCTTTCCCGAAGTAATTTTGTAGTTTCTATTACTAATTTATTATTTGATGCTATTTGTTTGGCAGTCAATTTAGCCCTTTGAAGATCTGAAGAAAATATTGCGTGGAAACGAATGTTTGAAAACTTATTTGCAAGAGTTTCTGCTTGAATTAACCCCTTCTCAGAAAGTGAAGGGTCTCTATGTCCTGACAAAACTCCCAAGATCTGGTCTTCGGAATGACCATGTCTAACAATATAAAAAGTGCAATATGAATTATTAGTATCGCTCATCAATTTAATTATATTATTTAAAACTTTATATACAAAATATCACAACTTATCATACTGCCAAGTAAAAAATCGGAGATTTTTTTAATTGTTTATGTAACGGAGCTGCCATATGAAAGATTGGGTTTCCACCTCGTGTAAAGTCTTTCCAGATAATATCTGCTGGGTTTACTGGGGTATGTGGCCCATGTTCATGCCCATCAATAATAGCTGTCCAGTTAGTTCTATCTAAGGTACTTTCAAATATAGGAGGTAACGCATCATAAGCCACGGAGTCATCATTAGGCACTCCTCTTATTGGTTTTATTGGGTAATGTTGAACCCATATTTTTTCTTGGGATGTTATATTTGAAATTGCTTTTTCAAATTTGGGATATACTTTCTGGAAGGTTAGTTCATCATATTTCTCTTTTCTTTGTTTGCCTTTAAGATTCCTTAAACTATTATAATCATCTCGTCCTATGCTAGTACTCATACCTGCTATACCTATATCTTTAATGCCATTACTTATTTTATATTCATTTCCATGCAACATTGTAACTCCAGCTTCCCCTTCTAAAATTCTGCTTATTTCAGCTTCATTTCCAGCATCTTCGTCATGGTTACCTAATACTGCATAAGATTTATCACCAATACCAATTGAATTCAATATTAATGCCAAGTCAAATGCTTGTTCAGTTGTACCCCTATGGGTTAAATCCCCTGACATAATCAGTCCATCCACATTATTCATCTTGTTAAATATGTCCAGCCACTGATTTTTTGAATAATATCTATTATTATTCTCTACTCCAATATGCAAATCACTTACTGCTGCCAGTTTTAAAGTTTCCATAACTAATATATATTATATCAGAACATATCAATAAACACTATAAAGTCCTAGATAAATGAGTAAAGCTGCTGATATGCTACATTAATCGAACCTAAAAGTGTTTGAATATCCGTAACTCGGGAGTACTAACAGATTAAAATAATTGACAAACTCTTCGTAACCTTGGATACTATTTCTTAGATATGAAGAAACAAGCAATTACTCCGAAGAGGTTATTCGTATTGCTTCTTATAGCTACCGCAATCTTTCTTATTATAATTTCACTACCATGGATTTTAGTAAACTTTTGGATACTTATAGGTATTTTTTTCATATAGTTATTCATTACTTCTAGACTGGAGATGATATTGTATGCCTTTCATTAGGTTTTGCGCTGATGGTAAAAGAGAATTATATGAATAAATTGGATTACATGAAGCTGTATTCGAAGAGATTTAATAGTTATAGAATATATTTACGTTCTCTGTTGCAGATTAATTAGTATTTGTGGAGAATAAATTATACTTCTTTGATAACGCCGCAGACGATTCTTGGACCACCACTGATTTTTGAACCTGTTTCTCCACCTTTGTATGGATCAGGATTACCATGAATCATGAGAGATGTACCTTCACCTGAAAGAATACTTGCTGGTCCATCTGAAAGTGTAACACGAGTTGTGATAGCTTCAAGCGTCCCCTTCCCTGAATCATCGACTGTAATGTTTGGGAGATCTCCTGCATGGAATGGATGATTCACGTCAGGATCAGAATTACCATTTGGGCCTGGATCGAAATGTCCTCCAGCACAGGTAAATGTTCCACTGCAATCTGCTTTCTCATGGATGTGTACTGCGTGCTTGCCAGGGACTAATTTTGTTGGGTCACCTTCAAGATGAACAGTAATCTTCACTACCTTTTGGTCATCAAATTGATATTCAATAAACTCTGCGTTACCGGTAATTCCTTCACCAAAGAGTTCAGCAGTAGCTTTTTTATTTTCTGTTCCTTCGAAGGAGAACAATTGCATACCAATGATAATAGAATATCCAAAATGAAAATGCAATCTATTTTACGGGATTCTTACGCAGGACACTGAAGAGTTGAATTATTTTCGATTTGCAGCTTTTGCTGCAAGCATTTCACTTTTTGCAGCACGTCTTTTTGCTGTCTTGTGAGGAGACTTTAATTTTGCTCTTTTACTTCCGACACCGGTACTTCTTTTTGCCATGAAGCTATTATACACTATTTCTTAGAGAAAAAACAGATCAGTTTTTGGCTTTATGCTTACCCCAGTGGATGCGATTCCAGATACGTTCATGTATGTAGTATAAAACGGTATTTATAATATTCGAAATTATTGTAATACTTGTTGTGGTTTCAACATCACCCGTCATCATATAAATTACGATAAACGTTGCAACAACAATAAGAAGTCTGTAGGTAATTGTTTTTGCTAGGGATCTTTTTACATGCTCGAAATGCTTCATTTATCCAGTATAGCAGAGAGCTTTACACTTTTTCAGCGTACACGTTTATCGCATGAATGATCGGAAGCAATGCCATACCTTTTGTAGTTAAGTTATAAGCGACGGAAACTTTATCGACAGTCTCTTTCTCCTTCATGACGATTTGCTCTTGCTCAAGTTTCTTGAGGCGATCAGTCAATGTCGCAGGACATATATCAGGTACGGTCCTTTCAAGTTCACTAAAGCGCATCTGCTTCTGAGAAAGCATGGCAATAATGTTCAAGATATATGCGTCCCCGATAACTTTTACCACATTTTGGAACTCTTTTGAGATGGCTTTTGGTTGTACTGTTGACATGATTTGTGAACTTTAGTACTATACTTTTCATAGTACTATTATTTTTATAGTAAGTGTATTGTACTCCTTTATGCCTAGAAAATTCAATTACTTCACAACTTGTATCCCACAAAAGTTTTCCTTGAAAGGAGGTGAAATAATTTGAAAGCAGCACAATTAAAAGAATACGGTGAAAAAGACAATGTGCAAGTTACTGATATCCCCCAACCTGAAATAACTGAAGGAAATATCCTTGTAGAAGTTTATGCAGCAGGTGTGAATCCTGTTGATTGGAAAGTGCAATATGGTTATATGAAGGACATGCTCCCTCCACTTCCAATTACCTTGGGCGGAGACATCGCTGGAGTTGTAAAAGCAATCGGCGCTGGAGTAACGAATTTCAAAGAAGGTGATGAAGTCTACGGACAAGGAAGTGTCTTGGGTAAAGCAAGTGGTGCATTTGCAGAGTTTGATCTGACATCAGCCAATTCAATAGGCTTAAAACCTGAAAAAATTTCCTTTACAGAAGCAGGAGCAGCGCCTTTAACAGGAGTCAGTGCGGTACAAGCATTGTATGATCATATCGGTTTAACAAGTGATCAAAAGATTCTTATCCATGGAGGTGCAGGCGGCATTGGATCTATGGCAATCCAGATTGCCAAACATATTGGTGCACATGTCATTACAACTGTCAGTACTAATGATGTTGAGTTCGCAAAGAGTTTAGGAGCTGATGAAGTCATCGACTACAAGAGTTTACAGTTTGAAACTATTGTAAAAGACGTTGACGCAGTATTTGACCTCGTTGGTGGAGAAAGCAATAAGAAATCCTATGCTGTCCTCAAAAAAGGAGGCAAACTCGTTTCTATGGTAATGCCAGGAGATGATGAACTTGCTAAACAGTATGAAGTTGAAGCGATGGTGCAATGGACAAAAGTAACCACTGAACGACTGGATAAGCTTACACAACTTATCAATGATGGAGTTGTCAATGTACACATTGAGAAAACATTTACACTCGATGAAGCAGCAAATGCATTAGCATATCTTCACGATACACCACCAAAAGGTAAGGTGGTTATATCTATAAAATAACGTTAGTATTGCTTAAGGAAACCTTAAGTATTACTTTATAATCTGAATGAAAGGAGGTGAATTATATGGAAGGACAAAATACAAATACTCAGTCAACTGAGAAAAAAAGTAGTAATGGAGGACTTATCGCGATTATCGGAATAATCGTTATTGTTCTTGTCGGTGTCATCGGCTACCAAACTATGACAAAGCAACAAAGTACTACGAATCAAACACAAACGCAAACACCAGCAACACAAGAACAGACAGCAGAAACAACACAGCCAACAACAGGTGAAACAACAACAGGAGCGTATAAAGATGGGACATACACAGCTGTAGGAAATTACACTTCTCCTGGGGGACAGGAAGAGGTTGATGTGACATTGACTATCGCAAACGGTGTTGTAACAGATTCAGAATTTGTATCAAAAGCAACACGACCGATTTCAAAGGAACGTCAAGCTGATTTTGGTGCACATTACAAAGATCAAGTAGTTGGAAAGAGTCTTGATGAGATCGAACTTGGAAAAGTTTCAGGATCATCACTTACACCAAAAGGATTTAACGACGCAGTATCAAAGATTAAAGCAGAAGCCGGATCACAATCGTAAGAAGGAATACAGTGACAAAGGCAGAGTATGGAATTCCGAATTCATACTCTGCTTTTTTGTTGCAGAAGAAATTTATAACTCGTGCTCTTCCCCATTGAGAGGAACAACTACATCTTTAAAGCCTAAATCACTTTTCACCTTTTGCGAGAAGACATCTCTTTGTACAGTATCACCGTGGATAATAAACACTTTTTTGACTCCCTGAATATGCTTGAGCCAATCTAACAATTTTGGCTGATCAGCATGAGAACTCATCGTAGTCTCCCGAATTGCGGCTCGGACATTGATGAACTTATCATAGATTCTGACCTTTCGAGCACCTTGGAGAATTTTCCTTCCCAATGTTTCTTCCGCTTGATATCCAACAAAAAGCAATCGTGAATTTTTCAATGGAAGATAATTGAGTGCGTGATGAAGGATTCGACCTCCAGAAAGCATTCCAGAACCTGCCACAATTACTTTTGGATCAATTGCTTTAATTATTTCTTTACTATCTCGAGCTTCTGATGTCACAGCTAAGCCTTCAAAATTGAATGGATCATCATTGTGACTTTGCAATTCCTGATTATAGAACTCGCGATATTGGCGGAAAATTTCTGTCGCCCGGATACCCATAGGACTGTCCATAAATACAGGCGTATCTCTTTGAATTTTTCCTTCTTTCTTCAAATGATAAATTCTATGGAGAATCTCTTGCGTTCGTTCAAGTGAAAAGGCCGGAATCATGAGAACACCACTGTCCCGCTCAGCCGCATTAATCTCTTCTTGTATGACTTTCGATGGATCCTCTTTCGGATGTACTTTATCTCCATAGGTCGATTCCATTACGACGATATCTGCACTATCAATATAATCTGTCGGACGGATAATATCTTCTGGCGTATTGCCTAAATCTCCACTAAAGACAATTTTTCTCCCATCACCTTTATCAGTCACTTCAATACTTGCTGATCCGAGAATATGTCCAGCATTTTTGAAATTTACAGTAAAAGGTCCAAAAACAACCGGTTTGTCGTATTCAACAATTTCGACAAGCTTGAGCGTCTTTTCAACTTCTTCAAGACCATACAATGGTGGAACATCGATTTTCTCCTCAGCAATTTTTGCCGAATCATTTAAAATAACTTCCATTAAAGCAAATGTCGGAGCCGTCATATAAATTTTCCCGGCAAATCCTCCGTAGACAAGCAGTGGCAAGCGTCCACAATGATCTAAATGTGCATGAGTAAGGACAACGCCTTTTACTTGTGCTGGATTAAATTGAAGCGGCTGGTAATTAAGGTTTGCAATTTCTTTTGGTCCCTGGAACATACCGAGGTCAACAAGAAGCTGACTTTCATCATCAGCAGTTAAAAGAAAAGAAGAGCCAGTAACTTCTCCAGAGGCACCAAGGAATTTTAATTTTTTCATCTTTATTTAGTATAGTTCGTTAGTGAAGAGATTGCTAGAAGATGTTTACACTCCAGCAACACCAACCATAGAACCGACAATTGAGGTTGCAATCATAGCAAGCGCACCACCGATAACAACTCGTACTGTTGCACGAAAAGGATTTGCTCCACCAACTTTTGCACTGATTGTCCCTGTGAGAACAAGCGCAACAAGAACTGCCACAAATGTCACAGGAACTTTCAAATCACTTGCAGGTAATAAAATTGCAATCAGCGGAATCATTGCGCCCAAGGTAAACGATGCAGCTGAGGCTAATGCCGCATGCCAAGGATTCGTTAAATTATTTGGATCTATACCGAATTCCACATCAGCGTGAGCTGCAAATGCATCTTTTTCAGATAATTCTGTCGCGACAACATGAGCTGTGTGTTTACTTAAACCTTTTTGTTCATAAATTTTTGCAAGTTCTTCCAATTCATGTTCAGGATTCTCTCGTAATGCAATCCGTTCTTCTTCTAAAAGCGCTTTCTCTGTATCTCTTGCGCTACTTACTGAGACATATTCTCCCGCAGCCATAGATATTGCGCCAGCTATAATGCCAGCCATACCTGCTGTAAATATCACTTCATGTGAACTTGTTGCACTCGCCACACCGACAACCAAACCTGCGATTGAAACGATTCCGTCATTGGCACCAAGCACAGCAGCACGAAGCCAATTAAGTTTGGCACTGTGGTTCGATACAAGTTCTTCGCTTAGTAACTGCTCTTTTTCGGTACTCATAGCATGGAGTTATTGTTTGACTATATTTTGTCCGTTGCCGGAAAGAAGTTTTTGAACGTTTTCTATCGTAACATCAAGGATTTGATGAACTGATTCTGTACTGTTAAATCCGTTGTGAGAAGTATACAAGACATCGTCACGACTTATAAGCATATGGTCCATAAGTTGTGTTTTAATGTCACATGATTTAAAGAACTCTTCTGTAAGCAATTCTCTTTCTTCTTTCAAACCACACTCTTCTTCGAGAACATCAAGCCCGGCACCTCTCAATATACCACTTTCCAATCCGTATAAAATTGCTTGTGTTTCAACCAACGGTCCACGCGCAGTGTTAATCAGTATACTTCCCTTTTTAAACTTTTGGATATTTTCTTTATTCACCAAATGATGTGTTTCAGGAGTATGTGGCACATGCAAAGTAACAATATCTGAATTCGCGAACAGCTCATCAAGCCCTACAGCTTTAATTCCCTCCTGCCCAGCAACTTCTTCAGGATGACGTGTGTACAGTAAAACATTCATTTCAAATGCTCGTGACAGCCGTACTACTTTATCTCCAATCTTTCCAGCACCAACAACGCCAATTGTCTTACCTGCAAGATCAAATCCTGTCAGATCATGAAGATCGAAATCTCCTCTTTTTGCACGATTTACCGTTCTTACTAATTTTCGACTCAACGCTAAAATCAACGCAAAGGTATGTTCCGCTACCGTGTGGGCTCCATATGTTGGGACGTTAACAACTGTAATATTTCGTTCTTTACAATAGTTAAGATCGATATGATCAAATCCTGTTGATCGTGTAGCAATAACTTTCAGATTTGGAAATTTTGCGAGTACATCGGCTGCCATTTGAGAATAGATGAATGTTGAAATAATTGTAGATTTTAAGAAGTTCTCATCGGTTACTTCATGTCCCTTATCTGCTGTAAAATACAAAGTATCTTGAGGGAAAGATTTGGTTATATATTCTTTTTCCCAATCTTCAATTTCGAAAAATGTAATCGTTTCCACAAATCTATTGTACACCCATTGTTGAGATGAAACAATTACATTACGTTTAGCCCATGGATTCAAGCAAATTATCTTACGGACTTCTTACTGATTATTTATCGAAAATAATAAGAATATGAGTACCATAGAAGTAATCATCCCAAAACGGCGGAGGGCGTAATAGTAAGAGAGCTCTAGCGAAACAAAATCCAAAGTTACGGGATGATTTTTGTGGAATATCTACTTATTTTATATCCTCAATAAGGTATAATGCAGTAATACATCTAACAACTCTTGTACAAGAGTTGTTTTTTTGTTACAATTTAGACCTATAGTTGACATTTGTGGCTAAATTTGGTACACTAGCCTCATAAAATTATGGTTATTTCAAACCTAACATACGTAAAAAACACTAATACTGTCACAGTATCAGCTGACATTAACTTCCGCGGCAAGAAAATAGAACGGGCTTATATCACAACCGACAAAAAGTATGAACGCTTTATTGTAAAAGATTACACAGCATTCCTGGCCGCTGTACTCCTTCCATGTATGAAGACAGGTGAAAATATCTATGTAGATGGTGCAGTTTCAGAACAATTCCTTGCAAACACCAATGATATCATGAAACTCCTCGTAAAATGGCAAGTTGGACTTACCCGTATAAAGATTCGTGCAAAGGAAACAAATGTAGATACATTTAAGCCTCGATATACAGGAAGTTTCTTTACAGCCGGTGTTGATTCTTTCTATACCTATTTGCGAAATAAAGATAAGAAGACAACCAAAGTTTCTCATCTTGTTATTGTCCATGGCTTTGATGTGCCACTCTCAAATAAGCCTTTTTATAATAAAGTAAAAGCCACTGTTGAAAAAGTGGCTCAAGAAGAAAAAATTAATGCAATTTCACTTGAAACAAATCTTGGAGAAATTATAGAAAAACGATTGGTCTGGGATTTTGCGCATGGTGGAGCGCTTGCAGCAATAGCTCTTATTTTAAGAAAGCAAATGAAAAATATGCTCATTCCAGGCGCAGTTCGTAATGACCAACTCTTCCCTTACGGTACACATCCAGAACTTGATGTACTTTGGTCAACTGAAACGCTCAATGTTAAAAGTGATGGCGGAGAGCATGACCGTATGGGTAAAGTTACAAGTTTAGTAAGTAAATCCCCTCTTGCTTTAAAATACCTACGAGTTTGTACACAAAACCTTGAAGGTAAATATAATTGCTCACGATGTTACAAATGTTTGATGACAATGATGTATCTTGTCGGTTCAAATACATTATCCAAATCTAAGACCTTTGAGAAGAAAATCAATATTGATGCAGTTCGGAGGATGTACTATGACTACAAACTAAAGTATAATATA
Source organism: uncultured Gammaproteobacteria bacterium (assembly GCA_965230895.1). Taxonomy (GTDB): domain Bacteria; phylum Patescibacteriota; class Microgenomatia; order Levybacterales; family UBA12049; genus JACDET01. The sequence continues at coordinate 497,769 of OZ246394.1, forward strand.
CAAGGAGAGCAAGCGCTCGCACTTTTGAAACGCAAAAAGATTAACCCAGAGTTGCAAGAAGCAATCGCATTTAGTCTTGAGAAAAGTAAAAAGCCGCAATTTGTAAAACAAGTATCACAAACAATTGCTGCATGGGATCAAAAGTATAACGATCGAAGATTGTATCAATTCATTTTCAAAATGAATGATAAGAACGATCGAAACGCCCTTTTCAAATTCTTATTTAAGAAAGGTTTATTAAAATAATGGAACTTATTGCATTACTGACATTAGGAATAGTCATCATCAAAGTATTATGGATTCGTACTGAAATTAAGTTTTCAAAAGAACGAATTAATTTCGACATGATTAAAACAAACTTTGTTGAAGCAGCAATACTCGTTTTGCAAATACTTGCAGCAATCTTTACTCCGATTCCTCAAACTCCATTCTCATTCTTAATTACAATTGCTGGTGTTGCGATGTATATTGGTGGATTTATCCTCGCGATCTGGGCAAAGAACACAATGAGCAAATCTTGGGGAGTCCCGGGAGAGCATCATAAGAAACAAGATAAGCTTGTAACCGAAGGACCTTTCGGGTTCTCACGAAATCCTATTTATCTCGCGTTCATGATGATCTATTTCGGTTTTGCAATTGCAATCCAAAGTTGGCTTATTATTTTGAGAATCCCTCTTGCAATTTACTTCTATAAATCAGCAGTTCGTGAAGAAAAGAATCTCGAAAAAATATTTGGTAAAGAATACACAGACTACAAAAAACGCGTCCCCCGATTCATTTAAATTATTTACCTTTAAACTTCTGTGCAGCAATAAGAGGTAATGCCAATGCAGATAATGCAGCATCCAATCCAATTTTTTTAGACAAACGCAACTGCTTCTGATACTTCTCATATGATATATGATACTCATCATCTCCGTGAGCAATTAAAACATATAATGGCGGCTGCCAATATTTAGGGAAAAGCATATGAAGAAGCGTATCTGCTTTATCTTTCAAAACAAAAAACGGTGAACGACTTTTATCGCGCAATTCAATAAAGTTCTCTTTCGCTAAATCTGCCATAAGATCTGTATTTCTTTTTCGATTTTCTTGATACAACGGAAATACTTTTGGTAAATCTCCATCATATTTGTCATACAACTCACTAAATTTCAAACAATCATCAAATGCGGCACACATCCCCTGTCCGTAAAATGGAATGAACGCATGTGCAGCATCTCCAATAAGCATCATGAAGTCTCTATCATGCCATGTCGGATTGTGTAATGTGACAAACGTTCCGGTTTTCCTTATGAGGAATGATTCTGTAATTTCAGAAACTAATGGCAAAAGATCAGGAAAATCTGATTTGATAAACGCTTCAATCTTCTCGGGTGTATTTAATTGTGCAAAACTTTTCTCTCCTTCCAATTGAAGATTAAACATCAAGGTGAAAGAATCATCAGGGTTTGGGAAGGCAATCAACAATGAATCAGGACGCGGCCAAGTATGTGTTGCTCGCAAACGAAGTTTCATGTCTTCTGTTAATTTCGGTGATATATGAACTTCCTTATATCCCCAATCTTCAAACTCTTTTTTGCCATGATCTTTTTTATCAGATGCGACAAAAGATCGGATGACAGAATTAACACCATCTGCACCGATAACTAAATCAGTTTTTAAAGCAATCTCTTTACCTTTGTCTTTTTGAATGGTGATTTCTTTTTTCTTTTTATCAACCCCAATGCATTTTGTATTAAAGTGGAATGTTATTTCAGGATATTTATCTGCTGCTGTAATAAGTGCGCCATTTAATCTATTTCTATGAACTGTATAGAGAATTTCGTTTCCTTTTGCATCAAAAGAATCATAGACGTTTTTTGTTTCGTAATGAGCAACATTTCCCTCTGCAATGATCGCAACTTTTTTTGCTTCATCCCAAATACCAATTTTCTTCATTGCTTCTATGCCACGATAATATAATGTCAAATTAAAAGAACGACCTGAATCATAATTCTCCTCTCTGACGTCAGGACGATATTCATAGACATCAACATCATAATTTCTCTTTGCAAGACAGATTGCCATAAAGCATCCCGCCATACCAGCACCGATGATTGAAACTCTTTTCTTCATAAAGCTATTTTACCATTAAATTAACCTAAACAGATTAGTAAAAATGATTAACTTTCTATTTAGATTGATTTGATAACATAATTACCTCAACAAGACATTTTTAGCCACGGCTGTGCTTGAAATTTTTGCGAAAAGGGTGTAGTATCTTGTATAGATACGAGACGAAATTATCATCCGAAAAGATGATAAAGGTGGGAACTGAGCCGAGAGATTTGGAAAGAGTATATTACCCAACACTCCACAAAAGCCCCACTGCCCAAAACTCAAGAAAATAAACAATTATCGTTGCGGACTTGTTCCGGAATCTTCTAGACCAAAAGATTCTCAACAAATTCATAATGACTATCCCACAAAGAAAGGGGGTGAAGACTATGACAAATAATGGAATTGTAAATATACATGGAAAAGAATACATGACGGTTGCACGTCGAGTTGAATTAGCACAGGAGAACCGAGCTTTAGAAGGAGTAGAAACTGAAGTACTAAACCACAACCCTGTTGTTGTGAAAGCAAAAGTCACTCTCAAAGGTGAAGTCTACACTGGAATTAGTTCAGTGAGTCTTGAAACAACTCGAGAAATCGAAAAGCAAAACCCATACGAAGTTGCAGAAACTTCAGCTGTTGGAAGAGCATTGGGATTTGCAGGATACGGTTTGATTGAAAGTATCGCATCAGCGGATGAAATGGTACGAGCAACGTTTGGCAAACCACAGAATACCGTCAAACAACTTCCACAAAAACTTTCCGATACACGTGTTGACTCTGAGAAGGACACTGTTACTTGCGAAGTTTGTGGCGAACCGGCAACAGAACGCAAAGGAACAACAAGAAATGGCAAACAATATCATGGCATTTTTTGCTCCACAGAGAACAGAAGTCACACACGATGGCTCTGGAATTAAGAAGCGGGGGAAGGTAAGCATATGGGCAGATATATGTAATCTTCCCCTTCTTTAGAGAATCTTCAACAACTATGACACAACAAGAAGCATTAGATGTACTGAAAACTGGAAACAATGTTTTCTTAACTGGATCTGCGGGTTCAGGAAAAACATATGTCATTAATAGGTACATAGATTATTTAAAAGTACAAAATAAAAAAGTGGGCATTACTGCATCGACAGGTGTCGCAGCTACCCATATTAATGGAATTACACTCCATGCTTGGGCAGGGATTGGCGCACGTACAGAGATTAATGACATTGTCATTAATGATTTACTGCAAAGAAAATATTTACGTGATCGATTCTCAAAAACGGATGTACTTATCATTGATGAAGTCTCTATGTTATCTGCTCAAACGTTTGGCGCAGTTGATACCATTTTGCAAGCATTTCGTGACAACGACGAACCGTTTGGTGGAATGCAAGTTGTTTTGTGCGGAGACTTCTTTCAGCTTCCTCCGATTGAGAAAACACTCCATTTAAACTCCAGTTCTTCATCATATGTCTACCGCGCACCTGTATGGAAATTATTAGATATTAAAGTTTGTTACCTTGATAAGATTTATCGACAAGTAGATGACACGTTCCTCAACATTCTTAATCAAATTCGTCAGAATAATATTACCAAAGATGTTTGGGATACACTCAAGCATCGTTTCTTCCACTCATTTTATGATGGTGTTTCTCCTACCCGACTTTATACACATAATGCTCAGGCAGATAAAGTGAATAATCAGGAATTAGCAAAATTGGATGGCATCCCAAAAACATATCATATGAAATCCCGTGGCAATGACATCCTTGCAAATATTATGAAGAAAAATTGCTTGGCACCTGAACAACTGATATTGAAAAAGCAAGCGCTCGTCATGTTTGTAAAAAATAATTATGAAGAAGGTTATGCCAATGGCACAATGGGACGCGTCATCGATTTTACTGAGAAAGAGGGATACCCAATCGTACGAATGTTCAATAAAAAAGAGCTTATTGTTCGTCCGTCAGAGTGGACGATAGAAGAAGAAGGCGAATCGAAAGCAACAATTCAGCAAATTCCTTTACGACTTGCTTGGGCAATCACGATCCATAAAAGCCAGGGTATGACATTGGACGCTGCAGAAATTGATCTAGGAAAGTCTTTTGTTACGGGTATGGGGTACGTCGCACTTTCACGAGTGAAAAGTCTTAATGGTATACGACTACGTAGTTTAAATCGTACAGCACTTACCGTGAGCGATGAAATTATTAAAGTTGATAAAAGGCTCCAGCAAATGTCTGCAGAAGTTGTCCAGGAGCTCCATAACAGTTCATACTACAAGATAAATAAAGAAAACTAGCTCAACAATTCTTATACAATTGTTACAAGAATTTTCTATAATAAACGTATGTTTCCACTTTCCGATTCTATAAAAGCAACAAGGTTTCCATTTTTAAACTATTTAATTGTCGGGATTACAATCTATGTTTTTATCAAACAACTCATTGCACCAGATCCGGAAGCGTTTATCATGAAATATGCATTGGTTCCAACGGATGTTAATTTCAATGATTACAGAACGTTACTTCCTTTTGTTACTTCAATTTTTCTTCATGGAGGAATTTTGCACATCCTTTCAAATATGTGGTTTCTTATAGTCTTTGGCGATAATATTAATGCAAGACTCTCCCCAATCGGATTTTTACTACTTTATCTTACGGCAGGAGTTGCAGGTGGTCTTGCGCAATATGCGTTTACCACTACAGAATCAATTCCAATGCTGGGAGCATCAGGTGCAGTTGCCGGAATACTTGGATGTTATGCTGTCCTTTTCCCGCATGCGAAAATTAAGACATTAATCTTCGTAGTCTTCTTTATAACAGTTGTCGAGATCAGCGCATTACTCATGTTGGGATACTGGTTCGCGTTACAATTATTTTCTGGTGTTGGTACATTTTCTGAATTGGGTTCAGGTGAAGGCGGAGTTGCATATCTAGCGCATATTGCTGGATTTATCGTAGGACTTATCTGGGGATTTGCAAATAAAAACCGTGGAGAGGAGGCAGGTATAACACATGAATGAAAGCATGGGTAAAATGCTCATTGTCATTGGCATCGTTATTATAATAGTAGGAATACTTTTTGTCGCACTTCCAAAGCTAACCTCGCTGCCAAAACTCCCAGGTGATATTTATATCAAAAAAGATAATTTCACTTTTTACTTTCCCTGGGTTTCTTCCCTTCTAATTAGTGGTATTTTATCGTTAATCTTCTATCTCTTTTTTAGAAAATAATGTAAGAATTAGCCACAAAACTTGCACACTCTAACAGAATTAGTATAATGGGTAAGTTTATGGCACAACCTGAACGTGGTCACCCACAAGACCATGAACCCACATCTCCAAGAAAACCTGTTGTCGTGTATGATAGGTTAACAGTTGTTAATTCACATACTTCTCCTGAAGACATACGTCTTGGGCTAGCTCGAACTGCCGTGGGAGAAGGTTATGTACCGTACTACCACAAGTATATACGCACAATTAAAGCGAAAGAAGCAAGAGGACAAACTATTAATAAACAACTATTGGGGAAATACGCAGATGAGGCATCCCAACTTATGTACGATGATTCGTACGGACGAAGTGGACGATCCGAAACAATTTGCGTATTTGACGAAAATCGCCGGCTTGGAACGGTCCTGGCAGCTACAGGAAGACTTGTTCTGGGGGAAGAATATCCTACAGAAGTAATGAGACCCCTTGAATTGATGGAATTGGTAAATCCCGAGGGAGGCTGGGATGCAATCTTGGGAAATAAATCCTTAGATAGAGTTGTCGAACTTGGGAGAATTGTTGTAGTCAATGAATATCGTGGCACTATCGAAAAGAATGGTAAAGCGGTCAATCAGACTTCAGAAATCGCCCACCATCTTATTGATAGTCCAAATGGAGTTGTCGAAGTAGCACAAGATCACGATAGAGAGATAGTGCTTATGGTGGCACAACAGAAATTTGCTAAACACGCGAAAGGGACACAACTTGACTTTGGTGAAGGTGTACCGATACAATTGCTCCCAGCTGCGAGAGTGGTAAAAAAGGTTTTTCCGGGATATTGGAAGGACCAGCAAGACCCTCCAATGCTCTATGCAGCGCAAGTCCCGCCCAAAGCCGCTTAATTATGGAAAGAATAATACCAGGAGGTCACTCTGAAAGATATAAAAGAATACGTACAGAAGTAAACCGTCCTACACTAGAAACGATGAGACCAATTATTTATCCTGCTGGTACTGGAGAGAGTTGGCATGCATTTAATGAATCTCTGCGGACTTTCCCAGAAAGAGCACATCAAATTCCTTGGAGATCAGGTGATCCAGAAGAAATACGAATAGAAGCAATGCAACGAGGAGTCCTCATCGATAAATTCCCGGCTATGTTGGGAGATGTTGCAAAACGAAAATGGAGTAATCGCTATAACCCTGATTTTTTTGCAGACAATCCAGATATAATACCTCGCTATATAAATCTGTTTGATAGACCTCAATTTCAGACTGGGTTCGAATTTCCTTGGACAACACAAGGAGCATTTGTTATCGGAGGCGATGAAAAAACAACAAGAGAAACAATATATTCAGGGACTGTGGATGAAGATCCTAGACTTATCACTCCAGAAGACTTTGATGCTTTTGGAAAATTAAAAGTAGGAATTTTGGGAGGCGGTGTAGGATCATCAGTTGGAGATGCATTAATTGAATTAGGAGTTAGAGATATAAAAATGATTGATGGCGGAGATGTTTTACTTCATGATTTTAGAAGTCAACCAAATGCAGGTTTTCCAAGATTCGGAATGAATCATGCAGAGCATTGGGGCTTACGAGCATATGAGATGTATCCTTATGGAAATTTTGAATATATTAAACAAAACTTAGGAGATGGTACAAAAGGAACATACTCAAGAGCTGCATTCATCGAAGATAGAGACATTCTATTTGAAGTCGTCGATAATTTGCCTGAAAAGTTACGTAGTCGAGAAGCCGCACGAGATAGAGGTATTCCAGTATTTATGCCCACAGATTTATTAATGGGTGCAGATATGATGTATCAACCAGGGCAATCTGATGCAGAAATTTTTCCAAATTTAAGTGAAGAAAGCCGCAGAAAAGCGTTATCAGGAAAACCAATGGGATTTGTTGAAATATCAGACATTGCGAACGAATTAGTTGGTCCAAACGCGGACTATTGGAGTGCTGGGGCAAGAAGAGGTCGAGGTAACTGGTCACAAAACGGTGCTCAAGCAGCAACTTCGAAAGCCGCCGTAGCACAAACACTTAGAAGGTATGTCAGAGGTAAGGAAATACCTCATAGGAAAGGTTTTCTATTAGAAGATTATTAAGTAGTTTTATCGTAATACTTGCATTTTTTGCTAAAAATGAGTAAGCTCTGCATACAATGACATTGGCAGTAATTTTGCTGACAGCATTTACAAACATACTGCTCGGAATAATAAGCTATAAGAAGCAGCCGAATAGCGCGACAAATAGGCTTCTTACAGCATTGACTGTCATTTTTGCCCTCTGGACAGTCGCTAATTATTTTTCTCTTAATTCTTCGTCCGCAGATGCAACACTCTTTTGGATTAGAGCTGTCATGTTTATTACTGCTCCACTTGGACCAGTGCTCTATTTATTCATCAAAGCATTCCCCCATCGAGAACTCCAGATAAATAAATCTTTCCTTTATATATTAACTGGCTTAACTTTATTTGTGATGGCAATTGCATTTACTCCGCTTATTTTCTCAGGTGTAACAATTACAAACCAAATTACTCCAACACCAGCACCTGGAATTGTCTTATTTGCTCTTTTATTCATGGGTCTTCCAATTGTCGGCATCTATGAAATTATCCGTAAGTATAAGAAGGCAGTTGGTGTTGAGAAACAGCAATTAAAATTTCTCGTCTTTGGAATTAGTTTGACATTTATTCTTCTTATTCTTACTAATTTTGTCTTTGTCGTCCTTTTCAAATTATCTGATCTTGTGATTTTTGGACCAATTTTCTCGCTTATTTTTGTTGGATTTATATTCTATGCAATTGTGAAGCATCGCTTACTTGCTATTAGATTTATCATTGCGAGAACGGTTACCTATTCTTTTTTAATTGCAGTTCTCGCATCCATTTATACATTGGGTGTTTTCTTTATCAGTAGATATATCTTCCAAGAGGAATCAATAACACAACAACGATTTACTTCAGCACTCCTTGCGACATTCATTGTTTTGACATTTGATCCCATAAAAACTGCTGTACAGAAAGCAACCGACCATGTTTTCTTCCGAGGTAAATATAATTCAGATGAACTTATATTAGAACTCACAACAATTATTGCATCAACATTTAAGTTAAAAACACTTACATCAAATACCATGGCAAAGCTTTTTTCTAAACTGCATATAGAAAAAGGTTCATTTATTATTTATCGAAAACAGCATAAATTCTCAGTCATTACAAAAGGATATAAAAAGCCACCAACATATAGAAAAGAAATTGTCGACCATTTATTTGCATTAAAGCGTATGGTAATTCTTGATGAGGAAAAGGATAAAACAGTTAAACAGATTATGCATAAGCTCGGTGTAGCTATTGCAGTTCCTCTTTCAGAGCGTGAACAAAACGAAGGATTGCTTCTTCTTGGAAACAAAAAATCTGGAGAAATTTATACACCGCAAGATATTAAAGTGCTCGAAATCTTTGGCCCACTTATCTCAATTGCTATTCAAAACGCGAAGTCTTATGAAGAAATTAAAGGATTTAATAAGACATTGAGTGACAAAATCACCATAGCTACAAAAGAGTTACAAGACTCACATGAGAAATTAAAAACACTAGATAAACAAAAAGATAAATTCCTAGGAATGGCGTCTCATGAATTAAAAACGCCTATTACGTCTATTAAAGCATTTACACAAGTTCTGTATCGAAGAATTGATCGAGAAAAGCATCAGGATTACGCATCACTTCTGGAAAATATTAATACACAAACAGATAAAGTAACTAAGTTAATTAATGATCTTCTTAATGTCAGTAATATTGAAGAAGGTAAACTTGTATTAAAGAAAGAGATGTTTGATGCAAACGCTTTAGTCGCCAAAACTATTTCCGATATTCAGTACACTACAGATACACACCAAATTATGCGAGAAGGAAAATTGAAAACACAAGTCTATGGTGATGCAGATCGTATAGCTCAAGTTATTGCGAACCTGCTTACCAACGCGATTAAGTATTCACCAAAAGCAGATAAACTGATTGTCAAAGTTGCTGAAGATAAGAAAAACGCTATATTTACTGTCCAGGATTTCGGACCGGGTATTGAAAAGGGAGATATAGAAAAAGTATTCGAAAGATTTTATCGAACAAAGGAACATGAAGAAAGAAATATTGCTGGTTTTGGATTGGGATTGTATATCGCGTCAGAAATTGTGAAACGTCATCATGGAAGAATTTGGGTAACAAGCCAAAAAGGTAAAGGTGCATCATTTAACTTTACTATACCTCTTTATAAATCAACAAATTAACTTTCTTACCGAAAACTCACCAAATAAAACAATTTCCGATGATACAATATATAGTATGAATGTTCTTGAACGTCCAAAGAAAGGAAGAATTATCGCTGGCGTCGCAGCTGGTATCGCAAATTACTTTCATATCAGAGTTTTATTCGTGAGAATTATTTGGATATTATTATTTTTGCCAGGTGGTTTCCCAGGACTTTTCCCTTATCTTATTTTATGGCTTCTTATTCCTTCTGAGAAGAGCAATTCTGAAACCGCAAAAGCATAGTCTCACTTGTTTATATAAGCTCAACATTTTTGTGCTATGATGCAGATATGAAAACCGCATATAAAAAAGCTGTATTTATTATCAATCCTGCAAGCGGACAAGGCGATCCGAACAGAAGAATTAGCGAGATAAAGACTATCGCAAAATCGTATGGATGGACGGGTAAAACACTTTTAACTACCAAGAAAAAGAATGCTGAAGTTTTGGCCAGAAATGCAATAGCTGATGGAGCGAAGCATATCGTTATTTGTGGCGGCGATGGGACAATTATGGAAGCTTTACAAGCTGTGATAAATACCCAAGTTGTACTCGGCATTGTCCCACTTGGAACAGGAAATTTACTTGCACAAAACTTAGGTCTGATCTATCCGCTTGATGAAGCAATCAATATTGCCCTTTTGGGAAAAATACAAAAAATTGATGTAGGGAAGGCAAATGATAAGTTTTTCGCAATTATTGCAGGGATTGGTTTTGATGCTGATTTGATGAAAGAAACCAAAAGAGAACTCAAAAGAAAATATGGATTCTTCGCCTATCTTTTCAGTAGTATTAAAGCATTTAATAAGAAATCTGGCTGGTACGAAGTTTCTGTTGATGGTAAACCCTCAAAGAAGTTTAAAGCAAAGAGTATTATGATTGCCAATATGGGCAAACTACAAGCTGGATTTGAAGCAGTACCAAATGCACATTATCGAAATGGCATTTTACAAATTGCAATTATTCAAGCTTCGACTCTTCGTTCATTTCTTAATCTTGTCGCAAACGCACTTTTAGGGACACTACAAAGAAGTCCACATTATACTTTATTAACAGGGAAAAGTGTTCGTGTTTCTCCGTTGCGAGGAGCAAAACCATACCAGTTGGATGGGAACCATTTTCCTCCGATAGCGACTCTTGAAGTAGAAATTTTCCCGAAGTCAGTTTCAATACTTGTAACTCCTGACGAAAAGGGTTTAAAAAATAAGCTCCCCTCTTTATTGCAATTTAAGAAATAGCGTGTATACTGAAGTGGTTATGTATTATTCACATGATTGCACGTATTGTCACAAAGTATTTTACACGTACAATAGCGACCGACACGCTGCTGCTTCTACCTTGTATTATGGTATTAAAAAGCATCTGGTCGATTATAACGAAGATGAAAAAGAACATGAACTTGATGATGGTCCATCAATGGATATAGCTCAGATCGAAGGTGCAATGACTGAACTTGCTGATGCTCCTGCAGGAGCATATGAACTAAAATAATTAGTCTCTCTCCACCGTAATTGTACATTCCACCACAAGGGCAGCGATAGCTCCAACACCTGCAAGTACAGGCGCGATAGCTACACCCACGAGTCCAAGAGTTAATGGGAATACAACAAGAGTTTTTCCATTTTTATCTTTAATAGTGATTTTTCTGATATTTCCTTCCTTAATTAATTCTTTTACCTTTTTAACAAGGTTTTCTCCATTAACTTCAAAAGATTCTTCCTTTTTGTTTTCAGTTTTTGTTTTTGCAGCTGGCATATAATCACCTCCTTTACGTACTCTATTGTAACACTTCCTATCAATAAAATTGTCATTCTCTGCAGTCTATCGTATAATAGTTAAGCCCATATTGTGAAAATAGGAATATTTACTGACGCTTATCTGCCTCTCCCAAACGGTGTCGCCACAGCGGTCGATAGGACTGCACGTGCTTTAGAAAAGCATGGACATGAAGTTACGATAGTTGCTCCCAATGTGCCAGGCTATCAAGATACAGACGATCATATCTACAGACTTCCTTCTGTTGGATTTTTAGCAACAGGTACAAGATTCGCGCTCCATGTGCCAAATAAAACCCTCCTGCAAATCGTGCAAAAAGAATTTGATGTTATTCATGCTTACAATGGTGGTCCAATCAGTCTATTGGCCTGGGAATTGGCAAAAACAAAAAGAATTCCTTATGTCTTTAGTTATTGCACATTGCTTGTGCAATACAAGCACTATCTAGGGAAATGGTTGGGCAATGAAGCATTTATGCGCATGCTTAGTCGTGTCATTTGTAATTATTGTGATTACCTTATCGTCCCGACTGAAGCAGTAAAGAGAGAATTAATAGAGTATGGAGTTGAAAAACCTATGCATGCTCATCCAACTGGAATCGAGCTTGACCTTTACCAATCAGGGAAAAAAGGGTTTATTCGAAAGAAGCTTGGATTGGGCAAACAAACAAAGATCCTCCTTCATGTCGGTCGATTAGGGAAAGAAAAAGCAATCGATTTTATTATTGATGCATTTGTCCAAATTCAAAAGAAAACTCCAGATAGTGTTCTTGTACTTGTAGGTGAGGGTGCTGACAAAGACATTTTGCAGGAGCGAGTTGATCAGGTAGGATTGCATGATAAAGTTCATTTCCTCGGGGTTTTCTCTCCAGAAAAATTGCCTGATATTTATACAGATGCTGATATTTTTCTCTTTGCTTCACAAACGGAAACGCAAGGACTTGTAATTCTCGAAGCGCTTGCTTCATCACTTCCGATCGTCGCAGTCAAGGATAATGTGTTCGATGGGATTCTCGAAGATGGAAAGAACAGCTATCTAGTCAAAAAAGATAAGAACGTTTATGCAGATAAAGTGGTAAAGCTATTGCAGGATGAAAAACTCCGTAAAGAATTTGCAGAACAAAGTTTGAAATCTGCGCAAAAATTCTCAATTGAGAAGACTGCGATTGAACTCGAAACAATCTTCGAAGAGCTGATTCGTGAATTTGACCAAACGCCTTTAAGCTCTCGCAGAAAATACCTTTATAAATTCCACGGATTAATGAAGCCATTTTTATTGGTGAGGAAATAATTAGTGCGTTGGTTCGAGAAGCTTCCAATTATGGGAGACATATGGTTCACTGCAAAGATTCCTATTAAAACAACATGGTCGTCGCATCCCTTTGTTAAGTTTATCCAGCATAACTTCAAGATGCTTCTGTCGGGTTTCTGCCGTCTTAACAGCGCGTACCCAACGAATCCAATCCCAACGTGCCATTGGAGTTATATCATGCCAAAGCTCTTCAGCTTTTTCCGATGTCTGTAAAGCTTTTTGTACATCATCAGGTACTTCTGGCTCTATCCATTCTTTTGTTGGTTCGAGAGAAACATGTACAGTATCGCCTGCTGAAGCTTTTGCCTGTTTAAGCAAATCTTCATCTGGTTGAAACCAATGGCTTGGCTTTAGTCCTGGACCATATGTACCATCTGGTTCGAGTAATGTTTTAAACGGGACACCATTAAGAGTTCCCGCAACCATAGTCATCCCTCTTGAAGGGAGTTGGACTGACGCTTCGACTGGCAGATGCAAAATCGTCCAGGATTTAATTTTAAAAAGTTTTGTTTCAAATTGAATCATAGCTATAGATTATATAACAACCTTTGTTACGTTAAACGTGATACTTGTTCTCATAGATGTAAGTTCTTCAACTTTAGTTCTTTCAAGTTTTATCTTATCTGTATCTATATTTTCCAAGAGTTTTAGTCCTGATCCAAGGAGCACTGGCATAATATCGACCTGTAGTTCATCGCATAATCCTGAATTAAGACATTGCTGGACAGTATTTGCGCCTAAAACTTGAATGTCCTTATCTCCCGCTGCTTTTTTTGCTTGAGAAATGGCGCTTTCAATACCATCGGTTACAAATGTAAAACGGATTTTGCCATTGCCTTCAGGATACTTTTCAGGAGGATTATGTGTCAGGACAAAAATAGGAGTTTGGAATTCATAGTCATCGTTCGCCCAGGAAAATGGATCTGCCATTTCATACACATGCCTTCCCATAATAACAGCACCAGTATCATCAATCATTTTCTGAAAAGAAGGAACCTTATGAAGTTCTCCGAAATCTGGATAGAGCTTATCAACACTGCCATTCTTGTCATTAACAAAGCCATCAAATGACATAGCCATACCAGCAATCACTTTTCCCATATGGAAATTATAATCTTTTATTAGGACTATTCCAAGTCGAAGTCTTGAATGTTAAGCAATTGCTTTACAGGCATAAATAAAATATAATTCCTCACATGGAAAAACCACGGCCAAGAGAATTAGCTTTTCATAAAGAGACTTCAGGAAGGTCTGAATTTACCGTTTTAGATAAAGCTGCATATATTGATCAGCTCCACCAACTAATTCCTCAAGCGCAAAGACGCGTTTGGTTACAGACGATGACCTTTGATGGGAATGGTCCCTTTGTAGATCTTAAAAATCTTGTTGTAGATTCCGCTACAAGAGGTGTAGATACACGATACACTGTCGACGCATATCATAAGCTTCTTGTTGCTGGACGTCCATATTACCTTCCAGGCATTAAACCCTCTACTAAGCAAAAGCTGAGAGAAAAAACAGGTGAAAGAAAAGCTGCATTAGACGAATTTGAGCAGAATAATGTCTTAGTAACTGTTACCAATCCACCAAGCACACTGAAAGAACGAGTTAATCCTGCAAGAGGAAGAAATCATATTAAGATGGCAATTATTGATGATGTCGCTTTTGTAGGAGATCTGCATAATTTTGTCAGTAAAGATCAACCTGGTATTATGATAAAAGTAACTGATCCATTGCTGGTTAAAGGATTATCAGATGTCTTTACTTCGGCAGCAAAAGGCAGAGGAGGTTCAGATTATGAAATCACTGGGAGCAAGGATACAAAATTACTCATTGATACGGGGGTAAACCATCAGTCTCTTATCTTGGACAGAGCTACAGCATTGGCTGATCAAGCAGAATCCTCGATACGTATGCACACACAACATACTCCTGATGGTAAAGTCTTAGATGCTCTTCAAAAGGCTCAAGATCGTGGATTAGCTGTTTCAGTAGCAATTGCGGATCCTCAATTGGTGCTTAGACCTCTGTCAAGATTGTTTGACGCGAGATCACAATTGAAGTTGAAAAGAGCTGGTTATACATTCCCAATCTTAGAAATTTCCAGATGGGTACACTCCAATATTTTACTTATTGATCAAGCATTGCCTTCTGCACAAGCAATTGTAGGTACACGATGTTTTTCTGATACGCTTGCAGATTGGGGAACCAATGAAGTTGCATTACAATCTGAAAATGCAGATTTACTTCAGCAATTAACAGCGCATACGCACAATGTAGAATCTTTAGGAACTCCACGAGATCATAATCGTACTGTAAAGCAAATTGTTTTTCGTCGGTAATCCCGTATAATTCATGTATGGTAAAGATTGCTACATACAACATTCTCTTATCCAGGCATCCTGATGAAATCATAAAGAATATCACTTCAATGGCTCACGGAGGAGTTGCTATTTTTTGTTTACAGGAAGTTTTAGAGAGTGATGATAATCCTTTTATTATTGAAGAACTGCTTAGTCGCTTGGGTAAGGATTGGAAAGCAGCTTCCCATGTAGGTGATGGAAAATCATTTCTAGATTTTGGAACAAGTATCATTTGGAATAGTCGAGTTCTCCAACTTGAAAAAACAGAAAAGATACTGCTTCCTACAGCCAAAAGATTGACCTTTCCAGAATGGGCATTTCATAAACTTGCGGGACTACAAGCCGTGACACCTCCAAGAAGAGCAATTAGTTGTTTGTTTAACTCTAATAATAAACAGCTATTAGTAACAAGTGTTCACCTTGATAGTGTTGGCGGAAAAGCTAATCGTTTGAAACAGTTACGCTACCTCCTTAGAAAAGCTAATAACAATTATCATATTGTCTGTGGTGATTTTAATAGCTTTGATTTATTGAAAACTGGGCAAGAAGAGAAAAACATACAAAGAGTACTTGGCGCTACCTATGTTGATGCTACAAAGGATATTGCTTGGAGTGCAGATATTAATCGAATGGATACCCCTAAACATTTTCCATTTTTCATCATGCTTATTAAGAGCTTACAGATCCACATAAAAAGAAAGCTTGACTATATTTGGGTGAAAAATCTTAACGTGAAAAAATGTAAAGTGTTGGACGCAAAAGGATCAGATCATCTCCCCGTTATTGCGAATCTCGAATTAAATTAATCTTTCTTTCTGCATTTTGGTTAAGTAAAATTGTAGTATGAAACTTATTCTTCTCTATGGAGCACCCGCTACAGGCAAGTATACAATCGCAACCAAACTTGCTCAAAAAACTGGATATTCCTTTTTGCACAACCATGCCATCCTTAACCCTTTGAGTGAAATTTTTGGCTTTGATCATCCTGCTCGAAAGAGACTAGAGAAGGAATTTCGAGTAAGAATAGTTGAGGAAGCCGTTTCTGCAAATATAAACATTATTCTTACGGGAGTAATTATGCGAGACAATGAGGGTTTCTATCGAAAATTACTACAAATCGTTGATGAGGCAAAGAATGAGCTATTTTTGGTGCATTTAACTGCTTCACAAGATGAACTTCATAAGAGGATAACAAACGATTCAAGAAAGTCATTGAATAAGCTAGTCTCGCAAGAAAAATTAAAAGATTGGCTAGAAAAGTATCCTGAATCTTTAACAAAATTGGAGTATAAAAAACATTTGACAATTGATACAACGAAGATAGCACCTGATGATGTTGTAGAACAGATTTCAAAACTTTCAATCTTCACTGAATAGTTACACAATAAGAACAAAAAAGCGGCTTCTAGAACTGACTATTTAACATCTACACCAACATATTTGTATAATTTTTGCAGGTTTTCCTCAATGGGTTCAACAGAATCAAGTAAAAGATGTGGATACGACCATTCTTCATAGATACCTTTTACTTTTTGTACCTCCTGCCAATCAGCTGGGGTCCATCCTTCAACCATTTCTGATCTGCTTTTTATTCGTTCTTCCCAGACCTTTTCCTCAGAGCACTTGCAGACAATGAAGTATATTTCAGCATGTGTTTTGCTAGCGATTCCAGATATTTGTTCTCTAAGAGATTCTGTAGTAAACACAGCATCAAGAATAATCGAAACATTATTTTGGAGGTTTAGTTTACTTAATTCAAAGAAAACTTCATACCCAGCTTTACCGTTGAGCGTATCAATTCTTTCAAGACCACGGTCTATGGCATCTTTCGTAATGAGCGCCCATCCGGTTTGTTGAGCCAATCTATAACTGAGTGTGCTTTTACCAACACCAGGAGGACCACTAAAAATAACAATCTTAGCCATATGAAAATTATACCATCGAGGAATTAACTTGATGCAAAAAAAGTTTGGGTAAACTACCGAATGATGTTCGAACCTATTTTAGTATTATTTCGGTAGAAGAAAGAGAATTTTTCAAAGCACACCTAGGTATCTTAAAACAAACTATTATCTCATGAAATACTTTTCATTTATTGACTTCTAGATTAAATGCTATGCATACCATAATAGTTGTTTTAGCCTCATTATATTGATATAATCCATCAACGATATTATGGCTAGACATGAACAAGAGCACACACAAAGAAGAGCGCCTGATGGAAGAGCTTTTTTTGACTCAACAAAAACTAGGGTTGGATTAGAATTTGCACGAGGGGAGCGTTTTCCATCACCTTACTCAAAAATAGTCCCTAACACAGAAGCGATTAGTAGAGCGGCAGAATGGAGAGCGGGAGGAGAGAGAGTTGTGATGGTAGACTCTGTTGTAGATATCCCTCATTATCGACATGCAGACTATTTTAGAGCATGTGCAAACTTAGGCAATAGATTAATTGTAAGAGTTGAAGCTGATGAATTAGTTAAAACCCGTAAAGATCCACGCGGACCTATTGTCCCTTTTGAGGCTCGAGCTTTACACGTAGCACATTATCCATATATTGATGTAGTTACTGATCAAGTAGTTCATGGTTTAGATTTTCTTGAGGACTTTCAACCAGATGTTCTTGTAAAGTCTGTTACAAGTGGACCACTGATTATCCAACAAATAGATGAACTCAGTGCACATAGAGAAAGGTATCCAATGGATGTGGTAGTTATGGATCAATTTGCAAATATTGTCGATCCATCAACAGCATATGAAGAAGGTACTGCCTACGATGCAGATAAATATGGTTCTGATAAATTATCTGGATCAACAATTAAACAGGAAATTACAAGACGTGTACTTGAAGATCACAGACCAACAAACTAGAATATAAATATGGATTTTATTCCTCAATCAAAGCAACCTAAAACCTGGGAAGAATTACAAAGTCTTACTGAATATATGTCAGACTGCGACCCACGTGAATTAAGACTAAAAGAAGATACTCAGTTTTATGATCTATATAAGGAGTTAGTGCCGAGAGAGATTGCTTTAGAGATTATTAAAAGGCAAATTGGAAATAATTCTATTGCACTTATTAATAACAATTTTCCATATACAAGGACTTTAGAGTTACTTCCAAAGGTAAAGCATTATTGTTTGTGGTCATTAACGGGTCCACTGAATGAGGACACTATTAAAGAAGTAGTAGGCTCAAAGTTTCCAAAAAAAGATTGGTGTAAATCAGAGAGAAAACTCAATTTTAAATCCGTCCCTGAAATGTGGCATTGTCATATATTTGTTAAGAACTAATATATGCTTGTAAGCATATTTTTTACTTGCTCTGCACTTATAACTACAGGAGTATTAGCTGCTCTGTTAGTATAAAAACTTTCCTTAACTATTAAGTCTATACCTGACTTAATTATTCCTAATTCTGACAATTTTGTCTTTAAGCCAATTTCTTTAATTAATCTTTTTATTAATTCTTCAGCCTCATTATGTGCAGTAACATTTAGAGCTTTTAATAAATCGTGCTCAATTCTTGGAGAAAGCTTAGGAAGAAATAATTTCAGGAATGATGGCATTGTTAATGCTACTGCTTGGCCGTGTTGTATATTCCAATGTGCAGTTATCGGATAAGATACCGCATGACAAATAGTTGTTTGAGTATTTGAAAAAGCCAAACCACTATATAATGAACCTAAAGCCATATTATCTCTTACAAGAACATTGGGAGAATGTACAGCATTGGAAATACTATTAATAATAAGCTCAATAGCTTTTAAAGAATATCTTCTTGTTACACTATTACTATTTATATTCCAATATGATTCTATTGCTTGGCATAGGGCGTCAATTCCTGATGTAGCTGAGATGGACGGGCTTAAATCATCAGTAAGCGAAGGATCTATTATTGCATAGTCAGGAAACATGTATTCGGAAGTAAGTGAGTATTTCTTCTTATCATCACCCCATACAGTAGCCCATGGTGTCACTTCACTCCCTGTACCTGATGTTGTTGGAACAGCAATTAGTTGTAATCCTTTATGTGTCAGTTGTCTAGATTTGTTTTTAATATAATCTTCTAATAATCCATCATGCTCTGCTAATATACATGCAGATTTTACTACATCTATGATTTTGCCACCTCCAATTGCTATCACTGAATCAAACTTATTCTTTCTTAAATATTTGGCAAGTTCATCAATAGTTTTATTGTTAGATTTTAGGATTTTCCCTGTATACAAAGTAAAACTAATTGCTCTTTTTAGTTGATCAAATTTAGCTGTAGTTTTAAAATGCTCTCCACAAACAATTAAAATTGAAGTATCATTTGAAGTGATTTTATTTAACCTTTCTTCTAAGATATCTCTGCCATAGTATACTTTCACTGGCATAAAGTAATTCTTAGTTTTTTTAGGAGGAATATACATGTTACCTAAATTTTTCAATTTCATTCATAAACAATTCTTTTACTTCAGGCGCAGAGTATTTTTCTGAGACACGCATAGATTTATGTGTAGTATTAAAGTTTATTTTAATATGTAGAAACACACTTTTATTTTTAGCTTCTTGTATTTTAGTTAATGCTGTTTGAAGCTGGTCTTTAGTTTTTACAAGTTCAATTATTTCAAATCCAAATGCTTTTGCTAATAAAGCAAAATTAACCTTTTTTGAAACGGTTGGCTGGCAACCTGTACTCTCACACACCTCATTATCTAAAACAATATAAACTAAGTTTTTGTGCTTGTATGGATCAAATGATCCCATACCACCTAAATGCATGAGAGATGACGCATCTCCATCCAAAATAATGGTTCTTTCCTTAGTATTTTCAGCGACACCTAATCCAAGGGCTAAAGTATGCCCCATAGATCCCATCATATAAAAATCTTTTGTAGGATTCACAGTAAAAGAATCTCTTGAAGGAAATCCTGTTGATGAAATAAATAAAGAATTAGATGCTAACTGCTCTTTTATTTTTTGAACAACTTCATATCTATCCATTTCATATCCATTATCCATTGGTTCTAATTTATATTCATCAAAAGTGTTTTTCTTTACAATTAATGCCACTGGCTTATTCGTTTTTCTAGCTTTAGTAGCCAACCTTTCAATTTGTTCTGAGTATAACTGATCATCTATAATTTCATATGGTATTTGGAATGTGTCCATAATTTTTTCTAAATTTTCTCCAACGACATCGTGCTCAGGAGCATCTGCACCTACGCCACCTTCACCTCTCCAAGTGACAACATAAAAAACTGGTATTTGATAAATCTGATTCAATGAGGTTAACGCATTCAAGGTATTCATTAAGCCTGAATTTTGCATCATGACAATGGGTAGCTTTCCTGTACTCAAATAATGACCAGATGCTATTCCCATAGCAAGTCCTTCGTTAACAGGATTGATAACATTCATAGAATTAGTCGCTATGATGTAGTTGAGCAAGTTCTTAAAGTAAGAACAAGGAACTTGAACGAGTGGTCCCAAGTTATTCTTAATTAATGCATTTGTGAAATCTTTTGGTTTAATCATTTATGTACCCTCTTTATCTCTACTAACAGTTTCAAGCATTCCTACTGTCTCAAATAATGTGCTTATTTCTACACATTTTTCTTCAGCTTCTGTTGATCTATCATTCAATAATATACTTTTACATACTTCTTCCATGGCCTTATATGCTGATCTCAAAAGATGATTTGCATAGATGATAATATTGAATCCTTCTTTCGCTAATTCTGATGCAGTAATCGCATTGTAAGTTGTAGGAACACATACTAATACCTTTCCTCTTGTTAAACTTTCAGGAAGTAATTTATATTGTCTTGCAAACTCAATAATTTCATCTGGTGCTTTCGACTTAGAATGAATCATTATGCCATCTGCACCCGCCTTTAAAAATGCCTCAGCGCGTGCTATAGCATCTTTGACTGTTTCACCTGAGATTAAACTTTCAAGTCTAGCTACAATCATAAAATCATCGCTCTGTTTTGCTTCAATACCTCTTTTTATTTTTCTTGAAAATACTTCAATGCTTTCTAGATTTTGATTTGTTTCCGCAAAACTATTTCTTTTAGGAAAGACTTTATCTTCGATAATTACCATAGATGCTCCAGCACGCTCCAATCTACGTACTAAGTATTCGAAGTGATTAATATCTCCTCCACTGTCACCATCCACAATCATTGGCTTCGTAGTTACATCTAAGATTTGATGAATTGTATGAAGTCTCGAATCAGAGCTAACAAGTTCTATATCTGGCAATCCTTTCGAAGCAGAATCTGTCAAGCTGCTCTCCCAGAATCCATCAAAAGAATATTCTGCTGAGTTTTTAGTAATACTAATATTAGCAATATAAATTAGAAAAAACAATAACTAATATATTTTATTAATACATAAATCTATTTTAAAAACACCTGAAGAAGCTTGACTTTAGATTTACTTAAAAAAATTATATGCTTTAGTGAAGTTAAGAGTAAAAAGTTTAGTTTAGTTTAGCTTGTTCGATCGACCCACACTTTAGATTGATATGACTTGCTAAATTGATTGAGGCAAAATCTTGGGGTGGCTGACGGGAATCGGACCCGCGACATTCAGTACCACAAACTGACGCTCTACCCCTGAGCTACAGCCACCATTATTTGAAGAGTTCGTTTCTAATTTCTCTTCCGACACCACTTTTAAAGTATTTTTCTAATTCTCTCGCTTCTGCTCTACTTTGAACTATCTCTACATGAACTAATATAAATGGTCCTCTATGCAAGGTTGATGGTGTTGAATGAGTTCCTTGATTGTGCTGATCCATTCTTCTACCGATATCATTAGTGATACCTGTGTAGAATTTACCATCTTTTACGCTCTTAATTATATAGCAGAAATACATAGATCTCTACCCCTGACCTGCCTGCCGTCAGGCAGGGCTACAGCCACCATTTGTATAGATAAGTATACCAATTTTTGAATTAAGTTTAAAGTACCAACTTATAGTATAATACTAGCATGAAAGAAGGTTATATAGGCGGTCCAACTGGTGGAGTTCCTGAAACTATTTTTAGACGAAATTTTGGAAAAAATCCTGTAAAAGGTGCATCAGGCGCAGAATTGTTTTGTGAAGTTCGTGAAAGAAAGATTGAGGTTAGATCAACAGAAGAGTCTTATAAATGGACGAGATTCTTTGGTCAAGTTTCATATGACGGAATATTGGGCTTAAATATTTTAAATCGGGGAATTTTTAATAATCAACCACGACATCCTGATGTTTATGCAGCAAAGTTAGTGGAACGCTTTGTAGAATTTACAGGTGATAACGGATATCCCGTGTCAGCTATTGATGGGAGATGGCTAGAATCTGGAATGAATAGTAAAACATTTAGAAACTATTTAGATACTATTGCCCAAGAACGAGAAATTAGTCCACAAGACGAATTAGATGCAGCGAGAATGACTTGGACTGGAGCGTTGGCACATCGACTAGGATATGCGAACACTGAAGTTATTGATAATGGGAGACAGTCAAATGTCGTGTGGGCAAGATTTCGAAGAAGCTAAGTTAATGATTCCTGATTGATTCTTCTGCACGATCAATATCACTCGCAATATCTAATTCACGGGGGTGTTCTTCATCTTCGTCCATTTGTGTTCCAACAGCTTGTGCAGCATCAAGTGTATCATCATCTGAAGTAGGATCAGTTTCACTTCCACTTATAGATTGTTGGCCTTGATTGGATGGATGATTAAATGGCGCAGACTCAGTATTAATCTCATCACTTCCGGGAGAATCATCTCCAGAAGCATTTTGAATATTAACCGTATAAGGTATACTTCCTCCATGATTTTTATCTGAGGGCATATCTACGTCTTCTTCAGAAGCAATGTCCATACTTTCCTTATATTTTGCATCAGACATAGTCCGTGCAGGATAATCTTGCGAAGTTTGTTGTGATGAGTTTTTATTTGATGTTATACCTGATAAACCTGTTGCGTCTCCTAGGAAACCTTCGGCATTTGTTGTCGGGTCGAGTGGTTGAGCCATTGCTCCGCCACCCTTTTTACCTTTGTCATTATTCATAAATCTTATACTAAAGGCACAGCATAAAATTTATATGATGATTACGTAAAAATGCAGTAAGATTAAAGTGCCGTCTCCTGTATCTTTATTGGAAGATCTATTAAATCCAATTTAGTCATAATCTTTCGGATAACAGTTGTCTGGCCAGTAGTATAAATATCGTAAAATCGCTCATTCGTTTTTGTGGCAATCTGATTATTTTCAATAATTTGTTTTACTCTCCTTGCTATAGCTGCACCAGAATTGAGTAAATGAACATGTTTCCCAAGATGTTCCTGAATAGCTGTTGCTATCAACGGATAATGAGTACATCCCAAAGCCAATGTATCAATTTTTTCTTTTTTAAATTTGTCCAATACGTTTTCCAATTGCTCATCGATTTCTTTCCCATAAGTTATTCCTTTCTCGATGAGAGGAACTAATCCATCTGTTCCATAATTAAAGACTGCGCAATCGTTCGCAAATTCAGCGATAATCTTTTTCTGATAATCACTCTTTGCAGTCTGCGTTGTTGAAAGTATACCGATACGTTTATTGACTGTTACTTCAGCAGCAGTTTTAACTACAGGAACTGCTCCCACAATCGGAACATGATGATAGTCTTTACGTAATTGATCGATGCAAGAGACTGTTATTGTATTGCAAGCGATAACAATAATCTTCACTTCTTTCTTCAGTAAAAAGTTTATGAGTTCTCTCGCGCGAGAATAAATCTCGTCTTTTGTTTTGGTCCCGTATGGTGTATTTGCAGAATCTCCAATATAGATAATTGATTCGTGAGGAAGCAGCTCGATTATCTCTTTGGCAACCGTTAAGCCGCCTATTCCTGAATCTAAAATGCCAATTGGTTTGTCATTCATGAGGTGAGTTATTATTGCATTTTATTTGAATACTTGTCAAAATAATTGCAGAGTCATATGAAACAACAAATTCATGCACCTGAAATGTTCAAATGGGTTTTGGGATTTTTTATATTACTTTGGCTTGCTGGATTTATCCAAATTCCACTTTTTAATACTCCCCTCTTTCATGTTTTTGGACGTGCATTCACAGTTCATCACTTATTAATTCTTTTGCTCTTAGGATATGCTATCCGGTTTTTGCCAGGAATTTTGCAAACAATTGTCGCAATCTTTATCGGTATCTGGCTACTTTCAACGTTCATCTTCCCTGCATTTGGAGGAATAGTTTATATTCTTCTTATAATACTTGTACTTTATTTACTCTTTTCTTTTATTTAGGTCATGCAACAACTTCATCCGAAAGTATTACTACTTTTCTTTGTTAAAAATTTTCTTGCGACATTTTACGTTATTCCTATTTGGTTTATTGCGGTAGCAGTATTCCAACAGGTTTGGGCTGAGGATATATCCTTTTTGCCCCTCGATGATATTGTTTTGATTTTGTATGGAGCTGGCGTTATTTTCTTTGCCATGCTTATTTTTGCTTGTTATTATTGGGCTGCTTTAACCTTTACTCATTTTACCTATACTCTTGAAAGTGATGGATTGCATATTGATCGAGGAGTTTTCTTTAAGAGACATCTTGTCATCGGATACAATCAAATTGAAGATGCAATCGTTTTTATGAACCCTATTGTCGTTCGAGCGCTCGGGCTTTATACTCTTACGATTAAGACACGACAACAAGAAAATACTGTAGGTATTTTTAATAAATCGATTACAGAAAAAATTCCCGGGCTTACGGCAGAGACAGTAAATCAACTACGAAATGATTTAATAAAACTTTCACATGTACAACCTGTTCAGAGAAAATTCTTCGATCCTGTTTCTGGAAAATATCATTAACACGCAAACTTTCCTCTTGAATCAAATACGAATTTGTTTTACAATTCTATACATTGATGAAAATTGCACACATCCACGCAAGACAAATCTTAGACTCCCGAGGAAACCCTACAGTTGAGGCAGATGTGCATCTTGAAGATGGCATTATGGGAAGAGCAGCAGTACCGTCTGGCGCATCCACAGGATCGAATGAAGCGATAGAACTCCGAGACGGTGATAAGACAAAGTATCTTGGCAAAGGCGTCCTCAAAGCAGTTGAGAATGTAAACAACGATATCGAGAAAGCGCTCAAAGGTGCTGATGTAACCGATCAAAAAGCGCTTGATCAAACAATGCTTGATCTTGATGGAACTGAGAATAAAAGTAAGTTAGGTGCAAATGCGATTCTCGCTGTTTCACTCGCTGCTGCAAAAGCTGCAGCACAAACAAAAAATAAGCATCTTTTTGAATATGTAAATAGTCTCCGCGCAACACCTTCTGAAATGCCGCTTCCTCTTCCAATGATGAACATTATTAATGGTGGCCGACATGCAGATTTCGCAACAGATATTCAAGAATTTATGATCTTGCCAGTTGGAGCAAAATCTTTCTCTGAAGGTTTGAGAATGGGTGCAGAAGTGTTCCATCATCTAGCAAAAGTTTTGAAATCAAAAGGTTATGAAACAACTGTTGGCGATGAAGGTGGTTATGCACCTCGCGTAAAAAATGGAAATGCTGAAGCACTTGATCTTATTATTAACGCCATCATGAATGCTGGATTTGATCCGGGAGATGATATTGTTTTGGGATTGGATGTCGCTTCGACAGAATTGATGCAAGATGATAAATATTCTTTAAAAGCTGAAGGACAAATGCTTTCAAACTCACAAATGGTTGATTGGTTGGCGCAACTTGTAGAGAACTATCCCATCGTCAGTATTGAAGATGGTGTCGGAGAAAGTGATTGGGATGGATGGAAATATCTCACAAAGGTTCTTGGAGAAAAGACACAACTCGTTGGAGACGATCTATTGGTAACCAATACACAATTCCTTAAAAAGGCTATTGATGAAAAAGCAGCAAATGCAATTTTAATTAAAGTGAATCAAATTGGTTCATTGACTGAAACCATTGCCGCAATCGAAATGGCAGATGCAGCTGGCTGGAATAGTGTGATGTCACATCGTTCAGGAGAAACTGAAGACACAACGATCGCGCATCTAGCAGTGGGACTTGGGACAGGTCAAATCAAAACAGGTTCTCTTTCAAGAACTGACCGTGTAGCAAAATATAATGAACTCCTCAGAATTGAAGAAATTCTTGGAGACAAAGCAGTATTTCCAGGTGGAAAAGCCCTCAAAAAATAAATTGAATCTTTTCTGACAATTATTTTCCTCATTGTCATTTTATCGACTTACTATTACAATGTAGGGGTAAAATGATTCGGTTGAAAACGCAGGCAAAAACCCGTAGAAAATCCTCAAAAAAAGAAAACTATTTAAAGAAATTATCATTTAATTTTGCATCTCAGAGTGTTGTAATTTTTCTTGTTGTAGCGTTCTTTGGTTTTGAAATCTTCCTTGCACCCACTGCAACTGCAGACCAACTTCCTATAACAAAACCAACCAATGTGACAATTGCATCAAATTTGTTAGTCTCTCCAACACCTGAACCGACAATTTCACTTCCATTAATGGAAGATTTATCTGAATCTTTAAAACCTGAAATAACTTCAGAAGCTGCAAAAATTGGACCTTCACAGGCAGAAGATTATTGTATGAATGTTCCTGTCGTTATGTACCATCATGTCCAACCACTTGATATGTCTGATCTTCTTGGCCACAAAGCACTTACACTTGATAGCACAATCTTTGACGAACAAATGCAATATCTTTCTGATCAAGGATATAAAGCACTTGCTGCTGAAGACCTGGTCAATGCCTTAGAAACAAGACAACCTCTTCCTGAAAAAAGCATTATCATCACAATTGATGACGGCTATGATGATAATTACACATACGCTTTTATGTCTGCAAAAAAGCATCATATGATTATGAATTTTATGATCCCAACTGGACTTATCGGTAAATCAGGATATATGAATTGGGATCATTTGAAAGAAATGCATGCAAATCCTTACGTTCGAATTTATAACCATACCACATCGCACGCTCCGCTTGGCTTGATTGATAAAGATAAAATCACAATGGAAGTCAAAACAGCAAATGAACAGTTGGCCGCAGAACTCGGTTTGGATAATAAAATCGTTACCTATCCTTATGGATCATACGATGATGAGGCCGTCGAGGATCTGAAAGAACTTGGAATGACAGCAGCTTTTACTACTGATATGGGAACAGAACAATGTCTTTCAAAAATCATGACCCTCCCACGACTCAGAATCGGAAACGCCCCAATGAGCGACTACGGTTTCTAAACCTTCGTCATTGCGAGCGTAGCGCGGCAATCTCATTTAAAGAATCTTCTTATATAAATCTTCCCACTCAGGATTCACGTTTTCTATTAATATTACTTTCTTTTTTCGCGATCCTGATTTTAATTGTTTTTCTCTAAGAATTGCTTCTTCTATTTCCTGATATTGTTCGTAATAAACTAGTTTATTGACATTATATTTTTGAGTAAATCCTTTTGTTGTCTTATGTTTATGTTGGTATACACGCTTTAGAAGATCACTACAAACTCCAATATAGAGTGTTGTATTCCATTCGTTGGTCAATATATAAATATATGAATACTTCATTATTGTGAGATTGCCACGCTACGCTCGCAATGACGGGTATACTTACACTAGGAACTCCATATCTCGTACTCCCCCGAAGGCAATTCGATCAATAATAAGATTGTCCATATCAGCCATAGTCCCAGGAACAACAGTAAATTCACCATACTTATCATTAAGCGTATCTGCAACATCGGCAACCCGACGGGCTTTGCGTGAATCTTCCTCAAAGAGCATTAGCTGACGACTATCATACTCAGATAGTTGATAACAAGAAACTCCTAGCTGGGAAACTTTTTTTGCTTCAGGCTGTGCATCAAAAATCTTCATGGCATGCTTATAGAGGTCAAGCGTTGTATATAATTCTGTGTGCATAAGTCTGCCGCGATGCCACGAAGTATAATCTCTATAGTGAAACCACATATGCACCCCATGCGCGACCAGCCCTTTTTTGCGTAGTCTTCTTCCCATCTTTTCGCAAAGCTTCATAATCAATCGTGACAATTCCCGATGATCATTAGTCGCAATCTTGATTGCATATTGGTGCCCAATTGATTTCGTCGGAAAGTCACGTTGATCAGCCTCATATCCACGCAATTTCTCAAACCATCGACTTCCGATAACACTTCGAAAAACATCCTTATGTAATTTCTTACCTGACGCATGGAAGAAATCTAGCGGAGTGAGTATCCCATGTGCATTAAGCCGAGCTTGATAGCGGACATTTATCCCGCAAAAATCAAGCAATGTTGCCTCTTTATAGGTTTCAAGTAAATTTGTGTGATCAATTACTGTTAGTCCGTCAGGCTTGTGAAGTGTCGCCCCCAATTTGGCAAGGAACATATTGGTAGAGATCCCAATACTACATCGTATCCACTCTCCTATTTCCACTTTCATACGAGCTTTTATTTCTTTAGCTATGGAAACAAGATCAGGTCGTAACTGATGCGCTTCACGAAAATCGAGAATTGCTTCATCAATAGATTTGGCGGTAACGTCAGGTGTGTAAGAATGAAAAATATTCATAAAGCGTTGGTGGACATCTCTATACTTTGGGGGATCCGGAGTACGGACGACCACCTGAGAAGATATTGCCTGGGCATCTTGCACACGCATTCCCATCTTTATACCAATTGCCTTCGCCTCAATTGAGGGGGCTAATATGAATGCATTTGGAGTTCCATATGCAGCAACGACGACTGGTTTCCCACGAAGAAGAGGATTTGCCTGTTGCTCAATTGAGGCAAAGCACGAGTTGAGATCAATGTGCATGAGTAAAGGCTTATCGCGGTTAATTAGGGTTTCCATCAGATACCTCCTCCAAAATCCAATGTAAGGTATCAGGATCATGTTTCAATCGAAACGCTAAGGTATCGGAGCAAACATGAAAGACATGAAAGACCGTACGGCCCTCGCGAACCTTATGGTGATACCCGACCTTCGTAATGAGATAATCCCGACCGTTCCATCTAATCTTATATGGAGCGACTTTCCCCTCATGTTGTCTGTAGATTGTAATGACATCAATTTTCTCATGAATCTTTTCTAGCATGGTAGTTAATAATTCTCACTTGTCCGCCTCGCTGCCATTGTTGTGGCAATCTATATCTGGATTCGGGTTCTTCAGTTACCGATTTTGTGGTTCCGGCAAAATCGACCACTGATGAACGTATACCTGTAAAAATAGACTGCCTTTTTAGCGAGACGGGCAACCAAGAATTGAAGGCGAATCCGGCAATTTACAAATACTTCCGGATCACGCTGATGACCACTCCTCCGATCTCTAAGCTTTCTTTCGGACGAATGATTGGATAATCTTTATTTGCCGGAACTAACTCAATCGCACCATTTCTTTTGAAGTAATACTTTACTGTCCATTCATTGTCAACAATTGCTGCCACAATGTCCCCATTTTTAGGTATACGATTTGGATCGACGATTATCTTATCACCCTCACCGATCAGCGCTTCGATCATTGAATCCCCGGAGACAGTTAGAAAATAGATGTCTCCTTGCACGTCGTACAAATACCGGAATAAATCAATGTTATCGTGATGAGTTTCAAATGCAGGCATTGGATAACCTGCTTTAATTGTCCCCAAATGAGGAATTGCGAAGAGATTTTTTGGAAGGAGTTTACCCTTTTCTCCTTTCTCCAAAATCCCTGCTTCTATTAATTTAGATATCAATTTAAAACTTGCATTCTTGGAAGAAAATCCAAAGAGTTCAGTCATTTCTTCATAGGTTGGAAGCCGCTTCTCAAAGCGATAAAACTTTCGTAATTTCTTGATTGCCTCATCGATTTTCATATCTTTTTTGGTGAACAGGTGTTTACCAAGACTACTATACAGTGAACAAGTGTTCACTGTCAATACCCCAGTTTAATTCTTTGTTTTGAGGCTAATATCGAGTAAATGTAGATAAAATGTCAGAACTAGTGTATGTTGACAGGCATGAATAATGGGTTTATACTTAAGTAAGATTCATGTAAGAATCAAATTTTTGCCCCTCCCCGCCTATGGCGAGGCTCGCTTAAGCGGCTTCACGGGATCGACAAAAATTATTTACAGAGATTAAATACAGAGCTGACGTTGTAATAGAGTAGATAATGGTTATGGGAGTTCGTTGTAACTGGAGTAAATAGTTTTACGATCAACATTTTCTCATAATGGTATCTTCTCATTCAATGGAATTACTATAATACTCTATTATATGCTAATTTTGCGTTAATCAGTCAAAATAGCTTGAATAAGAAGTGTTTAATTTTTTGAGCGATAAAACTATAGGATAAAATTACCTGTTGACATTATATGACGACAGTACTATAATAAAGACATGAGCGAACGAATTGGCGCACCATTAGAAGAACAATTAAAGTCTGCATTGGGTCGTACTGATGCACAAGCACTTCATCATGAATTAAACGGAAAACAAACTCCTGACCTTATCCAAGGAAAAAATGTTTTTGCTATGGAATCTGTTCCTTCAGACGTAGCAGTCCATCCAGCAACAGCAGCATTAGAAGCAAGAGCACGAAGAAGAGCAGTAGCTGAAAGTACTGGTAAAACAACTGAAGTTCGAGCTACAGCACTTCCACAAAGTGGAGAAATCTTTGCAGCACGCAGTGGCATCCCAAAACCTCGAATAACTAGATAAAAAACGAGCCTGATCTTTCGATCAAGCCCGTTCTACAATAACTTCTTTTGGACAAACATCATACCCTTCTGTGAGTAAATGTTCTGTAAAGCCACAAAAGAACAACTGATCCGAGAAGTGCAACGATGAAACTGTATAAGTTAAATCCGCTTACTCCTGTCTGACCAAATGCATTCATGATGAAACCACCGAGGAATGCACCAACGATACCAACAATAATATTTCCGAGAATACCTTGTTGTGCATCAGTTCCCATCATCATAGATGCGATCCAACCAACAATTCCTCCGAAAACTACATAAAGTAACAAATCCATATTATTTATCACCTCCTTCCTTTTTGTTTATCATAAGACTATCTTAACTGGAGGCAGTAAGAAACGGATGAGCCACGTGTAAGAAGAAGATGAGAATTAATTATTTTCAGGAGAACAGAGCCCACGAACTTCGTTCATGATACGATCACGATCGATCTTGGATAAGTAAAGCATATCCAACAGGTCAGGATGATCCAACACATCTTTACAAAGAACGATATGATTTTCAAGAAGTGTTGTCTTCTGAGATTGAGATAAAGAAGTTACCATAGTAATAGGATGCAATCCTGAACGCTCAATCATCTCACGTAAACTATTTCCAGCCGGATAATCCCAACTAATGACCTTCATCCCTGTGCATTGAGCGTATGTATTTGCATCCACTGTTGTTTTCGTATTTGTGACAATCCAAGCTTCGTGCATTGGATTACGGACTTTAACATCTTCAAATCGAGCATGAGTATATAAAGCAACTTGAATTTCAGAACGAGTACCAGGGCTATTATGAAACTTCGCTTCAATAGCAGCTGTCTTACCATCTTTCTCAGCCACAATATCTATTTCATGCGTCACACATCGACCGGAAAGTATCTGACGAACTTGCGTATTATAGCCTTCTGATTCCAGAAGCTTTGCAACAAAATCTTCAAATGGATACCCACTTGGGCCAAGCATCATAATAGCTTCTTTTAGCGTATAGCGGGCTTTAATATACGGGGAAGGTGCATGATTAAGAAACTCCATAATATGCTGGTAAATCTCAGCAGTTGAAATACCATCATAAAGCTTACGTTTTACATGACTGAGGACTTCTCCTTGCAGTGACTGAGGAACTCTTGCCCTACGGATAGAATCCATGACTTTATGTTCACTAAATGGTTCGTACCTTCTGTCTGCTTTAATAACATGGATCATATATTAAGTATAAAAAAGACGGGGTAATAAAGTCAAAAGCCTATTTTCTCTCGTATACCCAGAAGCCATCTCGATCAACAGTTTTATGATAATTTCCATTCTTTTCCATTGATTTAAGAGTACTATCTGCATAGCTATCTTTATCTGAAATTACCACCATATCAGCTTGGTCAATACCATAAGGTAACACATAAATAACTTCTCTTTGCGAGAGATGTGAACCAATATTGTTTGAAGCAGCTACAGTATAATCTTGAGGGATGTGCGATAAGAATTGATCAATAAACTCTCTATCTGGAAAAGGACGATTGAACATCGCTGTATTAGGCTCTTGAGAGCCAGGCAGTGGACCAAATGCATGGGCCGTATAAATCGAGTTATAGAGAACATAGATAATGACGAAACTTGCCAAAGTTGTTCCTGAAGAGATATGGTAACGCTTCTCAAAACCTTTCAATGACTTGCTTCGTTCTCCAAGCTTTTGCAGCACCCAAATACCATAAATTGCACTCAAGAAGATAAAAGGTGTCATCGTCGCTGTATATTGATAATAAATCTGGTACAGGTTGCTATTGCTACTCAAAAGGCTAATTAACAAGTCAGGTCCCGCAAAGATAAGGAAGAATGGAAATACATACGATAAATAACCTAACGGTGAGAAAATTTGGGTAATAAAGTGGAACCGATCAGGCTCAAGAACTTTCATAAGTACTTTATCTGGCTGTAAAATGATAGCTTTTGCAATATCGGTCGTACTGCTTCCGAATCCAGAGTAATATTCAAGGGCAAAATGATTTGAACCATGTGCAGCAGGGATTGCGTGTTCGAGAAGGAAAAAGAACATAGCTGTACATACCATAAAGATTCCTGCACCAATGATCCATTTACGATGATGAACCGCGACAAGTATGCCGAACAAAGCAATTATTAACCAAATCTGCTCTTTACACATTGCTGCAAGTAAAGCAAAGATAGCAAACCAAATGTATTTTCGCTTGTAATAAAAATAAAATGTCGCAAGGAGAAACGTCGTAGCAAGGACAACTGCATGGAAATCATAGATATTTGCTCGCTGCACACTTGGATTGATGAGATACGCAAATGATAAAACCACCGCAATACTTTTATTTTTCAGTACATCCTTTGCAATTAAGAAGATGAAGTATGCTCCAATTGCGATAACTACCGATTGAATAATCAATAATGTTCGAGGGTCCTGCCATAACGCATACAATGGAGCCAGTAACACAAGAATGAAATCAGCATGGAATGCTAAACGTGAAACTTGCCCTACACTATCAGGATTGGTCATGATAAAGAAGTTCCCATGAAGCGTATTCCAGACAGTCTGCACCATATTTCCAAGATCAAATCGGCCGGTGTAGTAATTGTTGTAACGCATGATAGAAGCAGCTGAGATATAGACGGTATAAATTAAGCTAAGGAATATAACAACCAATTCATATGGATTGCGATACATCCATTGTTCAAATCGAAGGACAACTGTATGCTTTGATTTATGCCAAAGGTAAAAGAAGAGGATAAACAATAACTCTGCGACAATAAGGATAATTCTGGTAAAGAGTGCTGCGAAAGCGGCTAAGCCCGATGTAACAAGCTGTGATAAAGCAAAGATAGTAATTCCTTCCCGAACCCCAAATCCTGCTGGTGTAATAATTGAGAGATAGCCAGCAACAAAAGCGAATGCAAAGACTCCAATCAATTCCCAAACGAGAAGAGGATCTGTCCCAAAAGCAGAACTCATCACAAGATAATTCCCCAACCCAAAGAAGAATAAACTACAACTACTAATGACAATAAGTCGTAGACTTTCGGTGATAGAAAATGATGGAAGGATGAATTCAAGAACGGATTTTAATTTGCCTGAGAAATGTTTCGTTATCTTACGATTAATGCTATACAGCAGCACACCAAGAACCATAATACCCCATCCCACCCAAATCATTTCATCAGCAATGTCTTGAAAGAAATATGGAAGCGCGAGAAGTGAGACAACGAAACTCCCTATAACAAATAATTCTGCTTCAATAAGAAGTCCCTTACCCACATCTTTTTTTGCTACTCCTTTCTTTTCGAATAAAAGTGTTCTCCCCAGGAAAGACCATACATTACCAGGTATATAGCGCTTTAACTCAGACATAGACCACAGATACGCTGATTCTTTCAATGGAATTGAGTAACCATAGCTTTTAATAATACGATGCCAGATTAAACTTCGGAGTACGTAGAAAACAACTAAACTAAATATACCTGCTCCGAGAAGAAACGGCTGGATCGTTTGTACATTTGGAAGAATTGATGGAGCTTGATCAAAAAGAATTTTCCCTATGAAGAAAAAGGCAATGATAGAAAGTGGCCATCCGATGATAAATTTCAGAAGAGAATAAAGACGAGACTTCATGGGTGTATTGTACTTGTTTGGCTGAGATTATACAAACCTATCTTGCAGATCCTGATCCATTTGGACTCGTAGGAATAAGTACTGTTCCACGGCCATTATAGGTAAAGTTTCTTGAGATTGTTTCTGTGTCATCCCCTGCAATACTTTTAACACGAAGCTCAAACTTAATTTGTCCTTGAGGTAGATTATAAAGCGCTACAGAACGATCATCATATCCCGACCAACTTCCACCATTAATTCGATAAGACCACGCAGCTTCACAATATCGACTGTCATCATAATCAATATCTACCATGACAGGATTATCACTCACGGTATCGTCCTCATCAGGTGTAGAAATAGTAACCGGCCCCAATCCTTTTAAACAAGGTGCTTCTGTCGCACCAAGAGGTGTCGGTGTCGCGACATCACTTTCTCCAACAGGTTGAGCAAAGAATCCTTGATTTGTTGTAGCACCAGGCATAGGAGTTGGAGTAGGTTTCCCGTTGAGGTTTTTAAGCGAATTAAAGTTGAGTAACATGACCGTAATAAGTACAGGGATACTAAGGAATGCAGTTACGAATTCAATATAAGGTTTATTTTTAAGAAACTTATTTTCCTTCTTTTTCGCTCTCGGAGAAGCTTTCTTAGGAGTTTTTGTAGCTTTAACGGCTTTTGCTTTGGTGGATTGGGCAGCTTTAGGCATAATGGAACAGTCTTAGTATTTTTATTGTAGATGAATTTTGTCAGGTTTGTAAATAGATCTTTTGAAATTAGTCATGAAAACTGGTAAAATGCATGTACGCACCCGTAGCTCAGCTGGATAGAGCACTTGACTTCGGATCAGGGGGTCGGGGGTTCGAATCCCTCCGGGTGTACGACGCACCAGTCGGTGCATCGCTTCGCTGCGATACAAAAAAGCGTTATTTTAAGAAAAATATTCTAAACTGGATGTGCGTCAGGGATGTACCGTATGGTACGTCCCCAAATCCATGTTCTACTACGTCTGTATCTTACATAATTATTCAAAAAGTTTTATTTATACGGGTTACTCGGAAGATTTAAAACAAAGACTAACTTCTCATAAAGCAGGGAAAAATAAATCAACAAAGGCTTTTCTCCCATTAGAACTCATCCATTATGAAGCGTATAAGAGTAAAACTGACGCTAAAAGAAGAGAGTTATACTTTAAAACCACGAAGGGTAAAACAACGTTAAGAACTATGCTTAAAGACTATTTTAATGGAGATTAACTGCAATTGTGTGTTTTGAATATTAAACTGCACCATAAACTTAATCCCTTTAGGCCTTTCAAGATTCTGTCAATAATTGTATACTTTGAGAAATGGATAGGCAAAACATTATAAATGCTGCATATAATGCGGCAATTGAAGCAGCTCTCCAAGCGACTGAAGAGATTATCCCCTTTTGGCCTAACCCAAACAACCCCTCTTTTAACAGGCAACTTGCCTTAAAGGTAATTGATAAAGAAGGTGTTGGTAACTATGCAACAATCGCAGACTTAAGGTCAGAGAAAAAGATTATTGAAGTCATCCAGTCAAAACCACTTTTGAAAGATCATAGTTTTATCGGAGAAGAACTGGGAGCGATACAATCAGACGAGAACTGGTATTGGATTATTGATCCAATAGATGGTACACCAAATTTTAGAAATGGTAATCCCGATTTTGGCATGTGTATTGCTTTATTTAATGGCCAAAAGCCTATACTTGGATTAATAGCTATCCCCGGATTACGGCAAATAGTTATCGCAAAAAGTGATGGAGATGCAAAGCTGATTACCTATGATGGAAAAGAGTTAGCGAATCTTAAAGAATTAGCTCAATCATATAGCGACCCATTAGAAAAAGCCTTAGTTGGTTACGATTTAGGATATAGCAATAGAGATGTTCAATTACATGAAATTGCTGATAAAGTGATAACAAGAGTCGGCTATGCATCTGTCCTTGCGTCTTTCTCAACTGGAAATTTTCGAGTAGCACAAGGCATGATGGGATTGTATTTTGGTATGAGTCCAACTGTGATGGATATTGCACCAGCAGCAGCCATCATTCCAGCAATAGGAGGAGTTGTAACAGATATGAAAGGTAAGCAAATTGATTGGAGAGCTGAAAATAGATCGTATATTGGTGCAATAAACCCTCAAATACATCAACAATTTTTAGAAGTGATAAACGGTTAATTATGGAATTATCAAAAGAATTTTTATTTGATCTACAAAAATCTACTGCACTGCTTGTTCAAGATGTAGGGAATTATGTATATGAAGAGTGGTTAAAAGAGCATACTGTTTCGTTTAAGGATTTTCGAGATGTAGCAACAGAAGTTGATGTTGAAGCGGAGCGAAGGTTGCGAAATGGTTTACAGAAACTATATAGTGATGCTGGATTTATTGTTGAAGAAGGAGAAGATGCAAGAAAAGATTCTTTTAATTGGATCATTGATCCTCTTGATCAAACCAAAAAATATGTAGCCAAGCTCCCACTCTTTTTTGTGCAAATTGGATTACTAGATAAAGATGGAGAGTGCATTTTAGGTCATATTTATAATCCCGTATCAAAACAACTTTTTTCAGCAAGCAAAGACAATGGTGCGTACTTAAATGATAAAAAGTTTATTACAGAAACACGAGATGAGTTTTCCAAAGCAATTGTTGATATTAATTTTAGTGGAAAGACTGATCTTCCATGGAAATTAGAAAAATTATCTCTTTTAGCAGAGAAATTCTACCGTATACAGATTTCATCAAATGCGTTTTCAGCATACATTCTCACAGGAGCAGTCGATTGCTTTGTTGCGTTAGCCGACTTAAAAGATCCTGTGGACATTCTTCCAAGAGTAATCATTATGAAAGAAGCAGGATTACAGACAGAATATCTTGAAATTGAGGGAAGAAAATTATGGATTGTTGCTGCTCCAAAGCTTTTTGATGAAACGCTTGCTTTGCTAATGAAATAACATCTTTAACATACTGGTGGAACAAAGTTGAAGAACAAAAATCGAAGAAATAACTACTGAAGATTTACAGAATATACCTTAAATCCATCATCCAAAAGGACACTTATACAACTCCCTATTGAGAAAGAAGATGCATTTGAAACTGTTTGGAAAAGATATGCTGGGACGAGAAGCCCTTGTCCACTTTTATCCGCGGTAAAGCTGATATGCCAAGAAGCATCATTCTTTTCGACAAGTTTGCCATTGATTTGTTTAATATTACCCGATGATTTGGTAATGAAAGATGGTGGCAAATAGATAGTTGAACCTGCGACAAAAGGTCCGACCCCATTGAGCTGGAGTAACTCATTTACTCGTGATTCATCTTTTAATTGCTCTTTCGCAATAGATTGCATCGAATCTGATTCTTTTAAGACATATGGCGTAAGATATTCCCATTTTTGAGAAAGACCTGTTTTGGCACAAGTGTTATTTCCCAGGGTTGCGGTCTCATTTTGAGAAGCTGTTGGAGCATTGGAATCTGGTCCTACCACTGTACTTTGATTGTTTGCAACTGGAGCTTTTAGTGTTGATTCTTGGTTTGCTTGTGCACTGAGTACTTTCTCCGCAGTATTTGGTTGGCTATCCACTGAACCTTTACCATAAAAATAGCCGAGAAACCCTACAAGAAAAAGAGAAATTACCCATAAGGAAGTCATCCAATACTTGGAATCTCCAGAAGATTCCGAAGGCGTTTCAACTTTTTCTTCCATTTCTTAAGTATTGCGTGATACGAATGGAAAGTCAAATGTAAACACATATTGACATAAATATACTTATATGTATAATATACGTATATGCCAAATAAAACAATTTACGTTAGTGATAATGACTTGCCTCTTTTTGACGAAGCGAAAGATATTGCCGGAGAAGCTGTCTCATCTGTTATCTCTCGTGCACTTCGAGAATATGTCAGTAGACACCGCAAAAAAGCTCAAGGGATGAAAGAGGTATCAGTACTCGTCGGTAAAGCAAATGCTGAACTTGAAAAGCGAT
Organism: uncultured Gammaproteobacteria bacterium; assembly: GCA_965230895.1. Taxonomy (GTDB): domain Bacteria; phylum Patescibacteriota; class Microgenomatia; order Levybacterales; family UBA12049; genus JACDET01. Next base: position 536,240 of record OZ246394.1, read on the forward strand.
TCGTCGCCGCAAAGATCGGTAATTGGAGTGGCTTTAGCGATGATAAAGAATGGTGGATGGAAGCAACGATCTATCGTACACAAAAAAATAATTGGGCAGTTAACCTCATAACAGTATGTAAAGCTAGTCTTCTTACAAATAAGCAAGCCTGGAAAGCAAGCGGAGATTATCTGACAAACCCTCGACATGCTGAACTTATTGTCGGATCTGATGAGAAAGACTTTATAAAGAAGCTTCCGGAAGATCTTTTAGGAATGCTCAGAAATCTTATGGAAAAAGACGAAAAGCCAGTCGAATTTTTGGATATTTAAAGGAGGTGAGATGATATGAATCACAAACATTTAAACGAACTACAGCAAATGCAAGACGCAGAGTACGCAATGAGATGGTATGGATGGGGCTCACCTATTGGTTTGAGTATTTTCTTCCTCACACTCGTAGCAATCGCAGCAATTATCAAAATGGTTTTCTTTGCTTAAAATGGAGAGCCGTTCCGGAGCGGCTCTTTAAGGCAATTATTTCAGCATCAATTGTGCTAAACCTAAGAAGACAAAAAATCCAATCACATCAGTAGCTGTGGTGATAAAGATCGTTGCAGAAGACGCAGGATCCTTACCAAGAGATTTCATAATCATTGGCACGAGTGCTCCAAAGAATCCGGCATTAATTAAGTTAATAATCATCGCAATTCCAAGTACCAAACCAAGGGCTGGGCTCTGATTAAAGACAGTTGCAATAACAGCGACGATGACACCATTGATCAAACCATTCACTCCCCCGGCAATCATTTCATTAATAATGAGTTTCTTACTTGTTCTGAGTTCTACTTCTTTCAAAACTAACCCACGAACAGCTACAGCAAGCGCTTGTGTGCCTGCATTCCCACCCATTCCAGCCACAATCGGCATATAAACCGCAAGTAATGTGAATTTAGAAATAGTATCTGAAAAAAGTCCCACAACTGAAGCCGCCATAAATGCCGTTGCCAAGTTGATAATCAACCATTTGTAACGATACTTTACTTTTGTAAGTGGGCCATCCAATGAACTTTCTTCTTTAGCAACACCGGCAAAGCCATACAAATCATGCATTGCGTGCTTATCAATCAATCGGAGTATTTCATTTGAGTGGATAATACCAAGAATATTTTCTTCTCCATCAAGTACAACAACTTTGTTGTGCGGATTCTTTACAAATGAATTGATAACTTTTGGCACTTCACTGTCATAACGAATGGATGGAATCCTCCGGATAAGTTTTTCATCAACTTCATTGGATTTATGAAGAGCCAATGAATATCCTGGAAGTTCTCCAATAAGCTTATTGCCTTCAACCACAAGTATTGAAGGAAATTTTGCATTCTTTTTCTCGTAATCAGCAATTTCCTCAAGCACAGCAGATAATTTAGTATTTTTAGGAACGATAATGTAATTGAGATGCATTAATCCTGCTGCCGCTTTTGGATTAAATTTAAGGAGAAACTCAACCTTCTCGCGGACATAATCATTAAGTCGTTCAGTAATCTTTTTAGAACGACTTCCTTGAATTTCCTGAATAAGATCTGTTGCTTTATCTGGATCCAAAGGATTGAGAAAATTTAAAATTTCTTCGTCGGAAAGTTTTTGAAGCAAATCTCTTTGGATTCGGGTCGAAAGCTTAAGCAAGATATACCCTTGACGGGCTGGTTCAATACCTTTAAATAACGTTAATCTTGTACTTGGAGAATTAACAAGCTGGTTTACAAGGCTTCGATCACTTAATGCCATAACTAATAATAATTGTAGTACGTACTCTTGACTGATAGCAAGAGCTAATCGTTCGTTTTCTTATTAGGATTGACCTTCCAAATAATAAGTGTAAAATATACACCACATGCGCAAAGTATCTCTACCGATAAGCCGAACCATGAAGTTTCCTATCAGAAGACCATGGATACCTTATATTGTGTTTGTTATCTCACTTATTATCACTATCCTCGCAACTCTTTTTGTAATGCGCAGCGCTGAAGAACGCGATCGTCTCCGATTTCAAAGCGCTGTAGAACAAACACAAAATACTATTAATAATCGTGTTGATACATATATCGCACTGCTTCGAGGAGGGAGCGGATTACTCGCAGCTCGATCAGATATAACTGATGAAGAGTTCCGATTGTTTGTTGAACGATTACAGCTTACCGAACGCTATCCGGGAATCCAAGGACTTGGGTATGCGCAACGAGTTCCAGCAGCTGAAAAAGAAAGTTTTGAGCAATACGCGAGAAGTGAAATTAAAGAAGATTTCACCATTAATCCTGAAGGTGAACGTGAAGAATATTACCCAGTTCTCTATCTTGAACCAAGAGATCATCTCACAAATGATCGAGCTCCAGGATTTGATGGCTTCTCTGACCCGATTAGAAGAAATGCTATGGAGAGAGCACGAGATACAGGTTTGAGTGCCGCTTCTGGCAAAGTATTATTATCACAAATCAACGGCCAGCAAAACCGTGCAGGTTTCTTAATATACTTGCCTGTTTACCAAAATGGCGAAGTACCAGAGACGCTGGCTGAAAAACGTGAGCAAATTGATGGATTTATATATAGTCCATTTCGAGCTGATACGTTATTCAAAGGGATTTTTGGAGACCAATCCCAACTACTTATAAACTTCCAAATTTATGATGGTATTTACACTAATGAAGCGCAATTGCTTCACGATTCTCGTACTGGCAGCAGCACTAATAGAAATGATAGCGAAGCTAATCCACGATATGTAACGAAAAGAACAATTGATATTGCTGGTGAGAAATGGACAATTATATATGAGAATGATGCACAATTCGAAAACCAATCCCAACGTGGATTGGCTCCGTTTATCTTGGGCTTTGGATTGGTAATCAGCGGTGTACTCTTTATTTTAAGTAGAGCACAATTCCTTGCAAGAACAGCAGCGGAAAAGACGGCGGTTGAATTACTTAGTTCGCAGAAAGAGCTCCAAAAAGCTATCGGAATGCGTGATACATTTATCTCAGTAGCATCACATGAATTAAAGACTCCAGTCACCAGTTTGAATGTGTATTTGGAAGTTATGCTTCGACAATTCAAGAAAGAGAAAAATGAGTCAGCTGTCGTAAACCTTACCAAGATGAAAAAACAAATTGATAAGTTGACGGTGCTTATTCATGATTTGCTTGATGTAACGAGAATTCAAACAGGCAAACTTGCTTTTGATGAAGAACTTTTTGATTTATCAGAAATTGTCCACGACATCGTAGAAAATACAAAACCGCTAGCAAATAAACATGAACTCATAATTGAGAAGAATGATCCAGTACAAGTTTGGGGTGATAAAGACAGGCTTGGACAAGTCATTAGTAATTTCTTAACAAACGCAATAAAGTATTCTCCGGACGCGAATAAAATTATCATTCACTCAGAACACACAAAAGATACAGTTATGGTCTCTGTAAAAGACTTTGGTATTGGTATTGAACAATCTCATCTTAAAAAGATCTTCAATCGTTTTTATCGCGTAACTGATAGAAATGTACAAACCTTCCCTGGTTTAGGAATCGGATTATATATCTGCCATGAAATTATCAAGCGCCATGGTGGAGAAATCAAAGTTGAAAGTAAAAAAGGGAAAGGTTCCCTCTTTAGCTTCTCAATCCCTCTAAAGAAAAAAAGATAAAGTTTGTCTTATTTGTTATAATAAATCGACTCTATGGAGATTCTTATCGTTATATTCTTAATTATTCTTAACGGGATCTTCGCCATGGCTGAGATTGCAATCGTATCATCTCGCAAATCAAAACTCCAACATCTAGCAAACGAAGGAAGTAAACGAGCTCAAGCTGCATTAGAACTATCAAAAAATCCTAACAGGTTCTTATCAACCGTTCAGATTGGAATTACACTTATTGGCATATTTGCAGGTGCATTTGGAGGTGCGACTATTGCTGAAAGTTTGTCTGAACAACTTAAGAATATTCCTTCGATAGCTCAGTATAGTGATGCAGTCGCACTCGGTATTGTGGTAACAGTCATCACTTATCTCTCACTTATTATTGGAGAGCTCGTTCCTAAAAGACTTGCACTCTCCCACCCTGAACGATTTGCAATTATTCTTGCACGTCCAATGAATCTTGTTTCTCAGATCACGGCTCCGCTCGTTACACTATTGAGTGTTTCAACCGATGTCATTCTCCGGATTTTGCGAATCAAGCCAAACACTGAACCATCCGTCAGCGATGAGGAAGTAAGCATGCTTCTGAGAGAAGGTACACAAGTTGGAGTTTTTGAAATAGCAGAGAAGGACATTGTTGAAAGAACTTTAAAGCTTGGAGATAAAAGAATTCCAGCACTCATGACCCCACGAAAAGAAATTGTCTGGATTGATATTGATAGTTCGATGAGAACGATACGAAATACTATTCTTGAATCTTCACTTGCATACTATCCAGTTTGCCGTGACAGTTTGGATAAAGTTGTAGGTATCGTTCGATCAGAAGATGTTTTAAGGACCTTTTTAATGGATGAAAAAGTTGACTTAAAGAAATTTCTTATTAAGCCAGTCTTTATTCCTGAAAGTATGGATCCATTACAAGTACTTGAAAACTTCAAGAAAACTGGTGTGCATACTGCTTTAGTAATTGATGAATTTGGGAATGTACAGGGACTTTTATCACTCAATGATATCCTTGAAGCGATAGTCGGAGACATACCGTCAGTAAATGATATTGATGAAGCAGAGATTGTAAAACGGGATGACAATAGCTGGTTGTTAGATGGTTTACTCTCTATTGATGAATTTAAAGAACATTTCCATATTAAGAAGTTACCTGAAGAAAAAGCTGGAGTATTCCATACAATTGGAGGTTTTGTAATGCATCACCTAGGAAAAATTCCAAATACAGGTGATACTTTTGAATGGGACAAGTTCATTTTTGAAATCGTAGATATGGATGGAAATCGAGTAGATAAAGTGCTTTTGACGAAGAAGTTAGAGAAGTAATTACTTTTTATTTTTTACTTTGTCTACTAATTTTCGAAAAGCCAAAGTTTTCTCTAGTACGACTGCTGTAATGAACACAAAAAATCCGGCGATATAACCAGCGAGCACATCACTTGGATAATGCACACCTAAGTACACTCTACTGAACCCTACAAAAAGAATAAGAAATGCAGAGATAATGACAGCAATCACACTTAAAAGTTTCTTACGAGTAAAGTGATAAATGTAGTAAGAAAGCACTGAGTAAAAAATAAATGCGTTCATAGAATGACCCGATGGAAAGCTATACGAATCCATAATCATCAGTGGATCAAAATCAGGTCTTGGTCTTTGAAAAATAACTTTTAATATATTATTTAAAAGCACGCCTACCACAAGGATTACGATAAACAAGATTGCTTCCCTTTTATGATCTTTCCACGCTAATCCCACAGCAAATAAACTTGCAATAACCAATGTAAATTCCGCACCAAGCATGGTTCCAAAAACCATAAATTGATTAAATTCTGGAGATCTAAAGGAATAAATATAATGAGAAAGTGCTGTATCAAGAGATTGTGTTTCAAGCTCAAGTACGTCTTTTGCGATATCTGCAAAAAGGATTAATGAACCGAGACTCAAGATAATACCGATAATTATCTCGATGTAAATTACATGCAGTGATTTCTTTTGAGTGATTTTCGAAAGATGTTTTGTTATGACTTGTTTACTCATCTTTCTATTATAGCTTGTAGAAACAATTTTAGCTAAGAGTTCATTCCCCATTTTTCAAGAGACTTGAAGACGCCACTTAATGATTTTCCTTTTTCAGTCAAAGAATATTCTACATGTAATGGGACTTCCGCAAAGACATGCTTATCAATAATGTTCTCTTGCTCAAGCTCTTGAAGACGTTGCGACAGTGTCTTCGGGCTTATCCCCGGCAATGCACGCTGCAATTCTCCGAAACGATTTTTACCTTCAAATAGATTATGCAACAAGAGCATAGTCCATTTACTTCCGATAACTTTGAGTGTTTTGGCAACTGCACAGTGATTTAAATCATTACATTGATTTTTCATACTTCATTTTTTGTAAGTACTTTACTAAAGAAAGTTACAATGTTAGTATAACAATATATTAGTGAATAATCAACTAATACAAAAGGAGGTGATACATAATGGATTGGAATACAGTAGCAGATCAACAAACACTTGACACTACAGCCGCTGCTTTGAAGGCAAATGGGGTAAATGCAATCATCGTTGAGACTGGCGAAGAGGCAAAAGTGAAAGCATTGGAGTTATTACCTAAAGGATCTGAAGTTATGACAATGACTTCAGAAACACTCCGAACCCTCGGACTAGAATCTGAAATTAATGATTCGGGTAATTATGATGCGGTCAAACCAAAACTTGTGAAAATGGATAGAGTAACACAAGCAAGTGAAATGAATAAACTTGGAGCAGGAGCGGACTATTCAATTGGCAGTGTTCACGCTGTAACACAAGACGGAAAAGTTGTTGTCGCATCAAACTCTGGTAGTCAATTACCTGGATATGTGTATGGTTCACCACATGTTATTTGGGTAGTAGGAGGACAAAAGGTTGTTAAAAACCTTGACGAAGCAATGACAAGAATTTACGACCATGTTGTTCCTTTGGAAGGAGAACGTGCAAATAAAGCATACAATATTACAACAGGAACTAATCTCAGTAAACTCTTTATCCTCAATAAAGAAATAAACCCTGAAAGAATTACCATGATTTTGGTAAAAGAAAAACTTGGTTTCTAATCTCACAAAGCTTTACCCTCTCCCGCAAAGGAGAGGGTTTAGTGAGAAAAATCCACTTAAGAATATCGATCAATGTATTCTTTTACTTTGAATTTAGATTTTGCTCCGTTATAACTCATATAACGAATTTTGCCAAAAATCGCTCTTTCGAACCATGCTCTATCATGAACTCCTCCAATACTCCACGCAATCCCTGTGTAACCATTTGGATCTCTGCCATCCAAAAAATATTTATCATTGAGAACGTTGGTATGCTTTTGTGCTTCGTCTGCATTTTTGCTCCATTCAAATATCTTCTTTGCCCAATACATGCGCATATACCCGTGCATTTTCCCTCGTGACATCATTTCTTTTTGTGCAGCGTTCCATAAAGGATCATGTGTCTCTGCTCGCTCCAATTCTTTTAAAGAGTAAATGAATTCTCTTTTGTCTTCTTTATGTTTTTCGTGTGTTTCTTTGGACCAATTTGGATAGCCAATTGGCTTATCATAATTGGCATTGTAGAAACAAAAATTGTCTGACAATTCTTTTCGTACAATTAATTCTTCGAGAAACGCTTCTTTTGATTTCGTATGCTCTTTTACATTTTCCATTTCTAACGCTATTCTTTGTGTTGAAATATGGCCAAAGTGGATATACGGACTAAGCATCGATTGGGCTGATTTGGTGGGATCATTCCTTTCCTCATCATATTTGGCAAGTCTCTTTTCAATGAAATCCTGCAGCATATTTTCTGCTGCTTCTTCACCAGATTTACACCATTCAATTGCTGGAACAGAATCATCTACCTTAATTGAGGAAGCAATCTCCTTCCAATCATTCTTTTGCAAAGAAAGTGCAGATCTCGTTTGTTTTTCTAACTTTGGGAAAGAGACAAGAAACTCTTGCAGATGAAAATGAATCTTTGGACGTAAGGTATATGCCCCAAACTCTTGTTTTGGAGAAGCAATCCAACAAGGGACAATATTATGCGCATCAACTTCATAAAAAGGAACTTTGATCTCTGATGCAATTGCGTTATTCCAATTTTGTTTCCAACGCAATGGGTTAAAGTCTGTAAATAAAGCGCCTACATTATTCTTCTTTATAAACTTCGGGATTTCGTCTTTAGGATCACCGATTAAAAAATAAAAAGGAATATTCTTTTTTGCTAAATGATGTTCTACTTCTTCCAATCCTTGGAGCATGAACTCCACGAGCCGTTCTGTGTTATTAGCAAATTTCTTTCGTAAACAAAAAACAACTGCAACTGAAGTATTTTTTTCTTTTGCGAATTCGATAGCATGCAATAAAGCCCAATTGTCAAAAGCTCGTTGGTCTCTACTCATCCAATAAATAACTGAACCTGATTTGTATTCATGATTATTGAGTTCTCTAACGCGTTTGCTATTCATGAGGTTAGTATACAATGACAATGAAATTATTTTTGAAAGAATTTGGTATGGAGCGATTGGATATATGTTTCGTCTAATTGCATCTTTTTTAACTGAACATCTGATGGAATAAAACGATACTGGTCAATGTCTAAAGTGAAATTTTCTAAAATTGTTACTCCTTCGGCAGAAAGCAATTTTCTTTGTACATGTTTATCGTTATATAAATTACCATCAATTGAGATACGTCCTGAATTATTAATAACTCTCCACCATGGTAAATCAACTGATGATTCTATACTGCGCAATGTCCAACCGACCTGTCTTGCTGCTCTAGGAACTCCAATATACGCTGCAACTTGTCCATAACTCATAACCTTACCCTGTGGAATCATACGGACAACTTTGATAACTTTTTCTTTAAATGTCGACATTTGCATATATAGTAGCATATCCCGTTGAATAGCTGATATACAATGATATAATAAGCCAATGGATATCTGGTCTATTGCAACAACACTTTTTCTTTCAATGGTTCTTGGAGCCGTTATCGGTTTGGAACGAGAAGTAAATGAGAAAGCTGCTAAAGAATATAAGGGTAAAGATTCAGCAGTTGTTGGACTTCGAAGCTTTTCTTTTATTGCAATTCTCGGCGCAATCGTTGGGCTACTTTATCCAAACTTTATTGGCCTTTCTCTGCTTATTGGAGCCTCGTTCTTAATACTTCTTCTCATTTTTTATGTGATAAATTCTCACCAAACTGATGGGCATGGCATCACGACAGAACTTGGAATGATTTTCAGTTTTGTCATTGGGATCATTCTTGCGATAAAACTCTTTCCAGTACAATTGGTATTTGCATTAACAATCGTAATTATTCTTTTGCTTTCTCAAAAAGAAAAAATCAAAGACGTTGTAGAAGATATCCGTAAGCAGGAAATTAATGCCTTTGTAAGTTTTGCACTGATTGCTATTGTCATTCTTCCCTTCCTTCCGAATACATCATTTGCGATTGCTGATATCCCTGGGATTGGAGGATTTCTTTCAAATTTCCATGTAAATGTCCAAAAGGTTACAAACATAGATATCGTCAACCCATTCAGTCTGTGGCTTATCGTTGCGTTAATTACTGGTGTTGATTTAATTGGTTATATTCTGGAAAAGACGCTGGGAACGAAGAAAGGTTGGCTTATTGCAAGTGCTGTCGGAGGTTTCGTTTCATCGACAGCAACGACATTGTCGCTCGCGCAAGAAAGTAAAAACCGAAAGCAAATTAACCCACTGATCTCTGCAGCACTTTTATCAAACCTTGTAAGTTTCTTCCAAATTGCCATCCTTATTGGAGCTTTAAACGCTTCACTGTTACTCAATTTATCTCCAATCCTTGGACTTATGATATTCGCGACGACTGCTTTGGTTATCTATTTCTTGCGAGCTAATGAAGTCAAAACCAACACGAAAGAAAAAGTTGTTAAGACTGAGAGAAAAGGCATTATTGATATTGCAGGTGCATTAAAATTCGCATTAATCTACTTAACCATAAGTATTGTTTCTAAAATAGCACTGGCTTTCTTTGGCAATAGCGGTTTCTTAATTACAACTGGAATTGGAGCACTTGTCGGACTCGACGCTGTTATGATTAATACGGCTCAACTTGCCGGCCAAACAATTGATTACACCTTGGGAGCAATTGCATTTATCATTGCTAATGGAGTTAACCTATTAGGAAAAACCTTCTTCAGTTTCCTTCAAGGAAAGAAAGAGTTTGCGATCAAATTTGCAATCAGCGTTGTAGTAATTATCGCTTCAAGTCTTTTTGGATTATTCTTTATGGCGTAACGAGATTATCTTCCAAACATTGATAAGAATAATCTAAGAAGCATTGCAAATAACGCCAACAAGAAACCGATAAAGCCCCCTTCTCCATTAATAGGAGGTAAACCACCATTGCCAGGATCACCAGGGTTTCCCGGGTTATTTGGATCGTCAGGACCACCAGGTTCTCCAGCTCCCGGAGTGGTTGAGATAGTTCCTCCGCCAGGATTTGGATTATTCGGATCGATAGTTCCAGAAAGACCAGGAGCAGGCGTACCACCACCATTTCCAGGACCATCACCACCTGGTACATCAGTTGGTGTAGGACGCTGAGTAAGAAATACCGTTGGCGCTAAAACACTAGTAGGTGTTGGTGTAACTGGGAAATTATCTGGCGCTTGTGTTGCGACCCCTGTCGGACAGACGTTTCCAAGGCATTGAGGACTTGGAACCCCTGTTATACCAGGATTAGAACCATTTCCTAACATTGGAGTCAGAGAGTTATTAGGATTACCAGCGAATGCAATTGTCCAATAGGCTGACTGTCCTGAAGCATCGGTTTCAACTGCTACTGCAGCGAGTGTATATGAAGCATTTGTTAAGATAGCATTATCCGGTGGATCGATCTGCAAACCAGCGATGATTTCATCTGCGGCAGGAGCACCATTAATAATGATTTCATTGTAGTTATTGGTATTTCGAACTCCACAATCTCCAAATCGAAGATCCATCGATCGACCTAACGAATCTATCTTCTGAACACTGCCCCGAGAAATCATGTCATGAGTCATCCAAGATGCTTCTTGATTTAAGCTTTGATCCCATGTTAGCTGACCTAGGCCTTTTGCTGCTCGATATTGATTAATTCTATTGAAAAGATCTTGTTCGAGTGCAGATGTCTGGAGCTGGACAGAAGTTATGCTGCAATCTCCTGCTGCACGCGATCGAATATTTTGAGACTGATTTGCCTGATAAACTGCAACGAACAGTGAGATAAGTAAAACTGTCATTGTGACCAGGAGATTTATATTTGGTCTTTTGAATACCGGCTGCTTTGAAGCCTTTTTAGGTGCGGGTTTCTTATTTGTATCTTTTTTTGCCACACTCCATTATTGGCTCAGCATTGCAAAAAATGCAAGCACTAAATACGAAATGAGCTTGTAATGACAGCGTTAATAACTACGGTGTTGCTGTCAAATTTTGAGGGAGTGAAAGAAGTTCAAAGTCATCTGCTCCAAATGCTCGCGCATCTTGAATTGAAAGAACACCATTCCATGAAACGCTTTTACCAGTAAGTACTTCTGCATACAATGTCGCAACGCCTGATGTATCGACAACATACGCTCCATATGTCTGTAATGCTCGACCTATTACCTTACAAGCGTTATTTGAACCACATTTTGCATTCACATCCACAGATGCTTTTAATCGGAGCCGCGCTCCTTCAGGAATGTTCGCTGAAGTATTTCGGTTTGAAGCACTGGCATTGTCGGAATGAGTAGCAATATTCTGTGTAATACCGTCTGTACCAAGTCCCATTGCATATGCTTTTCCTCGAGTCCATGGATATGCCATAGCAAGAGCATGTTTGATTTCTCCATCTTTCATTTCCTGATATCGTATACTGCCAGCAACTGCAGATCCACCATATGCTCGAGCACTTCCTGACCATGCTGTTGTTTGATAGCCAAGCCCTGTAGTACTAAGCTTTGAACCAAGTCCTGCTGACCATGTGCCATTACTTGCTTTTCTCATATCCCAGAATTCATATATTGTGTTATTTGGAACATCCCAAATTGAAAGATGATGATCGCTACCGACAGATGTTTTTGCTTGTGCAGGCATTGGCACATTCGTCAAACCTCCCCACCAACCGGTATTGTCACCGACGTTCACTCGTGGAGTCGTACTATCAGCATAGTACAACGGAATCCCATAATCAGGATATGACGATGTTCCCTGGATATCAAATCCTGCACCGCGCTGATTGAATGAATACTTCAAACTTCCAACACTTGTACTTGAGATCATTGTCGCAGATTGTGGGGCAACTGAACCAATAGCAGGGACATTCCATGCAGAAGTTGCGCTAAACAATTGGCATGGATACGTATTCGCATTCATTGTATTCGCAGAAGGAATAATTCCAGTACAACCACTTGTTGGAGTTGGAGAAGCTGTAGGGGTAGGCGTTACAACACTGGTTGGTGTTGGAATATCTGTAGGAGTAGGAGTCGCAGTTGGCGTTACGCTTGGAACGTCTGTTGGTGCTGGAGTCGGAGTTGCGGTAGGAACTTGCGTTGGTGTAGCAGTTGGAGGTACCACCGTAGGAGTCGGAGTTACACCATTGTCTAACACAAGACTGATATCATCAATTTGCATTCTATTACCAGATACAGCATTATTTTGGACAACGTAGATTTCAAGTCCAGTTCTCCCTCGATCCATTACTGCAGAAACAGAAATTTGTTGCCATGTTGAGCTAAGAACAACTGCAGCACCCATTGTCGTCTTTTGAGAGGTTGAACCACCTGATTGTCGAAGAACGACTTGTGCTGTTTTCCCAGAAGCATTTGAAGTCCGAACCCATGCAGTTCCAACATATTTAGCACCAGCTGTTGGATTGGTAACAGTCGCAGGATTATCATCCATAGTATATGCAGTACCACTCGTCCGAGTAATTTCACATGATGCAGCACCAGAACGTGCAATTGAAGTATTACGAGATAAAGAACCTTGCCAGCCAACCCAACTGGAAGTATTTGTATCACAGCCAGGATTTTTAACCAAGTTTGGCCCTGCAGCAGAAGATGTTATAGGGAAAAACACGGTTAGAAGAAGTGCAAAAATGCCTGTGAAGGCAAATTGGATATATCTTTTATTTTTTAGATTTTTACTCATTGAAAAACTCACGCCTAAGACCTTATATCAAATACTATATATAGATGTCAATATAATAAATTGCATTGAGGCTGCAATGGAGAGATAACTGGGTGAGCCACATGGGTCTGGAACATAACGTCGCCATAACTCACATTTGACCTATTGTATCAAATCCTCCAATTTTTATCATTATAACTGTCTCATGTCGAGGCGAAACAAGACAAATAAGACACTGTAAAAAAGCCGTCTCATTTTTTATAATGTGCAGAGTTACAAAAGTCAAATGATATATTTTGAACTATTTATAGTAACCTGCCTTCTTGTTCTGCAAAATGACATCGGCAGCAAAAACATATATAACTTTTAATAAGAAGCGACTTGCACTTTTTGTCCGTACCTATGCTTTTTATGTCATCGTTTATTACCTGTGGAAGAAATATAAGATTAAAGCAAATCTAAAACCAAAAGATCTCCGCAAAAGATATTCCAAACGAGCTGTTCCAGAAATATCAAGACTTGCTAGAATATTGAATCTCAACTACATAGAACTACGGGAAGCGATTGTGCTGAATAAAACAAAACGATTGGACCGAGAGTTTGCTGATGATAAACAAATAAAACTATATATTTCTGTTGAAGAAGAGATAATATCACTTGCTAAAGCAAAACAGCAGGAATCTGACTATACAGAACCTGATTATGAGGAAGAGTTCGGATTACTCACCATGGCAGTTGAAAGGGCTATTGGGAACGCTCTGGATGACGTAGACGATGATCTGGTATTCGAACAACAGTTTGGAGAGTTAAAAAGAAAATATCTCTATTTGTATTACAAAACTGCTCATAAATACAAGCTGCCGACAATAAGGATTGTACCATTTGTTATGCGACTTATAATCTCTTAACAATTACCATCTCCGCTTAATTCTAGGAGGTACTATTAAAAAAAGTTATTCAAACCATTCTTGTCTTTAACTCTAATAAACTCAATACAATACCCATAGCTGGATGGAACCATTAATAAGCCATGTCTTAATACTGGCTTCCGATTATCCCATTGAGACACAACAGTATTCTTACCAACCAGTCTTCCAGCGTGCTTAAGATCGCCAGAGAGATAGTAAAGGACAATGTCACCGGGTATTCGTTTTTCATGAGAACTTAGCTTTTTGACAAATGTAAAATTTTCAATCGCCCTAAGAACTGATGCTTTACCTGCTCTTTCATTTCCGAAAGCATAACCAAAGCAATTTCCCATTCCATCAGGCTGAGGAGGTTCAAGAAATGCTATAAAGCGTCCGTATCGCTTGGGTAAAGTACTTTGATATTTTTTAGGATCTTTGAAATCCGGATTGTCATACATCTTGTCTATCGCTGATATCGTTGTTGGTTGTGGATGTCTTTTATAAGTATTCATAAATTAGTTTAGTAGCTTTTATCAGGTTTTTGAATGTTTTTAATTTTAAGCTCTTTTGGTAGGAATCTGTCAATTTCTTCATCAGACCATGTGAAATCTTCGTTTTGGACAACACCCTTTTCATTTAATCTTTTTTGTGCTTCTTCGTATTCTTCTCTTCCTGTTTGAGGGGCTAAGTCACAAAGTATTTGGTATTCTCTCAATAAATCGTCACGTTTATTAATAATTTCTCTGTCAGAGATACTTTCATTGATAATATCTGTTATTAAAGAAGTATAAGCATTTCTCAGACCGAGATACTTTAGTGCTGAATTTTTATAGAGAATGGTTTTATCTTCAAACTTAAAAGACAGTTGAAAAATTAAAAAAATAATTTCTATAACAGAAAGACTAATACCTAAATATCCAAAAATTGGATTAACAGTCGAAACTGAAAGGACCAAAGTTATTAATACGAGAGAAACCAATACTACGTTTCCTATCTTAACTTTAAAGGCTTTTTTATCCTGAAATTCGGCAGCAACCTCCTGTACTTTATGAGTAAAAACGGTATTCGCAAAATTCTGTCTTACAATTGATAAATTTTTGATGTCCATATTATATGGTTCCGATTGGAACAAATACTCTAGAAAATGCAACGCAAACTCCGTCTTTTATAGCATAACACTCCACATAATGCTCACCCCAATATTTTGTACTCTCAATTTTCTCTTCTTTTCCCCTATCCGAAGTAATCTCTCCTCTAAGATCACCAGCATTTTGAGCTTCTTCTCCAAAATTTCTCACTTTCCATTTTATCGAATATGGATAAGGAACTGTATTTTTAGTTATATGAAATGTTAAGCTTTTCTGCTTTCTCAATAACAGTTTATTAAGAATAATTTCCCCTAGAGATTTTCTTCTAAACCCATTTTGATCCACATGTGCATCAATTTTAAAATCAAATCCTGGATTAAGACGAAATGGTTCCTCAAGAAATTCTTCTTTCTCTGACGGATATGATTCCTGAAGCTCTACTAAGGTCTGATCAAAAGATTTTTCTGATTTTTCTAGCGATGGAAAAGTATCACCGAATATTTTTTTCCATTCAGATACAGCATCTTCAAGTTTATCGTCTTCCTCAAGCTGCAATGCTTTTTCTGCTCGATTTTTAGCTGTTTCTATATGACTTTTTCTATTTACATTCTGGTTCACATTTATAAAATAAGCAAAAAATTGTGTGACAAGCGTAGAATAATCACTTTCTGCAGAATAAATAGTGAAGAAGCCTACAACAGCATCTTCTATTTCGTAAGATTTTATACTTATGGAACAGTTTTCTGTCCATTTCTTGACGATTCTTATCAAAGCTTTCGTTTTTCCTGTTTGGGCATCTGATTCTTTTATTTTCTTTATTTCTGATCTTGGATCCCATTCATCCCAAGCTCCTCCATTTGCTGTATTTGGGATTAAAAAAGTTCCCTCTACTGCTTCGTTCTCCCATGCAGGTAAAAGCTCAATGTTGTGTGTACCATCTGAAAACTTGATTAAAACTATCTTTCCCCAAGCTTTTATTATTTCTGTTGTTGTATATTTCTTAGAAAGGATATTTTTTATATCTTGCAAGAGTTGTGATTGCCCGTTGGATTCATTGTCATCATATTGTTTAAACTTATCTCCGGGCATTATAAATAGAACGTCAACATCTCTAGGAGGTCGAAGATGAGTATGTTTGCCATATGATCCAATTAATAATTTTGTGCTACCATCATAATCTTTATTTGGATAATAGTGACTGTGAAGTTTTTTACAAACTCCTACATACTTAGATTTAGCATCTTTTCTCTGTGCAGAGGTAAGCAAGATGTTTTTATAAAATTTTTCAAAGCATCTTTGAATATTCATTATTTACTTTTTCTATTATAAGGACTTTGGTTTGTTGGCTTCAAAGAGATATTCAAACTTTGCGCTTTTGATTGTACAGCTCCAGGAGTTCTTCCTACTTTTAGACCAATCACTCTCGTTGGAGTATTTTGCTTTGCCAGCTGACCCAACTGCTTTTCTTGTGCTGGTGTCCATGCTTTACCTTTGTTATTTGTCATATGTTACTCACCCACTTTCTTGCCTAACGGCTTTTATTACTTGTATTACTTTGCCATTTACGATGAATTCATCATGTTCACTTATATATATTGGCGCATACTTTTTATCTGATTCAGACAATAGGGCAATATTTCCATCGACAGAACGATTATATTTCTTTATGTTTGAGCAACCATTAATAATAGAAAGGATGTAATCACCTTTGTTTGGAATTCGTTGATCGCTGTCTATGACAACATAGTCATTTTCTTCTATTGATTTATCATAAATATTAGCTTTATTCATTGAATCGCCCTTTGCGACCAAAGCAAAAATATTTCCTCTCTTCTTTAACAAAGACTGGGAAACAAGGAGATATTCTTCATCGACTCGACCTTCTGCAATAATTGTTGCAGGTCCACAGTTCGCAGCTCCTACAACAGGTATTTGTACGAAGTCTGGCTGCATTGATGCACTTTTATCAAGAAATAATTTTATATCCTCACGTGACTTTAGAGAAAGAAGTCCTTTTTTTTGAAGTTGATTAAGGTGGTGTTTAACAATTTGAGGTTTGTCTTCTCCAATACGTCTACCCAATGGTCGAATGCCAAGATTTAGCACATCTTCTGTCTTTGACAATTCGAGGATCTTTTTTTGTATTGGATGCATAATATATAATATACACGAGTTATAGCTGACCGTCAAGTAATCATTTGACACTGCCATAGTAGTAATTATTCAACTTGACACCAGCATTGTTAAGTGGTAATTTGAGATCGAATATACATCTTATAAATTTATGAAAGAAGACTATTTTGCTAAAAAAGCAACACGCATCCGTCAAAGAATAAAAGTTCTTACCAATATGCCGATTTTCCAAGAAGAAATCAAGCGTTTACGAAAAAAGTGGAATATTCCTTTGAATGGACTAGAAACTGATCAAGATTTAGAAAACTGGAAAATACAACTAGAGGTTGCAACAGATGATTATGACGAAAGAGAGTGGCCAAAATGCTTGGATGAGATTAAAAAATTGAGACAAGCAGGCAAACATATTGAAATTGATGAGAAAAGAAAGGAATACCAGTCAAAAAGACCGCTGATAGAGTTTAATGATGACATATGGAGCGTTGTGAGGGAGTATAGACTCTCTCAACGGTGGAATTCAGGCATCAAACACTATTTGTTAACAAACAGTACTGAAAATTGGGGAATAGCAAATGGAGTATCAATAGTAACCACATGGGCAAATGGCATGAAATTACTTTCACTTGAGCTCGATGGAGAGACAACACTTATAGACATAAAGCATATGTGGCCGTGGGTAAAAAGAATGCAAAAAGGCTTACTTTCGAAACAATTTGATAAATTTCAACCAATCAGGAACTTTGAAAGGGATAAAAGAACTTATGAGCTTGAACAAGACGGAAAAACTCTGGAAGAAATTGCTGAAGCTATTAACGTAGAATTTGATAATGCTCTTGTTGAAGGAGAGGTTAAACAAATCATAAAAAGACATAAAAAGCGCCTCAACATTAATTAAGCTTAATTGATGTTTATACAAAAAGCCCAAGCATGTGTATTATGAAAACATGCAAAACGGAAAACTCTCCAATATTAACGAGCAACTGAAGATCCATTATGTAGTACCTTCTGAACTTCAAGCTTCTGAATATAATCCACGCAAGTGGGACGATACTGCCATAAAACATCTTCTTGAAAGTATAAAACGTTTCGGATTGGTTGATCCTATCATCGTCAATGGAGCAAAGCATCGATTCAATATTGTGATTGGAGGACATTTTAGGCTCAGGATTGCAAAAGATTTAGATTTTAAAACAGTACCCGTAGTGTACGTTAATATTCCTGATATTAAAAAGGAGCAAGAGTTAAACATTCGCCTCAACCGCAATACAGGAGAATGGGACTTAGAGCTATTGAAAGCGTTTGATATTGGCCTGCTTTTAGACGTTGGCTTTGATAATAGCGATCTCTCCAATATTTGGGACAATAATCTATCAATTGAAGATGATGAATTTGACATTGATAAAGCAATCGCAGATGTAAAAGAGCCAAAAACTAGGCTGGGTGACATTATTACTCTTGGTGAACACAGACTCATTTGTGGCGATAGTACAGACCCTGCTGTTGTTGCAAGGCTCATTGAGAATCATAAGATCAGCATGTTAAATTATGACCCTCCATATAACATAAATCTTAACTACAACAAAGGTGTCGGTGAAAAAGGAAACTATGGTAGTAAAAAAGTGAATGATAATAAGTCAGCTGATGACTACTGGACATTTCTCAAGAAAGTATTACAAAATGGACTCGCCTACGCATTACCAGATTGCCATGTCTTTTGCTTTTGCGATCAGTCATATATATGGATACTGCAAAAGCTTTATGCAGAGCTTGGAATAGGGACAAAACGTGTTTGCCTGTGGATCAAAAACAATGCCAATATGACGCCACAGATTGCCTTTAATAAAGCATATGAACCTTGTGTATATGGCACAGTCGGTAATCCCTATTTATCCCCCATCCATAATCTCAATGAGATACTTAACAAGGAAGTTGGGACGGGGAATCGTTTAACGGACGATATTATGGACATTTTTGACATCTGGCTTGCAAAACGTGTTGCAGGACAGAACTACGAACACCCAACCCAGAAACCTCCTACATTATACGAAAAGGCAATTCGCCGCTGCTCAAAACCGGGTGATATTATCCTTGATCTCTTCGGCGGCTCAGGGAGTCAACTGGTAGCCGCTGAACAACTCAAACGCCGAGCTTTCTTATGCGAAATCGATCCTGTGTTTTGTGATGTCATTGTTGCTCGCTATCAGGAATTAACAGGAAAGGAGGCTATTTATGCAGATTCAACCGAATGACATTTTTGTATTAGGTTCCCATTACTTAGCTTGTGGAGATGCGTTAGATCTAGAAGTTGTCAAAAGGCTTATTGGAGATCGAAGCATCTCCCTCATCCTGACTGATATGCCTTACGGGGTTGGCTATGTCGAAAATAAGGGTGATTTCAATCAGCTCAGCAAGTCAAAAGTAATTGCCAATGATCATGAACAGAGTGAGTCTGACTACAAGAAGTTTACACAAGTATGGCTAGAAATAGTAAAGCCTTATCTTGCTGAGAAAAACAGTTATTATCTTTTCAACTCCGACAAAATGATTTTTGCGATGAGAGAAGGTCTAAAAGACGCTGGATTTAAGTTTTCCCAGCTACTTGTTTGGATTAAGAATCATGCCGTTCTGGGACGGCTAAATTACCTACCGCAACATGAATTGATTGCCTATGGTTGGTTTGGCAAACATATATTTATGAAATCACAGGATAAAAGTGTACTGTTTTGCCCTAAACCAAATAAAAGCCCTCTTCATCCCACAATGAAACCTTTGAGCTTGATTCGGAATCTCATTCTCAACAGTTCTAGAACTGAGGAATGGGTGTATGACCCATTTGGAGGCAGTGGTACAACTCTTATCGCATGTGAACAGACAAAACGAAAATGCTTAATGATTGAACTTGATCCTGAGTATTGCGAGGTCATTATTAAACGCTGGGAAAAAGTAACGAGACAAAAAGCTAGAAAATTGGAAAGGAGATAGTATGGATAATAAAGCATCAAAAACGATTCAAGACAGACAACAAAAAGAAAAAACACTTCTGATAGATCTGCTTAAAAAGACACCGATTATCCAAGTAGTGTGCGAGAAAGTTGGCATTGCACGAGCTACATATTACCGATGGAAGCAAGAGGATGAAGAATTTGCACGACTTGCGGATGAAGCTCTTGTTGAAGGTAGTGGTTTGGTAAATGATATAGCTGAATCACAGTTTATGTCAGCAATTAAAAATCAAAACCTCACTGCGATCATTTTTTGGCTGAAACACCATCACCCAACATATGCTACCAAAGTTGAAGTAACCGCTCGGCTGAAAGCGGATAACGAAGTGTTAACTCCAGAGCAAGAAGCTCTGGTTACAAAAGCTTTGAAACTTGCCGCACTTCTTCCAAATAACACAATGGAAACGGAGGCCAAGCAGTCGTGATAATACAGCAGTTAACTGATAATGAACTCGAACAAATTAAGAAAAAGCGCTCGGTTCGTCGGATGCTTGCGAAAAATAGTCACTATTGGTTCTTCTCTATATACCTTGGTCATTACATAAAATATCCTTTCGCACCCTTTCATCAAGAAATGTTTCAGATGACGGAAGATTTGGGAAATCGTTTAACCGTACTGATTGCTTTCAGAGGATCAGGAAAGTCTACTATGATGACGCTCTCATATGTTATCTGGGCAATACTTGGTATCCAACAAAAGAAATTTGTCCTTATATTAAGCCAAACACAAGCACAAGCAAAGCTGCATATGGCAAATATTAAGCATGAACTTGAAAATAACGAACTATTAAAAGCAGATATTGGCCCATTTGAAGAACTGAGTGATGAATGGGGCTCGACTACACTTGTGCTTTCAAAGTTTGGCGCACGAATTACCATCGCATCAACAGAACAAAGTATTCGCGGGATGCGACATGGAGAACACCGACCTGATCTTGTCATTTGTGATGACGTAGAAGATTTGAATAGTGTCAAAACACGAGAAGGCCGAGATAAAACGTTTCAATGGCTGACGGGTGAAGTTCTCCCAATCGGAGATCAGAACACGAAAATCTTGATCATTGGTAACTTACTCCATGAAGATAGTCTCTTAATGCGACTTCGAGAAGGGATAGAAAAACAGAGACTGGAAGGAAAGTTCTTTGCGTATCCGCTTCTTAATATTGAAGATAAAATTGCTTGGCCTGATAAGTTTAAAACGATGCTGGATATTGAAAGAGAAAAAGCCAAGATAGGTACGGATTCTGCATGGCACCGAGAATATCTTCTGAGAATTATTTCAGATGCAGATCGAGTTATTCATCCTGAATGGATTCAGTACTATGATCGTATCCCATCAGAAACGGATAACGATTTTGAATACACAGCAACAGGTGTTGATCTTGCGATATCGCAGAAAGCGTCAGCAGATTATACAGCCATGGTAACTGCAAGTGTATTTGCTCAAAATGAAAAACTTCGTGTTTATATATTGCCAAATCCAGTCAATAAACGTATGGGGTTCCCAGAAACAGTGGAAGTTTCAGTCAACCTTGCAACTGCACTTCAAAGCAGATTATTTATTGAGGATGTCGGCTATCAAAGGTCCCTTATTCAATATTTAGAAAATGGACGAAATGTGTCAGCGGAAGGAGTTAAACCAGGGGGACAAGATAAAAGAACAAGGCTTGCATTAGTAACGCACCTTATTCAACAAGGAAAGGTGCTTTTCCCCCACCATGGAGCAGAAGAACTCATTCAACAGCTAGTGGGCTTTGGCATTGAAAAACATGATGACTTAGCAGATGCATTCGCCATACTGTTACTGAAAATCATTGAAGAAGATAATAATCCTGCACCAATGGCTTATTTCTTCGACATGGGAGATTTTTATACTCAGGGAAGACATCCACTTTCAGGAGACTGGTAAAATTAGAAAAGGTCGGCCATTTTAACTTTAAGGACTTTAGCAATCTTTTCTAATACTTCTATAGAGGCAGAATACCTCCCTTGCTCGATATATCCCATATATGCTCTACTAATTCCAATTTTTTCGGCTACTTCTTCTTGCGTTAATCCCGTCGTTTTTCTTAGCTTTTGTATCCTTTTGCCAAGAGTTTTCGGTAACTTTGCATTCTTTCTCATGCCTCAATTATCAGTCTATAACTGCAACATATCCACTTAGTAAGACTTAGCATTTAGCCTCAAATACTACTTGCTTTTACTCTAAGTTTCGCTTATCATTGTGGTAGAGGTTCGAAAGGAGGTGATTGTATGAAGAAATTTCTTAAATGGGGCGGAATAGCGATTATTATTATCATTTTTATTGCTGCTTTTAGTGGTGGTGACAAATCTAGTACAAGTACGCAATCGTCTGGAACAGCTCAGGAAAAACAACAAACACCCACAGAAATAACAGCACAACAACTTGCTGATGATTTTGATAGTAATCAAGTTGCAGCGGAAGCGAAATGGAAAGATAAGCTTGTACAATTTAGTGCTACCATTTCAAATATAACGGATACAGGACTTTCATTCTCAAATGTTGCATCCAAGCAATTTTCGACAGCACAGATAAGTTGTCGTGTGAATGACAAGCAACAGCTTTTATCACTCAAAAATGGTGAAACAGTTACAGTCAAAGGAATTATTGGAAGCCAAACAATTGGTGTTATTGATATGAGTGACTGTGAAGTTGTGAAATAATCAGTATCTTTTAAAAACATTTCGGGTCAGAGTGTCTATCCTCCGAAATGTTTTTTGTTAATTCAGAAAGCATCTCATATATAACCATTAAACATATTGACAATCATCTACACATTGTAGTAGTATATCCCTGCTGGGGGGATATATGGCTTACCAACCGAAAGATCAACAAGAACGCATAGCTCATAGATTAAAGATAGCAAGAGGACACCTAGACAAGGTTATTTCTATGGTGGAATCAGACGCATATTGTATCGATACGATGCACCAACTTCAGGCAGTTCAAAGCGGATTAAAAGAAACTGGAAATGTTATTCTTGAGAACCACTTAAAGACTTGTGTCGCAGATGCTATTAATAAAGGAAATAAAGAAGAAACGATAAATGAAGTGATGCAAGTGTTTAAAAAAAGGGCTTAGTTATGATTTTAAAATGGGCAGTTGCTGTCACTGTACTTACAATTATACTATTTGGCGGTTTTATGATAACTCAAATATCCAATACTAATTTAGATACGAAGCAAAATATTTCAACGAAGAAAAAAGATGCTTTAGATTCTCTTATCATTTCACCACAATCACCTACCGATAAAGTAATGGTAAATAGTGCAACGTTATCTAAAAAAGGTTATATCGTTCTTCGAGAGATAGATGGAGAAAAGTTAAGTCAAGTAATAGAAATTAGCAAACCTTTAGATAAAGGTACACATGAAAATATATCAATACCTGTAGGAAATGTCGATATTGTAAATAAAGAGCTTATTGTCATGGTATACGAAGACTATGCAAATGACGGTGTCTTTAACGATTTTGATCGACCTTCTCTCAATGAAGACGGTACGATGATAGCGAATTATATTAAAACTGGAAAATCAATTGCTTCCACAATTACAGAAGGTGACGGTTCAGAAATGATGGGACATAGCATGGCAGGTATGCAAAGTATGGTGAAAGTGAAATATACAGATAAAGGATTCATTCCAGAAAAGATTGAAGTTACAAAAGGTAGCATGGTTGAATTTGTAAACGAAAGTAATGCCAATATGTGGGTGGCATCATCACAACATCCTTCACATACAGATTTACCAACGTTTGACCAATTCAAACCAACAAAAAAAGGAAGTATTTATCGATACGTTTTTGACAAAAAAGGCAAATGGATGTATCACGATCATATTAATGCAAGTTTAGGTGGAATAGTAACAGTTAATTAAAAGTAAAGGAGGTGAATATATGAAACAATCTATAATTTATGGAATAATTGGTTTAGTTGTAGGTGGGCTTTTAACCTATGCAATTACTGCTAATAAAACAGAAATGGCTAGTCAGCCAATTTCTAATACCGCTATGCAGCACGGTGGAGGAAGCAATGGAAGTATGAGTATGTCAGACATGATGGATAGTTTAGAAGGTAAAAAAGGTGACGAGTTTGATAAAGCTTTTATCTCAAGCATGATTGAACATCATCAAGGTGCTATTGATATGGCTAAAGCAGCACAGTCGAGTTCAGATCGGCAAGAAATAAAAGACTTGGCTGACGATATCATTAAAGCTCAAACAACTGAGATTGAAATGATGACAAAATGGCAAAAAGAATGGGGATTTACCCAGTAATCTTTTTAGGAGAGGTGCATATCTTGCGCTTCTTCCAAGGAGATAACACAAAATTATGGAACTTGATAAAATTTTAGTAGTACTATTTACACTAGTAGGAATGGGCTTTACTTATTGGTTTTTCCTGATGAAAAAAGAAGAGGTTGTTTCTGTTACAGATGCTGTAGATATTACAGTCGAAGGTGGATACTCACCTAATACTATCGCAATACCAGTAAATAAAACTACACGAATTTCATTCACAAGAAAAGATCCATCAAGCTGTTTGGAAGAAGTCGTTCTAGGTGATTTTCGTATTAGAAAATATTTACCCCTAAATAAAAAAATAACAGTTGAGGTTATACCAAAAAAGAAAGGCGAATTTGGTTTTGCCTGTGGAATGAATATGTTTCATGGGAAAATAATTGTAAAGTAATATGATTCAGCTAGATAGTTTTGCACTTTTAATATTTGCTATTCAGGTTTTCCACTCTATTGAAGAGTTAACAACAGGATTTCACAAACGATGGTACTTAACCAAACTCTCATTCAAAACGTTTTTAATATTTGAAATTTGTTTTACTCTTTTATGGGGATTGGTAATCTATATCCAAGATTTTCCATTGAGAGATAGTTTACTATTATTTTTTATTGCTTTAATGTTCGCAAACGGAGTACAACATGTTGTATGGGCAGGAGCTGAAAAGAAATATGTACCCGGACTTGTTACAGGAGTCGTTCATATAATCGCATTTTTCTTATTTTATTTTCAATTAGTTAAGTTTGTATGACAGAAATAAAAAAATCATTTCCAATAAAAGGTATGCATTGTGCATCTTGTGTCAGAGTTACAGAACGTGCTTTGAAGAAAACACCTGGTGTTAAAAATGCAGTTGTTAATTTAGCTACAACAAAAGCAACTGTTACATATGATGAGAAAGACTGTACTCCTGAAAAACTTGCTGATTCAATTGCAAAGACAGGTTATACACTTGATCTTGAGGAGAAAAACGAAGAATTGAGAGAAGAAGAGAAGAAAAAAGTACTAGCGAGTCTCAAGGTAAAAGTTATAGCGAGTTTAACCTCTGGCGCATTACTCCTTTGGGGAAGTTTTCCAGGTCTCATGAATACAGCTCCAGCACTCTTACAAAATCCTTTCACGCAACTCCTACTTGCTATACCGATTCAATTTTGGGCAGGTCATGAGTTCTATAAAGCAACAATTCCTGCTTTAAAACATCGTACTGCAAACATGGATACGCTTGTTGCGCTCGGAACAACTGTTGCCTTTGCATATTCTGCCTTTGTAACATTCTTTCCTGAAGTAGTTATGAACGTGGGACTTGATCACATGGCGTACTTTGATGTTTCTGTGATCGTCATTGGGCTTATTCTCTTAGGAAGATACTTTGAAGCACAAGCGAAATCAGGAACATCCCAGGCAATTAAAAAACTTATCGGATTACAAGCAAAAACAGCACGAGTTATACGTGATGGAAAAGAGTTTGATGTACCATTTGACCAAGTGCTGATTGGTGACATGCTTCGTGTGAGACCTGGAGAAAAAATTCCTGTTGATGGAACAGTCATTGATGGTGAATCAAGTATTGATCAGTCTGTTGTTACAGGCGAAAGTATACCTGTGGATGTCGCTAAAGGAGATACCGTAATAGGTGCAACGATCAATAAAACTGGTTCATTTACCTATAAAGCTATTAAAGTCGGATCAGATACTATGCTTGCGCAAATTATAAAACTTGTTGAAGAAGCGCAAGGCAGTAAAGCACCGATTCAAAAACTTGCAGATGTCGTCTCATCATACTTTGTACCAATCGTAATAATGCTTGCGTTCTTAACCTTTGGCGTATGGTATATATTCGGACCTAATCCTGCATTTCTTTTTGCTCTTCTTAATACTGTTGCTGTTCTTATCATTGCATGTCCTTGCGCAATGGGTCTGGCTACTCCAACAGCAATTATGGTTGGAACAGGAAAAGGTGCTGAACATGGGATACTGTTTAAAGAAGCATCAAGTTTGGAAATTGCCAACAAGATTAATGCAATTATATTTGATAAAACAGGGACACTTACAAAAGGTAAACCAGAAGTAACTGATGTTATTCCCGTCAGTAAGACAAAAAAAGAAGAGATTATACAACTTGCAGCTTCAATCGAAAAAGGATCAGAGCATTCACTAGCTGAGGCAATTGTAAAATGTGCTGAAATACAGAAAGTAAAAGTTGCCAGTGTTACAAAATTTAATGCAATTGCAGGACATGGTGTAGAAGGAATAGTTGGAAAGAGGAAAGTATTCTTTGGGAATAGACGATTAATGGATAGAGAAAAAATTGTCTACAAGAATGTCTCAAAACAAATTGAAGATCTTGAGAATGAAGGCAAAACGGTTATGATTCTTGCAACTGAAGGAAAACTTCTTGGACTCGTTGCGGTTGCAGATACTATTAAAGAAACTGCCGTAGAAGGAGTTGCTCAGCTTACAAAACGAGGAATTGAAGTTATTATGATTACTGGAGACAATGAACGTGCAGCAAAAGCTATTGCTTCACAACTTGGGATTAAGAAAGTATTAGCAGAAGTTCTACCAGACCAGAAAGAAGCTGAGGTGCGTAAACTACAAGCTGAAGGCAAACAAGTAGCAATGGTGGGAGATGGTATCAATGATGCACCCGCTATTGCAGCAGCCGATATTGGAATTGCTATGGGGACAGGAACAGATATTGCTATTGAAGCGGCTGATATAACTTTAATCAATAAAGATTTACGAAGTGTAGCATCAGCATTTGATCTATCAAAAAAGACAATGCGGACAATAAAACTAAATCTCTTTTGGGCATTTGGTTATAATATAGTGCTGATTCCGGTTGCTATGGGTATTCTCTTCCCATTTGGAGGACCACTCCTTAACCCTATTTTCGCTTCAGTTGCTATGGCTAGTAGTTCAATATCTGTAGTTGCAAATTCGTTACTTTTAAAGCAAGTAAAAATTTGACTAGAACCTCATCTCTTATGCAAAAGAAAAAAATATTAATTGGATTTATTTTTGTGATCTGTATTGTTATTGGTTCAATCTCATTATTTATATTCTCGTATACGCTAGAATCAAATTCAGAAAAGTATATTTTCAAGACAGGAAAAAGTCGAATTATCGTTGAGGATGCAAATACAAATAAAGAAATTACTTCAATTAGTCTTTCCTCTACGGAGGAAAACATTACAGTAGAACTTTCCCCTCATGACATTCAAATGACACCAAGTAAAAAATATGTTTGGGTAACAGCAAGTGCCTCTCAGGATCAGTTAAGCGCACTTCATAAAAATGCGAAAGAACACTTGCATCTGATGATGACAAGCGACCAAGTACTAGTAATTGATCTCAGTACAAATACTGTTAAAAAAAGATTACAAATGGGAAATAATATACATCTGAGTGATCTCGTCTTTACTCCAGATAATAAGTATACTTACATAGCAGCTGAAAAAGGAAATGCTATTTATAAAATTAATACTTCAAATTATACAGTTGAACAAATGATACAACTTCCACCTGAAAGTTTACCTCATGAAATGGCCTTATCGGAAGATACTGAAAGTTTATATACCAGAAATTCTGCAGGAAGTAATATCTTCGTAATATCAACTAAAAATGATAAATTAATCTCTAAAATGAAAGCTAATGATGCATTAGTAAAATCGATTAATTGGTCAACGCATTAAACAAGTATTTAGAATGATAAATAACTTTCTGGCGTTATTGTAAAACTTATAACATGTCTGTTATTATATGGACAATGAAATCAGCTACCCTGGGAGAATTAGAACAGAAAATCATGGATATACTCTGGGAGCATAAGAGTTGTTCTGGGAGATATGTATTGAAAATACTTGAAAAAGATAAGAAACTTGCCTATACAACAGTAGCAACAATAATGCAGCGTCTATTTGATAAAGGTTTACTCACTAGAAAGGAAGATAAAAACGGATACTTATACTCACCAAAAGTTACAAAAGAAAAATACAGTAAAAGTATTGCACAAACATTTTTAAAGAAATTTATAAATTCTTATGGAGATACTGCTATCGCTTCTTTTGCTGAAAGCGTAGACAACTTGCCAGAAAAGAAACGACAATATTTTTTAGACATGCTTGAACAGTATGATAAACATAAATAAAAACCTTGTTTTATTTTCTGGACTAGTCTTTGCAGCAAGCGGCCTTTTATTTGCTATCGCTCAGAAACTTTCTCCACTTTTGGATCATGCAGTCTATTATTGTCAATCACTTATTACAACGTATACAGCTCCTATTCCCTATTTTTTAAGCATTATCCCGCTTGTCCTGCTTTTTTTACTCGTTGCTATCTCACTCATTAAATTCTTTACTTTAAGTACTAAAGTAACCTTACTGCGACGGAAATTACATGGCAAAAAAATCATTAGTAAAAAATTACTTTCATTATTGAAATGTCTAGGGCTAGAAAAAAACACAATGATTATCCACTCAGAAAAACCCTTTGCTTATTGTCTTGGTGTAAAAAATCCAAAAATCTATATCTCGACAGGTCTAATTGCAAAATTAAATCGAAAAGAACTTGAAGTAGTACTACGACATGAGCAGTATCATCTGGAAAATCACGATACATTTACAATGATTATTGCATCTGTTGCGTATTCGCTTCTTCCATTCTTCCCTTTACTTGGAGATTTTATTAAGAAATATCGTATAGAAAGAGAAATACAAGCAGACTCATTTGCAATCAACAAAATTGGTAGCCAATACCCTCTTATTTCAGCACTTAGAAAGCTTCTTAAATTTCCCTCCATAAAGCGTGTAGAGATTGCAGCAATTGCTGACCATGACACTCTTGAGCCAAGAATATATTCGTTACTGGATAAACGTTATAATCGTAGACAATATAGAATAAAACATTTAGCAATAACGCTACTTTCTACATTTCTTCTTGGAACTATTATGATAAGTCCCATATACGCAGAAGAAATTCACCATGTAAACCACGACGTTGTTATGTTCTGTACAGATGGGGCATGTATGAACTCATGTAAAAGCGAGAAAAATTTAAAAGCGATTCCTGCAACATCAAGCAGTAAAGACCGATCAACACAGAAGGCTTCACATATGTATTCTCCTGTTAAAGATTAGCCTGTAGCAATTTTACTCTTGACATCAGTCATCATATCCTACTACACTATGTAGTAGGATATGCAGAAAAATATTCAACCCATAAAGGATCAAAATACAAAATCAGAAGAAAAGAAATCTTCAGGCTATGTAAATATAGCGATACCTAAATTTGCACTACCTCGCTCTACCAATGGATATCTCGTTATTGTTTTAATTATTTTTGCATTCCTACTTGGAATGTTAACAAATAAAGTTTTGTATTTAGAAAATGTTCAAAAATCTGGAGTGAATAGTCTAACAGCGAACAACCCTTCTTTAGATAACGCACAAGCTCCTCAAGCTATTCCTACTGAAGACTTAAGTCCAAAGAAAGTATCAATTGATGATGATCCAGTCATAGGAGATAAAAATGCAAAAGTTACCATAATCGATTTTACGGATTATGAATGTCCTTTCTGTAAAAAGTATTTTGATGAGACATTCGCTCAAATAAAAAAAGAGTATATTGATAGCGGGAAAGTAAAGTATGTCGTAAGAGATTTACCACTGAGCTTTCACCAAAATGCCCCAAAAGAAGCTGAAGCAGCAGAATGCGCAAGAGAACAGGGTGGAGATGAAGGATATTTCAAATATCACGATGAAATATTTAAAAGGACAACTTCAAATGGTACTGGTCTAGCACTTAATCAACTCTCAGTTATTGCAAATGATTTAGGGCTCAATGGAGATGAATTGCAGACATGTCTCGATGCTGACAAATATAAAGCAGAAATAGAGAAGGATCTAGCAGATGCTGGGAAAGCTGGAGCATCAGGAACACCATCATTTTTTATAGGTAAGTCTTCACCAGACAATATAATTAGCGGCACACCACTTATCGGTGCGCAGCCATTTAGTTCGTTCAAAACTGCTATTGATCAACAGCTTCAATAGCTCAAATTTATTTACCAAGCGTAAGTGATTGATAACGAAATATATATTTTGAAAGGAGGTGATAATATGTTTAAAAAACTAACGATAGCAACAGGAGTATTTGCAGTATCAGCAATGGCTGCGGCAACAATGACATTTGCACAAACAGCAGCACCAACAACAAGCAACACGACAACTGTATCGCCTACAAACAGTGTGGCTATGCCTAGTTCAGCACCAGCAACGGGTAAAGCTGAATAAATTGGCTTTAACAAAATATAAGGGCATGGTGCGTTAATGACTATTAGCGCATCATGCTCAGAAAAGAAGAATATGAAAAATAAGTTAATAGTAACAATAGTTATCATTGGTATATCTGTAGGAATTGGCTTTGGAAATTATTTATCAAAAAAAAATACAAGTAACATCGAACAAAAACAAACAGTGCTTTCAGCTCAAACAAAAGAAAAGCAAACTGTTACTTCAAATAAACAATCTGAACCAGGTATACCATTAAAGATACAAATACCTAAAATTGATGTTGATGCCAAGATTGAAGCCGTTGGTAATGACGAGAACGGCAGAATGGATGTACCAAAAGATGCAGATGAAATTGCATGGTATGAACCAGGTTTCCTGCCAGGAAAGGATGGCAACGCAGTGCTCGCAGGACACTACGATAAAAAAGACGGGTCACCCGCCGTTTTCTGGAAATTAAATAAACTTAAAGAGGGAGATAAAATAATAGTAACTGATGATAAAGGAGAGAAACGAACCTTTTTTGTAGTTAAAATGGCTAAGTATCCTTATGATAATTTCCCTTTAGGAGAAGTCTTTGGTGATTCTGAGAGACCTATGCTTAATCTCATTACTTGTCAAGGTTCATGGAATGAAAAGTCAAATACCTACGCGGAAAGGTTAGTTGTCTATGCCCAACAAGAATTATAGTATTATAAATTGTTTTGAGTTGATAAAACGAAATTAATCTACTACAATAAGTCGTAGGTATTTATATATGGCAACTTGAAGAAAGTCACTTAGTAATACTCATACTTTTATTGGGGTTATCAATGTATACCCAAAGAATATTATAGACAAATTAAATATCGAATAATATGGATTTAATAACAATATTTTTTACAGGTCTTTTTGCTGGAGCACTTACCTGTCTTGCTGTGCAAGGCGGATTACTTGCAACTACCCTTGCACAAAGGCATGAGCAAGAGCTACAAGAAAAGACTAAGGGAACTGGTAATGCGCTTCCCATACTTTCGTTTTTAGTTGCTAAACTTGGTGCATATACATTATTAGGGTTTTTACTAGGAGGTTTTGGTTCTCTATTCCAATTGTCACTTACTGCTAATATACTATTACAATTTGGCGTTGGTATTTTTATGCTCGGCACAGCATTAAATTTACTTAATGTACACCCAATCTTCCGTTACTTTATTGTACAACCACCTCGCTTCTTGACGAGACTCGTGAGAAAAGAATCAAAAAGCAAAAGTGTTTTAGCTCCAGCAATTTTAGGCGCATTTACCGTATTTATTCCATGCGGAACTACACAAGCAATGATGGCTCTTGCAATAGCATCTGGCAATCCATTTTCAGGCGCTGCAATTTTGTTTGCATTTGTATTAGGAACATCTCCATTGTTTTTTACGCTTGGTTATTTGGCAACACGTCTCGGAGAAAGTATGCAACAAAAATTTACTAAAGTTGCTGCATTTACACTCATTCTTCTTGCTATATTTAACCTTAATAATGTCCTTGCACTTACTGGAAGTAAGGTGACACTTGAAAGTATAGGTAAAGGTTTCTTTTGCGCAGTGAGTTACTGCGAAAGCTCTTCAGCTTATGCCAGTAATACTAATCCAAGTAATGCAAAAGCACGTCCAGTTAATCAAGCAACAATTACAATTGAGGAGACAGGCTACAACCCAGATAATATAACCGTGAAAGCAGGATCGCAGGTTACACTTAACATAAAAAACACTGGTGGAGGTGGATGTACACAAGCATTTACATTGCCCAAATATAATATCCAAAAAGTTGTTCCAATTGGAACTTCGGATACAATCACCTTTACAGCGCCAAACGAGCCGGGACCACTCACCTTTATGTGTAGCATGGGAATGTATCGTGGAACGATAAACGTCATTTAATTATTATGCAAACAGTCAAACTAAAGATATACGGAATGCACTGTACAAGTTGCGCCTTTAATATAGACGGAGAACTTGAGGATAATGAGGGAGTTAAAGAATCGAAGACAAACTATGCCAAGCAGCAAACAGAAGTTATATTCGATGGAGAAAAAGTATCAGCAAAGCAATTAGTTTCTATTATTAAGAGTTTGGACACTGCATATGATGCTGAAATAATTAATATTACACCTTATAGCAAAATACGATGAAAAGAAAAGTGATTTACGCACTTATTATTGCCTTTTTACTTACAGATATTATTGTCATTGGTTTTGTCCTCAATAAAATGTATAACAAGCCTGAAAAGACTCATTTCCATGCTGGCATCCAAGTGTATGTTAATGGAAAATTGCAGGACTTTTCAGATGAAAAATATATGAATACCACCCCATGCGCTCTTAAAGAAAACTCAAATGAACATGAATCACCTGAAGAAATCCAAATGGAAAAAGCACATCTACATGACAATATAGGCAATGTTGCTCATGCACATTTAACAGGGGGCAAATGGAAAGATCTATTCCAAAATATGAAGTATGATATTGTTTCAAAAGGTGATATTAAAGGTTACGTTAATGGCGAACAGGTGAATAATATTTTGGATGTTCGTATTAAACCATATGATAGTACTGTGATATTTGTTGGAGAGCAGCCTGCTGAATCAGATGGTCTTCTTAGTAAAGCTGTTAAAAAAGACGAAATAGTGAAAGCTGAAAAAATGAGCGAGAACTGTGGTTCAAATTAAGCAATATGTCAGGTGAAGCAAAAATATTAATAGGAGTAAGTATCGTAACAATTGT
The DNA here is from genome assembly GCA_965230895.1 of uncultured Gammaproteobacteria bacterium. Classification (GTDB taxonomy): domain Bacteria; phylum Patescibacteriota; class Microgenomatia; order Levybacterales; family UBA12049; genus JACDET01. The sequence continues at coordinate 569,563 of OZ246394.1, forward strand.
TATGGTTATTGGAGCAGCGTTGTTACTTGGCGGCGTGTCTTCTCGAAATACTACCACTGAAGAAAAGGTGATTCTTACAAGTGAACAACAAAAAAGTCTTGCAAAGGAAGATAGTCAAAAGATTACCGTACCAAATGCTAAAGTAACAATCGTTGAATTTATTGATTACGAATGTGAAGCTTGTGGTGCTGCTCATCCAATTGTTAAGCAAATTTTAGAAGAATATAAGGGTAAAGTGAATTTTGTCGTTCGAAATTTCCCAAATCATAATAATTCCGTACTTGCAGCTAACATAGTAGAAGCTGCTGGTGAGCAAGGCAAATACTGGGAAATGCATAATAAACTTCTTGAATCACAACAGGAATGGGGAGAGAAAAAAGAACCACAAACAGAACTTTTTCTTAAATATGCTCAAGAATTGAATCTTGATATTGATAAAGTGAGAGCGTCATTAGAAAGTAATAAATTTACTACTAAAATAAACAAAGACAAGGAAGAAGGCATTGCAATCGGCGTAAATGCTACACCCACATTTTTCATAAATGGCGAGATGCAAGTTGGAGGACTTCCTTATGATGAATTTAAACAAAAAATAGAAGAGAAATTGCGCAATTAAAATCCAATATACAAAACATCTCAAAATCGATACAATAAAATAATGAATCATACACTGCGTAGAAAGGCACTTTTCTTATCTTACTTTACTGTTGGATATAATATAGTAGAAGGACTAGTCTCCATTGGAATAGGTTTAATGACTGGAAGTACTGCTTTGATTGGATTTGGCTCTGATAGCTTTATTGAATCTCTATCTGGAAGTGTAATGATTTGGAGATTTAGCAAACATATAGAAAACAAAGAGCATGAGGAGAAAATTGAAAGAAATGCGCAGAAACTTGTAGCCTTTACATTTTTCATCTTAGGATCGTTTGTTTTATATGAATCAGTCAAAGATTTATTTCTTCAAGAGGCACCTGAGCCGAGCCTAATTGGCATTGTAATTGCAGTACTGTCGCTTATTATTATGCCGACATTAACCTATTTTAAATATCAAACGGGCAAGCAACTGAAATCAAAAAGTTTAGTTGCTGATTCAAAACAGACGTTGGTATGTGTGCTTATGTCTGCAGCACTTCTCATAGGATTAAGTTTAAATTATTTGTTCGGCATTTGGTGGCTTGATCCTATTGTAGGACTTATTTTTGTAGTTATTCTTTATCATGAAGGCTATGAATCTTACAAAGGTGAGGAGGATTGACATAGAAGATGAGTGGTCGGCATGAAGCTCCAAGCAATCTAGATAACAAATTAAAGCTAGGTATGTTCTTAAATGCCAGTTTTACCCTGTTTGAATTTATTATTGGAGTCCTGTCAGGCAGTTTGGCTTTAATATCTGATGCTGGACATAATTTAACAGATTCACTTAGTCTTATTATCACATTTATTGCACAAAAGATTGCAAAACGGAGTGCAAACATTGAGCATACCTATGGATATGGCAGATCAACAATATTAGCTGCGCTTCTTAATGGTCTAATCTTATTCTTGTTGGCGTTTTATATCTTTTATGAAGCATACGAGCGTCTACAGAATCCTCAACCCGTTGCAGGAGGTTTGGTAGTCATTGTTGCTGTCGTTGGTGTGGTTATTAACTTTAGTGTAGCTTCTTTATTCAGACATGATCGAGATGATCTTAATATACGAAGTGCTTATACCAATATGCTCTTTGATGCATTAGCTTCTGTTGGTGCTGTTATTGCTGGTATTCTTATAATTATAACTAAGCAGCCATACTTTGATTCATTGATAAGTATACTTATTGGGATACTACTCCTTAGAAGCAGCTGGGGTGTTGTACGAGACGCAACACATGTACTGTTAGAAGGAGTTCCAGAAGGAGTCAATGTTTCAAAGGTAAAAGAAACTATACTGAATGCACGACATGTTAAAGGTGCAGATGATTTACATGTTTGGGCAATCTCCTCAAGACACGCTGCTTTAAGTTGTCATATTGTAATCGAGGATTGTGATGTAGAGAAAAGCAGCCGAATTGTGAAAGAAATTAAGGAAAAACTTAAGAATAAATTTTCTATAGAGCATGCCACTATTGAAACAGAACTTGTTGCATGCGACCCAAAAAATGAGTAAAAAACCAAATATAATAAAATTAGTAGCTTCTATTATTCTCTTACTATTTTTTGTTATACCCCCGAACGCGTTTGCTCATGATGGACAGAGTCAATTAATTGGAAAATACTGGGTTAGTATCGAACAATACCCCCTATCACCTTTTGTAGATGAGAATGAGCAAATCTCATTCGATTTAGAAACTGTAACCCGTAAACCAGCTGAAGGGGTAAAAGGTAAGCTAATTATTAAAGAAACAACATCTGATCAGTTTGTTGGTAAAGAATCAGTAGTTGGTAGTAAGATCATTCATGAAGAAGAGGGAGTTACAGATGCCAGCGGGAGCGTTGGGATTTCCTATACATTTCAGAAAGAGGGAGTTTATGATATTGAATATGTTTGGGGTGACAATGAGGATGCAGAAAGTGCGGGATTACAAATTTTTGTTAGAGAACCGACTTCTTATTTTCTACCGCAAGAGTTAGAAAAGCGGATATGGCTATTTATAGGAATTGCGATGGCTGGAATGGCAGCAGGGACATTTTTTACATTTGTATTACTAACAACTACTTTACATCCAAAACGATAAGTTAAAAAAATAACTCAGGCTACTGGTCATGATTTCATTTGCACTTTGAGGCTAGACTTCTGGAAAGCTTTGCGGTACCTTGTACCTGATGAATAAAGAATTACCAGAAGAAAAGATCGAAGAAACAGTCAATATGCTTGAACTATGTGCGTTAGTATTGAAGTTCTATACATCCACAAGGGAATTGAAGTATATTATTGAATTGAATACAGCAGTAAATAGACTCCACTCCCTATTCCCACGAAAGGAAAAAAATGAGTCCTGTTGAGTATTGCTTGTATGCACGAAAATCAACAGAGGATGACGAGCGTCAAGCCATGTCAATCGACTCTCAGATTAAAGAAATGACTGATTTGGCTATCAGAGACAATCTTTTCATTAAAGAAGTACGAACTGAGAAACATTCTGCTAAAGCATCTGGAAACCGCCCTGTCTTTGCCAAGCTCCTCGAAGACATTCGAAGCGGTGAATTTAGCGGTATTCTGACTTGGGCACCTGATCGACTAAGTCGTAACGCAGGAGATTTGGGTATGCTTGTCGACATGATGGATCAAGAAAAACTCCATCAGATACGAACATTCTCACAGTCATTCTCAAATAACCCAAATGAGAAGTTTTTGTTGATGATCCTTTGTTCTCAAGCAAAGCTAGAGAACGATAATCGGGGCATCAATGTAAAAAGAGGCATGCGAGCAAGATGTAGTATGGGTTGGCGACCGACAGTACCTCCTCTAGGATATCTAAGTCAACTTGATAAATCAAACCCTCAGCTTATTATTATTGATCCTGAGCGAGCGTTTATTGTCAAACAGATATTTGATAAAGTTGCAAATCAAGGACAAAGTGGAAGAACAGTTAAACGGTGGCTTGATAGAATTGGCTTTGAGACCAGAACAGGTAAAAAGCTTGCACTTGGCAATATCTATACCATCCTCAAAAACTCCTTCTATTACGGCAAATTTGAATACCTTGTAAATAGTGGCACATGGTATGAAGGGAAACATGAACCACTGATTACAAAAGAATTATTCGATAAAGTACAAATCCAACTGCAAGTACCACCAAAAACATGGAGAAAAAACATTTTTCCTTTCAAAAAGATCTTTATTTGCGGAGGATGCAATGGAGGCATCACAGCTGAAGTAAAGCAAAAGAAATTAAAATTGGGAGGATATACAAAACACGTTTATTATCATTGCGCCAGATCAGTTGATTATGAGTGTGATGAACCCTACCTAACTGAAGAAGAACTTATCAGACAACTTATCTTTAATATTGATCAGATTAGCTTTAATCTTTCAGGAATGACAAGAAAAATTCAGGAAGATATTGAAAGATATCATAGGCTCAAATTAGAAGTTCTAAATATGGAATATTTAACTGGAAATTTACAAGAATTAAGACCAAGGGTAGATAATGAAGAAAGACAAATAATGATGAAGAATTATCTTAAACATATTCTAACAATTGGAACTTCAGAAGAAAGACAAGAAATCCTCACATTTATTAAAACCAAGTTCATTCTTCAAGATAGGCACATAGTCATATCGAAATAGCCTCAGAAACCGCAATTTAATCTAAAGGACTCCGCAATATTTACGAATAATTTACGTTCTACGGGGCTATTACTTACGGGATGTAAAATAGAATATGTCAGAATCGAGAGAAATTTTAGCAAGTACCAGCAAGCTAATCAAGGATAGCAGCATAGTCAATACTGAACACTATAGGATTAGTGAGCCCCTGGGGATTCGAACCCCAAACCAATACCTTAAGAGGGTACTGCTCTACCGTTGAGCTAGAGGCCCAGTTGGAACAGAACTTATTTTACCAAATTCCGCCTCAAACATCCACTTTTTCTTATTTCCTCTCCAAACTCAGCCTAAACTCACAGTTATCTTGCTTCTCTTCTATAAAACATATACTATAAAATTACGGATTAATGGAGAAAATTCACATGCATCATAAACGAATTGGAAAGAAACATATACTCATACTCTTTTTCTCTCTTTTTATTCTTATGGGCGGATTAATCCTGACGCTTAATCAAACACAAATTCGTCAAGATCAAAGAAGTCTCGCAGCTGGAGACTGTACAGTGGACGAAACACAATTACAAACAAAGCCACAAGAGCAAGCTCTTTTCGATCTCATCAATGCCTATCGAACACAAAATGGATTACCAGTATTGAGTTGGAGTCCAGCATTGAGACGACCAGCAGCTTGGCTTAGTGCAGATATGTCTAGGACAAGAAACTTAAGCCACACTGATTCGTTAGGAAGGCTTCCTGAAACAAGACTCCCTGATTGTGGTTTTCCATTGTCAACAAGTTATGGGGAAAATATTGCGAACGGAGATGCAACAGCACAGTCAATATTGGATGCTTGGAAAACTTCTCCTCCACATAATCAAATAATGTTAAGCGCAAGCTATACACAAGGAGCAATTGCCATGGAACTTGATACAACAGGTGTAGCATATTGGACACTCGATGTTGGAGGTACATTTAATACAAATCCTACGACAACAATCAATCCCACTTCAGGGACAAATCCGACAATAGCGGTGACATCGGCTCTGTCTCCAATGCCTTCAGACATGATTACTCCGACAAAGGGTTCATCAAATGGAAAACTTCCGACCCCAACACTTGGACCAGAAGGTGTTGATGTCCAATTATCCGTGCGAGTAAAGATCAGTGGTATTGGAAGAGATGGAAATGTCACTCCGAAGAATTTGACGAGAAAGGTTTCAGCAGCAATATATGGATTGGGTGAGGCACCTGTTACTACAGGAAATGCATTCTTAACATACGACGGACAAGACTACTTTAGTGGCATTATACGACTGGGCAAACTTACACAAGGAGTATATTTGGTTAAATTATCGACAGATAATTCTCTTCAGACTTTAGCTCGACCAGAATTCCAGACTATTATGATCGATCGAGTCAATGAAATCCCTGCTGTAATGCTCTATCCAGGAGATATGAATAGAGACAATGTACTTAACCTTGCAGATTACAATGAAGTGCTTCCATGCTTCCAGAATAAGAAATGTGATACTGCAACGGTTATTGATTTCAATGACGATTCAACAACAGATGTTAAAGACTACAACTTATTCCTTCGAAGCTTTAGTCAGCAACCTGGAAATTAATACATAAATCAGCATGGTAAAGAAAGAGAGTAAAAAACAGATCATAAAAATAGTAACGCAATATGGTGTCCATATCTGGGCAATTCTTATCATTGCAAATGCTGCGCTTGCATACGCTTTTCATTTTTCAACCCAAGCAGCTAGTAAGCCTGCGACAACCCTTGAAGAAAGTCTTGGACCAAGAACTACCGAAGATGAATTAGATGCAACTCCATCAGCAAAAATCTCGCCTACAAAAGCACCGAAGCCAAAAGGAGGAACTATTGATCTTACTTTCAGAATTCCAGGTATTGGGAGTGATAGTGCAGTAATGGCACCAAAGCGTTTGGAGAGAAATGTAACTGTATTCCTTTATTCACCGGATAGTAATTCTCTCAATAATTCAGTGAAGCCACTCTATACACTGAAGACGACAGCACAATTTGATACCAATACTCTGAGTCCGACATATACAAGTTATCTAGTCAAAGGATTAGATTTTGGAACAGATGTGAAAGATGGAAGATATCAAATTGTTTTCCGCACCGATGAATCCCTCCGCACTATTATTAAGGAAAGCCCGACAAATATCGGAGGACAATTATTTGAAATCACAAAATCAGCGAAGATCCGTCGAGTACCAACACAGACAGTGTTTATGGGAGATACGCTACCGAAGGAAGGAGATAATGTCGTAGATATCAGTGACTATAATGCGTTTGTTAATTGTTTTGGAGAACGCAACTCATCATCATTTTGTATAGGAAATAATTATGGTGATTTCGATGACAATGGTGTTATTGATGGTGTCGATTATAATTTACTTTTACGTTCATTCCAGGAACTTTTGAAACAAGGCCAATCAATTCCAAAGGTATCTGTAGCTCCAACTTCAGGTCCACAACGGGTATCAAGATTAACAAGTATTACACCAACTGCAGTTAAAGAGAAAGTCTCACCTACGAAAGCACCTCAACAAACTGTACAAACAAAATCGAGTGGTAATGTTCTCGGCGGAATCCTCTTCTTTATTTTTCTCTTAATCGTTGGAGCAATACTCTTTATTCTCTTTAAGAAAAATGAAAAATTCCGAAATACTATTCTGGCATTGTTACACAAATCTCCTGTCGGACCAACACCACCAGCACAACCAGCAGATCCAAATGCTCCAGTCGATCCAAATACACCTCCAGCAGATGGCGCAGCTCAAGCAGATCCGACAACTGTTGCAGGACCCCCTACGGCAGACGCAACAGCAGCAACAGAGGAAACCCAGTCTGATCCAAATGCGGTGGCAGCCTCTACAGAAATCCCTGTGGAGTCAGTCGCAACGCCAACAGAAACAACACCTCCGCCAGCAGAACCAGCTGCTGATCCTTCAGCTATCGCTGCTTCAACTGAAATTCCAGTTGCTGCAACACCTCCTGTAGATCCTGCGCGACCAACCCCTGCGGATGGAGAAACTGTAGAACGAGATTGCTATGTGAAGAAGAAGTTACCGGGTGATGCATCTGGTGTATGGCTCACATTAACGGACGACAATGGGGCATTGGAAGCACATTACGCAAAACCTGATGTCGAAGAAGGATTCGCGAAAGTCAAAGGTGTTATGAAGACGGAAAATGGCAAGACCTATCTTGAAGTTTCAGAAATTATTGGTGAAGGTTAAGCCGCAAGCTTATCATCAGTATCACCAGCAAGTACTCTATCAACTTCTCTTTTCGTAGCAGTTAATCCGTCCTCTTTGGCGACTACAGGCATCTTATTATATATTTCTATTACGCCAGTTAGATATGCTTGCGCTGCAGTAACTTCTGCCTCACTCGTTATCAGTGGAGTTCTCCAATCTTCCCCTGCACTTGTAGGACTATTTGATCCATCAACTTTTTTGCCTAATTGATAGATGAGACCACTATTTGTATCTTTGTCTGGACCAACCATCTTGGCTGCAACTTCTCGCAATGGAGCTTTAAATTCAATATCCCATACTGGGAATATTTGTCGGATCGCATTTCCCCATTCATGCAAACGATTTTTTAATGCCCTTTGGTCTACCTTGATTTCAGGTTTTTTATTCTTTTTATCTTCTTTTGCGATGAGTTTTGCTTTCATTGCAGCCGCAGATTTTGCTTCAACTTTTGGTTTAACGTCAACTTGAGCATCAATTTTTGCACTTGTTTGCGTAGACGCAATTGCTTCAACATTGGTCTGTGAGACAGCTATCATTTCTGTATTTGTTTGAGTCACGATCTGCATACGAGGCGCAACTTGCGCTTCTGTTACAATACCTGGCTGAACTTTTACTTCAGGCTTCGTCATCAATTCAGGCTCTGTTTTTATCGGCTGCATTTCCACTTTTCCAGTTGTTATTTGCTCTACAATTCGGCCAGTTGCGAGTTGGTCTGGAGATGTCTGTAAGAACCTATCAACTTTTAACTGAGCCTCTTTGATATTTGGGACAATTCCAGCTCTCAAATATGCTTGCGCTACTCGCTCTCGTTGCTCTGCTTCTACTTTTTCTTTTTTTTCTTTCGTTTTCTTATCATCTTCAGGAAGAATATCTAAGTATGAAAGGTTGGCAAGTTCTCGAGTATTTACAGAAACGGTTTCGATGTGAGCAACTGGGTTTTGCTCTATTATTCGGTCCTCAGGAACAGCTGGCTTTGATACGATTACAGGTTTCAATTCTTCGGCTACAGAACGTGTCTGTACAACCTGCGCAATTACTTTTTGCACAGGAGCTGCTGGTGCTTCAACTGTCTTGGCAGGCTGCTCAATCACAGCTTGTGTCTCAACAACCACTTCTGGTTTGGGTGCAACTGTTGGTTCTATTGACGGACGAATGATAACCGGAGGCTCTTGAATGACAGTTTCAAAAACTTTCATTTCAGGTTTCGCAGTTGGTTCAACGATTGCCTCAGTCGGAGTTGAGATTACTTCGGTTGGGACTATTTTTTCGACAGGTACGTTTACTTTTTCTTCTAAATCTACTTTTGACTGTGTAACTTCTTTTGGTTGTGTTTGTACTTCTGGTTGATTCACTTTTTCTAAGGAAACAACGGGTGAAACGACTTTCTCTACAGCAATATCTGATTTTTGCTCTACGTTAGCATCTGGTTGAGGTGCTTTGGATTCTGGAAGCTTTACTTGAGCATCTTTAACATGGTTATTATTTATCTCATTATTGAAAGGAGCAGATTGCGAAACATTTTCTTTTGAAACCAGACTTTTCGGAGTGGCTTCAGCATGAGGTTTAAACTCTGGTAGTTTATCTAGTCTCGTATTTGCACTTGATTGTGGGATAACTGCAGCTACTTCAATATTTCCTTTTTTAGCTCCATTGGATGAAGTTGCTTCGGGAGCTTTTGATTTAGGAGTGTTTTCTTTTACCAAAGAGACCGCTGGAGAAGATTCTGTAAGTGAATCCATCCGAGGTGTTCTTGCCGAAGATTCCATAAATCCTCCAGTTTTGTTACCAACTGATCGGCTTGATTGGAATTTGCTTCCTTCGAGAGAAAGTGAAGGTTTTGATACAGAACCGAGGGAAGGTCTGCTTTCAGAACTTTTACCAAATGATGCAAGTCCTCGTGAAGAAAATGAAGAAGTCATTCCAGATCCGGATCCTCGTTCTATACCACCACCGAAGCCGCGTCCTCCACTTAATGTGGCTGTTCCGCCGCCTCGTGATCCTCCTGATATTCCACCTGTTTTTGCCATATATGTATATCTCCTTTAAAGTTACAGTTTGTAATCATTTCTTTATTTCTTGATAAGTTGCACATGCAAACTGTATCTTCAATGAGGAGTATAACGCTGGAGGCTAAGTTACACTTGATACTAACCTTACAAAATCCTTACAACACACAAGTCTTTTCCTTTACGATGAAACGAAAATAAACAAAAAAATGCTAGATTTAGCCTTTGAATTCATTCAGAAACTATTTTCATTCGTTTTATAAGGTATATATCAAGTGAGTTTCCTGATTCTGCATATACTGTAACCAGAAGGAGAAACAATTATGACATTCAAAATGCTATTTGGAAAGCCAGAGACAAAAGCAGCAAACGCTTGGAAAAAGAAAATGGAAGAACGAGAAATTGAAAAGAATATTTTCCATACTACGGGAAGACTCCAAGAATCTCGAGCATTTGCTGAGACAGCAATGGAAGAAATTACTTTACCTATGCAAACGCCTGAAGTAGCTATCAAACCAATTGTAGTCTTTTCAAGAGATTTACTAACGCCAATGGATTTTATCAAGATGGCAATGTAAATTTGGATAAGTTAAATGAAGTCCTGTGTAAATCACATAAACCAAATTGTTTGATTGCTTCGCGATGCTTCTTTGTCCCGTACCCTTTATTTGTGAAGAAATCATATTTTTCATATTGTGAATGCAGTTTTTCCATTAGCTCATCTCTATACACCTTTGCAATAATGGATGCAGCGGCAATTGAGATACTGATGCTATCTCCTTTGATTATTGGCGTTTGCATTTTTGGTGTTATTGATTGGATCAGAAAAGCATCCATAAGAATATGTTGAGGTTCGTGCTTTAAATTTTTAACTGCTTGTGTAAATGCCATTTGTGCAGCTTTTCCCACTCCAATCTTATTAATGACTGGAACTGAGATTTCAGCGATAGAATAACTAAGCGCATGCTCTTTAATAATGGCAGATAATTCTTTACGGACTTTTGCTGAAAGCTTTTTGGAATCATTAATCTTATCTGTAGCCTTAAAATTTGAAGGAAGTACTACTGCAGCTGCTACAACCGGACCAGCAAAACATCCTCTTCCCACTTCATCAACCCCAGCGACATGCTGTATTCCAGCATCCCAATATTTTCTTTCATGTTCAAATGTTGGTAATATCATAAAACAAATGTCATCCTAAGTCCCTGTAAGGGAGAACTTGTTTCAGGATCTTTAATGAAAGATTCCGAAATAAATTCGGAATGACAATAAAATTATTCCAGTAAACTTTCCTGCTCTCCTCCTTCAGAAAGAAGTGTCGAAGCCTCCAAGCTTGGAAGCGATGGCAAAGAAGATCCTAGAATCCCTTGGAGCTCTCCATACATTGAGGCTGTATTCCCCATTAACCTGTTTAATTGCATTTCCCGTTTCTTCCAGATCCGTACTGTCGAACGTTTTTCAGTTTCTAAATCCTGCGACAATGCGATCAAACTTTCAACTTGGGTTTCAAATTTATTTCGGAATCCATCTTTTGTTAGATAATTAAACAATGCTTCCAATCGCTCATCTTTATGTGCTGCCGTTGCCCGGGCGATAGCGACTTCCATCAAACCTGTACGAACGACACTCGCCAAAGGAATCGCATATTTATAACTTGTCACCCAAACACCTTCATAAAATTTGAATGTATCTATTCCTTCCGGCAAAACATCACTGACAATGATTGCGACACTTGCATCGACCCTCCTTTTATCATCACGCAATTTTGTTGTCCATGAACCACTCCATGCTTTGGTTCTTTTCGTTTCCCAAAGAATCATTCCAGCCATATTGCCAAATTTATTCTTCACTTTTTGCATCAGATCAGCACCATCAATTCCTTTTGGAACAGGGACAATTTCATCAGTTGCAAAGACTTCACGCAATTGATTCTCTAGATCTAATTCCAGGACTTCTCCTTGCAATTGCTGAGAACCTTGTTGTGCTTTTCTTTGCGCATCTTCCAAAGCCTTTTGCGTATCTTCAAGTTTTTTCTGCAACTCAAGTTCCTTTAGCCGAGATTCTTCTTTAACTGCTTTTGAAACTTCAAGTTCAATTGATTCCCGCTCTTTCAAAAGTTTCTTTTGCATCTCAAGCTCACGCTCTTTATCTTTTTGTGTTAAGCTACGAATGTCTTTTGTTAATTCAAGAATTTGTTCTTGCAGTTCCTTATTTCGTTTGCTCGCTTCTTCCGCTTCGTTTTGAGAGTTTTTTAATTGTAACTCCAGCGTCTCTTTGGCACGCTTCATAGCACGTTCTTCGGCTTCAAGTTTTGCTTTTTCAAGCGCTTCTTTATGTTCTGCTGCTTGCTTCTCTGCTTCAAGTTGGATCTTTTCAAGTTCTGCTTTATGCGTTGCAGTCTGCTCTTCACGGATGGTCTCACGCATCTGATGAGTAAAGGCTTCGGAGAGTTCAACTGGCTTACCACAATGAGGACATTTAACGTTATTCATAGGAATACCATAATAAACCTAGAAAGAATATTGCGCAAGTATCGACACACCGTACAGAATAAAAAACTATATTTGGGGATCCTGAAACAAGTTCAGGATGACAGCGATATTTATGCTAAAATAACTGTATGAAAACGGTGCTTCGATCAATTGCAATTTACCTCTTTGCACTTTATTTCTTACCTCAAATGATTCCAGGATTTACCCTTGAAGGAGGATTTTGGACGCTTGTTATCGGTGCAACGACATTAGCTCTCATGTTCTTAATATTAAAACCAATATTGAACATTATCAGTTTTCCTGTGAACCTTATCACGCTCGGACTTTTTTCAATCGTCATCAATGCGTTTATCCTTTATTTGCTAACAATTGTTGTTCCTGAAATTACTGTCCAACCATTTAGTTATCCAAGAACAGAACTTTCTGGATTTATACTTCCAAAGACTGAGTTTAATACGTTCTTTGCATATGCTTATTCTGCTTTTGTTTTAGCAACAATTAATTCTGTCATCCGTTGGCTTATAAAATAGTATGTCAAAACACCTCAAAATAGTTTGCCTCGGTGGAGGCAAAGGAACCAGTAGCCTGATCCAAGGATTAAAAGACTTTGATCCCGAACTTACGGTCATTACCTCAATGGCTGATGATGGTGGCTCTTCAGGAAGATTACGAAAAACATACAACATCATGCCACCTGGCGATATTGTCGCTTGTATCGCTGCTTTAATACCTGATAAGGAAATGTCAGCATTATTGACGCATAGGTTTCCTGGTAACAATAAAACTTCAAAGGAATTAGGCGGACACAAACTTGGGAATCTCATGATGCTAGCAGAAATCCAACGGACAGGAGACTTTTATAAAGCCCTTGATGCTGTGAAACAGATCTTTGGTGTCACAGCCGATATCCTCCCTGCAACAGATGAGAGGACAAGACTAAGTGCTTTTACAATTGATGGTCGAAGACTCCATAGTGAGACAACAATGGATTTGGCATTGTATGCAGAGCCTTATGGCATCAAAAAGATATATCTTACACCCAAAACACCAAAGGTTAATCCACTCGTTGTCAAAAAACTTATGGATGCAGATGTTATTATCAGTGGACCTGGAGATCTTTATACTAATCAATTACCCGTGCTAATCGTTCCTCAAATTAAAGATGCATTATTTAAAAGTAAAGCTAAAAAGTTATTTGTACTCAATATTGCGAATAAACCTTTTGAGACAAAGGATTTTACGTTGGACAGTTTTGTCAAAGCTTTTGAAGAACATCTAGGGGATTTTCCATTTGATACTGTAATTGCAAACCGAAACAGTTCAATACCTATTCCTAAAAAATATCGTTATGCGTATATACCTTTGGATTCAAAAGAAGAGAGGAAACGACAATATAAGCTTGAGACAGATGATCTGGTGAATCGAGATTTTCCACTCTACCATGATTCCCACAAACTTGCTCAGCTGGTCATGAAGTCAATTGGATAAATTTAAGTTTGTAAATCAAACCTGTCTGGTATATAATGCTAAGTATGGATATGGCTCTTTCAATCATCCAAATTTTGATCTCAGTTCTGCTTGTTGCAGCAATTTTGCTTCAGGCTCCGGGAACAGGTCTTTCACCAGTATTTGGTGGAGGTGGAGAAGCGTACCGAAGTAAAAGAAGTGCGCAAAAATTCCTCGTTATCGCAACTATTGGTCTTTCAGCCGCTTTAGTCCTTCTATCAATTACACTTCTGGTACTACAAAACAGATAAAAAAGAAAAGAGTACTATGGCAGTTATTCGTAAACGACTCATATTCTGGCTAATCAAAGCTTACATCAAAAAGTCTGGAAAGGTGCTTCTTCTTGCTTTTGTAGGAATTACACTTCTTTTCGGAGGATTATTTTTTGCTTCCCGATACTTTTCCTATTTCTCCCAGATTACGATTCCATTTGCAAAAAAGGAAACAATTGGTTTAGTTGGAGCGTACACCCAAGATACTCTCCCGAGAGAAGTCGTTTCAAAGCTTTCATCTGGACTTACAACACTTGGTGAGGATGGAAGTATTAAACCTGGATTGGCAGAGACTTGGGAGACACTTGATAATGGAAAAACATATAAATTCAATTTAAAGAAAGATCTTAAATTTAATAATGGTAAAGAGATTACTTCGGAAACAATTAACTATAATTTCGCTGATGTTACTGTAGAAAAACCTGATAAGTATACAATTATCTATAAATTAAAAGATGCCTATTCACCGTTTCTGGTAACTGCTTCTCGACCGGTATTTGATAAAGGGTATGCTGGAGTTGGAGATTATAGGATTGAAAAAGTGGACCTAAATGGTAATTTCGTTCAATCGTTAACACTTGCTTCGGTCAAAAACAGACAGGATACAATTCACTATGAATTTTACCCAAGTGAGGAAGCGTTGAAAATGGCATTTCTTTTGGGAGAAGTTTCTGAGGTTCGAGGGCTTGTAACGAATCACTATCAGGAAGCATCATTCAAAGCTTTTCCAAATGTGACGGTACAAGAAAGTGCAAATTATGATAGACTTGTCACCCTCTTTTTTAATACTACTGATGGAACTCTGTCTGATAAAAAGATCCGTATCGCTTTAAGTTATGCAATCCCTGATACTTTCCCTGAAGGACAACGCGCATACTTACCGTATTCACCAAGATCCACTTTTTATAATGCCGAAGTTGAAACAAGAAAGCACGATATTAATCGGGCAAAGCTCCTTTTACTCCCGGCTGAAGGCGCGAGTGCAAGTGCTCAGACCACTGCACCAAAGGAATTAACAATTCAAACATTGCGAAAGTATAAGCCGACAGCTGATGCAATCTCAGCTTCCTGGAAGGAACTAGGTATTAATACTAAAGTTGAAGAAGTTGATGGAATACCAAATGGCTACCAAATTTTCCTTGGTGATTTCAGTGTTCCACGCGATCCTGATCAGTACACGATCTGGCATAGTGATCAGAGAAACAATATTACTCGATACAAAAATTTGAGAATTGATAAGCTTCTTGAAGATGGAAGAAAGACTGTCGATCCAGCACAACGAAAACAACTTTATGCTGATTTTCAAAAATACTTAATGGAAGATGCACCAGCCGCTTTTCTCTATTTCCCTACAGAATATAGTGTTGTAAGAAAGTAAGCTTATTTTTGAGCCTTAAGAAATGCTAACGTTCCAGCATCATAAAGCTCATTGGTGAATAATAATTCGAACGGTTCTTGCTTCTCCTGAACGTCATCGGCATGTCCGACAAATACAAAAGTTACTTTATGACTCAAAGTAAATAATTCTTCACCCATTTCTAAATCTGATGGACTATCTCCGAAGATATAGAATTTCTCTGGAACAATATTCTTTTCACTCATCCAACGTATGTATTGCCTGATAGCATGACGTTTGTTTGCATCCTTGTGTTTGATATTTATACCAATGCGGTCGTATGATGCAGTCAAGTACGCATAATCTTTAATTTCATCACGAAATACAGCAACTATTTCATTTCCTCCATCTCTAAAGTAATCTTTGCCACTATTTGCTTCCATTGTAAATTGTGTATGCTTTTCGTGTTCAACAGATCCGATATTATGGAATTTCTCTGCAACCTTGTTTAATCTTTTCCGCAAGTCTTTTGGGATAGAAAATTCTGGGTTGTAACGAATTTCTCTTCGACCACCCTTATGAAACGCATATGCTCCACTAAACTCACCAGAGACATATAAATTGTTAAGCATATTCTTATCCATTCGAGGATGTTCTTCCAAATATAGCTCAAGCACAGAGATAACTTGCTGGTGTAGCCAACCTATCCCTCTCCCACTAATAAGAGCAACAGGTGTACCATCAGCTAGCATTTGAGTTATTCTTTCGATAAGCTCTGGCTTTGTGATTTTCTTTTCGATTGGACTTGTGATGACTCCATCTACATCAAAGATATATGCATTCATGGGAACATTGTAGTACAAAGCACCAATGAACTCTAGAGCATTTTGACAGCCCGGAGGATTTTTATTATAATTCCGGGATGAGCAATGTTGAATCAGGACAAGGAGCCCGAAGAAAAAACAGAATGACAGAACTCCTAAAAAAGAGACCTGCTGTGGACAGAAAAATGCGTTCTGTTACTAGTGCAATAAGCGCGACAGATACGGCAATTAGAGAAAGAACCGCAAATACACAAGTGGATTTAGCAGATCATCGAGCAAACGCTGCATACCATGAAAGAGCTGCTGCAGAACATAGAGCAGGAGCTGCTGCTGCTGAAAAAAGAATAGGAGAAGAAAGTATAGATCTCCAATCAGAAAGAGATGCACAGACTGCAGCTTTGCGTCCGTTAGAAGACGAAAGGATAGTTATTGATGCCAATCTTGCTGAGTATCGCAAAGTAGCAGATAAGATTGGAGTACTATCAAGAGAATCTACAACTGAAAGAGAACGAGCAGAAATAGTAGAATTTTTCGTATCTGATAAGGGACACGAAATGCTAACTGATCTGAGAGAAGTAGAAGGTGTTGATTTCGCGGGGCCAGAGACATTTCGCGCAAGACAAGATCCATCTGTTATTGCAGAACAAACTGCTGGACCCGATGCTACAGAAAAGGCACGATTACGTGCGCTTGCACGAGCCGGCGATCCAGATGCAATTATTTCTTATTTTGTTGGTACAGAATCTGAAGAGAAGATCCGAAGACGACTCGATATCTATGGATTTGGCAACGAAGAGTATATGGATAAACTTGATAATGAAATCAACAAGCGACTGGAAAGAGATGCAGTTTCAGATAATCCTTCACAATTGCTTAGGGCAGTCTATCCAGAAAGATTTACACAGGTTGTAACAGATGGAGTTCCTCGCCAAATTTATAGTGCTGACACCAAGTAATTTATTTTGAGGGAAGAGCTGCTTTACTCCTCAATTTTCGATGATACGTAATTGCAAATCTATGAGCCTCATTTCGTAATCTTTGGATCAAGAACAGTGATGGAGAATTTTTTGGTAAAGAAATCTCAGTAAAATGCTCTTCATTGACAATGATTGTTTTGTTCTTTTCAGAATGTGTCCCTGCAAAACGAAGATTGAGAAGTTCTTGATATGTCCGGACCATTGGCGTGTCAGAATCCATCGATCCCTTCTCTCCTCCTTGCATTCCCCCAAGGGTTGGGACGACAATTGTTTCTTCTCTTTTTGCCAATCCAACCAATGGAATAGACATCCCGCATTCAACGAGAGCAACTAGCGCACTTGAAACTTGCCCTTTCCCTCCATCAACAATAATCAAATCCGGCATATTCCAGTCATCATGCTTGAGGCGTCTTTTCAACACTTCCTGCATCATTGCAAAATCGTTTGGCAAATCTTTTGTTGAGCGCTTATCCCATTCCCTTTTAATCTTAAACTTACGGTATTGTGAAGATTCTTTTTCACCGTTTACAAACACAACCATAGAACCAACAGCATTGGTTCCTTGAATATTGGACATATCATAGCATTCAATTCGTTCTAACTTTTCAAGCCCCATCCCTTGTTCATTAAGAACTTGCATCAATCCATCTAATTCCTGCTGCCTTTTATCTTCACGCAAGTTTGGATTGACATCGTATTCAAATGGCTTATGGAAAGGTGTGGTAATCAAACTCATGGCATTAATTCTTTTTTGAAAAATTAACGCTTTCTCAAAATCTTCAACTTTACTCGCTTTATCACGTTCTTTCTCAAGTTCAGTCATAATCTTTTTTGATTCGCCTTCAAGCATGCGGATAATGCCTTTAATATTCTTTTTGTATTCTTTACGCAGTTCTGGCGAATCGTTCACTGGAGGACATGGACAAAGACCTAAATGATTGTAGAGACAAATTCGTTTCGGATGATTTGGAGTTGAAACAAACGGAAAGATTCGACGCATTGTTTTCAGAACAAGTTTTAGTGCTCCAGAACTTGGATACGGCCCAAAATATAATGAATGCTTATCATCTTCACGTCTAGATAATAATACCTCAGGATAATCTTTATTGACTGTAATTCGGATCTTTAAATACTGTTTATTATCAGTGAGTTTGATGTTGTACTTTGGATTATATTTCTTGATGTAAAACGCTTCGAGAAGTAATGCTTCAAGTTCCGATTCAACGATGGTGATGTTAATCTTGTCAATTTGAGAAACAAGAACTTGAGTCTTTGCACCCAGATTTGCGCTTTTAACAAAGTATGAGGAAACTCTCGATTTGAGGTCTTTGGCTTTTCCAACATAAATAACCGTTCCGTTTTTATCTAAATAGACGTAAACCCCGGCTTCTGATGGCAATGATAAGTATTGTGAACGCGAGAATACCAACTGCTATACCTCCTCCCAATGGTGTTAAGAAAAATGGAGCTGATTTAACTTGATAGACGTTTGAAGCTCCAGCTACACGTATTGTATATTCGCCTTCAGTGTTTGTCAAAAATGATGTTGGATTAAACTTCGCTTGGACTTCAGCAGTTCCAAATGGCGGAATTCCTGTCGTAGCAATGGTTTGTGTATTTGGTGAGAAGGTATTTGATGATAAGTAAAGAATTTGCGGAGATAAATACGTCGATCCTGTGTTCATCACTTTTATCGAACCTGTAATCGGTAATCCTGCAATTGCAAGCTCTGGGATAGTACTGTTTGTATCAATACTTTGTCTTGGCTGGAAAGGTTCAGTAGTAAATTCAACTTGCACATCTTTTGATGCAGCCTGATCTGTATATTTGTAACCTCCGGCAGGAATAGGATATTCACTGTTTACACCTTTAATGACCAGTGCCATGTGTGAAAAATCCATAACACTGAAGTAATCCACTCCACCAGTTGTACTTCCCCATGTAGGATCTACCATTACCCATGTCTTTTTATCTTTATCATAATATTCTGGCCAAACATGAAGAATATCTTTTTCTTTAGAAAGCGGTCGTTGTTTTGCATTCTCTGTATATGCATACCCATCAACTTCTCGAGCTGGGATGCCTGCTGCTCGTGCTAAAGCAATAAAGAGATCTGTGAACTCTCGACAAACGGCTGAGTTTTGATTCTGTAGTGAACCTAGCGCGCCCAACCGAGGTTTTTCTTCAGTTACTCGCGAGAAATCATAATCTAAAGCATCTACTACATAATCGTAAATTCGTTCAGGGGTTTTTAATTCATCCGCTAACTCACGGATCTGATCATTAGATGATTCCCAATACTTTTGTTGCAACGTGTAAGTCTGTAATTGCTCTGGTGTTAACTCCACAGGCTTTGGCGTTAAATGTACTTGTGTTTTCCCTGCGACAACGACATCCATATTTTGTGCTGATTTCAACTTATATTGTGCGAGCCAATTGCCATCTTTGTCTTGGATAACATTTTCAGGCGCAGGGACAATAGCATCTATCGAAACTTCCTGATAATTTGTATCT
Organism: uncultured Gammaproteobacteria bacterium; assembly: GCA_965230895.1. Lineage (GTDB taxonomy): Bacteria > Patescibacteriota > Microgenomatia > Levybacterales > UBA12049 > JACDET01. Next base: position 589,035 of record OZ246394.1, read on the forward strand.
GGTGGCAAGGCAATTTCGGTAGTTATCGGATAAAGATTTGGATTTCGGAGATGGTAGGTCAAGTTATATTTGTAGACCTGTGTATTTCCAAATGCAATTGAAATCCCTGATCTACCTAGTGTATCTTTCGTAAACGTTAAGGCATTCGTTGGTTGCTTTGGCTTTGTATATGCTGGCTGACCAAATGAGGGAGGAACTTTTAGTTCCACAACAAACGATTTAAAGTCATTGGGATTGGATATCCCAGGGATATCAATTTCCCAGATCTTACCATAATGCCGTGCAATAGTGGGCGTATCAAAGGTTATCTGGAACTGTTGCTTGCTATTCAAGCCAACCGCTTTATTGTTAAACTTCACATCAATGATATGCCCTGTCTCATTTTTGATAACCCCAGCTTGAATTTCTCCCCCACTATCTCGAGCTCTGACGTTAGAAATCTCACTGAAACCAAGCTGCATTTTATATGAAGGTGCATAATATTGAGAAGTCGTATTAGTAAGCGTAATGTCAATGACAGAATGCGCCACACCCGTCTCATCGATTGTATAGGTAACTTTATAATCAGTATCGAAATTAGCCGCCGCTTGAGCAGGCTTGGTTGGGACGAAACTAAACAAGAGCACGAAGAGTAAAACTATTGAGAGCAGTTTTCGAATCATATATTAAACACTTATTCTATTTTAATATATTCTTGAGGAATTTGCCTGTCCAGGAATTTGGATTATCTGCAATCTCTTGAGGAGTTCCTGTAGCCACAACTTGCCCACCCTTTTCTCCACCTTCAGGACCAAGATCGATGATGTGATCCGCATTTTTAATCATATCGAGGTTGTGTTCGATAACAATGACTGAGTTTCCAACATCAACCAATCTTCGTAATACATACAAAAGTTTTTCAAGATCAGCAAAATGCAGACCAGTTGTCGGTTCGTCCAAAACATAGAGAGCATTTCGTCCTTTTTTGGAAAGTTCTGTAGCAAGTTTAATTCTTTGAGCTTCACCACCTGAAAGTGTTGGAGCTGGTTGGCCTAGTTTAATATACGATAAGCCAACATCTTGAAGAGTCTTCAACCGATGATGCAATCCAGGCACAAAAGCAAAGAAATCTGAAGCTTCAGCTACACTCATATCGAGAACATCGGCAATACTTTTGTCGTTAAACAAGATCTCTAATGCTTCGTTATTGTATTGCTTACCATCACAAACCTCACATGTTATGTAGACATCAGGCATAAATTGCATTTCAATTTTGATTTGTCCTTCTCCTTCACATGCTTCGCATCGTCCACCTTTGACATTAAATGAGAATCGTCCTGGACCGTAGCCTCGGATTTTCGCTTCCTTCGTACTAGCGAAAATCTGTCGGATGTAAGTAAACGCACCAGTGTATGTTGCGGCATTACTTCGCGGTGTTCGTCCAATTGGCGATTGATCAATTGCGAAAACACTCTTTAATGCTTCGTGGCCTTGCATTTCAGTAAACTTTCCAGGTTTTTGTGGATGGTACGCATTTTTCTTTTGCATCAATGCATGGTACAAAATATCATTCACCAATGTCGATTTACCGCTTCCTGAAACGCCTGTTACAACGACAAACTTGTGCAATGGAAATTCTACAGTAATATCTTTCAGATTATTTTCTGTCGCACCGATTACTTTGACACTTTTGTTACCCATGTCGGCAAGATCCACAACCTCAGGATCTTCATCTGATTTCATTGCTCGCTTTACTTTGATTTTCTTTCTTCCTGACAAATAATTTCCCGTCAAAGATTCTTTATTTGCTTTTACTTCTTCAATTGGTCCATGCGCGATAATGTGTCCACCATTTTCCCCAGCTCCTGGTCCAAAATCATACAGATAATCGGATGCTTCCATTGTATCTTGATCATGCTCGACTACTAAAACAGTATTCCCAAGATCACGAAGCTTCTTCAATGTCTCGATCAATTTTGTATTATCTCTTTGATGCAAACCAATTGAAGGCTCATCAAGAACATATAAAACACCAGTCAATCCAGATCCAATTTGTGACGCCAAACGAATACGTTGTGCTTCTCCACCAGAAAGTGTTGATGCGGTTCGTGCAAGTGTCAGATATTCAAGTCCAACATCATTAAGGAACTTTAACCGCTCACGAATTTCCCGAAGAATCATTTTCCCGATTTCCTGTTCGCGACCGGAGATAACATTTGGTAATGTATCAACAAATTGAAGCGTTCGCTCGATAGACATAGTAGAGACATCAACAATAGATTTATCATTTAATGTAACTGATAATGCTTCCTTTTTCAGTCTTCCACCTTTACATGCTGGACAGACATCATATCGCATGAACTTATCAATTTGCGTTTTGAGGAATTGTGATTCTGATTCGTTATACTTCTTGCGAAGTTCATAGGCAATGCCACGATATGGTTCACGAATTGCTGTTTCTCGACCAAATCGGTTTTCGCCTTCAACATAATATTCTTTCTCACCAGTGCCAAAAAGCAAAAGATCCTTTTGTTCTTTCGACAGATCACTAATACGGACATCCATTGGAATATGATTTTCTTCACAAAAAGTTTTAAATGTTCGAGAGAACCAGGTGTCATTTGAAGTAATATTAAAGAACGGTACAATACCACCTTCATTAATAGTCAAATTGTTATTAAAAATTAAATCAGGGTCTGCATTTAACACACGACCTAAACCGGCACATGCTGGACATGCTCCATGTGGTGTGTTAAAAGAAAAGATACGAGGTTCAATATCAGGAAGAGAAATATTGCAAACTGGACATGCAAATTTCTCAGAGAATAATTGATCTTCCATATCTTGCGGTTTTTCAGGAATTGAGAAAGAAGCATCTTTAATAATTGAAACTATCATTTCTCCATCACCAAATTGCAATGCTTGCTCAACATCGGTTGCGAGACGTGTTCGTTCGGTTTCCGCATTGAGAAGCATGACGTCGATAATTAATTCAATGCTGTGCTTATTTGTTTTGATCAAAACAAAATCGTCAGTTAAGTTATACACAGAACCATCAATTCGAACTTTTGTATAACCACGCTTTTTCAAACTTGTAAACAAATCGGTATATTCTCCTCTTCGATCTTTTACCAATGGCGCCATGATCATGACACGCATTTCTTTTTGTCCGAAATCCTTTTTGGTTTGCTCCAGTTTATATATTGCATCAACGATCTGTTCTTTGGATTGGCGTGCAATTTCGCGACCACAATTTGGACAATGAGGATGTCCTACACGCGCAAAAAGAAGACGCATGTAATCATAGATTTCAGTAACTGTACCAACTGTTGATCGAGGATTGTGTGAAGTTGATTTCTGGTCAATAGAAATTGCTGGAGATAATCCTTCAATTAAATCAACATCGGGCTTTTTCATCGTGCCAAGAAATTGTCGCGCATAAGACGACAAACTTTCGACGTATCTTCTTTGACCTTCTGCATACACAGTATCGAATGCCAACGAAGACTTACCGCTTCCGGATAATCCAGTCAAAACAACCAATTTGTTCTTTGGGATTTCCAAATCTAAATTCTTGAGGTTGTGCTCACGAGCACCTTTAATCTTAATTTTATCCATTGAAATACTTTTTCCCTGCCTATGTTGCTGAAGCTATTCGAGCAGTTGGGGAACGAAATCCAATCCATTATAAACCAAAATGCAAGCATTAGCAAACCCCTAATATCTATTGCTCATCTTTTGGGTTTTTAAAGAAATATATTGCAAAACTCATCCATATTTATTACAATCCAATCAGTTTTTTATCCTATATTATGGCTATACATGAGTACCATAGACCGAGTGGCTCTGAATCCGGTTCAGCTTCTTTTAGAAGATTGCCAGAATCAGGTCCTCCACCCAGAACCCGCGTACAATCACCAACTCTTGCGGGAACAGAAGTAACTCGACCAAGAGTTGTTCCGCTGCCTTCAGGATTACCTCCAGAGAGAAGCTTTACTGTCAGATCACTCGATACAGATGCTCAGGAAATTTCTTCCATGGCTCCGGTTCCACAGAGTGAAGTGGACCAAGCAGCCAAAGAATCCCGCTGGACAAAGCGCATATTTAGAGGACGAAGAGAAGAAGATACTATTGATCCTGGAAGAAGAGCGCTTCTTAAAGGAATTGTAGCAACTTCGGGAACCTTATTAGTAGCAAAGACAGGATTGGAGGGATTGAAGTTTGTCATGGATATTGATGAACAGCAAACAGAAAAGCATTTGGTTCCTCGTGAAGGAAATGTCCAATTTGTAAATAGAGATACACGAGACAAATTTCCTCTTACAACTTCTCTTTTCTATCGAGGATTTAATGTTGACCAAATTGATAATGCAGCACAAGCAATGGCACCATATGTATCAAGGTATGGACAGGTTGCTGCGATAGATTACGGTAATCAAACATTTGATTTAGGAGAAATAACTGAGAGAACAATAGATTTTTGTAAAAAGAATAATATCTATAGAGTAAATATTTGGGGTAAAAGTATGGGAGGAATGGTCGGACTTGAAATGGTTGAACCACTCCGTGAAGCACGAATAAAGGTTGAAAGTGTACTTTTTGATAGTACACCTGCCTCCAGTAAAGAAGTCATTGGAGCACGAGACAGCGACGCTTATTTCATCGAACTTTATAATAATATGGTGAAATTAGGATATGCATCATATGGTGGAGATAGAGTTAGAAACTTTGTTGAAAAACGTGTGAATGATGTAATGCGAGATAGAGATCCAAGAAAAGAAGCGATTGGGAGAAAGAGCGAAAATGAATTACCAAATAACATTGTTTTACAGCAGGCTGGATTCATCGGAACATTCGATGTAAATCCTACTATGGCAAAGCTTTTGGAGGGAGTGCCAGTAGGATACTTTGGAGCAGAAAAAGGGATTGGTGATACAACAGTAGATGTCTTACGATCATGTGATCATTTACGAGAACGATTACCAGGATGCAACGTCAAACTCTATGAGCTTCCAGGGATTTGGCATGCAAGTTCAGGAGATCATCCAGATATTTACGGACCAGCTGCAATAAAATTCAGAGAAGATTTCAAGCTTCCTCTTGAACCCGCTGCATAATTCCTTTTTACTATTTTTCTGTTTATAATAAAGTATGCCAAAGGAATTACGTCCTGATCTTCGAACGCAAAATTGTATTATTTGTGAAACACCTATGGGAGATATGCCAGGGACACGCGATGCATATTGTCCAAACTGTGGATATAAAGACCCTTGTTGCGAATAGTTAGATCTTTGGTTCGTTTTCTAGACTTCTCCACAAATACCAACAAGCAGTCGATCGATAAGGTTTCCATTTTTCAGACAAATCGAGCATCTCTTTTTGATCAGTAATGCCATACAATTTCGTAATAGCATTCCGTAATCCCAAATCACCAATTGAGAATACATCTGGACGTTGTAATGTAAAAATTAAAATCATTTCAGCTGTCCATCGACCTATTCCTTTTATTTGTGTTAATTCAGCAATTACTTCTTCGTCTGATTGCTTGCGTACTTTCTCAATATCAATTAAGTCACTGACAAATGCATTTGCGACAGACTTTACATACTTTATTTTTGAATAAGACAAACCAGCACTGCGGATCATTTCATCATCCATTTCCAGAACTTCATTTGCTGAAGGAAAATCTTCATTTTGGAACAAAGCGATAAATCTTTTATAGATAGCGTCTGCTGCTTTTACCGATAACTGTTGAGAGATAATAGATTTCATTAATGACTGCATTAATGTGGCACTTCTATCCTCAAATTGTGGTACAGGATACTTCTTTTCTAAACTGTGCATTATTGGTTCTGTAAACATATTAATCACATTCTGCTGAAAATTCAGCGCCTCTAGTTCGCGGATCTACTCGAAAACTGTATGTGGCACCATCAGCGTGCACTGACAAAGACTTTTTTTCGGCTCCACCATTTCGAAACGATCCTTTGGCTGGTTTCCATACCACAACTTCATTTCCTGCTCTAAATGAGAAGTAACTTTTTTCCACAGATGCAGGCGAGACAAGACCTACATATTCTCCACCGCCACCGTTACAACTAATTGTTATATCACGATCCACCGATCCATCATTCCCACAAGCAGTTAATCCAAGTACTCCGGCAACTGCTATGCGACGAGAATATTTCTTCAATCTAAAAGATATGTTCTCTTTCATAAATTTCAGGCACTATATCATGTCAGAAAACGTTTCGCAAATTATCTTTTAAACATTTTATTAATTGTAGAAAGATCCACTAATATTTTGGTTGGTCGGCCGTGAGGACAAGTAGCATTATTCTCTGTCTTTTCTAACTGATTAATCAGATCTAAACTTTGTTTTTTTGTTAATATATCCCCTGCTTTGACTGCACCACGACAAGCCAAAAATGCAATAATTTTCTGGCTAACTGCATCAACGGAATCGTTCTGACCTTCTGTTCTCAAATTCTCCAGAATATCGGATATCAAGTCTTTTGGATCTCTATCTTTCATCAATTCTGGCACTGCTCGTAATAAAAAACTTCTGCCTTTAAAATGTTCAATTATAAATCCAAGTTGTGTAAAAGTTTCTAGATGTTCTTCCAAAAGCTCCTGTTCTTGTATACTTAATTCAAATAGTTTGGGTTTTGAAAAGGCGTAATGATTATCTTTCTTCTTTTGTTTTTTAAACTCATTTTGTAGCTGTTCATATCGTATCCTTTCATGTGCAGCATGCTGATCAATTAATACAAAACCTTGTTTTGTATCCGCTAAGATATACAGATTATGGATTTGTATGGTGTTTTGAATATTTACTTTCAAAGGTTGAGATAAACTCCAAGGCAAACTTTGATCACGCAATACTTTACCAGTAAATGAATTTGTACTCGATTTGAATTGCTCATCTTCAGAATAGATTGATTCTTGCCATAATGAATTACGATAAACGATATCGTGCTTTGCTAAAGTTTGCGTGACAGCACGCTTAATAATTTCATGAATTTCTGATTGATTAACGAAACGCACCTCTTCTTTACGCGGATGAACATTTATATCGACAACTTCAGGAAGTATTTTAAGAAAAAGCAAACTGATAGGATATACTTGTTTCTCAATAAGATTCCCATACGCTGCTTTTATCGCAGAAGCAATCCCTTTATCGCCGATCGTGCGTTTATTTACAAATAAATATTGTTTTTGAGAATTTCGTGTAGTCATTTGGGGACGTGCTACAAAGCCGCTTATTTGTATATAACTATCTTCATATTCGATTGGTAATAAACTTGCATAGAGCTCTTTTCCCAAAAGAACATTAATTCGATCAAGCGATTCACTCGTTCTCGGCAAATCAAATATTGTCTTCTTATCATGCGTTAAAAGAAAATGAATATCAGGATGAACAAATGCAAATTGCATAATTGTTTCAATAATATGGCGGAATTCTGTCCTTGCGGACTTTAAAAACTTTTTTCTTCCTGGAGTAGCATGAAAAAGATTTTCGACAGTAACTTGCGTTCCAAATGGCATACCTACTGAAGAAGTACGTACTAATTTTCCATCTTTTATCTCGACAGAGAATCCTGCCTGCTCACCTTTTATTCTACTTTGCACTGTCAATTTACTTATTGCGGCGATACTTGCAAGTGCTTCTCCACGAAATCCCAAGGTTTCAATTATTGTAAGATCTTCTATTGATAACAATTTACTTGTTGCATGAGGTTTCCAACATTCCTGTAAGTCAATTTCATTCATCCCTTCACCGTTATCAATAACCGTGATTCTTTTTAAACCACTCTCTTCAATATTTATAATAATTGATTCTGCTTTAGCATCAATTGCATTCTCTACTAATTCTTTAACAGCGTAGACAGGTCTCTCTATAACTTCACCGGCAGCAATTTTTGCAATAACGTCTTGAGATAAATGTTGGATCTTAGGCATAGAAAAGCTGTCTCATCATAATATATGTGAGGAAATAAAAGCAAGCAGACTAGTCAGCATCTAGAAATTTTTTGTTTTCGAGACGAAAGAGTTTTAATTTCTCTTTAAGATCTGCGAGTCTATTTAATGCTTCCAATGGAGTCATCTGTGATATATCAAGTTTTTCAAGTTCTTTGCTAATTAAATGATCTATTATATTTATCTGTGTAGAAACGGCTGTACTCTTTTGTTTTGTAACATTCAACTGTTTTTCTTCAACACTTGATGATCTACTTTCGAGTTCTTCTAAAAGGTTTTTTGCTCGTGCAACAACCTCAGACGGTATTCCTGCAAGTTTTGCTACTGCAATACCAAAACTATGTGACGCACCTCCAGTAATAATCGTATGCAAAAATACTGGCTCCCCTTTTTCTTCTGTCACTGACATATGGAAATTACGTATTTTCTTAGGAAATAATTCTTCTAAAACTTGAAGCTCATGATAATGAGTAGCAAATAATGTCTTTGGATTACTTTTTTGTGAGACCAAGTATTCTGCAACTGCCCATGCAATACTAATCCCATCGTACGTACTTGTTCCTCGACCTATTTCATCCATAATAATCAAACTTTTTTCTGTCGCATTATGCAGAATATTCGCAGTCTCGACCATTTCAACCATAAATGTAGACAAACCAGAAGTAATAACGTCAGACGCTCCAGACCGAACAAATATCTGGTCTACTGGTGTTATCTTTGCAGAGTCTGCTGGAACGAAACATCCGATTTGAGCCATCAAGACAATCAACGCGGTTTGACGGATGTAGACAGATTTTCCTGCCATATTTGGTCCTGTTATAAGCATCAATTGTTGTGAGCTTTTGTCCAGACGGACATCATTGGGGACAAATTTTCCTGATCCAAGTAACATTTCGACAACAGGATGTCTTCCCGATTCTATATATAATGATCCATCCGAAACTAATTCAGGTCTGACATATCTATTTTTTTCGGCCAGAAATGCAAATGCCAATAAACAATCAAAAGCAGCAATACTTTGTGCAGCTTCTTGGATAGTCGATGCTTGTGACAAAACGTCAGTGAGAATGTCTTGAAATAATTTATACTCAATATCATTTATTTTCTCTTCCGCACTGAGAATAATTTCTTCTTGTTCTTTTAATTCTGGAGTTATAAACCGTTCAGCATTTACCAGTGTTTGTTTTCTCATGTAATGATTTGGTACTGATGATAAATTTGATTTGCTCACTTCAATATAAAATCCAAATACTTGATTAAAACGTACTTTTAGGGATGATATGCCAGTTTCTCTTCGCTCTTTTGCTTCCATTTCCACGATCCATTCACGGCCTCCACCAACAATTTCTCGCAAGCGATCAAGCTCTTCATCTATTTTTGAAGCAATCATTCCTCCTTCACGAATACTAATGGGTGGTTCGGCAACAATTACTTTATCTATTTGATGGATAATATTCTTAATTGTTTTTGTATCAATTCGTTTAGAAATTTTTTGTAAAGATTTACTCTCAAAATTATTAAGATGCGTTTGAATTTCTATAATTGTAATAAGTGAACTTTTGAGATTTACTAAATCACGTGCATTTCCCAGTCCTACAGACAGGCGGGAGAATAATCGCTCAATATCACTTACCTTCTCTATAGTTATTCGAAGTTCATTTCTTTTTCTTTGTTGCTTAAACAGTTCTTCGACAGCGTTATGTCGACCTGAAATTTCTGTTTCAGAGACTAAAGGTTTTTTAATCCACTCTTTCAGAAGTCTTCCGCCCATTGCCGTCACTGTTTGATCTAAAACAGAAAGCAATGTTCCTTTTGAATCATGTTCTCGAATAGTAGAAAAAAGTTCGAGGTTAATCATCGTTGAACGATCGAGAGCAACAACATCTTCGCTTGAATAAACTGAAATTTTTTTAATGTGATGAACTGGTCTCTTTTGTGTTTGTTGTAAATATCCTAGAAGTGCTGCGGCTGTTCTTTTTGCATTGAATTGATCATTGATACCGAATCCAGCCAAAGTTGTTGTCCCAAAATGTTTCGTCAACGTTTGCTCTGCATCATTAGCATATAAATCCCATTCATTAAAAGGAAATATATTAATATCCTTCTCTATTCTCAAAATCTTGAGAATATTGGAGTTATTGTATAAATCTGGATGAAGGATACATTCTTTAGGAAGCAATCTTGCAAATTCATCTTGTACTATTTGTTCAAAATTGATTGATTTAAATTCTGTTGTAGCGAAATAGCCTGTTGAAACATCAGCGACAGAGAGTGCAAAAATATTCTTATCAAGACTCAACGCAACTATATAGTTATTGTCTTTTTTCTCGAGTGCTTTTTCATCTAGCATTGTCCCTGGAGTAACTATACGAACGACGTCTCGTTCAACAAGTCCTTTTTTGTTTGGAGGAGATAACTGCTCACAAATTGCCACTTTATAGCCTGCTTTTACTAATTTTGCTAAATAAGAATCTACAGCGTGATATGGGACGCCTGCCATTGGAATCCGTCCGCCTTTACCATTTGCTTTTCCAGTTAGCGTAATATTTAAGACGCGCGCACCGATATGAGCATCATCAAGAAAAAGCTCGTAAAAATCTCCCATCCGGTAAAACAGTAAACAATCCTGATACTGTTTTTTAACAGTTTCATATTGTTTCATCATTGGTGTACTGAAGTTTTCTTGCATAGACAGCATGTACTACTATACAAGTTTTAAATAGTTTTTTGAAGTATTACAAGATTTACCTTTTATCTATTTATTTGCATATTGTCAGTCATTGTTGTTTGGATTATAATCTCGCTGTTCTAGTATTTTATGAAAAAGTTAATCTTCTTAATTAGTTTCCTTTTACTTGCCCTCTTCACAACTTTCAATACCACTCCAACATATGCTCAAGTAGTCCCAACCAATTGTGATCAACAAATGAATATGGATGGGATGAATATGCCACAACCGTCTTGTCCTCCAGCACCAACTCCAACAGTTGCGATAAATCCTGATGCTGCAAATACACCAGTTGTCCGCAAAAATATCTATAGTATGACACCAGATGAGTTAAATAGATTTATCAATGCGTTAAATACAGTTCGAGCAAATGGTTCGTATAATCGATTTATGGATGAGCATATGCAAGCGATGATGATGAGAACTCCCGCAGATGACACTTCTACATTAAGAAATGCCGCACATCGAGGACCAATATTTTTGCCTTGGCATAGAGCATTTGTATGGGAATTCGAACAACTATTAAGAACTGTTGATCCAACTGTATCCATCCCATACTGGGCTTTCGAAAATGAAACTCCAGGAACTATACCTATGGTATTCTCTGCAAACTATTTTGGTGGCGATGGAAACATTGCGCAGGGTGATAGAGTTACTGATGGACCTTTCGCTTCATGGGGAATTACGAGGAGAATAGGCCGAGACGCACAAGGTCAACCAACACTTCCAACCGCGGGAGATATTGCAACAGTATTACAGATCAATGATTATGATACCCCACCATACAATGAATCTTCACAAGGTTTTAGAAACGCACTAGAGGGATGGATTGGGACAAATGCTCCATGGGGAGTTCATAATAGAGTTCACGGATATATCGGTGGAGATATGCTCCCTGATGGCATGAGTGGTAATGCTGTTAACGATCCTATCTTTTGGGTTGTTCATACAAACATTGATCGAATCTGGTGGCAGTGGCAACAGACTCATGGAATAACAAATTACCAACCTGTTGTCGGTGGACCTGAAGGACATAATCTTAATGATGTGATGTTTATCCTCCCAAGTCAGGGAACAGCGTCAAATACTTTAGATATAAATCAGATGAACTACACGTATAACTAATAGCTAAACGATTTTATCTGTTTCTTTTTCCTCGGCTTTTTCGATATCAAATCCTCTTTGCTCCAGTTTTGAACCAATTTCATCCATAAGGACTTTATATAAACGCACTGTTAAAACAAAGCTTCCAGGTCGGTATGGATGATCGAAATCCTCAATAATAATTAAGACGCCATAAGCAAGTAGCGCTAAAACAATTGTAAAATAATAGTTATAACCAAGATAATTGAATGGAACAAACAATGACCCAACAACAACCGAGTATGTAGCGAGATTTACATAAATCTTTATTCCTCTTGGCAGACGCTGATTTGTATATTGAATTTTCTTTTCTCGATATTCCATTGCTCGCGTTAAATAATTAAAAACCATTTGTCCTACATCTGGATATTTTTTAGAAGCATTAAAGACACTATCTTCAATTTTAATAAGAGCATTATCAACTTCTTTGGATCGTGTCACAAGCATTCGATCACTTTTGGTATCAGATGCATCTATATATGTCTTAAGGTAACTATAAATATGGAAACGAATTTCATTCATTTCTGCTTTTGGAAAATGATGCGCTAATATAAATAACTGCCGAAGCATATTAATCTCACCACGATTAGCATCAATCAGTCTATCCCATTTAGTCCACTGCGCCTGGATAATAAAAGCAGAGATAATACTGAAGATGAGGTTCCCTGCACCGAAAAGAGCGGGAATAGCAAAACGGTCAGCCTCTAATTTATAGTCTGGAAGAAGATTTGATGTACGTACATAAAAGAACACCGCAGAAAAAATAATAGTGAAAAGTAATACTTTAATAACAATTGATCTTATGTATAAACGCTCGTAAAGTTTACCTGTAGTTGCTAATAATTCAGTTTTAACAAGTTCCATAATACTATCGTATCAAAAATAATCATACATTTAAAGGAATATTTGGTAAAATATATTAATGAAAATTGCTATACTTGGCGGAAGTTTTGATCCACCTCATCTTGGACATTTCTTTATTGCGCAACAAGTCCAAGAGTTGCTGAAAATGGATCAAGTCTGGTTAATGCCTGCATATCATCATCCGTTCAATAGAAATCTCTCTGATATATCTCATCGTGTAGCAATGACAAGATTGTTGGAGACTGATCATATTAAGCTTTCAGCATATGAACAGAAACATAATCCAACAAGCTTTACAATTGATACATTAAACGGTTTAAAAAGTGATTATCCTGAAAATGACTATTACTGGATTACAGGCAGTGATCAATTAGAACATTTTCAAAAGTATAAAGATTGGCAAGAGATTATCAAGAAGCATAATCTTATTATATTTCCAAGAGAATGGATGCTTCCTCACTTAAAAGAAACTGTGAAAGAAAAGCTCATGTTGAAAACAATTCCTGAAAATGTTATTGTTCTACAGTCAGATGATCTTTTTCTAACGAACATATCATCGACAAAGATCCGTGAAAGAGTTAAAAATAATGCATCAATAAAATTTTTTGTTCCCGTCGGAGTTGAAGATTACATTAGAGAAAATAAACTTTATGCCGAATGATTTTTTAACGATAGATCCTGAGCAAGAGAAAAAGCGTATTCAATCGTTTTTGAGAAAAACATTTGAAGAGCAAAATATCAATCATGCAGTCATTGGACTTTCCGGAGGTATCGACTCAACAGTTTCTTTCTTTTTGCTCAAAGATATTCTCCCCGCTGAAAATATTCACGTCACCCATATGTATTACTTTCAACCAGTCTTTGCAGAAGTAGAAAAGTCTGTTCTTGATGCGCAAATCCCCCAAGAGAATATTCATGTTGTCTCAATCAAAGATGCTGTTGATGCCGCAGCAAAAATTAATAATGTAGGCTCCAGTGAAGAAGATAAAATCAGAATTGGAAATATTGCAGCACGAATGAGAATGATTGCTCTCTTTGATCTTGCAAAGAAACATAAGGCACTTGTTGTTGGTACAGAGAATCATACAGAGTATTTATTAAGTTACTTTACTCGATTTGGGGATCAAGCATCGGATATCGAACCAATCGAGCATTTATATAAAACGCAGGTGTATCAATTAGCAAAGCATTTAGGTATACCTGAAACAATCATCGAACAAAACCCAACAGCAGGTTTATGGCAAGGACAAACTGATGAAGGAGAATTTGGATTTAGTTATGAAGAAGCAGATAAAGTACTTTTCTTAGCAACTGAGAAAGCTATGCCAACTGAAGAAATCGTGAAACAAGGATTTAAGAATGCGGAAAGGATACTCGAATGGAAACAAAGAAACTGGTTTAAGCACGAAACCCCTTATACAGTTTAACTTATTTGGAGACGAAACATTATGCTTCTACTTTTCCCTGGATAAATCATACTCTCTTCTGAACCAAAAAAATCACTATTTGGATCTCGTTCAACTGGCTCAATACAAATATATGTTTTATCAATTTCTTTGGATTCTGGATTTTTACCAACCCACACCATTGCCTTTTGTAACCCATTCTGTGTAAGATTTATTTCAGGTTTTCCAGGAATTTGGATTGTATTGTTTTCTTGCAAATCAATCGCTATACCGTCCCAATTATTTTCGATAAGACTGGTTATATCCCTTCCGTTGATTGTAGTTCCTTCATACCCTTGAGGTGCATCAAAATAACAATGTTCACCGGAGTTTACGGCTGCCTTTTCGTCTCCCGCATTTGTATGGACAACTGCACATGAAAATGAGCCATCTTTAATATGCATTATTTGTTTGACTTTCATTCCCCTTGGATAACCTTCATCCGAAATAGTATGAGTCACAATAACACTATCTTCAACTTCTAATACTTCACAATCCTCATTCCGCATATTTCCGTGTTGCTTTAATCCATATATGTTTTTTCCATCGGGACCGAATATAGGAGTACATGGGTGTGTCATTCCAATCTTTCCATCACCGCGATTAAAAGAGCCAAAGATAAGAGTACCTTTTAATGTAAGATTTATTTTTGCACCAGATGGATCTACAAGAAGCTGATCTTTCGTGGGAGTACTCAGTGTAATAATATTCTTCCTTTCGCTCATTGCGTAATAATAGCTTATTTATTGGAACTTTGCCATCTCATTCTTCATTACGAATAGATTCAAGCAGAGCAAGAATTACTTCACTTGTCCTGTGTGCATGGTCTTTGTTAAAAAGCAAAGACATATGAGTACTTTCTGGTACTGTAATGCGGGTACTTTCAGAAGACAAGTTGAGTAAATCTCCCTGCAAAACATTCCAGTCCTCGTTCGCTTGATCAGATGAAATGACTCGGAGTGGAATCCCTCCAAGACTGCTTAATTCTTGCGATTGTTTAAGGATAGTTTCGGATTGATTATTTTCATTTGCAACGCTAGAGAAATATTCAGGTGATACCCAAAAATATTTATACTCGTTTAGCTCTCTTTCAGGTAGTGAACTGAATGCGACTGAACCACCCAAAGAAATAAAAGCTCTCATGATGCCAATTCGTGCAAGATACGAATACAATGTAAAATTATTTGCTGTATTCTTTGCTTGGATCCCATATTCAGGATAATTCGTAATTTGATATGGATGAGAAGAATCAACTAAAACTAAACCTATAACCTCATCAGGATATAATTCTTGATATTTACGAATATATATACCTCCAAGGGAATGTCCAACCAGAATATATTTATCGTTAAGTTGAGCACCTGTAAGAGCAGTATGCAAGTCTTTGGCAACTGCTTCAAGATTACCCTCAACATTTTGTCCGGTACTCCATCCTCTTCCTTGCCTATCATATGAACAGACACGTGTTTCTTTGGTCAGTTCAGGTTGGATCCAACCCCATGATGAAGATAATTCGCCAGCTGCAGCTTCTAAAATTATGGTAGGACTACCGCTTCCTGTACATTTGAGATGCAAACTATAATCATTTGCCTTAATAAGCTTTCCAGGCATTTCTACTTTGGAACGATCCTGTTCTGTTGAAATCGTTTGATATAAATAGCCAACGATAATAACGGCAAGCAGAGAGTATCCTACAATCAGTACAATCTTTTTAACTCTTTCGATTATTGGGGGAAGATCAATCACTTCTGTAGTATAGCGAATACAATAAAAGAATGCATATTTCTATTTCTTCCATTTACCAACTGCTCGGACAAGTTCTTTTCTCCGCTTTTCTGTGTCTTCACTCAATTGATCGGCGAAAGATTGTTCATCATCTGTTTCGGCACGCTCTGTAGCGATGGCAGTAGTTACCCAATTGTTATAAAACCTGATAAGTAATTCAAAGACATTACTTTCAATACTTTCAAGATAATTGAGGAGCTGATGAATCTTTTTATCGTCTTCTGGTAATTTTGTATATTTTGAAGCTTGTGCTTCAGCACACAAGTCAAGAATTTTATTTGCTAATTTTCTCTTATCTGCATTTGCAAATCGCCATCGTTCGAACAAGGCGTCAATGGAATTGCCGAAGAATTTAAATAATAAATTCGCGACAAAAGTCCCAATTGCTGATCCAGCCACAACAATCCAACTTATAAACTCAGGTGTCATACCCTATTATACCATAATATGGTTATTTTCGTGGCTAAAATTGACTAATATGGGTCCTTCTACTTTTCGATCTTCTATCTATTAAAAGCTCTGTACATTTACGCTTTTGGAGACTCTTGCGATTTTTTAAACTTCTGTAAAGTGTCTAGAAACCTTCTAGCATCTTTATCAGTAAAATATCCATTTACTGTTCTTGTATCTTCTTGCCCATTCCACTTAGGAAACCCTAATGAAGTCATCTCATCATTGAATTGCGTAAGATAATCTGCGCTCTTAGGAGGTAGATATGTAATTTCGTAGGCAATACTATTATCCTCAAGTATACCCACAAGCAACATCGCACCACGAAGACGTGGGTCACCAAATTTTTCTTGTGATCCTATCTCTAAATGCATATGTGAAATTGCACGTTTTCCACTATCTCCACCGACGTTTCGAAAGGTATCAGCTTTTACTATGCTTTCTCCAATAGTACATATATTAAGAATTCCCGATAAATTATCATCTAAAGCAGCATATCCCTCAAATTTTCTCCCAACTCGGTCTCCAGAAGATATCTCTCCTTGTAGCTCGGCAGTTAAAAATTCACTATCGTAAGCAGTAGCAATAGATGATCCATGACCATTTGTAATGTTTACACTTGTGTAAAGCATATCTGTCCAAGTTGAGACTCGCAAATTATCCTTTTTCTCACTTTCTATAGATACAATCTTTCGAAGTTTTGGAACCTCGTGAGATTGATCAGAAAACGATTTCGCCTTGTGTTGATATTCATTGAATTCTTTCATATAACGTTGCTCTTGACTATACGTCTTATAGCATGGTAGAATTCTAAACTATGACGCAAAGTGAAAGTCAAGTTAAGGTTTTAAACATCAAAAAGTTCGCGGAGATCTGTCACACAACGCCAAGAACGTTACGGTTTTATGAGCAAAAAGGATTGATTAGGCCGTATGCAATTGATCCTTTTACAAAATACCGGTCATATGATGCACGCCAAGCACGAGATTTCCTACGTATTAAATTGCTGCAAAATTTCGGAATTCCTCTCAATGAATTACAAGAACTTGTAAAGAATAAACAGTTACAACACAAGCTTGAACAACAATTAAAGCAAGTGAAAGAAGATCTTGAGGAGAAGCAAAGGGAGTATACGTTTTTAAATGCAATGAATTCATTTCTCTTTGAAGAAGATATGAGCAATGTTTTTACGAAAGAGCTATTTCCTCAACGTAAACTTTTCTGCATGGAAGTTAAAGATGCGGATTATAAAGATATGGCTTTGTACCAAAAACAATTACTTGATGAAGCAAATCGACTCCATCTGTCCTTTGGAAAGGAACAATATACGTTCTATCACACAACTCGATATGAACCAAAAGGGACGAAGTTAGAACTTGCAGTAGCGTGTGATCAAAATCGTAAAAATCTAACCTTCGCTTCAGGATTCTCTTTCAAACAATTCCCAAAAACTGAAGCACTTGTTTATACCTACGAAGGACCATATGAGTACTTTAGCGTTATTTACCAAAAACTTTATAGTTATATTGAGCAGCACAAGATCAAATTAACAGGAAATGTATTTGATGTGTATGACCTTTCGTATAAACAAAAATCGAAATATGCAATGAAGACAAAACTAGTATTCCCTGTGAAGCACTAAACTAAGAGGCGAGGTTTAATTGCCAAGAAACACCATATCGATCAGAAATCCATCCAAATTTTTTGCTAAATCCATAATTGTCCAGAGGCATCATAACTGTACCATCTTGTGAAAGCTTTTGGAACAGTAACTCAAGTTCTTTTTCGTCCTCACAATTGACATATATAGACATCGATGGCGTGAAGCTAAAGCCATGCTCAAAGGTGTTTTCGCTTGCCATATATTCAAGGCCATCAATGGTAAAGGTAGCCTGCTTTACGAGACCTTCTTTTCCACCCGGTTCACCATTCTTCCAATACTCAATGTGTTTTATCTCTGAATTCTTGAAAAGCGAAGTATAAAATTTTATTGCTTCCTCAGCTTTTCCGCATTGTTCTCCTACAAACATTAAAAAGGTTGTCGTTTTTTGCATAATATTATGAAGAAAGTCTATGAAATCCGTATTGTGAGCCGACCGGGATTCGAACCCGGGACCAAGAGCTTAAAAGGCTCCTGCTCTACCGCTGAGCTATCGGCCCAATTGATAGCTGTAAAACAGACAAACTTAATTATACCAACCCGTGAGGCTATTGACAAGTAAAGCGTATCATGGGATACTCTCATATAATAAACATGGTCCCCGAAGTTGCAGATACACTATTGGATTCATTGAACAGAGGGCTGCTAACAGCCGCTTCTTTTGTGCCTAATTTACTCTCTGGAACTGTCATCCTCCTCATTGGTATCGTCATTGGCGCAGTGGTCAAAAGACTTATTTTGGGTATCTTTGGCGCGATGAAAATCGAAGCGTATTTGAAACGATATGGTATTCCTGAGGCAAATAAGGAATTCAGTTGGAGTAATATCCTTTCAGAAATTGCTCGTTGGTTTGTCGTAGTGCTCTTTCTTATCCCAACAGCTGAGATCTGGGGATTGCCACAGGTTGCAACTATTTTAAATACATTCCTTTTGTACCTTCCAAATGTTTTCGTCGCAGCGATTATCGGATTGGTAGGGCTTGTATTTGCTAGACTCGCATCTGATGTCGTAGCTGCTTCAACAAGAGAATTAAATCCGGGAGTTTCGAAGACTGTTGCTTCAGTTGTCCGAATTGCCTTAACTATTTTCGTACTTCTCGCTGTTCTTAATCAACTTGGCGTTGCACAGGATCTTATCCGAATTCTCTTTACTGGATTTGTAGCGATGATCGCTCTTGCTGGAGGAATTGCATTTGGATTGGGTGGTAAAGATTTCGCTAAAACACTTCTCGATAGCCTCAAGAAAAAAGTTAAGTAGTACTCACTGAATAGAGCTGAAGTCTTAATTAAGGAAATTCTTTATCAACTCACTTACTTCTTCTGTACTTTCAAATAACACTGCATGTCCTGAATTCGGTATGATATGTAATTGTGAATTCTTAATAAGGTTATGTACTTTCTTGGCATTTCGCACATCTGTGAATTCATCTCGTTCTCCTGTAATCAGCAACGTTGGAGCTGAAATATTCTTAAGATTATTATATCTTTTATTCTCTGCCGTTTGATCCGCGAAGGCTAATTGCTGCGCAATCTTGGCATTGAGACTTTCCCCCAATCCATGTGGGACTTCATTGCTTTGCTTTGCAAGCTTTAACTCATCAAGATATTCATCTTTTTGGTCTTGATCCTCAAACATCATTGGGACGTAGAATTCTTCCCAGTTTGCTGCGATATTCTGCTGCACACTATCTTGAATTCGCTTCGGCGCAGGGTAGATTTCTTTGCCTCCTGGCGTCGTTGAAACAAGGATCAATTTATTGACCTTGTGAGGATAATCTTCTGCTATATTTTGTGCGACAAAGCTACCAAGCGACCAACCTAAGATATCCGCCTTTTCAATCTTTAAAGCATCCATAAGTTCTATGACATCTTCAGCCATTTGATGCTGAGTCATGCCTTGTACATCACCAGTTGATTGTCCAACGCCTCGATAATCATAGACAATAATCTTGTGTCCTTTTGAGAGCTCCCGAAGAAGTTCTGGATCCCAATGTTGCATGGTCATACCAAAACCTGGTATTAAAATAATTGGATCCCCTTCTCCCCGAGTATAATACGCGATATCCGCCCGTTTGATATGTGCATGTTCTACATCCACAGTAAACTTGGGTGCAGAATAGACGGTATAAGCTAAAACACTAAAATAGGATGCGAAGACTACTGTGTAGACGATAATAATCAGATGGAGTACTGGAAGTTTTAGTAATTTGCGACGCCAAACACGGATTTTCCTCTTCATAAGAACGCATTATAGCATTTCTACTTAAGATGACAAATGAGCTTGTTTTTGGTAAAATACAGTTTAGTCAGATATTCTGGCCCCTTCTTCTATCGGTTAGGAAATCGGGCTTTCATCCCGGGAAGACGAGTTCGACTCTCGTAGGGGTCACCAACAAAGACAGCTCCGCAAGGAGCTTTTTTTGTACTTTCTCAAAAGTAAGTAGTGTACGTTATAATATAAAACATGCTACCATCGCTATATGTTAAAGCTTCACGTTATCATCGGTAGTACTCGTCCAGGCAGAGTTGGATTACCTATCGGAGAATGGATCTACGAACAAGCAAAGAAGAATACAGAGTTTGAGACAAAGCTCGTAGATCTCGCAGAAATTAACCTCCCGTTCTTGGATGAACCAAATCATCCTCGTTTTCAACAATATACAAAAGAACACACGAAGCAATGGAGTGCTCTGATAAATGAAGCTGATGCATATATTTTTGTAACTCCTGAGTACAATTTCTCAATGCCAGCACCTCTTAAAAATGCTATTGATTACCTCCATCATGAATGGAAATACAAACCAGCGGGTATTACATCCTATGGTGGTGTCTCAGCAGGGACACGTTCTGCACAGATGCTTAAACAAGTATTAACGGGCGTTGGAATAATGCCAATTCAAGAAGGGATTTATATGCCAATGATTCGAGATCATATAGGTGAAAAAGGTGAGTTTATCAATACCGAGCGATATGAGCATTCTGTACAAGTACAACTTGAACAGTTAGCAATCTGGGGAAAACATCTTAAAAGCCTTCGTGAAGAATTACAGCAGAAATAATGTTTAATAGATATCGAATTTCTCCAAAAGTTTCTTATTTCCTTCAACTTGGTAATGAAGAAGTTCTGAATAAATACCCTTCTTCTGTGACAATGCTTTTGGAGTACCACTTTCGACAATCTTTCCTTCGCTAACTACCAAAACAGTATCAACATTTTGGATTGTACTGAAACGATGTGCGATGATAATAACCAATTTATTCTTCATCAATTGCTCCAACGCATCCTGCACTTCTTTCTCAGATTTTGCATCAAGACTTGAGGTTGCTTCATCAAGGATAAGGATTGGAGCATTTTTGAGAATTGCTCGAGCAATTTGGATTCTTTGCTTCTGTCCGCCAGACAATCGGACACCACGTTCTCCAACTTCACTATCAATTTGCTTTGGTAGCTTCATCACGAAATCATAGGCATTTGCGAGCTTTAATGCTTTGACTACTTCAGCATCAGTTGCATCAGGTCGACCATATGCGACATTTTCTTTGATTGATGTAGAGAACAATTCATTATTTTGGAAAACCAAAGAAATATTATTTCGGACAAATGCATGATCAAGCTCAGTATATTCTTTGTCTTTGAGGAGAATCTTTCCACTTGTTGGATCATAAAACTTCAAAATTAAATTGATGATTGTCGACTTACCAGCACCACTATGTCCAACGAGAGCTACAGATTCGTTCTTCTTAATGGTAAAGCTTACATTATGTAACACTTTTCCTTCATCGTTATAACTAAATCCAACATCTTGGAAAGTAATTGTCGGATCTTTCACCTTTGCTTCTTTTGATTTCTTTGTATAGTCCTCTTTTGATTCGAGATCCAGCACTTCAAGATATTCTTTGGAACCTGCTTCTGCCATTTGGAGTTGTGTCAGAATAAATGACATCGCAAACAATGGAATTCTCGCCTGGTTGACCAATTGCAAAATCAAAACCATTTCACCGATAGAAAGTCGGCCTACAAATGTTTCATAGAAGACGATTATGTTAATGATAAAAAGAATGATATTGAGTGATAAACCACGGAAGAAATCAAAGATGTGGAATGTCTGACTTTGTCGAGCATAGATCTTATTAATATCAGTCAAGTCTTTTGAGGCTGTGTCATATTCAATCTTTTCGCTTGTGAAACTCTTTACCAAACTAATATTGGCAATCACTTCCTGCATTCTCCCACGATTACGATCTTCAATCGCATTCTTAAGAACTTCTTCTTTACCCCATTTCACGGTCGAGTAATATGAAATTGTTAAATAAACTGGAAACAAAATGAAAGTGAAGAACGCGATTGGCAAATTATAGTAAGCAAGAACCACAATGGTAAAAATACTTTGGACAAAGGTCGGCAAAATGAAATTGGTTGCAGTATTAAGGAAACCTTGAGTGGATGTAATTCCTCGAGAAAGTTGATTAACAACCTTCCCTGAGATTTCGGAATCGAAGTAAGATTGTGGAAGTCGTAAAACTTTATCATAAAACTTTTCAGTTAAGAACTGCCGCATTCTTCCAGCGAAATGATCACCAATTCGCTCAGAAACTGAATTGGTTACCAATCCAAGTAAGTTCATTCCAAATGAAATGATAATTAACGTAATGAGCCACTGTACATTCCCGCGGCCCCCTGAGACTTGTGCCACAATTTCATCGACAATGAATTTTGAAAGGATAGGAGCTATCAAACCGAGAATCGCACCAAACAAGATAAGCAGCGCTAAAATGATAACCAAATGGTGGAGCGGTCTTGATATCTTAATAATCTTTGCCAGATTTTTCATACCCTTATTTTACAACAAACGCATCTGTCATGCTGAACTTGTTTCAGCATCTTTAATTAAAGATCCCGAAATAAATTCGGGATGACATTTAAATCTATTACGCAATCTATACTATATACTGCTATACTAGCAGTATATGACTGAAGAGAAATACATCCGAGACGAATTAGTTTTCCACCTGACGCAAGGTCATGCACACATGCCTTTTGTGGAAGCAGTCGCTAATTTCCCAGAAGAACATTATAATACCGTTTTTACAAATGGTGACTACACCTTTTGGCATTTGCTTGAACATATCCGACGGACACAAAAAGATATTTTGGATTTCATGACTGATCCAGACTATAAAGAACCTTCATGGCCACGGGATTACTGGCCAGCAAAAGATGCAAAAGCGACAAAGGCTGATTGGGAGAAAACAGTTCATAGTTTTAAAGCCGATCAAGAGAAATTAAAAGCATACATTGAAGATCCAAAGACAGATTTATACGAAAAGATTGCAAGAGGCACCGGTCAAACAGTATTCCGGGAAATTAGGGTAATCGTTGATCACAATGCTTACCACATTGGAGAGTTTGCAATTATGCGACAAGTCCATGATACATGGGGGAAGAATCACTAGAGAGCCATCCAGAGAGATTTATCTAAGAATGCTTTTAATGCTTGTTTTGTCTCCTGAGGGCTTCGATATTTTCCTTCATTTTCAACAGTAATAGTTTTTCTTTTGGAAATCCGCTCAGTACCATAGACGACATGGACCTTAAAACTTCCATCATCAGTTCCCAACCTTTTTGAAACTTCCAAGGCTTTGTCAGGATTTATTCCTTTATATTGTTTTCTATTAATAGTGAGATAGACTTTGGGTTCGATCTTTTTCATAACAAAACCCTATTGTAAGGATTTGTGGCTAAAATGCAAGTACTAAATCAAATTTCGTTTATACGTGACTTTCTCGTCGGGCATTAAAGAAGGTTTGGAAGAATGATGGTTTTGCTTCCTTTGGTTCAACCTCATGAGCATTTTCTACATGCTGCTCTCTTTGAGCAAGGAGTTGGGCGTTTTCTGTTTCAAGACTTTGTACTTTATCTTGGAGAGCGTGAATCTCTTCTTGATCATGTGCAATAACTTTTTCTTTGCCGCGGAGCTTTTGATATGCTTCAAGCGAATTCATACCACTGATAATAGAAGATAATAATACTCCAAGAACAATTGATGAAATGATAACAAAGTAAAGTGGAACGTTTGCAATAACATTATTTGCAACGACCAGTGTGACACCGATGGTGTTTTGGATTGCAAAATATGCAACTGCTAAAGCGAAAAGCATTACAACTATTAAACTTAACATAACTCTATGTTAAAGGATGGGATTGAGAAAGAAGTTAAAAAAGAGTAAGGTCTCTGCAAGAAGAATTAGAGATTTGCTTTATAATCTGTAAGAACAGATTTGAGGTCTTCAATCTTCTTCGTTTCCATCAACTTAACTCGTAATTCAGAAGCCTCAGGGAAATTACTAATGTATGTTTTCGCAAACTTTTTCAAATTCGCGAAATTCCGCTCTCCACCCCAGGTTTTGATAAAGATATTAATATGATAAAGGAAAAGATCAACACGTTGTAACACTGTTATGTCTTCCATACGAACATTTGGATTAAACATCCAAGGGTTAGCAAAAATTCCTCGACCAACCATATATCCATCAGCATTATATTGAGTAAACTTATCTTGAATATCTGTTAATGAAGTAATATCACCATTGCCTATCAATGTTGTCTCAGGCGCAATCTCATCACGCATCTTTTTAACTGCAGGCATGTATTCCCAATGTGCTGGGACTTTGGACATTTCCCGGACAGTTCTAAGATGGACTGTTAATGCAGCAATTTTTTGTTCGAGCAAAAAAGTAATCCATTCTTCCTTTTGGTCATGATCAAAACCCACGCGTGTCTTCACACTTACAGGCAAATCACCTGCTCCTTTCTTCGTCGCTTCAATGATTTCTCCCGCCAAACTCGGATTCTTAATTAATGCAGAACAAGCTCCACCTTTAATAACCGTCCTGTCAGGACAGCCCATATTGATATCGATTCCATCAAATCCGAGCTCAACCAATTCCTGTGCCGTACGATAAAAGAAATCTGGTTTTGTACCCCAAATCTGCGCAATGATTGGACGCTGCGCCGGCAAATATTGAAAGTTCTCTAAAACTTTTTGACGCCCATGCGAAAATAAACCTTCAGTCATCGTAAATTCTGTAAACAAGACATCGGGCTTGCCTATCTCAGATATAACCTGTCTGAAAACAACATCTGTCACCCCGTCAAGTGGCGCAAGAACTGTAAAAGGTCTCGGTAAATCTTTCCAAGCAAATTTCATAGACCTATATTTTACTACAAATTGAGGAACTAGTATATCTTCACTGAACGAAACACAGTTGCGTTGAAGTGTCTAGTCTTCGACTGCGCTCAGGCAATAAAACTATTTTGCAGTATCACTTCCGATGGTCACAACAACATCGGTTGCTTGAGAAGCTGGAGCTGGAGCAGATGAAACTTTAACAACGAAATCTTTTTCAAGTTCTGCTTTGAGCTTATCGATATATGCTTGCTCAACATCTTTCTTTGCTGAGATTTCGGTCTCAGTGAAGTTACTGTTTGCCGCATTTCCTGTAGTACCAACTTTAAATCCAGCAGTGGTCAAAGAAGTTTTTACTTCAGCAGCTTTACCTTTAATACCACTTCCATTCAAAACAGAAACAGTATATGCTGCCAAATCAACTGGCTTTTCTGTAGGAGCAACTGTTGGTTGGACGGCTGTTGTAGGAACAGCTGTTGGCTGTGCCACTGGCGGCTGGACAGCTTTCCCTATTTCAGAAACAAATGGAAGTTCTTTTGGAATTGAGACACCTGGAAGAATTCCAGAACTGAGTACAGCCATCGCACCAAGTCCGAGAATAAATGAGAATAATGCGATAACAAGGAAGTAAACGAGGAAATGACGCTTTTTACCACCGGCTTCTCCGGTATCGTCATTTTCATCTTGAATACTAAAAGCACTTGGCGGTGGTGTTGAAGAAAGCTCTTCACCATTTGAACTACTTAATTCTGAAGTTTCGGATTTGGATTCTGTTCCTGTTTCTGGTTCAACGACTGGAGACAAAACATCTGTGGTACTTGCTTCTGGCTCTTTATCTTCTTCGCTTGCTTTTTCATCAACTGCTTTTGAAGCATCAGTATCAATTACAAAATTATCTGAAGAGATAACCTTTTCTTCTTCTTTTTCTTCAGATTTATCAGTGGATGTAGGCTCTTCACTTGAGAGAGTTGAGGAGAGATCCGAAGAAAGTTCTTTTTCACTTTCTTCAATTGCCATTATTTTCTTTGCGGCTTCTGTTGGTTCTGCTGGCTCAACAGGTTCGCTTAATTCTGGAGTTTCTTTCACTTCTTCAGTCTTTTTCGGTTCTTCTGATACTTTTGGTTTTTCTTCAGTAGGAGCTACTACCTTCTCTTCTTCGGCAGCTTTTGGTTTTACTTCTTCTTCTTTCTTTGGTTTACCAAATGTTATAGATTTGGCACGTTTTCGTGTCTGCATAATTATTAACCTACTTTAATTAAAAAGCATAGAAAAGCGTTTGTCAATCGAAAATATTGAGGCTAATTAGCCAAACTCTTTTTGATCTTAACTGTCGAGTAATAAATTGGATCACGGAATAAAAAGTAAAAGAAATTACAGAACAATCCGAAAAGGATTGTTAAACCAATCAGTTCTGCTGACGTCAGTAACGATATTACGGCATCTACTATTTTATATGGTGCTGCAAAGACATCCCAAGAATTTACTCGTTCAACTCTTCCCAAAACGATTCCGAAAGCAATAATAAAATTAAACAGAATAATTGCCCACACTTTTTCTACTTTTTTATAACGCATCCAACTTAAAATATGCTCAAATGGGCGGAAACCAAGAATATAGGCAACAAAGCCAATGAGTTGTAAAATGACAAACTGCATGACGACCACAAGCCGTTCAATTCCACCCACTCTTCCCCATTGATGGATAAGATGTATCATGTCTGTGAGTAAGTAAATAGAATTGGGCAAAAAAAGTAGCCACAGGATACCTGTCACAACTTGTACAACTTTATTGTGGGATCGAATAAAAAAGTAAGCAAATAAAACTGGGAGTATCGCGAGGAAGATATTAAATGCCATCCACGAGATATTAAAAAGGATAATGGGCATTACCCTATTCTACCGATTCCAAAGGTTTGGGTCAAACCTTGCTTCCGTTCTACGTTTTCATTATAATCCTGAGTATGCTCATTGTTACAGGTTCTATCGCTTATGATTACATCATGGGATTCCCAGGATCCTTTTCTGAACATATTTTGCCAGAACACAACAATAATATAAATCTCTCCTTTATTGTCAGTTCGTTTGCAAAAAGACGGGGAGGAACAGCTGGAAACGCAAGTTACACCCTTGGACTTCTTGAAGCAAAGCATAAACTCTTTTCGTACGCAGGAACCGATTTCACTTTATATGCAAAAGCATTTGAAGAATTAAGTATTGATCTTTCAGGAATTACTATTGATCCTACTGATTACACCTCAACTGGTTTTGCAATGGCAGATAAAGATCAAAACCAAATTTGGGGATTTTATTATGGCGCAGGTGCCAAAAATAAAGATCTCAAACTTGAATCTGTTGCAACAAAAGATGATCTCGTTTTGGTTGGTCCGCAAGGTGCAGAAGGCTCACTCTCATTCGTAAAACAATGTATCGATTTAGAAATTCCGTATATGTTTGATCCTGGTTTTATCTTAACGCAGGTAACTGATACAGACCTTGAACATGGATTGCGGTATGCAAAATATGTTATCGGCAATGATTACGAAATTAATTTGATGAAGAAACGAATCGCTGCATGGGATGAGATTGTAAAAGACAAAATTATTATTACAACTTTGGGTGAAAAAGGCGCATTAATCGCCACGCCTGAAAAACAATATAAGATCAATCCTGTGAAGGCAACGAATGTTATCGCCACCCCAGGGGCAGGCGATGCATGGCGTGGAGGATTCCTTGCTGGAATCGTATGGGGCTTTGATTTGCAAGTCTGTGGACAAATGGGAGCAGTAGCTTCAGCCTATGCTGTTGAACATGTCGGGACACAAGAACACCAATACACGAAACAAGCGTTTGCACAACGATACAAAGAAGCGTATAATGAGGATCTGAAAATATAATGGCAAAAGCAACTGACTACGACGTAAAAGATATAAATCTCGCTGGAGAAGGAAAACTCAAGATTGAATGGGCTGGTAAACAAATGCCAGTACTTAAAAGTATTCAAGCACGGTTTGAAAAAGAACAACCACTCAAAGGGCTAACACTTGCTGCATGTCTTCATATTACAAGTGAAACAGCAAATCTTCTTATCGCATTACAAGCAGGTGGAGCAAAAGTTGTAGCAAATGCATCAAATCCCCTTTCAACACAAGATAGTGTCGCTGCATCTTTAGTAAAAGACTTTGGAATCCCCACCTATGCGATCAAAGGTGAGGACAATAAAACGTATTTTAAACATTTGAATACTGTTCTTGATTACAAGCCAAATGTCACTATGGATGATGGTGGAGACCTTATCTATGCACTTCATACACAACGCCCTGAACAATTGAAAGAAATTATTGGTTCAAGTGAAGAAACAACAACTGGAGTTATCCGATTGAAGGCAATGGAAAAAGAAGGAGCATTGAAACTTCCAGTTATCGCAGTGAATGATAGTGACACAAAGCATCTTTTTGATAACAGATACGGAACAGGCCAATCAACAATTGATGGCATCTTGCGAGCAACAAATATCTTGATTGCAGGAAAAACATTTGTGGTAGCAGGATATGGTTGGTGTTCACGAGGAATTGCGATGAGAGCAAATGGAATGGGCGCAAATGTTATCGTTACAGAAGTTGACCCAATCCGCGCACTTGAAGCAGTTATGGATGGTTATCGAGTGATGAAGATGAAGGATGCTGCAAAGATTGGAGATATTTTTGTCAGTGCCACGGGAGATAAGCATGTTATTTCAAAAGAAGCGATGTCAGTGATGAAAGATGGAGCAATTGTCGCAAACTCAGGCCACTTTGATAGTGAAATTGATATGGCAAGTCTCGAAACAATGAAGAAAAGTAAAAGAACAATTCGTCCATTCTTGGATGAATACACTTTAGCTGATGGACGAAAGATTCATGTCCTTGGTGAAGGAAGACTTGTTAATTTGGCAGCTGCTGAAGGTCATCCAGCAGAAGTTATGGATATGTCATTTGCAAATCAGGCACTTGCTGCTGAGTACTTTGTAAAGAATAAAGGAAAACTTTTAAATCAGGTCTATGTCCTACCAAAGGAGCTTGACCAGAAAGTTGCATCTATTAAACTTGAAGCAATGGGAGTGACATTTGATACACTTACAGCAGAACAAAAGAAATACCTCGACTCCTGGGATGAAGGTACCGCTTAAACCTTTCAATTTGAACCTCGCAATTCTATTCGTTATAATAAGATAATGTCCAAATGGTTCTTGGGGTGCATTACCGCGGTTTTGTTATTCCTCTTCCTTCCAAACCAGACAGCACTTGCAGCAGAAAACCCTGTCGCTGTCGCCAACAATAAAGTCGGAATTCATATTCTTTCCGGACTTGAATTGCCGCAGGCCGCAGAACTCGTCAATAGTAAAGGCGGTGACTGGGGGTATGTTATTGTACCAATCCAATCTGGAGATAAAGACCTCATCAAATGGCAAAAATTCATGGATGATTGCAAGAAATATCGCGTTATACCTGTTATTCGATTAGCAACAGAAGGAGATTATTTCAATACTTCAGTATGGAGAGAGCCTACCCCATCCGATATTATCGATTTTGCAAATTTTTTGAACTCCCTTGATTGGCCGACAAAGAACCGATACGTCATTGTATTTAATGAAGTGAATCGTGGTGACGAATGGGGTGGGGCAGCGAATCCAAAAGAATATGCAGAGATTCTGAGTTTTGCAGTCAGTGTTTTTAAGTCAAAGACACCTGATTTCTTTATGATCAGCGCCGGCTTAGATAATGCTGCACCTGAAGAAGGAACAAAATACATGAATCAATACAGTTATCTGAAACGGATGAATGAGGCTGTGCCAGGCATATTTAATCAACTCGATGGTCTGAGTAGTCATTCATATCCAAATCCAGGCTTTTCGCAACCACCGGATGACAAGGGCCAAATGGGTATATCGAGTTTTGTTTATGAACGGACACTTGTCAAAAGTATGAGCAATAAATTACTTCCTGTATTTATTACAGAAACAGGTTGGGTTTCAGATAAGGTCAGTGATGATCAGCGCGCAGAGTATTATAAAAAAGCTTTTGCAACAGTATGGAACGATCCTGGAGTTGTAGCAGTCATGCCATTTTTACTGCAGGCAGGTGCTGGTCCATTTGAAAAATTCACGTTTATTAAAGGTAATGGAGAAAAGACAAAGCAATATCAAGTCATCCAGGAGATGCCAAAAGTAAAAGGTGTCCCGAGCTACCCTACTCGCCGAGTTCTTGCGGCCAAGACAAGCCGCGAAGCCGAGATGAAAGATTTTTCATACTATCAGAGAGACCAGCGATCATTTTCTTTGAGCGCAGTGATGCAGGATGTCTTTAATTACTTAATAAACAAGTAATTCTTGCAATTATATTGTTTAGGCTTTATAAACTACTGTATGCTTACAATTATCCACGGTGCTGATACCGCTGCTTCGCGAAAATATTTCCTTGACCAAAAACAACCATATGCTGATGCTATCCTTTTGGATGCCGACAAAGTAAATCTTACAGATTTAGCGCAAATATTTGAAGGCGGAGGATTATTTGGCGAAAGCAAAATTGTTTTTATTGAGCAGCTTATTACCAAAAAGAAAAAAGCTTCTGAATTTAAGGATCTTGTAGCGTATTTAGAAAAGCATGCTGACGAACACACTATCTTTCTTTGGGAAAGCAAAGAGTTGGAGATAGGTACATTAAAAGCATTCAAGAAGGCGGCGCAGCGTCCCTTCAAATTGCCACAGACCCTTTTTCTCCTCCTTGATAGTCTGAAACCAGGAAATGGAAAAGCACTTGTCATACTCTTCCATCAAACCCTTGAATCTGCAGAGCTAGAAATGGTCTTTTTTATGCTCATCCGTCAGATCAGATTACTCCTTGCCCTTCATGAATCATCAGAGAACGAAATAGAAGAAGTGAAACGTATGGCTCCATGGCAAAGAACAAAGCTCGAGAAACAAGCCAGATTATTTACACGTGAGCAACTACTGTTGATGTATCACAAACTCTTTAT
Source organism: uncultured Gammaproteobacteria bacterium (assembly GCA_965230895.1). Taxonomy (GTDB): domain Bacteria; phylum Patescibacteriota; class Microgenomatia; order Levybacterales; family UBA12049; genus JACDET01. The sequence continues at coordinate 620,269 of OZ246394.1, forward strand.
CCTCGAACGTGGACAAAAAACAGGTGGACTCACCACATCTTTAAGTGCTGCAATTGACTTTTTACTTATCGGCATTTAAAATGGGAGTTATTGTTCAGACATTACTCTGAACCAATGCATATGGCTGATATTGATTCAAAAATCTTCAAAGCATACGACATCCGCGGTATTTATCCTGAACAACTTAATGAGACAAATATTGTTGATATCGTCCGTGCTATTTATAAATTCTTCCATGATAGTATAGGCAAAGAGCAGCCTACAATTGTACTTGCATATGATATGCGATTGTCTGGTCCACAACTCTATGCAACTGCGAAAAAGACACTTGTTGATATGGGAGCAAAGGTTATCGATGCTGGACAGCTCTCTACCCCATCATTTTACTTTACCGTATTCCATTATGCTTACGATTGCGGAATTCAGATTACTGCATCACACAATCCAAAGGAATATAATGGCTTAAAATTCGTTCGCTACACTCCTGAAGGGCTTATCAAGATTGGTAAGTCTACTGGCATGGAAGATATCAAAACTATGGCAATTCAAGGAGTTGAATTCACTCCGACAACCACTGGATCGATTGAAGAAAAGACAGGCATCCTTGAAGATGAAGTTGCAAATGCGCTTAAGGTCTTTGGAAATCCTGAATTAAAGAAGTTCAAGATCGTTGCCGATCCAGCAAATGCTATGGGCGCACAATATATCGGTGCTATCTTTGATAAGGTTCCAGCAGATCTTATCAAGATGAACTTTGAACTTGATGGAAGTTTCCCTGCACATCAACCAGATCCACTCGATTTTAATAATTTGAAAGATCTGCAAGCACGAGTTCTTGCAGAAGGAGCAGATCTTGGATTGGCGCCTGATGGGGATGGAGATCGTTTGTACTTCGTAGATGAAAAAGGTCAGATTACCCCAGCAACACTTATTACAGCACTTGTTGCTCGAGAAGTTTTGAAAAATAATCCTGGAGCAAGAATCTATGTAGATATTCGATATATTCTCGGAACAAAGAAAATTGTCGAAGAGTTTGGTGGAGTGACTGAGATTACCAAGGTTGGCCATGCATTCATCACTGAAGCAATGAATAAGACTGGTGGACCGTTCGCTGGAGAGTCATCAGGCCATTTCTACTTCAAGTCTGCAGGCAACGGTGAGTCACAACTTGCAACGTTAGTCAGTGTCCTTAAAGTGCTTTCTGAATCGGGCAAGCCACTCTCTGAAGTTGTAGAAGAACTTCGAAGAAGTTTTGAATCTGGTGAATTGAATTTCAAGGTAAGCAATTCAGCAGAAATCCTTGAAGCAATCAAGCAAAAGTATAGCGATGGCGAACTTGAAACCATGGATGGCGTATCGATCACCTATCCTGATTGGAGAGTAAATGTACGAACTTCCAATACAGAACCATTACTTCGATTGAATCTCGAGAGCTATGACAAAGAAACGATGCAACAGAAGTTCGAAGAAGTCAAAGGTCTCATCCAGTCTCTTGCTAAGGAATGATATAATATCTTATGCCTGATTTAAGTAAGTTCGATAAATCCAAATTCACTACAAAGCCCTACGTAAAACGTGTTGAAAAACCATGGGGTTACGAAATCCATTGGGTTCCTGCCGGCCTCCCATACATGGGGAAAATCCTTCATATTGATGCTGGACGACGTCTTTCAATGCAAGTTCATGATCAAAAACAAGAAACATATTGGCTCTTAAATGGAGAATGCAATTTAATTCTTGAGAATGAGAAAGGTGAACTCGAAACCGTTAAGTTGAAGAAAGGCGAAGGTTATACAACGCAGATTGGGCAGAGACACAGACATCAAGCTGTAACTGATTGTGATATTGTCGAAGCTTCAACAGCTGAACTTGGAACTACATGGCGATTGGAAGACGACTACAGTAGACCAAACGAAACCGAAGAGTTACGCAAAAAGCCTAATCGAGGCTGGGATAAATAATGTAATGTCATCCTGAACTTGTTTCAGGATCTTTTAATAAATGCTTGATCTCAACAACAAAGAGCACATCCAGGAAATCGATAAGTTAGATGCCCTCGGCACCACTGAAAATCTTCTTAAGCAATGCGAAGCCGCATGGAATGAATCAACTGCTCTCTCTGTGCCTAAGATAGAAAATGTAACAAATATTGTCTTTTGCGGCATGGGCGCTTCCATGTATGGTGGACTTGTCTTAAAATCATTACTCGGTCGAAATGTACCATATCCAGTTGAAATCGTTAGTGACTACTATTTGCCTGATTATGTTGGAAAGAATACACTTGTCGTATTAACAAGTTACTCAGGAACAACTGAAGAAGTGCTTTCTTGTGCTGAGGACGCAAAGTCGAAAGAAGCACAAATGATTGTGGTAACAAAAGGAGGAACGCTTGCTGAATTTGCTCGAGATAACAATGTTCCTGCGTATATATTTGATCCCAAGCTTAACCCAAATAATGTTCCTCGGTTGGGCACTGGCTATACAATTCTTGGGATGATTGGTCTGTTAAATAAAACCGGCGTTATAGATATTGAGGAGAAAGAGATCTCAGATGCACTTGTCCGTATGTATGATAAATTTGATGAGATCAAGCAGCAAGCTTTTGAGGACCACAAGATATTTATCAATAAAATCCCCATTATAGTTGCTGCAGAACAGCTTACGGGAAATGCTTTAATATTGCGAAATCAACTCAATGAAACCAGCAAGGCATTCTCTGCTTTTTATCTCCTCCCTGATCTAAATCACCATCTTATGGAAGGATTGCAATTCCCTGCTGAAGCTCCCCTCCATTTCCTTGCTCTTAGTTCTCCAAATTATTCGGACAAGATTAAAAAGCGCCTAACACTAACCGAAGAAGTTATTATACAAAATAAATATCCCGCTCATGAGTTTACGACTAGTGGTCAAACAAGTTATGATGATGTATTAGAGGTGCTATTTTATGGAAGCTTCCTAACTGTATATCTCGGCTTGGCTTATGAACAGAATCCTGGGACTAATCCTTGGGTAGATTGGTTTAAGAAGGAATTAAATGCTTAAGCAACAATTGACTTCACTTTATCGACAAGCTGTGCAGGCGTAAAAGAACTCTTCAACATATAGCCATCAGTAAATCCCAAAACATGATCAATGTCTTTTGTCTCATCACTATTCGTTAGAAAAAGAATATGCTTAGCAGGCTTCTTCAAGAATGTTTTAACCTGATCCATAATCTGGACACCGGTCATAATGGGTAGAAGTACGTCTAAAAGAATTAAATCCCATCCTCCAATTTTGATTTTATCCAATGCTTCTTTCCCATCAGCTGCTGTAGTTACATCATATCCAGCACTTGAAAGCGTTTCGTTATAAATATCACGAAGAAACATATCATCTTCTACTAGGAGTATTTTTATTTTGTTTTCCATCACTCTATTCTATCAATAAATCCTTTAAAACAAAAGAAAACCACCAGTTGGTGGTTTTTAAAACATATGCATTCCCCTATTATCGAGTAACTTGGATTGGTGGAGTATATGCACTTGGTGCTGAAACTGTTATTCTATTATTTGTATCTCTTGTAATTGTGTAACCTGTGTTCCATGTTCCTGCGCATTCACCAGCTTCAACTCCTGCCTGATCATTAAGTGTTGGATCCATTGGAAGTGCTGGCATATAATTTGGTACTAACTGAGCACAAAGAGCACCTAAATCGGCCCCACTTTGCAATGGGGTTGGGTCATTTACATCCAAAGCCTGAACAAGCGGCGGTAATTGCCCAGTATTTGATGCTGTATATTGTCCGATTGCATTAAGAATCTGAGTAACATCACTTCGACGCTTTGTATCATTTGCTTGGCCAAATTGTCGTGCAGGGTTAATAGCGATAAGTGTGATTGCTAAAAGGATAGCGAGGATACCGATTACAACGAGTAATTCGATGAGTGTGAAACCTTTTTGGTCTTTGTTAAATATTTGTCGGACAGTCATGTTTTGTTTTGATCAAGTTATCTTGATCTGTATCTATTATTGTCAGAGTCGGTATATCCTGTCAATATGTCTAAATAGTCAAAAATATATTTAAATAGATCAGTTTACTTTTCAAGAAATTATTTGAATCTAAAAAAGATAATGATGTATTTTGATCATCTTGACACAGACTCAACCTTTACTTCATTATAGATATATAATGTTGAAACCAACGAAACATCATGAACCACTAAGTAGCGCAAAAGCAATTATTGCAATACTGGTTTTAGGTATCGCTTTTGTACTCTTTTATAAGTTCATAACAAATCAGGAATTCTTCTTGGATGATCCAGAAGCTCTTCGAAACTACGTCATCTTTACTATTACAGTAAGTGGGTTCTTAATTGGGCTTCTTTACCTCACAAGCCAGACAAAGCACAAAGCGAAAACAAAATCCAAGTCAATTTCAAAAGCTAAGCCTACTAAAAAGAAGAAGAAATAACTTTTAATTTTCTTTCTACAATTCCCTTGCAATTACTCTTGTTGGTGCACCATCTGCTTTTAGTTTTATCGGTAGCGCAATAACTTCAAACGCATCCACTTCTAATAGTTGTCCCACGTTTGTTAAATTCTCAAGAATAAATATCTCGTTTGTTAAAAGTATCTTATGAACAATCCAAGGTTGATCAGCGTCAGGACCGGACATATCCATTCCCACTCCACTTATGTTATGTTCCACCATCATTCTTGCAAAGTCTTCAGCAATCACAGGAGCATTACTGAAGTAATCTTCCTGCCCATACTTTTCACCAAAACCCGTATACAAGAGAACTATCGAACCTTCTTTTAATGCAATTCCATCAAGAACAGATCCATCAATAATATCCTTTCCCTGTACATCGAGTACTATTCCATTTCCAATAAACTTCTCTACAGGCAATGCGTCAATTGTTTTGCCTCCAGCAATCATATGCAATGGAGCATCCATGTGTGTCCCGACATGCATAACAGTCGTAAGCTTATGATCGTTAAAACTATTTTCTTTAATGCTTGCGACCTGTTCTATTTGGGGCTTCGGATCACCAGGAAAGACTGGTATATCATCAGAGAAAGTATGAGATAAATCAAATAATTTCATAAAGAAGAGTATACAAAAGAATTGTAAAGATTATTGAAGAATTAGCGAGTTACTTGGATTGGAGGAGTGTATGCACTTGGCGCTGATACTGTTATTCTATTATTTGCATCTTTTGCAACTGTATATCCAGTGTCCCATGTGCCCGCGCAGTCACCAGCTTCAACTCCAGCTTGATCGTTAAGAGTTGGATCCATTGGAAGTGCTGGCATATAATTTGGAACTAATTGTCCACAGAGGGATGGGAAATTTGTACTATTGAGTGCGGCTGAACCACTTGCAAGAGCTTGAACATTTGGAGGCAATTGGCCTGTATTAGATGCTGTGTATTGTCCGATTGCGTTAAGAATCTGTGTTACATCACTTCGACGCTTTGTATCGTTTGCTTGTCCGAATTGTCGTGCTGGATTAATTGCGATAAGAGTGATAGCTAAAAGAATAGCGAGGATACCAATTACAACGAGTAATTCTATGAGTGTGAAACCTTTTTGATTTTTATTAAATACTTCTCGGACAGTCATATTGTTTTTGATCAAGTTATCTTGATCTGTATCCATTATTGTCATAATGCTCAACTGTTGTCAATAGAGCAAAAATTGAAAAAAAATCGAAAATTCAAGGCTATTTACCTAGGATAATCGTAATATCATTATCGCCTTCTTGTCTTTCTTCTACAGTGATATTTGGTCTTATTTTTTCAACTTCCTCAAGAATTGCGGTGCGGGTAGATTGAGTTACAGTCCCAGCAAAAAAAATAACTGATTCTGAATTTCTAGTACTACTCCTTGTTTGCGTAGTTATGTCTTTGAATTTATATGTTTCAAGAGCGGTCCGTAAAGGCGCAGAACTAGAAGCAGAAGAACTGACAATTTGAACGGTAAGATTTTCAAACTGAACTGGTTCAACCGGTGGAACTGTCGGCGGTACAGTTGCTACAGGGGCAGTCTGAGGCATAACAGTTGGTTGAACCGTAGCTTGGGGCGCTGGTGGTTGCATGCTTTGCATGTAAACGATAACCAGAACAACCAGTAAAATTACTAATATTCCAATCATTCCTATTAATCGTTTCTTATTTGTCTTTGGTGGTTCTTTCCCTTGCGCTAATTCTTCCTGAACTTCGTCAACAGATTCTTCCTCTTCTTTTTTTGCCGGAGTAAATGCAGCTTGGGTCTTAATATCATATTGCTTCAAACTTGGAGTTTTCTGAATTGTCGTATTGATGAGATTCATGTCCATCGGTTTTGCACTCAATTCCCCACCCAATACCATTCCCGGAAAAACAGAGGCAATAGTAAAGCCAAGCTTTTCAAATGCTCGTTCAATGGTTGCATAGAGATCCTGATTGACTGCACAAACACGTATACCATTTTTTAGTGGGAATGTTTTGCTCACCACATTTTCATAAGGAACATGTTCGATAAACATATCAATCTGAGGTTTTAAATCAGCAATTGTTGTTTTAGGTGTGGCAGTTGGTACAGGCTGTCCAGATTTTACTGGCTGCTGAGCTGATTGCGGAGGAATGATAAAGTCTTTCACGAAATAAGCATTATCTGCGAGTACGATAATGAAGTTACTTGGAGGGATTTTGTTATTTGTTACTAAAATCTTTATTTGCTCTTCAAGCTTGTCATCATTTAATACATCCAAGTCCCGCACAATATCTGGAGGAAATCGATATTCCACAAGTGATTTTAAATAAGGTGAATATAATTGAAATTTATCTTTTTGGAGATAGATTACTCCTGTTCTTACTGCCATATTAGAAAGCCTCTTTCTCTGACGTAACCGTCAGTTGATTATTTATATACGTTGCTCGGACCTCAACAGTTCTTTTGAAATTACCGACTGTTCCAGTTGATGTAATAATATACGGACTCCCCGATGTGCCACTCCCTCCTACGGTTATAACTGCCTGACCTTGACCGATTGTCAAAGTTTCACCCGTATACGTTGTGGGTGTACGAAGTAGTCGCAATAATCCGTTCTCTGCCCCACTCTGCGCAACTTGATACGCAACTTCTCCCTGTTGTTGTCTTGTTCCACTATTTGAATTTATCAAGATCATAACAATTGCCGCAGACGTAATCGTTAGTCCAATAATCATAAAGAACAATAGCGTTATAAGCGCTTGCCCTCGTTGATATGAGAGCGATAATTTCTTAATTACTTTACCACTTCTCATTGTCTTGCTAAAGTTGTCTGGAACGACCTTGATTCTGCACCCGACGGCTGCTGAATCCTACTCACCACAGTGAAATTCACCCGAATTGTATCATTACTATCTCCTGCTCCAATCCGTTGGAAAGATAAACCTGTAAGGTATGAGTTAGCTCCGTTTAATTTATTTACTTCTCCGGTTGATCCATTTGTGAGGAGAAGATTTCCCCCACTATCAAGGCTATAGGTATAGTTTATAGAATTTACCCGTATTTGCAAAGTAGACGAAGTCACTCCTGGAGATGCTGGAGTAGTTATACGATCACCTGATGGAGAAGCACTTATGGATTTCATATCATAAAACAACTTGCCCATGATATATCTTCCATCCTGATCAACAACGGATGTTGATTCTGATTCCAACTGAACTTCAACAATCTGTCCAAACATCGTACTCATAATACCAACGAGTATTGAAAGAATTCCTACATACAAAACTAATTCGATAAGTGTAAATCCTTTTTGCCTTTTTTGAGAGGATACCTTGGCAGCAAAAAACTTCTGAAAAAATTTCATACCTACATTGAGCGTACTGGTTTATGTGAGGATATTCAAGAGGAAGATAATTATTTACGAACCACCATTGGATCCACCTGAACCGGACCCGCCGTTTTGATCTCCTTGAAGTTGATTAATCAAGCTTGTAATATCAGTGTACAATAAATTATATCCTTCAACTGTTATACTCTTCCCTTTTTGTTTATTGAGTTCCACAAGCATAGCTTTCAAAGTTATAATTGCGAGCTTATTTCCCAATGGTTGTCTGTTGATTAATGTAGCTCTTTCTGCAACTTCAGCTTGCACTTTGAGTGCTGTATAAAATATAACGTTTTTAATTTGCTTCTGCTGGTAGAGTTTCTTGATGTCATCTTTTAGAATATTAAAGGTAATTTCACGGATAGGTTCTGTTTTAATATTATTTATATTTTCTTTATCATATGAAAGTTTATATACAGCCTCTGTTTCAGGAGTTAGATTACCCGTATAGGAAGCGGTTTTCATTTCCCCTTCCTCAGTAAATATATACTCATCCAATTGATAATCTGGATCGGTTGCGGAGTAAAGTTCTACTCTATAATTGCTTGATTCTGGCTTTGCAAAATAGAATACCTTTACAGCTGATGTATTTGTATTAAATGGTTCTTCTACAAGTTGTGCAGGACTGTACTCCAAATAACTTTCCCCATACGTAGCTCCATTCTCATCACGAACAGTTATATAAACATCTTTATCAGCGACATAAACCATGTAAGATAGATCAGTATGTGAAGGAATATATCTTCTAACCGATACTGCTTGGTTATTATATGAGGCAAGGGTTGTTCTATTAAATAGCGGATCATTTATTTCAAAAGTATTGCCAGTTTTACCTTTCGCCACAACGAAATGCATACCAGGAGCATTTACTTGTAAAATATTAGGAATACCTTGATTTAAATCATTTGTTAAAGTCGTTGTATTGAAGTACATATCAGGATTATACTCGAGAGCATCATATTGAAAGTTTGGGTTCTGCGACTTTGCTTTTTTAGCTAGATTCCCCACAGCGGACCATATAACTCCTAAATTACGATTATAGCCCTTATTTTCTTTCAACCATTTGTTTACGGTTCCTGGATTAACATCACTTCCGTCTGGCATTTTGTTAATCCCATGATATCTTAAAATCATTGCAATTGAACTTGTAGCGCATCCACACTGCGTCATAGTCCTTCCACAGACAAACTGCCCAGCATTAGCGTGATCAAATTCTTCTGCCTCCCATGCAGGATTATTGTCATTATATGGAGCAACTCCTTGCTTAAATAAAGGTACATTTAAACTTGCTCCACCTATTGGAGGGGTTGGGATCATAGAAGGGAGAGGATTTGTAATTGTTTTTGGGTCAAAAGTACTAATTTTATCAAATTGTGCAAACCAAATATTACCGTCTGGGCCAGAAGTTATGTCATACACTGCACCTGAAGTATCGTATTCAATTACGTCTCCATTTTGTTGAAATTTTCCAATTATTTTTGTATTAGATCGTGTATACCATAGAGCATCATCTGATCCTAAAGTGAGTTGATCGACGTTTGGTTTAAATATTGGGTATTCAGTTATATCTCCGTGGTAAGTTATATTAGCGATTTTATTTCCACCGTATTCTGTAAACCAAATATTATTGTTTGGGCCAAGAGCTATTCCTGTTGGGGAGCTTGAAAGAGTAGGTATTGTAAATTCAGTAATAACCCCTGTTGGAGTTATTCTTCCTATCTGATTGTCATTTGACTCAGTGAACCAAATATTGCCATCAGAACCACTAACAAGACGGACCAGTCCGATAAATGATGACGCTGGCAACTCAAAGTACATAACTGAACCACTACTGGATATTCTACCAATCTTATTTGTATTCCCAGAAGAAAACCACATATTATTATCTGGACCTAAAATAATATCATCAGGAGCAAAATTATTATCAAGTTGATATTCAGTTATTGAACCATTTATTGTAGACCTTGCTACTTTATGAGAATTAAACTCAGTAAACCAGACATTACCATTATTATCGCTAACAATCGAATTCGGCCTACTATATGGAGATGGTATTGTGTACTCTGTCACTATACCGGATATAGTAACTTTTCCTATCTTATTTGTTTCTATTGCAGTATACCAAATATTTCCGTCAGGACCTGATGTAATACTGGACACATTACTTCCATAAGGTAGTTGATAATCCTTGATACTAGAAGCCTCTGCAGTAGAACTAGCAAATAAAAAAAGTATAAACAAAGAAGTCACTAGACTAAAACGAAAAAAATTAATCATAGGCCTATGTATATTTATATAATACTTTTGTATTATATTTCAATACCTATTGTGAGTAATTCCATTTAATATCATTTAGAACCGGAGTAACTCTTTGATCAGTTAAGGATTCCAATGTAACCTTATATCTAAAGCATCTTTCTGGATTAATATACTCATTATTTACATAACTTCCAAAAGGTATTTTATCTTCGATAACTGAGGATTCTGAAGTATAATAGGTGCTTTCACTCCCATCAGGGCCTACATATTTATAACCGGATGTTGGACAGTTTCCATTTATCTGAGCATGTACCGCTACTTGAATTTTTACGGAAGTATTAGAGGGTTGAGTAACATTCGCCAAAAGCCTGTTGAGCGTTCTAGCAATTGTACTTCCATCAGCGGTGGCTGTATCAAACACTTGTGATTCGAAAGTTCCACTTGGCATAAAAATCGCATTATCAGGACCCCCCTGAATAATTTTTAATTCATTCAATTGGTTATTTGCGACCATATAGACATAGTTGTCATAATCCGCTTCTGATACAGATGTTAGGTCATTAAAACCGTCAGAGAAATCCACTCCAGAACAATACGTTGGGGTTGCTTCTGTCTCAGTATTGAGGACCTGGTATTCCTGAGCATTTCCCCCACCAGATACACCATCCTTTCCCACAAGTACTGCGCGTTGGCCATTGAGTACGGTCAGAGATCGTCGTGGGTATAATTCTGAAGCTCCAGCTGGTGCTGGAGACGCTCCATTATAAAATCCAGAAGATGGGGTACTTGATCCTGTCAAAAATGTCGGAGAGGTTTTAGATGTAGTATTAAGGATATAGAATTGCTTACTATCGCTTCCTCCATTTGAGGAGATATATGCTCTCGTGCCATCTGCATTTGCAAATACTGAATTTGATGCCTCCTCTGTCCCTGATCCAGTATTAAAATCTTTACTTCCGCTGACCCTCCATGTAGACGCTCCTCCAGAAATTCTTCCACAACTATTTCCTGTTAACGAAGTTCCACTCGTTGGAGCCGTTGTGACATTCACAATTTCAAATTCCGGATTTGTCACTCCACCGACAGCAACATAAACATAGGTATTGTTTCCCACTTTCACTGGATAAATGTCATTTGTAGCACGCAATTCGATATTTCCTCCATCCGAACAATCATTATGAATTGGAGAAGTTGTGTCGCTCCAGCTTGTCCCTGATTGGCCAGAATCATACTTCGCAGCAGTTCCCGTTGTTCCGGGCTTACACTCATAGCCATCCAATTCAATCCTACAGCCATACATATCCAAACCACTCGAGGTCGATTTACTATCAATATTTGCCAGATTGAAAACATACAGATATCCGCCTGATGCGACATATCCCCGATCGCCTAATACAGCTACGGACGAAGCACCATAGCCATATGGTGATTGATCATTACTGGAACTTGCGATACCATTATATCTTCGTGTATTAAAAAAAGTTTTATATTTATACAGCTTATTAACCGGATCTTGGTATTCTCCACTTGTTGTATTATCGTTGGCATCATTACCGTCATTTACCCACACTGCAATCACTTCTTTATCAGGAAGATCCGTCCCAATAATTGCATAAGTATTGCCCCCTGAGGATTTATAATACTTTACGTCCGTGGTTGAAAAGCTATTTGTAAGCCCTGTACCAGATTGAGGCGAATACCCTGAGGCATATTCTGAAGAATTCATTGAAAACCGTCCACGCAAAGTTGTCGTAGGCGTTTCTGAATTTGCAGTAACATTTATATAAGCTAACTTTGAAGAACTGGTTGCGTATGGAGCAGTTGCAACAAACACATCATTTGGCTGTGCAGTAGTAGCACTAGCCGTGGCTGCAACAGCAACAGGTGGTCCATCAGGTAAATCAATCGTTGCTTCCCCTCCAAGGCTATTTAAAGCAAATGCTGGAGAACACCATTTGGCTTTATTATTATTAGCAAGTTTTATTTCTCCACCCGTATCACTCGTGTACTGAACATTAACACCTGTTCCTGCTTCAAATTGAGCTTTTGTCGTGTGTTCGGCACTTAGATTGGACGTTCTGGTCAGGAAAATGGTTGAGGTGATTGAAGATGCAATTGGCCTGGTCCAGGAAACTGTAATATTAGCTTTCCGTGTCGAAGGATCAAGTGTATTTCCTGCAGAGGTTGATGCAATTGCTCCTGAGGAATCTCTGTATACACTTGATAATACAACTTGTTGCGTAAAACCGGCAGCATTTGATGCAGTTCCTGAAGCCATCGTCCATCGGTTATTTGAAATAACTGGATGATAAGAAGCTCCAATGGTTAAATTAGAAAGCGCTGTCCAATCACTATCCCGCACGTTTTTAACTGCAGTTTCGGTTTCTTTCATCAAAGCAATCCCTTGCAATCGTTGTTCTTGTTGCGGCTTGCCATCACGCGATGCGAGCAAACTTAACACCAAACCAGGCAAGATCAACGCTGCCAATCCTATGGTTAAAACTAATTCTACTAATAATTGTCCTCGCTGTAGCTTCTTCATCTTATTGCATACTTGAAATAACTCCATACCTATTTAATCGTAGAACTTTCTGATCATTATTCATACTGTCATGAATCGTAATAACAGCTGACGTACTTGCATAATTTGTAACTTCTCCACTCCCTTTTGTAAATGTTATCGATGAACTTGCGGAAGCTGTTGTTATAGTTAATGTGTTCGGATATGATACTGCGAAATTAGCTGAAGCAGTGGCTACATATGTACCTTTATATAGTATATATCGATGATTTGCCGAATCAAATTGGATACCATAATTATCAGCAGTTGTTGTACCACTTGTGTCACCAGACATAGCTTTTGCTTGTTGATCTTTCAGATCTGCCATAAATGTATTTAAGGTAGAATTAAGCTGTGATTCATTTTGGAACCTGAACAAGCTAACGGTAGCAATCCCAGCCAATGTTGCAAAGATCGACATCACCAAAAGAAATTCAATCAATGTAAATCCTCTTTGCTCTTTTTTCATCTCTCACCTCTCATTTCTCATTAGTCCATTGATGTTATCTTGCGCCCACTGAACCGATGAGTTGATATATTGGCGCGATAATCGCCATCATCATGCCTCCAATTAGAACACCGACCCCGACAAGCATTATCGGTTCAATCATTGCAGTAACTGTTTTGAGTGTACTTGAGACTTGGTAATCAAGATATTCTGAAACATCAAGCATCGCTTTATCGAGTGAACCACTTCTTTCACCTGCTTCGATGATCTTAATCATAATCGGAGGAATTGCTTTCTTACTATCTTTAAGCCCCTCAGACAATTTCTTCCCCCCAAAGACAACAATCTTTGTATGTTTGATCGCATTCTGGATGTTCTTTTTGATAACAACATCTTGTGTTAACTCCAATGCTGTCGTGATTGGAATACCTGCCGTCAAAAGTAAATACAGACTTCTGGTAAATCTCGTCAAATCGATCTGTTGAGTCAAAAGCGTAATTAAAGGCAACGACGTTAAAGCTCGGATGATTGCCATACGATTTTGTTTATAAACAAAAATTACCGAAGCAATAAGGATGACCACCACTGCGATAATGGGGATTGTGTAGTTCAGAAGTGCGTTCGATAAGAAAATCATGATTTTTGTCGGCAAAGGTAAATCTACATTTAAACGAAGAAATACTGTGGCAATTCTTGGCACGACCACAACTAAAATAACAACCATTACTAGTACGAAAACAATCATGATGAAGACAGGATAGATAAGCGCAGATTTGATTTTGTCATTAAATTCAATTTCCTTTCTGATACTCAATTTCAAATCTTCAAGCGCTGTATCCAAAGTACCTGAATCCTCTGAAGCTTTGACGATATTAACGGTTACCGGATCAAAGATCTTTGGAAATTTCTGAAAGGTCGTATACATATGCTGACCTTGAGCAAGATCAGAACGCATTTCTAAAAGGAGTTTTTTCTGACCTCCTTTAGAATCCTCAAGAAGTGATTCGACTGTTTCGAGAATTGGAATTCCAGAAGAAAGCATTGTATGTAAATTACTGACAAGGGCAATTTTATCGTTGGCAGAAAGCGTTGTGTTAAATTTTTTCATAGTTAAAGCGCTTCGATCTTGGTCACACGGAGTACTTCTTCAATTGTTGTCTGACCTTGGACAACCTTGCTCAAACCATCATCAAGCATTGTTGTCATTCCATCTTCAATAGCTTTTTTAAGAATAAGATCTGAATCATTATTCGAGGTAATGAGTTTCTTGATATCATTATTTACTTCGAGAACTTCGAACACACCTAAACGACCGGAATATCCAGTATTATGGCAGACTTCACAACCTTTTCCTTTATAGATACGAATTTCTTTCTTTGTACCAAAATGCTTTTTAATTGCCTCTTTTGGCAAGTTCATTACTAACTGATCAGCTGTCACATCTTCTGAACCTTTACACATCTCACAAATCTTACGGACAAGTCTTTGCGCGATAATGACATTGACTGTTGAAGCAACAAGGAATGGTTCAACATTCATATCTGTTAAACGTGGAAGCGCACCAGAGGCATCATTGGTGTGGAGCGTGGACAAAACTAAATGACCGGTAAGCGCAGCATTTACAGCAATACCAGCGGTCTCGGAATCACGAATTTCTCCGACAAGAATAACGTTTGGATCTTGGCGGAGAATTGAGCGAAGACCTGAAGCAAAAGTTAAATTAGTTTTGGTATTAGTTTGAATCTGATTAATTCCTTTTAAACGGTATTCGACAGGATCTTCGATCGTCGTGATATTCTTGTCCCGTGAATTAATAATCTTCAAAACCGAATAGATTGAGGTGGATTTACCAGAACCAGTAGGACCTGTTGAGAGAATCAAACCAAAAGATTTTTTAAATGCATTGGTCACTTTCTCCAAATCCTTTGGACTCATACCAAGATCCGCAAGAGAAAATTGTCGAAAATGGGATGCAAGTAAACGCATAACGATCTTTTCTCCGTAAATGACTGGCAAGATAGAAACACGAAGATCCAAATTCTCTTCTTCAAGTTCACGTCTGATCTTTCCGTCTTGTGGAGCCATATGTTCATCTGTACGCAAACTTGCCAAGACTTTAATACGAGTTGCTATTTGATCATGGAGCTTCTTTGGCAGAGAAAGTACGTCATGCAAGATGCCGTCCACACGGAATCGAACAATAGTATTGTCTTCCTCAGGTTCGATGTGAATATCTGACGCCCGATCCTGATATGCATATTGAATAATCAAATCGACAATCTTAGCGATCGGGACATCAATTGCAGCAGTTTTTCCGGCTGTACGAACTTGTTCTGAAACAAGTGTATCGAAGGTCTTTTGTAAGTCCCGGCGATAAAGCCACATTTTATTGAAGATGTCACGCTCAGTAGCAAGGTACGTAAAAACCTTTTGGCCTGTCTTCTTGGAGATCATTTCAGCGATGAGTGTGTTCTTCGGATCCACCATCGCTACTTTGATACCATCTTTATCTCGAGCAAATGGAATTGCTTTGTATTTACGTGCTAATCTTTCAGGGATAATGCGGAATGCTTCTTCGGGGATAGAAATTTTACCAAGAACAACAAAAGGAATTTTGAAGGCATCGGAGATGAGCACCCCCAGATTTTCATCGGTGATAACGTCTCGCTCAATCAACGCATCTGTAAAAGAGATATCAGAATTTTTTGCGTATTCAATAACCTCATCAAGCTTCTTTTGATCTGCTATTTTGACGTTAATCAGTAATGTTTTTAATTGATCATCTGTAATCAACATGGGCAGTTATACTTATTTATTGTACAGGAAAAAGGTGAAATACAATAGAGCTCAGGCCTTACTAATCTCGAGGATTTTTGAATACAATTTATCAAAATCAAAGAAGCTTTTATTCACGTATCCTTTTGCTCCAAGCATACGGGCTTTCTCGACGTCTTTCTCTTGACCTAATGTAGAGAAAACAAGTACAGGAATCTTTTCAGTCAATCCATCCCTTTTCATTGTTTCAAGCACTTCAAATCCATCCTTTTTCGGCATGATAATGTCGAGTAAAATTAAATCTGGAGCGAAAGCAGCAATTTTTTGTAGCCCTTCTTCACCATCAGCTGCGACATCAATTTCAATGCCTTTTTCTTTTAACTTCGTGGAATAAAAACCGCGGAAGAATGTATCGTCTTCAATGAGCAGGATTTTCATGACTTTATTTATTATACCTTAATAGTACTAGTGGATTGCAATTCTTCAATCTGAGCTGTTAAATCAATCTCATCATCTTGTGTTTCAAGCTGAGCAGTCGATGCTTGCATTTGTTTTACTGCTTTTACTAAGACTTGTTGGACTTCAGGCGTAATGACATAGCCTTCATCGATTTTTGCTTTAAAGATTCTTTCGATGAGTCTTGAAAGATTCCCAAGGGAATTGTATTCCATCATCAAGCTTTGACTGCCCATTGAATGAGCTGCACGATGTAATGTCTCGAGCATTTCCTGATCCTCCATGTTCAACACGGCAATCCCTTGAAGTTGATCCACATATGGCTTCGCTGACTCAAGATAGAGAGATTTATACTTTTTTTTGTCTTCAGCAGAAAGTGGCATAATTGGATTTAAGTATAGAGAATCCGGAATTAAGAATCAAGAATTATGCTAGTATAAATACATATGACACCATTCATTGTTTGGCTTAAAGATGCTGATACCCATGATACATCATCGATTGGGAAAGCAGGAAAGCATATCGCGAAACTGACACAAGCAGGCTTTCCAATCCTCCCTGGATTTATCATTACATCAAACGCATATCATACCTTTCTTAAAGAGAATAAACTTGATGTAAAAATTAAAAAACTCCTTACCACAGTAAATACAGAGCATCCTGAATCTATTTATCAGGTTGCGAAACATATCCAAGACCTTATCGCACAGTCCAAAATTCCTGGTGATATCGCAAAGGAAGTAGAAGATTTTTATAAAAAGTTGCGGACGGAAGCTGTTTCGATTGAAGCACATACGACAGCCAAACCATCTCATAAAGTTGCAAAATCTAAGGCGATTGATCTTGAAAGCTTAATGCAGCATGTGAAAGAATCTTGGGGACAGCACTTTGAACCAAATTATTTTTGGAAACGTCATGAACATGGACATGATCATATAGATACAGGTATGGAAGTTATAATCCAACTTGAGATACAGCCTCAAAAAACTGGCAAGCTCCATACGGTTAATGTCCATGATCATGGCAAAGGTACGATGACAATAACGGTACATCACTCCCATGCCTCAGACAGATATACACTTTCAAAGAAAAATCTTATGCTCATCCACAGAGATTTATCCCATTATGGAAAAGCTCCAAAACTTACCTATGAAGAAATATTCTCCATTGCTACACTTGGGAAACAGATTGAAAATCAGCTCTATTTCCCGCAAGAAATTACCTGGGCAATAGATAACGATACAGTTTACATTCTCGACTCCAAACCCTTCTCTTCCCTTCCAAAAGTTAAAACAGAATCGAAGAAAAAGCTTGCTGCATCACGAGGTATTTCGATCACCAAAACCATTGGCACAGGTCCAGTCACAATCATCCATCATGACAATGATTTAGATAAAAGTGCAGAGCATATCGTCGTCATTTCTTCTGTTGCAAAATCTCATGTGAATAAACTTAAACGAGCAAAAGGATTAATAACCGAAAAAGGGAAAGTACAATCTGAGGTTTCAACATTAATCAAAGCCCTTGGAATACCAACGATCTATGGAGTGAAAGATGCAACAAAGAAATTTAAAAGCGAACATGTCATAACCATACATGCTGGAAAAGGCGAAATATATATTGGTGGACTCCATTAAACTCTTCTTGATTCTCCAAGCTTAATTTTATATACTAAATGCTGTTATGGCATACCTCGTACTTGTAAGACACGGTGAATCAGAATGGAACGCAAAAGGACTTTGGACTGGTTGGACTGACGTGAACCTCAGTGAAAATGGACGCGAAGAAGCACGCAAAGCTGGTGAAGCACTGCATGATATTCATTTTGATTATGCGTACACTTCGGCCTTAAAACGGGCACAGCAGACACTGCAAGAGATCCAAACAGTATTAGGCACAAACCTTATCGCCACAGAAGATAAAGCGTTAAACGAACGAAGTTATGGGGATTTTACTGGTAAGAATAAGTGGGAGGTAAAAGAACAAGTTGGCGAAGAAGAATTCCAAAGACTCCGACGAAGTTGGGATTACCCACCAGCAAATGGTGAATCACTCAAAATGGTTTATGAAAGAGTTCTTCCATATTACCAAGCGGAAATTGAGCCAAAGTTAAAAGAGGGCAAAAATGTCATTATCGCAGCGCATGGAAATAGTTTGCGAGCGTTAATTAAACACCTTGAGGGTATTTCTGATGAAGAAATTACGAAGCTTGAACTCGCAACTGGGGGATTATATGTCTATCAAATTGACGCAGAAGGTAAAGTAACTTCAAAAGAAATCCGCGGTTCAAATACGAACGCCCACTAATTACTTCTTCCCATTCCATTCAGCGTAAAACTCCTCAAGGAAATGTTTCATAAAGATTTCACGCTCTTTTGCAATCGTCTTGGCAGTTTTCGTGTGCATTAAGCCACGAACTAAGAATAATTTCTCGTAAAAGTGATTTATTGTTGTCCCTTTGTGGTTTTTATATTCTTCATGCGTTTTAAACTTCTGAGGTTTTAATGAAGGATTGTACATTTCTCTTTGTTTCAAACCCCCATATGCAAATGCTCGTCCAATACCTATTGCACCAAGCGCTTCCAGACGATCCGCGTCTTGCACGATTTTTGCTTCAATCGTTGTAGGTTGTATGGGGTTTGATCCGCCTTTGTAGGAGATTGAACGAATATCTCGGCATAATCGTTCTATATACTCGGGCTCCAATTGCATTTTCTGCAACCAGGCACGTTCGATAGAATTATTTGTATCTTCATGAAATTTCCAATCCGCAATATCGTGAAGTAATGCAATCATTTGAAGCGAGAATAAATCAACATCTTTTTCTGATTGCGCGATTTTCAAAGAAAGCTTCAGGACTCGTTCGACATGGAACCAATCATGCCCTGTTCCTTCACCAGACATTTTGTCCTGCACATATTGTTTTGTTTGTTTGAGGATAAGCGCTTTAGTCATTAGAGATGAAACAGAAGAACAAATTCACCCTTTGGTTCTTTTTTCTTAAAATAAGTAATCGCTTCAGCAATCTTTCTCCGTTTTACTTCTTCATATATTTTTGTTAGTTCCCGAGCGAAGACAACTTCAATATTTCCGAAGACTTTTTCCATATCCTGAAGCGTTTTAATTACTTTGTGCGGCGCTTCAAACATTACGACAGTAGCGTTTACTGCATCTAGACTTGTCTTAATATTTTTAAAGTAATCCAACCGGTGTCCAGGTTTGTGCGGCGGATAACCAACGAATGTGAACTTATCAGTTGGCAAGCCAGATGCAGTTAATGCTGTCAAAACTGATGATGCACCAGGCAATGATACAACATTTACTTTCTCTTTCAGACACTCGCGAACTAATTTAAACCCAGGATCGGAGACCGCAGGCGTTCCAGCATCTGAAACAAGCGCAACATCCTGATCGGATTTGAGTAAACTGATAATCTCAGGAATTCTCTGCAATTCGTTTTGATCATAATATGAAATAAATCGTGGTTTCTGCTTATCTTCAGGATTGTTTGAGAATTCTTGTAAAAGCTTTTCCAGAAGCATTCCTGTTCGTCGCGTATCTTCACAGGCAATAACTTGTACAGAAAAAAGGATCTTAAGCGCACGAAGTGTAATATCTGCAAGATTTCCGATCGGTGTAGGTACAATATAAAGCGTTCCCATAGTGGGTATTATACATTATTAGAGGTATCGGCGGACTAATCCTACCATTTTCCCTTGTATTTTTACACTATTAGGGTAAATTGGTTGCATGCTCGCATTCGCTGGTTTAAGAACGACTTTTCCACCTTCCTTGTAGAATCGTTTCAATGTTGCAAGATTATCATCAACCAGCGCTACCACAATCTCACCATTAGCGGCATCATTTACTTTCTCTATGACAACATAGTCCCCGTCCAGAATCCCGTCTTCAATCATAGACTCACCTTTTACTTGCAGTACATACGCTGTCTTTGAGCCAGTCAACATTGAAGCTGAAACTTGAAATGTCGCGTTTGGATCAACATGTGGTTCAAGTGGTCGACCTGCTGCTATATACCCCATCAAAGGCAATTCAACAGATGGTTGTACACCCATGAAAGTAGAAATGACATTTTCATCCTTAACCTTTAAAACTCGAGCATTCCCATCTACTTTTTGGACATATCCTTTATCGACTAAATTTCGAAGAATTACGTGGATTGTGGAGACACTTCGATGTCCCGTTGCATCTGCAATTTCGCGCAAAGTTGGCGCATATGTGTGCTTATTCTGGAATTGTACGAGGAACTCCAACACTTGTCTTTCTTTTCTGTAAAGTACTCCTGGCATAGTAAAATCTTTTTCGTATTTATGTGAAATAAGTACGAAGAATATATAAAAAATATACGACAATTCGTATATTTTATCAATAACACTTTCTATATACTAACTAGATCATTTTTACTATATAAAAACTCT
Source organism: uncultured Gammaproteobacteria bacterium (assembly GCA_965230895.1). Classification (GTDB taxonomy): domain Bacteria; phylum Patescibacteriota; class Microgenomatia; order Levybacterales; family UBA12049; genus JACDET01. The sequence continues at coordinate 641,049 of OZ246394.1, forward strand.
CCAGACTTAACTCTTCCATAAAAATTAACACTATAAACCTTTTAAAATATTTGCTATACTATGTGACCTTATGACTGCAAGTTCACTACTACAACTACCTATTAGTTTGCTTAGCCACCGTGGTGAAGCTCGTCGTGTCCAAGATCTCGTAAATGTACTTCGTTTCGATCAAGCCGAAAGAGTTATCCATAGAAATAATCTGCATATTCATATGCTTCGAGTCGGATATCTGAGTGGTGCAATCGCGCGGCATTTACGTACAAATTACGACGTCCATGTTGACCCAGAGAAAACAACCCGGCTTGCACAATACCACGATGACCCAGAAGTAATTACAGGAGATATCCCTACACCTATTAAGTATTCTATGAAGCCCCAAGAACGCCAAGCGTTAAAGAAAGCTGAAGAAGAGGCAGTGCATGAGCTCGCACAACGATATTTCCGCATTAATCCATGGAGAAAAAGACAATATTTGAACGATCAACGAGATATGACGGATAAATCTTCAATGGAAGCACGTATTGTAAATATTGCAGACAAAATGGAAGGGCTTTGTGAAACTATCCACGAGATTCGATGCGGAAATGACACTTTCGAAGAAATCCTCAATAACTACCGTGCGTTTTTCGAACCATTTATCCAGAATGAATCCCTATTTGAACTTGTAAATGCAGATTCTACATATAAAATAACCATGGAAACAATCCCGACAGTAGCTGAAGCACGAAAATTGCAAAAGATTGATGTGAGAATTTTAAAGAAAAATCCTACACAATTCTGGAATAATGTTTTTGCCGAAGAACTTCCAGAATTTTATAAACAATGGCTTCTTATTACTCGAAAGGAATTGGGACAAAAAACCCTCTTCCCAGGCTGGAAAGAACTACAGACCGTATAATTCTCATCCATGTTTCGGAACAGTTGATAGAACCTTTTATGCTACAATGCTTTTATGAAATTTCAGATCGAATCAAAATTTAAACCTACAGGAGATCAGCCAAAGGCAATTGAAACCCTCACCGAAAACATCCAAAAAGGTGCGAAGCATCAAACACTTTTGGGTGTAACCGGTAGTGGAAAAACCTTTACCATGGCGAACACGATTCAAAACGTACAAAAGCCAACGTTGATCATTTCGCATAATAAAACACTTGCAGGACAACTGTATCAAGAATTCCGGGACTTTTTCCCGAACAATGCAGTTTCGTACTTTGTTTCATATTATGACTACTACCAACCTGAAGCATATATGCCTCAAACAGATACATATATCGAAAAAGAATCTGAGATTAATGAAGAAATTGATCGGTTACGATTGGCAGCGACAACGAATCTGCTCACTCGAAAAGATGTCATTGTGGTAGCATCTGTTTCTTGTATTTATAACTTAGGTTCACCAGTCGAATATGGAAAGTTTGTACTCGAATTAAAAAAAGGCATGAAAATCAGACAATCAGATATTCTTGTCAGATTAACTGATTTGCAATATGAACGAAATGATTATGAATTCCGCCGTGGATCATTCCGTGTCCGTGGAAACGCAATTGACCTTTTCCCTGCATATGTTGAGCATGGAATAAGGATCGAAGTGAGTGACTTTGTGACGACAATGTACGAATTCAATCCGCTTACTGGAGATATCATCAATGGACTTGAGGCAACGATAATTTATCCGGCTAAGCATTATATGACCGATCCAAAAACCTACCATGATGCTTTTGCAAGAATAAACTCGGATTTGGATCGACGCGTCGCTGAATTAAAAAAGGAAAACAAACTCCTTGAAGCACAACGATTGGCGCAACGAACCCACTATGACCTTGAAATGATCAAGGAAGTCGGCTATGTAAATGGTATTGAGAACTATTCAATGTATTTTGAAGATCGTCCACCAGGTTCTCCTCCATATTCATTAATTGATTATTTCCAGGCAGCATCCGATGATTGGCTGCTTCTTATCGATGAATCTCATATTACTATCCCGCAACTTCGAGGTATGTACAATGGTGACCAAGCACGTAAAAGAACACTGATTGATTATGGTTTTCGTTTACCCTCAGCCCTGGATAACCGTCCGCTCAAATTTGATGAATTCATGCGTAAGACAAATCAAATCGTGTATGTCTCAGCAACACCAGACGATTATGAAGTTTCACTTTCTCAAGAAACTGAAAACGGCATCGTTGAGCAATTGATCAGGCCAACAGGCCTGGTAGATCCTGAAATTATCATTAAACCTAGTGCAGGACAGATTGAAGATCTTCTTAAAGAGATTAATGAAAGAGTTGCAAAAAAACAGCGTATTTTAGTCACGACTTTGACCAAACGAATGGCTGAGGAACTAACCAGTTATTTAGAAGAAAAAGGAGTAAAAGTTGCATACCTTCACTCAGATATTGTCACGCTGCAACGGCAGGATGTTCTGGATAATTTGCGTGTCGGTGAATATGATGTTGTAGTAGGAATTAACCTTTTACGTGAAGGTTTGGACTTGCCTGAAGTTTCTCTCGTAGCAATACTCGATGCAGACAAAGAAGGGTTCCTAAGATCAAGAACATCATTAATTCAAACCATGGGGCGAGCAGCAAGAAACGTTGATGCAAAAGTTATTATGTATGCTGATCGTATAACTAAATCAATGCAAGCAGCAATTGATGAAGGCGAGCGCCGTCGTACAATCCAACTTGCATATAACAAAGAGCATAATATTACGCCGAAGACGATTAATAAAGCAATTCGTGCAAAACTCGTTGATCAAAAAGAAGAGGAAGCAAAAGCAACCGTTGAGTCATTAATGCAATTTAGCGCTAAGGATGTTTTACTGCCAGATGAACGGGAGGATTTATTGAAACAACTTCGTAAAGAAATGAAGGGTGCAGCTGAACGATTGGATTTTGAAATGGCGATTGCGCTGAGAGATAAAATCAAGCAAGTTCAGAAAAAGAAGTAATTTACTTTTGCTTTCTTACCCTGACATATGCATCACTTGCCGTGATTCGTTGCTGCAAAGCATCTAGTGAAGATCCTTTAGAACCTTTGAAAACAGCCACGATTGGAGCTGTATTATCGACAAAGTCTCGTAGGCGAACATCATCTCGTACCTTCGAGTATCGCACTTCTAATCTCTTTCCAACTTCTGGTTTACCCATTACCCGCGCTCCTTGATCAAAATGCAATTGAGGATTATTTTCATTCGCAACTTCAGGGAGTGGTTCCCAACCAATTGCTGTACCTAACTCACTCGGAAGCAATCCGCCCTGACCTAACATAAGAACACTCCCCTTACTCGTTATACAAGCGAATTCTGATCTTTGAAACTCTCCATTGTGAGGCTCGTAATGCATTTGTTGTATATCCTGAAAACCTTCTTCAGCCATGAGTTTTGGGACAACAGCTTGGCGGATTAACCATGTTCGAGCAATTTCGTTATGAAGACTTTCATCGAATACATCTCCTGCCTCTTTTGCTTTTTCCATGACCATTGCATCAATAAATCTTTTATATTCTTTTGGAACCTCTCGATAATAATTTCCCTGAGCTTTATCATCAATTTCAGTTATTGCTTCTTCTGTTAATAACTCTGTGCGAAAAATGTGCTCTGACTCAGCAATAGATGGAGGAACGACAGTTTTAAGCTCAAATTCTTTCATGGTAAAAGAGGGTGAAAAAAGCGCTACGCTCTTTCGACGAAGATCATGTTTGTAGTTCCCACTTCTCCAAATGGTAAACCAGCTGCAATAACAAAAGGTTGTCCAGCCTTTAATTGGTGGACAGGGTTATTAACAGCGATATGCTTTGCTTGCTTTCGGAAATCCTCAAAGCCTTTTGTAGCTTTGATTTCCATTGGATATACTCCCCATGTGAAGTTCAATTTACGTACTGAAGCAGCGTTTGGTGAAGCAGCGATGATTTGCTCCTTGTGTCGATGACGTGAGATATTTCGAGCACATCGTCCTGACTCAGTGAAAGCGATGATAAGTTCTGCTCCAATCTGGTCAGCAATATCGCCTGCTGAAGCACTTACAGCATGACTTATTGAAGAATTTTCGTTGAAATCCAAATGATCTCGATGCTTTACAGCCTCGCGAATAATGTTTGACATTGTTTCAACAGTTTCAACTGGAAATTGGCCTCGAGCTGTTTCAGCTGAAAGCATGACACAATCTGTACCATCCAAAATAGCATTTGCAACGTCAGTTACTTCTGCTCTTGTTGGGATTGAACGACTGACCATTGATTCAAGCATTTGTGTCGCAGTAATAACTGGCTTTGATTTACTCAAGCAAAGGTTAATAAGATCTTTTTGAATGTGAGGAACTTTTGCCATTGGGACTGCAAGTCCCATATCACCTCGAGCGACCATAAGAGCATCTGCAACTTCAAGAATTGATTCTGCATTTTCAACTCCGCCTGCTGTTTCAATCTTTGCAACAGTCATGATTGGAGAATTCTTTGGAAGGAGAGCTTTAACTTCATTAACATCATCAGCTGATTGTACAAATGAAAGTGCAAGCGCATCAACTTCCATCTTTACCATAAGCTTGATAGAATTTTTATCCTTTTCTGAAATACCAGTCTTACTCAACGCAATACCTTCAGCGAGGAAACCTTTTCGTGAAAGAAGCGGACCTCCCACAGTAACAACAGCTTCAATTCCTTCTTTTGTTTTCTTTTCAGCACGAAGTTTAATCGCTCCATCATCAACATAAATTTCTGCACCTGGTTCAATCATGTCGATAATATCTGCATAATTTAATGAGAATTTTTCTGCTGTACCAGTGATGTGTTCTCGAACGATAGTAACTTTGTGGCCTTTAACCAATTCAGCACCTTCAACAATTTCTTCAATACGGATTTTTGGACCTGCTAAATCACCCATGATAGCAACTGGTCGTCCTGCTGCCTTTTCTGCTTTACGAATCCATGAAAATCTATTATCAATTTCTTCTTGAGTTGCATGTGAGAGGTTAATACGGAAAACATCGACTCCTGCATTCACTAATGCGAGAACTGTTTCATAACTATCACTTGAAGGACCGGTGGTCGCTACTATTTTAACTGGTTTCATCTTCATAAAAATTAAGAGCCCGGATCAAGTCCGGGACAACATTAAGTATATACCTAACTGATGTTTTTGACAAGGTCTATTGTTAAAAGCTCGTTTTTGGCATTTAAAATGACTCCAATTGCGTCGATTCTCATGAGATTTGGCAATTTTGGATGATTCATCTTATAAAAATGTGCGGCCCGAATTAAGGTCTTTACCTTATAATATCCAATTGCTTCAAAGGGCGTTCCGAAATCATTTGATGTGCGAGTTTTTACTTCAATAAAAACGAGAGTTTTTATCCCTAAAGGTGATGTCTCAATCGCAACAATATCAATCTCTCCACCTCGAATCCTAAAGTTGCGAGTGATAATCTCATAACCATTCCTTCGAAGATAGGATGCTGCAAGCTCTTCTCCCCTTTTTCCTTCATCCAACTTATCTACTTTCACAGACAAATCATATAATTAAATGAGACATTTGTCTATTATAAATCTTTGAGGAATTCTAAAACTTTTCGTCCTCGAGGAGTTATCGTATGGAGGACAAAATTTGCATCATTCGTTTTAACAATAAGTCCAGCCAGCATTAGTCGGCGTAAGTGTTCACTTGCAGTTTTGAAATTGATATCCAAGCGTTGAGAGATCTCTTGCAATGAAAGTTCGGACTCTCCTTCAAGAAGATCCAATATATCCAGCCGACGATGATTAGCAAAACCTTTTACAATTGTTTCGAGTTCAGTATTTGTATGCATACAAGAGACTAACTTATTGATGAGATATTCTCAATTTCTTAAGAATATAAGCTAACTATACCACTTTCCTAAAATTTTGCAAAAAAAATCCCGATCAATGTCGGGATGAGTTGAATCAAAAGCTTAAACCTTAGTCTAATTTCTTTGATTTAAGGTATGTTAACTTTGCTCTTCGGATTCTTTTCTTTGGCTTTGCATCAACTTCGATCTTTTCAATATTTGGAGAATCTACAGGCCAAATACGCTCAACAGCAATTTGTCCAACCATCTTTTGAACGGTGAACATCTTATTGCCTGTTCGGCCCTTAATTCCGAGAACTACACCTTTAAAGATCTGAATACGAGTCTTGTCGCCTTCTTGAATCTTCTGGTGAACTTTAATAGTATCTCCTGGTGCGAAATTAATTGTTTGCAACATATTTGTGTATTATAGCGAAAATCCTCGCATTACTCAAGCTTTAAAATATTATTTGTTCTTTGCGGCAGCTGCGACCAATCCGAGGAACACTGGATGTGGTTTGAGAGGACGACTTTTGTACTCTGGATGACCTTGTGTACCAATATAATATGGATGACCTGGAATTTCGATAATTTCGACTAAACCCTCTTGCACTGATCGAGCTGAAATAACAAGTCCAGCTTTTTCTAAATCTTCAGCGTACTTTCCATTTACTTCATATCGATGTCGATGACGTTCTGATGTCAGACCTTTTGACTCATCAATGAACTGATCGTACTTTTTGTAGAGGTCCCAAGCCAAGGTTTTTTTCTTTACTTTTGCGTCCCATCCACCCAAACGCATCGTTCCACCATAAGCTCGTCTTTCCATCAATTCTTTTTGCGTAGGAATCATATAAATGACTGGATGCTTACTTTTAGCCACGTTTTCAGTAGTATTTGCATCCCGCCATTTTAGCACTCCTCGAGCGAAAGCGATAACTGCGAGTTGCATACCGTAACAAAGACCCAAATATGGGATGTTCTGTGTACGTGCATAATCTGCTGCTGCGATCATCCCTTCAGCGCCTCTTTCACCCCAACCGATTGGGACGATAATGGCATCAGGAGTACCGATAATTTTCTCTGCACCTTCTTTTTCAATCTTCTCTGCATTAACCCAATGTGTCTTTATATTGACGCCCTCAGCCCAACCAGCATGATCAATTGCATCAAAAAGTGCTGCATATGAATCACGCAATTGATATTCGCCAGTTCCAAAGTATTTTCCAATGATTGCTATATCAATTGTCTTCTTCTTTGGTGCTTTGACTTTCTCAACAAATTTCTTCCATTCTTTCAGTTTTGGTTCTTTATATGGCAAATTGAATTTACCAAGAATTCGACGAACAATACCCTGCTCATGCATGACAAGTGGGATTTCGTAAACCGTATCTAAGTCAGGATTAGAGATAATATCTTCTGGATGCATGTTACAGAACAATGCGAAACGATCCTTTCTGCGCTGATCTATTGGCTTTTCAGAGCGTGCAATGATGAAATCTGGCTGAATACCCATTGAATTTAATGTCTTTACTGAAAGCTGTGTAGGCTTTGTCTTTGGCTCACCCAAATGCCCAGGCGTTGGAACATAACTTACATGGATATGAATGACGTCGCCAGGATTTCGCAAAGTCATAATACGAGAAGCTTCATAATACAAAACATTTTGATATTCTCCAGCTGTACCACCAAGTTCAATCAAAACAATATCTGCGTCCTTTTTCTCACCAAGTCCTTTTATTCGGGAAATAATTTCATCTGTAATATGAGGAATAGCCTCGACATCTTCACCTTTGTATTCAAACCGGCGCTCTCGATCTATAACCGTTTGGTAGATTCGACCAATTGTCACAAAACTATCTTTATCCATCTCAACATCAAGGAATTTTTCATATGTTCCGATGTCCATATCGCCTTCTGTGCCATCCTCACAAAGGAAGGGATCACCGTGTTCAATAGGATTAATAGTACCTGCATCAAGGTTGAGATAGTTTTCAAATTTAATAGGGGCAACTGTAAAGCCTGCTTGTTTTAAGAGGAAAGCAATGGAGGCCGATGTAAGGCCTTTACCGATTCCGGAAATTACTCCTCCGGAAACAAATATATATTTCGTATGCTTTTTCAATTGTGTTCGGGGCACGATTTATGTTACCAAATCAAACTAAATGTGTCAATAAGATCTTATTTGATAAGTTTAACCTCATCGACATCTAGAACGACTAAGGGCTCATCAATACTTTTACAAACATTCTGCACACATTGCATTGATGCACTGACGAACCTTCCGTTAGTAATTATTGCTGGCTTATCTTCAAAAGACTGTAAGTCCAAAGCAGTTTTACCGACAGTTACACTAAAGAAATTCTTTGAACCATGCTGGTCATTTAAAACCACATTATCACCTTTATAATTAACGCAATAAATTTCACGGTTTTGAACTGGAGTTTCATCCCAACCTTGAATTGGACATTGTTTGGTAATAATGTATTCTCCTTGCGCATTATTCAAAGGAAAAAACTGTGGAGGGATATCAAGAAAATACTTCCAAAAGAAGACACCAATAGCAAAAAAGAAAATAATTGTAAAAATAAGGCCCAACTTTTTCATCAAAGATAAGTAAGGCAGATTTGGAGCGGGCCGCCGAAGCGAGCCTCGCTCTTTTAGAGCGGGCGATGGGAGTCGGACCCACTGCCTTATTCTTGGTAACAGGATGTTCTATTCAAAAACTCATCGAATAACTCTGCAATTTTAACAAGAAACCATGGGGTAATCAACGGCTATAAGGACTTAATTTTAGAATTGTTAATAGCTTCTGATATCTGTCTCGATATTTCACTTATTTGGTAGTCTCTTGTAATATGAACATGAAGCATGGGAATATTTACATCACCAAATACATTGTCTACAAGTTCATCCCGTAAGCTTCTATTCTTTTCATTATGACTTCCTCCGTCCAATTCAACAATTAATAAAGGATTAAATGTAGCTCTATCACAAATGACAAAATCTACATGTTTCTGAGTTATTTTATTAAGCATCGGCCAATAATCTTTGTCAGACTTATCAATCGCCATAGTTACTAAATCTGCAATTCTAACTTTTGGGCAAATATACATCTGAGGAGTCACGGCTTGAGCCAAAACATCAAAAAATCTTTTTTCTCCATCATTAAGTAAAGAAGTACCTTTCTGTTTATATACTCTTCTCCACTTTTTTTTTGAGGTGAAATATATGATAACTCCTAGAGCAATCAATATTCCTAAAAGAATTAGTATTAGAAAAATATTATTATTTATCATAGTTTTACCAATATAGTGTACTATTAGCCTTCAACTGGTACTCCTTTATTCTTTTATCTCTCGGATTTTCGAAATAAAGAATATATGCCATCCCCTTATTCGCTGCTGGGCTGTTAGGATTAAGTATTAATGCTTTTTGATTAAATTCCTTTGCCTTTGAAAGATAGTTCATATTAAAAAGGAATGTGCCGAGGTTAGTATAGGCATCAAAGCTTGCGTATTGGTAGTCCTTCAAATCTAACTTAGCCAAATCAATTGGCTGTAAGCCCAACTCCTGTTGTACCTCGGTCTTTACAAAGACGATCATGAATTGATCAAGGAATACGATCTTCCACTCAGGATCTTTATTCATAGCATTGAAAAATGCTAGTGTTTCTTTATTCTGGTCAAGGATTGAGAAGATGACTGTTTTTATCCCCTTCTCCTGCTCAAGCTTTTTAAACTTTTTGTAGCCTGCCAGTACAGGCAGATATTCTTCAGTGAAGTATGTGGCAGGATATGCCTCAGGTCTTCCATCGACAGAAACTTTGTATTCGGGATACCCACGGTAAAAGATGTAACTCCCAATATTGAAGTTATTAAATATCGGCTGAGGTAACTTATTTGTAAGTACATAATCCATCGCTGGCTTTGCGTCTTCTGTGAACTCAAGTTTTGGCGTCCAGGTACGATAGGTTAAAGCATAATAGGAACCATTAAGGTAAAGTATCGCTTCGAGGATGATAAATGACGCAAGGAGAATATTGGTCATTTTAACCCAAACATTATCCTTCATATAGTTAAAGTTCATCAGTACATATGGAAGTGAGATGAGGAAAAGATACGGGAACCCTCTCATGCTCTGCGTTGCCAATCCTAAACCCAATAAGGTAAGTAAAATATTCTTCAATGAGAACTTGGTTCTGAAAAAACTTGCATAGATTGAGGCAAGAACAATAAACGCTGCCATGTAATAAAACCCAAAGTCTGGATTTACAAAATTTGTTTCCTGCAAAGCAAATATCGTTTTATTCTCTGTGATGGTGACACCGTAGTTATTGAACACTGTGAATGGGTAAATTGCTCCTTTAATGAAGTTTGGATTAATAAATGAAGCTAGAATTGAAGCAATGGTAACTCCCGTAAGTATCCATATCTGTTTACTCAACCCTGCCACATTCTGCATATACTTCTTAAAGAGTAAATCAGCCAAGAATATTACTTGGATAAATATCCCCACAGGAAAATAGATATGACTATTCGCCCATACTAATGATACAAAAGGCAGAGCATATATTAGCTTGGAATTATGCTTCACAAACCGCTCAAGAATGAGCAAGTGCAACACAGTAAAAAGAAAACTCAAAATCTCAGGACGCATTTCTGATCGTCCCCTGAATAAATGGAGAAAAATAAATGAGACAGAAAAGAAAAGAGCAGATTTTGTTTTGTACGCTATGACTAAGACGATGCCGACAATAAGTAATAGGATCAAGAATTTGAACACAAGCATTGCTTGAAGCCCTATCGTGACACTTCCCAAGTAGACAAGCACTTCAAAAAGCCAATGATGGTTAACAAATGGGAAATTGGGATAGGTGTAAGAGAAGAGATTGGTATTAGGAACTGATTGAGTATTCCAAATAATCTCCCCTAACTTTAAATGCCGCCCAAGATCTTGATTAAAGGATTGGTCATTGTGGAAGAGGAAGGAGAATGCAAGAAAAAAAAGAAGAGCAAAAGGCCAGAATTTAAAATACATTTCTTTTAACCATTTGATCTGTTTACCATTCAAGCCTAACTTATAACTCATGACTATAATAGTATCTTTTTTAGTCTTTCTCTACAATAGATTTTTAACACTTTGATATATTGACAATGAAATATCCTCTTGATTAACTAGATATAGAACTTCAAATGAAGAAACTAAAACTGTCCATCTTTAGTCTTCTCTTTCTTTCCATTGTCTTTGGATTCTTTTCTATTCAACCAGCATTTGCGGATACAGTCACTCTTTCAGGTAGCGTGAAAGACTCTTCAGGTAATGCTATTTCAAATACTACAGTCAGTGTTAATGATCCAAGTGCAAGCAATACTACAACAGATAGCTCAGGAAATTACAGCCTTGTAATTGAAAGCGGCACATATAATGTCCAAGCTACTCCTCCATCTGGAAGTGGCTTTACTTCAGCAACCGCTCTTAATCGAAATATCTCATCAAGTACTGTACTTAACTTTGTTCTAGTCCCAACTGGAACTGTTACACTTACAGGGAAAGTACTTGATAGATCCAACCAGCCATTAGCGAATCAATCAGTTGGTATTGCCCCATCAGGAACAAATAATTACGTTTTTACTACTACGGATAGTTCAGGAAACTACAGCTTCTCAACTACTTCCGGCAATTACAAACTTCAAGTTTCAGGCACAAATCCGCTCTCCACAAGTGCTCCATATACATATTCTATTGTTAGCTCAGGTACATTAAATATTAACCAGAGCGTCATTATGGATATTCCACTTCCAGTGAAGCAAGTTACTGTTCATGTCCAAGATGTAAATGGAGTAGCACAATCAAATGTTGGATTATCTACAAATGCACTTGGCATGCCTTCTACACCGATTGGGACAGTAACAAACGCAACTGGAACTTCTAGTTATCCAGTATCTGCTGGTCTTACAACAGATGCATCAGGAAATGCAGTTATGTGGCTCTTCTCTACTCCTCCTTCCGGAAATCGTTATACATTTACAGCGACTCCTCCAAGTGGCAGTAGTTTTGTCACAACGAACTTATCTCAAGTTTCAGTGACAAGTGACTCCACTGTTACATTAACCATTCAACAGCCAGTTACTCTCTCAGGTAAAGTTCTTGACCGAGCTAATCAGCCATTGGCAAATCAAACTGTTGGAATTGCTCCTCAAGGAACAAGTACATTCAGCAATACAACAACAGACAGTAATGGAAATTACAGCTTCTCAGTTGCACCAGGCAACTATAGAGTACAAGTTTTGGGAAGTAACAATCCTTTGACAGTTAGTGCACCTCCTAATTATTCAATTGTCAGCTCAGGTACATTATCTTTAACCCAGAATACAACTATGGATATTCCATTACCTATCAAGCAAGTGAGCATTCATGTCCAAGATCCATCGGGTAACCCTGCACAAAATATCACGCTCACAACTAATTCAGTATCTATGCCATCCATACCTGTGGGGACAGTTACCAATGCTACAGGAACTTCTTCATATAATACTGCTGCAAACTTAAAAACCGATAGCTCAGGAAATGCCAAAATGTGGTTATTCCAAACTCCAACATCAGGAAATAGATACACAATCACAGCAACTACACCAAGCGGAAGTCCACTAATTACAAGGAGTGTTAGTTCTGTAGCTGTTCCAAATGACACAAGTATAACAATAGATTTACAGCAACAGGTAACATTAACTGGAAAAGTACTGAATGCATTAGGTTCTCCTCTAGAGAATCAGACAGTCTCAATTGCTCCTGCTAGTACAACCAACTTTGTAAATTCTGTTACTGACTCTAGCGGAAATTATACATTTACAGTTACATCAGGTAACTATCTTATTAAAGTTGCAGGAGTAAATAATGCCTTATCGACAAATGCTCCACCGTCATATTCAATTACAAGTTCTGGCACATTGTCACTTACTCAAAACACTACAATGGATATTCCGCTACCTTTGAAAGAAGTAACTGTGCAAGTACAAGATATCAATAATAATCCGGTCCAAAATGTCGCTCTATCATCGAACGCTCCACAACTCCCATCAATTGCAATTGGCACAGTAACAAATGCTACGGGCATATCAAGTTATCCTTCGTCAGCCGGATTAGTGACAAATGCATCTGGTGAAGCAAAGATGTGGCTCTTCTCAACTCCTCCTTCGGGGAATAGATATACTTTGACGGCACAGCCACCAACTGGTAGTATATTTGATCCATTCAACCTCACAAACGTGGCTGTTACAGCAAACCAAACAGAACTTATATCTTTGCAATATAATCACGCAACTCCCGCAACTACAGCTTCAGTGGTTACAGAAAATGAAGATGAAACCTATTCTAACCCTGCAACAGTTACTCTTTCAGCGACTGCTGCATCAGGATATTCTGTAGCAAATACGTATTACAAGGTAGATGGCGGATCAACTCAAACATATACATCTCCATTTACAGTTAGCGGCAATGGCAGCCACACAATCAATTATTGGTCAGTTGATAACAGCGGTGCTCAAGAACAAACAAAAACGACATCCTTCGTCATTGCTTCAACAGCGAGATTAACAGGGATAAATGTTGGAGGAAGTAATTCTGGGGACTTCACATCTGACACAGGATATTCAGGGGGAAGTACGTATTCTACAAATGACTCTGTTTCAGCCACAGGAGTAACCGATCCTGCTTCACAAGATGTATATCAAACAGTTCGCTATGGTAACTTCTCATACACTATCTCTAACCTGACTCCAAACGCAGCATATGGCGTAAGATTGCACTTTAATGAACTCTACTGGAATAGTATTGGCGCACGTGTATTCGATGTGAAATACAATGGACAGACAATTTTAGATAACTACGATATCTATGAAGCTGCTGGTGGGAAAAACAAGGCGGTTGTTACAGAAGCAAACGGTACAGCAGATAGTAACGGGAATGTGACGCTTCAGTTTGTAACTGAATTTGATAATGCTATGGTAAGCGGTATTGAGGTATACAGTGGAAACTTAAATGTTCCAACACCTACTCCGACACCAACTCTTTCTGTGCCATATGGCATTAATTCAGGAGGATCAACTACTGGAAGTTATGTAGCAGATCGAAACTTTACAGGTGGCTCTTTATACACTACTGCAAATTCAGTTGATACCACAGGATTAACGAATCCAGCACCAGAAGCCGCATACAAGTCTGTACGCTATGGTAATTTCTCCTACAACTTACCAAACCTTAACCCAGAGACAAATTATGTTTTAAGACTTCACTTTGATGAGTTCTATTGGACATCAATCGGAAGTAGAGTCTTTGATGTCTCAGTTAATGGATCTCAAGTTCTCAATGATTACGACATTTATGAAGCTGCTGGGGCACAAAATAAGGCGATAATTGAGGATATTCCTGTTACTACGGATGAAGAAGGAGACTTAAATGTTCAGTTTACCTCAGTGACTGATAATGCAATGGTTAGTGGAATTGAAGTAGTAAACTAATTACTCTCCTCCAACTTTTTCAAACTAGTTTCAATTACATTTTGCCTAAAGCATCTCTAGTTATATCTAAATCAATTCGATCGTCCTCATCTATTACCTTTTTAAAGGCTTGTATTGCCTTTTCAAGCACTTTATCTACTGGAGACGACCGTTTTCAAGGGAGAGTCATTTACTGTGTCTATGAGGTCCTCAAGTACATAGTCACTGTAGTATTTATCCGTAATATCAACGCTTGTATATCGAAGTGTTCGCGAGACCAACGGCAAAGATAGTCGTCTAAGGCTTGTGTAACTTTTGACCTTGCAACATAAAGAATTACTTTTGAATTCCTTACGTGCATATTCTTTCTACAGCTCTAACATGAGGTTAGGTAAGTGTTAATCTTAATATTAATTTCTACGGATACCTTAAAGGATATTGAGCGGGCGATGGGAGTCGGACCCACTGCCTTCTCCTTGTAGGAAGCGTGTCCCGCACAAGAAATGTCAAAAGTATGTAGCAAATACTAGCAAACCGTAGAGGTAATAGCAAACGTTGAAAACCACACAATGAGCACAGAAGAGACAGCGAATGTTACTTGATTAATTCTTTGCCAAGAACTTTAACAATGCTTCATTAAAGACTTCTGGGGACTCAATATGAGAAAAATGCGTTGCATGTGGTACTTCAAGCAAAGTGGAACCTTTTATTAACTTATGTGCTGTCTTTCCAATAAGTGGATTAGTTATAAAATCCTTTTCTCCAACAACAATAAGCGTTTTAGCTTTGATCTTGCCAAATTTTTCTTTGAGACTTTCAAACGGTCGTGTATGAATATCCAGCATTCTTCGAGATCTTCGGGAATTCAGGATAATTCGGTTCTCATACGATTTAGGTTTGAAAATAGTCGTGTGAGACTTATAAAGGAAGTTTGGAAAAAGATATTTCCCGAATCTTACAACGACATGTTGATTAAACTCCGACTTAAGCGAAGAGAAAGGCAATCCTCCACTGCTATAGAGTACAAGTTTTTTGACAGGAAATTGTGCAGCATAAGCTGTAGCAATCCTTCCTCCGAAAGAATGTCCAATGATAATTGGATCTTTAACTCCTTTCTCAGCTGCAAATGCATGGACAAATTCAGCATACTCACTAAGATTCCAAACCTTTGGTGGTTCTTGGCTCAATCCAAAGCCAGGTAAATCAGGTGCAAGTACATGATATTTCTTTGATAGTCGCTCTGTGATATTGCTCCAGAATGCATGCGATTGCCCCCACCCGTGAAGTAAGAGAATATAGTTGTTTCCCGCTCCAAGCTCTTCATAGAATACATCCATATCGGATACAACAATCTTTTTTAAGTTAGTTTGTTCTTTCATAAACTGTTCCTTCTCGATCTCCTTTCGGATAATCTTCAAAACAAATAAAGCTACTAAGTAGATTGAAGAGTTTTAATTATTTTGTCCACTGCTTCCACAGGAGAAAGAGCTGTTGTGTCTATTATTAGTTGTTCGTCGAAATCTATTTTGCTCAATGATTCAGGATATTGTTCTACCCATTGATTAAATCTTTTTACTGTATTAATCTTATTCATTTCCTTGCGCGAATCACTTTCAATCCGTTTCTCTATAGTTTCTTCAGACGCTGTGAGATGCACGACGAGCACTCTCCCTCCAGCATTAGTAACAACATGCACAAGTTGTCTATAGAAGGCTTCATTGTCGCGCATAATGACACCAGTTGCTATGAGGTTTATATTAGCACTAACTGCTTCTTCGATTATCCTTAAACGGAATTCTTTTTCTAGTTTCTTGCGTATTGGATGATCAAAACCGAAGACCTCGCTCAGAGCATTAAGAATTATGTGATTATGAAGAAATGTAAAGCCTGTTGTCTTAGCTAATTCTTTAGCTACAGTATATTTGCCCGTTCCTGGAGCTCCATAAAAGAGAATAAACTTCATATTAGTAATAATATTAGTGTCATTTAAACTGGAAATCAAATTCTTGATCAGGTCTTACAAGTGTAAACTTCAGTTTTGGTTTGGGATCATTTGCACACGAAATATCTTCTGTACTTGCGAGCACTGCAGGGACATATTCTCTATGTATAGCTTGCGTCAAATGTTTTCCAAAGCATCTTCGTAATCCTGGACTGAATTGTAAATCATATGTTCCTTTTTGGCTTGTGGTAGCATCCTCCTGGTCTGGCAAAGTAAATAATGGTACAGCAAGAAGTGAACCAACTGGCATTACTCCTGTTGAAATTTCTAATGGCGCGGTTGTCCTGCGCAAAATAAAAGTCGATGTAGGGTGCGTCTCAGCAGATGACTCAAGAAATTGTCTACATAACACTGGAAAGTCATCAGTACCCAAAGACTCCCTTAATCCCGCTTGTGTTTCTTTATCTTTTGCGAGGTTATATGTAATCCATTCAAGTGAAGTTGCGAGCTCACCTTGTCCCGTAATAGTTCCTCGGAAAGTTTCCATAACCTGATCTTGTGCTTGTGTACGTAATACCTGCGTTAAAACTCCTTCAGTTCCTTGGTTAACCGCTCTTGTTAGTACATGGTCTAAAGTATCTGTATATGGAGTAAGTCTTTTTTCTGCATACCGTCTAACTGGACCAATTCTTCCTGTCTTTAATACCAATAATGGACTCGTTACATAGTAACTATTGAAGCTGTCAATAATCTGATCTGCCTCTTCTACTGGAAGTTGTTGACCAAGATATGTTCCTAATATTGCTCTTGCAGCAAATCTCCTGAATAATCTTGAAGAAGGGACATCCTCTTTTATTAACTCCTCAGTTAAACTTTCGGTTGCTGATCCTACTGCTTCTCCAACTATCTCTTCATGTTTCTTTAAATTTCTGGGCGAAACTGAAGGTGACAATTCTGTTCGTGCGACTTTCCATTCTTGCAAATTTTCGTTATCCTGTATAACCCCTCCCTGAGTTGCTATAAGAAATCTTTTTTCTCCTGTAGGCATAGTAACGTCCTCAAAATCTCTCATCAATACTTGCCTAGCTAAACTCCTTGATGTGACTAGATAGGATTGACGAAATCCCGGTACAGAAATAGGCAATCGCATTAAATCAGCTTGTGTTCCTACTTGTTGAACCATATTCCTCCATGGTTCAAGGTACAAGGATCTCGGAAACTGTGGATTTGTACGATTAAGACTTAAAATACTGCCTGTAATCTCAGCGACACTTGGTGTATATGCTTCTGGTAATCTTTCTCTTTCTGTAGCCATAAATGAAACAGAATTATACCATAGGATATAGTAAGAGTTGCTTTATCTCAAAGAATTTTTTATAATCTCGATTCATGGAAAGACCTCAATTAAGAAAAGACATTCCTCTATCAGAGCGGGGGTTCGCACGTGGATCTGAAATTGCCCTTTTAAACGATGTTCAATATAAAGATCAACTTAGACTTCTTATTCCCCAAGCAAAAAAAAGAGTTTGGATACAAACAATGACCTTTGATGGAAAAGGTAATTTCCCAGAATTCCAAGCTTTATTTGGTGAGACAGCAGAAAGAGGCATTGATACAAGGTTCACAGTAGATGCTTTTCATAGGATGCATGTCGCTGATTCGCTTTATTACCAGCCTCATTTATCACGAAGAAGGAGGCAAGAAGTGCGGGATTCTAAAACTGGCAAAAAGGATGCATTAGCTGAACTTGAAGAAAGCGGGGTTCAAGTTATTGAAACAAATCCTCCAAGAGGTATTATGGAGAAACTTAATCCTGCACGAGGAAGGAATCACAGAAAAATGGCGGTTATCGACGATGTTGTCTTTGTCGGAGATCAGCATCATTTCGTAGAACATAGTCAGCCCGGTACAATGACTCGTGTGACAGATCCAATACTTGTGGAGGGCCTTGCGGATATTTATGAATCAGCTGGGAAAGGGCCTGGTGGAGAGGATTACGAATTAGTTGGTTCTGATGGCACCACACTTCTTGTAGATGCTGGTGTTCCAGGAAGATCTCTAATTATGGATCACGCAAAAGCAGCGATAGAAGGTGCACAGCAAAGTGTGGTAATGACCAATCAACATACTTCTGATGGAGAACTTGTCGTAGCAATGCAAGCGGCGCAGGATAATGGTGCTTCGGGAAAAATGATTGTTGGTGATCCGAACTTGCTAGATTTTCCTTTGTCATGGATGTTTGATACAAAAAGCCAGTTACAATCAAAAAAAGCAGGTATAACAATTCCTACATACGAGAATCCTGTATGGATACATTCAAATTTACTTTTGGTAGATGAAGACCTTCCTTCAGCACAGGTCTTTATGGGTACAAGATGTTATTCGGATATGATTACTAATTGGGGTTCTCAAGAAGTCGCATTACAATCCAGAAATCCTGAATTCATTGGGCAGGTAGGGGCACATTTGCGTAGATTAGAGGATGAGTCAAAAGTACGAAAGCCAGACCGAACAGTAAGAGAAATTGTGTTTAGCAGAGGCTCCTAACCAATATTTTAATGCTATAATTATCAGATGAGTAAAACAAATCAACTAAAAATAAGCTCCTCAATTACAGATTTTGCACCGCTATTTTTCGATTTAGAATACATGTTCAAAGGTTTAAAAAATGCAGGCGTCGATGGTGTAGAACTTGTAATCGGTTTGAAATCACGTTGGACTGTAGATAGAGTAAAACACCTCTCGAAGAAATATAGTTTACCCGTTACAAGCATTCATCAGCCAGTTTGGGGTGGATTAGGACTATCTTTTGATGAAGGTTTTTTTGACATAGCCAAACAATTAGGTGCAAAGAAAGTTGTTTGTCATCCTATTCCCAGATATTCGCTCCAAGAAAAACCCATGCAAGAATATCTTAAAAGACTTTCTCATATAAAGAAGAATAAAGGGATAGATATCCTTGTAGAAAATCTCTCTCCAAACTATGATAATAAGCTTGTGGATCCCTTCTTCCCTTTAGGTAAAGATACTGGAAACATGCAAGAACTGTATTTAGCAGCTAGAGCACACAATCTTGATGTCACACTAGACATAGACCATCTTGCAAAAACAAAGCCACACAAGGAAAAATGGCTAAAGGAAATGATTCCTCATATTGGCAATGTGCATTTAAGTAGTTTTACACCAGTAGAACATCATATGCCTTTATACATGGGAGATTTCAAAGCAAAAGAATTTGTACAATATCTGCAGAAAATGAACTATAAAGGATTATTGACGTTTGAAATATACTATCCTACTTTTCTCAAACCTTTTGGATATGATTTTGACGCAATCAAAAAATCTGTCCAAGTCTTGAAAGGTTAGATTTTTGTATTGCTATATCTGCTCCTTTTTATTAGAATGATCTTTATAAAAGAATATGTTTAATGTTGCCAAATTCCGACAACAATTCCCAGCATTGCGTACTGATAAACCTCCTATATTTCTTGATGCTGTCGGAGGAACTCAAGTTCCACAAACAGTAGTTGATGCTGTTACCGACCATCTTATTACTAAGAATGGTAACAAGGGTGGTGTCTTCCCTACAAGTGTAAAAACAGACGAGATGATGGAAGAAACTCGAAAGATAGTGGCAGAGTTTATAAATGCTCCTGATTCAGACGAAATCATATTTGGTCCAAACTTCACTACTTTGACATTTAGTATGAGTCGTTCATTAGCCAAGACTTGGAAACAAGGAGATGAAATTATCTTAACTCGCTTGGATCACGATGCTAATGTTTCTCCATGGGTACTTGCAGCCGAAGATGCAGGTGTTACAGTTCGCTACATAGATATTGACGATAGCACTTGCCAATTGGATTTAGAGGGATATAAAAATATACTCTCAGAGAAAACTAAGCTTGTTGCTTTTTGCGCAGCTTCAAGTTCTGTTGGAACTCGAACTGATGTAAAAACTATTGCGAGAATGGCTCATGAAGTTGGCGCGCTTGTTTATGTTGATGCCGTTGCATATGCACCACATGATTCGATTGATGTACAAGAATGGGAAGCTGACTTTGTAGGATGTTCAGGTTATAAATTCTTTGGACCCCATGTTGGATTTTTATGGGGCAAGCGAAAATACCTTGAAACGCTTCCTGCGTATAAGATACGGCCTGCACCTAATAAAATTCCAGGAAAATGGATGAATGGAGCACAAGCGTTTGAAATAGTTACTGGTGCAAAAGCATCTATTGAGTATCTTGCTCAGGTAGGGAAAGAAAATCCATCTTACCAAAAAGCATATCCGGATTTTACTGGTAGACAATTAGATATTCATGCTGGTATGGCTGCAATTGCAGATTATGAATCTACATTAACATGGAAATTTATTAATGAAATTAAGAAGCGTCCACAGTTTACTCTTTGGGGAATTGATGATGAAAAAGATAAAATGCAACGCGTTCCAACTATAGCTGTGTCATTAGGGAATGAACCTTCAGATAAAATTGCAAAATACCTTGCTGAAAATAATATTTACATTTGGAGTAGAAGTGTATATTCAATCTCTCTGTCAGAACGACTTGGACTAGAACAAACGGGCGGATTTATCCGAGTTGGATTTGTTCATTACAATACACCTGAGGAAATCGATACTTTACTTGAAGCTTTGGACAATTACAAAATCTCTGAATAACTAAATTATAAACTTTGGATCAACTCAATATTTACATCCTTCAATGAAGAAACAAGTTTTGTTGCAGGATAATCCTTACTCGTATCCTCCACTAATCCGATAGAATGCATATGTGCTGCTGCTGCACCAATCATGCCACTCCTGCCGTCTTCAATAACGATAGCTTCTTCTGGCATCACTCCTAATTTTTTAGCAGCGAAAAGAAAAATGTCCGGCGCAGGCTTACCATGTTCTACATCATATGTTGAAACAATAGCATCAAAGTATTTTCTAATTGCGAGTTCATCCACAACTTCATCAATAAAAGCTTTCGTTGATGCGGATGCTATTGCGAGTCTGAATCCGTTTGCATGTAACTCATGAATCAATGCAATAGCGTGTGGAATGGCTGTGAGTTTACCTTTTGAAACTTGACGCATAAATTCCCATTTCTTTTTAAGAAGCGCTGGAATTGAACCAACCGCTACTCCATGCTTGTCAAAAATCTCTGCAAACATTTTTTCATCTGTAACCCCGGCATAAGTATTAGAAATTTCTCTTGGAGCCATTTCAATTCCATACTCTTTCAGAAGCATACTCTCTATCTCACCATGGAACCCCTGAGTATCAGATACAACCCCATCCATATCAAAAATCACAGCTTTTATCATGAGCTGATTATAACAAAGAGAACTCTAAAGGGATGCGACAGAAGTACTTTGGTTTATATTTATAGATTGAGATATAAGTTGTGATATATGATTCTGTTGATATGTTTGTGCAACTGCAACATGAAGCATTGGGATCTCTGCATCTTTGAATACATTATCCACTAAAATGTCTCTGAGAGATCTGCTGTTCTCGTTATGACTTCCCCCATCCAGTTCAACAATAAGCAGTGGCGCAAATGTTGCTTTATTGCAGATGACAAAGTCCACATGTTTTTGGGAGATTTGATTGAACTTCGGCCAAAATTCTTTATCCGTCCTATCAATCGCCATCTCAACCAAATCAGCAATCCTGACCTTAGGACATACATACATGTCTGGTGTCACAGAATGCTCAAGAACATCAAAGAATCTCTTCTCCCCATCACTTAGTAAGTACGGCCCTTTCTTCTTATATACCCTCCTCCATTTCTTTTGGGAACGGAAGTAAATGAATGCGCTAAGCACAAGTAGTATTAATATAGAGCCTGCGATATACAGAATATTATTCTCCATGAAGTAATTGTATACCAGTGAAATGCGAATGAATACTTTAAAATTTATTCTGGGAATGAAAGAGGCACTTTATTTAACTGCTGCATCAATCGCTTTATTAACTATAATAGTTAAAGTTCTAATGACTTCCTCAACTTCAGAATCAGATAACCGTTCTCCACGTTTGCCTAGTTTTTTTCTTGCTTGTTCTACAGTCATTTTAAGAAGCTTTCATTAGTAACATCAGTACATTCTATCAAGAATCCGTAGAAATCATGAGTGATATTATGATTACACCCAGCGTGATCTGTCATAGAAGTGTTCAATTATATGTTTACGTAGTGATTCTGAATTGAAGTTTTTGAACCCCAAGTCCCAACAAATTGTAGAAGAAAGAGCTACAAAAAAATTTAATAACTCATCCTTATCTAGCAAGACTCGAGTATCCGTATTAATTTCCCAATAGTATCGAGATAGCAGTATATCTACACTACCATGATAGCCGCCATCTTCCCCAGGAAATAGTGTTACACCTTGAGCTCCACTTAATTCGACTTTACCTTTTACTACACCTTGATATTCATACCGCTTGTAAAAGTTGTGTGCTGCCTGAAATATTACGAAAATCTTGCCAAGAACATAATGCATATTCATCTGCTCTCTATTGTCATTACCTATGTTCTTTAATGTTGATATATAAAAAAGTAACCCTTGAGCATAAATTTGTTCGTTAGTAAAAGTATTTCCATTGCGATCATAATTAAATGTTGTTATTCCTTCGGGAATTGCTTTGTGTTCTGTATGTGGAAAGTCTGTATAAGTATGACCTGTACTTCGATATTCAATTATTTCTTCTGACAAATTACTAGGGAGTACCAATTGATTATGGGGATAATGAGGTATTATCGAAACTGACAGTAATCTTTTTGGTGTTGAGAAGTGTTCACGATACACATATTCATTACCCGCGCGAGTTGTTGCAATACTTATTTGTTTATTTGCAAGATATAAACAAGCATCTAATACATCTTTTGCTCTTGCATAATAATATTCTCTTTTTTCATTGGATTGTTCAGTTTTCTTATAAAGTAGATTTGCATAATCTGGTGAAGCAATATCTATAAGTTCTTTACTTATATTATTTGTCCTTATCCAAACTGTTCCATTATTGTGTATATAATATGGCGTTTCGTCTCCCTCAAATATACGTATTAGAATGAATCTTTTTCCGTCTTTCTCATTTGTTGGATGTATCTTGTATTTAGGAAGAGAATCAACACTATTAGCCCATTGTGTTATTCTTTCAATATCTTGAGCATTTGTATTTATTCCTTTGTATTCAATTGGCAATCCTGTTTTTTTATCTTCTTTAACCCCTATTATTATGACTCCCCCACGAGTATTGGAAAAAGCTGCAAAATGTTTCGACAAGCTTCCGGTAGTTAAATCTTCTTTATAATCAAGTTGGACACCTTCAGGTTCATTTGTTTTACAAAAAGCCACTACATCTTCAAATGTAAATGAGGTTATTGGTTGAGTGAGTAATTTCATTCCAAATGCATTATATAGAATTTAGTTGCTACTGCTGTAAGAAAGTAGAAAATTGTTATAAATCTTCGGGCGTAATATCTCTTATCTCTATTTGCATTCCGTATGGCTTAATTAGATCATTTATAAGTTTCGTAGTCGCTTTTGCATCTTTCACAAACAAATCCATATCAATTTGTGCTTCTTTGATCCCAACCATTAACTTTTCATCAATCATTTTTTTCATAAATGCTACTGTTGCGTTAGGTGGTGGTGTTTCGAGCATATGGTAAAACTTAGCAACTGTACTTAATCTTTCTAGCATTGAATCCTGTTTTTGATATGTGGTTCTGATACTCGTTACTAATTGCTGGTTATTATCTGGGAGGTTAGCAATCATTCCTGATGTAACAATATTTTGATGCCACTTATCTGAGATACGAGCCTTCATCTCTTCAGCGACTGCTGCCCACATTCCACCATCTGCATACTTCTTACTCCATTCATCAGGAGGAATAGGCATTTCTTCGAGAGTTTTTTTATTTACCTCGAGAATCATCTGGATCTTAATTACATTATCTAGTATTTCGTTTCCAACATATTGAGCAACTGCCAGCGCGGATCTTTTATCCTGACTCAGTTGCCTCTTTCTATCTGCTTCTCTTGACGCAAATAATGGAAGCGTTATTGTAATAAGACCAATTAATAGACCAGCAAGCGATTCAAAGACAAAAGTTGCAGTGAACTGAATATCTAAAGACGATCCATAAAATCTCACGACGAATAGCAGAGTAAAATATGCTGTTATTAACAACATCGGCAGGTGTTTATATTCAAACAATCTCAACATTAGAGGAGATTTTAGCAGAAGCTCTAACCTATTGCTACATGCGATTTAATAACTTGTATTCTTTGGTCTGGACAGAATTAATTCTGTCCAGTGTCGAAAAAGACAAATTACTCATTTCCTAAATCAACAACAACTCTCTGATTACTCCAAAAACTTGGTTGAAAGATCAAAGTTGCTTTATCTCCAGTTGCGACTTCAAAAGGTATTGATCCCGTTACCTTTCCTCCACCTGCTAAAGTTCCAGATTTTAGTTGGTCTTCAATTGAAGTTATTGTGTAACTTTCTTGAGCACCGTTTGCATCCTGAACTTTAAAATCAAATGGATTATAAGTTATCTCGTCACTACCAAGATTTTTGATAGTTACATTGACGATGACATATTCCTTCCCCGCCGTGGGAGTGTTATATCCAAAAGCACCAGATCTTCGGACTGAATTAACAATAAATTCTCTTTCGCCTAGTTTAGTTACATCACCAACTTTTGGCGTTGCATCCTTCTGATCCTCATCTTGAATACCAGAGTTTGCCTGTGTGGTGCTATTTGTTGCACCTGATGTTGAATTATTACTCGTATTGCCACCAAAGGCTGAAATAACACTTCCAAGCAAAATAAGCCCCAATGTAACACTTAAGATTGGATGTCTCTTAATCCACCCTCTCTGATCTGCGCGACAATGTCGGCACTTCGATGCCTTTGCATCAATTTCTGTTTGACATGATTTACACTTTTTTATACAAATCACCCCCTCTGGCCATAAACCCTAACAAATAGTTAGAGAATATCTACGCCTAATTGTACCACAAACTCAAACAAATAGTTTGTATCGCAGATCGTGCTTCATTTCGATAATAGAGACATGAGAAGGTACTCACGTATTCCAAAAAGTCTTGGAAAAAGAATGCAGAAGTTTAGAAAGGATAAAAACATATCTCAAGTCAAAATGGCAGAGTTGATTGGTGTTAGTCCGACATATGTTGGATTTATTGAACAAGGCGTAAGAAATCCGTCATTAGCAACTTTAGACAAAATTGCGAGAGTACTAGGAGTAAAAATGTCAGAAATACTTGATTAATTGCTCCACTTGCTACTGCTTTTCAAAGTTATAATATAAACGAACGTATTTTTTATAGCTTTAATTAATCAAAAGTCATTGTATAAATTATAATAAATGTTATAATTTAAGTGCAATAATGACGTTATCATCTAACTCTGCACTATCTGCCCCTAAAACAACCGCATATCTCCGAGTATCTACCATCGATCAGGATCTGGAGAAAAACAAAGCAGACATTCTAAAGCTTGCAAACACGCTTGAGTTAGGACATGTGCAGTTTATCGAAGAGAAAGTGTCCGGGAAAGTATCTTGGAAAAAACGAAAAGTAAAAGACGTAATTGATAATGCTAAAAAAGATGACAATATTATTGTTTCTGAACTGTCGAGATTAGGGAGAAGCATGCTTGAGTGCATGGAAATACTTTCGATTGCTGCAGAAAAAGGAATTAATGTTTATGCCGTAAAGGGGAACTGGCGTTTAGATAGCAGTATCCAAAGTAAAATCATTGCAATGGCATTTGCCATGGCCGCCGAAATAGAGCGTGATTTAATCTCAAAACGTACTATGGAAGCTTTACGAGCAAAAAAGCTGTCTGGCGCGAAACTGGGGCGTCCTAAAGGCATTGGGAAAAGCAAGTTGGATCAGTTTAAACCTGAAATTGAAGGATTACTAGCAAATGGTTCCTCCCAAAAATTTATCGCAAGAAGATATGGAACAACGGAAGCAAATTTATCATTATGGATCAAGAAGCATAAAATCACAAAACAAGATTAGCCTTCTTCTATCTCTATTATATGATATATTCGAGATATGAGAGGGAGACCAATTGGTTCACAAAAACGTTTTAATATCACCTACCAGTCAATGGCGGATGCAACAGGCCTAAGTATCAATTCCTTCATCAAATACGCTAGTTTAAAAAAGTTTGATCCAAATGATTTGATAAGCATTGTAAAATTTGTTTCAGAATACCGTAAAAGAAAGAATACGTGAGTTATTGCAACAATTGTGAGGAAATAAGTATCTTTTGTCTTTCAGCCTCTAAGTATTCTTCAGGAACAAATAAAGGAATGCCGATTCTACGACCTTTATTGTCAAACGATTTTTTGCGAGGATAGCCTAGTTTTTTATCATGTGCTCTATGGCATTCATAACATCTTCCTATGTAGTCCTCCAAAGCATATAAATACATTCCACTTTGATTAGACCAACCTAATCTATTTCCATCAGTACTTCCACAGTCTA
This sequence comes from uncultured Gammaproteobacteria bacterium, assembly GCA_965230895.1. Classification (GTDB taxonomy): domain Bacteria; phylum Patescibacteriota; class Microgenomatia; order Levybacterales; family UBA12049; genus JACDET01. The sequence goes on from OZ246394.1 coordinate 667,830, forward strand.
CGCAGCGTTTTGCTTTGCCTTTGTGATAGTTTACATAATGGTGCAATGCATTATATGAAGCCATAATGCCTTTGTAGTTGTGATTATTTTCACCCGAGTTCTTAATATAGACATCCATACTCCATGCAGTGTCCTTACCTCTCTTTTGATAAAGTTTGCTACAATCTGGATGAAAGTTGCCATATTTTTTGATTTTGCTAGGACGAACGTATAGTTCTTGTTGGCACTCTCCACAGAGAATATATTTCCCAGTCTTTTTCCTACCCCCTTTGGAGGCACCTTTAATCCCTTTATTCCATGGAACTCGGCCAACATTGATTTTGTGCCCTTTTTCAAATCTCATGGTGTTATTGTAATAGGCGTTTGATTATCTGTCGATATGGTATAGTAATCTCATAGTATATTAGGGTTTCTACGGATTTGTTGTGCTTACAGCCATACTCTGTCGATCACCAATGATATACATTGACCAGTCTCCGAAGTACAATTCACTTTGTGGTAAATCATTTTGTTCGTAGAATGGATATCCGTAGAGTGTGTTAGGAAGTCGTACAGTTTCACCATTGTTGGCTTTACTTGAACCTCCATCTCTCCAGATGTAATCTCCGTCGCCGTCTTTCATCTTTCGGAAAGCTCGCTTTGCATTACGGTGTCCCACGAAAGCCGCCTTTGGAGATCCAGTTACCCGTGAAGGTACTGCATCAATAAGGTCGATCAAGTCATCAAAATCAGCGTTCCCTCCGGCATTGATGCTATTAAGTGATTCAATAGCGATACCTCGTGGTTGTCCTGATCCTGATCCTGTGAAGAATGCTTTATCTTCAGCCAATCCGATTGCTTCCGCGAACAATTCTATAATGAACTGAACGAGGTTGATGTTAGTACAATGGAAGAGTTTATCGGATCGAAGAAAGTTGATCTATGTATATTTCGACATCGGACTCTTCACGGATAAGCCTACGTAAAAAATTAACTACTTCAAGGTAATTTTGCATATCCAAGTACATGTGCGTATCCAAATGAAGTGTCAGATAAACTACCCTTTTGATTGTGTTATTCTGCGGTAAATAATTCACAAGCTGATCTTTTGCAGAAGCAATCGTGTCTTCTATCTTATCTTTCAGACCTTGGGGCATACCTTGTGTAACGCTGCGGGTTTCCAAAGTTTGTCCAGTACCAAGCCGTCGAGTATTTTCTAGAATGTAGTTACGCTCGTCATCAGAGAAGCCAATGCTTTTCGACTCAAGCAAACAGCCGGGAGCAGGAGTTGTTGCTTCAATATCAGGTGTTCGTGCATTATTAACTTCTGGAATAAAGCGAACATTTGTATACCCCTCGCCAAGCAGGTAACCATATCCGCGAACTTCCGCCAGAGTATCATAAAATTGCGCCCATCCACGAACAGGATGTTTAATTGTTCTTTGTAGAAGTCGTTCCTTTACATACTCCCATTTCGGGGCGTCCAATTTTTGCAGAGCCTCCTCATAAGGTTCAAAATTTTGTGGTACCTGCTGCAATGCATTCGGGAGATGGCGCCGTATATCGTTTTGGGGTGTTTGTGCATCTGCCGTGGAACAAAATTCATTTAATCTTTGGAAATCCATAATGCCTATTGTACCACAATTCATGCCTGCTACAGATCAACATAGTCTAATCAAATCTGATAAAATATATTAATGGCACTTCCTAAATTTGATGATCTTTATACGCCACTCATGCAGGCACTACAACAACTAGGTGGTTCAGGTTCGACAACAGAAATTGAAGAGAAAGTAGCAGAGGTACTGAACTTATCAGAGGAAGAAATAAATGAAATACACACTGGCAATAGGACAGAGCTTGATTATCGACTCGCATGGGCAAGAACGTATCTTAAATATTACGGATTGATTGAAAATTCATCAAAAGGAATATGGTCACTTACCTCAAAAGGGAAAGATATTACAGCCATTGATAAAGACGTCATCAATAAATTTGTTCGACAACGAAAGGATGGACTAAAGGCATTACAGCAAAAAAAAGATATAACAGCAGATACAGAAGAGAGCCTCGAATTATGGAAAGATGAATTATTAAACGAGATCAAACAAAAAAGTCCAGAAGCATTTGAAAGGCTTTGCCAAAGGATACTTCGTGAGGCAGGTTTTATTCAAGTAACTGTTACTGGAAGATCAGGAGATGGCGGCATTGATGGCACAGGTATTGTCAGGATCGGTGGTTTTCTTAGCTTTAGGGTTATCTTCCAATGCAAACGTTATCAAGGAAGTGTGTCTTCTCAACAGATACGGGAGTTTAAAGGAACTATGGTCGGAAGAGCTGACAAAGGATTGTTCATGACAACAGGCACATTTACCAGAGATGCAAAATTGGAAGCATCCCGTGATGGTGCACCACCAGTTGATTTAGTTGATGGTGAGTTGCTAGCAGAAAAGATGAAAGAATTAAGATTGGGAGTAAACGTGACGACCAAAGAGGTAGTTTCAGTGAATAAAGAATGGTTAAAAAACTTCTAAACTGTATATTTTAAGACACCTTTTACTTCTCCCTCTATATGAAAATTTCTATCCGCGGTAAATGCAGGTTGCTCAGGATTGATTGAGATTAAATTATAAGTAACATCATTGGGAGACTTATAAATTTTTTGTATTTTTTTTATGAGTACTTCACCGTTATTGACACAGACGGCTATCTGGTTATTGTCAACATCAGATGCTTTTTTAGCAATTACTAAATCACCCGAATTTATACGAGGCTTCATAGATGTTCCTCTTGCCTTTACAATAAATGCTTGAGCAGCAGGAAAGCTAAGTAACCGTGATGAAACAGGGATGCGATCTATTGGATTACCGTCTAAAACCCCTCCATTGGGTCCACATTGTGCCATACCATATAGATTTAAGTATGTAATCTGTTTATCCGGGCTATCAGCAAGGATTTGGTAATCCTTAGGATTGTTGGGGTTACGTTTCAAGTAACCTTTTCTTTCCAGTTGTATCAAATGGTGTTGTACAACGCTTGGCGATTTTGCATCAATAGCATCCATAAGCTCACGGATTGATAAAGGTTCATTTTGGTTATCGCGCAATAAATTTATTAATTTTTGTTGTGCTGGATGGGGTAAATCGTTCATACCTTCTTTAATTCTAAGAAGATATGAATAGAAAGTCAAGAACACCTTGCTCTGTACTATATTTTATGGTACAGTGATATTGTTTGTTTTATCCTATCGAACATGAATAAACAATGCAAAGAAAAATAGACATAGCTGAGAAAAATCTTAACAGAGTACATGAGTGGATAAGAGGCATTGACCAAAAAGTTAGTATTTTTCTTGCCTTACAAGGTGTAATTTTAACATTACTCTTCACCAAAATCTTATCTGCGGTAGTTGCAATCTTTACGACAACTGCTGTTTCTTTCTGGGATAGTCTATTTATTTTATGGGCGATCCTAGCCTTAGGGTTTGGAGTATTTGAGTCCCTCCTCGCAATTTTTCCCAGAATAAATAATAACGCAAAATCTCATCTTTATTTTGGGGGGATTAAGAATTTAACATTATCAGAATACAAAAATGGTATGAAAGATATTACCGATGAAGACTATTTTGAGGAATTATGTGAACAGGTTCACAGAAACTCTGTAATCGCAGTTGCAAAGGCAGAACATTTTCAAAAGGCTATTATAATTTTCTTATTAGGTATCGGATTGTTAATAGTAAGTTATATTTCTTTCAAATTTTTTTAATATGCCAACAAATCAAAACTTAATTGATGATACAAACGATTTTTTCGAAGGAGACTATTCCATAACACAAGGTACAGCAGTGCCTGACACCGAAGACATCGCTTTAGGTAACGTGGGGCGTGAGATGGAGCTTGCTATGCTATTTATTGATATAAAAGAGTCAACAAAAATAGTTAACAGTTTTCGTCGTCAAACTGCGGCAAAAATGTATAAATCTTTCCTTAGTGGTATAACCAGAATTGCTCGGTCAAATGGTGGTTATGTTAGGAGCTTCAATGGTGATGGCGTTCTCGTTGTTTTCGATGGTGGACACAAATGTAATCATGCGGTAAAAGCAGCTTTGCAAATGAAATATTTCTGTAAGGAAATCTTAAAGAAAAAAGTAGATGCATACTTGAAAGCGCACTCAATTGATGTTGATCTAAATTTTAGCTTCGGAATAGGAATTCACACAGGAAAAGTTCTAATTGTTCGTGGAGGAATAAGAGGAGACAAGAATAATGATCTTGTCTGGGTAGGAAACGCAACCAATTACGCTGTGAAACTTTCTAACTTAGCTACGACACTGCATAACATATATATTTCTTATGACGTTTATTCCTTGTTAGAAGATGCCCAAAAATATAATAATTCTACCGAAAAAGAGAATATGTGGACAAAGCTCGATCTCGATGCATACAGCTTTTATGTTTACAAAACCAGCTACCAGTGGGGGCTTGGATAAATAACTATGTCTCGACATGCAGAAATAACTCAAGATACAAATACAATTTTTGATACTACCTTTACTGTAACGAAAGGGTTAGTGGTTCCTACTGTTGCTGATCTTACTTTTGATAACGTAGCAAAAGACATTCCAGCTACTATGCTTTTTATTGATATTAAAGGCTCAACACATATCGTAAATGCTGTACAAAGAGCAACAGCCGCAAAAATGTATAAAGCATTTTTAAAAGGTGTGACAAAGGTTGCACGAGCCAATAGCGGCGATGTAAGAAGTTATAATGGAGATGGTGTCCTTGTAGTATTTGCAGGTGTAGGAAAGTCCAATAATGCAGTGAGAGCAGCAATGGAAATGAAATATTTTTTTCAGCAAATACTAACGCCGCGATTAAACAGATACAAGGTCAATAACCAACAGTTACAGAATATAAAATTTGATTTTGGAATAGGTCTAGATATAGGAGACATTTTGGTTATAAAAGCCGGGATTGGTGGAGAGAATAATAGAGATTTGGTATGGGTCGGTAGGGCTACCAATCATGCAGTAAAACTAGCTGAACAATCGAATGGAGAAAACCATATTCATATTTCGCAAGGAGTTTATCATGAACTTACAGTAGATAACTTGCGTTTTGTTAACAATAGAACATTTACAATACTGAAAACGCCAATTTGGACACAGACGCTTCCATTAATAACCGCTTTTTCATTAGGCAGCGTATATACAACAACTTATCATATCCCCTTAAAATAGAATTCACTTATCATAATTGGTACTGCTGCAATGGTTGATACACTCTGGAAAATAGGAGTCATAAGTGTTCCATTCTGAGCGGAATGTATTCCCATGATACGATTTATGGACCTGTCCGAATGGATATTGTTTGCAGTTCTTAATCTATAATTGCTTTGATTTCTGTATTCCCATTCGTATCTTTCTTTATTCTTATACTTATTCTTTCATCATTACCTATGGACCTTTTGAAAGCCTCTATGCCCTTTTCAATCACTTGATCGGTAGGTAATGCTCTTTTTATGAGTGGAGAGTCGTTCACGGTCTCTACAAGGTCATCCAGCACATAGTCACTATAGTATTTATCTGTGATAGTTACACTTGAGTGTCTTAAAGTCCGAGATACAAGCTGCAAAGGATTACGCCTTCTCAATCGGGAAAGGCTATAAATATCACGCAGCTTATGGCAGGTTAATTTAGAAGGAATTCCTAATTTTCTTCTACCATCAGCCAAATTTTTGTTGCATGTCTTCTCGGTAGTATTGAAAACTCGTTTGGATTTAACACGAGCACGCATTTCTTCAATCATATCTTCGGGAATTGGGAGAGGAGTAATTTTACCGCCTTTGGATCGGACGAAGAATTGAGGTTGGTCATCAAAAGGAGAAAGATCTGCTCCTTTTAAACCAATTGCTTCAGATATACGTAATCCTGTACGCAATATGAACTGCAAACAAAGCCTTGTCTCACCTTTAATTTTTATGCTTCTTGATCTGTCACCCGGACCAGGAGTTGTTCCTGCAATAATACACTTTTCAGCTTCTAATTCACTAGGTAATATGAGAGGATCACGTACGACTTTTGGTTTAACTAATTTCTGCGCAAAATTAGTTTCAATATATTCCCGATCATAAAGGAAAGCAACAAATGCACGAAGGCTTTTTATTATACTTACTTTACTACTTGGCTTATTCCAGCCATTACGGTACATAAAAAGTGAATACTGACGACAGGTTTCGAATGTAAGTGGTCTACCATCAAGAAATGGTATGAGTTTATGAAGGATATCTCTTTTGTTTCGGACAGTTTTGGGATTTAGTCCCTTTTCTGCGGAATAATTGATGATGTAATCATCGTATGCTTGTTGTAACTTTTGACCTTGCAACATAAGAAATCCTTTTGATTTCTTATGCGCGGAGTATTGTTCTCGCACTACCTGTCAATTCAGGCTACATAAGTGTATATCCTATTTACTCTAAATAATTAATTTAGTTTGAGCGGGCGATGGGAGTCGGACCCACTGCCTTCTCCTTGGGAAGGAGACATTCTACCGGTGAACTACGCCCGCAAAGTACAATGGTAGACCTGTTGTTCTACCGTCAAACTTCAACCGTGAACTACGGCAATAATATCATGCATTTGGGAAAAATTCACTTAGAAGTTTTACTTATTTAGTACGAGGGATCTTGAGTTTATTTCCTGAATGGATAAGACTTGGATTTACTAGTTTATTTGCTCTTGCAATATCAACCCATTTATAACCATTCCCATAAGCTCGTACAGAGATAGTCCACAGGGAATCACCTTTTACAACTTGATATGTATCTGTTGTAATCTTTGAGCCAACGATCGAAGGTGATGTATTTTTTTGTTCTTTTTGTGCTACTTCAGTTTTCGTTTCTTTAACTGTTTGTGTTTTTGCAGTTACCTTTGGTAATTTCAATTTATTACCCACATTGATCTGACCAGGATTGGATAAATTATTTGCACGAGCAATATCAACCCAATTATATCCACTCTTATATTGCTTCTCAGCAATTGTCCAAAGACTATCACCTGATTTTACGACATATTCACCTGCTGTTGGAGCGGAGATCTTTGTTTCTTCTTTAACTGGTGCTTTTGTTGGAGCGACTGTTGGTTTCTGTGTTGGTTGAGCTGTAGGCTTTGCAGTTGGCTTGGTTGTTGGTTTCGCTGATGGAACTGGCGTTGGAGCAGATGTGACAGTTGCACTGATCTCTGAGTTTGCATTATCCCGAGGAGAAACTGTAAGTTGTAATGCCTTTTGAGAAATTTGAGCAATACTTTGTGATTCTTGCGTGACTGGGTTTGTTGGAGCAGAATTTCTATTGTGAACAAATGAGAGAAGCAATGCAGTAGCAATAATAACCACAACAATACCGAGAACCAAACTTGTATATGATTCTCCAAAACGAAGGTAATCGAAGAATGTACTTGGAGCTTTAGACTCTTCGTTTGATGGTACTTCTTCTACTTGAATTACTTTTTTTGGCATAACTTTAAGAGGCAGAAAACTACTTTGGGAGAAGTAAAGGCAGTATACATCAACTTCTAGAGCATTTCAACTTATAATATTACTAGAAGTGATACTTGCGGGCCGCTGATGGCGAGCCTCGCCTTTGGCGGGATGGACGGGACTCGAACCCGCGACCTCCTCCGTGACAGGGAGGCGCTCTAACCAACTGAGCTACCACCCCAAATATTATTTGGGTACTAAAAACTCATGTTTTTAGCAGTCGATACATTTTATCCTAATCTTGCACCCCCGTCAATCCTTTGCTACACTGCATTTGTGACAAATTTAGAGATCAGTAAAATCCTCAAAAACGTTGCTGCCGCATATAGTATTCAGGATGAAAAAAAATACCGCTTTCAAATTCTTGCTTATCAAAAAGCCTCAGAATCGATAGAACAAAGTCCAACTGAACTTCGCGAACTTTACAAGGACGGAAAACTTTCAGAAGTTCCTGGAGTTGGAGCGACCTTGAAATCTCGGCTTGAAGAACTCCTTAGTACGGGAAAAGTTGCGCACTTTGAAGAAGTATTTAAACCTATCTCACCTGCTGTATTCCCACTTCTTGATATCCCAAGTTTTGGACCAAAGAAAGCATATCGCTTGGTTTCTGAATTTAAACTGCAAGATCCAGAAACTGTCATCCAGGATGTCGTTGGGATAGCTCAGGCTGGAAAGATTGCAGATTTACCAGGCTTTGGCGAGAAGTCTCAATCAGATATCTTGAGAGCAATTGAAGAATATGGTCGAGGGAAAACAAAAACAGCAAGAATGGTTCTTCCCTATGCAATGGAACTTGCGCGGAAAATGATTGCATACTTAAAAGAATCAGATGCTGTAGTTGATGCATCTACCCTTGGAAGCTTGCGCCGCCGAAGAGATACGATCGGAGATATTGATATCGCTGTATCAACAAATGATCCTGTGGCAGTGCTTGATCATTTTACTGCATACCCACACAAAGAACGAATTATCGAACGCGGTGAAAGAACTTCTTCTATTATTGTTTCTTCAGGAAAGCAAATTGACCTTATGGTTGAGTCACCAAAAGGATTTGGAGCACTTCTCCAACACTTTACAGGAAGTAAGGCACACAATGTCCATTTACGTGAATATGCACTCTCAAAAGGGCTCTCATTGTCTGATTACGGTATTCGACCAAGAGGTTCAGATGGGGAATATACACTTTACGATACTGAAGAGAGTTTTTATAAGGCAATTGGACTGCAATGGGTTCCGCCTGAAATGCGTGAGAATACCGGAGAGATTGAACTTGCTCTGCAGAATAAATTACCGAAGATCCTCGAACTTTCTGACATGAAAGGTGATTTCCATTTGCATTCCAGCTACGATCTCGAACCAAGTCACGATATGGGAAGAAACTCCATGGATGAGATGATTAAGCGCTCACTAGAACTCGGATATAAGTATCTCGGCTTTTCTGAACATAACCCAAGTATTTCAAAACATACGCAGAAACAAGTCTATGACATTTTGCTTAAACGGAAAGAGTTTATTGAGAAATTAGATGCTAAGTATAAAAAAGATATTCGAGTATTTTCATTACTCGAAACTGACATTCTTCCAAATGGTTCGCTTGCGATTGAAGACGATGCTTTGCAGTTGTTAGATGGATCTATTGTTTCTGTCCATAGTGCATTTAGTATGGATGTCGATCGGATGACTGAAAGAGTTTTAAAGGGATTATCACATCCAAAAGCAAGAATCCTGGCGCATCCAACGGGAAGACTTTTGAACGAACGTCCTTCTTATGAACTTCATTGGGATCAAATCTTTGACTTTTGTGTGAAGAATAATAAAGCGCTTGAAATTAATGCCTCGCCATCAAGATTGGATTTGCCTGATATTTTGGTTCGAGATGCTATTAAAAAAGGAGTCAAACTATTTATCGATACAGATAGTCATGCTGTTGACCAAATGGATCTCATGGAATATGGCGTAACTGTAGCTAGACGAGGTTGGGCAACACAGGATGACATTTTGAATGCATTACCATATAATGAACTTGACCGCTGGTTTAAAGGGGGTGATTCGAAATGAATTCTACATTTATCGTAATTGGAGTTGTCGCTGCATTAGTCATTTACGCTTGGTATGTCTACAATATGCTTGTCACCGCAAGAATGCGTATCCAAGAGGCACTTTCTCAAATTGATGTGCAACTAAAGCGACGTACAGATTTGATCCCGAACCTTGTTGAAACGGTAAAAGGATATGCAAAGCACGAAAAAGGTGTTTTGGAAAACGTAACTAAGGCTCGTGCAGACTTAATGAAAGCTGATTCTATTCAAGAGAAGGCAGCTGCAAATAATGTCCTTTCAGATACATTGAAGTCTCTTTTTGCAGTCTCAGAAAACTATCCTGACCTTAAAGCAAGTGCAAACTTCTTGAGTCTCCAGGAGGAACTTTCAGATACTGAGAACAAGATTGCGTATTCAAGACAATTCTTAAATAGTAATGTTTTGGATTACAATACAAAGATTCAACTCTTCCCTAATTCAATAATCGCAAGTATTTTCAAATTTAAGGAAGCTGAATTCTTCGCTGCTGACGAAGCAGACAAGAAGCCTGTTAAGGTTGAATTTTAAGATTAAAGAAGAAAATAAGAATACATTAATTTTCTCGAGCAATCGGGAAAATTTTTGTATGTAATGTACTATGAATATTTATTCAGCGATATCATCAAACATTTGGAAAAGCTATTTGATACTTTTCCTTTTTATTATTTTTGCAGGAACCGTTGCATATATCATTGGCAGAGCTACTGATTATGGACCAGGACTTGGAGTAGTAATTTTTATTATTTCAATTTTTTACAGCTTCTATAGTTATTTTAATTCAGACAAAATAGTCTTAGCTACATCTGGTGCCAAAGAAATTCATGAAAAAAATCATCCACAACTCTTCCATCTTGTAGAAAATCTTTCTATTGCGAGCGGCACACCAATGCCAAAAGTCTACATCATTGAAGATGCCTCACCAAATGCCTTTGCCACAGGACGAGATCCCAAACACGCAGCAGTTGCGGTAACAACTGGGATACTTGAACGACTTAGTAAATCAGAACTTGAGGGAGTTCTCGCGCATGAATTGTCCCATGTCAGAAATTACGACACGAGACTGTTGGCAATTACTGCCGTTCTTGTTGGCTTTATTGCATTAATTACTGATATCTTTATGCGTCATGTTTGGTGGAGTGGGATCGGAGGTCGAGATAGAGATAGCCGTGGACAAGCTATATTCTTTGTCATTGCTATAGTTTTGGCGATCTTGGCTCCTATCATTGCAAGTCTTATCCAACTCGCAATTTCCCGAAAACGAGAGTTCCTTGCTGACGCATCGGGAGCTCTTCTCACAAGATACCCCGAAGGACTTGCAAGTGCTTTGGAAAAAATATCATCAGATCCGAAACCATTGAAAACAGCGACAAATGCCACTGCACATCTGTTCATTGTAAATCCTTTCAAAGGGAAAGGTTTTGCTGGTTGGCTATCAGGATTATTTAGTACACACCCTCCGATTGAAGAACGTGTAAAGATTCTTCGTTCAATGTAGTAAAATAAGTTCATGACGCTTCCCTTAACTATTATTGGAAAAACTATTTCTCAAATCAGTAAATCATTAAACAGAGGTAACGGCTCGACATGGCCGGGACACATCGCTTTAAAAGGAAACAAAAATTTTATAAAAGACTTCCTGAAAAATTCGCCAATGAAAACAATCATTGTTGCTGGAACGAATGGAAAAACAACTACTTCTTCTCTCTTGAAAAGTGCACTCGAAAACCAAGGCTTTAAAGTTTTGCAAAATGAATCAGGAGCGAACTTGCTCAATGGCGTCGCCTCCACGCTTATTTTAAATACAAATGCTTCAGGTAAACTTACTCATGATTACGCAATTTTTGAAGTCGATGAAAATGCTTTACCGCAAGTTTTGAAACAAGTAACTCCTGATTATTTACTTCTTTTAAACTTATTCCGTGATCAATTAGATCGATATGGCGAGATCCATACAATTGCTAAAAAATGGAAAGAATCAATTGAGACATTACCTGCAACGACAAAATTAATTCTGAATGGCGATGATTCTCAAATTGCATATTTAGGCTTCACTGAGGATAAACTTTTGGCAAAATCGAGATACTATTTTGGGTTAAAAGGATCTAAAGACAAACAACAACAAGCGGCAGATTCTATATTTTGTCCTCGTTGTGGTAATAATTTAACCTTTGAGGAAATTGTTTTCTCCCACCTCGGGAAATGGTCTTGCTCCAAATGTGGATTGAAACGCCCAACAATAAGCCAGAATACCTTCACAACATATCCCCTCTCGGGAACATATAACCAATACAACATGCATGCTGTTGTATTGACTCTTCGGGAAATAGGAATGGAAGAAAAAGCAATTGCTGCTGCGCTTAAAGATTTTAAACCAGCGTTTGGGAGACAAGAGACGATACAGTATAAAAATAAGAATGTGCAATTATTTTTATCAAAAAATCCGACAAGTTTCAATCAATCTTTTGCGACTATCAAAGAACTAAAGGCATCAACACTTTTACTTGTTCTTAACGATAGAATTCCTGATGGACGAGACGTTTCATGGATTTGGGATACTGATCTTTCGGGAATTGGAGACTTCAAGCATATACTTGTAGCTGGCGATAGAGTTTATGATATGGCATTACGAGTTAAATACGAAAATTATGCGAATGTACAAACTTTTGAAAATTTGCACGAAGCAATAGCCACAGGAATTGAGCTAACGAAAAATACTGAAACGTTCTTTATCCTCCCTACCTACTCTGCTATGCTGGATTCGCGAAAAATACTGACAGGAAAGAAAATTTTATGAAACCAATTACATTTATCACCAGTAACGAGAACAAACTGAAACAAGTAAAAATTCATCTGAGCTATCCTGTGGAACATATTTCACTTGAATTAGATGAAATACAAAGTTTGGATCCTTACAAGATCGCAGAACATAAAGCAAAAGAAGCATATAAGAAGATTAATAAACCAGTATTAATTGAAGATACTTCATTAATCTTTAATGCCCTTGGAAAACTACCTGGACCCTTTATAAAGTTCTTTACTGACGGATTAGGACTCGAAGGTTTATGTCGAGTCCTCGATAGTTATGACGACAGATCAGCTCTTGCATGGATTATATTTGCATATTACGATGGACACGATCTGCACATCTTTGACGCTAAGCAAAAAGGAACAATCACTGAGCATCCAAGAGGTGAAAATGGGTTTGGATGGAACCCGGTTTTTGTACCCAATGGAGGAACAAAGACCTATGCAGAAATGACTGATGAAGAGAAGAAAGAGACTTCTCTGAGAAGAAAAGCATTGATCAAATTTGAACAATATTTAACAGAACATGAACAATAAAGAAGTTATAAATAATCTCTTTGCATTTTACATAATGGCTGAAAAACTGAAGACAGTACATCGGCATTCCTTTACGAGTAACACTGATCGGATAGAATCAACTGCTGAGCATTCTTGGATGGTTTGTCTTATTGCGATGACCTTATTTGAACATATAAGTTTAAAGGTTGATCAGTTGAAAGTATTAAAAATGCTTGTGATTCATGATCTGGCTGAGGCAATTACAGGTGACATCCCTGGTTTTGATGCGAAAGGACGAATAGGAAAATATGAGCGAGAAAAGAAGGCTCTTGAAGAGTTACTTACTCCCCTTCCTGAAAGTACGCAAAGAGAATTTTTCGAGCTTTGGGAAGAGCATGAAGAGAATGAGACAAATGAAGCAAAAGTTGCTCAAGCAATTGACAAATTCGAGGCTCCACTACAACACAATATCTTTGGCCCAGAAAAATGGGATCAAGGTGATTTCGATTTTCATGGTGGCTATAAAATGGAATTCCACCAGTTTGAGCCGTTTATAAAAGAACTCCGTGATGAATTGGAAGAGATGTCTCGCAAGAAGATAACAAAAGCGAATCTTGTCCATCGACTTCCGGAACGCATACAACAACAATATAAAGCAATGGAGGAAAGTGATGAAAAGAACAGATAATTTGAAATTGAAAATCGGTTGGCTTTACCCGCAACTTATGAGCACATATGGAGACCGAGGAAATATTATCGTCTTACAAAAACGATGCGAATGGCGTGACATCCAAGTTGAAATCGTACCCATCGATTCATCAACAAATGATAAGGATCTCCTTTCAATTGATCTACTTTTTGGTGGCGGAGCGCAAGATCGTGAGCAAGAGATTGTCATGCAAAATCTTCATAAAAAAAAGAAACCAATTAAAGAATTAATTGAACGGGATATACCTGCACTATTTGTTTGTGGATCTCCGCAACTCATGGGGAAATATTACGAACCTTCTGAAGGCAAAAAAATCGAAGGTTTAGGAATATTCGATATGTACTCAAAACATCCTGGACCAAAAGATGATCGATTAATTGGAAACCTCGTCGCCTCCATCCAATTCCCAGAGACAATTGCACAGACAACTGTTATTGGATTTGAGAATCATGGAGGAAGAACATATTTGGGCGAAAAGGTAAAACCATTTGCAAAAGTTATCAAAGGTTTCGGGAATAATGGTACAGATGGAACTGAAGGAGTTGTCTATAAAAATGCAATTGGATGTTATCTCCACGGTCCACTTCTTCCAAAGAATCCTCAAATCGCTGATTATTTGATCCAAAAAGCTTTGGAGGTCAAGTATAAAAAGGCTTTCACTCTCCATTCACTCGATGACTCATTAGAGCAAAAAGCACAAAAAAGCTTATTAAAACGGTTTAATATTCAAGTCTAATCCGGCTTGCGATTTTTCATCGCAGAGCATATAATAGCTTCATGAAATTAGATGTTTCCCACATTGCAAAACTTGCAAATCTCCCCCTCAAAGATGAAGAAAAAAAGAAATTAGAAGCACAACTAGAAGAGACTCTCACCTATATTGAGAACCTCAAGGAAGTTGATACCAAACATGTTGAACCAACAGCTCATGTTACTGGATTAGAAAATGTTACTCGAGTAGATGTAGCAACTGAATCTTTGACACAGAAGCAAGCGCTTTCTAATGCAAAGAAAACACACGATGGCTTTTTCCAAGTGGACGCAATTTTAGATAATGAATAAAGACTTAACAACAATATACCTTGTCAGACACGGTGAATCTGAAGCGAATGTGCTTGCAGAGAAAGACGAAGAAGTAAATACCGCAATTGAATTTGATGACACGGAAGGAGCACCATTATCACCAAAAGGAAGAGTGCAAATTAAAGAACTGGCAGAACATTTAAAAGATGTTCATTTTGATGCGTTCTTTTCATCGAGCTTGATCCGAGCAAACGAAACAGCTAAGGCTGTTGCAATGGAAAGAAATTTAGCAGTTCAGGCAAGCGACTTAATACGAGAGAGAGAACTTTCTCGTTATATGAAAGCACTTGGTGGAAGCAAGCAAAAATCTCAAATCAAACGTGAAATGCAGCAGGAACTGCAAGCATTAGATGATGCTTCCAAGATGCAGTACAAGCATTCTTCCGTCATGGAAAGCGCTGAAGAAGCAGCAGTAAGACAGCTAACATTTTTACGAGAGATCGCTCTTGCTTATTCGGGAAAAACTATACTGGTTGCAAGCCATGGAAACCTCATCAGAAGTGCTCTAACGAAACTTGGTTGGGCCACATTTGATGAATTGCCTGACGGAGCAGTAGATAACACTGGTTATGTAATACTAGAATGTGATGGAGTTGATTTCTTTATTAAAGAGACTCATGGCGTTCACAAAAAGGACAATACGCAAAGGATTTGGTAACTATGAAATATAATCATTTAACAATAAAACAAGCACTAGAAGGCTTACAGAAAAAAGAATTTACATCTGTTGAACTTACAGAAATGTATCTGAAAAGGATTAAAGAAGTTGAAAAAAAGGTAAATGCTTTCGTTACTGTTACGGAAGAAGAAGCTTTAAAGAATGCAAAAGAAGCAGACAAAAAGAGAGCTCAAGGAATTGAATCTCCCCTTCTGGGAGTTCCTCTTTCAGTTAAAGATAATTTCTCAACAAATGGCATACGGACAACCGCTTCAAGTAAAGTTCTTGATCAATATGTACCGCCGTTTGATTCTACTGTAGTCAGTAAGTTGAAAGATGCTGGCATGGTACTACTCGGAAAAACAAACATGGATGCTTGGGCACATGGTTCTTCGACAGAAACTTCTGATTATGGATCATCACGAAACCCATGGAATACAGAACATCTTCCTGGCGGTTCATCGGGTGGAGCTGCAGCAAGTGTGGCCGCAGATGAAACGGTGGCTGCAATCGGATCAGAAACAGCAGGTTCAATTCGTCAGCCAGCAAGCTGGTGCGGAGTGGTCGGTTTAAAGCCTACCTATGGCCGTGTAAGCCGCTATGGCGTGATTGCAATGGGCTCTTCGCTTGATAGTCCGGGTCCAATTACTAAGACCGTTGAGGACAGCGCTCTACTCCTTCAAGTGTTAGCTGGACAAGATCCACATGATGCGACCACATCTCCAATTGCTGTACCTGATTATTTAGCTTCGATGAAGAAAGATATTAAAGGACTAAAAATTGGTATTTCTGAGGATTACTTTGAAGGGGTTAATGAAGAAGTGAAAGCACAAGTTGAGAAAGAATTAAAAGTATTTGAAACGCTTGGTGCGCAAATTAAAAAGATTAAACTCTTCCATCCTAAGTACGCAATCGCTCTTTACACAATCCTTCAGCGTGCTGAAGTATCATCAAACTTAGCTCGATACGATGGAATCCGGTATGGAAACGATCGTTCAGCCTTTGGAGATGAGGCAAAACGACGTGTAATGCTGGGAACATATACTCTTTCTGCTGGATATTATGATGAATATTACAATAAGGCATTGAAAGTACGAACGGTTATCATTGAAGATTTCAAAAAAGCTTTCAAAGATGTTGATGTTATCATTGGCCCAACAAGTCCCACAACTTCTCTTAAAGTTGGCGCTACTGAAGATCAATCTATGTTTGGCGAACTTGCTGACGTCCTTGTTGAGCCCTCTTCAATTGCTGGGCTTTCGGGGATTAACGTTCCATGTGGTTTCTCAAGTGAGGGATTACCTATTGGACTGCAAATCATTGGGCCTCAGTTTGCTGAGGAAGTAGTAATCAATGCAGCGTACAAGTACGAACAAGCAACAAATTGGATGGAAAGGAAGCCAAATCTATGAGTAAATTGACGCCAATTATTGGACTTGAGGTCCATGTAGAATTAAAGACAAAATCAAAGATGTTTTGTGGCTGTTCTGCTGATTATTTCGGGAAAAATCCAAATAGTCACACTTGCCCTGTTTGTCTTGGATTACCAGGAGCGCTTCCTGTTCCAAATAAAACAG
This sequence comes from uncultured Gammaproteobacteria bacterium, assembly GCA_965230895.1. Lineage (GTDB taxonomy): Bacteria > Patescibacteriota > Microgenomatia > Levybacterales > UBA12049 > JACDET01. The sequence continues at coordinate 684,755 of OZ246394.1, forward strand.
CTATTGATTGGTGTATAAAAATTGCCCTCGCTTTAAATTGCAAAATCAATTCGTACTCAAAATTTGATCGTAAGAATTATTTCTATCCTGACCTTTCAAAAGGGTATCAAATAAGTCAGTATGATTTACCTTTTGGATATGAAGGGTACATTGAACTTTCTTCGGGAAAAAAGATTGGCATTACACGCGTTCACATGGAAGAAGACACAGGAAAGCTTTCACACCAAGATGTGAAGCAAGAACGCGTAAGTTTGATTGATTTTAATCGAAGTGGAGTACCTTTAGTCGAAATTGTAACCGAGCCAGACTTCCATGATGCTTTAGAAGTAAAAGAATATTTGCAAAAATTGCAGCAAATTGTCCGCTATTTGGATGTTTCTAATGCTGATATGGAAAAAGGTGAGATGAGACTTGAGCCAAATATCTCGCTTTCTCCAGATCCGAAGAAATTGCCAAACTACAAAGTTGAGGTCAAAAACATTAATTCGTTCAAGTTCGTCGAGAAGGCAGTAAACTACGAAATCAAGCGACAAGATGCAATTTTGGAGAGAAACGAAGTCCCAGCACAGGAGACAAGAGGTTGGGATGATCATCGTCAAAAAACGTTCTCTCAAAGATCAAAAGAAGATGCTCATGATTACAGATATTTCCCTGAGCCTGATATTCCTCCAATATTGAACAGTAAGGAAGAAATTAGCACTCTATTAAAATCAGTGCCAGAATTACCGGACAAAAAAACAAAACGCTTTGAGAAGGAATTTAGCCTCAGTTTTTATGATTCTGAGATACTTACCCGAGAAAAATCTTTGGCAGACTTCTTTGAAGAAGCAGTACGAGAAGGAAAAGCGCAAAAGCTAAATCCGAAAGATATTGCTAATTATATTATCAACAAAAAGGTCGATGAGAGTTCTATTTCCCCTATCGCTTTAGTACAGCAAATTGTCGCGAGTAAACAAACTGTTCAGATCGATGAGAAAGAATTAGAGCGAATCATTAAGGAGGTTATTTCTGAAAATGAAAGAGCAGTGAGTGACTATAAAAGTGGTAAAGAAGCTTCTCTTATGTTCTTGTTGGGACAAGTAATGAAAAAACTTGGCAAAAAAGTAGATGTAAATCTTGTTAAAGATCGTATTAAAAAAGCTCTTTAAGACGATTTCGTGCTTGTAATGGTTTCCTCGACAAACCGTATATAACTATCTATAATAAATTTCTCATGGCTGATTTCGTTCACCTTCATAACCACTCTGAATTTTCTCTCCTTGATGGGCTCCAAAAAACAAAAAATATGGTAGCGTATGCCAAAGAGCTTGGCATGAAGGCTCTCGCAATAACAGATCATGGCAACATGTACGGGACGATTAAATTCTATCAAGCATGTAAAGCTGCAGGTATTAAACCAATCATAGGCTGCGAAATATATGTGAGCAAACGATCACTCCATGATAAAGATGGTGCTCAAGATAAAGATTATAACCATTTGATCCTTTTGGCGGAAAATGAAGAAGGGTACAAAAACCTGATGAGAATTGTCACAGTAGCCAATCTTGAAGGATATTATTATAAACCTCGAACTGACCTTGCACTGTTAGAAAAACATAAAGAAGGAATCATATGTTTAAGTGCCTGTGTAAATGGTTATGTGAGTGAACCTTTAATGAAAGGCGATGACGAGTTAGGAGAAAAACGTGCCTTGCAGCTTGCAAAAATATATGGTCCAAACAACTTTTTCCTCGAAATCCAACACCATTTGAATGTACCTCCACAAGAGCCAGTGAACAAAAAACTACTTGCTCTCTCAAAAAAACTTGGATTACCAATCGTAGCTACGAATGACAACCATTACACTAAGAAAGAAGATGCTGAGGGACAAGAAGCTCTACTTTGTATCCAAACGCAATCTACCCTTTTGGATAAGGATCGCAAGCTTTCAATGGTTTCTTCTCCTGACTTTTATATTAAATCAGCTGAAGAGATGGAAAAACTTTTCGCAGAAACCCCTGAAGCAATTGAAAATGCAAATAAAATTGCTGAACGTTGCAATGTCGAAATAACCTTGGGTAAATGGCATATGCCAGTATTTGAGGTTCCAGACGGACTTAGTGCTGCAGATTATTTGACAAAGCTAGTCTACGAAGGAGCTAAGTTCAGATATGGCGAAATTACCGAAGAAATCAAAGAACGATTAGAGTATGAATTATCAGTCATTGTTAAAAAAGGCTACGAAACCTACTTCCTTGTTGTATCTGATTTTGTGAATTGGGCAAAAGACCATGGAGTTGCCGTAGGTCCTGGAAGAGGTTCTGCAGCGGGATCAGTTGTGGGATATTGTTTGAAAATTACTGACGCTGATCCATTCTTTTTCAAACTTCCCTTTGAACGATTTTTAAACCCACTTCGTCCGTCTGCACCTGATATTGACCTTGATTTTGCAGATACTCGTCGAGAAGAAGTTATCGCATATGTTACAGAGCGGTATGGTAAGGACAAAGTTGCTCAGATCATCACTTTTGGAACGATGGAAGCCAAAGGAGCAATTCGTGATGTTGGTCGCGTTATGGGCATGCCATATGCTGCACCAGATAGAATTTCCAAGATGATTCCACCTGCAGTTCTCGGGAAAAGTCCATCAATTGATGATTCACTCGCGCAAAGTACAGAACTCCGATCTGCATATCTAAATGAACCTGATACGAAGAAACTTATCGATCTAGCGAAAAAACTTGAAGGTGTTGCAAGACATGCTTCAATTCATGCAGCAGGTGTTGTGATTGCGGATAAACCACTTACTGAATACGTCCCTCTCCAGCGAGAATCAAATGGGGACAAAGTCGTGACGCAATACGATATGTACACCGTGGGAGAAGATGGCGTAGGTTTGTTGAAAATGGATTTTCTCGGATTGAGAAATTTAACCATTATTGAAGAATGTTTGAAGTTCGTTAAGGAAAACCAAGGCATCGAAGTAGACTTTACGAAGGTCGACCTTGAAGATAAGAAGACCTATGACCTGCTTTCTGAAGGTGAAACAACTGGTATATTCCAGCTAGAATCTGCCGGCATGCGTCGATATATTAAGGAATTAAAACCCACAACAATCTTTGACTTACAGGCTATGGTTGCGCTTTACCGCCCTGGACCGATGGCTATTATCCCCGAGTTTATCAAACGAAAACATAACCCTGAAACTATTGATTATCCAGATCCTCGTTTGAAAGATATTTTGCAGCAATCGTATGGAGTACTGACCTATCAGGATGATGTGTTACTAACTGCAATTACACTTGCGGGATACACATGGTTAGACGCTGATAAGTTCCGTAAAGCGATGGGTAAGAAAATTCTTTCTGAGATGAAAAAGCAGGAAGAGATGTTCCTTGCAGGCTGTGTCAAAAATGGCTTAACCCAGAAGCGTGCCGCTGAAATTTATGAGCTTATTGCACCATTTGCAGGCTATGGTTTCAACAAAGCACATGCAGCTTGTTATGCTATTATCGCTTTTAGAACTGCTTACCTCAAAGCAAATTATCCAGTTGAATTTATGACTGCATTATTAACTGCTGAATCACGTGGAACGTCTGGACCTGCAAAAAATGAGAAGATAGCTCAGGCTGTCATGGAATGTAAGCGTCTTAAAATCCCTCTTCTTCCACCTGATATTAATAAGTCGGAAAAAGATTTTAGTATTGAGGATGGGACGAAGATCCGATTCGGAATGTCTGCTGTTAAAAATGTCGGTGATGCAGCAATTGATAATATTTTAGAAGCACGAAAGAGCAGAAAGTTTAATACAATTGAAGATTTTCTCGCCAGACTTACACTCTCTACTGTAAATAAAAAGACGCTTGAATCACTCATAAAAGTTGGTGCAATGGATGCTTTTGGTAATCGTGCATCTCTTTTAATTGCCTTTCCTGAAATTGTGGGAAAAATTAATTTGATTCGTAAACAGCAAGCTGAAGGACAAGCATCGCTTTTTGATGCTGTTGACGAAGAATCTGAAGACTCTGCGAATATTGATTTCTCATTAACGGAAATTGAAGATTTTACAAAAGAAGAGAAATTGAATTTTGAGCGGGATTTCTTAGGAATCTATTTAACTGCCCATCCACATATGGATAAGTTAATACATTTAAAATCAATGGGTGCAATCGGATTTGATGAATTAGAAGAACAAGAACAAGGAAGTATTGTAAAAGTTGGTGGCATTATTGATAGCGTTAAACGGATTTTCACTAAAAAAACAAATGCTGAGATGGCATTTCTCAGTCTAGCGGATGAAAAGGGTACATTAATTGAATGCGTAGTATTTCCTAAATCTTTTGAACTCTTTAAGAATATCCTTTTAAAGGATAGTGTTATTATAGTTAATGGTAAGTACGACACAAAAAACGATAAACCCACACTTTTGGCAGAAAGTATTATATCGCTTGATACGATGCGCCTTGACTTACAATCAAAGACAAATTAAAATGTAAGCGCCTGATCACTCAGGTATTTTTTATTTTATGTTGTCGCTAGCAGCTGAAGAACTCACACATATTGGTCCGCTTCCTATTACCAACGCGGTCGTTGATACTATCCTCGTAGACATTATTCTTATTGCTTTAGCTTGGTATGTTTATAAAAACGTAAAACTTATTCCAGGTGCGTTCCAAAGTATTATAGAAATGGCTGTTGAAGGTTTTTATAACCTTACAAGTTCTGTCGCAAAGGAAAATGCGAAAAAGATTTTCCCTTATGTCATGACCTTTTTCCTTTTCATTTTAATTTCAAACTGGAGTGGTCTCCTCCCTGTACTATCAGCACTTGAAGTACCTGTTGCCGGACATGGTGGAGAAGCACATCACGCACATTTACTTCGTAGTGCTTCTACCGATTTGAACGTGACGCTTGCTTTGGCAATTGTTTCTTTAATCGCTACTCATACAATGAGTATTCAAACATTGGGATTAAAATCATATTTGAGTCGATTCTTTTCATTGAATCCTCTAGCAGCGTATACAGGACTACTTGAATTAATTTCTGAATTCACGAAAGTTATCTCATTCTCATTTCGACTTTTCGGAAATGTTTTCGTAGGAGAAGTGATGCTTGTTTCTCTCTCAGCCGCATTTGCATTCTTCCTTCCAATTCCAATTGTACTTTATGAAATGTTTGTAGGTGTTGTTCAAGCAGCTATTTTTGGGTTATTAACTATGGCATTCATGGGAATCTTTACGACTCCTCATGGGTCGGATGCTCACTAAAATTGGCATCGCAATTCAGAACCTCAACTGATATAATGCAAAAAAAGAGGAACGAGGAGGTGATTTAATTTATGGAAATTTCAATTACAGGAGGTATTATCGCAGCAATCGGAGGTCTCGGACCAGGAATTGGTGTTGGACTTATCGGTGCGAAAGCTATGGAAGCAATCGGACGAAATCCTGACGCATCAGGTAGAATTATCCCTATCATGATCGTTGCTATGGGTTTTGCTGAAGCTATCGCTATTTACTCATTAGTTTTTGCTTTCTTAGGCTAAGCTTAAGAAGCATGAATTAAGAATTAAGTGGAAAGGAAGTACTTATTTCCTTATCTTAATTCGAAGTACTTAATTCTTGATTCATAGTTAGAAACTATATTTATTATTATGGAAATTTTTGAGATATTTGGTTTAAATTGGATATTAATTGTTGCGCAAATCGTAAACTTCTTAGTAATTTTATGGATTTTAAAGAAGTTTCTTTATAAGCCACTCTTTTCAGTTCTTGAAAAGCGACAGCAATTAGCAAAAGAAGCTGTAGAAAAAGCTGATGAAAGTTCAAAGGCTCTAGAGAAAGCCCAAGAAGAAGAAAAAGCAATTATTAAAAAGGCACAAACAACAGCATCACAAATTGTTACTGACGCGAAAGAACAAGCTGCTGAAATCGCAAAGAAATCTGAAGAAAATACAAAGAAACAAACTGAGAAAATGATTACCGATGCAAAAGAACAGATTGCCCATGAGACAAAAGAAGCAGAAGCACAATTAAATAAATATGTTGCAAAACTTTCAGTTGATTTGTTGAAAAAATCAATTGAGAATGTCTTTACTGAAAAAGAACAAAATGAGATTATTGCACGAGCTGTTAAAGAAATGCAGAAAAGACCAAACTAATGACAAGAACAACTATCAAAAAATTAGTTGAAGAAAGTTATAAAGACGGCAAATTAATTGAAGAACATGTGAAATATATTGCTGGTAAATTAACTCGCAATGAATTAAAAGAATATATTTCACTTTTGAAAGCTGAAGAAATTAAAAAGCAAGTTTTTGTAACTTCTGCAGAAGAGCTTTCAAAAGAAGATATTGAAAAAATTAAAAAGCTTTATCCGGATATGCAAATCGTCACATCCGTTGATAAATCAATGTTAAGTGGTGTACGAATTGTAGAAAATAACAAAGAGTACGAGATTAATTTAAATCGTACTTTTCATGATATAATAGGTTTCTTAAGTCGAAATGATTGATAATAAAAGTATAATTGAAAATTTAGAAAAGCGTTTAAGCGCATTTAGCGATGATCCGAAAGTACAAAATATCGGAACCGTTGAGAAAAACACCGATGGAGTTATTACAGCTTCAGGCCTCACAAACGCATTCATGGGTGAAATGATCGACTTTGAAGACGGAAGCCGTGGATTTATCCTAAACCTTGACGAAGACTATGCATCTATTATCCTTTTGAGTGGTGGTTTAAATATCAAAGAAGGAGATAAAGTTAAGACTACAGGAAAGCAACTCACAGTTCATGCAAGTGAAGAACTTTTGGGTCGTGTTATCAACCCAACTGGTACGCCACTTGATGGAAAGCCAGCAGCAAAAAAAGGCAAAGATATGCCACTTGAAAGAATTGCGGCAGGGGTTGTAGAGCGTGAACCAGTAGGAACGCCTCTTAAGACTGGTATTAAATCAATCGATGCTATGTTCCCTATCGGTCGAGGACAGAGACAGCTTATCATTGGTGATCGTGGTTTGGGAAAGACTGCAATTGCCGTTGACACTATCATCAACCAACGAGATACAATGAAAGGTCAAAAGCCAGTCCTTTGTGTCTATGTAGCAATCGGACAAAAGCAAAGTACAATTGCACAAGTTGTCGACAAATTAAAGCAAGAGAATGCAATGGCAAACACAATTGTTGTTGCAGCTGGAGCATCTGATGCGGCATCACTGCAATATCTTGCACCTTATGCAGGCGTTGCTATCGCTGAATATTTCCTTGAAAAAGGTGAAGATGTTTTGATCGTCTATGACGATTTAACAAAGCATGCATGGGCATACCGACAATTGTCTTTGGTACTTCGCCGACCAGCAGGACGTGAAGCGTACCCAGGAGATATTTTCTATCTTCATAGTCGACTGCTTGAGCGTGCAGTTCGTTTGAATGAAAAGAATGGTGGAGGATCAATTACTGCACTTCCAATCATTGAAACACAAGCTGGAGACATCTCAGCATATATCCCTACAAATGTTATTTCAATTACAGATGGTCAGATCTTTTTAGTTGCTGATTTATTCAATGCAGGTGTACGACCAGCTATCAATACAGGTACATCAGTATCTCGTGTAGGTGGAGCAGCGCAAACAAGTGCAATGAAGTCAGTTGCAGGAAAAATGAAGCTTGAAATGTCACAGTTCCGAGAATTAGCAGCTTTTGCTCAATTTGGTAGTGAACTTGACCCAGCAACACAAGCGCAACTCGAAAGAGGAAAGAGAATTAATGAAATTTTGAAGCAACCACAATATGCACCTTACTCAGAAAATCTTGAAGTATTAAGTATTGCAGTTGTAACAAATGGCATGCTTGATGATGTACCTGTCGAAGATGTTCCACGATTTGAACAAGAATTACATACATACGTACAAAAGCATGATAAGAAATTATTAGAATCACTTGGTGGTAAAGAAAAAGTAAAACCTGAAGTAGTGAAAGAAATTCAGAAGATTGTTGACGAATTTAAGAAAAAATTTAAAGTCTAGTTTGAGCTTAGATTGTGAGCTAACACTAAGCACAACTAGCTAAGCAAAAAACTATGGCAAGCACATTACAATTAGTAAGAAGAATTAGAACAGCGCAGAATATTTCGAAAACAACGAAAGCGATGCAAATGATTGCAGCATCAAAGCTTAAAAAGGCTCAAGATGCAGCTCTTTCGTCTCGTCCGTATGTTGAGAAATTACTTGCGGTGACTGGTGATTTAACAAAAAGAGTTGAGAAGGCAGCTCTTCCGCTCTACATGAAGGAGCAAAAGAGTACTGGAAAAACACTTTTTGTAGTCATTGGACCAGATAAAGGACTTTGTGGAGGTTTAGTAACTAATTTGATGCGTGATCTAATGAAGCGAGCAAATGCTCAAGATTCATTTATCACAATCGGAAAAAAAGTTGAACTTCCTGTAGCACATATTAGTAAAAATATTATTGGAGCATTTCCGTTTGGAAATACTCTTCCAAAGTTCGATGTCGTTTATCCGATTGTAAATCTTATAAACGAACAGTTTAAATCTGGTAAAATAGACAACGTTGAGATTGTCTCAACACATTTTGCAAGTGTTTTTATCCAGAAAGCACATAAAACGCATCTCTTGCCGATTCGTCCGCAAGAAGAAAAAGAAACGAATGTAAACGATGCATTTCAGCTCTTTGAGCCAAGTGCAGAAGAACTCTTGCCCGATCTTTTACAAAGATATATTGAAATGGCAGTATATCAAGAAGTATTAGAAAGTTATTTGTCTGAGCAAGCAGCTCGATTATTATCGATGCAGAATGCGACAAATAATGCGAAAGAGATTATCGAAGATTTGAAACTAGAGTATAATAAGACTCGTCAAGCGAAGATTACTGCAGAATTGCTTGATATTACAGGAAGTGCAGTAGCTAATTAAAAAATATGGCTGAAACTAAAAATATAAAAAATAAAGATGGTATCGTAATTCGAGTCCAAGGACCGGTTGTTGATGTATATTTCGAAGGAGATGTACCTCCAATTTACGAAGCATTAAAGCTTATTTTACCAAACAAAGAAGAATTAATTCTTGAAGTACAGTTCGAAACTGGAAATCATGAGGTTAAAACGCTTGCTTTCGGTTCAACTGATGGATTGGCGCGCGGAACAAAAGTTGAACGTACAGGTTCACCTATCCAAGTTCCAACTGGAGACAAGACCCTTGGTAGAATCTTTAACGTTCTTGGACAACCAATTGACGGAGAAAAGTTTGATACAAAAGGGGTACCTACAGATATTATCCATAAGAATGCACCTGCGCTTGCTGATCAAGAAACAAAACCACAAATTCTTGAAACCGGTATTAAAGTTATTGACCTTATCGCTCCTTTTGCAAAAGGAGGCAAAATTGGTATCTTCGGTGGAGCTGGAGTGGGTAAAACAGTTATCATTCAGGAACTTATCCGAAATATTGCGAAAGAACATGCAGGTCATTCAGTTTTTGCAGGAGTAGGAGAACGTACTCGTGAAGGTACTGATCTTTGGCTTGAAATGAAAGATTCAGGCGTACTACCACAAACTGTCATGGTTTATGGCCAAATGAATGAACCGCCAGCAAATCGTCTTCGTGTAGCTCTCTCTGCTCTTACAATGGCTGAATACTTCCGAGATGTTAAAGGTGAAGATGTATTACTCTTTATTGATAATGTATTCCGATTCGCTCAGGCTGGATCTGAAGTGTCTGCGCTTCTTGGACGTATGCCAAGTGCGGTAGGATACCAACCTACCCTTGCTACTGAAATTGGTGCCCTTCAAGAACGTATTACAAGTACCAAGAAGGGTTCTATCACATCTTTGCAGGCTGTTTATGTTCCTGCTGACGATTACACTGATCCTGCGCCAGCGACAACATTTGCACACATGGACGGTACAGTTACGCTTGAACGATCAATTGCTGAGCAAGGCCTTTATCCAGCTGTAGACCCGCTTACATCAACTTCACGCATGCTTGACCCAAATATCGTAAGTCGTGACCATTATGACGTAGCTCGTGGCGTTCAGCAGGTACTTCAGAAGTATAAAGACCTCCAAGATATTATCGCAATCCTTGGTATGGACGAATTATCTGATGAAGATAAATTAACTGTAGCACGTGCACGAAAGATTCAAAGATTCATGAGTCAACCGTTCTTCGTTGCTGAAGTATTCACAGGTTCACCTGGAAAATATGTAAAAGTTGAAGATACGATTAAAGGATTTAAAGAAATCCTAGAAGGTAAGCACGACAATCTCCCTGAACAAGCCTTCTACATGGTTGGAAGCATTGACGAAGCTATTGAAAAAGCTAAAAAATCAAAGTAATCCAACCAGCTTATGAAACTCGAGATAGTAACCCCTGAAAAAATTATTTACAGCGGAGATGTTGATCAAATCACTGTTGAAACAGTTGATGGTAGAATCGCAATTCTTCCCCATCACGTGAATTTATTTACCAAAATCAAACCTGGTGAGCTCCATTTAAAGATCTCTGATAAGGAACAGTTCCTCGCTGTTACAGGTGGATTTCTTGAAGTGAGTAATAATAAAGTAACAGTTCTCGCAGATTACGCAATCCATGCAGAAGAAGTTGATGTTGATAAGGCCCTCGCGGCACAAAAACGCGCAGAAGAACTACTAAAGAAGAAGGAAGGACAGTTATCAGATGTCGAGTATGCAGAACTTCAAGGAGCACTTGGGAGAGCATTGCTTGAGCTTGATGTAGCAAATAGACGAAGACGAAGAAAAGTTTAACTTCTACTGAGTAATTTATGTACTCCTAATTTCATAGGCGTTTCCTACTATTTTCATCTCTACCTATTGCAATTTCCCGAAATATATTGTATACTAAATTATATCAAACCAGATCAGCACGGGAATAGAATTTAGGTATTTTTAGTGTAAAATTGCAAAAAAGAGATATATCTACAGTTTAGCCTCAAATTAGCACTCGGATTAAAAATTTGCTAAGTATATAGTAATTATCATCTGATTTTAGCCTCAGAAAGAAAATCTTTTTTAAGTAGAAATCTTAGCCAATTGAACATTTTTTAGCCGTTAAACCACCTTTTTTCGAGTAATTCAACCTTCAAGGTTATAGATAACTTCAGCAAAATATTCCCATATTGTTCATTATTATTACTCATTTGCTACCTAAGATAAAATTAATTACAATACATTCTATCGCCGATGTAGCTCAGAGGTAGAGCAGCGGTATCGTAAACCGCTGGTCGTGGGTTCAATTCCCACCATCGGCTCATCTTTTCCCGGTTTATTGCAAATGCCAATATAATGTCATTTTGCCATTATCGTGGAATAAGAAAACGCCATTTCCTCCATCACCTGTACAGTTTCTGCAGAAATATGCTTGACCTGCTTCGACTGCTCTCACAGCTGTATCTCCTCTTCTATGCATATCAATTGCCGGATGAGGGTTTCCGTTATAATATGGACCACTATAACAAGTCACACCTGAAGCTTGAGAGAGATATAATCCATCTGTCGCCATTGGCCAACCCCACGAACCACTTCCGCTTGTTGTCATACCACTCGGATCACCACTACAACCACTAATCCAATTTACTGTTCTTGGTTCAAGATAATTTAAGGGATTCTCCCATCCACCATAATAACTATATTGCGACAACGAAGAAGCGTTATAAACACCGAAGTGCAAATGGGCGCCAGTTGAGTATCCGGTATTCCCCATCCATCCAATCTGCTCACCACGGCCAACTCTACGAGGTTCAGTGGATATCAGTACTTTTGCAGCTCGAGCAATGCTTCGCAATTCTTTTTGCGCATCTGACAAACGACTTTGATATTCGCTTTCTGAATTTTTTGTTGTTGTAAGTAAATTCTGTTTTTCTATCTTTTGCTGATCTAATTCCTTTGTATAATCCTCCAGTTGCTTATTCAAAAGTTCAACTTTTGCTTTTTTCTCTTCAAAAATATTCTTCTGATTTTGGTAATCATTTTTTGCTTGCTGTGTATTTATAAGCAATGCCTGATCATGCGCTCGAACGAGCTTTATATAATTAATACGTTTAAAATAATCGTCTGCCCCATTCGAAGCAAAAAGTACGTGCACAGGTTGCATATCACCAAGTTGGTACGATGTAACTATTCTTTTAACAAGAACTTTCGAGACTTGATCCAAAGAACCTTCTAAATTATCAATTTTTTTTGAGGCAGAAGTAATATCTTGGGTTAACGTGTTAATCTGTGCCTTTGTCGATTCAATTCGATACTCAGTCAACTTCACTTGATTATCCATTACCTGAATCTGCGAAGAGAGTGTTTTTGATTGTCCTTGAAGATCTGTTATTTTGGATTGATACTCTTTTATTTTTCCTTCAAGCTCAGAGGCGCTAGCTCCATACACAGTATTTAATGGTACTGCAAGGAAAATTACCGTAATTAAAAAGCATAGCAGAAAGAATTTTGAGGAGTTCATTGCCTCAAAATAATACCATAAGCGTAAAGGTTGGTAAAGTTAACCTCCTGAATAAGCATAATTTGCAATTTTTTGCTAGAATAGCACTACATGAGACAACAAGTAGAAAAATCACGGTTTCGAGAACATCTTCAAAAGGAGACTTCAAGAAATATTATCTTTGCTATTTTCGGTATCATCATTGTTGCAGCATTGCTTATTATTTTTGGAACAAATATTCTTGTCGGTTTTAGTTTACTCGTAGGGAAATTTTCAGGTGCAGATGATCCAGCTACTGAATCACAACAAAGCAATACTTATATATCACCTCCTACACTTGATCCTACAATGGAAGCTACAAGTAGTGCAGCAGTCGTAATCACTGGCTATGGAAAACCCAACCAACGAATTGATTTATATCGGAATGGTAAGATCATCAACAAAACAACAGTTAAAAGTAATAGTACTTTCAGATTTAGCAATGTGACACTTGTTGAAGGAGCAAATAGTCTTAGAGCACGAAGCGTTACCGATGATAATCAACGCAGTGAATACTCAAATGAGATCAAAATTTCTTTGTTGAATAAGTCCCCTGATTTATCCATAGATTTTCCACAAGATGGACAGACTTTTAAGAAGGATCAAAGCCCCATAAAAATAAGTGGAAAAACAAATCCAGGTGTCAGAGTTACAGTAAACGATTTTAGAGCGATTGTCGATAGTAGTGGAAACTATAGTTATCTTTATAATTTAAAAGATGGAGATAATAACATCAATATTGTTGTAACTGATACTGCGGGAAATCAAACAACAAAATCAGTAAATATTCGTACTGAATAGTTATTTTTCTATTTTAACTAAGCTATAGAACACCCACATCCACAGGACAATTGCAGGGAAGAATAGACTATTAATAAAAAATGCATTCACGAATAGACCACAAGCAGACGCAATAAAAATAGCCGCCCATATATCATGCCTTTTTCTAAAATATACCACGACATTTCTTAAGATATTTGCCCACATGATTAAAAAGGCAGCGAAACCAATAATACCAGTTGTCGCTAAAACAAATAGAAAACTATTATCGACACCAGCATCAGCATTTGATGGATACTTAGGGACTTCTTTTCTAAATCCATATTCTTGCTGTGCGTATCTATAGGTATTAAATCCAACTCCTAGAATAGGACTATTTTGGTAAATTGTAATCGCATTATTGTATGACCCCAATCTTGCACCAGTTGAAGCAGCTCTAAACAAATTTGTATTCTCAATATAAAATCGTGGAGAAACCACAATAAAATAAAGAATAATAAGAGCAATTCCTCCAAGTATTATTTTCTTTTGCTTTAACAGTATTAATAGTAATGATCCTCCAAAGAAAAGCATCAGAAGTGCACTCCTTGAGAAAGTTAATAATATTGCCAATATCGTCAGCCCAATAATCGATCCAAATATATACAATTTCTTCATGTCTTTGGATGTAATTGCTTTATAGAGAAATCCTGATGCGAAGAATAAATATAATACGAGAAAGGCACCAGCAAAATTAGGATCATAGAAAGTAGAAAAAAGACGGTACATATGATCATCCCAACCAATTGAGACTAAGCTTCTAATATCTGAATAAAAGAAGTATTGGAGAAAGCCAAAGAAGACAACTACTAAACCATCAAATAATAATAAAGAAAATAATTTCTTTTTAAATGTATCTTCAAAAAATGGAATTATAAATAAAATACTTAAATAACTCACCCATCGGACTAGATACAATAATGCTACGAATAATTGCGTATTCTGTAACCATGAGCTATTAACCAATAATGAAGCTAATCCAACAAGCGGAAATAATAATAAACCCCAATTAAATGACCCCCTGATTTTTTTTGTATAAGTAAGCCAGATTATAAAGCTAAGCGCTAATAAACCTGCCGTTATATCTAAAGGTTTGATATAGATACTGTTCCCTACATTAAATCGTAATAATTCACCCAACGGCAAAAGGATCAAAAGGAGTAGAGTCAATGTTTTTAATACAATCATACTTCTATTTTACTATTTTTAAGTTTAATCAACATATATAAATTGATAATCCATAATAACAGCCCCCCGAAGAACACATGGCTTTGAACTAACTTGGGAAGTTCTAATGGATTCGTAAAATTAATTGCTATTAATGCATAAGCAATTGCCAAGAAAATATAAATGATCTTATCCTTTAAAATATTTTTGACTGTATAGATTAAAACAAAAAACGGGAGAAGCAGAAGAATAAAATGATGCTGCCATGAAAAATTATTAATGAGTATGCTTACAATAATTAATAACGAAAACTCGAGATTAATTACAAATTGCTCTTTCTTATATTTCCATAAGATCGATAATCCTGTGATGAAAAGAAATCCGAGCGGTATTATAACACGTAAAGTCTGACGAGTATTTGGATCTTCTACTTGTCGCATTATTACGCCAGTAATTGATTGGTTGTAATAATCACCTTTCCAAGAAGCAAGAAGGTCGGGAAGCATTTTGCTAAAAAATATGTATTGCACATCATAAGGGACAAAATAGAGTGAAACTAAAAATATTAAAAGAACACTTAGTACAAAAGCTATAAGGATTTTGAACTTCTTGCGAAGTATTAAATATGGAAGGGCCAACAGTGGGAAAAACTTTAGCATTGCTGAGAAAGCGAGAGCAATTCCTGCTCTAAAAAACTTTTTATTGTTAAGAAAGTAAAATAATGCTACTGTAAAAAGAAGAATTACTGCATTAATTTGTCCCATTCCTAAAGTAAACTTTGTAGGAAAAGCAAGAAAGACTAATCCACTCAGAAATAAACTTAACGAACTAAAGAAAGATTCTTTATACAACTTATTCAGGAAACAAATACTTAACAGTATTGAAACTATAGAAATAACTATCCATACTTTGGAAGAAATATCGTATGGGAAAAAGCTCAGAGGAATAAAAAATACCATATCGAACGGCGGATAGACTTGAGGAGTAAAGTATCTACTATCAGATAGATATGGATTTTCATGCTGTACTAGATGCCCAGCACCATAATAATGCACTTGATAATCAGGATATCCTGGCAAGAATAAAACACGTAACATCCATAAAAAAGAAATTACTACAAAGAGAATCACGACTATTCTTTTTAGTATTTCCATCTCTTACCCCCATCAGAATAAAGTTTTACATTCGTAGTTTTATTTTCATAAATAAGTTTCCAACTGCTAAATCGCTCTGGCAACTCTCCTCCTTGCACTGCAATGTAATTAAATGACTCACCCGGTTTTATCCAAGAATCATGAGTGTAAGGGAAATTTACGTAATACAAGTTATGAAAGCCATATAACAAAACTGTATCTGCTTCTGTTATTGTCTTAGCAAAATAATCATCAATATCATAAAAATCCCCAAATGAGAAATTAAGATTCTTTGTCAAAAACTCTTCTTTTGATTCATTGCCAACGATTACAGGTATATACTTTTTGTTTGCAACACCACGATAAACTATCGTAATTATAGCTATCAAAAATATAAGTAGAACTAAAGCAATGTAACTTTTTCTTGGGAAGCGAGTGCTGCCCTGTTTAATATAATCAACTAAACCTGCACATAAAATTGATACTACTGGAAGATATGGCAAAATCAATCTACTCCCCTCAACCTGAGAAGTGAGATACCAGCATCCTAAAGCTAAGATAAAATATAAAAAGAAAACTTTAATTGCTTTATCTGATTTAAAAAAGTAAAAAACTAATAAAGGGAAAAAGATTATATATATTGGATTCAGTGGATCGCTCGCATACGTAAACAACTTCCAAATAGTTTCTAAAAACATCAATGGATTAAGTAACGATATATCAAAAATTTTAGTATTTAATGTTGAGAATATTTCTGAAAAAATTGGATAAATAGGATTTCCCGTATTTAAATATGCAAAAAGAAACCAAGGAGAAGCAGTTAGCAATACAATTATTGCAAAAATTAATGAATATAAAAATGCGGCTTTGTATTTACTTTCTAGTAAGGCTTTTTTGTAAAAGATTAATATTATGAACATAAATATTGAGCCAATCGCGAGTAGTTTTGTAGCGGTAGCCAATCCTATCATAATTGCAGAGACAATAAACCATTTCTTCCTCAATGATTGCCACCAATTAATGAAAGCTGCAAACGCAAGTAACTCAAAGAACGTTCTTATCAAATCTATATATGCTGTAGTTGATTCCCATGCTACTACAAGGCTTGAATAAAATATGAGAGCTGCGAGTAGAGAAATTTGTTGATTAAAGAATTTTCTCGAGAGTTTATAAATCCCACTGAGTATAAGCAATCCAAAAAACCAGTGAATAACTTTTGCATAGATTTCATTTCCAAAAGACAAAGCACCGATATAAAGCATCTCGCCAAGTTTTGGCATATCGCTGTAATAAAGAAGTCCTCCGGGAATATGAAATATTGAGTGATTATCAATAAATATCTTAGGGAGTGTTAAATGGTACCAAAGTGCGTCAAATGCTAACTCAGGGCCAAGAGCACCAATTAAATTTGTGAATGATAATAGAAGAAGCAGTATGATTGTTGTTAATGATATTTTATCTTTTATAATTCGAGAGAATGCAGTTCTAAAATTACGAAAGAAATAAATGAGTGATTTCCTGAAGAACCATAGTAAGAATAAAATAAATCCAACTGAGACGGAATTAACGTAATCTCGGTACAACAAATTATTAATTCCCAAAAAGAAAATTATATATGAATAAATACCAATGAGGATTGCTAAGTTAAACATCATTTACGCAACTCATAAACATAATCATCTTCAATTTTCTTAATAAACTTCAATGATTTATTTTTATTAAGTTGTTGAATTATATCATCTCCAGTTCCAACAGTTTTGCCATTATACGTAAACTTATCTTTATGTAAGAGATCATACTCACTGGTATGGATTATTATGTAATTAACGTTTAGATCAGAAAGTTTACTCACTGTATTTTCATTAGGAAAATCAAATAACAAATTTTTTGCCATATCTTGCCAAGGAGGTGGAGAAAAACCGCTTGCTCCATTTACCATTTTTCTGAAATGGACTGTAGAATAATATTCTCTATAATTCTCTTGAAAAACATAAGGCTGCATATCCCAAGTAAAAATCGGCATTTCGATTATTACAGAATCCTTTGGAGTAGTTGCAATCCATGAGTATATCTTTGGAAAATCACTTTTTTGAGGAACTTGGTAATAGTGTAGAGGGAAGTTAAACTCCGAGACTATACCGACTATAAGGAAAATATAGATAACTATTTGCTTTTTAAATGACATCTTTTTCATCAGTTGATGTAAAACGAAGGCGATAACAACTGTAATTGAAACTATAAAAAGCATTTCCCATCTCGAAGAATTCCTTATTCCCTGGAAACCTGGAATAATGTAGTAAAACAAAGCGTATGGTAATGGTATAGGAAATGGATGATGGATTGTCTGTCTAAATAGATGAAGAAAGGGACCCAAACTCATAATGAAGCCAAACAGAGATATCCAGAATAGAGAATTTATTTGCCAGCTTTTCTTTTTATACTTTCTAATAAAAATAACTATTGCAATTACTGCAAGAAGTGTAAAAACAAAACCAATAAACCCTGATTTATACTCTGTCGCATTTTGTGGTGTTTTTGATTGAATTAGTGAAAGGAATGGTTCTAAACGAGAATAATGATTTGTATTAAAATAATCTTCTGGTTGTAACGCTAAATGAATTGTGTCTCTGATATCTCTTACGTAATTGAATTCTTTTGAGACTGAAAAATAAGGAATCGCTACTGGTATAATTAATAAAATACTTAAAAATACGATTAATAAATTACTTTTTGTCAAAAATATTTTTAATTTTTTTCTATTTTGTAACCTAAATGTAATTAAAATTATTACTAGACTAAAAGCAATAAAGTATCCCGGCATAAAGCTGTTAATTGTTTGCAATACAAAACAGATCATAGAAATAATCAGAAATCTTCTTCGTTTTGTTTCAAGGAATTTAAGGAAGAATAAGATAGAGAGTGGTACGAATGCAATTGCAAGGATCTGAATATGCACAAACTTGTCCAAGACTGCCGGAGAGAAGATAATCAAGAAGCCAGAGAGAAAAGAAGCGATTTTATTCTTCACTACGTAATAAGATAAGCAATAGACGGAGAAGCCTAAGAAAATTAAGGAGGAAATAATTGTAAAATTAATGAAAACGACAGGTTCTCTAAAGATACTGTAAGGAATATATCCGAGAATACTCGTTACTATAAAAAAATCAGAGTAAGCTAAACTATTTTTAAAGGGATAGTAAATATTAGCATTAAATATATTAAGAGGATCCTTGAATAGCGCATGAACAACCCAGTTGTGTATCCATGCTATTAACAGCTCATCCCCAAATCCTGTGATCAAAGTATTGAGATTAAAAAGCAGAGGGTATGTGATATACGTTACAGCAATTGTATAAGCAAGAATAATTACAAAATAATGATATTTTTTAGCATTACTCATGTTAACTGCATGAAACTAATCTACAATATAAGTGATAAAAGTATATTCCTAAAATAGCTATGATCCAAAAGCCAAAAGCTATAAATAAAATTTTACTCTTCATTTTACTTTTCGGGCAACTACAATAAGCGAAATTCCTACTGGGACTTTGATAATTGATTCAAAAAATTTAAGAGTTGGAACGATGCTGTCAAATACTCTAATCTGATATGGCTTTAAGGCTTTACTATTTCTGCTTACTTTATCTCTGATTGTCCAACTCAATAAACCAACAATATTAAAAAAATATATTTTCTCGATTACAAAACCAGCTTTTTCAACCTTCTCTACAAGTTCTTTTTTCTCATATCGTCGATAGTGTCCAAGCTCTTTATCCAGACGCGTATATGCTCTTTGTTTTGCTGGTACAAGAAGTAAAACTTTCCCGTTCTTTCTCAATAGAGATTTCATATTCTTCAGCGCTTTTACATCATCTTCAATATGCTCAAGTACATTAATTGCATAGATAGAAGAAAAAAACTTTTGATATTTTTTAATTGGTTTTTGTGTGATATCTAAAGTCTCGACAAAAACATCTTTTTCTTTTACAAATCGTTTCTTAAGTTGCTTAACTAACCCATTATCAATATCCGTTAGATACAGTGGTCTTGCATGCAAAAAGAGTTTTGAAAGATTTCCGATACCTGCTCCAATTTCTAATGTAGGAGAAGATATATGTTTGGTAATTTGATGCGCTATCCATTTATTGTAATTTTTCGCATCTTCGAGGACTTCTAATGTAGTAATACCTTGATACTTAATCATTATTTTTCTTTTGCCAAAGGAGCCACAATTTTGCTCGAACTAAAAATGAGTGTAGAGACATGAGCATCGTAAAGAGAAGGCCAGGAATTCCATCTGCATAACCTCTTTTCCAAATGTAATTAATAGTAAACTTTGCAAGTGGATAGATCACTGGTGACCACCAATATGATTTAACTTTTTTATCAAAGAGTTCCTTTGCGCGAAGATCTGTGTAGAAATTAATTTCTTTTAGGAAGTCTTCTACTGTACTATGTGGAAAATGATCCAAATGATTCTTTAATGTCATTACTTTGCCATGCACCTTCCAGACTTCATGAACATGACCCTCCCATTGCCCCGCGTTTCTTCGTGCTAAACGCAATAATTTAATATTCGCTGTTTCGCCGTATTTCAGTGCTTTACCCCACATCGTGTCATGACGATTTATATAATATCCTTGAACATCGCTATTTGCTTCATTGGTCTCAGCCATTATTTCATACCAAAGTGGTGAAGAGACTCTTTCATCAGCATCTATAAAAAGTACCCATTCTCCCTTTGCTTTACTTAATGCGAAGTTTCTCTGTGCGGCAAAGTTACCATTCATTGCATGTGTAATGACTTTAGCATTTTTCTTTTTCGCAAGTTCTACTGTCTTGTCAGAAGAATTATCATCAATAACAATAATTTCGTCACACCATGATAAACTGTCCAAACAGACTTTAATATTTTTCTCTTCATTTTTTGTAAGTACAATTGCTGTAATCATATTATTTTGTTTTCTTTTCTCCGACATCAATCCCATTAGGATTTTCAGTAACAGTAAATATAAGTTTTTGCTTTTTTTCTGACGGGCCTGAACCAAGCCACCATGTTAAGTACGTATATGGCATGATAAAACTCTCAAACTTACTTCCCGCACCGATACCTTGTATATTATACTCTCTTCCGTTAGCTTTAGCCGTAATAATTTTAGCTGCCGCGAGTCTTTCCTTGAATGGATACCCAAAATCTTTATTCATTAAATAATTATCTTGCACGAGAGTCCAGGCATTGCTTATTCCCAAAAGAAGTATTACTACAGAAAACAATACTTTTGACAGTTTAGTCTTCACCAAAGAAATTACTGCAACGGATATAACCAGAACAATCGTTGGAAAGAACATTGGCCAATATGCTTCTGATGTCGTCTTTAATAATAAATAACTTAGAAACGGAATAAAGAAACAAACTGAAAGTACAACTGACGCAAGATCAACTTTCTTTTTTTTCAAATTTGAATAAACACCGAATACTAACATGAAACTTGCAAGAGTCAAAATTGCAACAGCAATATACATATTTGGGAGGAAAATAAGTTGCTGTATCTTAGTAAGAGTAAATGGTATAAAAGGCGCAAGCGGCTCAAAAACTTTATCACCATGAATACTTGGGAAACCAAAAAGTAATACAATTCTATATCCAATCCATAATACAAACTTAATTGTCTGAGGAAAACCATTTTGGAAATCATAGATCAACATCGGAATCATTGGGATAATCCATGCAAGTGCCGTGATACCTAACATTTTTTTGTTCAACAAGTTTAAAAGATACTGTTTCTTTTTCCAAATCCCAAAACCTAAAATTACAAGAAGAATAACAAAGAATGGTGAAGTAGAAATTTGAAAGTTATACAAAGCAGCAATGAGAAAGACGCTCAATGGGAAATAATACGTATTTCCTTTAATCCATTTATATAATGAATACATATAAAGAATAACGATAAGCGGGATTAAACTTGTATGATAAGGTGCTCTTGCATGAATGATAATTAAAGGCGAAGTCGCATAAAGAAAAGCAGAAACCAAACCAACAGACGGTGAAAACATTTTTTTGCCGATAATATACATGAGTAAAACAGTAAGGACACCAAGTCCGGCTGTGAAGTACCCAGGGGCAATTGGGTCGAAGTGACTTATGGCAAATATGAAACCCAAGATATACGTCCAATATGCACCTTGATGTAACCAAGGATGACTTGATGCAATCCCAACTAAAGGTATATTTCCAGTTTGAAGCATATCTCGAGCGGAAAGATAATACCAAGCCTGGTCACTAAAAAACGACATTAATTCAGGAAGTCGGTAAAAGAGCAGCCCTGCAGAAAAAACAAGAATTAAAATGATGATAGATTTCGCCATCATAGCGTTATAATCTAGTTATTATAACAACTCAATCAGGCTTTTAGGAAGAATGATTCAATAACTCCCTTAACAAAATAAAACCATTCACGCTTCGTAAGACCTTGAGAGATTGCTTTATCTCGAGGAAGTTTTGCATAATCTTCAGAATCTTTATAGAGTATCTGCCATTGAGGAGTAAAATCAAAATATGTATCTACAATATGTTGAGCTCGAACTTTTCCTAATCTTTGATCTTGGAAATCGGTCCATTTCATGCCTCGCCAAGTAACTTTTGAGAAAATAGATTTTGGAAAGCAACCAAAATACAACCGATGCATTGTATACCAATACTGCCAAATTTTATGAGACGGCTCTGCACTAATAAGCGATCGCACATCCATGTATCGCTCTATCCGTGTTAATGGAAAGCCCTTATCCGTTTTAAAAAGATGTTTTAATATCAAATCAACTTCGGGAGCTAGCTGAAAGATATGCCCTCCAAAAGCAAGATTATTTTCCATAAGGTGCACGACATCATTAATATACCCCGCAAAATAAAAATCTGTCGCAAAAAAAGGAAATATTCTATAAACAGATGGAAATAAAAGCGGTTCCTGAAAAATTTCTGATTTCCAGTTCTGATCTTCTTTATAGACCTTAAGACTCTTCGGAGTATAAAAGGAATTCATAAAATCAATCGTCATCGAAGGAACATATTGGTCTGTTCGTATCTTTAATATATGTGTAATTGACTTATGTTTTTGTAAATGTTTGATTCCTTGCAATGTAGAAAACCATTGACGTTTTCGGTTGAAAATATCACGTCCAGTTGGAGGTGTATTATATATTATAGTTACATTAGTATGTGTATAGGAAAATCTCTCACCTTTCCAAAGACTAACAACAATATGACCGACAGACGGATGCTTGATATATTCCTCTATGGTTCGTTTAATTATTGCTGTTGAATCAAAACCTTGACTCATTATCGGACCTTGAATTACAACTCCAATTTTCATTTTTTAAGCATAGCATGTTCTTCCAACTTGAGAAAGAGAAACTTCGTTGACAAAGAAAAGATCTTCTTTTACTATTGCTGCATGATTAATAAATCTCAGATAATAACTCATCGAGGATTAGAACCCACAAAAACAGATTTTTTTAGTGAGAGCAGTTACGAAGCATTTCAAGATCAGCTATCTCGTGAATTTGGTGGAATTGAATTTGATCCAAGTCAAACTAAGGATGGAATTATTGTTTCTCATGATGCGAACCTCTCGAGAATCACTCATGGTATAGATACTAGAAATATCGCTGATTTAACAACGAACGAAGTAGCTAACATTTCATTGCAAAACGGAAGGATCCCGACATTGGATGAGATTATGACGTTAATCCATAATAGTAAATCAACCAATAATGCACTTCATTTAAAAGCGCGTTTTCAAAACCCAAATACATTAGAGAGAATCATTAATGCACTTAAAAAACACAAAGATATTTTAGACAGACTTATTGTCTTCGATGTGAAAGAAGAAACTGCAAGAATTTTAAAAGAAACCTATCCACAACTTCGGTTGGCACCGTCAGTTGCCCATCCGTTTGATATATCACGTTACACTGGTTCAGTTGGTGGAACATTAATGACAATTGACGATGCAATTAGATTAAAGCAGCAAGGACTTATCGATGGAGTCTGGGGAGATGAATGGGATACTATCGGAGAGAATGGGGTTATGAAACAATTTTATACACCAGAGAATTTCGAGCAATTACATGCCGCTGGACTTTTCATTGCTGTTGTTACACCAGAACTTCATGGAACCTCTCCTGGACTATATGGCGGAGAGTCACATGCTGATGCAAAAGATACAAAAACTCTTTTTGCCAGAATACAACAAATAAGAGAGGCAGGAGCTGATTATTTCTGCACTAATTACCCTGAAGAAGTGGCTCAGTTGTAAAGCTACTCAAAAGTGTAATTTTCTACGAAG
This sequence comes from uncultured Gammaproteobacteria bacterium, assembly GCA_965230895.1. Classification (GTDB taxonomy): domain Bacteria; phylum Patescibacteriota; class Microgenomatia; order Levybacterales; family UBA12049; genus JACDET01. The sequence goes on from OZ246394.1 coordinate 708,696, forward strand.
TATTCTAAATCTTTCGGAGTCCCCAACCCCCAAACTTTAGGAGTTATTGCTGCTTTTATTTTCATGCCTTTCTCTATCATTCTTTGATACAGTGGTGCAACGAAAAATTCCTGTTTGCCTTCTGGTCCATACATACTTCCTGTACTGATCATTTCTTCTGCTTCTCGAACGAACACGTTACCTTGAGTAAAGTAATATCCTCCGATATTCGCATATGCACCGCTTGCTGCAAGTGCAGAATCTTTTTCGCCGATAACTAAAGCCACATGGTTCTCATCAAAAAGCATATAACTCCATTTCGGCTCTCTATCAGGTGGTTGAAAGACAGGTATGATTCCCTCAATATCTTCATCTTTATTTTGAATAGCATTATAAAGACTTGATCCGTCAAAGAAATGATCCGAATCTGAAATAATAACATCTTCATCACTATTAATATAATCTTTTGCTGAAAGAGCAGTTTCAAGTGCTCCTCGTGTAACTTCCGGAATAAGAATCACTTTTATATCTTCACCGAAAACACCTTGCAGTAGTTCGGTGATAGCATACTCTTTCTGTTGTTGAACCAGCGAAATAAATATAAGATCTTTTGTTGAAACTTTAAATTGTGTTGTTACAGGTCTTTTGGGTAAATCAAGAAACGGTAAAGATTCCATGGCCCACTCTATCATAGGTTTTCCGTGAACATTGATAAGGGGTTTTGGCTTACGGTATTCAGGATTTTTTTCAGCTTGTGCTTGAAAACGAGATCCAAGACCAGCCATAGGAACAACGATCTTCATAATACTTATTTAATTCCTTTTACCATAAGGTACATCATATATTTCATGAAATCTTCCGGCGTTGCCATACTGTGCATTTGTGCTGTATCAATTTCCCAACTTTTTATTTTTCCTCCATTAAGTATTAATTCGTTAAAGACAAGACTGACATAAAAATCATTGTTGTAACGAATGTCTTTCTCGATCATATTTACAGCTGCATCAACAAAGGATTTTCCTGTGCGGAAGTAATAAACTCCTACAGTTGCTTTATCAGAAATTACTTTCTTCTCAGCAACCTCAATAATGGAGTCATCCTTACCTAGTCTGGCAAAGCTCCATTTAGGATGACTTGAACGGAACGTCATGATTGCTCCATCTACTTTTTGTGCTCTTGCAAACTTGATGAAATCATCAATCGGAACGTCAACTACTTGATCAGAATTGGCAATGATGAGTTCATCATCATTATCTATATAGTCAACTGCTGTAAGAACCGTACATGCTGCACCTTGCGTTGATTCCGTAAGTTGCACGTCTTTAAAATTTTTTCCAACAGATCGTTCAAAAATCTCTTCCATCGAATACTTATTGTAATGATCTTTTCGACAAATAAATATAAATCTATAAGGAGTAGTTGGAAGTAAATTTTCCGCTACGATTTCTATCATTGATTTACCATTAATATCGATAAGCGGTTTAGGAAAAGCATACCCTGCCTGTTGGAAGGGAGTTCCTGCTCCTGCAAGAGGAATGACAATATTAAGTTTTTTTGTTTTTTTCATAAATATTTATTAAAAATAGCTAAATTAACCTGATCATATCCAACTACCTCAATTACATTTGCCCCTGAACCTTTTGCAGCTTTCACGCCATGAGGAGCATCTTCAACAATAACAACTTCATTTGGCTTCACACCTAACTTTTTGAAAGCAGCAAGATATATTTCAGAATCAGGTTTCGGCTTATATCCTTCATCGTTGCCAACGATAAGATCAAAAAAATGATCTATCTGTGATTTCTTCAACATATTAAGCACAGAATATTTCTGAGCATTAGAACATACAGCAAGCTTTAAGCCTTGATCTTTCAAATGAGTCAACATAATCTGTTTCTCATAACTCGGTCTACAATATTGTTCAACGTACTGATCAGTGTATTTACGTTTGAGGCGTTTTACTACTTCATGAAGACCTGATGGAAATCCTTTCCGTTCAGTTAGGAGATGGAGTTTTTTCATCGTTGGCAAAGCGTTATATACTGTGTAGTGTTCTTGCTTATTTATCTCGTAACCAAAAAGATGAAGCGCATTATTTAATGCTTCGAAGTGCCAATCTGTTGCGTCGACGAGCACACCATCAAGGTCAAATATAATTGCTTTAATCATTATAGAGTCATGGATAATATACACTACCTATCCCTGCAATTTCAACATAAGAATTAAGAAGTTTTTCTGAGAATCTGCCATACGAAAAAGAGATAAAATGGTAATGCAACAAGCGAGCCTATTAGGGCAGCCATTGCTGCACCTACAATTCCATAATGTTGCACTAACGGTATGAGCGTTGCAAGCATACTGACAGTTGTAACAAAAGTTATCACCATTGCATAGTTTTGTTTTATTTCGCTCAGGAAAAGTGCTGCAGCCATGTTCGAAATTGCCTTTACAAACCCTACAACTGAGAGTATTGGTAATACAGAGACTATCGCTGCCCATTTCTCGCCAAGAATGAAAACAAATACCTGTGGCACTACTGTGAAGATAATAACGAAAGGAATTGACATGAGTGCAACTCCTAAAATTATTTTAATGAAGGCGTTTCTTAAACGTGATCGATCATGAGTGAGTTTTGAGAAAATGGGAAACATTACATAGTTAAAAGCATTCCCTAGTTCAACGAAAGGCATTACTGCTAGAGAATATGCAAGTTGATAAATTCCAAGCGAAGATGCTCCAAGCATTCTTCCAACTGCTATGTTATCCATATTTGTAAATAAATAATCAAAGATTGCAGTCCCGGTAATCCATTTACCTCGATGGAAAATTGTTGAAAGATATGTTTTTTCAAAACGGAAATTGGGACGAGGAGATACAATTATATATGACAAAATTAACTCAACAGCAACTCCAGCAAGAAGACCAACGACAATTCCGATTGGGTTTTGCGTTACGTATGTAACAATAATTGATACTGCAGTATCAATTACTAAAATAGTCATTTGATACCAAAAGTTTTTCGCAAAAAGTAAGTCTTTTTGCAGCTTAACCACAGCTGGATTTATAAATCCTCGCAGTAGAGGAACAATACTTATCCAATAAAGAAGTGTCACAGCCTCAGGTGAATGAAAAAAGTTTGCGATAAAAGGTGCCGCTATTAAAAGAATCAGCATTATGACAAACCCTCTTAAAACTGAAATAATCCAAGCAGAACTTATATATTTATCCGTTTCTTTTTCTTGAACTAAAACAACATTTACACCAGTTTGGGTAATTGTCTCTAAAAGACCAAGCGCTAAAAGAGCAATTCCATAAATACCAAATTGTTCTGGAGCAAGAATCCTGGCCAAAATAATTGTCTCTAAAAAACCGACTGCTTTTGTGAGAAATCGCAATGATCCAATAAATGAAAGGCCTTTTATAACGTCTTTTTTGTATCCCATAAACCTAAAATCCCACTTATTGTACCATTTATTACTGCAAAGTCAGCAATAAATTGTAACAGTGGTAAATAGAAAAAGGCTGAAAACTCCCTAACATAGCGGTAATTTTTTGAGATTGCCCATCCAATATAGAGCAATAAAATAAAGAATAAGAGATACAGTATGACGAGAGATTTTGTGATCATAAATATAGCTAATAAGCTTAGAATTATAAAATACCTTACAAAAAGAACCAAAACTTTCGGACGAAAGATTTTAGCTTCTGCATCACCATATGCAAAGCGAAGAAACATTATGTATGTCTGCTTCAAAGTATTCCTCGGTATCCAATAAACAATTGCATCTTTTGCAAAAACAATATTTGCACCAAATTTTTCTAACTTCTTAGCAAATGCATAATCTTCATTATGAGACAGTGATTCATTAAAGCCACCAACTTTGTGCCATGTTGATTTTTTAAAAGCAACAGACCGAGTTGCAGGGAGAAAAGTTTTAGGATCTACTTTATCAGGCATTACAAAAACATATGGGAGTAAGCTCTTCTGAAACGTGTTTTGTGTCAAACCTTTGTAATAACCAGCAACAACATCAACAGTCTTTTCTTTAAAAGGTTTTATTATAGATTTAACCCAATCTTTGTCTAAGATATTACCAGCGTCAGAACAAAGAATTATGTCTCCAGATGCGTCTTTAATTGCAGTATTTCGTCCAACAGATCTATTTCCTTTTTTGACAATAACTTTTACTTTTTTAACTATTTTGGGAAACTGAAATTCTTTAATTAGCGAGACTGTTTCATCAACACTTCCCCCGTCAACAATAATGATTTCATCAGGAAGTTTTGTTTGAGCTGCAAGCGATTGCAAAAAATCTATAATGGTACTCTGCTCATTATAAATAGTTGTAATAAAAGAAATCTTCATGTGTATATTATATAATAGTATAGTAAAGCAGATTAATATGACTAATTCTCGCACACTTTTAAGCCTTTTGGAATGGCTAGGGAATGATCTCGTAAGTGCGATCCCATCACATACACTAAGAAATTTCTTTTATAGAAATATTGCTGGCATAAAGATTGGCGAAGATAGCACAATTTCTATGCACTGTACATTTTCGACATTCTCAAACATTACAATCAAAAATAATACTGCATTAAGTCAAGGCGTTTTTCTCGATGGACGGGGAACATTAGTTATTGGCAATAATGTTAATATCGGTAAAAACGTTCACATATATACTGCACAACATGATCCACAATCTCCCACTTTTGATTATATTAAGAAAAAAGTTGAGGTAAAAGATCATGTATGGATTGCAAGTGATGTCATTATTATTCCAGGGGTTACTATTGGTGAAGGAGCAGTTCTTGCAGCTGGGGCCGTCGTAACAAAAGATGTCCAACCATACACAATCGTGGGTGGTAATCCTGCGAAATTCATAAAGAAAAGAAATAAAAAAATTCGCTACAAAACAAAATGGGCAGCTCTATTCTATTAGTGATTTGAATCAGTTGATGAAAAAAAAGTCTTCATATAATTTTTCAGCAGATATTATTAGAGTGCTTGCAATTAGTGGGGTATTATTCATTCATATTGTTCATCCAGTCAATAATAATCCAGATCTTTTTGGAAAAATTGTATGGTGGATTGGAATTGCTATTGATGCTTTATCGAGAATTTCAATTCCTTTATTTGTCCTCTTAAGTGGGTATTTTCTTTTAAATAAAGACGAATCTTTCGCCCAATCATTAAAACGAACCGCTATTCGCATTGGTATTCCGCTTCTTTTTTGGTTGTTATTTTATACTTGGTGGTATAGTCGACCATTAACTTTACCCTACTTTGATAGCTCTCTCATAACAAACTTATTTATTGTAAATGTATTTCATTTCTACTTCCTTATCATCATGCTCGGACTTTACACTGTAGCGCCATTAATACGTTCTTACCTTCGTGCCACGACAAAAATAGAACACAAAAAGCTAATGATTCTATTGTTGAGTATTGGAGTCGTTGAAGTTATTGGGCAATATATATTGCAACGGTGTGCGATGGATAATATTTTTACATATTGGATACCTTATTCAGGACTTTTTGTTGCAGGATTCGTCCTAGGAAATGCAGCCAAATCAATAAATGCTACCAAACCACTGTTAATCACTTATTTTGTAGGATTAATAGCAACGATTATATTCAGCTACTTACATTATCTTTGGAAGATTCAAGATATTAATTTCCTTGGGTCTGAGGGATGTATTGCATACTATTCGGACTATTATATGAGCATCCCAGTTCTTCTTATGGCATTACCGGCTTTTGTACTTTTACTTCGTTCTAAATATCTTTTCTTAAATAAAAAGTATTTTACCACCAGCATTCGCTCATTATCAAAAGCAGTCTTTGGAATCTATCTTAGTCACTTGTTTATCCTAAATATTCTCAATTATTATCTCTTCAGTTATCTTCCTCTCAATCTGTTTTTCGTAATAATGAAATGGATAGTAATTCTATTTCTTTCGTATCTATTCACCTTTATATGCATGAAGATTCCATTTATAAATCGTGTATTTGGAGCAAGAGATTAGTCTTTAAGGTAGCAGAAGGTAAGTTGGTTATTCCTTTTCAGCTTTTGCTTGTTCGTAGCGGAGGCCGCCCATTTCATATGCGCTATTTGGCTTCTTTACTCCCCCTTTGATAAGCGTATAGAGCGTGTAATAGACATAATCAAATGTAATCTTCCAAGTCCCTTCAACTTCAAAACGGCGCATTGAGAAATAACATCCAACATTATAAATAAGTGTTGGAGAAATACCATGCTTATGCGCCTTCATAATCAAATTATGATCCTCGCCAATAATAATTGCCTCATCAAAGCCACCAATCTTTTCAAATAACTTCTTCTGGATAACAATATGTGGGCCTGTTGATATAGGATATCCGATCGATTTCATCACACGGACAAAAGAAATACTACAAAAAAATAAAGCTCGATGAAGAGGAGAAGATGTGCTTGGTCGGACAAAGGGAAGATACAGCTCTCTATAATCTTTTTCGATTCTTTTTAAGATCTTTTCCATAACGTCTTTATCAAGCCGCGTGTCTGCATCAAGGAAAAAGATATATTCGCTCTCAACATATTTTGCACCAACATTCCGTTGAAGAGCAGCGCCTTTGGCTGAAGACTCAATAAATTGAAGGGATAACTTTTTCTTAAATGATTCAGCAGCTTTTTTCGTATTATCCTGTGATTTTGCATCAATGATAACGACTTCAAAATTTTTCTCAGTTTGGTCTACGAGGTCTTGGAGCAAGAGGGGCAAATAGTGTTCTTCATTCAACGTAGGAATGACGATGGTGATTTTCGCACGCATAAAAGTATTGTAGTTTATACGTTCTCATTGTACAATAGCATAATATGGGCCAAGATGCCTTAAAAATATCTGTCGTAATCCCCGTCTATAACGAGGAAAAATACATCGGAAAATGTTTGGAAAGTCTTATGAAACAAACAGTCCCGGCAGATGAAATTATTGTCGTAAACAATAACTCCACAGACAATAGCGTCAAAATTGCGAAACAATACCCGGTACGAATCGTCAATGAAAAAAAGCAAGGCATGACCCCTGCTCGAAACCGCGGTTTTAATGAAGCAAAATACGATATTATTGTCCGCACAGATGGCGATACAATACTTCCTCCGAATTGGATCAAGCGAATTAAACGAAGCTTCGCAGATGAAAAATTAGTAGCGCTCGCTGGTCCAGGTGAATTCTATGATCTGCCAAAGCTTTTTGATAATTCACGATGGCAAACAAAAGCTGAATGGGTCAAACTTATCGTAGGCTACAATAAAATTGTTAAGCAATTGATAAAACATGATTGCCTCTATGGACCTAACTATGCACTTCGACGAAGTGCCTGGGAGCAAATTAAAAATACTGTTTGCCTTGATGACAAACAAGTACATGAAGATTTGGACTTAGCAATCCATATCGCGCCACTCGGTAAAATTAAGTTTTACAGGAATCTTATTGTGAAGACTTCAGTACGTCGTTGGAAAAAGCCAGAAGCATATGTAGAATACCTCTACAGAGGCCTGAAATCCATTCAGAAGCACCAACTGAATAGTACACGACAAAGAAGTACGCAACTTGTTAAAAAGATTGTTTCGAAAGCATTTCTCCTTAATCGACTCTAACGTTGCGTTGACAAATGTTTTTTACCTGAGATAATTAAAGTATGAATACCGAAGTGTTTAAAAAAGCTTATTTCTTTACTCTTGATCTACTTCAGACCATCCTCCTTGCTGCATCGATTTTCTTGGTTATCTATATCTTCTTCTTCCGTCCGTTTCAAGTAAGTGGTGAATCAATGTATCCTACATTTAAAAATAAAGAATATATTTTGACAAATCTTATCACCCTGAAACTTGGCCATCCTGTAAAAGGTGATGTTATCGTGTTTAAAGCACCTACAGATCAAGACAAGGACTTTATTAAGCGTGTTATCGGGACAGCTGGAGATAGTGTATCTGTCCAAGAAGGTTTCGTTTATGTAAATGGAAAGAAGCTTAATGAATCAGAATACCTTGATAGCGAAGTCAGAACATATGGAGGAAGCTTCTTGAAAGACGGTGAATCTGTCACAGTTCCGCAAGGTGAATATATCGTCATGGGTGATAATCGTCCATTCAGTTCAGATTCGCGTGAATGGGGCTTTCTAAAAGAGAAAGATATTATCGGAAAGTCATTCTTTGTCTATTGGCCAGTAAATACAATGAGACTCATTACAAACCCCTACCCTGCAGCAAAATAATTTATCTTCATTAAGCCATTATATGTGAGGTCATGGACAAGTTCTCCCTTACAAGGACTTAGGATAACAAGAGAAGAATTTTAATTACTTCGTAAGGATTTCGTGGATTTGCTTTAGCTTCTCTGAAGTAACTTCAGGTGAACCTTTAATAACCAATGTTACTCTCGCCAATTTACTTGATTGGAAGATTTGGACTTTATCATAATCAAATTTCTCTTCGATTTCTTTCGCCATTTGGTCTTGCTCTGGAACCCAAAGCTGATCTTTTGGTTGTGCAACTTCTTTCTTTTGTGTTTCACCCTTTACTTTACGAGCAAGTTCTTCTGTTTGTCGTACAGTGTAGTTATCGCGAAGAATTGTCTTAAAGACATCCAACATCAACTTTGGATCTCCAAGTGACAATAACGGACGCACATGACCTTCTGTGATAACTCCAGCAACCAATGCATCTTTGATAGCATCAGGCAATGAGAGCAAACGAATTGTATTTGATACAGCTGGTACACTCTTACCAACTCGCTTTGCAACTTCAGTTGTCCCCAAACCGAATTCATCAATTAACCTTCGATACGCTAACGCCTTCTCGATAGGATTAAGGTCCTCACGCTGAACGTTTTCAACGATAGACATTTCAAGCATTCTTTGAGGAGTAGTTTCTTTAACAACAACTGGAACTTTGACAAGTCCAAGAATCTTTGCAGCTCTCCATCGACGCTCTCCTGCAATGATTTGATATCCTGCAGGGGTTTTTGCAACGACGATAGGTTCGAGAATTCCTTGTTCACGGATTGATTCGACTAAGTCTGTGAGTGAGTCAGGGGTGATAACGCCACGAGGCTGCAGTGGGTTAGATTGCAGATGATTAGTTTCTAATTCGTATAATCGATCTCCAGATTGGTTATCCATGGATTACCTCTACATATTTTTTGCCTTTAAGTGTTTTGAAGTGGACAGTTCCCTCTTCAACTGCAAATAATGTAAAGTCACGTCCCATGGAGACACCATCTCCTGCATTGAACTTTGTACCAACCTGACGAACGATGATACTTCCTGGTGTAGCTTTTGATCCACCATAGATCTTAACACCACGTCGCTTTGGTCGTGAGTCTCTATTTCCTTTTACTGATCCTTGTGCTTTTGTATGTGCCATAGTCTTTTATGTGAAAACTTGAGTTAATAGTACGGCAAGTTTTCGATCCTGTCAAGCTTATTCAGCTTTCTTTGCGCCTTTACTCTTGAATCCAGTTACCTGAACCTTTGTAAGTTGTGCTCGAAAACCAATTGTCTTTCGGTATTTTGCTTTTGCTTTGAACTTAGAAACTCGGATCTTTTCACCTTGAGACTGTTCCAAAACCTTAGTTGTAACAGTTACATTTTCAAGATACGGAGTTCCAAGACTGATTGCATCACCATCTACTGACATAAGTACCTGATTCAAAACATATTCTGAACCTGGTTCTGCTTGTACTCTATCGAGTTCGAGGACTTGTCCTTCGGTTACTTTATATTGCTTTCCGCCGTTGGCTATAATTGCGTATTTCATACTACGAGGAAGATTATATCAAACTCAACGCGCTTGGGCAAGAAGCAGCCTTACTTTATCTCAAGGATGTGTTTATGCTTTGCCGATGTACTCATGGATGAAAGGAGACCAAGAAAGATAAAGTTGGACAAAAGTGAGCTTCCACCAAATGAAACAAAAGGCAATGTCACTCCCACAATAGGCACGATTCCGATGTTCATCCCTATATTTACAAATGCAGGAATCAGCACAATACCAAATGTACAGGCAGCAAATACCCGGATGAAAGCGTCATTTGTTCGTGAATAAATAAGATAAATGCGATAGCAAAGAAACATTATTGTTACGATAATAATGAGCGCACCAAAGAAACCTAACCCTTCAGCTATCGTTGCGAAGATAAAATCAGTTTGACGTTCTGGGAGGAAGCGGAGACCTGATTGCGTTCCCTCTGATAATCCTTTTCCCATAAAGTGTCCCGAACCAACAGCAATCATAGCTTGAATTGTATTGTATGATATGCCCAAAGGATCTGATTGCGGATTGATAAACGTTAAAATACGCTCTCTTTGATAATCATGCATGCGCATCCAAATAAATGGCGACATAATGACAAACGGCGCTATCAATGCAGCGAACCAACGGAACGGATATCCACAGATGACAAGAGCAAACATCGCTGTACTCCCATAAAGTATCGCACTTCCTAAATCAGGCTGTAATTCAACCAAAAGAAATACTGGCGCAATTAAAGCAATTGTCTTAAAGAAAGTCTTTATATTGGGCGCCTTCTGATCTGCTACCCATGAAGCAAAGGCAATTGCGAGGAATGGCTTAAGAATTTCAGAAAATTGTAGTCTGATGCCAAAAACCTCTACCCACCTTGTTGCACCCCGACTTTCGTATCCAATTGCCAAAGTTATACATAAAATAACAATTGAAATGATATAGATCGGCAAACGAAACTTTTGGATAAAATGTGTACTTGCTTGCGAGAAAAAAAGAAATGCAGCAAGTGCAATGACAAGAGATGCTAACTGGCTCTTGAAAAAGGCTGGATTAAGGGAGAGGAGTGTCACAAGACTTAATGAAACAAGGATAATCACCGGGATCATTAATTGATAATCTATTCGGAACTTCGCTTTGGCCTTCATTGGGGATATTATATACAAACGGAACAGTCATTGCGAGGAATGAAAAACGAAAGATTACTCGCGACTTTTAACCGAGAATTCTCCTTCAGAAATAGAGTCAACCAATGCATTCTTCTTGATGTACTCTTCAAAATCCTTTGGCCAAGATTCCATCGTAACTTCTACCTTTTCATCTAGCTTTGTTCCAAGCTTTTTTCGCTCTTCCTGAATCTTTCGGACAATTTCACGCGCGTGACCTTCAGCAACAAGTGATTCGGTCAAGCTTGTATCGAGCTCAACACTCATCTCCCCGGATTTGGCATCGTGGAATGAAACTTCCTTTATATTTAATTCATCAAGAATAAGTTGATATAACGATGCATCAACCTTATCTTCAGAATGAACCTGAATTGATGCCAAAGGCTGTTTCACTTTAATCTGTTTTTCTTTTCGCTGAGCCAATCCCATCTCAACCACTTTTCGGACAACTTTCATCTGGTCAAGAAGACCTTGATTTATTGAACCAAAACTTTTCGGCCAATCAGTCAAATGCACTGACTCTTCATCAGTTAAATTGCGGTACATTTCTTCCGAAACAAATGGAACGATAGGCGCAAGAAGCTGTGTCAATGTGACCAAGACATAATGCGTAGTTTCATAGAATGCCTTCTTATCTTTTTCATCTTCAGCACTTGGACCAACTCTGTCACGACTTCGGCGGATGTACCATGTTGAAAGATCAGTGATGAACAGCTTTAGTGCATCAATTGCGCCAACAGTATCGTAATTGTCCAAACTCTTTGTAACATCGACTTTTAATTGTTCAAGTAAATTAAGTATCCATTCATCCAAAACATTCTCACTTCTCACTTCTAACTTCTCACTTCCGTCAGGTTTCCAACCATCCAAATTCGCATAGGTAATAAAGAAGTTGTACGTATTCCAAAGAATAAGCATCGTTGTTCTAAGCTGCAATTTGTATTGTTCTTCTGAGATTAAGATATCTTCTCCACTCATAACTGGAGTACCTAGAAGATATAATCGAAGCGCATCACCACCATATTTCTCAAGCATTTCTGCTGGATCTGGGTAATTCTTGAAGTTTTTACTCATCTTTCGACCATCGGTTCCTAAGATAACTCCAGTTACACTGACATTCTTAAATGCTTGCTGTTTATATAATGCTGCTCCAATCACATGCAAAACGTAGAACCATGAACGGATTTGGCCTGTATATTCTGAAATATAATCTGGCGGGAAGAAGTCTTCAACCTTTTCGGATGAATCAAATGGAAAATGTCTTTCAGCAAATGATGCGGAACCAGCTTCGATCCAACTATCCAGCACCTCAGGGACGCGATGTGCTTTTTTACCGCATTCTTTACATGTTACGGTGACTTCGTCAATTTCTGGTCGATGAAGTTCTGTTACTTTTTGTCCAGATGCTTTTTCAAGATCAGCAACAGACCCAGGGACATATCGTTCGCCGCATTCACATTCCCAAACCGGAACTGGACTTCCCCAATATCGGTTTCGAGAGATATTCCAATCAGGTGCGTTTTCAACACTCTTTTGGAATCGACCTTTTTTGAAATGTTTTGGATACCAATGTACTTTCTCATTGGTTTCAAGAAGCAATGGCTTGAGGTCTTGAACATTTACATACCATGCATTGATCGGTGCGTAATACAAACGTGTATGACATCGCCAACACAATGGGACTCTGTGCATATAATCTTTGTTTGAGTAGATTAAACCTCGTTCTTCTAAATCAGCATTCACTGCTTTATTTGCTTTAAGGTAATACATACCACCAAACTTTGGCACATCAGGTTTAACTGTCCCTTCGTCATCAAGATGGGTTTCGATATAGACACCTTGCTCTTGCATCACTTTCAAATCTTCTTCTCCGTATGCAGCGATTGTAACGATACCAGTACCTTCATCCGCTGTGACAAAATCTCCACCAATGATTTCAAAGACTTTTCCAGTTGCACGCTCTCGATAATAATCATAATGAGGAGTGAATTTCTTTCCAATCAAATCTTTCCCTTTGTAGTGCTCAACAATTTCAAATTTTGGTTCTTCATGAAGCATCTTGAGTGTTGTTTCAGCGAGGATATAAAATTCGTCGCCTTGCTTCACTTTGACATAGGTTAACTTTGGATTAAGCGCAAGTACTGGTGTATTTATCTTGTTCCATGGAGTTGTAGACCAAGCAAGGAAATACGTATTTTCTTCACCTTCGACTGGATATTTATACGTGGTTGCTGGGTCAACTAATTCTTTGTAGTTTTCAGCATCCATTGCAACTTCGAAGTTCGAAATAGGTGTTGAGCAATGTGGGCAATACAAATTAACTTTGTATCCTTTGTATATATGGCCTTTGTCATACATTTGTTTGAAGACCCACATGACTGATTCCATGTAATCGGTTTCCCATGTTCTGTATGCGTTTTTGAAATCGACCCATCGACCGATTCGGTCCACGTACCATTCCCAATCAGAAGAAACGACATTCACATAGGATTTGCATGCATCGATAAACTTTTTGATACCGACAATTTCTTCAATATCTTTTTTACGTGATATTTCTAATTCATTCTCAACTTTGTTTTCGATAGGTAGACCATGACCATCCCATCCCCAAACGCGTCGGACTCTATAGCCTTTCATCGTCCAGTAGCGACCGAAAACATCTTTTGGCAAACTTGAAAGCAATGATCCATAATGTGGCATACCCGTCACAAATGGCGGACCATCAAGGAAAGTCCATCGTTTATCTTCTGGACGTGAGGTTATACTTTTTTCAAAGATTCTATTTTCTTTCCAATATTGATTAATCTTATTCTCTAATTCTGGAAAGTTAACTTTTGGAGAAACTGGTTTCAACATGAATACAATTGTACTTCAAACCTGAGCCTATTTCAAGAATGACATGCTGAATCTTTTAAAGAGGATTATTGTGCGCACCAGTAGCAGTTATTTGTACCACCTTGGGATTTGCAACTCGTTCCAGTTGCTCCACTTTGGGTATAACGAGTATTTGAATCTCTTTGCTGAGACTCAGACTTTGGTTGGAAACAAACAATTGTATCAGCTGTATTATTGGTTTGTGGATTTGGATTAGTTACAATTGCTTGATTCAGGTTATTGGAATTTGAGAACGATTGTTTCAATTCACCCTCGGTAATAAGAGTCTGGATACATGCTGTAAGATTACTCATCGGTACTGATGCAAGCGTTGTACCACTTGTATAGCATGCTGCACCGCCACTTGCTGTTGAATTCCATGGAAGTGCATTTTTAACAGAGAAGTATCGAACATTTGCGCTAACAAACTGAGCAGCTACGTTTTTAAGATTTGTATCTTGTGCTTTATTAAGTTGTTCGACAGGATTAATAGTAGCAAGGAGTGCAGCAGCAAGAATACCGAGAATACCAAGAACGACAAGAAGTTCGATAAGCGTAAAACCCTTTTGGATTTTTTGAGTTAATTTAGGCAGATTTTGTAACATAAATTCTATTGTCAGCATAATTACATCACATGAGAAATAGTGGTGTCAATAGGGAAACGTTATACATTTTTGCTATAATTAGCTTATGCAGATAAAAGTTCTTTCCTGGAATATTTGGTTTGGGAAGCACTCTCACGATATAGTGAAACATCTTCAAAATGCAGAAGCTGACGTCATTTGCCTTCAAGAAGTAATTCAAGAATTAGATGGCAAACATAACACAGCAGAAAATATTGCAAAAGAATTGGGATATCATTGGAAATATGAAGAAACGATCCAAATGCCGTATGAAGGGAGAATTATTAGTTGGGGCAATGCGATTCTTAGTAAATATAAACTCATATCAACAAACCTTTACGAATTATCTTCTGGAGAGAAAAGGAGAACTGCACTTCAAGCAATGATCGAGATCGACGGAAAAGAAATTTCAGTCACATCAACGCATTTAGTACATACGCATCAGGAAACTTCAGAACTTCAAGAATCTCAAGCGAAAAAGCTTTTTGAAATCATTCCTCAGAAATATGCAATTGTTGCAGGAGACTTCAATGCATTACCGGATAGTAACGCAATCCAATATATGTCTGAACATTTACAAAATACGGATGCGCAACTTGATCCATCTTGGAGTGTCTATGTTGAAGGATGCGATGTCTGCAAGGTAGATCAGCTTATGCATCGATTAGATTATATCTTTACTACGAAAGAGTTTACTGTCCATTCTTTCCAAACAGATTATTCCAAAGGTTCTGATCACTTACCAATAGCTGTTTCACTGGAAGTTTGAACTCTCCTTCTTCGAGGCCTTCTCGGCTGTACTTCCTCTACTGGTTCTTTCTTCTCGAATTGTTCACTTCCAAAGACATACAGACCAGTGATGATGATTAATGTTTGAGCAACTCCAATCCAATCAAACTCTGACGATGTTTCAACTGCAGACAACGGATCATAAAAGAAAGAACCAAAAACAATTATTCCTGAAAACAATAACGAGTTAAGAAGCAATGTTACCTTCCACCAATTCATTTCATATTTTTTATACTCAACAGCAATCCAAGCCCAAAAGATAAAGATTGGAGCAAAAATAATCATACCTGAATAGAGATCAGAATCTTTCGATGATGAACTTACTTGGCCATTGGGTATAAGAGATAAGATAAGCATTACGGCTATAAAGATAATGGAATACCCCCAAAGAGCTGTTTGGAACATTCCCCATTTCTTATTCTTAGGAAGTTTTTTATCTGACTCTGATGAAAGCATAAGGAAACGGTTATGCGCAAGTTGGTACATCGCAAACATATACGGCAAACTTAGCAATAAACCAATAACCGTACTTACCAATAAGTTTTCTGTATCTTCACTATATGAAAGAAACGATAAATAGCTAATGATCGGATGATTGGGAGCAGCTGCATAGAGTAAAAATAGTGATGAATAGAGAATATTAAACCAGAAGAAATATTTCCAGAATTTTGCCTCAAATATCTCTTTTCTGAAAATATAAGAATAAACACCAGCAAGCCCTACTCCATAGATTACAAGATCAGTGATAAATAGACCCACAGGAGCAGAAGGATAAGAAAACTCTATAATTGTTACTAAACCAATAAGGACAACGTTTAACCAAAAATAAATTTTCCACCAAAATAGTTTCATAACTCAGGAAATTATATCAGAAAGCTTCGCAACACTCTTAATTGGAATTTTGGAGATTTGCATCTGTATCGATTTGCTTATTTGGAGTTAAAGTTTGGGCTTGTGTTGGTGCGAATTCGTTCACGATAACTGTTGAGGGATTCTCAACAATTCGGATACTATTTGCAGAGGGTTTTGTCGAAATTGCTGGTTGTTTTGTAACAACTGTCGGCTTTGCTGCCACAGGAGTAGGAGTTACATTTGTATAAATGTAAATTGTCGGTGTAGGCTCAGTTCTCATTTGTTTTGCAGATTGCGTTGGTGGGACAAGAGTCACCGTTGGAATCATTGTCACTGTTGCTTTAATTTCTGAAACAGCATTCTTTGGGGATCGAGATGTCACGCCAGCTGATGGAGTTGCAGAGATAGAAACTCCAGCTGATTTTGTCGCAGTTTGCAGAACGAAAAGTGTAGGTGTTGGAGAAACAACATCGGTTGGAATTACAGCTTTTGTCACGGCGATACCTTGAACAGATTTCTTTTGAGGAGGTACGTAAAAAGATGCTAGTGCTGATGAAACAGGTATAGCAATGAGTAGGCAGGATAGAAAGATTATGACCTTCTTATCCACGAAAAGATTATAACATCAAACTAAATTTATGCAAAGGTTAATTTGCTGGTAATTAACTATATGGTCTTACGTCGTACAAATGTATTCATGATAGGACCTGCTCCCTCAAAATTGTATCCACTGCGATGTAATACTTTTGCAGAAGCAATATTATTTGCATGTACTCGACCGATAATCTCTTCATAACCATGATTAAAAGCATACTCAGTAAGGGTTTCTACAGCGCGTTGTGTGATTCCCCGACCTGTACTCATACGAGCAAGATAATAACCTATTTCAGCTTGAGACGGGTTCTGAGTATTTGGAGTCAAATTAATACTTCCTACGAGTTGATCACCTCTATAAATCCCAAATCTCAGTCTGTCAGGATTATCTGGATGGGTAATAGTACTTCGGAAATGAGCTGCGTCACGATATTTGCTTCCTGTACTATCACCGTATTGTGAAAGATGTCTTTCATTTGCATGAATTAACTCAAATGCAGGACGTGCATCATTCGGAATATATTGCTTTAAGGTAATTTCTCCATCTGATGAAGTTAATTGAATCCTTGGCTGCATAGCACGACGTTCTGCGATAATCCCGGATATAGGATTGAGCTCTACGTTTCTCATAAGAGGGATTATAGCACAAATAAATATTATAGGATAATACTCTAGTTTCTTTGTCTGAGGAATGCTGGAATATCCCACTCGTCTTCAACGGATTTTTCGTCTTTCTTCTCTTGTGGAGGAGTTACATGTTGTTGTGGTTGTTCTTCGTCCTCATCATGATCTTTCTTTTCAGCTTGCTGATCATCCTGTTGTACAGGAGGTTGTGTACGAGTCAATGGAGTATCAGTAACTTGTGGAGTTGGCTGTTGGATAACAAATTGCTGAAGTCTTTGCTTTGCTTGATCAAATCCAGTTGCAACAACAGTAATGCGGATCTGATCGTGCATTGTTTCATCGATAGTTGCACCGAAGATGATATTTGCATCAGGATCAGCTGCACTTGAGATAATCTTTGCTGCTTCATCAACTTCAGTCATAGTCAGATCATTACCACCGACAACATTGAAGAGAACTCCTCGTGCGCCTTCCATTGAAATTTCTAACAATGGTGATGCGATAGCAGACCGTGCTGCTGTCTGGGCTCGATTTTCGCCGATACCACTGCCGATACCCATAAGGGCTGAACCGGCATCGGACATAATATTCCGGACATCGGCGAAATCGACATTGATAAGACCTGGTTGTGTAATAATTTCAGAGATACCTTGGACACCTTGCGTAAGGACAGAATCAGCTACTTTAAATGCGTCAAGTAAACTGAGTTTGCGATCAACTACATCAAGAATTCTCTGATTTGGGATCACGATCAATGTATCGACTTTATCCTTTAAATTATCAATACCTTCTTCTGCACTCACCATTCGTCGAGTTCCTTCAAACATAAATGGCTTAGTAACAACTGCGACTGTTAAAGCTCCAATTTCTTTAGCTATTTCAGCAACAACAGGAGTTGCGCCCGTTCCAGTACCACCGCCCATACCAGCAGTAAGAAAGACCATATCTGATCCTTCAAGAGCGCTTTTAATCTTGTCTCGTGATTCTTCTGCAGCTTGACGACCAATTTCAGGATCTCCTCCAGAACCAAGACCCTTGGTGAAGATTTCTCCGATTTGGATTTTAGTATCTGCCTTATTGAGAAGAAGTGCTTGTGCGTCTGTATTAACTGCTACGAAGTCTACGCCGTGGATGCTCCCACTTGAAATCATTGAGCCGATAGCATTACTACCACCGCCACCTACACCCATGACACGAATTTTTGCGAAGTTAGTTGATTGTGGACGAATTAACATAGTCTTGTGGGCTGGTCAAATCCTACCAAATCTAATTCAGGTTTGCAAGAAGGAAATGAGTATATTCTTGCTTCAGACTGAAAATATTTTTGTAACGTAGGCTCAAAAGAATTTCTGTTCAAAAAATGTGCTAGAAGAAAAGATTATGGAATGAAGCTTTTAACGAGATTGATAACTTTCTTTACAACTTTGGATGCGCCGCCATTTCCTGCCGGCATTGAGAATCGTGATGTTGTCCGCGCTGGTGCATTTCCAATCCCATAGCGTATTAACCCAACCGCTGTAGAGAATGCTGGATGTTGAACTTCATCAATAATTCCTTTGACATCTGTTGGCATCCCGATACGGACTGGCATCGCGAGTGATCGACGAGCTGATTCTCGAAGCCCTACTGTTAAAGCACCTCCGCCAGTGAAGACAATGCCTGCTGGAGTTTGTGCTGCAAAACCACTCTTTTTGATTTCAAGTCCGATCATTGTACAAATTTCATTGAGTCTTGGTCTGATGATGCCATCAACGAGAGTTTTCTGGGAGACTTTTCGGATTTCTTCTTGAAGATTGAGTGGAGTTAGATCTACTTCGTCTGATGGTTTACTGCTCGCTTCATCGTCTCCTTCGCGAACAGTTCTTTTATTTTGATTCTGTGAGAAGAAGAGTTTGATCTTTTCAGCACTCTCAAGTGAGATACGAAGTCCGATTGCAAGATCATTGGTTACATGTCGAGCACCAATTGCGAGAACAGATGAATAGGCAACTGATCCTTCAGTGTAGATTGAAATGTCTGTTGTACCCGCTCCAATATCAACGAGAATAACACCAAGTTCTTTTTCTGTATCTGAAAGAACAGCAAGTGAACTTGCATAACCGCTAAATGCAAAACTATCAATATCGACACCAACTTCAGAGAAAGCTTTCTCAAGATTTCGGAGAGAAACACTATTTGCAGTAACAATATGAGTATCAACTTCCAATCGAGTCCCTGACATACCAACTGGATCTTTGATACCTTCTTGTCCATCAACGATATAATTTCGTGGAAGGACGTGGATAATGTCTCGCGTTGAAGGGATAGAAATTGCTTTGGCAGCATCGATAACTCTTTGAAGATCACTTTCGGAGATTTCGCCATTTGGTGTAGCGACTGCGACAACGCCACGAGAATTTTGACAGTCAATTTGACTGCCTCCAAGGGAGACAAGGACATGAGACGCAGAATATCCAGCCATTCGTTCTGCAGCTTCGAGTGAAGCATTGATTGCATGAACAGCTTCTTCAATATCTACTACTTGTCCTTTTCTAATACCTTGTGATTTAACTTCGGAAACACCGAGGACGTTAACGACATTGTCTATGACCTTTGCTATGACAGTAACGATTTTGTATGTTCCTACATCTATTGCAACAAGAATTTTTCCTTCGTTCATAATCTCATCATTTGAGCACGATTACGGGCTTTTCAAAACGCAAATCCAACCGTGAAAACAGCTTACCTTCCATTGTAAGGTGTGAAAGGATGAATTGTAAAGAGGCTATTTGCGCTATTATATCCTTTTGCGACGAAAAAGTCACGAGGCCGCCCTGCTTTAATTCTACCACGAAATCCTCATCTTCTGTCTTCTCAATTTTTGTATATGCAATGTGTTCTTTTTCTAATCCTTTCTTTAATGATTCAAGCTTATTGTCTTTCGTACTTGCTTGTACAAATTTCATACTCGCAAGAGGACTAACAAAGAGAGGCTTATTCATTTGTGCTGTGAAAACATAGAATGTTCCCCCTGCAACTGCTGTAACTCCTCCAAGGATAATTAAACAAAAAATGAGAATCTTTTTTGCATATCGCTTTTGTTTGCGATCAATTGTGTTTATCTTTTTCATGTTGTACTACCTCAATTATTTTTTCTGCAGCGTCTTTGTTGATTAACTCTCGCGTGACCATAGCATGACCTTTGTATGTTTCAAGATTCATTATCATTTCATTGACTTTTTCTGCAAATAATTCAGGAGTTAAATTATCTTGATCGTACGTCTCGCCCAAACCAGTACTTTGGACAAATTCAGCATTTGTTTGTTGTTCATTCCGTTGACCATATGGTAATGGTATAAGCAAGCAAGGTTTTCCAAGATATAAAATTTCACTTACGGTACTGATGCCAGAGCGAGAAATGATCAGATCAGCATTGAGCATAACTGAAACAACTTGATTTGCTGGAATAAATTTTGTTACTTCATAACGCTTTTGCAAATGTTCAGGCAATTTTAATTTCCGATCAACCAATCTGTCATAATCTCCAAACTCTTGTGCATTCCCTGTTTGATGGATGATCAAATATTTATCCAAAAGTTTCTCAAGCGCACCTTCAACTAAAAGATTAATGCCATGTGCACCACCGCTGCCTCCTGTTATATACAAGAGTGGTACCTTACCGTTTGAACGACGTTCTGAGTCATCAGCGTGCGCGAAGAATTCTTTGCGTAAAGGATTACCAGTCAAAACCAATTTATCATGAGGGAAAAACTGCTCAGAATATTTCCAAGAAATACAGATTTTATTTGCGAACTTGCTAGCTAATTTATTTGCCAACCCTGCTTGCAAAGTCTGTTCATGAACTACAAGAGGAATTCTCTTTGCTTTTGCTGCAAGAGCAATTGGAACTGCTACGTAACCACCAAATGATAGAACAACGTCTGGCTTAAAATCATTAAGGATTTGCGTCGCTTGCTTTAATCCACCGGGAATCTTAAGGAGAGAACTAAATGTATGAGCAGAAACCTTTCGCTGTAGCCGTCCGGTATTCAACGGAATAAACGGCAAACCCATTTTCTGCGCGGTTTGGTATTCAAATGATAAAGCATCATCACCTTCAAATGCATGTTTTCGACCGACGAGGAGATAATCCCATTCTTTAGGAAGTTTATCAATAACAGCGAGCGCAGGTGCAAAATGCCCACCTCCACCAGCCACGATAAGAAGTTTCATGTAATAAGTATATCATTCTGAAGCCAGTTCAGCATAATACGAGTAAATTCTGCTTTTTGTTTTACTGTTTTCAAACTATGCTCTGCACTTTGTATCACTTCATAAGAAAGATTCTTTTTATTTGAAACTGCGTTCATATAGTTTTCCATTGTCTGATGAGGACAGATGACATCCAGTTCAGATTCAATGATCAGGACTTTTCCGGCAAAATCATGTATTGCACGCAATGATTGTGTATCTTTCCATGATAATTTTTCTTTTCGCCATGCTGTCGTTTTGGCATTGGCATACTTTACTTGAGGAAGATTAAAGCCTTCATCAGGATATTGTGCAGGAACTCGAAGAGCTAACCACGAAACATCTCTGCGCGATGTGAGAATCGTTGCAAGATACGATCCAAAGCTTGAACCAATGACGCCAATTTTTGTTGCATCAATATCCTTTTGGGAAGCCAATAAATCATACGCTGCTTCCATATCGTCCATATAATCCTCCCGCGACAATTTCCCTCTTTCTCCTTCACTTGAACCATGACTTCGCAAGTCAAACGTCATAACAATAAACCCGAGCTTTATTAAAGCTTGCGCAAATATAATGTTCCCTTTTTGACTACTCATCCATCCATGAACCATCAAAATTGCAGGATTTTTATCTTTATGACTTTGCGGATATTGGATCGTAGCCGATAGCTTTTGGCTATCAACAGAAAACGTTATTTCCTTCATAGAAAAAATTATAACAAACTATGATTTTGATTGTTTGGAGATATTAAGAAGTATTCCAATCGCTGCCAAATCGACAATGAGTGCAGAACCTCCATAGGAAATAAACGGGAGAGGAACACCTGTTAATGGAACTAATGCAGTCATCGCCGCAAGATTAATGACACATTGAATACCAATGAACGAAATAATTCCTCCAGCAAGAAGTTTGCCAAAAGCATCTTTTGCACGAGAAGCAATATAAAGACAACGCCAGATAAAAGCTGCAAAAACAAATACCAAAACAATTGATCCAATGAATCCAAATTCCTCTGCAATAATTGGGAAAATTGAATCAGTTACATTTTCTGGAAGATAGGCATATTTTTGGATAGAATTTCCGACACCCAATCCAAATAATCCACCTGAGCCAAGAGCAATTAATATCTGTTTTACGTGATATGACGTATCGTGAAGTGATCCACCAAGATTAAGAAAGCTTGTTAAACGAGCCATGCGATAAGGTTCTGAAATAACATAGAAGAACCCACCAATTGCCACTACAGGAGCCATAAAGAAAAAGTACATGATATTACCGCCGGAAAGATAATAGATAATTAATGCTTCAAACATAATAATCGAACCAGTACCCAAATCGGGTTGCATCAATACTAAAAACATAATCGAACCCATCAACAAAATAAACGCACCAAATCGTCCTTTTTCTTTTTGAGAGAACCACGCGGCAAGATAGATTGCCAATGCTAGTTTGATAAACTCAGCAGGTTGCACAGAAGTAAATCCTAAGTTAATCCACCGGCTTGCACCCAATGCATGTGTACCGATCCCTGGAACGAATACGAGAATGAGCAATCCAATTGCAGTAATGAGCAAAGGAACGGCAAGGTTATAGAACCTGTGATAATCGAATTTGTACGTAAGAAACAATGCAGTAAAACCTAAAACACACCACACAACCTGATCTCGAATAAAGCCATATTTGTCACCAAAGAGATTGTAAGCAATTACTGATGAGGAATTAAATATCATGAGCAGACCGAATAAGGTCAAAGCTGTAACAATACTAAATAAAACAATATCAAATTTCCCTGTGGAAACTTTTCTGAGCTTGAATCGTGCTTTCATCGGGCAGAATGGATACTAAACTAATGCAATGAATATACCAAGTATCGCCAAGAGGAATCCAAGTAACCATGCACGCATTACAATTTTTGGTTCTTCCCAACCCTTTTTAAGGAAATATAAATGCAAAGGAGCAACAGGAAGAAGCTTGCGACCAAGATATTTTTTCCCAAGCAATTGAATAAGAGACGAAGCGATTTCGATAACAAAGATTCCTCCGATAATCATAAGTGCAAATACTTTACCGGTCAGAAGTCCAGTTACCGCAAGCGCTGCACCTAACGAAAGCGATCCAACATCTCCCAGCCAAATACGTGCTTTGTAAATATTGAAGTATAAAAAGGCAGAAACACTCCCAATTAAAATTGCTAGAAAGATTCCGAGAGGTTGATCAAGTGTTACAGAATTAATTGCTAAGAATGCAAGCAAACAAATAATGAGTAACCCAGATGCTAAACCATCTAACCCATCAGTAATGTTAAATGCGTTAACAAAAGAGACAATGATAAATGCGGCAAAAGGAATAAAGAACATACCAAGGAACATTTGTCCTACTCCGTGGATAAAGATAAAGTTATATCCTAACTGGAAATAAAAGACCCATGCAATAATAAGCGCAAGAATCCACTGAATAATAAATTTGTGTCTAAAACGAAGTCCGAAGAACTTTTCTTTCCCCGGAACCATTTTCTTCAGATCGTCATAGAATCCAAGGATACCAAAGCTGACAAATGAGAAGAGGATCACAAAGACTTCCCAAGGATTACTCTTAATATTGAATATACCGTATGCCCACAAAGACCAGATCAGAACGACAACAATAATAAGAAGTCCGCCGCCGTATGGAGTTCCTGCTTTCCATGAATTAAATTTATCAAAAAGAGGTGTACGATTATCAAACATGTCTTTTGTAACCTGCTTTTGTCGACGAAGTTTGATCCGGTAGAGGAAGTCGATAAACGGCACAAGCAAGATTGCCGTGACGAAAGCAGACGATAGCATAAGCCCTAATAGTCGTATCATTGCTACAATTATACTCTAAATTGCTTAAAATAGTAAATTGTTGTGTTATTGTGAGGTTTCTCCGCCGTAATTGAAGATCATTCTATACACATTTGTCTCTCTTTTTTGAAAGCCTAATTTCTCATATAAATTATTTGCGGAGTTTCGGTCAGAACGTGAAGTACAGTCAGCATAAGCAGCTCCATTATCTTTTGCAAAGGCAATTGCATGTTTCATAAGAGTAGCACCCAACCCATGGCCACGATACTCTGCATCAACAATAAGATCTTCAAAATATGCTTTGCGGACATATGGAATCCTGTAGAGTAATACAAGAATCATTCCGATTATTGTGCCATTAGCATTCTTTGCAACAAATAAATTATGCATAGGCGAGGCAATCATTTCTTCCACATCTTCATTGCTTAAATCTTGATAATTAGTCCCTATTTGTTTGGCAAGGTTTCGAAGTGAGTCAGCAGTTTCAGAAGAAAGAGAATCTAAACGTGTGATGGAAAACGTATTTTGACCCATACGGATTATTCTTTTGGCTCATTTGCCTTAATACTTTGATATAAGTTTTCCGCTTCTTGAAGTTCCTCTGGAGTATTTACTCCACGCCATGGAATTTCAACTTGAATCGTTTCTATTGTTTCACCCTGTTGCGCTGCGAGTTCAATCAAGCTAACAATATAATATTCACCAGTGACTGGGCTTTTCTTAATCTTCTTAAGATATTTTTTCAAAAATGCTGATGAGAAGAAATAGCATGCAGCATTAATTTCCTGAATTTTTCTCTGCTCTTCGGTTGCATCTTTTTCTTCAACGATTGAAGTAACTTTGCCATCTTTATCTCGGACAACGCGCCCTAAACCAAAAGGATTTGGAAGCTTTACCGTCAAAAATGTGACTGCAGCCTGACTATCAATATGTTTTGCAGCAAGTTGTGAGATTACTTCCTTTGTATAAAATGCAGAATCATCTCCATTGATAACTAAAACATCAGACACATGTTCTGGAACTTTTTTAAAACCGCTTGCTACTGCATGCGCTGTTCCAAGACGTTTTGTCTGCTCTGCAAAAATAATATGTTTGTCGTCTTTCAATACTTCTTTAACAGATTCTTTTGCAAAACCGACCACAACAATAATGGAATCAAAGTACATATGTTCAAGAAGATCAATCGAATGCTTAACAAGAGGTTTGTTCGCCAATTGAAAGGTCACTTTGTTCATGCCCTTTGCCTTCATGCGTTTTCCTCTTCCAGCCGCTAAAACTATGGCTCCTAAATTTCTTTTTTCTTTTGTCATTCTTCTTCAGTAACCCTTTCAATTGCTGCACCTAATTTGGTGAAACGAGTTTCAAAAGCTTCATATCCACGATCAAGCTTTTCAATACCAAAAATTGTCGATGTTCCTTTTGCTGCAAGTGCTGCTAAAACGATTGCTGCACCTGCTCGGATATCAAGTGTTGTCATTACCGCGTTATGCAAAGTGTTTGGACCTGTGATCTTTACTGCATGAAAATATTCTGGTTTGTCATCATCCAAATTATAATTATATACGGATTCAGGATCGCTCACTTCAGGATTAAATAGTTTTACTTTTGCACCCATTCGCTTAAGATCTTTTACGTAACCAAGTTTGTTTTCAAAAACAGTTTCGTGGATTATTGCTTCACCTTCTGCTTGAGTCATAAGAATCGCCCAAGGTGCCTGCCAATCAGTAAGGAATCCAGGATGAATTCCCGTTTCAACATCGACAGCCTTTAAGGTGCCATTCGCAAAGAACCGAATTCCATCCTCTTTCATTTCGTACCCAGCGCCAGTTGCTTTATACTTTTCCATGAATGCATCAATATTTGCTTTATGAGCATCTTTAACAAAAATATCTCCCCCTGTTATCACTGCGGCAATTGCAAATGTCGCAACTTCGATACGATCTGGACTGATAGTAACTTCAGCTCCATGAAGTTTTTTCGCACCGACAATTGTAATCTGACGATGTCCTGTACGCTTTACATTTCCACCCATTTGATTAATACATTCGATAACATCATTAATTTCAGGTTCTTCAGCGGCATTTTCAAGAACAGTTGTACCCTCAGCAAGTGCAGCTGCGATAATCATTGTTTCAGTTCCTGTGTGAGTACTCTTGGGGAAATGATAGTCGGACGCTTTCAGGCCATTTGTTTTTGCGTGAAAATAACCATCTTCACTGTGATAGGTAACCTCAACTTGCAGCTTTCCAACTCCTTCAACTGTTCTATCAATAGGCCGTGCACCAAGTCTACAACCGCCTGGATTTGGGATAATTGCTTCACCTGTTCGTGCAAGAAGTGGACCGATAAACATTGAAGAAGTTCGAGCACGTGCAGCTTTATCAAGAGGAATTGATGAATGAGCAAAAGCCTTCATCTGAACTGTAACCGTATGATCTTCGAGTTTCACATCAGCTCCAAGATCTTTCATGATATCTAACATTACGAAGACATCAGCAATAAGAGGAACATTATGGATAATCACTTGCTCATCCGTGAGGCAAGCAGCTACAAGTACTTTTAATGCAGCATTTTTTGCTCCAGAAATACCTATTTCCCCTTGCAACTTATTTCCACCTTTAATTACAAATTTTTCCATAATTATCTAATTTTTTCTTTCCGCCTCTTCTCTTCTCCACGCAACTGCTTCTTCTCCACGCGCCCATAAAACCTTCTTATCAGCAGGTGTTAATTTAAACGCTGCTGAAAGTATAACATCATTTGTTTCTTCCCACTCCCCATCAGTATATACAAAATGTGGCATTTGTCCATTATACGTTTGGATCTCGCCATTTTCATGCAAGATCCGTACTGATTGTAACACTTTACTAACAGGCAAATATTTTGGAATATATTTTGCATTGGTAGAGATTGCTCCACCAACAGTTCCCGGCAAACCTAATTGATATTCAAGCCCAGCAAGTCCCTCCTCAATAGTAAATCGGACGAGCTGATTCATGTTCACACCTGATTCTGCATAGACAAGTATTTCTTGTACCCCCATCTGGCTTTGTTTGATGGAACCCTTCATACTCGCTTTATCAAACCGTCGACAGTTATTTTTAATAACGAGTCCAGGCAAATCTTTTCCAGATTCTATTCTAGCACCACTCCCAAGTATTCGAACAGGGATTTTAAAATTTTGTGCTGCTTTAATAATCGTTACAAGCTCATTAATCGTATCAATTTCAAGGTATAACTCCACGTTGATATCAGCTTTTGTGATGGTATGTGTTGCCAATGATTCGTTTTGCTTTACCCGTTTTTCTCCAATTAATTCTACAATCTTCCGTATGCTATCTGTCATAAAAAGCCAATTTTGTGTGGATCGTGTAGATATCGCCTGCACCCATGGTTACAAGAACCGTATCTGATCGAAACTTGTTTTCGTTGATATATTTTACCACATCGTCCAAATTCTCAAGGTAAATTACTTCTTTATGATGGTTACTTATTCCTATTGCTAATTGTTTTGAAGAAACACTTGGATCAGGTTTTTCTCGTAGTGATGCGTAAATATCTGTAAGGACAATTGTATCTACATCTTCGAAAACACGCAAGAAATCATTAAATAATTGCTTTGTTCGGGAATATGTATGAGGTTGAAAAAAGCACACAATTTTTTTCTTTGGATATTGCTTACGCAACGCTCCAAGAGTTTTCTTGATTTCTGTAGGATGATGCGCATAGTCATCATATACTTTCGCACCAGTTTGTAATTCCCCAATATATTCCAAACGGCGCTTTGAACCTTGAAACGCCAATAATCCTTTCCGTACCTTTTCAATAGACAATCCAACTTCTAAAGAAACGATTATTGCCGCAAGTGCATTGAGCGCATTGTGTTCTCCAGCGACACGAATCGCAAACTCGCCCAATGGAACACCGTACGATTTTACCCAAAAGAATGTTTGATCACCTGAGATCGTTGCGCGTTCTAAAATATAATCATTACCAGCACCAAAACCATATGTGACTGCTTTCCGATCAAATTCTTTCAAGAGCATTCGAACTTCAGGATCGTCACCACAGGCAATGAGCAAACCTTTAGGAGGTAAATTATTTGCAAACTCAAGAAACGTAGAACGTACTGCATCAGTTGAAGGATAAATATCAGGATGATCGTGCTCAATATTTGTGAAGACGGCAAAAGTCGGATGCTGCCAAAGGAACCGAGCACGTCGATCGTGGACCGGTTCAGTAGCATACTCATCAGCTTCTGCTACAAAATATCTCCCTTTTCCAAGATAACCAGGAACACCAAGTGATTTTACGTCACCGGTTCCAATAATATATGACGGATCCATTCCATTCTCTTTCAAAACAGTTGCGATCATTGCAGTTGTTGTGGTTTTACCATGTGTTCCAGCAACCGAAATTCCAGTAAATTGTTCACCGAGGATTTCTCCTTTCATAAATGCACCTGTTGCCTCACCTGCCGACATAACTGGTATTTTTTTAAGCTTTGCTGCATGGACTTCAATATTGTCATAGCCACCATGCGCACCTGTGGTAATAACAAAGTCAGGACTCTCGACATGTTCTGCTGCAAATCCTTTGAAGGGGGTAATGTTTGCTTTCTTTAGTGCGGCATCAGTAATGAATTCTTGATCAACATCTGAGCCAGTTACTTCATATCCTGCTGATTTTGCAATCAGAGCAAGCGGCATCATATTTGTCCCTTTGATGCCTACAAAATGTATATGCTTCTTTTTCATAATAAACTTATAACACTAATGAATAAACTATTTCTATCGCCTCTCCTGTATGAATAAAAACGTTTATCATGCAGCGTGCAAATATCTGAGATAGCAATATTTTCTTCAAGTATACCTTCTGCAAGCAGGTTTTGCAGGGCAACATTGCGTAGATCTAAATAGTATTTTCCATCTTTTTCTTCATATATATTTTTATATGTAGGGAATGTCTGTTTAAATTCAGTAATAATCTCCTCGCTTACTTCATAACAATCTCTTTCGATACTTGGCCCGATACCCACAATAATATCATTCGGGTTGGAATCAAATGTAGCTTCGAAAGCGGCAATTGTCTTAGTCAAAATGCCCGCAGACAATCCCCGTCTTCCAGCGTGAACTGCTCCAATAGCCTGTTTTTCAGGATCATAGAAAAAGACAGGCAGACAATCGGCAGTTTTTATTGCTAAAGGTAATCCTTTCTTATTCGTAATCATTCCATCAGTCTGAGGAATCACTAACTCTCTATCGTTTTCAATTATTGCGATGTTCGTTCCATGAACTTGTCGCATACTGATCGGCATCTTAGGGAAATTTTGATCTTTAGCAAATTTCAATAAGTTCGCAGAATGAACGTCCCCATTTTCTTTTTTCATTGATCCAAATGCTTGTGTGGAGATTGCGTGCGATATTGCTGTGTAATCTGAAAAAATATCCAATTTTAAAACAGTATTCATAAAAGCTTTCTCTCTTGTAAAGCAGTTTTTGCGGTTTCATTCTCATCCCAAGGTTCTTCACCGTTTCCGTAATTTATCGATTTTTCGTGACCTTTTCCGGTCATGATCACAACATCACCTCGGCCTGCTATCTTAATAGCAAAATGAATTGCTTCTTTACGGTCTTTAATAATGAATACATATTTTTGTCCGCTTTTCAGGCCTCCACTTGAAGCAATCAATGTATGATCATGTACAATTTCAAAACGCTTATCGGTAATTCCTTTAAGAATTTCTGAATTAATATGGTCGATTGGCTCAGTTCTTGGATCTTCTGCTGTAACAACTATTACATCAGCATATCTTGATGATATCTTCCCCATTTCTGGCCTTTTGTATGTGTCTCTTTTTGCAGCTGCTCCAAAGACATGTATCAAACGATTCTTCGTAAGCTTTTTCACTTCCGGCAAAATCTCTGCAAAAGAATTTGGTGTATGGGCAAAATCATTAATTACCATGAAATCTTTTTTGTAAAGAATTTCTTGACGACCGGTTGGAGCTTTAAAGGTAGCAATTCCTTTTCGTATCAATTCTTCTGGAATATGTAATTGTTGCAAAGCAGTAATTGCAGCAAGACAATTATATTTATTAAATTGTCCAAGCAATTTTGTCGTAAATTGAAATGTGTGAGGATTTACATCTGAATCCTTTTTCAATCCATATGTAATAATCTCTTCTTTACCTTTCAATTCTTTCTTCCGAATTTGCCAATATGAATGATCATCTTTATTCACTACTGCAACTTTTGCAGCACGGAGGAGTTTGGACTTCACATGGACATAATTTTCATAGGTTTTATGATAATCCAAATGCTCTTTGGTCACATTGGTAATGACACCGACATCGAAATGAACTCCAGCAACACGATGCTGGTCTAAAGCGTGGGATGTCACTTCAAGAACAACATATTGCACGCCTTCACTTTTTGCTTTACGCAGATAGGATTGGAGAGCAAATCTTCCCGGAGTTGTTACATGAAAACCGATATCACTAGCGTCACCGTTAATAATGGCGCCATTTGACGAAATTAAAGCAGCTTTATATCCGGCAGTAATTAAGCTGTGATAAATCAGACTTGATGTCGTGGTTTTACCATCGGTTCCCGTTACACCTATAACCGTCATTCCACGTGCCGGGAAACGATACATTACATTGGCAATAATTGCTTGTCCTAAATGATAAATGTTTTTAGTCTTTTGCCACATATTATTTTAAGTAATGCCTCAGTAGCTCAAGAATTTTATCATAATATGTATAGTAAATATAACCTGTTACAACTAAAAGAGCTGGGAATATAATGTACTTTTCTGTAAATGTTCCTGTAGTAACTCTGAGTGCTCGAACTGGAGGGATTCCAAAACTCATAGGTATCGGCAAAAGCCAAGGAACTCCTTCCTTCGTAAAAGTATCCATGACCAAATGAGAAACAAATCCAATCATAAACGCCCACCATACAATCTCTACATTAATATTGGGAATACTTGGCTGAAGAAATTTTAAGAAGAGATTGAAAAGTACACCAAACACGACTACCCCTAAAATTGAATGCGAAACGAATCGATGACCTCCAAGAAGTTTTCCAAAAAACTTTCCAAAGATATTCATAATTGGAAGATTTCTCCAAAAAGGTGCTGTAGACTGATCAATATCAGGCGCAATACCCCCAACCATGTTTGCAGCAAGAGCAACAATCGCAGTACCCATGGTAATCTCGGGTAAGGGGTGAGAAACAACAACGACAGAAAGTGCGGTAAATGCAGCCAAATCATGCGTTCTTCCTGTCATAATAACCAGTATAGCAAATTTTGATGAGCTATCCCAATCCTGATGAACTTGTCTTAGGGAGGTGAATGTGAGATGCTTAAGCCGATTATGAAGCTGCTAAACAAAACGAGAGAGACTACATTGGCAGAACAGATTATTGAAGCGAAATCATTTCGTGATCAAACGCTTGGGCTTCTCGCGTACGAAACTCCTGTAGCAATGCTTCTCAAAAGTAGTTTTGGAATCCATACGTTGTTCATGAAATATCCGATTGATGTGTTGATTTTAGACAAAAATAACAGAGTAGCAGCGTTAAGGAAACGCATGCAGCCAAATACGTTCTTTGTCTGGAACCCTTTGCATCGGACCATAATCGAGCTTCCTGAAGGAACAATTGCTATGACAAAAACTGTTTTACAAGATGAGCTTTTATTTATCCAAGGGTAAGATAATCGCTAGCAAACAACATAAAATCTGATATAATCACTTGTATGAAACCGCAAATAACCTACGATGATTTCATAAAGTTAGATATCCGAGTTGGAACCGTAATCAATTGTGAAGAGAAAGAAGGTTCAGACAAACTCCTCCGATTAACAGTAGATTTTGGTGAACTTGGAACTCGAAATATCCTCTCTGGGATTAAGCAATGGTATAAGCCATCTAATTTGAAAGATAAGCAATTCGTTTTCGTTTTTAATCTTGCTCCACGAAAAATGATGGGTGAAGAATCCCAAGGCATGATACTTGCTGCTGAAGGGAAAAAACCACAGCCACTGAAGCCAAAAGCTAAAGTGCCAGCTGGATCACCAATACTGTAAACCAATGAATTATTTAGAGTTTGCCCTCACTGTAGGGAAACTAAAGTCATTGAAGCGCACGGGATGGGTACGAAGGAATGTGCCTGATCCAGAAAGTGTAGCAGCCCACTCATTTCGTACAGCAGTCCTCGCAATGACCCTTGCTCCCAAAGTCGGTGCAGATAGTAATAAATCAATGAAGATGGCATTAATCCATGATATTGGCGAAGCAATCATAGGTGATGTTGTCGTAGCGTCTTGGGATGGCAAGCGATTGGATATGCCAAAGCTTGTTAAAAAGAATGTACAGGAGGTTGCTGCAATCCATGAAATATTTGCACTTATAAAAGATGTAGATTGTCCCGCACTGTTTGAAGAGTTTCAAAAGAAAAAGAGTCTGGAATCAAAATTTGTAACGGAAATTGATAAGCTTGATATGGCAATCCAAGCATATGAATACGAGAAAGAATATGGAATTGATTTACAAGCATTTTTTAATAATGTCCAGGCAATATTACGATTTAAAGCAGTCAAAGAATTGTTTGATGAAGTGGAAAAGAAGCGTAAAGCCCTCGATATTCAACGGTAATTATTTTTCCTCAGTAATCGGTTCTGTCGGTGGAATGCCATAATATGTCAAAATATTCTTTGCTACATTAAAGAAGATCGGTGCTGCAGTTTCAGAGCCATAGATTGAAGTTGAAGGTCGATCGACAACAACAAGCATCAAGAATTTGGGATCATCAGCTGGCGCAAAACCGACAAACGATGCAATAGTTTTATTTGGATCATAATGTCCCTCAACCGGAATCTGAGCTGTACCTGTTTTCCCAGCAATTCGGTATCCTTTTGGTGCTGCCCACTTTGATTCCCCATCTTCAACAGCCTTTACCATCATTTCAGTCATAACACGAGCACTTTTAGCAGAAATTGGTTGACTAAGCTGTTTTGGTGGGATAGGAATGACGTTGCCATCTGCTGTTTGCACACTAGCAACAACATGCGGCTCCATCCGTTTCCCGTCATTGGCAATTGCTGAGAACGCAGTAAGCAAATTAATCGGAGTTAAAGTAAGACCTTGTCCAAACGTTGCAGTTGCTTGATCTATCTCGTACCAACTATCTTTCTCACGTAAACTTGGATAGACTTCGCCTTGCAGGTCAATTCCTGTAGCTTGCCCGACACCAAATTTTTCCATGTACGCAAGCATTCTATCCAATCCAAGAAGCCGTCCCGTGTAAACCATACCCGTGTTATCGGAATGGACAATAACGTCCGTCATCGTACTATTTGCAGTATACTCATCATTCCATGTCTTAATTTTATATCCACTAATTTCAACTGGAGCAGCACAAATCGGACATTGCGTATCAGGTTGGAGAAGACCCGCATCCAGTGCAGAAGCCATAATAAGCGGTTTAAACGTTGAACCAGGTTCATATGCAAATGATATAAATGGATTTGAATACAACTTATCCGAAAAATCCTGATACGATCGAGGATCATATGTCGGATATGAAGACATCGCTAAAATACCACCAGTTTTAGGATCCATGACAGCTGCCATGCCACTTTGTGCGCCATACGCTTGAATACCTTTTTTCAGTTCTTGATCAAGCATGAATTGAATACGACGATCAATGTGAAGAATGAGATCACGTCCATCAACTTTCTCTGTGCTATCGTTCATATTTGCAAGAATTGGTTGTCCACGTGCATCTTTAACGACAATCGCTAAGCCATCTTTCCCTCGAAGTTGTCTATCGTAATAGCCTTCCAGACCAAAATAGCCTTTGTCTTTACCTGCATCATCTTTCCCAACAAACCCCAATAAATTAGCAGCTGTAGATGCTTCCGGATAAAAACGAATCGTTTGTTCCTGGAAGCCAACCCCTGGTAACTCTTTCTTTTCGATTTGCTCCTTCAGTGAGTGCTCTACAGGAGATTTCAGTGGAACCCAAAAACGATCCAATGAAAGTTGTGCACTTACCGTAGCCTTATCAATATCAAGAAATTTTCCAAGTATTTCAGACTCTTTTTCCTTATCTTTTATCTCTTTCGGATTTGCCCAGACAAGATAGGAAAGCTTATTGGCTGCAATAGCATAATTGTCTGAAGTTTTGATTTCACCTCGTGTTGCTGTGAGAGTTATCTGCGCATCGTATTGCTCTTGTCCAAGGGAAGCAAGTTCTTGAGCCCGTACAACTTGCCAATAAAATAGGCGGGAGATAATTAAAGCAAAGAGAAAAAGAAATAAAAGTAATGTAATTCGATATCGCCAAGTCATAGTCTAGTAGTAATAAGTGTATCAAAGCAGAAACGTTACAGGAAGTCCTTGTAATTATCGCTTAGCCAAAGGTAACGGAGCTGCCATATTAAGATGTGATTTAGCTGGAGCAAATCCCATGGATTTAGCCTTGGCATTTATTGTCGTGAATGACGCTGCTTGAAGATACTGTTCTTTCAGCAATTCATTCTCCTTTTTTACTTCCTCAGCTTGATTCTGTAAATCAACCAATGCAACACCAGTTGTGGAGATACTGTTTACAAAGTAAATACGGACTACTGACAGGACTACGACGATAAATCCTAGTCCTCCTAATAATAGTATTGGTTTTTTCATATTCTTTCAAAAACCCGCAACTTTGAACTTCGTGATCGGCTATTTCCGGCAACTTCCTCTTCTGTCGGTATCACCGGCTTTTTAGTAATAATCTTTCCTAAACCTTTTTCTTCAAAATCCAAAAATGCGTGTTTAATAATCCTATCCTCAAGTGAGTGAAATGAGATTACTGCGAGTCTTCCACCTGGTTCGAGTAACTCAACCGCCTTTGGTAAGGCTTCGCGCACGCTATTCAATTCGTCATTAACAGCAATTCGTAACGCCTGGAATACTTTCGTCGCGGGATGAATCCCTTTAGAAGACGAAGGTACAGCTCGCTTAATAATCTCAGCAAGCTCAGTTGTTGTTTCAATCCGCTTTATTTGACGGGCGCGAATAATACTCTCGCAAATGGCGCGAGCAAATCTCTCTTCACCCAATTTAGTAAATAGTTCATACAGCTCTCCTTTCGTTAAAACATTTATCAGATCTCCTGCTTTAACCTCGAGTTCGCGGTCCATCCGCATATCAAGAGGAGCTTCTTTCATAAAGCTAAATCCTCTTTCAGCTGCATCAACATGATGGCTTGAGATCCCTAGATCAAAGAGAATCCCTGCCACTTTCCCAAACTGATGCTCTTTCGCCAGAACATCAATATCTTTAAAGTTACCTTTTGCTAATACTAAATCCTTTCCAATCTCAAAACTTCCGGCTTTAAACTTCTCTGCAACGTAATCGAGAGCATCTTGATCTTGATCTATTCCCAAAACCTTTCCGCCTTGTTCCAAAATTAATGTTGTATGCCCTGCTCCTCCTAACGTTCCATCAAGATATTTCTTCTCAGGTTGTACATTTAGTAACTCAATTGTTTGTCGTAAGAGTACACTTACGTGATAATTATTCATCCTGCCTTCTTCTATTCAGATTCATTTAGCCTTTCTGCTATTGAATCGATATTCTTTGCCAATTCTTTCTGATGATCCTCCCAATGCTTTTTGTCCCACACTTCAACAAATCTCTGTATTCCTACAAATATTATTTCATCCTTAATATTCGCAAAATTTCGTAAATACTCCGGAAGCACACATCTTCCCTTACTGTCTAGCTCAATATCAGACGCACTTCCCAATAAAAATCGTTGCATCTCACGCGTTGATTTATTTGTAAATGGTTTACCCTCAGTCCCTTCGAGCAATGTTTTCCAATTTTCTTCCGAGACGATAATCAAACAATTCTCAAAACCTTTCGTAACAATCAACTTATCACCTAGTTCGTCTCTAAATTTTTTCGGTAGTCCTACTTGATGTTTTTCTCCAATCTTACTTTCGTATTGACCCAACAGCATATGATTTATTATCCTACTTTTTCCTACTTTTGACTACCTTTCACTATTGTGCTCTTTCCGTGAAAAGTTGTCAATATATAAGCTGATCAATATAGTGTTTGGAATAAATTAAAAGCACAAAATGTAGCGTTTTAGAATGTAAGAAAAAGTATTATAGGGGTTGTGAAAATTATTCTTCGACTTGGAGAGTATCTTCAACGTTGTAGATGTTACCGTCGTTCTTTGTTAATTTCAATGTGATGTCGACACTTGTGACGCCTGTATCATATCGGCAAACGTTTCGTGAACAGCTTCCAAGATCAAGCTCTTCGGATTCATAACTTGATGCACCTGATTCTACATCAGCCTCTCCAGTAATTCCACGTTGTACGCGATCTTCTCCACCTTCACTCTTTTCTTGAGCGGTAGAATCTGCTTCGTAAACAAGTTCGTATTCAATTGATTCAATACCTTGTGCTTTTGCAATCTTAAACTGTACTTTCTTTTTATCTGGAGTTAGTGACATTGAAAGACCAATCTCTTCAGGTGTAATTGTCTTAACCATTGTTTCAGAAGATTGCTCTTCAGGTTCTGCGGCATTACGATTTGCTACGAAGTAGAATGCTCCAAGAGCAAGAAGAACAACGACGACTACGCCAACTGCTATGAGGACACTTTTATTCTTCAACATCTCCTACAGAATAACGGAAAGAATGCTCTGCTGTCAAGTAAGTACTGCTCTGACCTATTTCTGACATATTGCTGACCTTTCAAATAAATGGTAGAGTTTAATTACAGTGAAAGAAGGTTGCTCGCGTTCTACTGTCGCTCAAAGATCATCTGAAGGTCGTCCACTCCTACCTCTTTCTGTGGTAAAAAACACCCGAGAAGTTACGTATACTCCTGAAACAATCCAAGAAGAATGCGGTATTGTAAGTTTTTATAATCCCAACGGCATTAAGCCCGGGGACATGCAAGACATGTTCACACAATCAATGCAAGGCGTTAAACACCGCGGCCCCCAAGGGGCCGGTTTCGTATTAAGGACTACTGAGGGGCGCATCAGTCGTTTTACTGGCGCAGGCAAGCTTGAAGAATCAATTCCTCAACGTAAACTCACCGATGAAATCAATGAAGACAAGGTTACTTGGATGATGGGACATACCAGATATGGGACGACTGGTGGATATGCGAAAGAGAATATTCAACCTTGTATTGCGGAAGCACCCGATGGCTCCCAAATTTACGTTGCACATAACGGGAACTTCTCTGCCACTGAAAAAATGAAGACAATACTTGGGAAAGAATACCCTGAAGATGTCAGCGATACCTATTTGTTCACGCAAGTGCTTGCACAAATGGAGGGCGATTCATGGGATGAGAAAATTGCAAAAACAATGGCTGCGATTCCAGGAGCAGCAAGCGTTCTTATAGGGATTGGAGACAAACTCTATGCAGCACGCGATAAGAAAGGAATGCGCCCCTTTGTCGTGGGGAAGAAAGACAACACATGGATGACTGCATCAGAGACACTTGCTTTTGATAAGGCCGGTGCTGAAGTTCACAGAGAAATTTTACCTGGTGAAATAGTGCGATTTGATGATGATGGAGTAACCATAGTTCAAGCTGGAGATAAGGACCGACAAAGAGAATGTGCTTGGGAAGGAGTCTATTTTATGCGCGGAGAATCACTGAGTAATCCTTCGTCAGAAGACTTACCTCCCACAGAATGGGTTGAGAACAATGTATTGCGTAGACAAATAGGGGTACAGCTTGCAGAAGAAGAAAAGGCACGAGAAGAGCATCGTGCCCATTCTGAAGGATCTTCATACAAGCCTTTTAAACCAGACTTTGTAGTAGGTATTCCTCAGTCGGGAATTCCTTTTGGAGAAGGGTATGCTGAAGGGATGGATGTTCCATATCTTCGTCTTATAGAAAAAGCTTCCCAAGAGAGACAATTCCTCGATCAAGATGTTGCCGGAATTCAAGGAAAAGTGGCAGATAATTTATTAATAAAAGATACAGAATTTTGGCAAGGAAAAACTGTCGTTTTAGTAGATGATTCTATAGTAAGAGGTAGTGTGTCTAAAGGCTTAACAGAAGTATTGCAAGAACTTGGAGCAGAGGTACATTGGCGATCAGGATTACCAATGATTATGGATACCTGTCATTTGGGCGTCAGCATACGAGAGGAAAAAGAATTAATTGCAGCTCGAAATCATGGAGACGAATCAGCGATTGCAGAGGAAATTGGCGCAGCAAGTGTTCATTACATAACTGATGAAGGATTTAATAAAGGCCGTCGTGGAGAGCTTTTCGTAGCACCACAATCAGGCGGAGATGTCTACAAAGCAAACGGTTTATGTGGTGGATGTTTTACTTCAGGAGAGAGTGATTACGCATATAATCGAGAAGCCTCAGGAGCCACCGATATTTTCCAAAGCTTTAGGCCACAAGCTTCGTAGCGAAATATTCTTTTAATTCAGCAATCTTTACTCGCTCTTGTTTCATTGAGTCTCTGTCACGAACAGTAACTGCATCATCTTCAAGAGTTTCAAAGTCAACGGTCACGCACCATGGTGTCCCGATCTCATCCTGTGCGAGATATCTTTTACCAATATTTCCTCGTGCATCCCAAATAGTCATAAAGTCATTACTTAAGTCTTCAAACAAACCTTGTGCTTTCTTCACCAATTCTTCTTTGTTTGCAAGAAGTGGGAATACTGCAACTTTGTAAGGAGCGATCTTTGGATCAATCTTAAGGACAGTTCTATTGTCTTCCTCTGTATACGCATCAGCCAAAACCATAAGCATCAAACGATTTACACCAACAGCTGGTTCAATAACATGTGGAATGATCTTTTTTCCTGTTTGCGGATCAACAACTGACAAATCTTTCTTAGCATAATTAATGTGTTGTGTTAAATCGTAATCTGTTCGATATGCAAGTCCCCATAATT
This sequence comes from uncultured Gammaproteobacteria bacterium, assembly GCA_965230895.1. Taxonomy (GTDB): domain Bacteria; phylum Patescibacteriota; class Microgenomatia; order Levybacterales; family UBA12049; genus JACDET01. Next base: position 748,002 of record OZ246394.1, read on the forward strand.
CCTTCATTCCAAAAGGGAAATTATATTCAAGATCTTCAGTTCGTTTACTGTAAAATGAACGTTCTTCATCACTATGGAGTCTCCATCGAAGATTTTCTTCTTTAATACCTAATTGCTTAGTAACGAAATCATTCATGCGCTTTTTCCATTCTTCGTACAATGGCTCCCACTCTGTTTCTTCTGGATCGAAGAAGTACTCAATTTCCGCTTGATCGAATTCAATTGTACGGAAGATAGAATTACCAGGAGTAATTTCGTTACGAAATGATTTACCTTGTTGAGCAATTCCAAAAGGCAATTTCACACGATTTGACGCCAAAACATTTTTAAAGTTTGTGAAGATTAATTGTGCGGTTTCTCCTCTGAGATATCCACTTCCTTCTGATCCCTCTACGATCCCTAATTGCACTGGGAAAAGTTGATTGAATTTACGTACTGCAGTCCAATCATGAGCACCGCATTTCGGACAAGGAATCTTTTCCATTTTAATAATGTTCTCGAGCTCTTTGGTACTTAATCCTTCAACTTTTCTTTCATCACCTTTTGCTTCAAAGTAGTCTTCAATAATATGATCTGCACGATATCGACTTTTGCAGTTTTTACAATCTACCATCGCATCAGCAAAACCAGCCACATGACCTGATGCTTCCCAAATCTTATGATGAGAAATAATACTTCCATCAAGACCTACCATATCAGGACGCTTTTGAACAAAATATCTCCACCAGAGATTTTTTATATTGCGGAGTAATTCGGTACCGACTGGACCATAATCATATGTGTTTGCAAGCCCGCCATAGATTTCAGATCCAGGATAAATAAATCCTCGACGCTTTGCGAGGGAAACGATTTTTTCCATTTTTGCGGGATCAACTGTAGTTTTTGTTTCTTTATCAGCCATGAAAGTATTATAACACGGAAGTTAGAGAAAGTGTCGATTACTGAAGCTTGGAGAAAATATTGTGCGATTTTAATTTCCGCTCGAGAATACTTTCGATCATTGAATGTGTATCGAAATTTTTTGAAAGCGGATCGGATTTATTCCAATAGCCCAGTTCTGAAAGTAATTCAATTTCAAAATGGTGGAGCGTTTCATGAAGGCTTCCATCCATACGAGGGGCCGAAACTTTTGGAGCATCATGTGTAGTCAAACCAAATGTCCCAATCGTATAATCATCAATATCCGAATGTATTTTTGTGGAAACTATCGGCATAACAACATCCTGAACAGCTAAACGGTTCAAAGTATTTTTGAGAAGATAAAAGACATTACTATTTTCCTGCTCTTCAGGGCAAAGTCCATCAACTAATTCGCAAAGATGATACGCAAATCCAACTTTGGTGAAGTCCTGCTTAATCTTTGAATGATCATCAAGCATTTTCACTTCAGTGAGCACATGCATTCCCTTTCCCTTATAAAGATTGAGCGTTGCATGGTTGAGAAGTTCAATATGTGCAGATCGACGGCTTGTTATTTTACGGACACCTGTTGCCTTAACAGTTAATTTACCAAAATGTGGAGTAATAACGGTTACTAAACGATCTGCTTCCCCAAGATTTTTTCTTTTAATTATTATTCCTTCTGTCCGGGTGTTACGCATTGGCATTATTTAAGTATACCAGTTCGAGGAGAAGCAATCGAGCTGAGCAATAGAAGATTAGAGATCAAGCTTCGTTTCTTTATCTGTTGTCAAATTAAATGTCTCTTCTGCCTTGCCGTTAATTGTTGTTGTGTATTCATGACCTGCTGTACCTGGCTGCTTTTGGATAAGCAATGGAAGTGGAGATCCTTTTTCAAGCTTAAATGGAAGCTTGTATTTCACTTCAAGTGAACCAACACCTTTTGGACGTACAGTTACAAAGCCTTCAATGACAGTCTTTCCAAGATCTTCTGAAGTTGTCATCTTAACCTGCGATCCCTTACTTTCAATTAACTCACTACCCTTTGGAACATAGATACGGATCCAATCTCGGTATTCAGCATTCAAACAAAGTCCACCACGCTCCAAATTACAATCAGATGGGGGGAATGGATTCTTATATTTAATCGTCAATGTCTTGGTAATATTACCGTCCTTATCGACTTCATAGGCATTGTCCACAGTTTCTTCCATAAAGATGTTTACCTTTGCTCCTGAGAAATTAACTTCATTAATGTGGAGATAATCTCCTTCAAATGGTCTTATTTGGCCCGCAGCATTGAGAGCAACAATACCTTGCTGAGCTTGTTCGTCATACAAATTAAACATAATATGCTTTTGCTGTGTTTGCGCGATGATCGATTGGAAGAGTGGCCCCCAATATTGTTGTGGTGAAGATGAAAGTGCTTTTACCATGATTGCTGAAATCAAGTCTCCGATAATACTCTTTCGCTCTGTCTTAATATAATTAACTGGTCGAGAGATATCATTTTCAAGGACATAAATTACTTGTGGGCAATCACATCGTGGATCAGTTTGTGTTGTAAATGTCTGTCCACCAGCTTGTACTTGATCATCAAGAATCTTAATTGTTGAGACAAGAACGTGTGTATCGATAGCGATAATGCCATCAACATCTTCTTTTAATGCTGCTCTATCATACATTTCTTCAAAAGTCTTCATAGACTCTAGGAAGTCTGGAGACAAATTGCTGTCACGTAAGTTTAATGTATATACCTTTGGAAGATACTTCAGTATCGGAGCTGGAGCTTTTGGCTTATTTGGAATTGAATCATCTAACTTATAAATATCATCAGATTTTTCGAACTTAATAATACCCTTATCTATACTAAAGATAGCGTATGCAGTGATAAATCCACCAGTTGCACGAAGTTCTTTGTCATTCTGGAAGATAACAAGATATCGTTTAGCTTCCTGTTCACCGAGGAGTGAAGGTAACGTCTTAATAAGAGGCTTTGCATCACTCACTGCTGTTGCTGTTTGGTCTGCAGTGGTTTTGAGCATTGTCAATTGATCTTTGATCTTATTTCCAAAAATGATTTTTGGATAATGATTTGGGTCAACTTGATCAATTTCCTCTTGAACCTTCACCAGTGAGGATTCTATCTTATCGATTTGCGGAGTAATTTTGCCCATACTGAGAACTGCGGTCTTAATTCGATCTTCAGTTGATCCCCCTGCGGAACTATCATTTCCCTTTAAACCTAGTACGTCTGCATAAGGAGTTAATGAATCAGCAACCGTTTTTGCACTATCAAGTCCATGTTCACCAGCATTGAGCAAATGCTCTGCGTCAGAATAGTACCAACCCACAATTGGAACAAATTTAAGTGGAACTAGGTAGCCAAGGTTTCGTTGCGTTTCTTTTAATGAAGCTTGTGTCTTTGTAATCTCTTGCGAAGCAAGCTCTACATTTTGTTTTTTGAGGGCGTTTTTAATAAGTTGTGCCTGTCGGTATGTCTTCAGACCGGATTGGTATGTCGCATAAGCAGGGATACTAATGAGAACAACTAAGAGTGCGAAAATTCCCAAACCAATATAAAGCTTCTTTGAAACTTTAAATTTCTTTCCTCCTGAATTACCTTTTCTTCTCTTTGCCATTGGATCCTCCGTTACGCTTTTACTATTTGCGAAATCCTGCGGTGCCTTTCTCGGTACGTTTGTTGTTGTTTGGGTTGCAGAAGTTCGTTTTGGTTGTGCAAATTCTATTTTATCAAATCCAGCCATTGTTTATAATCCCTTATCAAAATATTACTCATTTATACTTGAGCTAGTAGTGGTACATTCTATGATACCGAAAATTTTCGCTGCTTGTCAACTTGACAATGTATGAGTTAGGACGCACCTTTGCCAGATACCATCGCCCATGGAGTCTTAAGAATAATATAGATATCAAGTAGAATTGACTTCTTTCTTGCGTAATCAGCATCCATTTGGATACGTTTATCAAACTTTAATTCGCTTCTTCCAGAAACCTGCCAAAAACCTGTAATACCTGGTTTAACAGACAGCACTTCTTTTACAAGCTCTTTTGTTTGTGGGTATGCTTTCTGTTGTTTCTCAAGCTCTTCAGGATAATATGGACGCGGCCCGACCAAACTCATCTCGCCTCTCAAAACATTAAAAAATTGTGGCACTTCATCGAGAGAATGTTTGCGTATAAACTTACCAACATGTGTAATACGAGGATCATTTTTAATTTTATAATTTCCACCTTTTTGCTGTTCCTCATATGCTTTCTTGAACTTAGGATCAGTTTTTAATAAATAATATGCATTTACGATCATTGAGCGGAACTTATACGGATAGAAAAATTTATTGTTTTTTCCAACTCTTCTCGGGGTATCAGCTAATATCGGCCCTTTTGATTCTAATTTGATGGCCAGAGCAACAATAATCATAATTGGAGAAAATAAAAGAAGGAGAAGGAGAGAAGAAATAATATCAATAGTTCTCTTTATAAATTCGTAGACCAAGCTTTGTGTGTGCTTTTTAGAAGACATAGCTATGCCAGATGTTCGTAGTCAGTCCCACTAAGGTTTTGTACGAACTTCTTAATCTTAGGGACAGAGTCTTTTGGACAAATCAAGATAACATCTTCCATACTTACGACGACAAGACCCTGTAAATCAATTCCTACAATAAGCTGCTTTGTTTCATTATGGATAATCGAATCCACACAGTCTTCAAGAAGAACTTTTCCTTTTGTTACATTTGCGTCAATCTCATCACTTAATGCTTCTTTCAGTGCTTCCCATGCACCAATATCACTCCAACCAATATCCGCTGAAATAACCATTCCAGCTTTTGGATCCATCTTTTCCAAAATAGCGTTATCAAATGAAATCTTCTCAAGCTTTGGATATACTTCTGCCAATACTTTTTCGTATTCATCAGTACCGTATGCATCTTGTATCTTCTTTAGATCCTTAAATAACTCAGGTGAAAATTCTTCAAATAACTTCCAAAGGAATCGTGGAGTTGTCGCGAAATAACCAAGATTCCAGGAATGTCGGTTATCTTTTGCCCATTCTTTTGCAGTTTCAAGCGCTGGTCTATATTGAAATCCTGTGAATTCATGAATTGGAAATCCTTCAACATTTTCTGTTTCTTTTCCAAATTCAATATATCCAAGGTTTTGATTTGCAAATCGAGGCTTCTGACCGATGAACACAATCTTTTCAGGATCCTTCAAGACAAGTTTTTCTGCAACTCTAAGAATTTTCCTAAATTCAGCTTCTTTCTTAACAAGATGATCACTTCCCCAAAGAAGAACAATTGGCTCATCAGGATTTGTTTTAACAAATTGAGAAATTACCAAACCAACAGCAGGACCAACGTCTCGCATTTCAGGTTCAACAATAACATTCTTTTCAGGTAGTTCTGGCAATTGTTCGTGGATGTGATTTGCGTATTGTGTACCTGTGGAGATAAATACATCTTCCCAAGCAAACTCAGGGAATAATTTATGGACAGCTATTTGGAGCATGGATCGATCGGCAATGATTTTTCCAAACTGCTTTGGGGCATTTTTACGAGAAAGGGGCCATAATCTACTTCCGACTCCACCTGCAAAAAGAACTATTTTCATAACGTATCTGTACCATTATAGTATTAAATTACTTTCTTAACAAGTCTAAGAAACTCCTCTTTAAATTTCTTTTCACTGAACCTTTCAGCATTCTTCCTTACAGTATTTGTATCAAATTTTATTTTAGTAAACTGTTCTAAAGTGTCTACAAGCGATTCAACTGTTTGTTGCTCAAAGAAAAGACCAGTTTTGCCATCGACCACGGTATCTAACGCACCACCTCTTCTCAGTGCAATCACTGGTTTTCCAAATGCCTGCGCTTCTACAACTACTAATCCAAAATCTTCAAATGCAGGAAAAATAAGAGCACGGCAATTCTTGTAATATTTGACGAGTTCTTTATCGCTAAGATTGCCCAAAAATTCTACTGTCGGACCTGCCATTGCTTCAAGTTCTTTTTTCCAACTTCCCTCTCCTATGACTTTCAACGGTAGCTTAAGCCTATTACATGCTTCGATTGCTATATCTACTCGCTTATACTTCGTAAATTTTGAAAGTCTTGAAACAACGAGAAAGTATCCTTTATTATTTTTGTTTAAAGATGCTTTTGTGGGAGATAGTGAAACTGGAGGATAGACGATAAGTGATTCTCGTTGATAATACTTTTTAATTCTTCCTTGTACTTCAGTTGAAATCGCTACGAGCATATCAGGACGTGCTGCCGCAGCTTTATCCCATTTTCTTAAGTACGAAACGACGGGGTTTGCTGCGATACGTAATCCAGGATTTTTAAAATATTCCTCATAGCCGCTCCACAAATACCTTGTGGGCGTGAGGACATAACTAATATGCTTCGTTCCAGGTTTGGTAACAATACCTTTTGCAGCCTCACTTGTTACTGAAATAACTAAATCATACTTTTCAAAAGAGAAACGTTCAAATGCCATTGGCATAAGAAACGGGTACATCTCGTGATTCTTGACGGCATGGGGATATTTTTGAAGAAAGGAGGTTTTGACATTGAAAACTTCTGCCCATTGAGCAGTTGTAGCATTATAAACAGAGGTAAAGAGTGGAGCATTGGGAAAGATTTTATGTAAAGCGAGCAAGACACGCTCAGCACCTCCCCATTTATTTACTCTATCGTATACTAATGCTACTTTCATAAATTGCTAAAGTTTGTTCTGCCATAATTTTCCAAGAAAATTGTTTGGAGATCTTTAATCCTCTCTCTTGTAAAGCATCGAAAGATTCTTTCTCCGCAAGAACTTTTTGCATTGTATCATTCAATTGCTGTATATCAAGAGGATTAAAATAAATCGCTGCATCCTTATAAATCTCTTTAAAGACGGGAATCTCTGATGCAATAACTAAACATCCTTGCTGCATTGCTTCCAGTCCAGGTAATCCAAATCCTTCCATTAACGATGGGAGGACCAATGCTTGAGCGTTTTTATATAATGCACTTAGTTCTTCATCAGCGACTGCGCCTGTAAAGATTACACTGTTTTGAAGATTGAGAGATTGAGATTTTTGCTTTAGTCTTTCATAAAAGTAATTCATTTTTCCAACCATAACTAACTTTACCTCTGGGTTATCAGAAATGACTTTAGAGAAAGCTTCAAGAAGCCGTTCTCCATTTTTATGGGGATACGCATTACCAACATAGAGAAAATATTTATCTGATTTGGATACATGGTATTTCTTTAAATCTTTATCATTTGCTTTAGAGATCTTTGCATCTACGCCTTCATACGTGACGATTACCTTCTCTTTTGTTACAGGGAGATGATCAATAATTTCTTGTTTTGTGGCCTCTGAAACTGCGATAATTTTTTGTGCTTTCTTTGCTGTTTCTTTCAAGACAAACTTATATCCCAATCTTTTTACATGATATAAGGGTGATGGCAAGGTTGAGGCTTTTCCTGTAGGAAAATGGTTAATAATTAAATCATGGATGGTAATCACATATGGTTGATTGTACAAAATCGGTATTGAGAAATAAGGGAAATGGACAAGATCAAGCGACTCATTCTCCAGAACTTTGTAAAAAAGTAGTTGCTCTTCAATAGAATGCCATCGGATATCAGTTTTGACCAATGTCCATTTACTCTCTTTTTCTTTGATGAAATCAAACAAGTCACTTTGAAAAGCTTCTGGAGTTACAAAAAGAACGTAATGATTTTTTTTGTCGATTTGGTGGAGATATGAGATAAGATTGCGGATGTAGCGTCCGACACCGGTTTCGTCCCAAAGCCTAGCATCAATACCTATTCTCATGAATAAAGTATACCATAGGAAGCTGGCTATCTTCTTCTCACTGGCGTGTTTGCAATTGAAGCAGCAGCACGACGCCTTTGGCCTTCTGCTGAGACAATCGCGTGTCTATTAAGCGGAGGATGATTTCCTATATCATTTTTAAGTTTTCCTTCTGGCCCGAGGATTAATGCAACTCCTTCTGCTAATTCAGCTGCATTACCAGTTTCCAAAAGAATTCTTGCTTTCTCATCAGTCGCGCCATCAATGCCCGAATAGTGAAATCTATTTGATTCCGTCATAAGATCGCTATTCTAGCACGAAACGAGGACAATTTCAAAGGTTACTTACGAAGAACATTTGTATATGTGCTTTCTAAACCACGAGTTATATATTTCCATGTATAATTCTTTTCTATAAACGTTCGTCCTTTACCGCTAATTTTTTCATAAAGTTCTTTACTGTGAAGTACTTCATACGTTTTTTCTGCAAGTTGTTTAGCATCATTTCCTACTAATAATTCTTGTTCGTCTTCTGCATGGAGAGCATTGGCACTTAAAGACATTGTTATTACCGGTGTTCCGCAACTCATGGATTCAAGTATTTTATAGCTCGTTCCGCCTCCCACTCGAATTGGTGCAAGTAAAACAGCTGCTTCTTGAAAGATATCTGGAGTGGGTTTTGCTGACGTCGCTTCATCAAATAAAACACGTGGATCATCAGTTAAATTCCGAATTGCATTGGGAATATTTCTTGCAACAAACCAAAGTTTTACATTATCTGAAACTTTATTCTTTAACAGTGGCCAAACATCTTGAATGATATATGCGGCGCTATCTCTATTTTGGATCCATTTGAAGTCTCCAATAAATAAGATCTTTTTCTCATCTTTCACTTTTTTCTGCAAGGGAATAAAGAAGAACTGATCTACATTAACACCATTGGCAGCGATATCTGCATTAAAACCAAATGTTTTAAGAATCGAGGCATCGTCTGAAGAAACCGTAACAACTTTTGAAGCGCGCTTCCATGATGACTCTTCTTCGCGTTTGATCTTCGCAATATCAATTCCCAGTAAGGGCTTAACAGGAAGAGGCGCCTGATTTTTAAATCGTTCATACACTTTATATTCGATATTATGCTCAATCAAAACAATTGGAATTTTGGTTTCTGGGACATTTTGCATAACATAAAATGTTTCAACATGAATCAAGTCAAACTGTTCATTCTGTAATAGCGTTTCAATTTTCTCACGCATTTCCGGAAGCTCATGACCAGTAGAAAGAAATGATTTTGAGGAAATTCCAGCTTTTGTAATATTTGATAAACTCCATTGTTTCTTTCGTGGCACAAGGATAACTTTTTTACAGATTTTTTCTACTTGCTTGATATCATTGTCTGTCTCCGTTGGACGACGTTCGCAGACCAGCGTAATTTCATGACGAGAAGAAAGCTCTTTAATAATATTATAGAGGCGTACTTGCCCACCAGAAAAAAGTGGATACGGTAAATATGAGGAAACAAGTAATATCTTCATTATTTCTTATGTAAATCAAAAATTGCGTACTGTTCTGTAAAAGCAACTACTTTGTATTCTTCCTCCCATTGTTCTTTATCTTGCTGTGATGGATTAACCAGAACGAGATAATCTGCGCCTTTTTGGATAAGAATTGGCATTGGATCCTGGAAACTTGCCCAACCTCTTCGATCCATTTGGTAAAGCAATGAAGTATCTCCATTATAGTTTGCAACAATAAGAGCGTCTTTCGGCGTTAATTGTTGTACAGCTTTGCCAGCTGCAATAATTGAGCGGTTATTAATATTGAAGTATTCTTTTATAATGTTCCAACTCATATAAAAGCTTCCGATAATGAGCAGGACAACGAGAATTTTCCCAATAGGAAATTTTTTGAAACTCCATTTCATTAAGAAATAACTTCCAATTGCCATAAATATTGCAACCGCTGGAATCGTTGGTATTTGATAATAATCATGTTGGACATTTCCTGTTGCTACAATAGAAACATATAATACTGGACCAATAAGAAATGATAAAAAGAATTTCCATTCTTTAAGAAGTTTTATACGCAATGCACCAAACCCCAAGAGTACTATCCCAAAATATCCGCTTATCAAAACTGTCAGTCGCTCATAAAATATCCATCTAAAAAATGCCGGTCGAAAACGAATACCATTTCCGTTCAATAACCATATGTTGGCAGGGATTCCTTCAGGGAATTGGGATATCCATGTCCTCCAAGCCAAAAGCGGTGCTACGGAAAGAATTGCGTATAGCCAAAGATGCCATTGTAGAAAGGTTTTCCAGCCAAAATGCTTAAATGCCAAATATATAATTGGAATTATGAAGAAAATTGCATGAGGCTTTAAGAGAAAGGCTACTGCTGTAAAAAATAAAGCTAATACAAAATTATTTATGATCTTCCTCTTCTCATGTTTTTGCTTAGTGAGTTCTTGAATCCATGTATCAAAGAAATATATACCTCCTAAGTACGCCATTACCATCGTCATATCAGGAAGAATTGTTCTCCCATAATAGATATTGAATGGGATGAACATATAAAAGAATGTACTTAGTAACCCGAGTTCTTTATTGCTATGTCTCGAAACCAGAAGGTAAAGAAAAATACCAGCGCCAAGAGAGGCTGTTATACTAATAAGTCTTCCCCATTGCTCAATTGTGAAGAAGCCAAAAATCATGAAGAGGCTTGCCTGAAGCGCATTATAAATTGGGAATTCAACAAAGAAGTATCCATTGGGATTATCCATTCCGGATTGGACATTGGAGATATTAACCATCTTAGGGTAAAGCATGTTGATACCTTCATTGGCAAAAATCCTTGAAACGGAGGCGGTTTCTGATTGTCTCCAACTATGCCAATCAGCAATGGAATTATCAAAACCATAAAGTCGGACGATAAACCCACCAAAAAGAATACAAGCAAGAATAAGCAGTGTGTGGTTCCTCAAAAATTTCATTTCACTTCAGAAATTGTACCATTTCTGTATTGGAAGATGTATGTCTTTGTAGGATTTGCTAACTTCGCAGACTTTGCCTGTTCCAGAGAGTTGGTCTGAACAACTTTTGGTGTATTCTCTCTATAAATAAACCATAAGCCATCTGATAATCCTACAGGGAATAACCAAACACCTTCATACTTTGCTGGAACATCGACAAAATAAACTGTGTCATTTGGAGTAAAGCTCGCATAACCAGTTCTAAAGGTTAGAAGCATACTCTGAGCAATCGCTCCTGACTGGGACCATTTAAGCTGTTCTGTTTGATTTTGATTAAAGTGCAGAAATGAAATACACCCAAAGACCACTAATAAGACAGATACAAATATAGTTTTTTGTCGAATAATCTGTTTTATAAGAGCATAAACAAGAACGACAAATGCGAGACTCAAACCAAATGATGCAAGGTATTCATATCGTGGAGAAATATTTCCTAAAGGTAAGAACGGAAGCAAACTAACAAACGCAAATACAATTCCAAATATCACAAGCTGTGCATTATCATGTTTTACAAACTTAAGAACTTGCTTCTTAGAACGATAGAACATGTAACTTAATCCGCCAATAATAACGATTCCTGCAACGCTTAATACTAACCACATTGAGCGAAGGTTTCCACGGATTCCATCATATGCAGCAATAAATGAAGTTCCGCTTAGGAATAAACCGATATATCCAAGGAAGTTACCAATAACATTTGGAACTACCTTAGCTAAGTTGTAACTGTAATCACCGCCTCCCGAGAAAGCTCCAGAAACGGATCTCATTACAAAATAGAGTATGACCAGGATGATAAATGGTAGATATGTTTGGATAAACTTAAATGAACGCTTTGGTTTGTAAATAAAGATATCTAAGACAACAAATATAAGTGGGATGATCACTGAAATTTCATAAGAAACAAAAGCCAAAGCACTTAAAATAACTGCTGCAATATATGCAACAATAGATTTCTTCATTCTGAAATAGTGATAACAAATCATTGCATACAAGATAAACATTGAGGCAAGTCCAATAGAAAGGGTTGAGAACCAGAACATGTTTTCAGTGTGTACGGGTAGCAATGCGAAAGTTGCTGCGGTTAAAAATCCTATCAATCGTGACTTTGCATAACGGCTTCCCAAGATATAGACAGCAATTGTTGTTAGGAAGTGTACCAGCAAGAGGAAGACATGGTAGCCTTCTGGATTGAATGAGAAAAGCATATATAAGAAATACACAATTACTTTATCCAGAGGTCGGTAGAAAAAGTCTTGAGCATTTACAAAATACATTGCCAAATCAGATGGAGCCGCAGTTGCTGCCCAACGAAGCCAGGTGAAGTCATCAGCTACAAAGAAGTTTTTAATCGATGCTGCATATCCGACTAGTATAATGATCATAAGGTACAGTACAAGCATGATTGGTGATGTAAAGAAAGATTTCAATGAAGATTTATAATCAATTGGTTTCTTCAAAAAGAGTTTTGCTGCCCCAACGCCAATACCTGTTAATATCCAGAATGGCTCTGCAACTTTTGAAGCTTCGAAAACATCAATAAGTACTGCATTAATGAGCAAGCCAATCGTTCCACCAGCAAGACCAAACACAAGCGCTTTAACGATAGGATCTTTTATCTCTTTCACACTATGCTTCATGAAAATCCCAAAGATAACGAAAATAAATAAGAAGGCCAATAATCCAACCAAGCCCGTCTCCCCTAACGCTCTTAAGTAATCATTATCTGTTGCTAGCGTCAGTGAAGAATATCCTGTCCCAAAGATTGGACTAAAGAGGAACGCATTCCAGTTTCTTGGCCACTCTGCCTGGAAACGTGTTGTAAATGAAATATCAAGTGCATAGGCTTTTTTAATAAGAAAGCTTCCTGAGACAGAAGAGATTGCAATCTCACCACTTTGGATTTTTCGCAATTGCTCTTCAGTCAAAACAGCAGTGTAACCACTATCTGTTGGAGGCTTATTCGCACCCACAGTAAAGTCGCTTGCAGGAGGGATCTCAGCATTTTTTTGCTCTTCTGCTGTTTTTGCATCCTTAATAATTTTTTGCAAATCAGAAGGTAAGGCTTCATCGGTAGAAACGACCTGAACTTCTTGAATAGTATTGGAAAACCTCTGGATTGTCGCATTACCAAAAAGCATCATGACTCCAACACTTACTACCATAATTGGAATGATCCATTTTTTCTTCTGCCAAAGGACAAGCATTCCAACAACTCCTATTACATATGCACCAAACGACGTTCGTGAAGAGGTAAAGTTGAGTACTTCCAATGAAAGAAGCGCAAGGAGAATAATAGCTATACGCAAGGACCAACGCTTAACCGCAAATGCGAGAGCAATAAGGACAGGTATAACCATGACCATATATGCTGATAAATCATAATGTCCGCCAAATGTAGAACTCACTCTAGATAATTCATTGAGGCATAAGGGTGTACCTTTAGCAAATTCTTCGTTACCTGTGAGGAATGCTGGGAAACAGAAAGGATATGTTTGGAAGAAATCAGGAAAAAGCTTCCATAGAATCGTATAAAACCTCTGCCCAAATCCATAAAAAACAATTCCAAATATAGTAATACAGAGAGTTATGAGATAGAAATAAACATCTTTTACGTTTTTAACTGATGAGAAGGCGATAAAAAAGAGAATCATATACTCTATTCGCCGGAAATACTGCAACCAGGCAACACTTGGGAAGAAGTTAGCGAGGGTTGGCGCTATAAAAGTAAGACAATAGATTAAAGAAGCTAATCCTGCAATCCAATAAAGAAGTAGTGCATAACCTTCAGGTCGAGGAAGAGAAACCTTTCTTCGAACAAGCTGCACAAACCAAATAAGTGCTAGTGCAAGAATAACAAAGTCTTCTAGACGAATATAAACCCATGTATTATCAATATTTATACTTGGAAGTTTTGGATAGAGTGCAGTAAAAAGGATCGCAAATGCGACTCCAAAACGGAGGATATTATTATCAATAAGTTGCAATAATTTCTTCATCTACAAAAACTTATATTACTAGTTGACGATCAGCTAATCAAGAGCAAATTAGCGAAACCACGCAGCACGTCCTAACTTATAATGCAGATCCTTTGATTTGCGCTCTCCTATCACCTTTGCAGGGATACCACCAACTATAGCATATGGCTCAACAGATTTGGTTACGACAGCACCAGCACCGACAACACTACCTTTACCCAAAGTTACTCCAGGAAGAATAATTGCCCGTGGGCCGATAAACACGTAATCATCAATCACAACACATTCAGAAATAGCATGGAAATCATCGCTATGGATATCGTGTTGGCTATTGTAGATCATAACTTCTGAAGCAATATCTACATGATCACCAATAACAAGCTTCTCACGTCCATCCAAAACAGCAAATTCACCGATAATTGTATCTTTACCGATAACAATATTGGCAGGATTATAAAACCGAGCACCTACATGAAGTGTTGATCCATCACGAATAGTCATACCTGCAAGTCGATAAAAGAATCTTCGAATATGATGGGACGGTAGATGCCCAACGACATGAAGCACCCAAACGACGAATTCACGAAAAACGGTATTGGATCTATTCTGCGCCTTCCGTTTAAAGTCTTTTGAAAACATATTTCTATTTAAACTATTTGCCATATTATTTTGCTGCAACGTCGACAAGTACTTTGAGTGTCTCCTTTGCTGTTTTTTCCCAATTAAACTTCGTTGCCTGTTTTTTTCCTTTTTCACTCAGCTCTTTTCGCAGATTTTTATCATTTACTACTTTCACGAGCTTATCTGAGATATCAGAGACATCTTCAGGATCTATATAAACTGCAGCATCTCCTCCTGCTTCCGGCATACTACTTACATTGCTTGTAATAACTGGCGTGCCCTGCTTCATGGCTTCAACTACAGGCAAACCAAAGCCTTCATAAAGGCTTGGTAAGACATAACAAAGAGTATGTTTATACAGCATATGCAATTCGTCATCATTGATACCTTCAAGAAATGCAACTTTATTTTCAACTCCAAACTTCCTTGGTGCATTAAGTATATCTTCATACAACCAGCCTTTCTTCCCAACAACAACGAGCTGTAAATCTCTGTATGCTTCATCTAATTTTTTGCTTTCCAATGCTTGTGCAAATGCTTCTATAAGGCGGGAAATATTTTTTCGAGGCTGCAAAGTACCCACAAATAAAACGTAGTTATTACTGAGGTTATATTTAGCTTTTAACTCGTTCATAGCATAAACATGAGGCTGAAGTGAAACAGATTGTTTTATCCCAGGATAAATTGTTTTGACCTTTCCCTCAGGTACTTTGTACGTTTTAATTATATCATTTCTACTTGAGTTACTTATAGTCAATACGACCTTTGCCTTCTCCACAGAATACTTCGTCCAATTACGAAGTTGATACATATCAGCCTTATTAAATAACTCTGGAAAGCGCAAATATGCTAGATCCATTATAGAAACTACTGTCGGAATAGGCGAAAAACGTGGAGCATAATGGGTTGGGCTAAAGAAAACATCTGGTTTTGACTTACTCAAAAATAAATTAAGGGGCAAACCAAATTGTGTCCAAAACTTTCCAGGACCGACAATTTTATATTGCCAATTTACGTTTTCCTTTGGAAGTGTCTTTAAAGGTGGTTGTTTAAGATAAATAACAAATTTTACCTCAAGTGATTTATTCGATTCAGCAAATTTTGCAAAATAATATAATAACCAATAAGCGTACTCACTTATTCCTACCCTTTTTGTAACATTGGCTTCATTGCCATCGATTCCAATAATCATAATTAATTCCCCGGATATGTAACGTGCAAACGATTTTCTTCAATTCCTAATATATTCATTGCATCTTTCTTGGTTGCTTCAGAAATACAAAGGATCGCATCGGATTCTTTCTTCACCCAAGCAAGTTTTCTTTTTTGTGTTGCTATAATTTTTTTATCAGTTTCTTCAGGAAACTTATAAATAATTAAATCATATAAAATAGTAATTTTTTTCGCTTTTTTAACTGGAGGTTCTGTCCAGTCAGAAGTAATAAAAACATCTACATCTCCTATTAGATTTTCGATTGGCATGATATGCAATTTATTCCAGAGCATGTCTAATAAGGTTGGTGGAAATTTAAAAGATTTAACGTGTACATTTGAAGATTGAGGCAAATTCAAATTTGGGACTTTTCCACGTAAACTCGAAAAGAACAAAACATATTCATTTTTATTATCTTGAAGGAGCAATTGCGTAAGTGTCTGTTTAAGATAATTTGCCACACCAGTACGACTGTAGGCCATTTGTGAGATATCAATTCCAATCTTCATAGGAGTTCCTAGCAAATTTTATTGTAGCATAAAGGCTTTTGTTATAGCTCAGATTATGATTTTTTCAGATGTAAAAGTATAATCCCTAAAAGGATAAATCCAGCAGCATACATAACTAACCTCTCCGCTGTAAAAAATATCTGTAATTGAAAAAGCGGTATTGATAAACAAAAAGAGATTACTCCTACAACAATAGCCCACTTTGGATTTCTTCTCCAAATCAGAGCAATGATAACAATTATAAATAGAATATCTTGTGGTTTCATTTTTTCTTAATAAAAATAATAATTATTATTATCAAAATTGAAAAGATAATACTCGTTATTACTCCTCTATCAACCCATTCTTGTGGAGTATATTGAACAGTGAATGTATAGGTTCCATCTTGTGGCAAGATAAAACTGTTTAATCGGTTGTATTGTTTGCTTGAAATACTATCTGAGCCGACTTTCGCTGCCCACTTCGCATCATATCCTTCAGAAAATATAAGCTGGTCTCCTTTGCGCGCATTCTTTACGTATACCTCATAATGTACAGGAGACACATAAGTATATGTTACTTCAAGATTTTTACTTGTTGTCCAGAAGTGATCTTTAGGATTATTGAGTTCATAAACAACTATCTTCCCATACGTTTTTACCCTCTTTAACCATTTGATCCTGTCAATAGTTGCTACTACTGAGAGATATTGTTTCTCATCATATTGCCTGTCAGTGTTGAAGATCTGCTTTTCAGAATCAAATGGAACAATAACATATTTAACACTTGCTTCACTGAGGAATTTTTCGGTATCCTTTCTTTCTAAGTATTTAAGAACTGCATCTTGATTAGGAGCATTAAATAATTCTTGTGCAGAGATAGAACGATGCTTCTCAGACATATAGACGTAATGTGGCGATGCTGGAATCCATAAAACCCGGTAAAATGCATTTTGTCTTGAGAGAAAATCTTTAAGCTCGACGTATTCGTTTGGCAATTGAGAATTTCTAAGTGTTCCAGTAAACTCTCCGGTAAAAGCAGGTTTTAATAGGAATACAAAATACAGAAAGACTCCCAACAAAAACAGCCATGGCAAAAGTTTATTTAGTATTTTCATATTTCTTCTTATTTAAAACTATATAAATTTTTTCAATAGCGTATGGAATAAGAACTGAATAAGCAAGTGCTATTAAGATATACCATTTCGAAGGATCCCGGAAAGCATTAAATCCTGGTAGATTATTAAATAACCATAGGTAGACATCTCCAAATGGATCGTTAGCACCCTTTGCGAGGAATGCTCCTAAAATTCCTACTAGTGCAAAATAAAGAATGTACTTTTTTCGCGCTTTATCTTTGCTGTCGATAAAAAGCATTGAAGAATATGCTAAGAGTGGTAGAACCAAAAATTCCGGTTTCATAAATCCTACTTTCCCAAAAATATTATCCGGCCAATTAGGATGCAATAAAGAAATTGTATTCTCGAATTTTGCAAAACTCAAAAATTTAACGCTTTCATTCCCTATTACATAACCACCATCTAATTGAGAGACAGATCCACCGCCTGCAAAGAATGCTGGCATTGTCCAAAATGCCAAAATGATAGCAGTAGACAAAAATGGAATTATACATGTAAAAAGGATAAGCAAAAGAAACTTTTTGAAAACAAACCCAGAGATAATTTCGTGCACAAAGGGCAAATAAATGATAACAGCTACGAGCGCAACATATCCCACACGAATATCCAAGCTCATTTGCAAGCTTAAACATACTCCAGCAATTAAAGAAGGGCTCAATATTTCTTTTATTCTTATCTTTTTTGATGATAATAAACTTATTTGATTAATAGTCGATAGAAAGAAATATACAACTATTGGCGTGATTGCATATGCTAGAGCAAAATGAACCTGACCACCTGATACAATCATCAAAATATAGGAATTAATTGTATAAATGAAACTTGCTAATAAAGCGAAAGATTTTGATACAAGTGTTTTCTGTGCAAAAAACCAAGCAGAAACAAAAGAAAGGATAAGAAATGGAAAATAGAAAACAACTTTATCTACGAGATCCCAACTTAAGCCAAATATATTTCCAATCCCCATCGCAACGCCATTACTCGCATATCCCCAAAGTAATGGAATGAACGTACCGCCAAGCCCTGAATCTCGCATAGTACTCCAAGCGTATGGATAGACTGAATATAAACTATACGATTCTTTAAAATAAAACAGAGAATCATAACCTGCGAGAAAACCTGGAACGAACCAATTGTGGGTTACAAACAAAGTAATAAATAAAACAGGTAAAGCAATAAAAATCATACTTAGATTTTTGTGTATTTATGCTCAAATAGTGCTTGTACTGCACCAAATGCAGTAAATAAAAGTATCCAAAATGCTATCCTTTCTACTAGGTTTTGATAATGACCAAATGACACAAAAATAGAAATTAAAAGTAACCCCACAACTAATACAAAACTTGCTTTGCTCCTATATTTATTTACAATACAATTAAATAACCAAAGCATTAATACTGTCAAGGTTACAAGGATATTTAAATTCTCAATAAAAAGGATATCAAAAAGTAGACATAATCCAATAAGTACATCAAAAATGGTAAGCTCTTCAATTGCTCTTCCTAAAACTTTTAACCCTGTAACCTGAGCTGTGGATTTACTAATTTTTTTTGTCTGCCGATTGTAATATTTACTTATAATTTCTCCTAAAAATGTTCTCCAAAGATAATAAAAGATAAAAGGTAAAAGAAAAATAAATACAATTAGATAAAATTCTATATGTGAGAATGCATATAGAACCTTTTGTATTATGAAATGAGTTAGCAGCGGCGTATTACTTACCAACTCACCTTTATTAAATTGGTACAGAGACACAATAATAGGTTGTTTGTCAGTTAAAGTTAAAGCGTTTCCTTTTTGTCCGTTAAGAGAGATTATTTCAAATTGGTAATTTTTCCCCTGAGAATTAGTTATAGGTGGAAAGCCAAATGGAAAATGAACAAGCTCTAAGAATTGGCCTCCAGAATATTTTTGTTCATAAATCCATTTCTGATCATTCTTTTCTTTTAAGCGGAATACAATCGTATCATCTTGCTTTTTTAATATTCCAATTTCTTCATGTTCTTTATTATAATTATGGAGTCGCACAGCAACTGCACCTAAATTATTTTCTTCTGCTTTAAATTCTCCTTTGATCGTTTGTTTTGCATAGAGTTCTCCTTGACTTGGAGATATTGTATATGAACTCTTATGTTCATAGGGAAGAATCGTATAACTTGCATTATGCGTAAGTGAAGAAAAGACAGAAAGTCCAAACCCTATCAGAAGCAGTATCCCAGGAATGATAATATTTGCGATGATTCTATTTGCAAATAAGGCTTTACTTGCCCCTCCTATGTGCTGAGATATTTTTTTTACCTTCATAGTTCTCCCAATGCTTTGGTAAGGACATTATCCCATTCAAATTCTTGAGCATATTTAATTGCATTTTCTCTCATACTTTTATATTTCTTTTTATCTTTCATAATTAGAATTGTTGCATCAGCAAATGCTTGTTTATCATATGCTGATACCAAACCACAATTTCTCTTCGTTAACTCTTCAGATATCTGTGTCAAGGAAGTTGTAATGACTGGTAATCCTGTAGCAATATATGTTTTCACTTTGGAGGGATCAGCATAATAGGACCATCTTGCAAGTTCTTCACTATACATTGCAGCTGCGACACCACAGGATGCCAATATTTCTTCCACATCTTCATGCTTTTCCATATATCCCAAAAAATCAACGTACTTATCTATTTTTAATTTTTTTGATTGTTTTTTGAGTTCACCTTCGTATGAACCCATCCCAATAATTTTAAATGTGAAGTCAGGAATTTGTTTAACAATGAGTGGAATAGCATCTAAAACAAGTTGTATACCTTGATGAGGAGCCAACCCTCCTGCATAAACAAGTGTATGAGGATTTACTTCCTTAAACTCCTTTCGCTTAATTCGATTAAACCAGATACCTATAGGAACGATTAGTTGCCTATTAAAAATTTTTCTGTTCATCCCAAGCAGTTGTTCTCTTCCTTCTGCAACACGGTCGGTTAATATCCAGGTTGCATCTGCATAACGAACAGCAAATTTTTCAAGGCTATGATAGATCGAATTAAGTAATTGATTATCAAAGCGTTTCGGTACAAAGTCGATCGTATAATATATAACTTTTTTCAACTTCCCTAATGTTCTTAAGATAAGTCCTGTGAATGTATTAAGATTATCGAGTGAAATTATGAGATCCCAAGTTCCACCCGCTTTAAAGACCCAATAGATAGAGAGTAAAACGTCTTTTATATATTGAATAATACTTGGTAATTGTATGTTTTTATATTGTATCTGTTTGACCAGTGTTCCTTTTTCATAAAGCTCAAAAACCGGTCCTGGACGATCTTTAACAAAAAAAAGTGGATGCCCCATATACAAAAGTCTTTTTACTTTCTTTTTCAGGAAATACTCTTTTAGATCCTGCGCAGGAACAGTCGTTAAAACATGCGCTAAAATTATTATTTCTTTATTTTTTATATCTTGCATAGAATAAATGTATTATAAAGTATAAGGTTATTACAGCAAATGTAAATAAACTTATTATATCTCCAAATGCGAAAACGGCCTGAGGAGCAAAGAATATTGTCGCAGTAAAGCTTACACTTTTATCAGAGTTTATAGTTATTTGGTTTGGATATTCTTTTTTTAGTTTATCTACATCAATTACCCAAGCATTGAGATATTCATTATATCGCATATGAGTTTTTAAGATATCCTTATTCAAGAAAAATTGTGTCTCATGTAGATTTCTTGTATCCCCTAAATACATTTCCCACTTCTCAGAATATGGATTATCAAAAATGATTTGAGATTTTTGAGAAACATGCTTTACATCAACAGTATATCTTGCTGGTGATACCTTTTCATAAGTGATCTCTGCATTTTTATCAGAAATACTTATTAAGGGCTTTTGAACTTTATTGTTTTCTACGACTTTTTTGATTTGATAGACGTTTATATCTCGAGCTTTATCAGTTGTAGATATATAGCCTGAATCTGGCGTTCCTTGGAGATGTCCAACAAATACCAAGCGATTATCTTTAGCTAATTGAGCATTTATTTGGGCTGAATTGTTTTGCAGATTGTTATAGATCATGATTGTATCAATATTATGATCTGTTAAATAATCAATTGTACTTGATTTGGTTATATCACTTATCTTTGCATAATGCGCTTGCGCATAAGGATCAAAAGGGCTTGCTCCACATGCAAACGCTTTATTATGAACAATCTGGGCTTTTAATTGATATGTTTCAGGACATCCAGTGACAACATCATTTTGAGTCATTGGATACGTAGCAATGGCATGAATATCCTCATTATCTTTGATTGATTGATAAAGTTGTACTTCCTTAGAAAAATTACTCAAGCGCCACCAAGATTGATCAACGTTTAGCGAGTTGCCAACCAAGACAAGCGTTAAGATTGAGAACAGTATAACTTTGTAGTTTTGGTGTAACTTCCTGTAGTACATGCTTTGCATAAAACCATGAATTGCAAGCCCAAACAATATCCCTAAGAATAAATAGGCCAACAAAACCATACGAGCCACCCCTCTAAAAATTCCGAAATACTTAAAATAAATTTCATTGATCCAATATGTATAAGGTGAATATGCTGATAAGATAAGTGCACCGAGGAAACAACATAATATAGCAACTTGAATACTTGTTCTTCGCAAGAATACAAGCCCACAAAAAACAATTAAAGGTACTATTACATATAAGATATTCCCTATATACGGAATATATGTTTTTAGCATGCTGTATTCAGGTGGAGAGAAATAATAGAGAATACTGAGTAATTCGTTCTTTGCGATAGAATTTCTACCTGTAGCAACTGCGGCCTCACTATTGAATAGGTAGAAGTTTGTCACAAAGAAGTTAAAATTGCATGCAATTAAAACGAGTAATAAAACTGGATAATAGATACATGCGCTTTTTAAACTGGAAATTAATGACTCTCTTTTATAAGCAAAAAAGATAAGTGGAGAAAGTAGCCCTGAGAAAAATGCATAATAAGCATCTGTATTAAACAGCAATGCAAAAGTCGCTGAAGAGAGTAGCAAGCTAAACACTGTCTTTCTATCTAAGAAATATACTAGTGATAAGAAATAAAACGGGATGAGCTCAATATGATTGACTGATAGTTGAGCTCTTGCCATATGCACATGATAAAAAGAGAAACTAAAAATAATGCCCGCCAAAAAACTTGCTGCTTTATTTTTTGTGAGATAATAACAAAATAAATAAGCCCCAATTGCTGATAAGGGATATGTAATGAGAGAAGAGATGTTTGTTAAGAGGATTAAGTTATTCCAATTAAAACCGATTATATATTGCATAATAAATGCCTGAGAGACATAGACCAAATTCCTAAATGGCATAAAAGTTATGTCAAATCCGAAGGGATAAGAGAAAAACTGATTAATGTAGTAAAGATATCCCTCAGATTGGATATGAATCAAATACCATTGATACCAAAGTCCTCCATCTGCGTCAACGTCCGGCATTCCATAGTAAGTATTTATATGAGGTAGCTTGTTATAAAAGATGATAGCAGTTAATGCAGAGTATACAAGAAAGAAAAAGATGATTGTAAAAAGTTGATTATTGAAAAGTCGTTTTATGTGCCTCATAGAGTATTTTTATTCTTTAATCTCCAAAAATACATTATAAAGTAAATAGCAAGACATATCAAAACAATATTTCTAATTAACGAGCTAATTTGTATATAGATCGATGGCGTAAATAGAACCGTAGCTTTTAAGGAGCTATTTGCATCAATATTTTTAATTTTCCAACCATTCGCATAATCATTGATTGTTATATGTTCAGCTTCTAAAGGAGCAATACTCGGAATTGCTAGAGTATTAAATGTCATTTGGCTTCCATTGTATATTTGCCACTTATCAGAGAATGGCTGATCAAAGACTATAACTGTTTCTGGGTTGATATTTGGAACAAAAATTTCATATTGATATTGAGAAATCTTTTTTGTATAGACGTTACCGTTTTCTATTGTAAAAATATTTTTAGGCGGACGGCTTACTACTTCTTTTATCTGATATACAGAAATGTCTCTCGATTTGTTATTGGAAGTAACATAATCACTATCTATTGGTTGAGTGTACCTTCCTACAAACTTTAATCGTTCATTATTAAGAAGCGTCTTATTAATTTCTAGACTATTAGGCAGTAAATTATTATAAATAATGATTGTGTCTACATTATACTTTACAAGCAGATCTATTGTGTCTTGACTTGATATATCTTTAATCTTTTTTTGATATTCAATTGATTCTTTGGAGAACGGACTTGCTCCTGTTACGATTTTCTTATTGTGAACTATTTGTCCAAGTAATTGATAGGTACGCGGATTTCCGTAATCAACAAAATCTAACTCAACAGGATATGGTGCAATAACTTTAATTGAGGAATTTTCTTTTATTGGTTCATAAAGTTTTGCTATCTTGGAAAAATCAGAATACATCTTCCAACTTGCATCATGATTTAACCCAATCGCTACTACAAAAAATGCTAATAACAAACTTATCAATATCTTCTTCTTGCCTGCAATCTGAGTTATTAATACCCCTATCATTAATCCTTGGAATAGATAGACCACATGGTACATTCTTGCAACACTTCTAAACATTCCAAAGTAATGAAAATACAACTGGTTCAGCCAATAGAATAATGGCGTATATGCTGATAATATAACAGCTATCAAAGCACAGAAGAATAAAGTTTTATATACCCTATTTTTAAATTGGAAGAATAAACCAATAATTAGGATTATTGGAATCAGTGCACCAAAGTAAGAAAACGATTTATTAAATAAGTAAATGATGATGCTTGTTTCAGGAAGACTAAAATAAAAGCTTAATGGTAATAACTCATTTCTATAATTAGTGACCCGACCCGATTGGACTAAGTATTGATGGTCAAAAAGTAATATATTGGAAATTATGAAATTTAAGTTAAGTAAAACGAGCAAGACAAGAAGCGCTCCATAATAGACTCCAATAGTTCTTATCTTTGATAAAATACTCTCCTTTTGATAAAAAAGAACAATAACTATAGATATGAGACCACAGAAAAATGCGTAATAAGCATCTGCATTAAAGGTAATACTAAATACAAATGCAGAAAGAACTAAAGAGACTATGCTTTTCCTATTAAGGAAGTAAAACAGACTTAAAAAGTATAACGGTATAAACTCAATGTGGTTAATGGACATTTGCCCTCTCCCTGCCAAAACGAAGCTAAAAGAAAAAGCATAAATAAGCCCGCAAACGAAACTGCCCATATAACTTCTTGTGAGGTAAAAACATAAACATGCAGCACTTATTGCAGCTAATGGGTAGACCAGTAACGAAGAAATATTAGTTATTAAAATAAGATTTTGCCATGAGAAACCAAACATTTTTAGCAGGGCAATGTGTACTGAATAAATCAATGTTTCAAAGGGTTTAAATGTAATATCAAATCCAAATGGAAAACCAATGTAATCAGTAATTTCATAAAGCTCCTTTTTCTGTTCAAGAAAAACAAGGAACCATTGATACCAAAGTCCTCCATCAGTATCAATATCTGGCATTGCATAACGAGTATCTAGGAAGGGCAAACGATGGTGGAATATTAGGAGAGTAAGAATAAGATAGATAAGAAATCCTATTATCGATACACTAACAAATTGCTGGACTTTATTTTGTCCATCTATAACGTTAGTAATCTTTTTCAAAAAACTACTTTTCTGTTGATATCGATTTTGATTCATCGTAACTTCTTAAATCGGGTTTATAACCAAATGCATGCATGACAGTATGATAAATGATAAGACTTGCAGTAAAAATGCACAGTGGGACATGGATTAAATAACGGATATCTTTTCTGGTAACACAAAGTTTTATTGCATCAAAGAAACAAACAATTAGGGTGAATACATATGGAATAAATAAATATTTCTTATATTGCAAAGCATTTGAAGAATACTGTTCTCTCCCAGTAAACCCTGAAGCTCCCATTTCAGATACATGATAAATATTATTCTTTACTCTCCAGCGAATCTTGTTTAAATATTTTCCTAATGTATCTGAGGAATAATGAAAAAGTGCATCATTTTTGGTTAAAGCAATGTCTGCACCTTTAGAATTCATTAAGTAAAAAAAATGGGGAATTAATCTTATATCGTTTTTCGTCTCAGTAAAATGCTTTTTCATATAATTACCGTCAAACATGCTTCCTCCAGCAACTAATTCAATAATTGGCATCTGCTGGACATTGGTAAGATTAAAAATTGTATAGTCTTTTTTATTAGCGATGAAACCATATCGTTTTATCATCTGCTTAAGAAAGAAGCGCGCATCTTTCGACAAATTATAAATATATGCAGAGAACGGATCACCAAATTCATTTATATAGTTATTTATGAATGGATATCCTTTAGGATTTTTATATCCACTTCCTATTACCGCTCTAACATTCTCATTTTCCTTAAACACTTGAATCTTCTTCTCCAAACTTCTTGGATTCTCAATTACTTCATCATGGTCTAAATAAAGTAAGTATGTACCTTGTGCTTGGGTATAACCCAAGAACTTCGCATTTACAGGATCTGTCTTAGGATTATTAATAACGATACATTTATATTTTTCGGCGATTTTAAATGTACCATCAGTGGAACCACCATCAATCAATAAAATTTGTAATTTATTTTGAGGGAATGTTTGCTTCTTTATAGAATCTAATACTTTTGGAAGTATATGTTCGGAGTTAAATGTAGCAATAATAATAGAAAGTTCAATTGTGCTTTTTGACATAGTGAGAATTAATCCTGCTCACTCTTAAAAAATTTTTTAAGGGAATCAATAACTGTTTTTACTTGATCTTCTTGCATTTCATAAAATAGAGGTAGACGCAATAATCTATCAGCAGTGGAATCAGTATTTGTCATAGTGCCTGAAACTCTCCCATACTTTTTCCCTGCTGGAGATGAATGCAGAGGAATATAATGAAAAACGGAAAGTATATCTTTATTTTTAAGCGTTTTAATCAATCTTTGTCTTGTTTCTAGATCTCTAAGTAAAATGTAATACATATGAGCATTATGCTCGCAATCTTTTGGCACAATAGGTCGTCGAATAAAACCTTCATTTTCAAGATCTTCTAAGGATTCATGATAGAGATCCCAGAGTTTTATTCTATTTTTGAGAATATCTTTCGAATTTTCTAACTGCCCCATCAAGAACGCTGAAACTATCTCTCCAGGAAGGTATGAAGAACCTATGTCTACCCATGTATATTTATCTACTTGTCCACGCAGAAACTGGCTTCGATTTGTACCTTTCTCTCTAATTATTTCAGCACGATCACTAAACTTTGCATTATTAATGAGCAATGCACCGCCTTCTCCAGAGATGACGTTTTTTGTCTCATGGAAACTATATGTTCCCATATCTCCAATTGTCCCTAAATGCTTTCCTTTATACTTTGCATCAAAGCCTTGTGCTGCGTCTTCAATAACATAAAGTTTATGCTTCTTCGCTATTTTTAGAATTGTATCCATTTCGCAACCGACACCCGCATAATGTACAACCATAATAGCTTTTGTTTTCTTTGTAATAGCTTGTTCAATGAGCTTTTCATCTATATTTAGCGTATCTTCTCGTATATCAATAAAGACGGGAATAGCTCCACGAAGAGCAATTGCATTGGCTGTAGAAACGAATGTATAAGAGGGCATAATGACTTCATCACCAGGTTGTAGATCTACAAGCAAAGCACTCATTTCAAGAGCACCTGTACAAGAATGCGTAAGAAGTGCTTTTGTTGTTCCGGTATGTTTTTCAATCCATTTATGACAAAGTTTTGTGTAGTACCCATCCCCTGAAAGTTGCCCCAAAGAATGTGCATGGCTGATATATCCCATTTCTTTATGGGTAAGATAAGGTTTATTAAATGGGATTTTCATATGTTGCTTGATTATAACCAGATATGGTAAACGTTTTCAACACTTTCTACTGTACAACCTATTTTTTCATAAAATGCGCAGGCTCCAATATTATTTTTTTGGGTCACTACCTGGATAGTATCAATACCCATAGTCTGAAATGCTGCAAAGGCCGCATGCATCAATTTTTTCCCTATATGTTTTCCGCGCTGTTTCTCATCAACTGCAAGTAAACCTATGTCACCTCTTTTATTTTTCACACTAAGAGTAATAAAACCTACCTCTTTACCATCTAACACGTATACAAGAACATTACTTGCAATTTTGCCATTTAAGGAATTAGTGAGCCATGTTGTGTATAAACGCTTGTATTGTTCTTCAGTAAAATGATTATCTCTTCTGAAGCGGGAATACACACCGCTTTGTAATGCGAGTGTAATTAAGGCCTCCGTTGCCAATTTATCTTTATACTCATGAATTTGAGGGTCTTTTGAGAACTTATCATCATTAACGGATGTAACATATGTAACTTTTTCGTCAATAAGATTTCCAACACTTTGCAAGCTTTTGTTTGAGTCTATGTCTTTAGGGTTTGCAAAAGCATATACTAAATCAACTTTTTCTTCCTTCGCTTTCATTACTATATTGTTAAGAGCTTCTTCGTTCAAATCTTTTGCATCAATTTTCGCAACATTAAAATTAAAAAAATTGGAATCCCACTGCAAAGGAATTAGAGTATTCATATTATTTAGTTACCGTATTCACAATAATTTCACTTGGACGCTGTTTGGGATTAATCGGTTTTTTTGCATATTTTTTATAATTCTTAAAAAAATCTTTTATTACATCAAAATTATTCTTACTAAGAACTACATTATGATTTAAGCCCTCAATACGCTCAGTTGCTGAACGAAGAATAAGACATGGTTTACCAAAATAATATGATTCTTCCTGATTACTTCCTCCATCCGTTACAATAAATTGACATCCATCAATTACTTTCATAAATTCCACGTAACTCAATCTTTCGCTAAGAATAATATTTTTATGTGCTTTAAGCTTTTGCATTAATCCTTTCTTTTCTAAGACAAGTATCGTAGGAGCGTGCATTACAAAAACACATTTCATATTCTTCGCGTGTGCAATAACATTATCAATCAACAATTCAACGAGTTGATCATTAAACAGGTTCTCCTGACGATGCATAATAAAAAGGAAATATTTTTCTTTCTTAATACGATCCAACAGTTTTGATTGAACTTTTGTATTTATGACCATATTTAGACTATCCAATAAGGTATTCTGGCCCGTATTAACTTTTAACCCGCTCTTATTCTTAAGATTATTAACAGCCCATTCATTAGGACATAGGTGAATATCTGTTAATTGAGAAGTAATAACCCTGTCAATCTCTTCTGGAAAAGGATGGAAATAGTTAAATGATCGCAAACCAGCCTCAACATGAGCTATCTTTAAACCATACCGCTTCGCGATAAGTGCACCCATCACAGTGGAGACAGTATCTCCATGTACAAACATTACTGTTGTATTTTTATTAACATCTTTGAATTCTTGTCGTAATTTCCCAAATGATTTAAAAAGCGTTATGAAGAACCATGAAAGAAGCCCAACTGCAGTTTGGGTAATCTTACCATCAAAAAGGATAATATCAGGTTGACCTTTTTTTAAAAGTGTTAAAAGGACGCTCTTTTTAATATCATTTTGACCTGAAGCAATAATCTTATAACTAATTTTTCTTTTTTCAAATTCTTTGAGGACAGGGACGAGTTTGATTAATTCAGCTTCAGTGCCAATGAAGAAATAGTAGGTGTTAAACAATTTTTCTCTCATTCATTATTTTATATCCTTTGATTTATTTTCTTTGTACCATTCAATAGTCTTCTTTAAGCCTTCATCCAGAGGCATCTGAGGATGAAAATTAACATGTTTTACGGCTTTTGTATTATCACTATTTCTTCGTGGACTTCCGTCTGGTTTAGATGTGTCAAATTCTATTTCTGTTTTTACTCCACTCATATCAATAATTTTCTTAACTAAATCTTTGATAGAGACTTCATCATCAGTGCCAATATTAATTGGATCTGGAACTGGATAATTTTCGATTGCAAGGATCATCCCTTCTGCGAAATCTTCTACGTATAGAAATGCTCGTGTTTGATTGCCTGTTCCCCATACTTTTACTGGATTTTCACCGTCAAATACTCTTTTGATTAACGCAGGGATAACGTGAGAATATTTAGGGTCAAAATGATCTCTCGGACCGTAGCAATTATATGGACGAACAATTCCAACTTTCATTCCAAATTCTTCAGCATAATACATACCTAGTTTCTCTGCCATACGTTTTGCCCAACCATATCCTCCATTCGTTGGTTCCGGTTCGTCCAGAAAGCCCTCAGATTCAGGAGCAGGGACTGAAACATTCCGCGGATAGACACATGCTGAAGAAACGACGAGGAAGCGCTCAACTCCGGACTTACGCGCAGCTTCAAGCATGACTGTACCGATGAGTAAATTATCACGCATCATTGTTGCTTGATGTGTTCGATTGTATTCAATTCCCCCGACACGTGCTGCTAGATTTAAGACTACTTCTTGCCCGTTACATGCTTTTTCTGCATCTGCAGTATTCATACAATCTCCCTGAATAAAAATAATCTGGTCTTTTACACTGTCTAAATTTTCTGCTTTACCATTTTGTAAATTATCCAAAACAGTAACTGTTGCCCCTCTTGCAACGAGTTTCTCAACGACGTGACTGCCGATAAAACCAGCTCCTCCCGTTACTAATACTTTTTTATTTTTCCAAAATTCCATAATTATGCGAATATATTTAGTATAGTTTTGATTTCCTCTTTGGTCAATTCCGGATTATTACCAAAGTATAAACCTTGTTCATGAATTAAATATGCATTTGAATTTTTAAGGTATTTCTTCTTAATGTGCTTTGAAAAGAAAGGTTGTCGAGTCATATCACCACCAACAATAGGACGAATTTCAACCTTTCCATTGCATTTATTAACCAATTCATCGCGTATCTTTGTGGATTTACATATGACTGGAACAGCAAAATTAGATACAAACTCCATATGGTCAAACCGGATAGGATAATATTTATCACTCTGAGTATAAATAGCATCTGCTAAAAGAAGAAAATTCTCATTTCGTTTCTTAATAATCTCACTTAAATAAGGAACTTGTGTATTCCCGATGAAGCCATTAATTTCTGTCGGTCGGAGATTATAACCCAAATCATAGAAAGTATATCGTGAATAAAAAGTAGAGTTAACTTTATGCTTACTTCGTAGCTTAAGTTGCTTCTGTTCATCCAAATTTCTATCCCAACCATGAGCACGAACGAGTCTCAGCATACTTGCTAATTGTTCACTATCTGTACAAACAGCTCCACCTTCAATTGTTGACATATGATGACCAACATAAAAAGAAAATGTACTTGCTAGACCATAGTTTCCTAGTTTTTTCCCTTTATGGACAGAACCCAAAGACTCGCAATTATCTTCAACCAGAATAATTTTCTTTTCGTCACAAATTTTCTTAACCTTTTCTAAATCATCACAAAAACCAAGCAGATTTGTCAGAAATAACATTTTTATATTATTTTTTTCTAAACTTTCTATTAATTTATCACTTGAAACATTTAAGGTATCTATCTCAACATCGATTGGCACAGCTTCTAAACCTAACTGAATCAATGGCATAACATTTGTAGACCAGGTAAGTGCTGAAAACCCAACTTTGTCTCCAATCTTTATCTTTCCAAGATTAAGTAAGGCTTGGATTATAGCTAAGTTTGCAGAGCTTCCACTATTGAGGAAAATACAATGCTTACGACCTTGCCATTTAGCAAACTTTCTTTCAAATTTTTCGCATTCAGGTCCGAAACTGAGGATATCTGTGTTTTTAATAAAAGCTTCTAGTTCTTTTTTTGTTTGTTTTTCGTTATGAAATGTAGATTTGATTAGCCTAATCATACAAGTAATTTAATCAATATAAAATATTTTACTTGTTTTGTAAAGCAATAAAACACAACAACACTTTCTCAATACAAGTTATTTCAACTTTTCCTTACATTAATATTTGGATCAGTGGCGGTAATATCTTTCTGATGCTTTGTATAGTAATGAACAATGTGAAGTCTATAAAATACTGTAACGGTCTCCCATAACATCATTATGATAATCTTCCATAGCCTCCGAGAAGATATTGTTGATGCTCCAGTTTTAAAATCAATTTCTACTGGGGCTTCATATATTCTTGTATATCCGAGTGCATATGCAACAGCAAGAATTTCAATATCAAATGCATATGTTTTTACTAATAATCTTGGTAGCACTGCTTTTATAACATCGCGTTTAAAAAATTTTAAGCCAACCTGTGTATCTCTGACTTTAAAACCAAATAACATTCTTGTGAAGAATCGATATCCCCATGATAAAATTTTCCTGTAGAATGGATAATTGACTTTCGAAGCTGAATGCAGCTTAGAGCCAACAATGACATCCGCGTTATACCATTGCATATGGTTAAGTAACATCGAAAATCCGATTGGATCTATGTCCATTCCTGCATCAATAAATCCGACTACATCACCTTTTGCGTGAATCATTCCATATCGTATAGCATGACCTTTCCCTTGGTTTTCTTTATATGCGAGTACTTTTACGTTTGAAGATTTTGCTTTTAATGCATTTTCGTAAGTGTTATCTGAGATTCCATCAACAACAACAATAAGTTCATAGTTTATTTCTAAAGCATTTAGCGCTTTCATTATATTCTTAATATCTTGAGTAATTGTTTTTTCTTGCTTGTACGCGGGGACTACTACTGAGAGAAGTTTTATACCAAAATTACTTTTTTGTTGCATGGGGATAGTATAACAAAAGACCTAAAACAAGTAAAAGCACTATAACAAAAGAAATCATCACTATTTGATGAAAGCTATCATGGAATAAGTAGATGAGCACTCCTTGCAATAACGCTGCAAGCAATATGGGAATATAAACTATTGTCTTTTTTATCGATAGATAAAAATTAACTATAATAGCAAGGACACAATAGATAGACACAAAAAGCCCAAATAAACCGAGGAGCGGAGCAAGGCTTAAGTATTCAACCTTTTTAAGGAAAAATAAAATAGTAAAGTTAGGGAAAAGAAAATAAAACAAAGTGAGAAGCAGAGAAAAACTTAGAACTAAGATCAACGATAGAATAAATGTACTGGTGAAATTCTCATTTTTACTATGCTTTTGTACAATGAGTGGAAACATTACTGAACTTATCGGAGACGAAATATAAAAAATAACTTTCGCAACAAGAGCAACGCCTGCATAAACACCTGCTTGTTCGGGATTAAATAAATGTTTTACCAATAGCAAGTCTGTAGATAGAAGCGAAGTTAATCCAAAAAATGCCAGTGCGGAAGGAACTCCATATGAGTATAATTCCTTGGTATCTATATGCGGTGTTTTCAAACTCTTTTCAAAAATTGTTCGAAGCGGATAGAATCCCAGGAGATAGAATGCAAAGACTGTAACAAAAAGTGCAATGACAGCTCCACCTACGGCATATCCTAGGTATACTAAGACAATACCGATTAACAACTTTAGTATTGCTGTAACAATGTTAAGGACAACTTGAGAAGTAAATGCTAATTTTGCTTGAAGAAAAGCAATATTTATTACCGATAATAAATTAAAGAAAATTGTTGCCGCCGCAATAGCCAAAAGAGATTCATCCTTAATATGAAAAAATGCGCCGACTTGTTCAACATAGATAAATAGTAGTGCGGTAACAACTGCTCCTACAATTAATAAAGGTTTTACTATCTTTAAATATAAACCCTTCACCATAGCAAGTTGATTTTTTGCAAAATATGTTCCAGCAAACCGTACGACCATAGGAATCAATGCTGTTCCAACTAAAGCTGGATATCCTACCAATGTTGTAATACTTGCAAGGATGCCATAATCAGCAACCGACAAATTACGACTCATAAAAAGGTTGAAAAGAAAATTAAAGAAATTTGCACCGACATTACCAACAACTACGATTGTGCTTCCATAAATGAGGGGATGTTTAATAAGTTTTAATGCCTTTTCTTTCATACTATTTTAAAACACTATTATATACTGCAATAGTCTGCTCTGCTGTCTTTTTCCAATTAAACTTTTCCGCCTGTTTCAAACTTTTTTTTGAAAGTTCTTTCTGAAGGTTTTTATCGTAAAATACTTTTTCTAATCCAGAAGCAATATTATCGATGTCATTTTTATCGACATAATACGCAGCATCTCCTGCGACTTCGGGAAGAGATCCTTCTTCTGTTGTAACGACTGGGCAGCCAGATTGCATTGCTTCTACAACAGGTAATCCGAACCCTTCATAGATTGATGGCATCACAAAAACAGTTGCATTATTATAAAGGACGACCAAATCTTCTGTTGGTACAAAACCTAAGATATAAATATTTGAATCGTCAGCAGCAAGTTGCTGTACCTCGACAAGATCTCTATTCCATAGATTTGTTCTATCAAAATCTTTTTGTGCTAAACTTTTACCTACCATTACAAGCGGTAAATCTTTCTGCTTAACTGCTTTGACAAAATTAGGTAAATTCTTATTCCACGTTACATCTCCAACATACAGTACAAACTTTTCTGGAAGAGAATATTTATGAATGACCTTTTCTGTCAGCTTATTTATCTGCTTAAATTCCTCACCTGCTGCTAAATAAGTAACGGATACTTTCTTCTCTGGGATTTTGATGATTTCTACAATATCTTTTTTAGAAGAATTCGAATCGGTAATTATGGCATCTACTTTTTTAAGATTCATTTTTTGCATTTGCCAACGTAGTCCACCTTTTACTCCAACAGGAAAATGTTCCGGGAAAATAATTGGAGTCAGATCATGTACTGTCACAATCGTTTTATACTTTTTTATTAATGGTAGCGATAAGAAGAATGGATCAAAATACGGATAGTGGACTATATCGATAGATCCATCTAACTCTTTCTCGTTTGTAAAATATATATATTCGTGTTCGGGGTAATATTTTTGGAGAGAATTTTTGAGGTGTTCAAGATAGAAGCCAACGCCTCGTATCTTATGTCCTGTATGTAAAGGGGATACATCTAATGCAACTCTCATCTTTCATTACAATTCTACTTAACTCTTCAGCTTTTTGTGCCATTCCCATGCTGTTTTAACAATTGTCTCAAGATCTGAATATTTCGGACTAAATCCAAGTTCTGATTTGATTTTAGTTGCATCGGCTATCAACTGATCAGGATCCCCTGGTCTCTTCTCTACAATTTCTGTTGGGATATCTTTACCGCTAACTTTTTTAACCATCTCAACTATCTCTTTATTTGAAAATCCGCTCCCCGTTCCAACATTGTAATACGCCGCACCTCCTGACTTCCAAAGCTTTTCAAGAGACAACATATGAGCTTCACAGAGATCTAGGACATGTATATAATCTCTAACGCATGTTCCATCAGGAGTATTATATGTATCTCCAAATAGTTTAAACGTCCGATCTTCCAAAGCAGCTAGAATGACATTTGGAATAATATGCGTTTCAGGATCATGACGCTCACCAATACTTGTATCAGTTGATGCTCCTGAGGCATTAAAATAGCGGAGTACAACAAAATTTAGATCATACATCCTGTGGTACCATTGTAATATCTTCTCTACCATCAATTTGCTTTCACCATATGGACTTTCCGGGTTCTTTGGATGATCTTCATCAATTGGGAGTTTCGTAGGATTTCCATATACTGCTGCTGTTGACGAGAAAATGAAATTGTTAATATTCTTTTTCTTCATCGCTTCGAGAACATTTAGTGCACCATCAATATTGTTCTCAAAATATTTGTTTGGGTGTTGCATTGACTCACCGACTGCAATATAGGCTGCGAAATGGATTACGCCATCAAACTTATGTTCAGAAAAGATTTGGGAAACAAAAGATTTTTCCAGTAAGTTCCCTTGGTAAAATGTAGCGCGTGGATCTAATGCATCATGAAAACCCTTCTCAAGACTATCAGCCACTACCACTTCGTGTCCGTGTTCAAGAAGAACTTTTACCATGTGGCTACCGATATAGCCGGCTCCACCAGTTACGAGTATTTTCATAGGCATCTGTATTCTAGCAAAAACTCAGTCCAAAAGGCTACCTAATTCATGAATTTATTATTTGCCTTTTTTTGAGCGCATGTAGGCTCGAGGAAAACGAAGGGCAGAAAACAGAGAAAAGATAAATCCTTGATACCCATCTAAAAATCCTTTATGACGGATATAAGTAAGCAAAAACCAATTCGCGGGTTTTAAAAATAGATAATTGAAAGACGATATTAGGCTTTTGTTATGACCTTTCTCTCCGAGATCTTTCGCTATTAAATCTATATACCGACTATTTCTTTGCAAATATCGTGCGAATGTTGGTGAATCAACATGGTACAGATCATTTTCTAACCAACCTACTCGTCCATCAACAACCATTTGCTCATGAACGTCCTTACAAGGAAGATATGCTTTGTTTTTACGTATTAATCGTATAACACCATCCGGGTATACTCCACCAAATCGCAAATATCTTCCTAGGAAATAGTTAAGTCGAGGTATAAAAAAAGCAGCATAAGGTCCAGTTACCGTACCTATTCTGCCGTCTCTTTTCTCCAATAATTCTTGATGTCGAAGAAATAATGTGCGTTTTGGAAGAGACTTTTGATATTCTTCAATTTCCTCATCAGTCATTTCAGAAATTTTTACTATTTCAGATCCAAGTTCAGGGCTTACTCTCTCGTCAGCATCTAATTGGAGAATCCATTCAAATTTTGCCATATCGATAGCTTTTTGTTTATTAATATGAAAAATTGGGGGATTGTCGGTGACAACAATTCTTGCATCAAAATTCTTTGCAAGAGAAACTGTCTTGTCTGAAGACGAACCATCAACAATAATGATCTCGTCCGCAAAGCTTTTTACAGAATCTAAACATGCTTTTATATTCTTCTCTTCGTTATATGTAGCGAGTACTACGGATATTTTGCCTTTACTCATATTTATAAATTGCTGTGGCAGTTTCACCATTCGCATAATTGAATTGCTTCATTTTTTGTCCTTTAGATATATTTTCATTACCAACAGTTATATAAAGATCTCCACTTTTTAACTGCTCAATACAATCTCCGAAATAGGCATTGTCTATTGTATAACATTTTTCACTTATACGGGCAGACCCGCCACTATTTATGTATTTTTGAGGATCATACTGTTTATAAAATAGATAGAATATATATGGCTGTTCAAAACTTTTTGAGAAAATAACTTTATGACTATCTTGAGGGAGGAATTCAATTGCTTCTTTGTAGCCATATTGCCAATCTTTTTGATGATCAGTATTTGTATGTACAAAATATTGATGGAGATAGTACACAAAATTGAACAGGAATAATCCAACAAAGACAGAAAGAACAAGTTTAAGCAACCAACGCTTTCTAATCATTTGTATTAAAAAGAGTACGCCTGCCGCTTCAAAGATGTGCCATGTTGGCAAGAATATCAAACTACGCAATGAGTGCGGTGCTTCAAAAGTAAGTGCTGAAGCAATTGGCGCTATTAGAAACCATACAAATAACGGCCATGCTATAGAAAAATGTCTTGAAAGGAGAAAGTAGATTCCTAAAAGAAGTAGTGGCAAAGTTGCCAAATAAAGCAATCCAAATCCAGGTGCATGATGACGTTTTACTTCATCTCCATGTACATAAATCCATAATGGATTGAAATGTGAAAGATAATTAGTAATTAATGTTTGTGCATAAACAATTCTTCTATTGTGAAATAATGCGCCGAGTGAATCTCCGTTGCTCTGATCTGTTTGCATTTGTTTAATAGGTGAATCAAGGAGCTGCGTTTGCTGATTAGCAAAGAATACACCTTGTCCTCGAGCAACGCTATTGGTATTGAAAAGCCATAGTGAGCTCATTAGAACAAAAAAGAAAATAAGTATTGTTGTAAATACTTTTCGTTTTTTTAAATAGGTCCATCCATAAATGAGCAAAGCGATAAATATGAAAGGAATTGTGACCTTTTGACTAATATATGTATATGAACTTAATGAAATCAAGAAAGCAGATAAAAAGAAATACCACGGCTTTTTTACAAATAGCCCTCTGAGGAACAACCATGCACCACTGATGACAAGAAATAAAGAAACATTCGCTTCAAATGCTCCCCTGCTAAATTGAATTGACCAGGGAGAGATGGCAAAGAAAAACATTGAAAGCAGTGCTAACTCTGTTGTATATTTATATTTTCTAAATAATTCCAAAACGAATAAGAAAACAAAAACTATACTGGCTGTTCCAAAAAATGCGGACGGGAAGCGCACTGCAAAAGGAGTTGGACCAAATATTGCAACAGCAGCTGTATCAAGGTACATATACACTGGTTGTTTATAATCTCCAAATGCTCGGAACGTAGCAGGTAAACTTTCTCCATATTCGTCTTTCCCTGTGTGCAGTAATGAATAGGCATTGTAGCCAAATGATACTTCGTCCCAATCAAGAGAATTTGGAATTGCACCCAATTGATAGAAACGTAGAACAGCGCCTAAAAAAAGAATTACGAAGAATAAAAGTAAGAATAATTTTCTATTGAGTTTCATAAATCCAGAATATCTCTTCCTTTCCAATTATAATCTTTTTTATCCTATTTGTATCTATATTTCTGAATTGGAAATCATCCGGGTATCCAATGATAGATACATTTTTCTCTTTAAAAGCGCTG
The DNA here is from genome assembly GCA_965230895.1 of uncultured Gammaproteobacteria bacterium. GTDB lineage: Bacteria > Patescibacteriota > Microgenomatia > Levybacterales > UBA12049 > JACDET01. Next base: position 785,963 of record OZ246394.1, read on the forward strand.
TCAGGTGTACTAAAGATGTATTTATCAAATCGTTCAATTTGACCGAAACCATACTCGTCAGCGGCAGTCAAGAGAGCCTGTTTCTGATATTTTTCTGGTGGATACTGTAAGTAGAAAAGAAGAAAAATATACGGCTCACCATTCTTCTGCGTTATATAAAACTTACTTTTATTGTTGTTATCCTTAATATATTTAGTTACTTCTGCATATCCACATTGCCAAGCGCGAATATTTGTTGGACGTTTTGGATAGTGATTAAAGTAAAAATCCCATGAATAAAATAGAAAGATAAATTCTGCAACAATTAATAAAGAGACGACTGGGAAGAGTAATTTATTCTTACGTGCTTTCTTTAGGACATGATAGACCCCATAAGAGATTACACAAATTAAAGGTACTATAAGAAAGAGTGTTCTGGTGAGTGATTCACCATTCCAAGAAAGCGCAGCGGCCAATGGTGAAACAAGAACAATACTTAGTAGAAAGTATCTCCATCGTTGTTTATTTTTAAATAAATAGTAGAACCCGATGACTATGAATATATATTCCACAAGAGTCATCGGAGACAATGATTTGTATCCAAATCGGAGGTTGCTATCTCCATTAAGTGCAAGAAATTGCGGAGAAAAATATGTAACTTCGTTCGTAAGAATATCTCTGACTCCAACCGTTAATTTATTGTAGAATATCTGAGATCCACCCTCATTACGCAGTTCAATAATTTTTAGTTTAAAGCCAAGATTATTAAATAAGAGTAAATTCTCAACTCTTGTAGGCTTGTATATAAAGTCTGCAATGGAACCAATAGCAATTGTAACGACGATAAGCCCAATTACCAAAAGCTTACTTTTAAGCTTTTTCTTGTAGATAAAATACCCAAAAGCAAAAACAAGGAAAAAGATAGCAAAAAGTCTACTCGATTGGTACGCAAAAAGTGAAAGCAACAAACTACCACTGAAAAATAAAGCATCTCTTAAATATTCTCGCTTAATGAACTTTATAAAGAAATACGAGCTCAAACTAATTAAAAATGCTGCTAGTAGCGCTTCATGTGCGTGCCTGCCAACAATACCTTTTGCAACAGAGACACTAACGAGTAAAGCACCAATTGCAGCGATCTCATTTTTTTCAAATAGCTCTTTTATCAGGAAATACACTACAAATGGGAAAAGCAATGAAATGAAAATATTTAAAGATCGAACACCTACTTCATTTAAACCAAGCGTTGCAATAAATGGAACTGAAAGGTAAGAATATAATGGCATTTTATAGTCACCAAACGACTTGAGTCTTACCGGTAACGTATTTCCGTATTCGTCAGCGCCTGTTTTTAATAGAGAATATGCATTGTATCCAAAAGCCGCTTCATCAGCATTAATACAAGGAGGTGATTCATTAAATTTAAATAAAGAGAAGAACAGAGATAAACAAAGAGAGATACATAATAGAAAAAGTACTGACTTTTTTGTAGAGATACGGTCAAGTATTGAACTAGATGGTCGAGACATCTTCTTTTTCATGTATATGTTCTCTATTAATACTAATTAATAAAACGATATTTTACTAGGGTCCAAACAGCTTTCACACCATCTCGGACTGTATTTAATTTTTTGCCTTCTTCATAGCCTCGAGGATTTGTGGAAATAGGCACTTCTTTTATTTTATGCCCTTGCTTAAGGAGTTTTGCGGTAATCTCTGGTTCTAGCTCAAATCCTCTTGCTTTTAAAGTAATATTTTTTAGCGCTTTTTTAGGAAAAAGTTTATAACAACATTCCATGTCAGTTAACCAATTCCCAAAGAATACACTGGTAATAAGACTTAATGCCTTATTACCCATATAATGAGCAAAAAAGCGCAGAGTTCTCTCATCTTTTGAAAAATCCGGCATTCGATTTAAACGGGTTCCATAAACAACTTGTGCATCTCCACTCGCAACGAGTGCTATCAGTTTTTTAATATCTTGAGGATCATATTCTAAGTCTGCGTCTTGAATAATTATGTAGCTGCCTTTTGCTTTTTTAATTCCTGTTCTTACTGCAGCTCCTTTTCCTTGATTTAGTTTATGATGAATTATTTTATAATTTGATTTTGTACTTCTAATTTTTGAAAGGGCTTTTGCGGTCCCATCAGTTGATCCATCGTTTACAATAATTATTTCTTTAGTTTTTACTGGAAGTTTTACTGCAAATACTTTTCGGACAACTTGGGCAATAGTTTTTTCTTCATTGAAAACAGGGATTATAATTGTTAGGTCCATTAGCGAATTATACTTTTGACAATTGTATCATTGATAAGACAATAACTCTAGATGTTTCCTTGAAGAATAGTATTAAGACTTTTACAAAAAGATTCAGCGCTAAAATCCAATGCTCTTTTTTCAGCATTTTCAGACAATTTTTTTCGTAGTTTTTCGTTCTTTATAAGTTTTAACGTTTTCTCTTTAAATTCCGCTTTTGAATTCCACAATAATCCGCTTAATCCATCAGTAACAATCTCCGTTTGTCCCCCAGCATTAATAACAACTGGAACCGATCCTGAACCCATTGCTTCAACAGTTGATATTCCAAAATGTTCAGCAAGCTCAGGCTTTTTCTGTAGATCTTCACCAAAACCAGATGCATGCCAATAAATTTTTGATCTATGATAAATTTCAAAAAGTTTTTCATTGGAAATATTGATGAGAAATTTAATTGGATAACCTGTAGCTTCTTTTTGTAGCGTGTCAAACGACTCTTCATCTTCTTTACGTACACCAGCGGCAATAATAAATTCCCAACCTTTCAAACCATCATTAATCAATTCTTTAAAAGTATTTACCATAAAATGTTGCTTCTTATAGTCATCCTTAATACCTTCAATTTCTCTATATCTCCCAACATGTATAATCATATTTTCTTTTGATGTCTTTTTATTATGAAGCTTCACTGGCGGGTACAAGATAGCATCTCTTATGTTTGGGAAAAGTTTTTTATTATATTGCTTAGTAAAGTTTGAATTATAAAATACTCCTGCAATTCTTTGTCGTTTAAATTGTGATAGTATGCTATTTGGTTCTATTGCTTCAAGAGGTTGTTGTATATGCAAAAATAGCTTCGATGAAAGTGTTAGAGGGATACTACCATCGCTTAAAACTATAATAACATCGAATTGATGTGTTGCTTTAAGACGCTGCCATTGGCTTACAGTAGTAGAGAAAATATTTGTATGAAGTTTCACTTTATCAAGATTTAAAGAGAATCTTTTTGCAACAGCCTCTAAATCTTCCTTTGAATCCCAAAATACAAAAACTTCATTTTCAGAGGCTAAACATGATGCGATAGACATCATGTACTTCTCACCACCACCAAGATCATCAAGATACGGATCGTAAATACCTATTCTCATTCCTAGATTGTAACAATTTTTGAATCTCTTGCATACTCATAAGCCCCCATGTTAGTATTAGATACATCTATGGAAGCTGCATGGCAGAATGCCTTAATTTATATTCTCTATATCTGGTCATTAATTTGGAAAGGGATAGCACTTTGGCGCGCAGCTCATTATAAACAAAGAAACTGGTTCGTTGTAATTTTAGTAGTCAATACAATTGGTCTTTTGGAGATTCTATATCTCCTGCGCTTTTCAAAGAAAAAGCTTACAATAGAAGAAATGAAAGGCTGGAGAAACAACTTCGTAAAACGGGTACCTGAATCTGATAAATAACTATCTTAGATCTTTCTGTTGCATTTCCCAAAGTCGAGCATATGTAATGAACATACTATATGACTGAAAAATACTTTCAATCAATCCTGCTGTACCGAGCTTATATCCTTTCTGCTTCACAAATGAATCATAAAATGCAGTTGTCATAACTCGAAAAAATCTCCACCAACTCATTTTAGGATGCGCAGCTTTATATCGTAACTCCGCTTCAATTTTTGACCAATGGATTGTTTTATTAAGCATGCTTGTAAGATCCTGATGTGTATAGTGTTTAATAACTCCTTGCTCTATATCACCAATTGGACCATCCACACGAGGTGATTCATGAACGTCTCCATACCATTCAAGTAACTTTGCTTTTTTAAAAAGTCTCTCTAGCTTTTCGAAATTAGGCCAAGGATTATTACCCAGATAATAGTTCTGTCTCAGCAAACGATATGCGGAATTGAGGTCTCTTTTACTCTCTACTATTTCTTTAATAGATTCAATAAGCTCTGCAGATAAGCGTTCATCTACATCCAGATAAAGCACCCATTTCCCTTTTGCCTTTTTAAGACCAAGATTTCTTTTTTTTGCAAAACTTTCCGAGACATACGGGTAAACGGATGCACCCATATGCTTCGCAATTTCCGGAGTACGATCTGACGAATTATCATCGATAACAAGGATTTCGTCACAGAACGAGACTGAATCAATACAGTCTGCGATCAGGTTTTCTGCGTTCTTGGCTAATATTACTGCTGATATCTTCATATTCTTAGTCATCTTTATATCATATTTTGAGTTTTCTTTTTGTCTTTAAAATATTCTTTTTTAAAGGACTCGACTCTTCTTCAATTTTTTTATTATAAAGCCAATATTGTATCTCCTTTTGCGATTTATAAATATTCTCGAGCCCGTCTGTGACTTCCTTTTCATCGACTTGCGTAAATCCTTCTTTCTCCCAAATTTTTAGATAGATTGTAAATTCATAAAATGCCATAAGCACGGAGAGTACTAATCCATGAAGACCATCTTTATATCCTTTTCGAGCAAAAAACCTACTGAGGAATTCTTGAAACGGTGCAGAAAAAAGCTTGTGCCAAGAAAAAGAGACTTTTGCAGCTATTCTTTCATTTGCAGTTACAGTTGTGTAGTTATCCAGCTTTTGTAAAAATTGTGATATCGACTCGTAATTATCATGAGTAATTGCATACTCCTCCTGAGGTCCAAGATCGAGTATTGGACCATTTATTTTAGGCTGGCTATGTATTTCGTCTGACCAGATGACAGAGCCCTTTTTGAAGAAACGCATATTGTAGTCTGGCCACCAGCCAGTATGCATTATCCACTTCTTAAATATAAAATTCTTTCTCGGGATGCGGATACATGTCGCTAATGTCCCGCTTTCAACATGTGATTGTAGTTTTGCCGCAAGTGTCTCAGGTATTTGCTCATCTGCATCAAGAATTAGCACCCAATCATTTGAAGCTTTTTGTATTGCAAAATTACGACTTGGCTCTACAAATCCTTGGCTCTTGTGAGGATAAATTTTGTCAGTAAATTTTTTAGCAATTGCGACAGTATTATCTGTTGAGCCATCGTCTACAACAACAACTTCGTTAGCCCATGCGACTGATTCTAATGTTTTTTTAATTGTCTTTTCGCCATTAAGAACAGTAATGACAACCGATATTTTATTTTTCATTTCTTTAATAGAAATCTTTTAATTTCAAAAAGCTCTTTCTTCGCTACGAGATAAAAGCTTGCAGTATAGCTAATTGCACCAAGGAAGATTACTACGCCAAGGGTAATAAAGTCTGTAACAAACCATTTAGCTGCTCCAAAAACAATTATACCCATTACAACAGAGCAAAGGAATGGTTTGTAGACATTTTTAATAAATTCAAATGTAATTTTTCTTTTGACGAGATAGACGGTATAAAGAATTGTAAGCGAGATAAGAAAAGACGCAGCTGCAACACCATTGTATCCATATGAGTATATGAGAAGCGGTGTCAGTATCCAAGTTCCGATTGTCCATATAACCATTAACGATAATGTCGTTTTAACTCTTCCAGTTGCATCAAGAACGTTTATTAATATTCCAGACAGTGAAGATATAGCGGCGTTAAGACAGAAAAATACCAAACTTATAATTGCTGGTTCCCATTTATGCCATTGAGGAATGAATTTAATGAAGTAAGGCCCTGTAACAATAATACCGATAAGAACTGGAAACATAAGGCTTGATACAAAAAATAATGATTTTTCAATTGCTTTTTTCATAACTTCTGTATTCTCTTGAATACGTGAATATGTTGAAAATGTAACTTTGGTGACACTATCGACAATATATCTATAGGCGAGAAAAGCAATTCTCTGGGCAAATCCGATGTACCCTATTTCAGTGAAAGAGAGAAATTTGGTTAAAATAACAGTAAGTAGATCATCTTTAACTGTTGCAAGAATATTCTTTGCCTGGAATTGTGCGCCAAACTTCAGATGGCTGAGCGACTCTCTATTTATTCCTAAACCAATCTTCCATGGCGATATGTAGTAATATAATGGCACTGTTGCAATACTTGAAGCTAAGAATGCATATGTATAACTTTCAAGGCGGTAACCTTGAAGTATTAGAACTATTAAGAGGACATTGAAAATAAGTGATTCTGCAATTTGAGGAATTACTAACTTTTGGAATTGAATCTTTCTCTCCAAAAGAATCGATGGGATAGTTTTAAATGATGAAATAAATATCGTTGCAACTAATGCTACTAGAAGACCTTCACCTGCTTCTCCAAGTTTAAAGTATGTACTTATATAATCTTTAAAAGCAAAAACAATTAAGAATATTAAAAATGTAATACTAGCTTGCAATGTAAAACTTGTTTTTAAATCTTCTTGTGTCAATGCTTCCTTCTTTTGGACTAATGCAGCACCCAAACCAAAATCAGTAAAGAAACTAATAATTCGTTGGATAGCTATAACTGCGACATAAATACCAACATCTGCTGGAACAAGGATACTTAATATAATTAACGAAGCTGCCGTTTGAATTATCTGAAGAATAAATGTACGAGAAACTAGAGCGATAATTGAACGCATTGATGCCCGCCCAAGTTGTTTAAGATTAAGCTCTTCCATATCGAAGATCGTACCATAAAGAAAAACTTTCAATAATCGCCCGGATGATAACACGTACATTGCCACCACTTTGGTCTCCATGTTTTCTTGGATAATGGGTTACTTTAACTTGGGCAATCTTCAAATTATATTTTTTTGCTTTTGCTAATATTTCTGTCGTTAACATAGCCCCTTCTGATTTCAGCGGTGAGATGGCATCTACCGCTTCTTTCTTAAATAGTTTAAACCCGCAATCAATATCTCTGAAATAAAACCTAAAGAAAATAAAATCCCAAACCTTTAATAAGTTCATAAGTATATGTCGAAACGGATGATCAATTCTTTTATCTCGGTAACCAATAACAATATCATTGTCGCTAATCTTATCAATAAACTTATCTACTTCAGAAAAATCAAATTGGCCATCACCATCGTTAAAAACGATATATTTATATTTAGAATTTTTGAACCCCTCACGAAGAGCGGCACCATATCCCCTATTTGGCTGATGAGAAACAACGCGTAATCTCTTATCCTTCGCTGCTAACTTCTTAGCATACTGAAGAGTTTTATCTGTTGATCCATCATCTACCATGATTATCTCCCATTTATCTGCAACAGCGTCTGCAACGGTACTTGCATTTTTAACTACTCGATTGATATTTAATTCTTCATTCCAAAATGGGAAAAATATTGATAGTGAAGGCAATTTACTTCTTTTTTGTTTTTCCTTTTTCATCCTTGCGCTTGGCCTTTCCACTTGAGATTATACCAGCTACAAGTACCAGAACTCCAGTAAGAGTTGCTGCGTTTGCGGTCTTTTCTATCGGTGTCTCAATAAAATCTGCATCAATTGTATGTTCGCCCTTTGGTACGGTTACTTGTAGTCCTGTCGATGTATTTTTAAACGGAATAACTTTATTATCTACTTTGATTTGCCAGGCTGGGAAATAAGCAATATTTAATCGAACGTTCTCTTCCTTCTTCATAGATACCTTTGCACTGATATGCTGAGATGTTGATTGAAGAGAGGTAACTTTCCCCAAATCAGTATTAACTTCAATTTTATTCTTAGGAAATTGCTCTTTAGTTTGGGGCTTTTGAAAACCTGCTGGCATGTATTCATCAGATATCTTTGCCGTCTCCCATTGAAGAAAAGAAGTTTCAGTATAGTGTTGTGATGATTTCTGAATGGAGGAAGAAGGTTTAAAGACATCAACGTTTACATAAATAATTGCCACAATAAGAACCATGCAAATAGCTATCCTTTTTTTGCCAGAGAGAAGTAATACTGTTGCACCACCAATGAAAGAAGCAAAAAAGCTCACAAGAAGAAGGAACCTCCAAGGGAATTGGAAAAACGACATCAATGAAATCGTATCCCAAATAAATTTAGAATATTCAAGGGTAAGAAAAATTGTGATGAAAAAGCCAATGAACCCAACGAGAATTGAGTTGAAAACTCTTTTATTTTTTCTAAACAAAAAGAGAGGAATCAGTGATAATAGTGCAAGAGCAATATGCACTTTACCAATTTTGAAAGACATACCATCAATGCATCCAGGCACAGAGCCACCATATGCCCATGGGCTATTCAAAAGTTGAGAAAAACATACAAAATGATCTGAGTAATCAGAACCTCCTCCAATGACAGATAATACATTTGTGTACTGCATTTCAAAAGGAACAGGCAACCAATAAAAAGCGGAAAGAAGTAACCCTAACAGTATACTGAAAATAAGATAAGACCCCCCCACAAATTTCCTCTGCGTACGAATGATGAGTATTAAAATGAACAGTATCACAAACGGCGTCACCATCATTGCTGTCAAATTATGAGAAAGTACTATGCAACCATATGCAATTGCAGATATACAAACCCACATCCAACGGGTTCTCTTTAGAGCCATTTTTGTATCTGTGTCTTTTTCTTGAGAAGATAATGTATTATTTTGAAAAAGTTTATAGAGTCCTAAAAAGATGAGGGGAACAAACGCATACGCCCACAGCTCTGCAATAGCACCTCGAACATAGATATTTAAAGCATGATATGGTGCATAAATATAAAGAACGCCAGAAACGAGCGCTCCAAGCTTCCCCCAAAATTCTCGAGCGAGCAAATACATAAAAACCCCTGCAAGGATTGTTCCCAATCCAATCATAACTTTGGTAGCAATTAAACTATCAAACCCTACAACGTTAATCAGTCCCCCCACATAATAAGCAAAAGGCGCGTAGAAATTGAATATTGGATATCCATAACCATATCCTAAATTCTCGACCCAACGTACGGGGAATACTCCATCCGAAAGTGCGTTTTTCATTTCAGAGACTCGTGCAACTTGCGTATCATCATGCATTGGGTAAAAGCCTGATGAGAATAAAGGTAAAACTGCAGGGATGCTAAGAACTAGCAAAAGAATCAATAAAAGCGTATTCTTTTTCATGTTATTGCTGCTGTAATTCGTAGAGGGTATAGAACGAATCTTTATCTTCCTTTTGGACTTGTATTACCTTTTTGAGAGGCCATGTCTTTGGGGCAAGCCCTATGCCTTCACAAGAGCCGCACGGTTGATAAAATACAACATACGTTGGCATGGTTTTACTGACATCTAATAATTCCTGAGGAGGTGTGCTATCTAATGGCCAATACCCCTGAACTTTAATATTTGGATTATCTTTTAGATATACTTCCAAAGCATATGGCATTAAGCCAAAGGTCCCTTGTGTTGCAACATAGATCTTTTCTGTTTTTGCTTTTTCTTCAAGGAATTTTACAGTCTCTTTTACACCATATCCAGATGGCCAATCAGTTACAAACTGCTCTCTATCACCTTGCGGAATTGCTGCTTTAGGGAAATTGGTCATGATATGGAAATCAGTGACAACCCACATACCGATAAAGACAACTGCAATAAGTACCTTTAACCAACCAGTCTTCACATATGTTATTAATGTGTATAGTGAAAATGCTCCAAGCAGAAGTAATGGCATGGTCATAAAAAGAATAAACCGTGGATAAATAACTTTTCCAAAAAAAGCTAAAGCCATAAATGGCACAATAAACCAAACGAGAAGAAGGAGCTTTTCTTTTGTAAATTTACGCGTGACAAAGAATGAGGAAATTGCCAAGATGAAAAAAGGAATTGTCATGTAACCCAGAAGCCAGCCACCAAGTCCGTTCAAGTTCCCAAACACATATGCAAATGGACTTTGGAACCATTCGCTAAAGGAGTAAATAAATGTTAAGTTTTTCTCACCAATAATATGATAAAACGGAGAAAGTCGTAGGATAGAATAAATTGCCTGTGCAAGAATAAAAGCGACGATAGCAAAACCGAACCATTTAAAGAGCTTTTTACGGTCGAACTTTTCCTTGAATGGAAAAAGTAAGAGTGAAAAAGGGAGCAAAATAAATCCAAAGTTAGCACTTGTTTTGGTGAGCATTCCTCCTCCGACAATCATTCCAAGAAGCAAAGCCAAATCTAAACGGACATATCTCGCGAGTAAAACTGAGAAGTACAGTGACCATATAATAAACATAGCCACCATAGAATCATACAACGCCATTCTGTCGTAAACGAGCGAAAACGGATAAAGGACATAGAGGATACTTGCGGTAATCCCAATAAACTTATTTTTGAATAATTCTCGACCAAGAAGAAATATTCCTATCATCGAAGCAAACCCTGCAAAGACTGAAACGAGTCTACCAGCGACGACAGGATCTTTTACAAATTCAATAAGGATCATTGCCGCCCAAATAAATGAAGGCTGCTTGCCATCAGTTAATGAGATAAATCTCCATGTTGCATCAGCATTGGCAATCTGCGCCCAGCGAATATAAATTGCTTCGTCTGTAAAAATAGGGAGAGCATTAAGATGATAGAGACGGGTAAAAAAATACAAACCAGCCAGTAAAACAAAGAATGCACTGAGATAGAGATGTTTTCTTATATAACGCATCATGATTATTATACTTAAAACTATGCCTTTTCAGCAATTAGGTGATTGAGCTTCAATTTCTTAAGAATAGTACTAATATAATCTTCTTTGTATGTGTATAAAAGATACAATTTTATTGATGGAATAAAAATAAAGATATATGTAATGATGGGCCAAATGATTGATGGTGTATTAATACGATAAATAACCCACAGTAAAGGATAAGCGAATAACGAAGTAAAAGTTAGAAGCATAGTTGCCAAAGAAAGCTTTTTATCAGATATGAACGGTATAAGCGGCAAGATCCAAAGAACATACCAATTCCAATAAGCGGCACTTACAAATAAAAGATAAACAAAAAGCACAAATGCATACGCATGCATTGGATCGATTTTCTTTTTCCAGACGTACCAAACAAAAAGTATAACCCACAACAAAAATATCACAAATATATACTGAACAAGTTGTGGTTGGAGTTGCATTATAACTGTCGGAAGAGATTGCCAATAAACTCCACCGTTATATGCGACTCGTTGAAGGAACTCGAAGATATTAACTTGCATAAGCACAAAGAAGAGAACATTCATAATAATGAAACTACCCGCAAAGAGTACTGATCCAGCATAATTTCTTTGTCTGAAAAGAGATAATAAGAAAAAGAATAATAAGACAATAGGAATAAGTTTTATTTGGACAGCTAATGATAAAACAATGCCTGATAATATCCAGACCTTTTGACGGAATAATAAAAAGCTCAATAAGGTAAAGAAGATCATCATACTATCGTTATGGCCCGAACCAAATATTTCGAGTACAAAGAGAGGATTCCAAAAGACAAAAATCAGTCCCCAATTAATAGAATGTCGTTTATCTTTTCTGAGCAAAAGGTATAAAACATAAAAAATTCCAATAGCAAATATTGCAGGTACTATTTTATAAAGAATAACAAGTGTCGCCAGATCGTTTTGTCCTACATATGATGGAATGATGTACAGAAGAAAATGCATACCACCATAGACACTCGTGGTATCTTTCCAATCTGCCAGTACTCCAAATTGATCATCAGGGAAAGCTGCGGGTTTTGTATGCCATATATTCTCATTATGTACAGTCGCTACACGCTCCGAGAAGATATATGAAAATATATCTGTAGAAAGAATGGGAAAGGAAACAAACGTTATTACTTGAAATATCGCAGCAAAAAGAATTACCTGTTTTAGCGTAAACTTGGTTCTTAGAGCTACTATATAAAGTATAATTGCGACTGTAGAAACTACAGCAAATAGAATAGTAGGGATAGAATTTAGACCATATCCAGCAAGTAATGTTTGTGTTGCGAACAATGGTTCTTTAAGTTCAGGATATAAATTACCTATTCCGATAATCGCACGGGGGTCACGGAATAATAATATCCATGACAATAATGTATACACAAGAAAACAACAACTTAATAATATACCTATCTTAAATGGTGAGAAAAAACTAGCGTGTCTCATGTTTTTTAAGTACATAAAGAATAAACCAAAAGCTTAGAGCATACGTAAACGGTAACAATAAAAGGAAATATCTCGACCACACAGGAACAAACGAAAGGAATAACGTATACAAAAGCATCCATATGCTAACTAATACCCATGCACTTTTACGGTACTTTCTCAATATAAAAAATGATGCTAGCAATGCAAGAAGAACTGACAATAGCCACCCAATATGCCATTCGCTTACTATAGAGACTTGGCCCCACCAGTTGGCATATTTCCCAGTAAAGAGTATTTCCCAAGGCGCGGTTAATGTTCCTTTTGCCCCACCTGCATAAAAATCTATAATCCATTTTTGAACGGAGAGAAATTCCATTACTGATTTTCCGTGAAGGAAAAATTGAAAATATGTAAGTACAAAAACAATTCCAGCAATTGGCAGTGTAATAAGATATTTTCTAAGCGGTATAAACTGCTTTGTAAATAATAGATATAATCCTGACGTTCCGATAACGAGTGGTAACGTAGATGCTGTAGATTTTGTGGCTGCCATAAGACCTAAGAATATAGCTGAACCAATAAATTTCTTTTTCAAGAAGAAATAGAAAGTCATAAGCAATAATCCAAGATACAGTAAATCAAGGAAAGGAGCACGAAGCTGCGTATAAAAGAGAGGTTCGAGAGAAAAGATAAAAACTGGTATTAGTGCAAATAGCTTATTTTTAAATAAAAGCGTATTTACAAGATAAAAAGAAACGAGCACAAAGATACCTGAAAGCAATGCGAAGATATTTTGATTTTTAAAAAGTAGCTCTGATAATCCAATGAGGTACTTCCCAAACGGAGGTAGCTCAGCATTTAATGTCGTAGGATCACGTCCTTGCATATATTCCCATGCTGCATGGGTGTACAGCCCATCATCTCCAATTGGTTCCTCGGAATCTACTTTAGCCCATTGAGAGTTATTATATTTTTGTTCCCAATATTTAGCATTAAACGGTGTTGTATATTCAGTACGATATTCAAATACTCGAAAGAGAAAATGCGCAACAACAAGAACAATTAATACTATGAATAACTTATTTTTCATTTTTTCTTTTTCTTCTTTTTAACATTAATTGCAAATAAAACTTGTTTATAAAAGAAGTATGCAGTGATGACTAAGAAAGCCGCACTATAACTTAAAAAATTCATATCAGAAATTATTTGAGGTACGGGTTTATCCCAATTCCCAAGAAACAAAAAAGGTGTGTAATTCATAAGCGCAACAAATGAGACAATAACTACAGGAATTAAGACATAATACCTATATGCTATAAGTGCGGCAAAAGCAAAGACATCAATAAGATACCATGGTTGAAAGTTACCTCTATATGATTGAGCAATTACTCCACCTATTAAAAGGACTACAGCCATACCAATCAAAAATCCCCATCGTCTACTGATTCTTTCTGCTTTCATCCTTTGAATAATAACGAAGAGCGGCAAAAGTACTGCAGTCGCGAATTTAATTCCTATGGAAAGTAGTAATACTCCATATGCTTTACCATATTTTTCTCCAACCAACATGTAAAATGCAAACAAGGCAAAAAACATCATAACAATATCAATATGGGCACTCACAACACTTTCAATAAGAACTAACGGATTTAAACCAAAGAAGATGATTCCCATTACTTCACGATCTGGCGTGACAGCTTTCAATATTTTCCCAATAAAATACACCGAACCTACAAAACTAGCTACCATGAGTAATTTAAAGAGAATGAATGTCGGCAGGAAAAATTGAAATCCAATAAAAGACAATGGAACTGTTAAAACCAACCAAAAAGGTCCGTATGGATACTCTCTATGTGTCCATCGCATGAAAGAAAGCATAGGATCTTGAGGATAATCAAGTGCTTTTTGAACATACGGATTGTCTCCATAATGAGTAACTATTTTTGCGTCAAAGATGTAATTAAAAATATCATATGAGAAAGCATTATATGAAAAGGTTAAAATAATTGTTGCGGCACCGATGAGTATCCACGCAAAGTTTTTCCTTATTTTCCCTTTTGCTGCTAATGTCAAAAATGTAATATAGAAACCAAAAAGGATAACTACAATTGCGATAAAAAGTGCAGCTGAAAGTGGACGTTCAAAATATCCAATTTGCTGAAATGACCTGACAATTTCCTGAAGCGCAGCATTTCGAGAGAGCGCGAGACTGAGGTCTATCTGAGTAAAACTATAAAGAAATAATCCAATTAATGGAATACAAAAGCAGAAAAGCAGGATATAGTCCTTTAAAGATACATTTTGAAAAAGTTTTTTTACCATTAATTATATCTTCCTGCCAACACATTTCTCTTAATTTTTATCAGATCTTTTACACCCTGAATAGCATCTCGTACAGGATTCACACGACGTGTCTCTACATGCAGCCAATGGACAGGAACTTCCTTTATCTTATATCCACTTCTACGGGCTATATAAAGAAGCTCTATATCAGAACCAAAAGTTATAGCTGTTCCTTTTACTTTTTCAAAACCATTCTTTAACTTTTTCAATTTTGTAAAGACCTCATCAGCTGCTTTTGCGGTAAACATCTTAAAACCACATTGCGTATCTGTTATATCATTAATACCTATGACCATTTTCCGCATAATAATTGCACTTCTTGAGATAAATAATCGAATGCCTGGTGCTCCTTTTCTCTGCGTGCTTCTTGAACCAATTGCGATATCGTAATCTCCACTTTCCAAGTATGGAAGCAGATTATCAACTTCTTCAATAGGAGTTGCCTGATCCATATCGGTAAAAAGTCGATATTGTCCTGATGCACGAAGCATGCCAGTTGTAACAGCTCCAGCTTTTCCATAATGTGGATTTTTAATAAGAATGAAGTGAGGGTTTTCTTTTATAAACTTCTCTATAAATTCGACACTACCGTCCTTGGACCCGTCGTCCGCGATAATAACTTCGTAGGAAATCTTTTTCTTTTCGAGGAAATGCTGTACTTTCTCAAGCACACCTTTCTGGAGATTAGCCATCTCGTCATAGCAAGGGATAACTACTGAAAGGAATATTTTATTCACTCTAGAATTATACCACTATTAAGCTGGTTCAGGAATGCATATCACAAATGATATACTTAACCAATGAGGAAGTATTCTTCAATTTTATCTAGTATTCTTATTCTTTTCTTCCTACTCGCCTTCTATTTTTTCCTTTATAAGATGTATGTCCCCTTTATTAATTCGTTTGGATGTTTTGATGAATGTATGAACATTGGTGGGGGTTATTTCATGACGCAAGGAAAGGCACTCTTCTCACAAGTATGGTTCAATCATCAACCATTCATGGGATATCTTAGCTACATAATCCAGACAATCTTTCAACCAATTAACATCTACGAACTACTTCTACGCCATTTCCAATTCCTGATGGTATTTAGCTTCATAGCAAGTTTCTTTATTATAAAACGATTTGGATGGGCAGGTCTGGGATTTGTAGTTGTATATGAGCTTTCAAAGTTTTATATATTTGGAAATCGATTTCTTGGCGAATCTTTGGTAGCATATGTGCTTGTCTACATGGTAGGTTTAATCTGGCTCAAATACTCTGATAAGCCTATTTATAAGGTAGAATATATAGCAAGTGCAATAATGCTTTGGTTTGTTCTTTTTACGAGAGAACCATTTTCCCTTACAGCCTTAGCCGCTTACGCCATATTATTATGGAAACCCAAAGAAATATATAAGAAGATCTCTTTGGCAGTTCTTGCGGCGCTTACGAGCATTACGTTATTATTGCAACCTTTTCAAGAATACTTTTACAATCTTTTTGTAGTCACAAGCAATGCAACTACAGGAAATGAATTACAAAATAATTTAGCAGGAGAAGGAGTCCTTAAGGTCTTCTTTTATCCACTTTTCGTAATCTTCGATGCATTTACAAAACAGTTTAACGAATTTTGGATGCTGTTGACTGGACTCTGCGTACTTTTTATTATTGCATCAATATATGTTCTCGTTGTACGAAAAAAATATTGGTTTATTGCTGTTTTGTACCTATTACTTGGTTTAACAAATTTGCGTTATTTGCCGTTTGGAGAAACATATTATAGTGCGTTCCACATTATCCCATGGTTTGCTATGGTCGTATTTTCAACGTGGCTTGTCATCTTGGATAAATTTGGTCAATATAAAAAATTTTGTATTCCATTGGTAACCATTTTTATTGGAGTATTCATACTCTATATGACTCAACCAAATACCTTTTTTAAGCACCCTGCAGACCCGCAACGAGATCTTTTAGTTAATTATGGAGAAGTAATGAATGTAGGATCTATTGTGAATACGCTTTCCGCACCTCAGAATACACTTTTTATAGATAGAGCCGGAGCAAATGATTCAATGGCATTAGCTTACTTTACAGCACAAAGGCCTTCCTCTTATGCATACTCATGGTATGTATATTTCGCCCCAGGCTATCCTCGATACACTCAAGCAAGAGGAAAAATGTTTCAAGTGTCTCCACCAGATTTCTACTATTCAGGAGCTATTGATAAAGATGTGAAGAAGAATTACCAACAGCTTTTTATTAATAACAAGCCTAGTAAACTGTATGTAAAAAAAGCTGTTTATCAGAAAATCTCCCAGGATCGTTTTCAAAAAGCCAAAGAACATGGGCTTACGAAATAAATTGTTCATTGAAACTATGAAGAAAAAGTATATTGATAAGCTCACCTATATCCTCATTAGACATCGACGTGTCCTGGCTACTTTAAGCCAAGGGAAAGATACGTGGATGCTCCCTGGTGGAAAAAGAGAAGGAAACGAGACAGATATCGCAGCACTCTCTCGTGAAGTCAAAGAAGAACTCACAGTCGACCTTATTGAAGATACGATTAAACCATACGGAGTTTTTGAAGCTCAAGCGCATGGTAAACCCAAAGGTACAATTGTACGAATGACCTGTTATACCGGAAATTGCAGTGGACTTTTAAAGGCAAATGCAGAAATAGAAAGAATTGATTTTCATTCTTATGCAGAACGAGAGATATGCTCTGAGGCAAGTAAGCTTATTTATGATGATCTTAAGAAGAAAGATCTCATCGATTAGTATGTGCAATCTTGCTGCCAAATTTTCTTTTTGTTGCTTGGAAGAGAACGTTTTTCGTCGCCCCTGAACCTGAAACATCAACATATCCTGCCACATGCTTCTTATCTGCAAATGTATCTCTTGAATCAAAGAAGACCACGCCTGAATCAGGATGAATCGCTACTGGAGAGACATCAAAACTTGGTCTTCCAACCACGTCTCGAAGGTATCTGCTATGGATCATCGCTGTATGGTAATCAGTTGAAAGTGGTGAAAGAATTCCGACATTTGGATTTAATAAGTCATCACCGAATATGGTTATTTCATTACCATTATTATAAAAGCTTTGAACTGCAATTGCCCAATCCCTATCAAAACTATCAACTGAATCAAGCATCACCATAGCTGATATATCAGGTGGAAGGTTCTTCTTTGCAAGTGGCGGATAAGAATCATATCGTTCTTGCATGAACTCTAATTCCCTATCAAGCCGATCTCTCGTCTTAGCAGCTTCTAACTGGGATTTGGGAGCAATTACAAGCTGAGAAGAAGTAGTTATCAATTGTTCTGCATCAAAAAGAGGATCAATCGCTTCATCACCTTCGAGACTATAAAACGCAGCATTGCGCATTCGTCGACTGACTAAGAGTGTCTCCTCAATGCGTTGAGTATCTTTGTTTGAAAGCTCTACTGGCATAAGGCTGGCATTATAACAATTTTCATTATAATTTTCAATATTATAGGATCATGTTATTGCTTAGTTTGCCTCCATAAGGTAAAATAGAGCCTAGTGATCGGCCCCATCGTCTAGCGGCCTAGGACGTCAGGTTCTCATCCTGAAGATCGCGGGTTCGATTCCCGCTGGGGTCACCAAACGCGACGCTTGTGTCATTAAGTGATCGAATATATTGATATAATGGGCTAATCGTGGTGTTCGAAATGCCTGGATAGCTCCATGACAGTTTTGAGGCAAATATCGAACTCAGCAAGATTTTTTGTAAAGTTAGGTTCGAATTCGTATATGTTTGCCCCAAGTTTTCGAAATACTCTTTTATAAAAGATATAATATCTTCAAGATTATATTTTCTAAGTAGTACATCACTTTTAGCTACCTGTAACGCCGTTATTTTCTCTTCTAGAAATTTATTTTGTTCTCTGAATATTTCGTCCGAATATATGCCACTGAGGTTTTTTTCAATCAAGGCTTGTCGTAATGCATAGAGCTTGGTAAGTTCTGTATCCGCTTCATCTTTTTTCTTCTGGAGTTGTGATAGCCTTTTTATATACGTTCGTCGTAACAGTGCTATAAAAAGCTTAAGACACTCTTCCGTAGGTGTTACTTCCTCCAATAGCTCTATTAGCTTTTTGTGAACATCTCCAACTGCAACAGAGGAAGCTCCGCATCTGTCTCTACAAAAATAGTAGGCATAACGACTTGTCTTCCCCTTTGACCATGCACCTGTAAAAACCATGCCGCATTTACCACAAGTCATAACTCTTCTTAAAGGAAAATCCGTATTGTCTTTATTTTTCTTGGCAAGAGGAGTTGCTATATTGGTATTCCTTCCGTCCAAGATGGCTTGTATTCGATAGAACTGTTGTTCTGTTACCATAGGAGGGTGTTGACCTCTAATCTCTTCAGGAGATTTTGTTGAAGTTAAAATTCCCATATAGAATTTATTTCTAAAAATTCTATTTACTGTTTGTTTAACAATCAGATTTTCTTTCCCTTTCAAGGTTATACGAAGTCCTAAATCATTCATGATTTTTGCCATTTCAGCAAGAGTCTTGCTTCCTGTTGCCATTAATTCCCATGCTTGTTGCAATTTATCGAATGTTTGAGGGTCTTTTGTTACATAGCCATTTTGATTAAGGTAACCAAATGGTACAACTCCAGTGTGCAGTCCAGCAAGAAATCTTGCTCTCATACCGTTTTTTGTTCTTTCTGATCTAACATCATTATCAAGCTGTGCAAAACCTGCAAGCATTGTTTCAATAAGTTTTTCTGTTGGGCTATTTCCTGTAGGTTCGGTAGCTGAAAGTAAGGTAATTTCACATTCTGCTAATTTTTTTCTGATCGCTAAATAGTCAGCGGTTTGTCGCGAAATACGATCAAGTCTGTAAACAAAAACAGCACTGAAAGACTGCTTATTTTTTCTACAATATTCAAGGAGTTTGATAAGAACAGGTCTGCCAAGAATAGTTTTTGCAGATCGACCTTCTTCTTTAAATACTTCTATTATTTCAAACCCTCGTCGTAAAGCTTCTTTTCGACACAATTCCTCTTGTGTTCCAAGAGAGAAGTTATCTACCTGTTCTTCTGTGGAAACGCGTAAATATATTATGGCTTTTTTGGGTTTTACATCATCTTTGTAGGCATTCATCATTAGGTTGTTTTAAGTAATTCCTGTAACGTTTTTCCTTCAAATGTTTGCCTTTCAAAATCATCAAGCCATGTGTCTGCAAGGTGTTCAAAGTCTGCAACAAGACACTCTAATTGTTCGTCTGTATATTGATTAGCAGTATCACCAAGAATTGTTCTTGCTTTGGCTGTCTTACTTTGTTGTTGAGGCTCAGAAATGAGGCTATTCAGTGCTTGAAATGATGTATTTGTTAAATCTAAAGTCTGCATACTATTACTATCAATATATGGATAGTATATATCCAAATAGGGATAGTTGTCAAGAGGAAATTAGGCTTTTACCACGCAAAAGACATCGATAATAGCAAACACTATGAGGATTAGTTATAGAAGACTATTTTGCCGCGCTGTACGGACTTTGTAGAGACTTTTTTATCTTCGGTACGTATTTCATAATAAGACTCTATTTTATTGTTTCTCAGGCTTTTGAAGGACGCCGCATACATTTTATTTTGCATAGGGTAAATTACGTTGATGAGGTCGTCAACAGATGAACTCATATTATTCACCATTATCGATGCCTTTTGCGTGGCAAAATCATATTCACCGACATACAAAGTATCTTTATCATAATAGATGGCTGTAATGACCTTTGATGATTTATAGACCTGCTCTTGAGAAAGCGTTTGGGTATTTATGACGAGTAGTTCATTGTCTTGTTTGTTTGTATCTGGGCGGGTAACACAGAAGATTTCTGTTGAAGATTTTATAAATGCTTGGTCACACAATATATTTAAATTCTTCTTATTATAATATGTTTCAAAACCTAGCTTATTATAAATTGAGTTTCCTTGGAAGTAGTCCAAAATAACTTCATTCATGTCCTTTTCTTTCTTTTTGGTTTTCATATTGTATATCTCAGACTTCCAATCATTAGGATGTACGACAATGAGATAGGGATAATGAATTGATATACGATCCGGGTATAGAGACAATTGTTCTTTTAAAGAGAAAAAAGTTAATGTAGGTTGTGAAAAAACAACGATATTATCTACTGCTTTTTGTTGCTGTATTTTTGCAGGAATATATTTTAAATACATGACGATACCGTAGATAACGAAAAAAGCTATCACGATAAGCAATACTCCAATCTTTAACTTATTTCGTGTTTCAGTACTTAGATCATTCATACGTAACTTTCGTTGGTTTCTTTTTGAGCTTCGTTACCACAATATGCTCATCCTCTTGCCCGTTTCTTCGTGTATAAAACAGAGTTTGTGTCAATGACTTTATTCGTGTCACTTCGTTGCCATGGTCATCTACAAAAGATTGGTGATAGGTATTTTCTTTTATAAATAATTTTGATATGAGTGCAAGAGGAAGGAGAAATTGCGGAAAGAGCAATATGGCTATAAAACAATATCCAGATAAAACATGATTGGGAACATTATGCGCAAAAGAAAATTTATTCACAACCTTTAATAGTGAATGCTCAAGGTACGGAAATATTTTCCAGAAAAAGAACACATAGACGGTACACGTAAAAAGCACAGTTAAAATATCACGTATCGACTTATCTGGTAAGTAATAACAATACCAAATGGCAAGTCCCGTAAAAAATAACAGATATGGTTTAAACAAGAGTTTTTTTAATATTTGCATAGCTTATTGTATATACCCTAACGGATTAACCGGTGTCCATACTCCATTATTATTGACTCGAATTTCATAATGTAAATGTTCACCAGTCGTAAATCCGGTATCACCCATCGTTCCAATTGGTTTGCCTGCCGTTAATGTCTCGCCACTGGTTACAAAGATTTTATTTAAATGCATATCTATTGTTTTAATCGAATTATCATTATTCAAAATCTCGACGGTATGCGATCCATATTGGTCAACATAATAATTTACTTTTCCATTCATGGTTGCGTATACGGCAACATCACCAGTGGTCTTAAATGTTGCATTTGACTGATAATACGCATCATCAGGTACAAAATCAACTCCTGTATGAACTCCACCAAAAAATGTATAGCTTGGATCCATAAACCCTGCTGTGATTTTAACAAATGTTAAACCTGATCCACCTAAAGGATTTTGTATTGGAATATCTGTAGAGACAAAACTACCATCTGCAGGGAGTGAGATATTACTTGCGTTGGCATTTTTGGTAAAAGATGGATTAGTGAATATACCAATAATCGCAATAAACAAAACTACAATGAGTACGACTCCGTTGAGTAAAATCGTCAAAACCATTCCTCGAAATTGCACCAGCAGTTCGGCAGCTAAAGGGAATGGGATAAAGATATAGGCAACAGCTCGAACTATCCAATCCAAAATCAACTCAAATGGATTATTTAGGAGAAGCTGTCCTTTATCCACTACGTTTTTTAGATTATAAATGTGCTTGACCATCCTAGTTACTCTTCTTCATTTCAATCAGACTATCCTCATGGGGAAGAGACAAAATATCAACACGCATATGTTCATTTTGTCGATAGAGAACAATCTCTCCAATCTCAAGTTCTCCCAATTGTCTTTTCTCCTCATCAGTCATTGGAAATATATTTTCCATCAGCGGTATTGTTGCATAAGATTGTTTCAGAAGAATTTTTGTTTCCGAATTGGTAATAATTGCTTTGCCTAAATCATTATCAAGAAAGTCCTGAATGTCTTGCGTTATGGAGACAACTCCCATGTTTCGTTTTCTTGCTTGTTTGACAAGCTTTCTATAAAAGACTGCAACATCCGTATCAACCAGCAAATTGTGTGCCTCATCAATAAATAACATTTTCTTTCGTTTTGATCGTTGATTAGACAAACTCCAAATGAGTGAGGTAAGTAAATACATTGCTGGTGCTTTTTCTTCAGTTTCGCCAAGAGGAGAAAGATTGAAAACAATAAGATCATTATCTAAATGAATTTCTCGCTCTGCATTAAAAACACCTTGTAGACTTCCTTTGTCTAAAATCATTAAATCTGCATGCATCGGTGTTCCCTTTAACTCTTTTAAGAACATTGAGAATGTTGGTTTAACCTTTGGATACTTCTCGTAAAGCTTTACTAAGACATTATCGAGAACCGCACCGTCATATCGTTCAGTACGAATAAAGAATTTGAAAAAGGTTTTGAGAACCCCAATGTGATCGAGAATATCATTTGGATCATCGGAGGCAATCGAAAAAGGATTAATGCCATTATCCCGTGAGAAATCGACAACTTCTCCACCCATTTCTTTTGCAAAGTGTATGTATTCTCCTTCAGGATCAATGATGATGATTTGTGTATTTCGCATATAGAGTCGTGTAGCAAGTAGTTTTGCTGTCACCGATTTTCCCATACCGGATTGTCCGAAGATGTTAATGTTGCTATTATTAATATTTCGTTCATCAATAGTGAAAGGATTTACAAACACTAAACTGTTATGGTATCGATTCACACCAAGAAAAATTCCTTTTGGATCGTGAATTTGTTTGGCGACGAATGGTGTGAGATAGGCAACTGCCGATGATTGTAATATCCTATTTTGATTCAGACGATCTTCATTAAATGGTAGCGTAGTTTCAAATGCCTTTTTCTGTCCATAGATATATTTAGTTAAGGTAAGTTCAAGTCCATCAGTAAAATTCTTTAACTCTTTGTGCAGTTGTTTTAATTCATTTTTATCTTGCGCTTGAATGGAGAGGTAGAACGAATAGATAAATCCTTTTTCATACTCATGCACAAGTTCATAAATAAATTGGCTTATCTCCTCAATACTTTTCTCGACCTGTTGATCTTTGAGTTTTCCTTTCTGCTGCCGTTCTGATTGCTTGAGTTCTAGGACAGATAACCGCTCTTTTGCTTTTTTGATCAGCTCCTGGCTATTTGAAGGCTCAATAAACATACTGATCGTGAATGGTAAGTGAGATGTTGCAAGTTTGAAGAGAACATCATCAGTTAAAAACGCTGGTACATCGGTTAAATAATAGGTTGCAATTAACTTCTCATCCAAGGTAATATGCGTACTTTTCGCTTTTGTATTTTCTGGTTTGTACAATCGTGCGCCATTAGCATCCAGCCGAATACCATCTTGGATTTTGCCAAGGGTGATATTCATTTCTGATCCTTTTGCTTTCGTCAGTGCGTCTTTGTATTCTTGTTTTTCGTAACGATATAATCGTATATTTCTCATTAATGTCTTGGGAGAAATAGACCATAAGAGTTTAGGCTCTGTAAGTCCAATAATGGGATTATTAATGGCTTTGTCTACGATTTGCTCGCGATACTGTTCGAGTAACCCTTCCAAACGCTGAATTTCCTGTTTATATATTTTGAGTACTTTCTTCTCTGTTGTCGCAAGTGGATGGTTCTCTAATTTTTTCAATTCCTCAAGTCCACCATAAATTTCCTGATTATGAGAAGCGAGTGTTTGGATCTTTTGTAATGTTTTGTTTTCATATCCAATTTTTTCTTGCAATGCTTCTAACTTTTGAGCTGCAATTTTATTCTTGCTCTGCAGATCTGCATAGAGATGTACACCAAGATCAAATTGCAGTTTCTTCTTTTTCAATTTGGTAAGTAATGAATCTTTCTTTCTCATAGTGTATTTCGAAATTGACTTTGAAAATAAGTGATAAGCTGCTTTTCTGTTAATTGCATTGTTTGAATTCGTTCGAGTGCCAAGCTACTTGTAAACCGTCGTTGTGTATCATCCAGTTTCTGTGCTGCTTCCAGAAAATGTTTATCATCAGTTCCAAGAAGTGGTACTGAGAACACAGCATAGTATTTCATCAGTTGAAAAGTATTTTGCTCAACAAGCGCAGAAAGCTCTTTAATATAATTCTCAACTAATCCATTAACCTTCTCATTTGCAGTTTCGTAAAGTGAATAATAATGTTCGTGATAGTCTTCAACAGTTGCTGTTTCTTTTCGTGAAATGAGCTGCACTTTCATTGGAAGTGTATGAAGCATCGTTTTTATATGATGATAATATCGCTCCCGTTCTTCATCATTGAGAAGAGCGATATCAAATGGGCGTATTTCATAAACGGCAATAAGTTTTTTCTTACGAATTATATAATTACCTACCACCTTAAAATCTCCCGTTGTTTTCTCAAGCTCTCTCATTGTGAATTGCTTCTTTGCAAAGCTATATGATACTGCTCGAGGTATAATTTTATATAACGGTTGATGATCAATCTTCAGTGTTGCCACGAGTGCATAAAAAAGTTCTACAAGAAAAATTGTTGCGATAATAAGACCCACTTGATCAACTCTGAGAACAACTTTATACATGAGTAGTGTGAGGAGTGCTAATGCTATACCTCCGATCAAAAAGACCACGGTATCGGTAAAGAACATTGTTCTAAAAATATGTTCTCGTAGATTATCTTTATAGACGCGTATTGTTCTCATTTTTTAGTATTTCCTTTCTTCTCCTGTTGTATAGAGTGTTTAAATGGCTGTCTTACTCTTGGTTGCTCAGAACTAGGTTCATTCTTCATAGTGGGCTGGTTAGGAAAGTGAGAATTGTAACTGCCCCGTTTTATTGTTGAGAAATGTGTACGTGATTGTTTCGACTCTTTATCAGCTTTTGCAGATTGTATATTTGTACCCTGTGATTGTGGAGTAGCAGTTTCAGTCTGATTTTTTGTTGGTCTTTTCTGCATTGATTCTTTTCTCTCCTGCGTCGTGTTTTTTGTATAAGTTCGTGATGATTCAGTATGGGTGTTGTTTGTCGATTGTTTATTGGTATTTGCAGAGCGATACCCAGAATCTTTATATTCAGTCCCTGATGCATTTGGCATGTTTCTATCAGCAGTAGGCTTAGTACTTGGTTTTAAAAGTCCAATCTTGCGACCAATATATGTCCCAGCATAACTCCTTGCTCCAACAGCGTGTCCTGTTATCGCACCACGTTTTATTTCTCGAACACTACCAGTTAATGCGCCGCTTCCCATCATACTTTGCGCATTGGCACTCATCATCGACCACCCGTCACCGAAAATACGGCCGATAAAGATGTTAACCCCTCCTAGAAAAATCAGTGATCCCGAGAAAAGGAAAAGTGTTCCCATTGATCCACCATGTGAGGTAATAATACTGCCGAGGAGTGAGGAAACAATAGCAAAGCCTAAGACAAAAGCAGGTTGTTGAATGAGGAATGTAAACCATGTTTTAAAATATGTATTGGTAATATTTTCTGTTTTCTCGGAAAGTGCAAAGGGGAGCACAAGTGGAAAGATAACACTTAAGAAGAGGAGGGAGATAAAGCGAATCATTGCTTGGAAGACAATGTAGAGAAAACCGATGAGAAAGAAGCCAATGGCAATAATGAGGACAATCATTTGAATAAGCGTATTGCCATTAACAATAAGCGTTGGGAATTGAGATGACATTCCAGTTAGTCTTCGAAACTCCTCCGTATTGACATAAGCTTGAACAAAGGTTGCTATGTTATAAGCATTTTGCGCGATAATTTTTTCATTAAGGAGATTAATAAACTGAATGCTATATGAAAGAATAGAAGGGGTTACAATGAAAAGGACAACAACAAATACTAATCGTTTGAAGAAGTTTTTTAACTGCATCGTATTATCGTGTGTAATATGTGAGAGCGCAGTATAGGAGACGATCAGCACAAAGATTGGAATTGCGATATCAGAAAAGATTGTTCGAAATTGACTGAGTCCTGATAATGCTGTTCCGTCTTTAAGAGTGATTGTATCTCCAAGTAATTCAGGTGTGTTAAAAATTAGTCCACTTGAAACCCAATCAAACCCAGAAAAGAAACTGTTGAGTACACCACTTCCTGATGCCTGCGGTTCATTTGTAACATTTTGCTGGATAGATAACGTTGGAGAAAGTGCTTGAGCGTTAACTGGTTTTACCCCAAGAAGAAATACGATGAGAAGCAAAAAAATGCTAGACAATACTTTCATGGATAACAAGATCTTTCAAAGGCAGAGGATTATTGGCCACCAAGAAATGTTTTTAGTACATTTGCAATTGTTGTTGAACCAAAGACGAGGAGTCCACCAACAAGGATATTAAATATCCAATGTTTGAGTCGTGCTTTTCTTTCGATGTCATCTCCGCTTCCGACGAGTGCAATTCCAATACCTGCGATTGAAAGTGCCATTACTGGAAGGGAATAAAATTGAAGCGTTGCTACTAGCCCCCAAAGGAGTTGGTCGAGTCCAGCGAATTGTATTGGTGTTCCTTGCATACGTTAGATAATAAAAAAGCCCATGTATTGCGTTTGCAATAATGGGCAAGTTATTTGTTGAAGTATTTTATACCAGAGAAACTAGATTGAAGTCAAGAAGGAATATATAGAAATTCTAATAAACATCTTGTATTTACAGCATTTGAAAGGGAATTAATTTATTTGAACAGTATAGTCTGCTGTTTGTACATTCCCCTCATGTTGGAACTGGGTAAATAACTTATATACTCCAGGATCAGGGAATGTTGTGGAGAAATTAATTTTTGGTCCTGTACTTGGTTCTCCTTGTTGCATAGCCATCATATTATGTCCTTTAGATGAAGTACTATCTGCCGTAGTCATTGCATGGGTATGGATGAAGTCGAGTGTGCCTTCTTTTAGGATAACAGTATGCCCAAGGGCTCCTAGATAATTTTCTAAGTTTGTGACGGGTTTTCCATTTTTGGAAACATTTACACTGTAAGTAAGTTCTTTCTGTGCTTTAGCATCCCCTGAAAGGCCTGAAGTTATTGTATATAAACCATATGATTTTGTCTGTTGTGCGTCTGGCCTTGCTTGTTTTGCCACATAGCTATTCATATTGCCAACATTGATATCTTGATATACAGTAACTGGAAGTTTTTGTGGGTTATCATCACCAGGAGTAAAGTCAGGAAAAAGGCGGTATGGACCATTCTCTGGAAAGGTAACATCAACACTAAATTCTCCAGTTGCTTCATTAAATGTTGGGTGAAGATGTTGAAAATCTTGTAAATCTTTTCTAACTGTTATAAAGTGCATGATTTTTTCATGTACCATATCAAAGTTCTTTAACACCACACCTTTATCGTTTTTTATTTTATACGCAATAGTTGTTTTTTGCCCAGGCTTTACATTATTCGTGTCAGAGATAACCTCGAGCTCGTAGCCTCTATGTGACTGATCGGCAGGACCACGAGTCATATCTGACATATTATGCCCCATTGATGAATTATCATCTATCATAGTTCTAGGAAAGAAATAGATTATACCGACTACAATAATCGCTACTATAATAATTGCTGGGATTAGAATTTTTTTATTCATATATTGTTGCTTCATACCCAAGTGTTTCTATAATTGTCATAAGTTTTTCTTCAGGAACTTTGTTGGGGTCAAAGGTAACTTCTGTTTGTTGCTTGGCATAGCTTGTGCTTGATTCTTTAACTCCATTGGTATCTTCAAGTCCCCCATCAATATTAAATGCACAACTTGTGCAATGCATTCCATTTATGTTAAATTTTATAGTTTTCATAGTTATATTACATTTATTGTTCCACGAAACATTCCCATACTGCACATAAAAGCAAGCTCTCCTGGTTCTGTTGGAGCTGTAAAGGTAATTTTATCTGATGAACCAATTGGAACAACTTTTTGGATATTCATTGAAGGAAGTGTAAATGATTGTGTACATCCTCCTCCACCTGTATTTTTAAGATTTAACGTAACTTGAGAGCCTGCTTTAACCGTTATGTTATCTGGATTGTACCCGGACTCTTCAATGGTAATTGTAGCTTCGTTAACTGGTCGAGCTTTTGCATTACTTTGGGTGGCAGCGCTTGCTACGGAGGATGAAACTTCACAATAACTAATCGCACAGAAGAAGTTCTTGCTGATATTCTCAAGTGTTATCTTACTTCCTGTAAGTGCCAGAACATTATTGAGATTAAAGACAGCAAGAAGGATAAGTGCAAATGCCGCAAGTTTGGTAAATTTTTGCTGCATACTTTCTCCAAGCCGAGTTGCTAAGTAGCCAAATACGAAGAATAGTGGAGATGTTCCAAGTACAAATGCAAAGAGAATAGCTGCACCTGAAAGAGGGTTACCTGATGCAATTGCAAGCGCCATCATTGCCTGTGTAGTGCCGCATGGGATAAATACAGTAAAGGCACCAACAATTGCTGGAGCTAATATACTATTACTTTTCGACTCTTTTCTAACTAATCGTGTCAAGAAACGGGGAGGTTGGATAATAAAATAACGGAATATTGGATGTACATTAAGTAAATTAAACGCTGTACCTAACATGAAAATGCCAACTGCAAATTGTAGTACAATATTTGCAGTAAGAGATAATTGGAATAGAGAGCCAAACCATCCAAGTAAAAATCCAAGAATAGTATAAGCTGCAAGTTTAGCCGCTAAGAAAGAAAGTATAGGAAGTGCGTTCCCAGAACGCTTAGTATCTTCTTTTAGTTTTTGTTCATGACGTTGAGCTATTGTGGCAGCCAATAAGCCACCTTGTACTGCAAGGCAGGTTAACGCGCCTGCAAATAATCCTGTTAAAAAAATAGTAATTAAGTTCATAGTTATTCTATAATTATTTTACCCGTCATCCCTAGTGCCTTATGATTTTTAACTGAACAGTAATATTCAAATGTGCCTATTTTGCTTGCTGCAAATTCAACTGTTTGTGTATCTTTTTCTTCAAGCAATTGAGTCGCCACATTTAATTCATCAATTCTAAAATCATGTAGACCTTCAATATTATGGAATATTATCTTTATTGTTTCTCCTTTTTTGACACGCATTAGACCGGGCTGAAACATATAGTTTGATCCAATAACATCAAACTCGCGCACATTGCCCATGAGTGTGCCAGTTACTGAACTCTGCTGAGTATTTTGTAACATATCCTCTTTGTTGTCCCAGCCAAATAAATCACTAAGTGGCTTATACATTGACAAAGCTAGGAAAAAAATAAGTATTCCTATGGTTATTTTCTTCCAAGTTGGCATAATTTAAGTCTACGACTAATTGTAGTAGATCATTGTAAATATATCAACTTCTTTAATTACCATATTATTATTGATCGAGCTGAGCATATACAACTAATCGTTCAGCATAAGTATTAGATTTGTCATTCCAAGTTCCCTGACAGGTAATAAGGTTAAGCATAGGTTTTTCAGAATCTCCAAACACTTCCTTTAAAGGAAAGTTATCATAAGGATATTTAGCTAGCTTAATCACTGAAAAAGTTTGTTTTTCCCCTTTATCATCAATTACTGTGATTTTATCTCCTTTTTGAAGTTTGTTTAAGTCCCAGAAGACAGCGGGAGAGCCATCCTTTTTATCATAATGACCTGCAAGCACTGCGTTTCCAGTCTGCCCTGGTAGAAACCCTGGTTTGTACCAGGCTGTGTTATCTGCGTCTTTTGGTACATCCATTCTACCTTCCTTGTCGTTTCCAACTTCTTCAATATTGGTGTCTACATTGATACTTGGTATTTGAACTTTTTGAGGTATACTTGGCTGAGATTTCTTAATAGAATTAGCAGTTTGTTCTTTATTTATTTGGGCAGAAAGTACTAATTGTTTATCGGAATTTGAGAGATAAGCTCCAGCCCCTATTCCTACAGATATACCTATAATAATGATTAATGTTATTAATTTATTTTTCATAAATATTTTTTAGAACATGATGCGTTAATAATTTATTTTAACGCATCATGTTCCTTAGCTCTTATTAAACCAATTTATTCAGCTCTACCCGTTGCTGGTGCTGAACTTGGCATCGCAGCACTGGTTGTTGGTGTTACTGTTGTCGTATTATTTGTCGTGTTTGCTGTTTGTGCAAATGTCATTGTTGCCGCTGCCATTGCTGAAATTGCAAATACTCCTGTTGCTATTGTTACTTTTTTAAACATATTATCACCTCCTTTCAAATATTTCGTATTAATTAATTTCGACTACTGATGCATGCATTGACTATTTAAGCTGTTGATCTATAACCGTTTTGAATGAACTCAACGGTTGTGCACCGATAAGTGGCGTACCGATAATTGTACCGTTAGAAGAGGACTTACCGATAAAAAATGATGGGGTTCCAGATGCGCCAACACTTCCTGCATTCGCTATATCTTTATCTACTTCAGCTTTATATTTACCTCCATCAAGGCAAGCTTGCAGATCATTACCATTGAGTCCTAAGTCATCAGCTATAATTGGAAGTTGATCAAGCGCAAGTCCCGTTCCATTAGATGTGGTTCGCTTAAATATCTCGTCATGATATTTGAAATATATTTCGTCTCCGCCTTGTTCTCTAGCACATTCTGCTGCCTCAGCTTCCTTAGGTGCATTTTGATGGAAAGAAAGGGGCAGATCACGATACACAAGTTTTACTTTCCCTGTATCGATATATTCCTTTTTTAGCTGTGATAATGTATCGTCGTAAAATTGTTTGCAAAATGGGCACTCATAATCAGAAAATTCAATAATTGTTACTTTTGCATTTTTATCTCCCAAAATAGGATCATCATCGATTGATACTTTTTTAGGGCTTAAATCTTCAGTAGGAACAGCTTGTGGTGCTTGAGCATTGTTTGCTGCTTGAACAGTAGAAGGACTAGTTGTGTTTGCTTTTTGAGCACCCTCTAAGTACAGTACTTTATTTGTTAACATTCCTAGCATAAATGCAAAAATAATTAATACGATAGTAAGAAAGCCATTGGTGGTACGAAGAAAAGCAAATTTTGGAATTGCTATATTTACATAACCTGAAGATTTTTCTTTTTCTACCTGGGTTAATTCTTGATTTTTTACTAGAGAAGAATTTTTTGGCATAACGAGTTTATCTACTACACAGTGTAGTAATAGATGATGGCCTATGTCAAGTGTAAGTTTACTACGGGTTAATGCTTAACAGGAGAATACATATGCGAAGCCTTTTGTATTGGTTGCTCTTTACTGCTTGATGTTGAAGGAAGTGCATTTAAATTTTGCTCGCTTTTACATGAGTTCATGCATGCTCCATCTGTGCAGAGCATAACGACATCATGGTCTACATGATGGACTTCTTCTGCGTATATAGGACTTACCATAACAACTCCAACAAGGAATGTCGAGAAAAGGGTAATAAGCAAATGCTTTACTCTAAATAGCCTACGTCCATAATCCTTATCTAGTAAGAAATATATTCTTGGTTCAAGTGTGTCATAATCCGCAATTGATGCAAGTGCGACATTCTTCATAGATGGAAATGCAAGAAGTTTTTTCAGTGCTGAGACGAGAGGATATTGAGAACCTACTTTGTTGATTGCAAATGTATCAGCTTTTATTTCCCTATCTATACGATATTTTTTAATAAAATCTCCGAGTAATGGAAAAAATGGGAGAAGCGAATACGCTACCGAAGCGATTATCATAGTAAAGGTATCATGATTTTCGAGATGGTACTGCTCGTGTCGTAATACAGCTTCGAGTTCTTTTTGATTAAGTTTTGCCACTATACCTGTCGATATATAAATCTTTGGACTTTTTATTCCAAGGCAATAAGCAAAGGGCTTATCAGATTTAATAATAATTGTCTCTTGCTCTAATCCCAAATGTGTTAATAGCGTAAACAAATTTTTATGAACAATTTTTTTATCATGTAATTTTCGTCGCAGTATAATTACTTTAATACTTAAAACAATAAATTTTAGAAATGAGACAGCGACGAGTAAAAAAAGTATAACAAGAGGTGTAATGCTTAAAAAATAGGGGATAGGTTCTATGTATGTTGTAATAAATGATTGACAATAATAGACTGCATGATTAAGCAATGGAGTAAGCTTTTGAGCAATGATAAATAACAGACTGCTTGCTGTCAAAACTAATCCAGAAAAAAAAACAAGATTTTTATTTACGTTTATCATACTCATCAAGCATGTCCAAAAAATATTGTCGTTTTTTTTCTGGTAAATTGTCTACACTCTCTGCAAAAGAAGCGATAGCTGTATCGCCATATGAATTTATAAATTTTCTTAAAAATGATTGGGCGATACTCTTACTATATTTTTCCTTCGTAATTTTTGGTGAATATAGATATCCGTTCTTATCTTCTTTTCGGTCTAGCAAACCTTTATCAAATAGCCGTTGTAGTATAGTTGCTACTGTTGTATAAGCAAGCTTTTTGTCTTTTTCAAGTACTTTAAGAACATCTCTCCCTGAACAACTTTTATTTTCCCAAAGTATATCCATGATCTTTTGTTCTAATTCTCCCAAGGTAGTTGATTTCATGTCCATATAATACCAGACATGCTATAAGATTTACAATCATGACAGAAAATTATTGGTCATTTCAAGTATTTGTTAAATACTTCTTTAGTTCTTTCAGCAATTAGATCCCAACCTAAGTTTCTAAAGTTGTGATCCTGTCCTTCGTATTCAAAGTATTCAACTTGTTTACCTTCTTTTTTGAGTGCCGTATTAAGTTCCCGTGACCACTCAGGGTTTACTTCTGTATCCTCAAGTCCTTGGTGGATGCTTATTGGTGCAGTAAGATATGTGAGGTAATTAATAGGAGAAACACTCTTTAAGCTTGGATTAATTGAGACAGAACCTTTGTTAGTTCTTCCATAGAATCCTAAATTATCTGCTGCATCAGCACTTGTAGGTGCCCACAGAACAATTGCTTTAACTTTATCTGTTACTTCAGCAGTTCTTAAAGATACCTCTCCTCCCATACTATGTCCCCACATGCCAATTCTATTTGTATCCGCTTGTGGAATGTTTTTTATTGAAGCAATAAGATTCAAAACATCAATAGCATATTCTGGACGATGTCCACCTCTATTGCCTGAATCGTTCTCTGAATTACCATGCCCTCTGTAATCTGAGGCAAGAGTAATATAGCCTTCTGGTACTAGTATATCTGCAATATTTCGAGTGCCATCACCGCTTTTAAATTCAGTTGGAGAATAATAACCATGATTAAGAACTATAATTGGAAACGGTCCTTCTCCTTGTGGGATATTCATCACTCCATAGATTTTTAAATTATCGGAGGGATAGGAGATTAAATAACTAGTATAAGGATCCGATTGAGCAAGCGTTTTTTCAATTTTGATATCTCCACCTGTAAAGTTTCTCTTGCGTAAATCTTCAATAAAATTTGGAGAACTTCCGATTGTATTTTCAAGTGAATGATCTGTCTCCAGTGCATTATCTTGTGATTTACTATCTGGTTGTTTAGGGTTAGCAATTTTAAAACCTTGCCATAATACAAATACTCCCAAACATAAAAGTACAAGTAATGCGATAGTTGACGTTTTTTTTAATTTCATAGTGGATTTAATAGTTGTTAATGCGTAGACCAAGAAATTATTTCGTTTAGGTTTTCATTTTTCTTTATTTTACTGATTACTTTATTAGTATTGGTTGCTATTACATAGATATCACTATCTTTTGAGTTTCTTGTATATAGTTTTGTTGCATCTTTCGATAGTGCTACTTCATGAGGTAGGCTTTCAGGTTGTAACTGTATCATTTGTTCAACTTTATAATTTGAAGTATTTATTTTATAGATAGCATTCCCTGTCTCAGCTGCTATATAAGCAGACTTATTATCTGGCGTAAAGACAAGATCACCCAGATGTATGTTATTTCCCATTTGTATCCTTTCTTTAACAGTATTTGTACTGAGATCAATTACTAGTACTTGGTCGCTTGTCATCATCAGATGCAGGTGTTCTTTGGCATTTCTATGAAATGCGCTTAGCTGATCCTGAGAAGCACTTGCTGTTACCCAAACATATTGTTTACTTGGTGCCATTTGAATATCATGAGGGGAAAGTTCTACCGTAATGTTTTCCTCCTTAGAAGAAAGACTAATTGAAGTAATTTCTTTATTTGTCTTTGCATCCTCAATAATAACTTGGTTTCCCACAGCCTTAAAAACAAGTTCTTCCGAGTTTGACTTTAACCTATCGGAAAATATAAATGAGATTGCACCAATTGCAATAATGACTACAAGAATAATTCCAATTAATATTTTTTTCTTATGCATAGGGTTTGATGTTCCTAATTAAATTTTCACTCGCTTTAGAAGTAGCGAATTTGTAACTACAGATATTGAACTACTTGCCATAGCTACAGAGGCAAAAATAGGATTAAGGAGAGGTCCTCCAAATGGAAAGAGAACCCCCATAGCAACGGGAATGAGCACGATATTATACCCAAATGCCCAGAACAGATTCAGTTTTATTGTTCGCATTGTCTTTTTAGACAGTTCAAACGCTGCTGCTACACTTCGCAAATCTTTATTAATAAGTGTTATATCAGCAGCTTCAATGGCAATATCAGTTCCTGTTCCCATAGCTATACCCACATCAGCAGCCGCAATTGCAGGAGCATCATTAATTCCATCACCAACCATTGCTACTTGTTTGCCTTCTGCTTGTAATTTTCGTACTTCTGCTTCTTTCTGATCAGGTAAGACTTCAGCGAGTATTCGTTTAATTCCAAGTTGCGAAGCGATAGCCTTTGCTGCTCTTTCGTTATCACCAGTGATCATAATAACTTCTATGCCTCGTTTTACAAGCCGAGCAACGCCCTCTTTGGCTGTATCCTTAATCGTATCTGCAACGGCAATCAGCCCAAGGAGCTTTCCCTCAGATGCAAGAAGCATAACTGTTTTGCCTTCATTCTCAAGTTTCTCAATGTCATACTGAACTTGTTTCAGGATCTCTATTTTCTCTCTATCCATTAATCGCTTATTGCCAAAGAATACTTTTCTCTTTCCGATAGTTCCTTCAACCCCATGTCCAGCAATACCATTAAACTTTGTTACAGGGAAGACTTTTACTTTCTGAGTTTCAGCATATTTTACAATTGCTTCAGCTAGTGAATGCTCTGAGCCTTTTTCGATAGATGCAGCAAGTTCTAATACATCATCCTTTTTAGCTTTATTGAGTGGAATAATATCCGTTACTTCAGGTTTACCTTTGGTAAGCGTGCCAGTTTTATCAAACACAATTGCAGTTATCTTATTAGCAATTTCCAAACTGGATGCTTCTTTGAAAAGTATCCCATGTTCCGCACCTTTTCCAGTACCCACCATAATCGCTGTTGGAGTAGCCAATCCCATTGCACAAGGACATGCAATGATAAGAACTGCTACTGTATTAAGTAGAGCAAAAAGAAATGCAGGGTTTGGACCAAATATATACCAGATACCAAATGTTAAAAAGGCAAGCATAATAACTATTGGGACAAAGTAGGATGAGACAACATCTGCAAGCTTTTGGATTGGTGCTTTACTGCCTTGTGCTTCTTCGACGAGCTTTATAATTTGAGCAAGCATAGTATCTGAACCTACTTTAGTCGCTTTATAGGTAAAGGATCCGGTTTTGTTGATCGTTGCCCCAATGACCGTGTCTCCTTTTGCAATATCGACAGGTATACTTTCTCCTGTAACAACCGATTGATCGATACTTGATTCACCATCAATGACCGTTCCATCAACTGGGATTTTCTCACCTGGTCTTACTCGAAGAACATCACCAATTTGTACCTCTTCAAATGGAATATCCACTTCTTTGCCCTCTCGTATTACTCGGGCTGTTTTTGCTTGCAGTCCAATGAGTTTTTTAATCGCCTGAGAAGTTCCTGATTTCGCTTGGGCTTCAAAATACCTCCCTAAGAGAATAAGTCCAATGACGATCACAGAAACATCGAAATAGGGCATATGTTCTATACCTAAGTTCATGACCACTTCAGGGAAAAATGTAACAAATACTGAATATGCAAAAGCCACTGTTGTTCCAAGTGCCACCAATGTATCCATGTTTGCTGTGCGATGTTTTAAAGCAGGTATTGTTGCCTTATAAAATTCTAGTCCTGCCCAAAATTGAATTGGTATAGCAAGCAATAATTGTGTGAAAGGATTTTGCAAGATTGCTGGTGCTGTATTCATCAAACCGGGAAAACTTCCCCAAAGTAAAAACGCTCCAGAGGTCAGACTAGCAATAACCTTTACTTTGAGATTGGCCAGCTCTTTTTTCTTTTCTTCTTCTCTCAGTTCTTCATTTTTTTCTTTGAGATCTAATGTATATCCTGTTTGAGAAACTGATTCAGCAAGCTGCTCTGGAGTGCAGTTATTTTCATCATAGGTGACAGTTGCTTTTGTTGTTGCTAAATTCACTACAGCATCTGTAACCCCAGGTGTTTTCTTCAACGCCCGTTCTGTAACTCTAACACATGAAGCACAATGCATGCCTTTAATTGGAAATGATTTTTTAACTTCACTCATATTTATGTAACTATGATTTTCCCATGGAACATATTCATACCACAGGCAAAACCAAATTCTCCTTTCTCTTTTGGCGTTACTTCAATCGTAACTTTTTTATTGAGCGGCAAATATTTTTTGATGCGGAAATCTCCTAATACAACTTCTTCCAAACAACTTGAAGGGTCTTTTCTCGTGAATGAAATTCTTGTAGTTTTATTTACGGGTATAGAAATAGTATTGGGAGAGTAACCACCTTCAACTGTAATATCTACAGAGTCAGTAACAGAAAAAACTTCTTCTTTTTTCATGAGGAAGAACCAATAAGTAAAGGTCATTCCTGCTAGCATAAATAGTGCGACTAAAATTTTATCAAGTTCCATAATTTGTGTTACCTCCTTGGAAGAAGCGCAGATTTGCACCTCTTCTAAAAAGATTACTGGGTAAATCCCCAATCTTTTTGCCATTGTTGCATTTGGCTAATTTCACTTTCTTGTGCAGAAATAATGTTTTTGGATAGATCTTTTATTTCTTGATGACCTGCATTTGCTTCAGCTGCTTTTGCCATCTCAATAGCACCTTGATGATGAGCAATCATTCCTTCAATAAATGCTTTATCAAAATCATCACCAGACTTACCTTCTAAAGCAGTCTTCATATCTGCCATACTCATTTGATCCATTGTCGTACTACCATGAGTCATTCCTTCCATTGAGTCATTTGATGGAACCATCGCTGATGGTGTTGTATTAGTTGTTGCTAATTTTGAAGCGGCCGTCATTTGGCTTGCTACAACTGTTCCAGAAATTACAGCTCCTACAATTAAACCAACAATTCCATATGTTAATGTTTTTTTCATATATTCACCTCCTTTACTTTTATTTTACCGTTACTATTCCCCCGATACTTGCGTTAATGTGATCGTGATATGTCCATACACCTTTTTTATCAAAGACATATCGATATATACTGCCTTTTTTCGTTGGCTTGAACTGGTCAAATGTTGGTAAATCTGTATGGGATGGATGGGGAGCTGAAGCAACCCACATATCAGTACTACTTTCGTTAACAAATTCAACCATACTACCTTGAGTGACTTCAATTTTCTCTGGTATAAAACCTTTGTCAGTATATTTCACTTTTATCATACTTTGCATACCAGCCATATTGTGGCCCAACATTGCTGAAGAATCACCTTCGGTAATAGTAGCGGGGAGTGATTTGCCTGTTTTAACATAATTAGCTGTCATCGTCCCGTTTTCGTCTAACATCGGACGGTCAAAATCATTAAATACCC
Source organism: uncultured Gammaproteobacteria bacterium (assembly GCA_965230895.1). Classification (GTDB taxonomy): domain Bacteria; phylum Patescibacteriota; class Microgenomatia; order Levybacterales; family UBA12049; genus JACDET01. The sequence continues at coordinate 824,168 of OZ246394.1, forward strand.
CATCATCTCCATAATCCTCGTAAATCATCACAATAAGTTTTTTATTAGAAATATCTGCATTTCCTAACGGTATAGTTATATTTGCGTATGTTCCTTTATCTAAAGGTTTACTTATCTCCACAACTTGACTTAGCTTATCTCCTTCCATCTCACGTACAACAAGAAATCCTTTTTTTGATAAAGTTACGCTTTTAACGAGTACTTTATCTTTTGGTTCTTGAGGAAATACTTGTAATGTCTCTTGTTTTGTAGTCTTATTTCCTGATGCGTTCTTCTCATGTTTATCTGTCTGTTGATTAAAATAAAGGTAGAGTCCAAAAGCTACCATTAAAAATAGTACAAATGTAATTAGTATTTTTTGTATCTTCATATCTAACTTTTTTTCTTAAATACTTGCATTACTTCATTTATTGTTTCTTCTTTATTTCCTTTGCTAATCGCGTCCGCAACACAAGTCTTTAAATGGTTTTCTAGAATGACATTTCCAGTTTCCTTTAATCCGCTTTGCACTGCCTGCAATTGATGCATAACATCAATGCAATACGTGTCAGTCTCGACCATGGAAATAACTTTATCAATGTGTCCTCGAGCAATCTTTAATCTGTGAAGAATTCGTTCTTGTTGATCTTTTGGTCTATAAGCCATATATCCCCCCAATAGGGATATATTACTACACCCTGTAGGAGATTGTCAATATGTTTAATGAAGCATCTAAAATGCACTATCGGAAATAAAAAAAACATTTCGGAGGATACTGTACAAAGTTTTTTATAGTCTGTGGAATATATAAGAAGCAATTCACGTTATCAGTTCTTCTAGAACATCATTAAAGGTACTATTGATACTATCCGTGTCATTTTTTGCTATCTCTCCTTTATCTATTTTTTTTTTCAAGTTTTAATATCTTTTCTGTCGCAATCATAAGATTGTTTTCTATTTGAACATGTTTTTGATTATGAATGGCGTGAGTTACCCCAAATACAATATCCAACGATTCGTCTTCGTCTAAAAAGAGTAAAATTTTTGTCATAAGCAGGGTGTGCATATTATCGCTCGAAAAAAGATCATTCTGCCAACCTTTATCTTGCAATTGCTTTTTTAGCTCTTCTGTAGTATTCATAATCATTAACTAATGACTTAATAAAATAGTCATTTTTAATCTTAAATATTAAGTTATAACTTAATAAACTTTTTGTCAAGTTCCTGCTACGTTTAAGGAGTGAATACGAAAAAAAAGATTTCCCAAAAAGACTATAAATTTGCACGATATCTTCAAAAAATTAGGCAATCAAAAAATGTCACGCAAGAAGAATTAGCTGAAAAGATTGGCGTGTCACAAACGTGGATTGCTTATATTGAAACTGGCAGGAATAAACCTAACTTAAAAATGCTTGAAAAGATAGGAAAAGCCTTAGGTGTGAAAGTAAAAGATTTAATTCCTTTTTAATTTCATAATACGGATTATACAATATATATATTATATACCTGTTATAGCAACTGTACTCTCTTAAAATTTTCTGTTATTATACTTTTTCTAATCAAGCCTCTGTCCACTTAAATATTCTGCCTCAGAATGCCGTGTACAATTATCAATTATTTACCAATTTAGATAGTATTCCTAATCTCTTGTTTTTTACTTTTCTTTTTTGTTTCATGATTGCTCTCATTTGTAAGCTAATATATATCTGGCTAAAAATTCGCTCAAATTACTCATTGCTTGAAGTTATTCCACCACATACAGCCAAACAAAGTCCTTTTGCGACTGAACAGTTTTTTACGACATTGCATTCGCTAATACAACAAAGGTCAACTATTGAAAAACTTCTTGGAACAAAAAAACTCATTGCACTTGAGATTGTCTCGAGTAAAAATAGTGGTATAAGATTTTTAGTACGAGTAGTACATGAAGATGCAGCAGTTATCAAGAAATATATACTCTCGTTACTTCCCGGCGCACAAATTGCTGTTGTTAATGATTACCTACCAATATCAACACAAGATAACTGGCGTACAGTTACGCTCAAATTAGCAAAACATTTTTCTCATTCTCTTCAGGAGCAAATACATCTCACTCAGCATGATCCAATGACATATATTACCGGACAAATGACCAACCTTGAGAAAGATGAACTTATTGCTGTGCAATATATTCTCACACCGGCAACGAAGCAAAGTATTCGACCTGAACTACTTCTTAATCTAATTGCATTTATCATCCTTACACCAACAACACTTGTGAGTTGGCTTATATCCCATGATAAGAAAACAGAAGCACTTCCATTTTGGCTGTTTGCTACAAAGAAACATGATAAGAAAGATATTAACGAAAAAGTACAGAAAGAACTCTTTACAGCGACCATCAGACTGTATGTGACGCAAACGGCCAGACAGCACGTAACAACTCGTCTCAAAGGGCTTGTTACATCCTTTGCAAGTTTCCGAAGTGCGAACCAACAGGCATTGCGTGTAAAGAAACTTTTGTCAATGTTTGCAGAGACTTCTTTGCTGAAAACAGTATTCTTTCTGCAACTGAAATATCGACTGCTTTCTCTAACAAATAATCCTGTCCTTTCCACTTCAGAAGTTGCTGGGCTGTTTCATTTCCCAACAGCTTTGAATCAAACAGAAGATATTGTTAAAAGTAAATCCACTATTCTACCTGCACCACTTAGTCTGAAAAGGACTGATAAACCATACGATATATTTTTTGCTCAGAATATTTTTGCTGAGACAGTAACTCCAATAGGTCTTACTAAAGATGAAAGACGACGACATGTTTATGTTTTAGGAGCTACTGGAATGGGGAAGACAACACTTCTTGCAACAATGATCCGAGAAGATATTAAGAATGGTAAAGGTGTCTGTGTTATAGATCCTCATGGGAATTTAATTGAACAGATATTACCACTTATTCCAAAAGAGCGAGCAAAAGATGTCATTCTTTTTGACCCAGATGATACTGAATTTCCTATTGGTCTCAATTTGCTTGCACTTCCAAAAAATCTTTCGAGTCAGGAGCTTCTACGCCAAAAAGAGCATGTCACGAGTAATCTCATTTCGGTTATTACAAAAATGTATGCTGCCCGCTTTACTGGGCCAAGAATGGAATATATTCTTCGAAATACGATTCTCACAGCACTTGAAACAGAGCAGCCAACACTTTTTACTATCCAACAACTTCTTGTTGATGCCCCATATCGAAAAAAGGTTGTAGCAACACTCAAGAGCCCGATGCTAAAACTCTTCTGGACCAAAGAATTTGCCCAAATGGGATCGTTCCAAAAAGCAGATGCAGTCGCACCAATTACGAACAAAATTGGTAAGTTTCTCACATCCTCCCTTGCAGCTAATATCCTCGGACAAAAAGAAACAAAGCTTAATTTCTCAGATATTATGGATTCAAATAAAATCCTGTTGTGTGATCTCACAAAGGGGAATATAGGGGAGGATATGAGTACTATGTTTGGTTCTCTCATTATTGCAGGAGTCCAACTTGCCGCACAGCGCAGGGCAAGAATTCCTGAAAAGCAAAGAGTGGATTTTTACTTATATATCGATGAATTCCAAAACTTCGCAACGAGCTCGTTTGCACAAATTATGAGTGAAGCAAGAAAGTATCGGCTCAATGCTATTTTGGCACATCAAACGATTGCCCAAATAGAAGATCATGACTTGGTAAAAGTGATTCTTGCCAATACCGGAAGTATTATTAGTTTCCGAACTGGTGGACCACTTGATGAAGAATTTATCCTGCCATTCTTTGCACCCAATGTCGCCAAAAATGAAATCACCAATCTAACGCCATACCATTTTTATATGAAGATCAATAATGATACGCCGCAAGAGTGTTTTTCAGGAGAAACAATCTATCAAGAGATTCCAGAAAAGAGAGCATTCATCGACCAAATGAAAACCCACTCAAAAGAACAATACGCAAGTAATAAGAAACAAGTTGAACAAGAAATTCAGGAAACATTTCTGAATCAGACATCCATACCCAAACGATCAAAAGAGATAAAAAATACCATGAAAAAAGACTTACCAGAAGAGCAAATTCCATACTAAAAAGTGTCTATAACGTTACACACAAATAATGGTTAATATTGAGGCTATTATTTAAAAAAGTCTGTCACCCTATCCCTATAAAGAGAGATGAAATAATATTTATGCAAAATAAAGATATCACCAAAACGCAAAACAGCATCTTCTTCCTACTCTATAAATTCCGTTTCCTTCATACCAATCAAATCCAAAAACTACTCAATCACAAATATAATACACGCATCAATACATGGCTTAACGACCTCACAAAACAAGAATACCTCCAAAGACAGTATGATACACGAACCATTATTAAAAAACCGGCAGTCTATACATTAACCAAAAAAGCCCGAACACTCTTAAAATCGAATAACAGCTATTCACTGGCAGCCTTAAATAAAATCTATCGTGAAAAACACCGATCACAAACCTTTATTACTCATTGCCTGCTTATTGCAGATATCTATTTAACACTGCTATCAAAAAACGGGAAAGACGAAACTATCACGTTTGAGACAAAAAATACTCTCTCGGACTATGACTATTTCCCCCAAGACATACTTGACGCCTATATCGCCATCAAAAGCCCAACGAGCATCAATCGCTACTTCACAACCGTAATTGATCCTACTCCTCGTCTGTATATCGCAAAAGGCATTGTACGGCAGTATTTTACCTATTGGCAAAGTAGCAATTGGGAAGAGAACACCGATAAGCCCTTTCCTGCAATTCTTCTCATTTGCCCTGATGAAAAAGTGCAACGAATGCTGGGTTATTACATTGCCAAAACACTCCATGAAGAACAATCAGATATACATTTTTACCTTTCAACATTCGAGGAGGTAAAAAAGAGAGGATTTGTCAATATAACCACCGCTGTAGTATCTTTGGGATAGTGGGGCATATAATCCATGCCCCACTATTTCCACTATCCCTAGTTATCCTGTGTACGTTATTATATCGTCATAAATCTTACGTATGACGTAATCCATGCTTATGTCCTGTCCTTGTGTACACCGTCCCCACCAAATGCCATACTTGTTATCCAGAACCGGCTCACCTTCCGCTAACAGCTTTTTACTCAGCCAAGGTGAAACTAATCTCCATTCACAGATTTCCTGCGGCTGCTGATTTTCTTCGTAACATGCCTGACATTGGCCATTCTCACTATCTAAGCAGCTAAATTCACCTGAACAAATAACACATACTGCAGGAGAAAGTAATTGCCCATCAAATGGACGATAGAAATTTGAAACGTCATCAAGAAAAAATAGCTGCGTCCGAAACGCCTCTTCAACTAAAGCAGTCTGACAAACACATACTTCTCGCTCAAGCAATGCATATAAACTTTTCTCATGTTCCTTTATTGTCATATTCTCACCTCCTTCCTTTTTAGTATTTAGGTATTGATACATGGGGAGCTTTCACTCCCCATGAGTTACATCTGAGTTCCATGCTCCCGAATATGCTGCCTTTTTACTTCTGAAAGCCTGCAGGGAGTAAAGTAGATATCCCGTTCTATTGGTAATCCTCTTATACCGATTGCTCCTTGTTTTGCTGTTTCTAACTGGCTGAGAGTGAAATAACCCAGTTCATCCTCAAAACCGACCACATAGCCATAAAACAGAAAGTCATTATTATCTGTTTCCTCACCCTCCATCGCGTACCATGTCCATGACCCGACTGGATCAAAAAATTTACATATGACCATTGGATCTGCTTCATTTTCTTGCGAGTAGAGAGTCGGCATAGCGCTTATCATTTCTTCTGTAAGTAATTTCATTAATTCACCTCCTTTCTGCGTACCCATAATTTTTTGTCGTTGGGCGCCCGCGCCCGACGTACATGACAGCAGTCCAAGCGGGAAGTGAATTTGCAAGGGCGGCGTCTAGAGACGCCGTGCATTTACCCTTGCAAAGAGAAACCGAAGAGGTTTTTGAAAGATGCTTAATAAGAGTAAGATTGGCTAAATAAAAAAAGAAGAGTATAATGACGATTAAGTCTTAAAGCAGCCTAAAACTATGCCTAATACATCAATCAAGAATAAAGGATCTGAATGGAGAAAAGTGGATCTTCATGTTCACACACCCTCAACTAAACTTAATAATCAATACAAGCCAAATGGTGTTGATGTATGGGATAAATTCAGTGAAGAAATTGAAAAATCTGACGTAGCATGTATAGGCATAACCGATTACTATTCGGTAGATAACTACTTTACATTTATAGAAAAATTTAAAAGCAAATTCCCAACTTGCCTGCTTTTAATAACAGGCGATTAAAATATCATAAATAAAGTGATATACTATACACATATGGATAGCAAAGTTCAGAGAGAAGTTGGCAAAAAGCTTAAAGCAGTACGAGAAAAGAAGGATTTGACGCAAGTGGAAGTAGCAACGAAGGCAGACGTAAATGTAAATTATTACGCACGTATTGAACGGGGAGAAGAAAATCCCTCTCTTGATATCCTTCAGAGAATTATTAAAGCATTAAAAGTGAAGTCGTCCGAGATTTTACCATTTTGAGCGGGATTAATTTTGGTTATATTTCTCCATAAGATTGGTAACCCACTCTAAAAAGAGTTCGAAATAAAACTCATCGGGGTCACCAGGAGTTCTAATTTCTACATGTATGCCTTAAATTTGTTGGCTATACCGCGTATCCCGATAATTAAGAAGAGAATACTTGCTACGAAACAGACAGCCATTTGTTCAGCTGTGCCTTGGTTATTACTTAAAATAAGTACCAGAACATCCAATAATGCGCCAATAATTGTCAAAATTATATAAAATCTTAATAAATTCATATGTAGTATCTCGACATTTTATCAAAAAAATCTATTTTAGAGAATAAATATGAACTGAACTTGCAAAAGCTTAAATCACATCTATATGGCAAGATTTATTTACAGAGGATACGTGGTAATCCACAATTTACTGCCAGACCAGAGCTTGAGAGTATCACCGCTTCTGAACGGATACTGGTCCATCTTCACGCCAAAGGTATGCGATCCTGCTGAAAGATTTGGAATACAAAGATTCCTTCCAACTTCATAAGTTATACCTGCTGCAGAGAAAGGAGCGACAACTCCCCGAATTTGATAATCAGTACCATCAACAACCATACTATAAAGCATACCGGTAATTGCACTGACGGTGTCATTTTCCATCATAAGAGAGCTTTTAATACAGACATCGCTTGCCGTGGGGAGAGTCACACTTCCAAAGTTTGCAATCGTACTTGTCGTTGTTGTTGTATCTGAACTAAGAGACAATTCAGTTACAGGTTTTGCCATAACCCACAATTTACTGCCAACCCTAATCTTTATAGTGTCTCCACTTCTAAATGGAAACTGGTCAATATTTACACCAAATGTATGCGATCCTGCTGATAAATTTGGAATACAAAGATATCGAGGAACATCATTTGCGATACCTAGGTCAGAGAAAGACGCAGCAACTCCTCGAATTTGATATGATGTACCATCAACAACCATACTATAAAGCAAGCCTTTGCTATAGCTATCATTTTCTAAGCCCAGTGAGGCCATGATGCAGACATCACTTGCTGCAGGGAGAGTCACACTTCCAAAGTTCGCAGTTGTACTCGTTGTTGTTGTTGTGTCTGTACCAAGCGTTAACTCAGTAACAGGGTCTGTGGTAACCCAAAGTTTACTGTCCGCCCACATCTTGAGTGTATCACCAGTCCTGAAAGGATACTGATCTATGTTGACTCCAAATGTATGTGATCCCGCTGATAAGTTTGGAATACATGTAACCTTTGGTACTTCAGTCCCTATACCTGCACCTGTGAAAGAAATTACATCTCCCCAAATCGGATATGATGTACCATCAACAATAGGATGAGATTCCATACCTTTAACTGATGAATCATTTTGTAGCATAAGTGAACTAAAAATACAGACATCTCCTGCGACGGGCAAGTTCACGCTACCAAAGTTCCCAGTAGTGTTTGATGTGGTTGAAGCAGTTGTACCCAAAGCCAATTCAGAAACCGCTGGCGGAATTGGTCCAGAGTACAAAGATACATTATCGAATAAGAAACCATTTCCTGCATTTGAAAGATTTGCTGTCCCAGCTGATCGCCATAATAATGTTTTAATAATACGTGGGCTTTGTTCAGCGCTTGCGGAACTATCATAGCGATAATAATTCTCCCAACTTGTTCCGGTATGTACCAATGTATTATCAATATAGACTTTGACAACATCATTGGATGCACCATCAAGCATATCCATCGAAATCTTCACTTTATGTGGTACTGCTCTATTTAGGCCTGATGCAATTTGCGTTTCAACAAAATTGGCAGGATTGCTTGTCCCTTGTACATCACTGAAATAGACATCAATACCAGTTGATCCATCTTCAAAACGCAAATAACTCATACGTGAGCCATCACCTCTATCTGGAGAGACGGAGACATGCATTCCGGACTGTTGTGCACCAGGAACTTTCGAAGCAATATCAAATTGTGCTTCAAAGCGTCTTTGTTTCGTTCCAGTAGAGAAAGAATTTGCTGTTGCAGCTGTTTCTCCGACAGAATCAACTAATGGTTTAGCGAATGTCTGATCTCCGAAGCACCCACTTGTTACCGAGTCAGACATACGTAGCGACTGCCCACCAAATGATGGATAAGTACTTTGTGAAGCAACCGCATGATCATAAACTGCACACCCGGATCCAATACTTCCAAGACTACTCCATCCATCTTGTCCATTAATAGATCCAGTTGTATAGGTTCCGGATTCAAAATCGATAGAAACACTATCAGCATATGCAGGAGAAACACTTAATCCGAGAGTGAAAAGAATTGAAGATAAAAGAATGATTTCCTTTTTAAGAATCATATATACATTATTCTATGCAACTGAGATAAGAGTAAATCTTTTTCGTGAATAATGTCAATTACATCTTTCTGGTTCAAAGATGAGGACAACTATCAACTTTCCGTATCAGACAAATTCCCCGGATTGTAAATAGCTGAGCATCTAGATACAATTACAGTATATCTTTGTATGAAGAAGTTATTAAAAAAGGAATACCTCGTTTTAGCACTATTTATAGTATTATTTATCCTCATCCGTTCAGTTCATTTTATGGATCATCTCAATTTTTCCATCGACCAAGCTGAACAATCAAGAGATGTCCTCCAATATTACGAACAGCAGAAAGTTCCATTGATTGGTAATCCCATCAATTCAACAGTATATGAAGGACACTATATGTACCAGGGACCTGCATACTATTATATGCTGTTTCCTTTTCTCCTCTTAACAAACTTTGATCCTATTAATTCATCCTACCTTTTTCTTTTCTTCTGTGCACTTATGCTTGTGCCGCTCTACTTTGGGACCAAAATGCTGATTAATCAACGTGCAGCACTCGTAATGACAATTATTTATACCTTTGCTCCTTATTATGTTGATTACACTCGATTCCATTGGAATCCGAACTATCAATTGGCATTATTGCCACTGCTTATTTTGCTGATGGGGCTATACAATAAAAGAAAATCTCCTTGGATTTTTTTCTTTGTAGCCGTTCTACTTGGGATTCTCTTCCAATTCCATTATCAATTTATCGTCATCATTTTGGGAATCGGGATATATTACTTTCTAGTCAAAAGAATTTCACTAAAGCTTCTTTTGCACTTTTTTGCCGGATTAATTATCGGGGTTGCACCATTAATTCTTTTCGATCTGCGTCATGAATTTTATAACGTTAACACATTTATATTGCTCGTAACACACTATGACCAAGTATCAAAAGCTGGTGGAAGTACGACACCTCATTATTATCTTAGTCTCTCATTTATGATGATACTTGCTGTGCTGGGACTTTTCCATGCGCATATAAATAAACTTAAGTTCTTCCCTTACTTAAGTGTCTTACTTATGTTCGTTTTGTTTGCATGGACATGGCTTATCAACTTTAAAAGTACAGATACAGCATTCTGGTCACCCGCAGCGCATTGGCAATTTAAAGACAGCGTGAAAGCATACACGCTCATCAAAGATAACCAGGTTGAAGATTATAATATTGCTGATTTATCAAGTTATAATACCAACGCTTCTGTAATGAAATACCTTTTAAAACGTGACAATATCGAGATTAATACAGACTACTACCATAACAAACATCTCTTTGTTATAAAGGCTTCAAATACTGATGTGTATGACACGCTTTCGTATGAAGTTGCATTCTTCAAACCTTCAAAAGTGCTCAAAACATGGGAAATAAATGATTATTACAATCTATATTTGTTAGAAAGAACTGGTCAGTAAATCAATTTACCTGGAGGATTGTTTCTTCGTCATTTACCTTTATTTCTTTAAATGTATTCGCTGGTGCAGTTGCCTTAAATGCTGTTACATCACTTGTTTTACCATAAATCCACTTAAGCTTTTTCTGCTGCACTCTCGCCAATATTTCTGCTCTAGTAATCCAAAATTGCTCAGTTGAAAGTGTCCCATCTGGTGAAGATAAGATTGTACGATCTGTATAATAAACTGCCGAAGGATATAAATGATCTAACCGTACAACTGTTTCGCCCGGAGATGTAATTTGATTTATCTTTTTTGCACTTTCAGTCTGGTTTACATTTGCATACGTATCAATAATTGGAATTATATTAATAGTATACGTTCTGTAGGATAACACTGCCGTAATTGCTACGAGAACAATTGCAACTAAAAGATTAATTTGCTTTTGTTTTACAAGCTTTAAGGCATGATACGTTCCATATGCAATAAGTAATGACCAGAATGGAGTTGCTGGAACCAGATACCAATTATTACTACGTTCAGTAAAACTGAGCTGCGCCAACAATGCCCCTCCATAAAGTAAAAGTAAAAATGCTTTTGGATCTTTGATATAACGAATTGCAAAAAGAACACCAATGATAAGGATCACTACAAACCGTCGCTGCAATGAATAATAGGTATAGAGGAAATAATCAGGATTTGCATATTGCAAGCTCACAGTTGCTACACCGTGATCTGCATGAAAGAGAAAATAATTTGCAAATTCAATCCCGTCCTTGAGTGAACCTCCGATAAGCCAAATTGCAGGCAGAGCAATCATCGCTCCAAACATCTTCAAATATTCAGGGATATTCTTTAGGATATTTTTTCTCTCATAGAAGAGTTCATGCAAAACAAAAATAAGTATCGGGAAGAATACTAATTGCGCCCGGGTTAAATAAAGTAGCCCAAAGAGCAACCCCAGAATAATATACTTGTATTTATGCTTACTTACTTGTACAAGAAAAGCCAGAAGGATTAATAACGTTGGCAGGATATCAATATTCCCACTTCTCATTCTCCAAACAAATAAATTATTTAGTGCAAGTGTCGCAAACGCCAAAAATGCAGGGACAAACCCATAATTTTTATATGCAAACCACAACACCAACATTAGAACAGCCACTCCAGCTATCGCAGAAGGAACGCGGACGGAAAGCTCAGAAAGTCCGATGACACTTGAAACAAGGGCAGATAACCACATATAAAGCGGAGGTTTATCGAACCACACGGCATTATTCCAATACAGCACAAAAAACTCTTTCGTTTGCAACATATGTCGAGTTGCATCTGCATACCATGCTTCATCCCAGTTTTCTAAAGGAGATTTGCCTAATTGATAAAAGGCAATGTAGAGAGAAAACAAAAACGCACAAGCAAAAAAGAATTTAATAATAAGAGGAAAATACTTTGACTTGTGTAGAGTTTTCGCCTGCTTCACTACTTAAGAATAGCATAAGCTCTATGAACTTGGTATAGTAAATATAGAATGAAAAAGCAACTCAAACATAATCTTCATTTGATAGATAAGAAGCTTCGCTTTAGACTGAGAATTTATTTCATCATCGCACTTGCTTTGATATTGGTACTGCTCTTTAATGTCATTCGTGGTGCATTACGAATTGATTTTGGATTATTAGGGCTTATGGCCGGAACAGGTGTTGGGATAATCGCTTCGAGAATGTTTCATACTTCCTGGGATAAAAATGCCAAACAAGTCATTAGTAGGATCGACACATTTGGCGTTGGAATCCTTTTACTTTATATTGTTTTCGAGATTTTACGTGAGGATATCGTGAAGGTCTTTACAGGAGACGTACAAGTAGCTACGACGGGTTTTGCTGTATTGGCTGGAATGATGCTAGGACAACTCATTGGTATGCGAGGGAAGATCATTGAAGTCCTCAAAGAGCAAAAGGTATTTGGGAAATAGTTGACCTATACCACAGCTTTAATTCACCACTTTTTTCTGTCATAATAATCTAAACTATTATTTATGGAAAAAGACGCCAGTGCAAAACGATTACAAATGCTTGATGGGATACGCGGCATCGCAATCGTTCTTGTTTTCCTTAACCATGTAGAATTTCCCTTCTCTACACAATTCCTCCATCCTTTAATTGCCCAAATGCTTTTTTCAAGTGGCGTTACTGGAGTCTCACTTTTATTTATCCTTTCAGGATTTTTGATGGCATATATTTATCCAAATCCTTCAAGTTATAGCCAGTTCCTCCAAAAACGTTATACAAGAATTTTCCCACTCTTCCTTACGATGTCTACAGTCATGCTCTTTTATAAAGTCTTCCCTGAAATGGCGTGGTATCTGAAGGCATTGCTTATTCTTGGTTTATCTCTTGGCGTGCATGCCATCTGGGTCTATGGAATCAAGAAAATTGCATCGACACTTTTGAGTAAATTACTCTTTTATGCATTCGTGGCACTACAGATTTTTGCTGCGCTTTTCTACACACTTTGGATCATGAGACAACCTCCTATTGTCCTCAACCAACAGCTTCCTGAGACTTTAAGAAATGGCATCATTTGGCTTACCAATGCTACATTAACCTTACCTTTCGGGACATATATACCTCAACTTGATGGTGTATATTGGAGTCTCACATCTGAAATACTTTTTTATGTTGTATATCCAATCATCTGCGTACCATTAATTGGTCTGATGATCAAAAAGAATAGGACCACAAAGATACTTGTACTGTTGGCATTGATTCCATTTTTTGCTGGACTCCAAACACTCTCGCAACGGGTGTATGGTTTTGGTATTTTGCAATTTCAACTTTTTTACTATTTCATCTGCGGTATCACCCTTGCGTACCTCTACCGAAATCATACAAATATTTTTGACTGGTTAGGAAAGCTCTTCTCAAAGAAAGTACAATTCTTAACAGTACTTCTTTTCCTTACTGCCATTTTTGCGAAGACACTTATTTTTGACCAGAAGGCCCAATCACTTGATGTCTGGATACACATTCTTTGGGCTATTCCATTTGGTTTGGTAATCGCACTAGCCTTATCAGATAAAACAATGCTTTCTAAGTTTTTGTCTTCAAAGATTCTTGTTTTTCTAGGAACCATAAGCTTTTCTATCTACCTAAGTCATATTCCTATTGGATTGATCATCAAACAAATCTTTCAACCCACAGATGTCTTTACAAATATCGTCTATGCGTGTCTTCACTTTGGAATGACAGTATTGGTTTCAATGCTTCTCTATTACCTTCTTGAACGTCCGTACTTTATGAGAAGAAATGTGAACTCTATCAAGTCTGACACTAAGAAAAAATTGCAAACGGTTATCACTCCGAAAAAAGCATATTGGACACTGGCTACAATTTGTCTTGTCCTCATTATTGCGATTTTTAATTCATATCAATCAAGCTTTAACTTCTTTTCAAAGGAATATGCAATTGATAAATCCACAATAAATCCAGCATCGCTGAGAGAAAGTACTGTTATTTCAATGAGAGAAAATCCGCGAGTTACCGTAGAATTTGTATCTCCAGATGATAATCTACAAGTCCTCACAGTAAATGTGGGAGAACAGATTGACGCATCTAATAAAGATCGCAGACAAATATTTACTTTCAAAATTAAAGAAGCTGGTGCAAAAGACTGGTATGCGACAAATACATATAATCTCGATACGCCTATCGCAAGTGTAAATCACCCTCTTGGATTCCCTACTATTAATAACGCGAAAGGCAAGAAATATCTCGTCGAATTCAGTGTTGTCTATCCAAGTTCTGGGAAAAATGTCCTGCTCAATACAACACCCACAATGATGTCCAATGTAGTCCCGGTCGATAAAAAGAAACTTCTTTCAAACCCGGTAGAATTTATTCTGTTTCTTGAGAATAAATTACAAAATATCTTCAGAAATGATGAGGCAAAAAGAGTACTGACGCTCCTTTCACCATTTTTTATAATCACTCTCTATCTTATTTTCAGCGGAATATTTGGTAAAAGAATCAAACAATAAGATAGCTGTTATGATACTATTATAGTGATTCGTAATTCATGAAACGAAACAAGATCTTACTTACTCTTGGCATTTTCCTCCTCTTTTTCCTCGTTGGTGGAGCAACATTTTATTTCTTCGGGCAAGATATCATGCAATGGTTTGGACCAAAAGATACCAATGTTCCTGGAGGAGCAATTTCAAAAAACGAACCTTTAAAAAAGTGCATCCCTGGAGATAAAAATTGCGAAACAAAGAATGATAAAATCATGGCAAACAGACTTGAAGGCCCTGTGGCGAAATTCGTTTCGCATCAATGCGATGGACCAAGAGGATGTCCATCTCCGACCGATGAAGAAGAAAAAGTGATCGTAAATGCTATCCGAGCATATGTAAAAGATGATACGTTGGAGCTCATACCGATAAATGGTATCACTCCTACAGGAATAGCATACTATTGCGCAGCAGATAATCGTTGCTGGAGTTATGATACAAAATCTAAAAAAGTAGAGGCATTAAGTACAGAAACTCTTGCTCCTTCGAATACTCAGTAATCATTCCTCATTATTCTTTTGGAGATTCTACGAGTATATATGCAGATTCTGCATATGGGTAAGATATCACCTTCTCATTTTCAGGTAAGACAATATTTCTTGTCGGATAAGAAAACTCTTTCAAAACAGCCTTCCCTGCTGCACTATCTTTATCAGTAACGAATAATGTTTTCTTCGATGTAGGATACTTATCCCAATTAATTTTCTCAAATCGATATTTGCCTATCTTTTCAGCTGTTAATAAAAGTCCATCTTCTTTGTAGGAAACATTTTTATGATAGATCTCCGGATGAAATTTTGTATAAAACACTAATCCTGTATAGGAGAAATCTGTTTTAGGGTCAATAATAATTGCGTCATATTTGCCTTCGTTTGCAGCCAGATATTTACTCAACTCTGATTCTTGAGAACGCCATATTTTTGCCTGATTGATAGGGAAAACAAAGAAATATGTCACCATGTATGTTAGCACCGCATATGAAACAACAAAGATTGATAATATTTGTAATCCCCGTTTAAAAATCAGCTGCTTAACTTTAGTTATGTATTCCCATGCACTTACTGCACCATATGCGGAAAATACAACAAGAGGGATAACTTGCAAGAAACTTCTCGTTGGATGTGGTACTTCTTGAGTCATGGCAATTACTGCAACCTCAAGTACAAACCATAGGAAGAAAAAGAGAAGGAATTTCTCTCTCCTTTTCCATGCAGTCGCGAATCCGATTACTAACGTTATTAATTCAAATATATAGAAGAGTCCATGACCAGCCACTCCGTTTACAGTCTTTGGTCCAGCCAAAAAGAAAAAATCAATTGAGAATGAGTGGATGAGATTTTTGCAATATTCCCAGATGACAAGCAAATATGAATTGAAAATAAGTTTGGTGAAAACCTCAGGCAAAAGTACTAAATAGCTTCGGAATTCCATATGTTGCGTCTTAATGAATGGACCATTAAGGAACAGCCCAGATGTCTGATCAACTGTTTTAGCCATAGAAAGTGTGGCAATAAGAAAAGGCAGCAATGTGACGAAACTAAGTACTATACCAGTAATCTTTGTTGTCACTGACCATCGCGCTATATCTTTATAGTGAATTGCTATTAACAAAAGTACTAAAATTGGTGCCATTAGTCGTGTAACATTGTATGCATAGAGGGATAATCCAAAAGCAAAAATGGATATTATCAAGAACCATATATTTCCTTTTTTCTTTATAGCTAAAGTAAAAAATAGCGATCCTAATAATGCCAAAGATGTTGCTACATTTACCTCAAATCCAGTCCTCGAAAAGAAAAACTGCCATGGATTGAAAGCCAAGAATAGAGCAGAAGCAACAGCAAAATCATTCCTTTTGGAAGTAATTTTAACTAAAAAGAATAATGAGATGATCGCAATTATTCCAAATAACGCGGATGGTAAACGTACAGCAAAAGGTGTAACTCCAAAAACTTTTTCTGATGCAGCAGTTAGATAGATATAAACAGGCAATTTATTATCATTAAAGGATTTAAAATATAAAGGGTACGAAACACTATGTTCATCTTTGCCTGTTTCGAGGATAGAATATGCGTTATACCCAATACCAGATTCGTCTTTATTGAGGCCTGCAGGTATTGACCCGAGTTGATAAAAGCGGAGAAATAAACTAACACCAAAGAGGAGAACAATAAAAGCTATAAGAAGTTTTTTTACCATTTCTCTCTCTATTTTAACCCTTTACTACAAAAAACCCAATGATCAATTTTAAGAAACTAATTATACTGCTATACTGTCTGTATGAATTTACAGAGGTTTCGTGCTCAGAAAATAGCGGTGAAGTATGGATTGATTCTTGGAGTATTAATCATTATTCTCAACGCTATACTGACCTTCATCCAGATGACACCAGCAGCTCATACTATGCTTAGTTATATCACTGTACCGTTCATCATCTTATTTGCAAGCCTTTCTGCATATCAGAGGATGAGACAAACGGGAAATATAGGTTATGCAATTCAAAGTAGTATCCTCACAGTAAGCATCAGCATGCTCCTAGGATTTGGGTCACTGTTTATCCTCACGTTTACCTTCATTGAGACTGTCAAGGCCAATCCAGTGACACTCCACAATTTCGCAGTAAGTGGAGCTAAAGACTTGGATGTCTATATCAGAGATTCTGTCATAGATGCCACGACAAGGTCTGTGCCGGTCAGTATCGTTATCGGGATAGTATCAGGGGCTTTGGCAGCAAGTATGGTTAAAAGAAACAAATAGCTTATGTATGTTGAAAGCGACTAATTAATTAGACTAATATAGAATAGCAATCACTAATGAAATCTCGAACAAATAATATTATCCCATCAAAAAAACACTTCTTAAGAATATCTACGATTAGCATTGCAATTCTTATCCCTTCTTTTTTTGCAGTGCTTTCACTCATCGGAGGACATCTTTCTCTTTGGTACGATCCTGCAAGAGATCTTTTGAGTGCATGGAACAACCTCTCAGATCCCACATTAATTGGTCCAACTTCAGGAATTCCCGGAATCTTTTATGGTCCATATTGGATATGGTTATTAAGTTTTGGCATGCTTTTTTCTAAAGATCCAGGCGTCATTGCTTTTATAACTGCTTCGTTACCATACCTTATTCTTTTTCCACTTATTTGGTTCCGGTTCTCAAAAATCTGGGGACTCACGACAGTCGTTTGTGGATGGTTACTCTTTATGTTGAGTACGGGAGGATCGTATGCAACACAATTATGGAATCCTCATCCTGCCCCATTATTTACGCTCATTGTTGTATACCTTTTATTTGTTATTAATTTTGATAAAGCATCTAAAATGCAAATCATGCTTGCTGCAGTTGCTGGCTTTTTCTTAGGGCTACTCACAACGTTTCATATATCTTTTGGTATTGCTCTGATATGTGGGGTACTTATTTTTCTCCTTGCACATGCTGTGCATGGCTTCTTAAAAAGTACTAAGAGAAAGCAATTTGTATTAGCTCGGGCGACATTGTACGGAGTAGTTGCTCTCGGGTTCCTCACTGCATATATCCCTACACTACTCTTTGAGGTACGTCACGGATTTAACCAGACACAAGTACTTCTCAATGCGTTAACAAGTTATGGAGATGTTGTAACGGTAAAGGGACTGAGCAAACCACTTATTTTTCAGGAATTTATAAACTCATTTGCAAAGGTTCTCCATGTACCAGCAAATATTGCTATTGCGATTATTATCCTTTTACCGGCGACGTATATTGTCATGATGAAGCGAGGTATGATTACTATGACACAAGCAGATCGTCGCATCCTCATGCTTTTACTTTCGCTTTTAGGTGGTATTCTCCTCATTTACTTTACCGCTCGCAATCCAGTATGGACGTATCACTTTATTGGTGTTGAGCTAATTCTCTTATTATTAGCTATATTCTTTATTAGCAAAATTTCCTTTTATAAAATAGCTTTGGTTGCATGGACTGTAGTTATAACATTTATGAGCTTATCTACCCAAATAACAATGATCAATGCCAAACAGGATACCGGATTCAATGAGCAGAAGAATATTGTTAAAACGGTTGTTGCTGACGCAAAGGGAGATCAGTATGGAGTTCTTGCGTACAGTGCTTCTATCTATATGTACGATTACAGTTATCTTTTTCAATGGCTTGCAAACAAAGATGTGCCGTATGACCCATCTGCAAATAAGGAGGTAGAGACGATATATCTCATTGTCCCAAATGAACGAGATGCAAAGGTGAGTGATTTTATAAATTATCGTACGCCATCTGCCATGTACGTAACAGAAAGAACCTGGAAATTTCAATATAATACTGTCTTAAAAAGAGTAAAAGTAGAGTAGCATTTAAAAAATTGGACGCTCCTTTATTGGACATATGTCTGTTTTAAAGAGGCCTTATATCTTTAGTCAATTACACAATGAGCAGGATTAATCCATATGGAGCGTGACAATCAGGTTGTATATCAACTGTTAATATTGAATTTTTTTAAGCCTATCATTGTCAGGAAAAATATAAATAGATATTATCTTTAAATCTCCATCCTCTTCTATATATACCGCTTCTATCCTCCCTGTTGTTCCATCTTCATATCGCACAATACCATTGTAATTTGAGGTTGTCGGTCCTCCAATATTTGTCATAAATCGTACATTATATAATTCAACTTCTGAGATATCACTGAAAAAAAGTTTGGAGTTTACAAATGTTTCTTTAAACTTTTCGTAAGAGATTTGGTTTTGAACCTCTTGTGACATGAAATCATACGCATATTCATATTGTCCAGCGTCTGTCTTCAACAAAAAGGCATTTGTGATCATTTCAGCTTTATATTTACTAGCTTCTACTTTTTCTGTTAAAAAGCTCGTGGTTATAAAACCTGCTATTATTAATACAAAAATTGAAATGAGTGCCCCTTTTAGTATTATGTATTTTTTCATAAGAAGATCTATGCAATTGGGTTCGGTAAGGTCTTAAATTTTAATCGGCTTTAGGCCTCCATACACAACGTATAATGCAATTCCCCAGATAAATAATCCAATTGGAGAGATTGCGTATTGGAAAAATCCTATAGCTGCTGCTATTAAACTTGAAATCAGAATAATAAGTTCATCGTCCTTAGGATAGTCTATGAGCATTTGTTCGTGAATATAATGTACGCCTAAGAAATAGTTCGCACCAACGATAGCAAGCAATGTAAGAATCATTCCAGTAATTTGTAGTGATGTAGTTGTTCTATTACCTGAACCCATTAAGATAGCTTTAATAACAAGATATCCAATAGCGATAGCCACAAGTCCGATTTCATAACCGGTAAAAAGAGCGATAAAGTACCAAGCAAGACCGCCCAAAGTCGCAGCTACAAAACCATAGAAAAATGCTTTTGCGGTGTTGAGTGATTTACTTTCTGCTTCTATTGTTGCAGCAAGCTGTACCTTACAGTTGGCACACATGTTGTAGTCAGAACCATCATTTGCTTGGTAAGTATGTTGTTTTCCAGCAGGAATACGCTTACCGCAGTTGTTGCAGGTAAGTTTTGTTTTCGTTTTTGAACCAATAGTTAATTTACTCATAGTAATTTAATATAGGATATTATATCTTATAGTTTTATTTGTGTCAATACTTTAATTCTCTCTTCAATGGGAGGATGTGTTGATAAAATGCGCTCGACGAAGTCTTTGGATTTAAAAGGGTTAGAAAAATATAAATGAGCTGTGGAATGAGATGCATTTGGTAACGGCAACTGATCACGACTAATCTTATCTAATGCAGAAATAAGGTGTTTTGATCGACCTACCATACGAGCTCCTAATGCATCTGCTGCATATTCTCTCTTTCTGGAAACAGCAAGCTTAACAAGTGAAGCACTAATTGGAGCAATCAAGGCAAATACCATTCCTACCATAGCCATGGCTCCAGATCGATCCTGATCTGCTGCGGTATTAACAATTGATGCTCTCCAATACATATCTGCAATTATTGAAATAATACCCGCTAGCGCAGTTGCAATGGCAAGGATCTTCATATCTGAATTCTTAATATGAGCGATTTCGTGAGCAATAACACTTTCAACTTCTTTCTCAGTTAGCTTTTCAATAAGTCCTCGAGTGACAACGACTGAAGCATGTTTTTCATCTCTACCTGTAGCAAAAGCATTCATAGCATCCTCGTCTATATAATAAATTTTAGGCATGGCGAGATTATTCGTTTTACAAAGGTTTCCTACTATTTTATAAATTTCTGGTGCTTGTCTCTTGGAAATACTGATAGCCCGTGTTGAAGCAATTACGAGCTTGTCAGAGTAATAATATGCTATTAAATTAATTACAGCAGCAATAAGTAAAAAGATACCTGTTCCAGAAAGACCTAAGTTAAAATTACTCGAAATAATATACCCGAGGATACCTACAGCTGCAGTGAGAGCAGCCATATATAGGTATGAACGAAGAAAATCTATTGAAACAATTTTCATGTTTGGGACTATAGCATAACAATAAGAGCATGTCAACTATAGGTCTTTTTGGCAAATTTGATTTTAACACCTTTCCCGGAGGGTGCCTTGTGCCTGCACCTTCAGCCTAGCTTTTGAAGTGACTCACATGCAGGCTTGGTTCACGCGGAGCGTGGCAATTAAAACATCTATTCACTTAAGAAGTAGAAATCTAATTTTAAACTTGCATTAAGACTAGTAATATCTTTTAAGATTTTTTTATCCAAATTAATATATGGATCAAAGTCCGTATAAAGAAGAGTTGACCGAAATTGAGTGTTATATTTTTGAGTTAACTCCTGCAGACTATTCTTATGTGATAAGAGTTTAATAAGTAAATGCTCCAAATGATTTTCTATTGGTTCATTTGCATCAAGCTCAGAACTCAAAATCCATACATTTTCTTTTATTTTTATTTCAGCTTGAGTTTTCCCTTTTGGCCCTGATCTTTTCAAATCACCTTTTATCCAAGTCTCTGTAGGTTCAATTCCTATTTTATTTGATATTTCTTGTGGAGAAAAATTGAAACCATATATCTCAAAACTTACTTTCGTATCATTTTTCATACAATAATTATAACATAAATTTCTAAAGGTTCTTAATATTTATGTTTAATTGATCGGGTTCACCCTTACCGCTTAGTGGTTTTAGGAAGAGTTCTCCAGTATCATCTTTATATATATCTACACCAGATTGTTGACCTTTAAGATCGTGGATATCAAAGCCTGCTTTCTTTAGCATTTCTATTTCTCCTGAGTTTAATCTCTTCATTTGTGCAGATGCGTTAATTGCATCAGTTGCATTAAGAATTTTTCCTGCTTTAATTCCTTTTGCTGCAAGTTTAACTTCGCCAAATATAAAGCTTGCACCAATATCAAAACCCGCACCTCCTTTGTCAGCTAAACTTGAATTTGGATTTCTTAGAGTATTAACAGCTTCTCTATATAATGAGTTATATATTGCTGTAGCTTGTGGTTTTAATACATCCCTTCCTCCACTCGTATCTTTCTGAGGCTGATTGTTACCTGCACCTGTATTGTAAACGCTATTGTTAATGGAACCATTTTGAATAGATTTTGTCACAACCACATAATTATAATAAGTTGCTGTAGTAGGCTTTTGATAATACGCATTCAAAGCTTGATTATATTTAAGAATTTCGTTCACATGTCCAGACGGATCAGTGTACTTAACAGGATTATTTTGGACATAGGAATAACTATTTAACGTTTGTGGCTCATATACGTTTTTTACAACAAGATCTGGTTGCGTAAACCTCCTCATGTCTGAACTATAGTATCGGGCATTATAATAATTCAGTCCTGTCTCACTATCCTTCTCCTGTCCTGTATATTGGAACTTACTCTTCCCTCCACCAGACTTCACCACACCCCAAGGATCATATGAAGTTTCTTCAGACACAGATCCTCCAGAGTTAGTTAACAAACTCGCAGATCCGAGATGGTCATTTTGATAGTAGAACCTGTTACCACTGTTATCTCTCTTTGAAAGAAGCTCTCCATTGACCCAGTAATATGCAGTATTCTGTGCAGAACCTCCTACTGGAGTCTTGGTCTCATATCCATCACTCCATGAGACCACAGTATTTGCGAGAGTCCCAGTGACATAATTCTTCTTCACCATACGGAGACCGTTGTAGTCATAGACATACTCAGCAATAGTATGACTGTTCCCACACTCTTTAACTTTAGACAACTGATTTGCTTCATTATATTCATAACATTTCGTCCCATCAGACGTTAAATTCCCATTCGCATCATACGCATATACTGGATGCCAGACATTGAAATTATCAAATATTGCTGATGTTGTAGAGGCTTCAGAACTCCATGTACCTACTTGCTGACCGACAATCATCGATGACACAGGGAAAGGATTGGCGACAGATGCGAAATTACTCCATGTTCCACCATCAGCTGAAGTATCAAAGTACGTCGTACCAGCTGATTCACGTATGCGGAACCATTTATGGACAGCTGGATTATAATCATCCTGTGCCAACCAATTAGATGTGCCATTTACTTTTTTGTACGCTCGGATCTTATTTTCTCCGATAAAGAAGAAGAATTGGTTGGAATTATCTCCATCGACAATGGTGTAGAGTGGGAAGACTTCCCATGAACCTAATGATTGATTCCCAGCATTCACTACCTGCGTAACCACTGAAGAGTTCGTAAGGTTGTATGCATTACTACTATCAATGCCATAATATCCACCACCTGCGTTACTTGTCGCTGTGAATTGCTGTGCAGAAACAGTCGCGTTGCTTCCACCCCAGTTCACCCATCTTCCACTATCTATACTTCCCGTACTCCAGTCGTCTACCAAAGTAGCAGTCGGTGCACTCGCATAATTGAAATTATCAAATGTTGCACTTGTCGTGGATCCTTCGCTACTCCATGTACCGACTTCTGAACCGATAACCATTTCTGTCACAGCAAATGGATTTGCAACTGATGCAAAATTTGTCCATGTCGTGCCATTTGCTGAAGTATCAAAATACGTTGTGCCACCAGATTCTCGGATACGGAACCATTTGTGGACTGCAGGATTGTAGTCATCTTGAGCAAGCCAATTAGAAGCACCATTTACTTTCTTGTATGCACGAAGCTTGCCCTCTCCGATAAAGAAGAAGAATTGGTTGGAGCTATCGCCATCAATATATGCATATATCGGATAGACTTCCCAGGATCCGATGCTTTGATTGCCTGCATTGACGACCTCATTGACGATTGAAGAACTCGTCAGATCATACAACTTACCATTTACATCACTATCAACTCCATAATATCCACCGCCTGTTGTACTTGTCATTGCAAGTTGATTGCTAGAGACTGTGACTTGTCCACCACCCCAAATATTCCACTTCGTACTATTAATAGTCCCAGATGACCACGTGTCAAAAAGTGATGATGTCAAAGGTGTACCAGATCCATTTACATGAGGAGGAGCTACTTTCTCAGTTGACGAAGTCATCGCATGGACTTTGCCGTTGGCACCATATCCATAATCAGTATCTACTCCACTATCAGTGAATTTAGTCAGATTACCAATGGAGCTATACTGATATGCATAATTGTATCCTGCGGATTCTGAAGCAGTTTTTAGTCGATCAAGATCATCATAGGTAAATGTCTGCGTTTTACTATCTACTGCATCTGTAATACTTGCAACGTTACCCACATTATCATAGGCATAGTTCAAGTCTTGCAGACTGCTTGTCTGAATTCTATTTAATCGGAAGTCATTGGTATTGTATGTATAATTCGTCGTTAATCCATTGTTGAAATTCTTCTGTGTAATCTTCCCCAACGCATTGTAATTCACATTGCTGACGACATTACTGACCGATTCAATCTCTCCCTGATTATTGTACGTATTGGTAATAACTTCACTGTCAGGATTTGTTTGTGTTCTGACTCGATCCATCGGATCATACGCAAATTGTGTCGTCTTGGTGACACCACCGACAGTTCTGGCTTCCGCAGTTTTGCGAAGAAGATTGTCATAGGTGTAGGAAACACTTCCCGCAGCATCAGTCACACTCGTTAATGTCCCTTTCCTGCTATTCCCATCATAGGTGTAGACGACATCAGTATTTGTAGGATAATCTGTCTTCTTGAGTCGATTAATCTCATCATAGGTCTTTACAACTTGCACATCTCTGTTGTCGGTTTGTTTTGTGAGATTGCCCACTGCGTCATATTCATATTCCCACGTTCCCATGTCAGGATCAGTCATAGATGTTTTACGACCCAAAGCATCATAGGTAAAAGTAATATCATTGTCTTCATCGTCTGTAATTTGCATTAATAAATCTCGTGAATCATATGCATATGTTGTTTCATATGTTGCTGCGTCATTTACTTCCTCAACTTTGACAATCTTATCGAATGCATTTTTATATTCTTTCTTTACGTTACCATTTTCATCAGTTGTTGTTTCTTTCCAGTGGTCATAGGCAATTGTTTTATTGTCACCTTTTGGATTGGTAATTGTTACAGGTCTTCCAATTGCATCATATGTTGTTTGTGTATTTCGGATACCACTTAATGGATTTCGATAATAATCATAGCTATCATCTTCATGTGGAACAGTCACTTTATTGACTTGCCCAGTCGAATCATAATAGGTATTTGTCACGATTTGTTTTGCTGAGGATGTAGCTTCTGCTTCTGTTCGTGTCGAAATAGTTCGTCCCAGTCCGTCGATCCATGTATATGTATCAAGCGTTGCAGAGGAAGAACCAGTATTTTCTTTCTTTGAAACAAGTGTCCCATCTACTCCAGCGGTGTAATAGGTGTATTTTGTTGTTGGATAGGTACTGTTATCACCTGGTTTTATCTCTTTGGTAAGCCTTCCATAGACATCATATTCATAATCTGTGGTATTACCATTTGGATCAGTTTTGTAGAGAAGATTTCCGGTTCCCAAATCATAATGGACATAGGTTTCATGGTCTTTAGCGTTCATGCTAAAAGTAGGATATGTTCCTGTCGTATCATAATTTGTGTATGTATAATGTCCATTCGCGTCCTCAACTTCTGTCTGATTTCCAAAAGAATCGTACGTGTAATTTGTCGTCGGATCGGTCGTAAACAAACCATCAGTCCACTTTACTTCTTTGGTCAAATTACCTTTTGATGGAGCATCACCTAATCCAGAATGTGAATCATAATAGAATGAAGTTTCACTTATTTTTGTCGAATCATTTGATGCTTTGAGTGTCGTCTTTTTGGCTGTATTGACGATCCAATCAGTTGTATTGTACGTATATTCATTATATGTATAACGCTCGTCCCCACTAACTCCTGTGTCTCCCAATTCAGATTTCTTTGTCACGTTGCCATAACTATCATATTCAAAGTTTGTTTGCTTTATCTTTGGATTACTAGCTGAGCCATCATAGGTTAAGATTTTCTCTTCTGTTTGTTTCGTCACGGTTACACCATTTGTCGTTGTATAACTCCATGTTGGCTGCGTCTCACGATATGGATTGTTTGAGCTATCACGTTCTTGCAGCTCACTCAACTTCCCTGTAAGCGTTTCATATTGATGGAAGACATATTTTTTCTTTGATCCATTTGGCTCAACTGTATTGACGATAGAAAATCCCTGGAACTGTTTAAGATTATGGTCATAAAATCCATCTTGATAACTATATGTTGTGACATCATTTGTTTCTTGATCATTGTCCAAACCGTTATTGACAGTCATTTTAGAAACAACCCATACAGGGAAAGAGAGATCAGATTTACTGTCACTACCCGTATTGTCATAAATTGTTGATGGCTTATATTCAAAATTAACTACTCCGCCTCTATCTGTTGTTACTTGTTTAAGAAGATGAGGAGCATTTCCGTTATTTTTATAAACCTTCCATGATGAAAAATCTCCCTTCACAATATCAGGGAGCCCATCACCAGTAACATCAGTCAATTTTGTTTTATTATCATTAGCATTTATATCAACATTTGCAGAATACTCTATCCAATTGTCCCATTGATCTGTCCAATGATCGCCCCTACTGACGAGAACCTTCCATCTATCAGCTCCACCTGGATCCTGATTTTCGTTCCTGACAATATCAATAAGCCCATCCCCATTAGCGTCAGATATTGTCGATTGAGGCTCTTGGAAATGTGCATTGACGGAATAATCAAGCCATATTGTAAAGCCCCTGAACCCGCTACCAGTATTGAGCCAAACATACCACGTAGCCCAATTGCCATCGTAAACAGTACGGACAACATCTGATATACCATCATTATTTACATCAATCAAACGTACTTGAGGACTTCCAAGTCCTGCTGGCATATTTGTTCCATCAACCCAAACATCACGAGTAGTACTCCAACCTGATCCAGTATTTTTAAATACTTCCCACTGATAACCTCCGTTATTTGCTTTTGTATGGACGATATCAGGAAGTCCATCTCCGGTCATATCAGCTAAAGTGACATCATTCTCTCGAAGTTTTATAGATCCATCAACACCACTAAGATTCGTCCAATTTTCAGCTGTAGTATTCCAACTAGTACCAGTATTCCTAAATACTTGCCATACATCTGCATCAGGAGAACGAACAATATCCGGTAAATTGTCCCCTGTTACATCAATCAATCGTACATACGGAGTGAATTGTGGATCCAGTCCAGCATTTATACCAGCATTAGTCACCCAATTTGTCCATTGAGTTGGCCATGAGGTTCCCGTATTTATTAAGACTTTCCATGTAAAGTTAATACCTCCATTAAAATCTGTTCCAACCACATCCATATAACCATCACCATTTACATCTGACAAAGTGACATTATCTTGCCCTAAATTAAGATTTATATCTTGATTAATCCATGTCTCAGGCGTGGCATTCCAGCTTCGAGGCTCATTATTATATTCGAAAGAGGTGGTTAAGTAATTAGATCTATCATCGCCTTTCTCAATTATAGAAGTTAAAAGTGGTTGATTACTGAAAGTCGGTGTGTAATTCAAATCATACTCTCTGACAAGATCCTCTCCTATGTATACTTCTATATTGTCAAGATTATTGGGATCAAACATGTAACAACCTTGAACGAACACTGGACGTGTATAGCCATGTGCAGGGTTGGAACTTCCACTATCTACATAATGAAATTTGATAATACGGGATTGATCGTTGTTATATTTGATTCTTTCCAGATAGGACCACCCATACGTCTCACCATATGTATAATAAATCTTATTACTATTGGTATCTGTCACAAGGTCGAGATTCCACATGGTAACAAAATCACGATCATTACATTCTCGTTCTGATTGCGATTCATAACCGAAACGGTACTTCGTCCCATCTGGTGTGGTCACAACCCAATACTCACCTTTGACATTAGACCCCCCAGTAAGCTTTTGAATTTTCAAATAAGATTCTATCTTTGTATGGTACAAACCGTCTGAAGATACATACACAAGTTCATATACCGCACCTTTGAAATATAATTTAAATTTATCATCGCTTGTATTGGTCGGAGTTCCGTTAACGTCACGCTGAATATACTGCTGGTTTAGAAGCCATCCAATACCAGAGTTCATTTTCATATCCCTCAAACCTGTACTACTATAATTTATTGAAACTTCAGGTGTTAGATCATTGGTACCTTTTGGAACTTTTATTGGATAAGAATAATTCGCAGAACCAGTAAAGATATCAGTCGTAAATCTATCACGTTGATATTTTGGTTCTGTAGTATTTTGGATAGAATAATCAGCAAGTATATCACCGCCCCCAGAAAAGAGAAGAGCAAAAGAACCAAGGAAACCTAAAGCTAACTTTAATTTAAACGAATGCATATGGTAGTAGGGACAGCTACTATCGATACTCAACACTTGAGTACAAATCTATAATACACATATACTCAACTCTACTGTCAATTGGAATTAAATGCGAAAAAATACTATTTGGCAAAGTTGAAATTACATATACATTGCTGTGCCGGATAAAATTCAGTTTTTCTTAAGACTATATTAAGAAATTCATCTCTGGTATTCTTTTTTTCTTTTCTGCATAATAGAGAGTATGGCTGAGACAGAGCATCACAAATTACGTACGCATAAGACCGCTTCTTATCATAAACGTCTTCATAGTCGTCGTCATATCATCAAAAGCTTCAAAGCAGAAGCAAATGCAAAACGAACTGTTTCAGAAAAGATTGCTGATACCTTAACAGCTCGATTAGGAACAATGGTATTTCTCATCGCAAATGCTTTGTTCTTTGTAGTATGGATTGCACTGCATATGGGTATCTTTCCCTACTCTGCACAATTTGACCCGTATCCATTTAACTTTTTAACATTTGTCGTTTCACTTGAGGCAATCTTTCTAGCAATTATAGTTTTGATTTCTCAGAACCGATCCGCAAAAATTGATGAGATACGAGAAGAAACAGCACTTCAGATCAATACAATCGCCGAAGAAGAAATTTCAAAGATGCTTGAGCTCCAAATCAAAATCCTGCAGAAGCAAGGAGTTGATCTATCAAAAGATCCTGAAATTATGGAAATGCTTGAACCGACATCACCAGAAGAGATTGAAAGAGCGCTGGAAAAGGAAAATAAATAATTACCTCTTTTCTAACCCAAGTAAAAATTCTTTACATTGTATTCCAGCGACATATCCTCCAAAAGTTCCATTACTGGCCAGCACTCTGTGACAAGGGACGATAATACAAATCGGATTTCTTCCGACTGCTGATCCGACAGCTCGCACAGCTTTTGGTTTTCCGATCTTTTCAGCCAAAAACGTATAGGAAACTGTTTTACCCGCTGGTATTTCTCGTAGTGCGTTCCATACTGATTCCTGAAAAGGAGTCCCAGCAAACGTTACTGGAAAGCTAAACGTATTTCGTTTCCCTTCAAAATATTCGAGTAGTTCTTCCTTTGCTTTTTTCAAGA
Organism: uncultured Gammaproteobacteria bacterium; assembly: GCA_965230895.1. Taxonomy (GTDB): domain Bacteria; phylum Patescibacteriota; class Microgenomatia; order Levybacterales; family UBA12049; genus JACDET01. The sequence continues at coordinate 853,511 of OZ246394.1, forward strand.
TTGGATCATCAGAATCTTCCATCCAATCCGATGGAATGCTTGTAAAATACCTGTCACCTTCTATATGTAAATGTGTAATTGCCTTGGCATCTGATGCAATAGTAATTATACCGACGGGTGAACTTAATTTTAAGTACTTCATATTATTTTTTTCTTTTTAGATATTCCTGCAATGGAATGAGGAGTGTTAGTATACTAACAAAAACAACGGCGAAAACAAAATGAAGATTTGTAAATACAAAGAGTATTCTATTTGCTATGTAGTGAATTGGATTATGTAATAGGTTGTTTCTCGAATTCGCATAAACACTGACCATACTGGTTGAGGAAGAATCAATAAATATCTGATCATGTTCTTCTCCATCAGTTAATGACAACTCTAACACATACTTCTTATTGTCTGATTGAGGGAGCTTTTCCGCCAACTCAAACTTTAATATCTGTGAATTTTCGAGATTATATGCTTTCTCATCATATTGTTCTAATAGCTTACCGTTGCTATCAAATAGTCTCGCATGTACATATGCTTTCTTTTCTTTCTCTGGCCCTGGCCTGTCGACACTATCAACATACCGAATACGTGCTGACATTTCTTCTAAATCATTTTCTTTTGCTGTAAATGGTATTTTCAAATCTGATTTTAGTAGTGATATTTCACCAGCAGATGATTGAAGCATATGCCGGTGCAATAACTGAGTGGCCGAATAATTCCCAGAATATAGTAAGAATAAAACTAGCATAACGGAGACAGAGATAATTATCGATTTTCGAGAGAAAGTATATGGGTCGCCTTTGCTTTTTACTTTTATATCTTTTCGCGAAGGCTTACTCAAAAAGTATTGCCTTTCAACAAAATAGAAAAGAACCCATGCTATTATCACAGAAGAAGCAAGTGCGATAAAAAATAAAAGTAATTCAGAAGGGATATACGGAGGAAGTATTTGTTTCATCGCATTCATAAACGACTTAAGCCATTCACCAATATGTGCATGAATAAGATAAAGCGAATAACTAATCAGACCTAGAGAGACAAAAACCTTTTTACTAAAGATACTATATATAATAGTACGAGTATTAATTGCTGTGAGAACAACAAATGCAATAATCCAACTTGATATGAGGTAATAAAGGTTCATTCCATAGACACTTTGTCCATAACGTATATTTGCATCTCCCCACTGTATGAAAATAAGTAAAAATAAGCCGATGAACCCGATAATAGGATTACTGACAATTGGTTCTAATTTCTTCCAAATAGTTCCTTGCGATTGATAGATAACTCCAATCACTACACCAGCAACAAAACCACTTGTCCTAGCAATATTCATACTTTGTAAAGCAGCGACAGAAGCAACTGCATAATCCAAATCGAATAAAATTTTCGTTACACCAAGAACAATACAAATACCCAGAATTACTCCAAATCGTTTTGCTAAAAAGATAAGTGGTATAACAATAAATGGATACACAATGTAAAAAAGTATTTCCGGAGCTAGACTCCAAAATACTGCTCCTAATCTAGGTATTTCTTTTGCAAATGGTGTCGTTAATGTGAGATTAGAAAGTAATAGTACGTAGTCTTTCAAAAGCGGAGAGAGAGTTGCTTCATGATAAATGTTTGGTGTTATAAAGAGATTAAAAAGTAACATCCCAACTTGCAGTGAAATAAAGATCCAAAAAATCCACTTCCCTATTTTCCCAGCATTGGATGATGTACGTAAAAAATTCCACCCATAATAGACAAGCAATGTTACACAGGTAAGGATACATAAGCTAATATAATATGGGATCGTTGGATCTAAAGAGATGAACCAAAGCGCAAAAACGATTACAGCATAAACTGGAAAAATTCGCAGATACCGCTTCTGAATAAATTTTGCTGCATGAGGGATAGATGGGTACAGCAGAGCCATTAAAAAACCCGACAATACAAAAAGAATTTGTACAGCATTTGATCCTCCAGAAAAAACATCAAATATTGTGATGAAAATTGGATGTGGAAAAAGTACTGGAAGTGAATATCCGATATGTGTCAGTACAACCGATAATGCAGCAAAACCTCGTAGACCATCGAGTGCAGGTAATCTATTATTCACTCGCACATTATACTAATTTCCATGTGCTGAGTGAACTACTGCATGGCCTTTCCCTCGAGAGATTAACCAATAGTTCACAGGATAAGCGAAAATAAATGCGACAGCTAAAGCAAAAACTAAGCTTCCCCAAAAGAGTATTGATGTAATGTGCGCATCCATTGCACCAGGAATGAAATACATAATCGCATTATCAACGATTTCCATAATTGCGATAGACATAGTATCTGACGCAAAAGAGAGCGGTAGTGCTTTTCTTAAAGAAAGTCCTGATTTCAGAAGTGGCATCATTGTTAATGAATATCCAAAAAAGAAAGCGAGAATAACTGATACAATTATCGTTTCGATATTTGGCCAATTAAAAATTGTTCCTAATGTCATACCAAGTATTTCCCCAATTGCGCACCCTGTCAGGCAATGTACTGTCGCCATAAATGCGACGCTTTTAAGTTTTGTTTGCGTGTGATTATGATGTTCGTGGTTCATATTATTTTTGTTTTTTAAGTAAACTTTGCATCAATGTAATTTCTTCATTTTGTGTAGAAACGATGTCATTTCCTAATGTCTTTAGTTCAGTTCTTTTTGTAATTGGTTGGATTGCTTTTGCCATGGAGACAGCCGCTTGATGGTGGATAATCATATCGTTCAAATAAGATTGCTCTGCTTCTTCTGCACTTTTTCCAGCAAATGATTTCATCATTGGTTGATAGGATCCATTGTCTTTGTATTCTTGATGAAACCACTCCCTGTACAAGTTTTTCATCTGAGTAATTTCCTTTTCTTGTGCAGAAATTATATTTTGAGCAAGCTCTTTCACTTCCGGTGTTGTAGCAATTTGTAGTATTTCTTGCGATGATTTGACCGCTTCTTCGTGATGAGGAATCATCCCTTCAATGAATGATTTGTCATCCTTCACCATCATTGCATGTTGATCATGTCCCATGGATGAATGCATGTCTTGAGATATTTTCTCCATTCCTTGATGCACTGCATTGTCATGATCCTTATTTTGAATAAACCATCCTCCAATACCAATAAGTATGAGTATAGATACAATTACTACGTATTTCATTTGCTGTTGCGCTTAAAAAGTTTCACTAATTCTTCTGTTGCTTTCTCTGGTTCTTCTTTAAACATCTCAGAAACATGTGTTGTGAGATGTCTTTCAAAGAGAACTGTATCAAGGCTTCGGAGAGAACTTTGAATGGCCAGGCTTTGGGTAAGAAGGTCCATACAATATTCATCATTGTCAATCATCTTTTGCAAACCATCCAATTGGCCTTTGATGATATTAATTCGCTTCTGAGCATGAACTTTCACGTCTTCGTAATGTGATTTCATGAATTTATGATATACCCCTAGGGGGTATATGTCAAGTGGATAATTAGAGTATAATGTTGATTATGACAACTGCTGACATTCTCAGAATAAGACTATATAACGAACAACTCGTTGATCATCAATTTAAAGAGGTTGCAGAACTCGTTAAACACTTAGGCGCAGTCCAATCACAAGATTATGCAGGAGCAAAATGGGGTTTGGCGCAAAGACTTTCAAACGTATCTGATGCAGATTTGGATAAAGCATATGACAATGGAGAGATATTACGAACACATGCACTTCGTCCGACATGGCATTTTGTCCATCCTGAAGATATCTTATGGATCCTTAGCTTGAATGCACCGGGATATAAAAGAATTGCGAGATATTATTACACACAGTTAGGATTAGATGAAAGAGTGATGAAGAAATCTCAAGAAATTATTCACGATGCATTACATGGAGCAAAAGCTTTAACTCGGACAGAACTCGGTGAACATTTACTCAAAGCGGATATCCCAGGCAAGGGACAAGCACTTGGACATATTATGGGAGAAGCTGAGATTGATGGAGTTATCTGTAGTGGACCTCGCCAGGGGAAACAGTTTACCTACATGCTCATCGAAGATCGTGCGCCACAAGCAGGGAAATTGGAGTGGGATGAGGCGCTGGCCGAACTAACGAAACGATATTTTACTAGTCATGGACCTGCACAAATCAAAGACTTTGCTTGGTGGGCTGGATTGCCAATGGCTGAAGTGAGAAAGGGATTGGATATAAATAAAAATAATTTAGTAAAAGCAACTATCGATGGCAGTGACTATTGGTTTTCTGAGCAGACTCAAGTGAAAAGTTCTCTGCCAAAAGATGTATATCTTCTTCCGAACTATGATGAGTATGCTATTGCTTATAAAGACCGTTCGGCATTTTATAATTCAGAGCTGGGAGCAATTTCAAGTGCACGAGGAAATCTCATCTTTAACCATATGATTTTTATCGAAGGAAAGATTGTCGGGATGTGGAAGAGAACAGTTCAGAAAAAGACAGTCGAGATAGAAACACTATTGCATCGAGAACTAACTACTGATGAAACCACCCGTCTTCATGAAGCGGCCGAACGGTACGGAAACTTCCTTGGCCTTAATGTTACGATTAAGTAGCCTTAGACCTCTTTTGACATATTACATATTGCATCATTCAATATATTATTATATAAATAAGTAACAAGCTTTATATATGTCTGCCCCATATAAAAAGAATTATAAGAAATTGTTTTCTGCTGTATTTATCATATTCAGCCTACTTGGTGCATTTCAAGCCACCATTGATCATCAAACACCTACTCACACTACGGTGTTAGGTGCCGAGCGAAAAATTACCCCAACTCCAAAGCCTTTAAAGGTAAAAGCTACGCCAACCCCTATAAATAAGCCTAAAATAATTACTCCTGAAACTACTCTCTCTGGCCTGAAAGTGCAAGGGAATACTCTTGTAAATAATCAAGGAAGATCCGTCATTCTCAGAGGTGCTAATAGAAGTGGTACTGAATATGCATGCGTTGGTGGAGGATTTTCAGAAGGTCCAACTGATGCAAATTCACTACAGGCAATGAAAAAATGGAAACTTAATACCGTTCGTGTTCCATTGAATGAATCCTGCTGGCTCGGCATTAATGGTGTTAAATATGGTGGATCAGCGTATCAAAAATCAATTCAAACCTATGTAAACACAATCACTAATAATAATATGGTCGCTATTTTGGATCTTCACTGGAATGCGCCTGGAACTATAAAAGCCGAAGGACAAAATCCTATGCCAGATGCAGATCATTCACCTACATTCTGGAAAGAAGTTGCAACGACATTTAAATCAAATGACAGAGTAATCTTTGATATCTTTAATGAGCCTGATCCTATCCCATATCGAGATAATTACCCTGGTGGTTTTTCAAAATGGCAACAGGATGATTTCAACTGTTTACTCAATGGATGCGAAGTAACAACGAAAAAAGATAATGTAAAATATCAGGCTGTCGGGACACAAAAGTTAGTTGATACAGTAAGAGCAACTGGAGCAAAAAATATTATTATGGTTGCTGGCATCCAATCCGCACAAACAATCACACAATATAAAGGCAATAAAAACTCAAATCCAAGCGGTTACATGCCAATTGACCCACAAAAGAATTTAGCTGTCGCAATGCATCAATACAATAAAGCTGCCTGTTCAGATATAAAGTGTTGGGAAGATACTGTCGCACCAGTCGCAAAAGTCTACCCAATTATTACGGGAGAATTTGGTGATACTGATTGTTCAGATACCTACACAAAACAATTACTTCCGTGGCTGGATAAGAATAAAATTAGCTATGTTGGCTGGACATGGGATGTTTGGGCAAATAGTTGCGAGACCTTGATCAAAGATTACAATGGGACTCCAACCCAACCGTACGGCCAAGCATATTACAATCACCTCCAAAAAGTTAATTAATAAACACTTCGAATGGTATAATAAGGTATGACATTTACATATCCTCTCAAACTTAATTTTAAACTAATCGCTCTCGCTCCACGAATATCAGTTGTTGATTCAAAAGATCAGGAAATCTTTTACATCGAACAGAAAGTACTTGCTCTGAAAGAAGCAGTAAAAGTTTTTGATAATCAAAAAGATAAAAATCTCTTGTATACAATGCAGGCTAATCAAATAATTGATTTTGGGGCGACATATACTTTTAGAGATAAAAATGGCCATGAAATTGGAACGATACAACAAGAAGGTATGCGGTCGTTGTTTCAAGCAAGTTATACAATTACAGATAAAAAAGGCGCTTCTTTATACACTATCAAGCAAACGAATCCTATGATCGCAGTTCTTGATTCATTAATTAACATTATTCCCTTTGCAGAACTTGTAAGTGGATTTATCCTTAATCCTACATATGCCGTCACAAAAAATGATAGTCAGCAGGTAATTTTTACAATGAAAAAGAAACCAAGCTTTTTTGAATCAAATTTCGAAGTTATAAATGATGAAGAAATCTCAGATAAGGATGAACTATTACTCATACTGTCGATGCTTATGCTTGTACAATTAGAGCGAAATAGAGGCTAATTACTTATAAAACTCGAAGATTATGAACAGTAAGTAGATGACAAGCAAAGCAATCCCGTTTCTTCTCGAGATAAACTTCTTTGTGGTAAAGAACACATAAAATAATCCCAATGCGGTAGCAATAAATATAAATGTTACGAAGAAATTATCGACAGTTATTACTTCCCCATTGTGTAGCAATGTAAACACACCAAAAAGAATTGTATTAACTGCTGCTGATCCAAGATAATCTCCCATTGCCACTTCTTTTTTCCCTGAAACCACAGACCGAATCGCTATAGAAAGCTCTGGTAGATTAGTTCCCAGAGAAATGATAATTAATCCGATATAAAACGTCGAAACATTAAAAACATCGGCGAAATAAACAGTCTTATCAACGATAATATTACTTGAGAGAAAGACTAAACCTATACCTACAAGCATCGTGAGAATATCCTTAAGAGAATATGCTTTCGAATTTAGAAGTTCTTTGTTTTCACGATTGAGAATACCATCTTTCCTCTCCACAAGATACAGTAATGCAATATACATAACTACCAATAATGCACCTTCAATATTTGTAATCTTTTTATCTAAAACCAATAACGATGGAGCAGATATAACCGCGAGCGTTGCAATTAATGTTTTTTTATCCAGTTCGTGTTTGAGGCTAATTCCTTTTCCAAAAACTGCAAGAACGGGAATAATAAAAAGAAACATAACAACTATGCCTCCAAGGAGATTTCCTACAAATATTTCAGCGTCGTGATCCGCCACGGCTTGTATACCCACAGAAAATTCAGGGATAGAAGTAAGTAATCCGAGGAAAATAAATGAAAATGCAAAAGCCGAAAGCCGAAGCCTACTTGAGAATTTTGTGGCTGCTGCGACGATTAACCCCGAACCATACCAGATAAGTACGAAAGCAGCGATGTAGAGTAGTGTGTTGATTGTATTATCAAAAAGCATTCCTCTCTTTAGTATATAAAGAAAAGCTGAGGCTGACAAGTCAACGCTTACTCATCAATCTGCTTTGAAATCCTTTGCAACAATTCATCCATCGAGAAGGGTTTCTCCATAAAATCATCAGCTCCCGCCTTCAAAGCTGACCAACCGATATCTCGGCTTGCTGAAAACAGAATAATTGGAATATTCTTTGTTTCGGAATTATTTTTAAAGAATCTACAAAAATCTCTCCCATCCTGCCCTTGCATCCATACATCCATAAGGATTAAATCTATTTCCTTAGAATTGATATCATAGAGTTTTTCAGGATCTGTAATGATTGATACCTGATAGCCTTCATCCATGAGCATTAACTTAACAGCTTCGCAGATCGTTTTATCATCATCTGCAATGAGGACTCTTTTATTATATTTCGCTTGATATTTCTGGGACCCTCCAGATATATACGGATTGTATTTTTGATGGAATTCCATAATACAATTATTCTATATTGTATTTATTTGATAATCGTAAGAAGGATGCTAAAGAAATGTTTACGTTATTTCAAAAAAGTGTAAGTATACTCAAGTTTACTTTCTAAATCTTCTTGGGGCATCTGCTGGGATTTTTGATGTATTCAATGGCAATTTTGTTGGAGAACTATCAACATCATAGGTTTGTCCTCGTTCCATGGAGACAGTTGGTTTACTAAATCGTTCAGGATAAAGACGTACTGCATGTGCTTCAAAGATACTTAAGGCAGAATTTCTAGCCGAGAAAATGTGGGTAGCTTTTTCAGAATCCATTTCCCCTGAAAGTTTTTTACCATTCTGTCCTAAAGGATCGGAAATGGTTGATAAACGATCAGTAGGGACTCCACCAACTACACGAGCAAGAGCATCCCTCAAATGTATTCTACCATCAGAGCCATTCTCTTTTAAATAACTTGCGGCCGCTTCTTGATATTCTAAAGCAGCATCTACAATGGCTTTCTTTGATGTTAATGAATCCGGATCAACAATGACTTCCGGCAGCAGCAATGCTGGAACAGGTAAAGGCTGCTCAACAATTGGTTGTTGAATAGCTTCAGGTGCTATTATTTCTTTATAGTCCGGCAGATAACCGGCTTCAATTAAACTCATCCATACATTGTAAAGCTTATTGGAAAAACCACTTGACTATAGGATGACGTAAACCTGACAAAATTTTTGGGGTTTTTGGCTATATTGCCTGATGTGCGGTAACTACTGGCTCTTCTTCAACTTCTTTATCCGCTACTTTGGCTTTTGGAAGAGGCTTTGTAAGAGCAATCTTCAATACTTCATCCATCTGACTTACGAACTTAAAGTGTAAGTCTTTGACAACTTCTTGTGGGATATCTTCAAGATCCTTCTTATTATCCTTTGGTAAGATAATAGTTTTCAAACCAGCTCTGTGCGCAGCAATAACCTTTTCTTTTACTCCGCCAATTTCAAGCGCTCGTCCTCGAAGGGTAACTTCACCAGTCATAGCAACTTTGCGATTAACCGGAATCTTTGTGAGTGCAGAAACAATTGCTGTTGAAATTGCGAGTCCTGCTGAAGGACCATCTTTTGGAACTGCACCTTCAGGAACGTGTACATGAATATCAGTTTTCTGGAATAATTTATCTGAGATTCCCATTGTATGAGCTCGTGATCTGATATATGAAAGTGCTGCTTGAGCAGACTCCTTCATAACATCTCCCAATTGACCGGTCAATGTAAGGACACCTTTACCTGGCATGAGTGCAACTTCGATAAAGAGGATATCTCCACCAGCTTCAGTCCATGCTAATCCGGTGGTCTGACCTATTTCATCTTTCTTTTCCATCATTGTACCGTGATACTTCATAGGACCAAGATACTTTGGAATATCTGCAGCTTTAATTACAATCTTTCCTTTTTCACCCTCAGCTACTTTCTTTGCAACTTTTCGGAGAACCGTAGCGATTCTTCTTTCGAGATTACGGACACCAGCTTCACGAGTGTAATGATGAATGATGTATTGCAAAGCTTCATCCGTTAATTCAACTTGTTTATCCTTCAAACCATGATTTTCAAGTTGCTTGTTGATCAAGAAGTCATGAGAGATCTTAAACTTTTCGTCATGTGTATATCCTGCGAAATGAATGATTTCAAGTCGGTCACGAAGTGCCGGTGGGATTGTATCCAAAACGTTTGCTGTAGTGATAAACATTACATTTGAGAGATCAAATGGAACTTCAAGGTAATGATCTGAAAATGTACCATTTTGTTCTGGATCCAGAGCTTCAAGAAGCGCACTTGATGGATCTCCTCTGAAATCTGATCCTACTTTATCAATTTCATCAAGCATAAAGACTGGATTTTTTGTACCTGAATCTTTGATACCCTGGATAATACGTCCTGGAAGTGCGCCAACGTATGTTCGGCGGTGTCCCCGAATTTCAGCTTCATCACGGATACCACCGAGTGATACACGAACGAACTTTCGACCTAAAGCACGGGCAATTGATTTACCAATTGAAGTCTTACCAACACCTGGAGGCCCTGCAAAACAAAGGATCGGACCCTTCATCTTTCCTGAAAGCTTATGAACTGCGAGGTATTCGATAATACGCTCTTTTGCTTTGGATAAACCATAATGATCCTGATCCAAAATCTTTTCCGCAGTCTTGATATTTGAACTATCTTTACTTTCCTGACCCCATGGAAGTGCAACCATCAAATCGAGATAGTTACGGATATATCCAGCTTCAGGATTGAATTGATTCATGTTCTGGAGCTTATTAAGTTCTTTGCGTGCCTTTTCTTCAACTTCTTGAGGCATCTTTGCTTCTTTAATCTTGTTGAGTAACACTCGGATTTCTGAGTTTTCTTCTTTATCACCTAATTCTTCTTCAATGGTTCGGAGTCTTTCCCGAAGCATTGCTTCTCGTGCACCTTTTTCAAACCGTTCTTGTGTCTTTGAAGCAATTCGGCGTTCTAATTCAAGAATCTTGATTTCTTTTGCAAGAAGCTCAGTTAATTTCTGCAAACGTGCTTTTACATCAGTCATTTCAAGAAGATCTTGACGTTCTTGAGGCTTCAAATCCAATGCTGAAGCAATAAGATCTGAAAGTTCTGCTGGAGAAGTTTCTGACATGATATTCATGAATAAAAGAAAATCTGCTGACTTACCGAAGTTCATAGCTTTTCGGAATTCATTTGTTAGGTGATTGCAGAGCGCTTTTATTTCTTCATTCTTTTCAACTTCTTCTGGGAGCTCGACAACTCGTGCCATAAAGTATGAATCATGTCTCTCATATCCAAGGATCTTAACACGGGACAAACCTCGAACTTGCGCATTGATTTCACCATCAGTTCTGATCATGCGTTCGATTCGGGATAATGTACCGATCTCATAGAGATCATCAGAACTTGGATCATTGAGACGAGCATTCTTTTGAAGAACAAAACATACAACTCGTTCTTTTTGAAATGCTGATTCAAGGGCTGCAAGACTCTTTGGACGTCCAAAGGTGAGGACTGAATCCGTACTTGGGAAGATTATTCCGTCTCTAATTGGGATTACTGGGACAACTTTTTCCATAATTTATTTAAGTAATTTACTGACTGTTTGTGGATGTCTGTAAATCGTATTAGCAATCTATCATAGATTCTGCTAATTGTCAATGACTCAGACTAGATCATTGTTTTTTCTATAAGTACTGAGCCAATTTAGGATTACAATGTATCAACTTAACCTAAAACTGTCAACCCTAATTCGCGTATTGAAAGTATTATTTAGCCTTAGTATGCTTCTTCACCATATAGAGAAGATCATCTATATTAAAGGGTTTTAGAAGAAAATCATCAGCTCCAGCTTCCTTTGTAATTTTTTCAGTTTCATTATTTGCGGACATCATAACGAGAGGAATATGTTTAGTGTGCGGTTTGGATTTAATATTTTTGGCAATTTCGCCACCGTCTTCTCCGAAAAGCCAAATATCCAATAGGATCATATCCGGAACATGTTTATCCACTGTCTTGTAAACAAGTTCACCTTGATCTGCAGTTAAGACATCATAGCCTTCGTTTTCTAAAATTATCTTAACTACTTCTATGATTGCTTTATCGTCTTCTGCGACGAGTATCTTTTTCTTCATCTACTTTTCTACTAATTTCGAATATATCACGTGTCTATCCGAATATCCGTTTTCTTTATTCCAATCACCATCACATGTGATGAGATTAAGCATTGGGGCTGAAGCATTACCAAAAACCTTTTCTATAGGAAATTCTTTATTTGGATATTTCTCAGAATCTGTGACTTCAAATGTCCAATCCTTTCCCTTGTCATCAGTTACAATTATTTCGTCTCCAACTTTCAACTTTGCTAAGTCCCAGAATACAGCAGCTGTTCCATCTTTTTTATCATAATGGCCGGCAAGAACAGCATTTCCGTTCATTCCTGGTCGAAACCCTGGATTATACCAAGCTGTATTTTCATCATTGCTAGGAGTATCCATTCTTCCTTGAGAATCATTTGCTACGGATTCTATTTCCGCATCAACGTTAATTGATGGGATACGAACCTTCTTTGGCAAACCTGGAAGTGGAGCTTCAGGCTTTTTAGCCAGTTCTTCTTCTGTTTGTTGAGACTGGGTTGAAAGGACTTGTTTGTCATTATCATTTTTGACGAAGTGTGAGGCAGATGTCCCGATTATTATCCCAGAAACAATAATTACGACTATTGTTACGAGTACTTTTAACATAATAAATTAAAATTTTAATTTGCTTTCAACGGAGCAAGATGTATCAACAATGGTCAACACATCTTGCTCCATATATTTAAACGACATATTAGTTTAACTAATAGAAGCTTAGTTAGCTCTGAGACCAGTTGCTGGTGCTTCACTTGGCATAGCTGCACTAGTAGTTGGTGTTACAGTTGTCGTGTTGTTTGTTGTGTTTGTTGGTGTTGCTGTTTGTGCAAATGTCATTGTTGCCGCTGCCATTGCTGAAACTGCGAATACACCTGTTGCGATTACTGCTTTTTTGATCATATACTCACCTCCCTTCGTGCAATTGAATTTACTCTTTTATTTTAAAGCTTAAACGAGTAGAAGCTTCACCGTTCCCATCAATAAACTGATGAGGAACGATAATTCATCCTAACATACTTTTTATTTTGACGTCAACCGCATAGCTATTTTCTTACATCTAAAAGTACCTGACTCTTTAAATATTCATACATAAGGATTAGTTTTTTACATTAAAAAAGCAGTTTTTTTGATTTTTTCTATTAAGTAATTACATAAAACTTAAGAAAAATAGCTCAACATTTCTTTCTAATTCCTTACAAGATTTTGGTAGATCTCTTATTGTTAAGCATTATCCTAACTCTATAACGAACAGATTAATAAATTTACGATATGTATGAAAGGAGGTGAATAGATAATGGCAAAAACAATGAAAAAAGGAAAAGGTCGTGGATTTGCTTCAATGAGCAAAGACAAACAGCGAGAAATCGCAAGTAAAGGAGGTCGTGCTGCACATAGCAAAGGTACAGCTCATAAGTGGACGAGCGAAGAAGCTCGAAAAGCTGGACAACTTGGTGGCCGAGCACGCCAAAAGAAGTCTTAATGACTTTAAAAGTCTTAACCGTTATATACGGGAAGCGAAATGATTTCGCTAGGTACTGCCCAATGCAGAGAAAGGAGGTGTAAAAAACGTATGAATATTTTATCTTGGTTAATCTTTGGAACTATTGTAGGAATCGTTGCAAATGCAATTGATCCTTCGCCTAATAGAGGAGGTATCTTTGGATCTATCTTATTAGGAATTGTAGGAGCATTGGTCGGTGGATTCCTAGCCAATCTTATATTCGGTATAACGGTAACCGGATTTAATGTAACATCATTCTTAGTCGCTATTGCAGGATCGCTATTATTACTCTTTGTCGGTAAGGCAATGCGGAGAGCCTAAGAAATATGTTTAACAATGTTAAAGGGAGATGAGCAATCCCAGTAGTTACGAAGAAATAATTGGGATTGCTTTTCTCTCTAAATAAAATCTCTTGAAAGGAGGTGAATAATATGCAACTTATGCAAAATCAACAAAAAAAGAATAAACAAATAAGCCCACTTGCTGCTGGAATAACCGGTGTGGTGATTGGAGCAGCAGGAGCAGCTGCTATTGCGCTATCTGATAAAGATACACGCAAAAAAGTAACTGTTAAAGCAATGAAAGCAAAGGATGATCTTCAGAAATGGAGTACAAAGACTGTCAAAGATATGCAAAACCGCAGAGAAAAGATAAAAACTGACTCTAAAGAAACAATCGATGACAATAAAGCAGCTGTCTCAAAGCAAATAAAAGATAAAATTGATGAGACGTTCAAATAAGCAAATACATTAAAGCATTAAAAGGAGGAGATCTAATCTTCTCCTTTTTGCTTTAGAGAGCTGTTTGAAGATGTGAACTGTTTTGCGAAAATAATGATATTTCTTCTTCAAATCGTTTAATATTTTTAATGGAGAGCAGCTTCCCAGACCTGCCTATAAACCCTTTCTTCTCAAGCTTTTTCATCTCAAGAGAGGTGGTTTCTCTCGTCAATCCGACTAATGCCGCGATATCACGATGTGTCAAAGGAACTTCAATAAGTACTTCATTATCCCCACTTGGCTTTCCGAAGCGCTTTGCACAAATAAGTAACGTTGTCGACACCTTCACATACGCATTACTTAAGATAAGGTATTCCATCCTGCTAAAGACGCTATCAACTTTACCCATTGCTTGAGAGGCTAAATCATATAAGATATCGGGTTTAGTAGTAATAAACTTAATGAATTCATCTTGAGGAGCACTCCATAATTCGAGTTGCGTAAGTGCTTCAAGATAATATCCATTTACATTTTTACTGAAACCTGACGTAAAAGGGAAAAAGTCTTTTGGTTTGAGAATCGATAAAGTTAGCTCTTCACCATCCTCTGTAATTTTATATACACGCACAAAACCATTCTTTATATAAAACACACTTTTGGGAGAATCATTTGGATGGAGGATCATAACACGCTTTTTATAATAGTGGAGAGGGTTTCGTTCAAAGAATTCATCTAACTGAGTAGCAATTGTCTTTTTTATCATATTCTTAGATTAATATATATAATACGAATACGTCTTGATAGAAAAATGTGTATTATGTAAGAAATCATTAAGAAATGGCTATAGACTCTTTGTGATTCGCTTGTAATTTGGTAAGATTACCTTTGTAAAATGAAAATTGATATTTTGGAGCAGATATATCTGACTTCCACGGATCTTCTCAATGCAAATTCACCGAAAAAGCTTGAAACTACAATCGTAGAATCAGCGAAAAGATTAAGCGGAGCTGATTACTCACAACTTTATTTTAATCAAAAAGACAGATTGAAAAAGGTGCAAAGCTCAGATGCCGAGGTAAAGAAATGTACCATGGTTAAAATGCCAGGGTTTAAAAAATACGCATTAAAACATAATATTGTTTCTGTGCCCCAGGATGTTTTAAAAACATGGAATATTGATCATATGCCTCCTAATATCCATGCAATTAACATTCTTCCCCTTCTACATAAAGAGGCTACATTAGGTTTTGTTGTATTATTCTTTACAGAGAAAAAGGAGATTCCGGATCATATTAAACATGCACTCTTTACACTCAGCCAGATAGCGGTTTTGGCTGTAACAAAGTCCAGAATTCAAGAGGAATCAAAAAAGGCTTTAGAAATTAGAGATAGATTTATATCATTAGCATCACATGAATTGAGAACTCCTCTAACATCGCTCCATGGGTATATTCAACTATTACATGCACGAATGACTGGCAAAGATTCCGTGGAAGCACGCTGGATTAACGAACTCCATATTGAAAGTATCCGTTTAACTACTCTTGTAAAAGAACTTCTTGATGTAAATAGAATTAAACAAGGCCAATTTGCTTTTGTATTTAGTGAAGTTCCTATGCAAGAGGTCATCCAACGAGCAATTGAACATTACCGATTAACAAGCGCTGATCACCCCATTGTTTTTCAGAATAAACTCGAAGATGACGGCAAAGTTGTTGGAGACTTCGATAAATTAGTTGAAATGGTGTCAGGACTCTTAGGGAATGCTATTAAATTCTCAAAACCTCAGGAGAAAATTACAATTACGCTTAAAAATTTGCAAGGTACACTTTCGCTTACAGTAAGAGATACTGGAAAAGGAATAAGTAAAAAGGATCTTGCTGCAGTATTTGATGGATTTTATAAAAGTTCGCATGCAAGTCATTTAGAAGGAATGGGTGTAGGATTACTTTTGGCAAAGCATATTGTAGAAAATCACCGTGGCAAGATTAAAATTACATCGAAAGAAAATAAAGGTACGAAAGTAGAAATTATTCTCCCGTCAATTAAAGCGACTCCCCTTTAAAATGCAGGCTTCGTAAGGTTTTAATGTGATTTTTGTAGTATGAGAATCTTTGTGCTGATCAAAAGCCGTACTTAAAAGCAATTCACCATTCTTTACTGAGCACTCCTGCTCCTGATCTGTAAAGTTCAATAAGATTAATCTTGAATCATCTTCAACCGATCTTGTAAAAGCGAATACATTATTATTCTGGGCATCAAAATCATCATATGCTCCATTTAAGAAAACAGTATCTTCAATGCGCAACTTTAAGAGTTTCCTATAAAGTTTTAACATTGACGTCTCTTGAGAATCTTGCATTGCCACATTTCTTTCCTTCCAAACATCTTCTAGCGGTAGCCATGGTCTTCCTTTCGTAAATCCGGCATTGTCTGATGTATCCCACTGCATTGGCGTCCGCACAGGATCACGTCCAAAACCTGGCGAACCAAATTCTTTCATATCGTGAACCATTTCCCGTGGAATATGAACGTCTTCCATCCCAAGTTCTTCACCATAGTAAATGACTGGCATTCCAGGGAGAGTGAGCAATAATACAGCGGCAATCTTTGCTTGTCCGCGACCAAATCGTGTAGCAACTCGAGGTTTGTCATGATTGCCGAAAACAAAAGTTGGAAGCTCTTTTGGCGTCAGTGCTTTAATGTACGCTGTTACAAATTTTCGATATGATTCAGCACTCCAGGGAATTCGTTGAAGTTCAAAATTGAAAGGGATGACATTGCCACTCGAAATACTTTCGTAGTACTGTTTATAAAGAGGAATTGCATCGGTACCTTTTTTATTGAGATATGACTCTGTAACAAGAAAGCCTTCTTTACTGTTTTCACTGATAAACTTCCCGAGATCATCGATAATGTCGAAGAGTTCCGCTTGATCACGCATGTAAATATGTAATTTCTTATAAAATGGTTGGATTTTCCCTTCTTGATATGTAGGATCATCAGGTTCATCAAGAAAACGTTGGTCTTTCCACAAATAATTCGCTGCATCCAATCGAAAGCCATCGACTCCCCGATCAATCCAGAACTTAATAATATCTTTGACCGCTTGCATCACTTCAGGATTTGTCCAATTCAGATCTGGTTGTTCTGTTAGAAAAGAATGGAAATAGTATTGTCTTGTTTTTTCGTCAAATTCCCAGGCGGTGGGTTCAAAAACACTCATCCAATTATTTGGGACACTTCCATCAACTGGATCCT
This sequence comes from uncultured Gammaproteobacteria bacterium, assembly GCA_965230895.1. Lineage (GTDB taxonomy): Bacteria > Patescibacteriota > Microgenomatia > Levybacterales > UBA12049 > JACDET01. Next base: position 870,590 of record OZ246394.1, read on the forward strand.
TCCATATGTACCAATCTCTTTTGGGGTTGTCGCGGCTTGATCTCGATTCTTTAAACCATGGATGCTGGTCAGAAGTATGATTAACGACTAAATCTATAACTACTTTTATATCACGGGCATGACACGCATTGATAAGATCTTCAAAATCATTAAGTGTTCCAAATTCTGTGGATACATCGCAGTAATCCACAATATCATAGCCGCCATCTTTCATGGGTGAGGGATAAAAAGGAGTGATCCAAATAGCATTAATGCCTAAATCGTGGAGATATTCGAGTCGTGAGATTATACCTGGGATATCACCATAACCATCACCATTGGAGTCTTGAAAACTACGAGGATATATTTCGTAAAGTACGAGATTATTCTTTGATAACATAACCAAAGCCACGAACTGAATGCAGTAGCTTTTTCTCTGAATCTGAGTCTACTTTCTTTCGGAGATAGCCCATATAGACGTCAACAACACGGGTTTCAACATCGCTTGAATAGAGCCAAATTCTTGAAAGAATCATTTCTCGAGTAAGAATACGACCTTTATTGCTCATAAGGTATTGGAGTAATTTAAATTCCTGAGGAGTAAGCTGAATTTGTTTGCCACTTCTTTTGACTTCCATTGTCTTTGAATCAAGTTCAAGATCTGCAACTTTAAGAATTGCTTCATTACTCACTTGCTTTCGAAGTCGAGCTTTAATGCGGGCTAGGAATTCATCAGCCACAAATGGTTTGGTCATATAATCATCCGCTCCAAGATTTAATCCCTCAACGATATCGTTGATAGAATCTTTTGCTGTAAGAATAATAATTGGAAGGTCTTTATATTTCTTGCGGATTTCACGAGTTACAGCCTCACCAGACATAACTGGAAGACCAAGATCCATGACAACCAAATCAGGTTCAGTTTTTTTGAAGTAATCTAAGGCCGCGATTCCATCAGAAACGGTATGAACGGAATATCCGTTATCAAGAAGAAGTTCTTTAAGATATTTTTGCAATCCACGGTCGTCTTCGACCACAAGTATTGTTTGCATCATAACTCGTGACATTATAGCAACAAATGTAAGAACGCACAACTCATAAAATTGTTTTACCCGTAATCGACTATAAGACAAGAATAATTGTTGCATTCAGTACAACGATGAGCTTGACTGAAAAGTAAGTAATTGTTATAAATTTACATAATACTTCAATCACTTCAAACTCTTCCGTATCTAGAAACTCATCTTTTTTACAAAATATTTCATTATTTACACATTTCTTACCTCTTTATGATTGAAAATTTATATGGGTCTTGACATAATAAAAGGTTGTTCATATACTGACTCTCATAGATCCCATGAACATGTCTCTGCCCAAAAATTCCAAAATAGAAAGTCCTGCTGAGAGTAAAAACTTGAGTAACGAACTTATTAAAAAATCTAAAAAAGGTACACTTTTCGCTTTTGTAAATTGCTTCCTTATTATTGTATGTCTTCTTTTAGCAGTCGCTTCAGACCAATATAATGTGCATGCCTTAACACACCTCATTTCCCCTAAAGCAGCAGCATCTGATACTAAACCATCGCTGACTCCATTGAAGGAAACGAAAAAAGGGTATCAAGTATACGGATACGCTCCTCATTGGACATTCAATAAACTTGATGATGTCGACTTCAACGCTTTAACAACATTTGCATACTTTGGCGTTCCAATCCAAATAGATGGAAGTTTGGACAGAAAGGATAAAGGCTATGAAGTATTTAAAAGTGATGAAGCAACAAGAATCTTTCAAAAGGCTCATGATGCCGGGACAAAAGTAAACCTTACCGTCACAATTATGGATAACGATAAGATCCTTGCGTTCTTAGATAATCCAATAGCCCAAGATGCTGCAGTCAATGAAATTGTTACAGAAGTAAAAGCTCGCGGCATTGATGGTGTCAGTATCGATGTAGAATATGTAGGGAAACCGGATGATCAATACCGTGGAAAGTTCAGCAATTTTGTCGCTCATGTTACTGAAAGCATGCACCAAGAAGTTCCAGGGTCACAAGTAACAGTTGCTGTTTATGCACTTTCAGCTAAACAACCGCAACTTTATGACATCGCTGCTTTAGGAAAAAGTGCAGACAGCATTTTTATGATGGCATATGACTTCTCTGTAAAAGGATCGAAGACGTCATCACCGACAGCACCTCTTTATGGACATCAGAATGGGAAATATTCATATGATATTGCCACCGCTGTTGAAGACTTCTTAAAAGTTATGCCTGCTGAGAAGTTAATTCTTGGAGTTCCCTACTATGGATACAACTATGTTGTCACAACTCCTGTGGTTAAAAGCGCGACGAAACCAGCAACATGGAAAAGTAGTCCATCTGTCCAAACCTATGCGCTTGCGCAATCCAACGTTAATGCGAACATGGACGGAATAAAAGCGTATCAAGAAGGCTGGGATGATGATGCGCAAGTCGGATGGAGAGCATATAAACTTGCAAATACCAACACATGGAGAATGATCTTCGTTGAAGATGAGAAATCACTCGGTATCAAATATGACTTCGCAAAGTCTCAAAACCTTGGCGGTGTCGGGATTTGGGCTTTAGGATTTGATCACGGACATACAGAACTTTGGTCTCTATTACGAGACAAATTTGGGACAAAAGATATCGCTGACAGCCGAGGACTTTTATATAAGTAATTATGAATAATCAAAACATGCCCAACAATTTCTTTGATTCGTTACCAGTATCAAGAAAGCAATTACGCATCTTCCTCTGCACCTTCCTTGCAATGTTTATAATGGTTTGCCTTCAGCATCTAGGTGTACATGCTCCAGCAAATCCCATAAAACTCGTCATGCCAATTCCCCAGGAAAAAGCTGTTGAAGAGACTGGTGCAATGAAAATGATTCGCCCACTTCTTGAATCAGTACCAAACACCTTTGTACTAAAGAATCCTACAAGTCCTTTCTTTTCCCCGGCGCATGCTTCCTCAATTATGGATAGTGCTGCAGGATATGCAGTTATAGATCTTGATACAGGTGAGGTCATTGCTGCAAAGGAAGGAAATGCTCGATTGCCAATAGCATCGATTACGAAAACAATGACAGCTATTGTGGCATTAGATCTTGCAGATCCTTCAGAGCTTTTTACAGTATCAGAACATGCAGCAAGTATTGAACCTACAAAGATTGGTGTCATACCAGGAGAAAAGATGACATTAGATGAATTACTTCATGGATTGATGCTCGTATCAGGAAATGATGCAGCTGAAGTCATAAGAGAAGGCGTTGATGCAAAATATACTGAAAGGATCTTTATCAAAGCAATGAATGAGAAAGCAAAGTTCTTAGGGCTCAAGAATACTCATTTTGCCAATCCTCAAGGCTTTGATGATCCCCAGAATTATAGTTCTGTCGAAGACCTCGCGATATTAACACATTATGCTCTGAACTATTATCCAGAATTGGCTTCAATTGTCTCAAAGGATTATTATTTCCTTCCAGCAAATGCAAACCACAAACAATTTGATATGTATAACTGGAATGGTTTAATTGGCGTCTATCCAAATGCTCAAGGAGTCAAAATCGGAAATACCGATGATGCAGGAAAGACAACGATCGTCACAGCAACCCGAGGTGGTAAACGCATGGCTGCTATCGTTTTGGGTGCACCAAGAATTCTCGAACGAGATCTTTGGGCAGCACAACTCCTTGATCTTGGGTATCAACGAACACTCGGTTTAAAACCGGTACATGTTACAGAAGAACAACTTGGTAAGAAATACAGTACGTGGAAGTATTGGAATTAATGGCTTTATCAGTTTCGGTTGGTAGTATCACCGTGGCTTTATTATCACCGCTACCAACCGAAACACGTCTCATAATTTCAATGAAAGGAGGAAGTATGCAGGAAATAATTAGAATCATAGTTGAAGCATTAACAGGGAAAAAACCGGCAGTACAACCTGTTTATGTTCCTAGTAAATAACTAGAAGCTCATCAATAATCTTACATATATCTTACGTAGTTGTTATTCTTTTCTTATTTGACTCTTGACAGTCTTTTAAAAATTACCGTATAGTAATAGATGTCCCATGATGAAAGAACTTATAAATGCAATCGGAATCACTCCAACACAGGTAAGAATTTTCTTATTTACGTTCATTACTGTTTCAGTTGTTGTGACTTTACAGCACCTTGGAATTCGATCTCCTTTACACCTCTTTTAAGCTTGACAAATAGTTCATAATTTAACATCATAAAGTACACCATGTTTTTTTACGCGGGTATTGCTCTGTCCATTTTCCTAGGTGCCCTCACTCTGTACATTATCAACAGGAGCTATTCTAACGGAATCAAAAAAGCCCAAGAAACAATTATAGAATCAATCAACAACGGTATTATCGGCGTTGATACAAACCGAAATATTATTATGGCAAATACAGCTTTTACAAAGCTTGTGAAGATGCCTAAAGAGAAGATCCTTGGACAGCACGTTGATACAATAATGAAGCTTTACGGCGGACAAACACTTGTTCCATTTGAAATTTACAGCCAACCTTCTGAAGCAACATCTCGAAATGGAGTTAAGTTACGAGACGCTGAAGGAGAAATCCCCCTCTCTTTGACAATCTCTCCATATGTTTTCGGTGATCAGAAAAAAGGCTTTCTTATTACAACGCATAATCTATCGCAAGAGCATCAACTTGAGGAAATGAAAGTTGATTTCGTTTCAATGGCAGCACATGAACTTCGTACACCACTCACTGCGATTAGAGGATATGCTTCCCTGCTTCAGATGCATTACTCTGCGCATTTAGAAGAAGCAGCAAAAGAATTATTGACTCGACTTATTGTCAGTACAACTAATTTAACCAATCTTATTGACAATCTCCTCAGTGTCTCACGTATTGAACGAAATAATTTAACAATTGATACCAAACCAATCGAGTTAAATATAATTGTGAATGATATCTTTGAGAGTTTCCGCCAACAAGCACAAACGCGTAAGCAAACCTTTACCCTTTCAATGCCTGAACATCTACCACCCGTTATGGCTGATCCTTTCAGGATTGGACAAGTATTTATTAACCTCATAGGCAACGCAATTACGTATACTCAAGAAGGAGGAGCCATTTCTGTCACAGTCTTAGTTCGAGATAGATACCTCGAAGTTGCGATACAAGATAATGGTGAAGGCATCCCAGCAGAAGCTTTGCCTCGATTATTTACTAAATTCTTCCGTGTTTCAGGATCGCTTGAGCAAGGTTCAAAAGGTACTGGACTTGGTCTCTATATTACAAAATCAATTATTGAGATGCATAAAGGTAAGATTTGGGCGGAAAGTACTATTAATAAGGGATCCATATTTACATTTACATTACCTATTGCAACACAAGACGAAATTACAAAGCAAAAAGAGCATCCTATGAACGATTTCTTGACAGTCAAAAATGGACAAGGTATCATAGTTAAGAAAACAGAATCATGAGAAAAGTACTCATCGCAGAAGACGATTTCTTTATCCGGGATATATACAGTAAAGTTTTTACTTTATCTGGATATGAAGTTGCTGTCGCTGTTGATGGAATGGATGCCCTCGAAAAAATTAAAGCACAACAATATGACATGGTCCTTCTTGATATCATGATGCCCCGAATGACAGGTATTGATGTTCTTAAAAATATTAGAACTATGGAAACTCCTGCAAAGAACACTCCAGTTTTTATTATTACAAACCTTGGACAACAAAATGTTATTGAAGAAGCGTTCAAGCTTGGCATGGATGGATATATATTGAAGTCACAGGTTACACCACAACAGATAGTTGATGAAATAAATAATTTCTTTCTTACGAAGGAATCTATGCCTCAAGGAGAAACTAATCAGTAGTTTTCAAAATCTTTATAATAAGCTCCCGTTCTCGTGGCCCATCAAGCTCTACAATGATCAGTCTTTGCCATACACCAACATCAAGGCGGCCTTCATTAATTGGTAGCACGACTGAAGTTCCTATCATACTTGTAAGTATATGATCAACCACATGCGCAGGGTTATGAGGATGACGATATTGGAGCTTGGGCATTATTGCTTCAAATGCATCGAGCATATCAAGATCTGTTCCAGGATCAAGATCTGCGGTCGTTAGTGCTGCAGTTGTATGTTTAATTGTAATGACACAAACACCTTGCTCAATTTCTCGCTTTGCAAGATGCGCATCAACTATATCCGTAATATCGACAATTGCTTTCTTTCTGGGAGTTTTTATATGCAGCTGCATAAGGTCATTATATCAGCTATTACCAAACGCTCTCCATAGCAGGATATTGACAAGAAAGCTTCACAAAGCATATTATTAATATAGAACCTTTTTTAAGATTCTATAATAGTGAAAGCATTTATCTCATCACCTAAATTTATTATGATAACGGTCGCCGTATTGGCGCTTATTGTCATCCCTCTCACAATCATTCAATCTCAATCGCAACAAAATACACAACAGCAAGCGGATGAAGTTTCATGGGATACAGACCAGTCTGCCTCAACGACATGTCCTGATGACGGAAGTGGAGTTATTATTTCTGCAACATTTTCCAATACAGAACCGAAAAGAACCTCAACTGATATGGATGTTGTCGTGAAAGACCAACAAACAGGTAAATCAGTTGATATGGGTATGGTCCGAGGAGGAGAAACTAAAACAGTAGAAATCCATACAGAGAAATCTACGCTCAAGGCTGGATCTGTAACATTTACTCTTAAATGGAGTGATGGACATAGTGGTGTTGATAGTAGAACCGCAAGCTATAAAGCAGTTAGTGATTGTATTAAACCAACTGCAACGCCAACACCTTCACCAACAGTTACACCAACTCCTGTTCCTTCAGGTGAACCAACTCCTACTCCAACTGTTTGCCCAACATTGGGACCTGTAAAGAACGTCACCATCGAGTGCCCGAATTGTCCATAATAATGCGTGAATACACTAGAGTCTAAACCATCACAAAAAGTACCATTTTTAATCCTTCTCGGAGTTGTTCTCCTTGGAATCCCGCTAACAGTGTTCGCACTGCAGCAAACGCAAATTTTTCAACAATTTGCTTGGGGTACAGAACAATCTGCGGAGGCTATTTGTTCTACTGAAAATGGCGGTGCAGTTGTAAAAGTAAGCTTCACAAACACTGAGCGATCCAAAGCAATGGACGTTGTCGTGACAGATATCCAATCAGGGAAAACAGTTGATTTAGGGACAGTTAATGCCAAAGAGACGAAAGAAGGAGAAATCATCACCGAATCGCAAACGCTCGAAGATGGTGGAGTTAAATTTGATTTAACATGGACTGATGGTACATCAGGGAAAGATAGTCGTACAGCAACATATAAAGGCGTTTCAGAATGCGCACCTCCTCCTCCATTCTGTCCAGCAAACCCAGACATAAATCGTGGCACATGTAAATGGGATGCTCTTGAAGGAGCTGAGGGCTACGATGTCGTTGTAACAGACAAAGAAACTGGTGAACCAGTCAAAAATGAAAGTGTTGGCAAAGACACTACTGAAACAACATTTGTTATGACTCCTGGAAAGGCTTATACATGCAAAGTAACACCAGTAAATGCTTGTGGCAAAGGTGTAGATACGGAAAGTCCAGAGAAGATTTGTACAGTTCCGACACCAACTCCTACAGTTTCACCAACGCCACCAGTTTGTCCTGAGCCTCCATTAAAGAATGGTGTCTGTAAATGGGATGCGCTTGAAGGAGCTACAGAGTATAAGATTACTATCCGAGATGCTGACAAAGATGAAATTATCAAAACTGGTACAGTAAAAGCACCAGATACATCATTCCAATATCCTGCTAATCCAACAACAAAGTATCAATGTATAGTCACCGCTGTGAACAAATGTAGTGAAGCACCACCAGTGGAAAGTCCACCAATATCATGTGTCCAACCATCACCAACACCTACATTGCCTGGTCCGACGCCAACTCCTACAACGCCGTCGCCAACTCCGACACCTACAGTTGTGCCGCCAACGGCTACACCAATACCACCGACGCCAACACCTACGGTGCCAGCGCCAACTCCAACACCTATTGTTATAGTCCGTGTACCAACGTATATTACGCAACCACCGGTCCAACAGCCACCTGTACAACAACCGCCGGTTCAACAACAACAGCCACCTGTTGTGGTACAGCAACCACCTGTTGTCGTACGACAGCCAGGCCAGGTCATTCAGCAACCAGGACAGACTGTGGTAATTCAACCTACCCTTGCACCTGGACAACCATCACCAGTACCAACAATGAAGCCAACAGGAAGTGTATCTAATTCAGTTATGCTTGTTAGTGCAAGTGTTGTTCTTTTGATCGCTGGAACGCTTGTATTCTTTATTCTCTAAACGTATACTACAACCATGATTAACCGGTTGGAGCCTGTAAACTTTCTCCTTGTTAGCATTATTCCCCATGATATAAGCGACGAAGAAACCTTTAAAGACTTGAAAGAGCTAAAAGCGCTCGTTGAAGCTCATGGAGGAAAAGTTGTTGAATTCGTAATACAGCGCCGAGAAGTACATGATAAAGGATTATACATAGGCAAAGGGAAAATATTTGAAATAGCTGATCTCATCAAAGAGCATAATGTTGATGCAGTAGTGCTGAATGCTGTTGTAAAACCTGGCCACATATTTGAAATTAAAAATATGCTGCATCAAGCTAAGCAAGGTATTGAAGTCTGGGATAGGGTCGATTTAATTCTGCAAATTTTCTCGAGACACGCAAGTACAGCAGAGGCAAAACTACAAATAGAGCTCGCTGCAATGCGACATATGGGACCAAGGATTTATGGCATGGGTAAAGTAATGTCACGACAAGGAGGAGGAATAGGAACGCTGGGTGTAGGAGAAACCAATACTGAACTTATGAAACGACATTGGCGCACTCAGATGAAGAAAGTTCAAGATAAACTAAAAAAACTCTCGATAGATCGTGAGAGACAACTGACGAGAAGAGAAAAAAATGGATTAAAAACTGTTTCAATTGTTGGATATACAAATGCTGGAAAATCTTCTCTTTTTAACTTTGTCACTGGCAAGAAGAAGAATGTAGAAAACGCTCTCTTTGTCACTCTTGATAGTAGCGTCGGAAAGATTAAACTTCCAAAATCAAAAGAGATGATCCTTCTCTCAGACACAATCGGCTTTATACGTAATCTCCCAACAGAACTTATTGACGCTCTCCGTTCTACGCTTATGGAATCGATGCACGCAGATCTTCTTATCCACGTGATTGACGCTTCTGATGATGATATAGAACGGAAAGTACAAGCTGTCGAAGATGTTTTATCAAGCTTGGATATTCAACAAAAAAAGCGTATCTATGTATTCAATAAGATCGACCAGATAGACAGAACTTCTTTAAATCTATTTAAAGAACAGTTTAATGATTTTCATCCACAGTTCATTTCTGTAAAGCAGGAGACTGGTATTGAAAAATTACTTGAAGCAGTGGATGACGTAATAAATAATAATGACACCCATATTCTTCGAAAGAAAAAGCGCATTCATGTATAACGTTATACTTTTCCTTTTTTAATTCGTTCTATTGTGAAGAATGATATGATCGCACTGAGAAAAGCAAGCGCAGCCCCAATACCGATAACTATTCTAAACGAATAGAGAAAAGCTTCATCTATCCGTTGCTTTGCTTCAGAAGAAGTATGGCTATCAAAATTTTCTGGTATTTGAATCCCACCTAATTTATTTTTTTGTGAAATAATTTGTTCTTGTTGTGATTGAGATAGATTAGACTTCTGCACCGAATCAATAAGATGAGAAGAAAAAGTCATAGACATAATTGCACCTAATAATGCGATGGCAAGCAACGCGGCAACTCGAGATACAGCATTGTTAACACCTGAAGCAGCACCAGAATAACGTTTATCAACAGCTAATGCTGACTTCGTAAGAGGAGCAATTACGAGAGACATACCAAGTCCAAATAAAATTAGTCCAGGCAAAAATGCTACAAAATAATTTGCATTCATTCCTGGCAAAATCATCGAAACCATACCAACACCTACAATAATTGGTCCGAGAATCATTGGAATTCGTGGACCAATTTTGTCACTTAGTGAACCAGCTGGACCTGAAAGAAATGTGATTAGGAGAATTGATGGTAGCATTCCTAACCCTGCAATAATTGGCGAATAGTGCTGTAATTGTTGGAAATTAAGGATCAGAAAAAAGATAATTCCATTGAGAGCAAAATAGAGAAAAAGAGTAACGAGATTAGCGCCAGTAACTAATTTTGATTGAAAGATCTTCAATGGAAAAATAGGTTCTTCAATCCTTTTCTCCATAAATGCAAACGTACAAATTGAAGCAACTCCAAAGATAAGACTTCCTATAACCCATGTATTATAAAGTCCTTGGACAGGAGCTTCGATCAATGCATACGAAATGCCAAGTAGTCCCACTAATAGCAAAACTGTCCCAAGAATATCAAGTCGTTGTGAAGCATCATTGCGTGTTTCGGGAACATACTTCAATGTTAAAAATATTGCGAGTAAGCCAATAGGGATGTTTATATAAAAGATTGATTGCCAACCCAAGACTTCAACCAACCATCCTCCAAGAAATGGTCCAAGTGCTGCAACTCCCCCCGCAAAGCCGGACCATAATCCAATTGCTTTTCCCTGCTCTTTATCTTCAAATGCAGTACTTATAATACTGAGACTTCCAGGTATCATCATCGCAGCGCCAATTCCTTGAAACGTCCGAAACGCAATTAATTGCTCTATTGTTTGCGAGATGCCGCAAAGAAAAGAAGCAAGGATAAACAACCCAATTCCATAAAGAAAAACTTTTTTTCGTCCAAAGCGATCTCCGAATGAACCACTAATCAATATTAATGATGCTAATATTAATGCATAACTGTTAACGATCCATTGCATGTTATCAAGGGTTGCATTGAGGGAAGTTTGGATAACGGGGATAGCGATATTGACAACAGTTCCATCAAGAAATGCCATACCACTTGCTAGGATAGTACCAGCGAGAACCATTTTGCCTGCAAAATTGCTTACAGTATATTTGCTCATCTTTCCAGAGTATAGCAAAAGTAAAAATACATGTATAATACTTTTATGGAAATTTTGTATACCATTCAAGGAATCATCAAAAAAGGTGCTGGAAAAGGTCGTGAATTTGGTTATCCAACTGCAAATGTAAGCTTACAAGATCATGTCCCTCCTGGTGTTTATATATCGCAAGTTATTTTAGAAGAGAAAGTATATAACGCAATAACATTTATAGGAAGTGCAGTAACATTTGGGGATCCTGAATATAAATCAGAGACAACTCTTCTTGATTTCGATCAGGATATTTATGGAAAAGAAATAACAGTAAACTTACTCAAGAAAGTACGAGATAATGCAAAATTTGAAAGTGAGGAAGCATTAATTAAACAAATGGATAAAGATATGTTAACTACGAGAAGCTTTTTCGATGATATCCGCTGATTTCTTTTGTAACGGTTTCGTAACTTGATAGATAGCAACCAGTAACAATGCTACACCAAAAATCTGTGTCCAACTTAACACTTTTCCAAACACGAAGTAATCAATCAGAATTGCCGATGCAGGCCAGACAAGTTCGCACAATGTCGTAATTCTTGCAGGTGTTTTCTTCAATCCATAATAGTAAAAACCTAAAGCAAGCATACCAGTAGAGAATGTAATAATGAGTAGTGTCTGTAGTTGAGAGAATGTAATCGCGGTAAGCGCTGTTCCTTGGTTGCTTGCAAGAATAATAAGGAGTGCAAAAACAGGAGCAAGAAGAAAACGTAATGCTGTCGCCGCAAGGAACGAAACTTTATTGAGAACAAACTTACTGATTGCCGTTGATGACCCCCAAAGAACTCCAGCAAGTAATGCAAGGAGTCCCGCCATTGCTGTTTCACTTCCAGTATTGAGATTTACTGTCAGGTCTTTAAACGAGATAAAGTATGCAGCAACCAATGCAACAATTGCCCACAAAATAAACTTTTTGCTAACTTTTTCTCGTAATAATATTGCTGCTGTCAGAATTGCCCAAATTGGTTGGAGCTGTTGTTGTAATAATACTACAACTGAGTATTGTGAATACTGAATCTTACCCAATGCTGCGGTATAAAGCATTGTCCCCAAAGCACCTGAGAATAAAGCAACTGCGAGAATCGCAATCCATTCTTTCCTTGTAAGCTTTTTTAATTCTTTAAACCAATATCTGGAAAGGAAAAGAAGCACGACAGCACCTATAATATGTTCATAAAATACGATGACTGCAGGAGGAAGCGAGTATAGATTTATCCGTAGGAGTCCATCAAAACTCCACAATAAAGCTGCAATAATAACAAACAGCGGACCAAAGGCTGCAATTTTTTTCATATAATCTTCCTTTCTTTCTGATCAAAGATCAGAATAGCAAAATAAATTTGCTTCCCGACTGTACGGTCGCTGTCTGAGTTACACAGACTCGTGATGCGCTATGCGTATCTCGTGGAGTTTTACCACCGATGTTGAATTACACAAACCCCTGAAAGAATTGTATTTATAATAGATGGTGTAGAAGAGGTTGTCAACAGATGTTTGGAGAATTAATGTTTAATATCACGTGCAACGTCCAACGCTTTCAGAACAGCTTGTGCACCTTCAATACCTTTATTATGATCATTATCACCTGCACGAGCTTCTGCTTGCGCTTTTTCAAAAACAGCAAGAATTTCTATCGCTACCGGCATTTTATAATCTTGTGATAATTGCATTAATGCTCTTGCACATTCATTAGCGATCATTTCAAAATGATATGTCTCACCTTTTACAATAATTCCAAATGTGATAATTGCATCAAACTTTTTTGATTCGGCTGCGACTTTGGCAACGAAGGGAATTTCCCAAGCACCAGGAGCATTAAAGATCTCAATATTTTCTTCATGAACACCTGCATCTAAAAGCGTATTCTTTGCATGTTTTTCTAAGTTATCATTAAGTTCCTGATGATAATCAGTTCTAATAATTGCTATACGGATATTCGCTGGATTAAGTACGTGCAACACTAATTTTTTATCTTGCTTTTGTATCATCTTATTTATTTATAACAAATTTCTCTAAATATTTTGCCAATACATCAACTTCAATATTTACAATATCGCCAGGTTTAGTCGTATGTACCATGGTTTTATCCCATGTATGAGGAATGATACCAACCGTGAAAGTTTCTTTATCTACTGAGATCACTGCCAAGGAAATTCCATTCATTGTTATTGAACCCTTCGCAACAATATATTTTGCAATCGATTCGGGGATGAAGACTGAGAAGATTCTACTATTCCCTTCGTCTTTTATTGACTGTATCTTCCCTACTGCATCGACATGTCCTTGGACAATATGACCAGCAAGGAATGTTTCACTCGTTGCAGGCAATTCTAAATTTACCAGACTTCCAATTTCTAATTGCTGAATATTTGTTTTGGCAGCTGTCTCTGGCATAAATTCTATAGAAAATGTTTCATTATCAAAAGCGACAGCAGTGAGACAAATTCCATCGACAGCGATACTCATCCCCAAGCTTAACTTATCGAGAAGACCTGCATCAGTTGTAACTACTAATTTATTTGAAGTTTTTTCTTTGATAGTACCAAGATGCGTAATGATTCCAGTGAACATTTCCAAATTATATCACCCTTTATCTTTTTGTGGACAAGCAATAGATATTTATAAAAGATAGAGAAAGAGCATTAAACTTCAAGCGGATGACGTTCTACATTTTGAACAGTTCCATCTGATAATGTTACTTCTATAATTTCACCGCGTTGGATAACTTTCTCAGCATTTTCAGGATCCCAGAAATAACGCGGCGCTTCCTCCTGAATTAAATAATAATAAAGTACTGTCAAAGGGTCTCCGTGCGAAATAAGAATTGTATCTCTGCCATCGGCAACGGTCTCATCACAAATACTTTTCATTCTTTGCAGCATAGATTTGTGTGTCTCACGAGTTCTATTATCTTCTTCTTCAATCCAATGCTTTTCTGATGCATGTACTTTTCCTTGCAATTCTGGACATGATGATTCAATGAGCCTTCGGTCAATTATCACCATTGATTTCGTCTGAGCAGCAATAATCTCTGCAGTTTGTACAGTGCGGACAATTGGGCTGGCGATAATTGGCGTTTTATGTAACTCTCTTTTTATGAACCATTCTCCTAGCGTATCTGCCTGTCTTCTGCCAAACTCTGTTAGATGAAAAGGGAGGTGAAAAGCGTAAAGATGTGCTGGATTGTAGTATTCTGTGTGACGAACAAAATAAAGTTTCATATATAGAGTATATGGTACAATTTATGCATGAATCAAGAGTTTGATCGTCAAATCCAAAATCTCCTCGATAAAGAGTATCCAAAACTCCTTGGGATTTCTGAAAATGAATTGAAAGAAAAGCTTGAACTGCTGAGAGAAAACTTACCGATAAGTGGTGAGGTAAACATTGAAAATGGTACATTACCGTTTGTAATTGTGATCAAAAGCCCTCAGAGTGAGTCTGAGCGGCTAATGGACCTCGTTATAAGAGATGGCAAACAAGGATTCTCAAAAATGTTTCCTCATGAAGCGAAAGAGTTTTTTCCAACTGATTTAGTTAAAATTCCAGATAGTATTGCGTATTTACTGATAAATATTGACCGAGGAAAAGAAAATTTGAATGTTGCTCCAAATGACGCTCTTAAAACGATTAAGAACCAGAAACGCACACCGCTCACAATTGATGAAGGAATTGCATTAATAACACAGTATCCAGAATTCCTATTTAAAAATAATTGTTTCTCGCTCCTTGGATCACGATGTCCGGGAAATAAACGGGTTCCGGCAATATGGATTAATGCTGCGAAACGACCAAATCTTGGTTGGTGCTGGGATGGTAATCCTCATACTTGGCTTGGCTCAGCATCATGTGAGAAGAGAGTTGGAATATAATTATTTTAACTGAGTATCCTCAAATTCTTGTAATGCTACCTCAAGCTTTTTTCCGTATTGTTCTTCGAAGATAGTCCTATGGAGCGATGGTGTTTTGAGATATTCATGATTAAATGTATTAAACTTTTCCTGCCCATACGATTCAATCAGATATTTAATAAATTCACCATACAATGTATGCGAGACTTTATATCGCTCTGCGGATTCTTCATTTAACCCTTTAAAAGCATCTGCTACATAAGGAGAATCGCCTTCAGTAGATTCTTCAAGTCGTGCTTTTTTCAAATGCTCAATGAACTCATCATGCGAATAAAATCTTGGGCCACCGACATAAAATGGAACACCTTCTGAAATGTATGTAATACTTCCCGCCCTGGAAGCATTAAAAATATTTGTATTTTGATGATGCAGCAAATGTACTAATTCATGCTTTACATATTCTTCTTCATTTAATTCTTGTTCAGCAATTTTCTCTGCGTTAATATATAGAATATCGCCTGTCATTAAAGCTACTCCGCCTAAGCCATCAGTATGTAACCAAGGGATATATCCTCTCATGTGATCTTTATCCGTACGAATAATTTTTATGCTTCGTGAAATTGGTAAATCAAATGTTGTACTTGTATCTGAGAGGAATGTTTCAAGAGACTGATAATACGAGGGTAATGCAGTATCCTGTGCAAAATACACAGAATATGTTTGCGATTTATATTCTTTATATCCCGATTTTATTGGATTCCACGGAAATAAGGGACCCCATACAAAAAGGTAATAAACGAGGATGACACAAATTGCTGATATCCAATATCGTTTTTTAAACTTTCGAAATTTCATTGCGGTTATGCGTTTTTATGATTTTTACCCAACCAAAAACCGAGTGCAATCCAAAATGCAGTGACAAGATACGCGATGATAAAAGCAATGCCAGAACCAAATTCATGGATGACAATTGCAGCCATTGCGGTAACAATTCCCCCACCCATAAATGGTTCAAAGGCCAATTGCTTGTATGAAAAAGTTTCCTTTGCTTTCACGTCATTTCGAGGATCAACGAGACGATTAAGTAACAACCCTGTTGCTGTCATTCCCATTGATTGCCCGACGTTAGTAATACCATTTACAAACCAATGCTGTGGGAAAAACTTTGGAGCAAAGAAATAGAAACTTCCTAAAATCCAAAGAACCCCAGCGCCAGCAAGAATTAAAAAGACTGCCCAGTTCTCACCGATGACTTTTAGAGACACTGTGGCAATTGCACTAGCAATTAATAAGTCTAAACTAATGGAACTGAAATTCTCGACAGTTCGACGCTTTATCAAAGATTGCTTATCCATTTTCTTCATACCAAGTTGCACAAATAATCCGCCAAGCATTGCAAGTGTAAATAGTGGAAGATACGTAAAGAATCTAATGTCGGTAAATTGTTGCATAACAACTTCTTCAAGTTGTATGAGCCCTTGCAATAGTACCCACCCAATTCCTATAGATGCTGCGAATGCTCCAATTGCAGTAAGAAGAATCCTGGGATGTTCATTAAACTTACTTGCCAGATCAAGAAGATCATAACCACTTTTGATAAGTTGTTTTTCCTGTTCCTTCCAGACTTCTTCATCATCCAATTTTGTCCGTCGTCGGTTATAAAGATTTACTAGGATTACTCCACTAACAATGGCTGCTATCAAACTAAAGGTCGCCAAACCTAATGCAATATCTGTACCTTCTGACCAACCGAGCTCTTCAAAGGTTGGAGCAAGTCCGGCAGCAGTACCATGTCCTCCTTCAAAACTTATTTCGATTAGCGATCCAACCATAGGATTTGTCCCAAATAACGGAGACAACACAAAAAGAGAAAGTGCGATGCCGATAACATATTGTCCCCAGGCCAGTGTATTTCCAAATGCGATCATCGGTGCAGAAGTTTTCCAAATTTCTTTCATGCTTGGGATAAACTTGCCGAGGAAAAGTCCTGCGAATACAACGTTAATGAGATATTTGGGAAATTGCTCCCAAAAGCTAGTGACGTCAGTTCCTATGTATCCAAGAATTTGTGGACCGAGGAGTAATCCAATTATTCCTGCAATGAGCGAACTGGGTATAAAAAGATGCTGAAAGAAGGGCGTTCGTCTTTTGATAAAACGAGCAACGAGGATAATTATCAGAAGTAAGATGAAGCTATCAACAATTGGTGGCATATAAAAAGTATAGCAAAAATAAGGTAAAACGAACTGATCTATTTAAGGTGTCGTTGACGGATCAGGAGTAGCTGTCGATGGAACATCTGTCGGGGGTACTGAAGTTGGAACTGCAGTTGGGTCTGGAGCTTTTGTCGCTGTCGGTTCTGGTGCCTTTGTTGGAGCAGATGTTGCTGTTGGTGCAGTAGTAGAAGCAGGCTTTGTCGGAATAGGTGGCGTTTTCTTCGAATCTGCTGTTCCTTCATTAGCTCCGTAAACTTCCGGCATTGGTAGCTCTTGTTGCTTCTCTTGTTGTTGTACTGGCGTTATCTGTGTCTGCTTTTTAGATACATCAAGATTTTTTGAAGGATCGTCCTTCCCCATGAACATATCGATAGAAAAAATTGCAATAAAAGCAACAGCTAGAACTCCTCCAACAATCCCTAACCATTTCGTCATTGAATCTGGAGTGGCATTAAGGTCCGCAAAGAAACCAGTTTTTTCTTCCTTTTCTTTATTCTCAAAATTTTCGACAATCACTTCTGGCTCCGTCTCATCGTTTTTTTTCTCGGTTCCTTCTTTTGCTTCTTCAACTGATTCTTCTTTTGCCACTAATTCCGCATTCCCGTCTTCCACTTGCGAATCTTCTTTCTTTGTTTCGGAAGTATCCATATGATCTAAGTATAAACAAATGGGGTTGATTTAACAATATTATTTGGCTATTTTTGCAGGCGTGTAGTATACACCGAGAACTCCAGAGGACTCGAAAGCTTTTGCGTATGTAAGCTGCAATTTATTTCTTTCCTCAAGATCTTTAAACAATGGCATCCCTTTCCCAAGAACAATTGGCTGTACTTTGAATCGGTATTCATCAACAAGATTGAGTCGTACCAATGTCTGAGCTAAGCTAACTCCTCCGAATAGGACTATATCGCCTCCTTGAGACGCTTTAAGATTTGTTACTTCTCTAATAATATCTTCATCGTTTTGTACAGAAAGGACAAAAGAATTATTCCACTCTGCTTTTTGAAGTGTTTTGGATACAACGTACTTTGGAGAATCAATCAACCAATTTGCAAACTCTACAAGTTCTTTTGGACTATTCGGATCCTTCGCCATTGCAGGCCATGCTTGAGAAAAACCTTCATAAAGAACTCTGCCCATAATCATACTATCCACAGTCTTGAGAAGATCTGGGATAAGTGACATTGAGACCACAGGATCCTGGATTTCCCAATCCAGTTCCCCTTTTGGACCACTGACATACCCATCGACAGAAAGTACCATGTATAAAATTATTTTTCTCATATTATGCAGCTGCCTCATTAACTTCGAAGATACCAAATGTATTTCCCTGCGTATCTATAAAATATCCTTGCCAACATCGACCTGGGACAGCAAATTTTTGCATTGCAACTTTCCCTCCGAGAGAAAGAATTTTCTGTGCCATTGAATCAAAATTATCTACCTCTATCGAACAGACAAAGGCATTTGCGCCACCAGAAACAACTGGAGCAGAACGTTTAAGTAGACCTCCATTTATGCCATTTGTTTTAATATCATAAAATTCCACTGGGGCTCCTTCTTGTTTGGTGAACTCCCATCCAAAAAGCTGTCCATAAAAATCTTTTGCTGCAGCAGGATCATCTGCATGAATTTCAAAGAACATGACGTTATTCATAAATCATAGTGTATCAGAAATAGCTCATCTTAAAAATAATAATTCTGTAAGAAGAGTACTCTTACAGAATATCGAACAGTTTTTACTTATACTGTTGCTCTATGCTTAAAGACTTTTTCTTTATGGGAGTTTTTATAGTGGGTTTGATTACTGCACAAATTGCTGGCATCGCTTTAGGAGAACAATTCGCAGGTGTTGAGAGTTCTGTAGAGCAACAACCTTCGAGAACAACTCCCAAGGATATAATCTCGCCAACTGTAAGCCCTGCTATTTCTCCAGACGCATCAGAACTTGAAGACAATCCGGAACGAGAAGATGATGATAATCCTGGAGAAAGCAGTAGAAATAGACGAGGAAGAGACCACTAAAGCTTAGATAAAAGCATATCGCTTGCTGTCACCATCCATATACGACTCTGCTAATCCTTCATCAACAAGTGAGTCCCAAATACTTCGCGCTGCATCTGCTATTGTTACACCAGAGTGTAAAGGTACATCATAAAGCATCTGCGCCATACCGTTCATCATCTCTACACGTCTTTTCCCGAAACCTTTTCTTTTCTCTTCGCTAAACGTGTATCCGACAAATGGTTTGCCTGAGTTACCTCGAGCCATTTCTCCATATCCTTGCATGCCACCATGCGAATTGGTATCAAAGAAATACGTCCAATCAAATGTTGATCCATTTTCATTCTTCACTGTCTTCTGAGCAATATATGTCGCATCTCCACTATCATGTTCTACTCTATAAAACGAGTCAAATTTTCCATTTATATGATTCATTGTCCGCAAACCCAAACGGCTATCAAAAAGATCCATTGCTGCAGTAGGAATATCTTGGGAAGCTATGGATTTTACCTTTCCTTGGGGAAATTCTTTTGAGAACTTTATGCTATCAATTTTAGGACGGATTGGAAGATCAACTTCAACAGGCATTAGATTATTGTAGCACGGAAAATTATGCTTTTTTAAGTCGGAGTTTGCCTCCCCACCAGACGAGAGGATATGCTGTCACTGCTAGAGCAATTGGATACCAATGTTCAGATAAATTCCATCCAACAATCATACCGATAACTCCACCAATTGTTCCAATAACCGCTAGAACTTTCACATGCTTCATTGGGTTCTGTGGAGCTAGCATCGCAGTGACGTAACCACCTAAAACTGTATACGCACTTCTGTATAGTAATGCTAAAAAGAGCATCCATCCCGGCATATAAGCATTTGCATCTGGTTGCGGGAAAAGACCTGCTGATTCCAGAAGAGAATCCGTCATTGTCGAGAGAAGTACGACGACAAGAAATCCTGCAAGGACAGCCCAAATGCTTTTCAAAACATTGCCTTTAGACTTTGTGGATTTAGTCTTTTTTGCTACCTTTTTCTTTACTGCTTTTGCCATCTACTTAAAGTATATGGAGAAGATTTTTGTTTGACAATAGATCAATATTGTTAATACTTTACTTACAAAGATCAGCAAAAAGTGATAGTATAGTACCTACATATGGACATCCAAACATTACAAACGGTCTATTATTCGATGAGCATTGTCTTTATGACACTTTTTCTCATTGCAATAATTGCTTTAATTATCGTTGGCATTAAACTTCTTATCAAAGTAAATAGGATTCATCGCCAGATTGATGATATCCTGACTCAATTTCAGGAAAATCCGACAGGAAAAGCTTCTGAAATATTAATGAGTGTCGGTGCCGGGCTTGCAAATGCAGGAGTACAAAAAGTAAAGGAAATCATTGAAGATAAAAAGCGAAGGTAAAAGAAGTGTCATATGAATAAAGTTATACATTTTGAAATTCCATTTGATGATAAGGAACGTGCAAAGAAGTTTTATGGTGAAACCTTCGGATGGGAATTTGACGAGATACCAGAAATAAACTACACCGGCATCAAAACAACTCCAACAGATGAAACGAGTTTGCCTTTGGAACGAGGAGTGATCAATGGTGGATTAACAGAAAGAGCAAAGGACACGCCAACTCCAGTGATAACAATCGAGGTCGACTCAATTGATGATTATGTAAAAAAGGTCGAATCAGCCGGCGGACAAAGCATTAGCCCAAAAGGCGAAGTCCCACAAATGGGATATTATGCGTATGTAAAAGATAGCGAAGGTAATGTGATTGGTTTGTGGGAGAATATATAATTTAAATATATTTACTTGTCAATGAATTCTTTGCTTCTTTGAGATCTTTTGGAGTTCCTTCGAACATTACTTCCCCACCTTTATGGCCACCTTCAGGACCCATATCGATGATCCAGTCAGCATTTCTTATAACATCCAAATTATGCTCGATCACAACGACAGTATTTCCTGCATCAACCAAACGATTCATAATAGTGAGCAAATGCTCAATGTCACTCATGTGCAGACCAGTTGTCGGTTCGTCCATCACATAAATACTTCCCTTTTTGTGGAGTTCACTCGCCAATTTAATCCTTTGGCATTCTCCACCAGATAATGTATTTAATGGTTGCCCCAATTTGATGTATGTTAATCCTACATCGTTCATCGCCTGCAATTTCTTCTTCACTTCTTTCAGTTCAAAGAATTCTAAAGCTTCAACGACAGTCATATCCAGAACATCTGCAATGGATTTACCATGCAGTTTGTATTCCAACACTTCATCTTTAAATCGTTTTCCCTGGCAAATGTCACATGGTGTTTTAACTCCTTCAAGAAATGCCAAATCTGTATACACAACTCCTTGACCCTGGCAGTTCTCACAAGCACCTTTGGAATTGAAACTAAACAATCCCGGTTGCACTTTATTGGCATCTGCAAAAGCTTTGCGGACATCATCCATAATTCCAGTATACGTTGCTGGATTACTTCGTGAATTTGCGCCAACTGCTGATTGGTCGATGACAATTGCATCAGGATGTTGTTTGAGGAAGACTTGATGAATTAAGGAACTCTTACCGGATCCTGCAACCCCTGTGACAGCGGTTAAAATACCTGTTGGGATATCTACACTAACATCCTTTAAATTATTTGCCTTTGCATTTTTGATACTCAATGCTCCAGTGGCTTTTCTAAAAGAATCTTTAATTGGCATCTGTTGATTAAGATGCGTCCCGGTTAATGTATCTGATTTGAGAAGCTCTTCCAAGCTTCCTTCGAAGACAACTTTTCCACCACCACTTCCGGCTTTTGGTCCGACATCAATGACATGATCTGCGACTTTGATAACATCTGGATCATGTTCGACGACGATGACTGTGTTTCCTTTGTCTCGAAGCTTCTTTAATAAATCGTTTAAGCGATGAACATCCCGAGGATGAAGACCAACACTTGGTTCGTCAAAGATATACATGACATCGATCAGACTTGAACTCAAATGCTTCACCATTTTTATACGCTGTGATTCTCCACCGGATAACGTATCGGTTTCGCGGTTCAAACTCAGATATCCCAAACCAATATCCACAACATGCTGCAGGCGCTCTTTCAAAGTCTTAATCATTGATTCTGCCATTGGCTCATCGATCTTTTCGACTTCTTTGATCAAATCTCCAACTTCCATTGCAGCAAGTTCTGCAATATTTTTGCCGTTAATTTTAGATGCTAAAACCTTTTTATTAAGACGAGCTCCATGACACTCGTTACATGGACCATATTCGAGATATGGAGCAACTGCTTTCTGTGTTCTTTCAGAAAGTGTTTTTAAATCTCTTTTGATGTATGAACGAGTAAGCTTTTCGATAATTCCCAAATATGTAGCATTCATAGTATTGCTTCCAATTTGTAATTTAAACTTTCTGTCTTTTCCATTCATAAGAAGATCCATTTCTTCTTCGGTAAAGTCTTTCAGCTTTTTGTCATTATCAAAGAAACCTGATCCTTTATATGCTTCTTTTTCCCAACCAGAAAAGAGAGGAACTTGTATAGCATCTTCATTAAGAGATTTTTCCATATCTAGGAAGCCTGCAGTATTAAACTGAATTTTCTTTCCCAATCCATTACATTCAGGACACATTCCTTGTGGATCGTTGAATGAATAAACATTGGAGAAGCCAGCAGATGGATGACCAACTCTCGAAAAAAGTAATCGAAGGATCGTGTAAATATCAGTGATCGTTCCCATTGTAGAATGAGATCCACCACCCATTCTTTTCTGGTCAACCATAATTGTCATACTGAGGTTTTCAATTGCATCCACTTCAGGTTGAGAATACTTCGGGAGGAAGTTGCGGACGAACATACTGAACGTTTCGTACTCTTGTCTCTTTGCTTCAGTTGCAATCGTGTCAAAAACAATTGAAGATTTTCCACTTCCTGAAACTCCAGTAAAAATATTGATTTTGCGCTTTGGGATCTGAAGAGAGATATCTTTGAGATTATTTTCGCGCGCACCTTTAAGGACGATGTATTCTTGATTCATAGGAGAGTGGAAAAATTATATCACAGATATTATTTTGAAGAGGTTTCTTTTTGCCAAGGCCAGCGACCTTCAATTTCCATATCAAAAGTTATACTGAGGAATGAACGGATTACCACAATCACAGCTAAAACCCCTACGCTTGTAAAGCTTGGCTCTCCAGTAACAGAACGGATGATATCTCCTGCAACAAGGAATTCTAATCCAAGCAGAATACAACGACCAAGATTCTTTCTAAACGATTTATAAAGAAATGTATAGGATTTACCGTCAAAGAATTCTATCCCTACAAGTATTATTGATGCTACAACTCCGACGATAATGACAAACACACCAACTAAATCTAATATTTCTCCTGCTATTTGGGCTAAAGCTAATGGATCAAACATAAAAGTCCTCACTATTAAGAGTGGCAAAGAACAGCAATTTTGTCAAATAGAACTGAGCAAAAAGATTTTGGATTTGCGGAAACATGTGGTATACTGGATGTACTCCAAAGGGGAGTAACTGACGATCACTTGATCGGAGATAGAATCAACATCACGAACACTGGTTCTATCAGCTAATTTTAGCTCCAGCCAGACCTTTGGCCTATTTTCGCATACGCGAGAAGATGAGGCCGAAGGTTTTTTTGTTTTTAACCCCACAGCCTCATTAATACATTCTTACTATGAAAGGAGGTGATACACATGAAATGTCCAGTAGACGGAGCAGAACTAAAAGTATCTGATCGCGAAGGAGTCGAAATCGATTATTGTCCAAAATGTCGTGGGATTTGGTTGGATCGTGGAGAGCTCGACAAAATTATCGATAGATATGACGGCGGCAACATGAACGATGAGGATGATCGTCGTGGTGGTCGTAGAAACAATCGAAACGATGACGATGAAGAAGGCGGATTTTTGGGTAATATATTCGGCGGATTCGGAGGTCGTGACGACTAATAAAATATTTTTATGTCCGGTGCTGGTAGTGTATTGTTATCAGCACCGGATATTATTTCCAGCGAGAAGTTACTTCTTCTTCTGACGAAACAAATAAATAATCTCCCTGCTTATTACTTTCATAAATAAATGCCTTTAAACTCTCACTCTTATATTTTGAAAAGTCACCGATAATTGCCAAGCGAACATGATAGTTACTAAATTTCTGCAAAACATCACCTAATTTCTTTGTACTTAGGTCAAAGAAGTCTTTTCCGAAATTGTACTCATGAAGAATAATGAAATCAGAAGATGCACTTGCCATAATATCTAATGCGTCGTCAGTATTTGAAATTAAGACATCTTTTGAAGTAACTTCACATATTTCAACACCATGGTTATGGATAACTCTCATGTCCATAGAAAAATTGTAACATATACAGCAATTATTTTTTTTGCTCTTCGAGGTAGGTTTTGAGTCGGAGGGAAACTATTTTGCGGATCAATGGCAATGGTAAAGGCTTATTCATTGGAAATTGTATTGTCCCTTTTCCGGATGTATTATATTCTGCACTTTCAGGAAACTTCTCAATCATTTCATTTGTAAAAGGATAAAGAGAAATATGTTTTTTCCATGCAGCAAAATAAATAATATAATCACCATTGAGAAAAAATGTCGGCATATTATAACGAATACCTTCTTCTACATTTGGGATTTCCTCTTCGATAGTTTTTTTTAATGTACGGAGGATAGGTTGTACATCATCGGGAAATGTCTTTATATAATTATCAATTGTTGCAATTTCGTTTGCCATAAAGTAGAACAACTATTAAAATCTTGGCTGGCACTACTGGACTATGTAGGAACTTTCTATAGAACAACTAATGATGTCATATTTTGCTAAAAAAGTACTTAAATAGTTCTCTATTTGCATCCTCATCAAATTGAAGATAAACAGTATCATTTACTTTGATTATTTTATCTTTATTTTCTATTGATTCATTAATAGTCTTCAGAAGATCCATTTTTTTCTCAAATAACATATTTGCTTGCTCGATCCAGTCGTATTTACTTTTATTATTCCAGGATAACGTCATTCCAGCGAAGTCATCTGCATCAATTTCGGTTGGTGGCTTTTTTAAGAGAAAGCTCAGAAGACGATCTTTATAAAAAGATTTTATATTGCTCGCTCGCTGTTGGACGTGCTTTAATTCATGAGAGATTACGTGATCCGGGTCATACTTATCTATAGCTGCTGTTCCAATCCAACTAATAAGCTTCACATCATTAACGAATAAGTCCTCAAGTTCGCTAATCTCTGGATATAATCGCTTAAGCCATTGAAACTCTTCTTTCGGAATTAACACAGCTGGAGTATGTTCTCCTAAGGATAGTTCTATATCTCCATAGAACCTGGACTGATATAAAGCTACCTCAATATTTACATCTTTGAAATATTGATCGTTTAAGTTCAAAGCCCGACCAATAACAACTGGATCTACATCATTTATTTTTTTTATTTTCATAATTTAAAACTTATACTACATACCCAGGGTTATCTCTAAAAACGCAACTTCCATCTCAATATTAACTTGGATATCCTTCCACTGACATTGCACTGTAAATCAACATCAAGTCTTTTGCAGTACGGTTTCTATCAATTATTCTTTTAATTTCATCATATCGATCATAATATTGTTTTAAGAATAAAGCCATGCTTACAAAGCAAGAGGTAAGAGCAACACTTATCATATTAATCTGGTTTTCTCTTCCATGAATACTTTCAAGTTCATGTAAAGTTGTTAAATCTGTATGTACACTTGCAGATAAATGACTATATATATCATCATAGAGATATTCATTAAAGTTTGCAGCCAAAGCAATAGTTTTCCAACCCCCTTTAGGCTTCCAATCAAAATATTTAATCTTTTTTGATATAACTTTTGTATGCTCCTTTGGAGAAATATTTGCAGATAAAAACTTAGATATTTTAATTTGTCGGATTATTTTATTAATTTGTTTTCTTTCGGCTTTTTGTGTTTGCCTAATAAGTTCAGTTGGAGCATTTATTTTTTGTCTATTAACTAAGTACGTTAGCTCCCAAAGTTTCCATCGAAGTTTCTTCTCATACAGCTTTCTATTATCAAAATACATATAAAACATTGTCAAATATGCTTCTTGTGCAGCCCGGGAAAGTACATTAATTGAATGAAAATCCATATAGTTTACTTGCGTATCTAAGTAGGAAATCGAAGGTTTGGTAAATTCCATTAAATCAGCAATACTAAGCAAATGGGTAGAGAACTTTAAGGATATTTTCTCCATATCCACGATCCATTCCGTATTTCTATCAACAACTATCCCCTTATTTCCTTCAATTACATCTAAACAAGCTGCTAATAAAATGTGATATGCTTCAATCTTTTGCTCGTATGTCATTTTTAATATATTTATTTTCTGAGTTTTTCGACAATCATTCTGTCGCGTCGTTTAATTGCCATTACTTCTCCATAAATCTTATCAATAAGCTCTTGAGGAACATCTTGTGGAATGCCTTCCTTTAGTTTTTCAGCAAATCGAATTGCCATCTTCGCTCTTTCCTGAAGTTGTTGTGGTAAGTCTCCAAGTTTCAAATGGTGATCGGCTTTTTTGTATCCATACTTCTCGTATTTTTGAAAAAAAGAATTGATATCCTTTACATATTTACTGCTACCCCCTGGATTGCGTGTATATAAAATGAATTCTTCATAACGGAAGCCAACGTTAACTATAAAATCTTGCTTAAAAATAGGCTCCTTTAATTTATGATGGTATGTGTAAACACCAATTACTTCATCCCCGGTGGGAGGGTAAGATGTCACGATCATAGCAGGTGAAACAAACTTTTCTGGATAAATATTTTTTAGAGCTCGGAAAAAATCAGGATGTTTTTTACACCAGTTTACAAGCTCTTCGGAGAAAGGCTGTAGTTCAAGTATTACCTCTTCTAATGTAATCTTAGGCATAATTTTTTATAATTATACTACTTTAATCTTACTGGCAATCGAGGGAATTTCTCTGTTTCTTCCACGCCATCAACAAATTTTATACCTCTTTGCGGATCCAATCGAGACATAATATCTAATATCTGCTCTCCCGGGGTTGATGCAGCTGCAGTAATCCCGACTACAGTATCTTCAACCTCCCTTGGAAGTTCCTCTGGATCATTTACAATAAATGACCTTGCTCCCGCTCTTTCAGCGACCCGGTGGAGTGCCTTCCCATTTGACGAAGTTCTTGATGTAACAACTAATACTGTCTCTGCTCCAGCCCGAAGCATTTCATGTAGAGCTGCTTGTCTGTTTGTGGTTGCAAAACAAATATCTTGCTTCGGAGGCCGTTGCACCTCAAATAAATCACCGGCTCTATTATCGACTCCTTCCCATTCACCTTGTGCGAGAGTAGTTTGCATAAGGACAGACACAGGGCTACCTTTACCAATTCTTTCAGCAAGTTCGTCTACATCTTTAGGCGTCTCCACAATGTGAACTCTTTCTGGAGCAATTTTCTTAGCCTCATCTGATTCATCATGACCAGCATGACCTATATAGACAATATCCCCAGGACTTCTTAGGATTTCTCTATGAACTTTAGAAACAAGTGGGCAAGCAGCATCGACGACGTTGTCGCTTTTCCCTCTTGCTTGCGCTATTGTGTCCGGAGAAGAACCATGCGCACTAAGCATTATCGGAGCACCTTCGGGGACTTCATCAAATTCTCTGAAGAAAGTTACTCCTCGCCCTTCAAAGTACTTTTGAACATTCTCATTGTGAACAATAATATTACGGCAATAAACTGATTCATCTGGGTTTTCCTCAACCATAACATTCAAAGCCGATATAGCTCGCTCTACTCCAGCACAAAAACCTAATGGTTGTGCAACGAGGAGCTGATTTACTGGTATAGTAAGCCCACTTTTTCGATCTATTGCGGCACTAAGTGCTGCCTCGCTTTTGGAAAGTGTAGCTTGAAAATCGGTTCTCCAGTCTCTTGGTGCGGGGCGTGGTGCTTCTGGCATAATTATATTGCGTAGTATGCTTGATTATTTATGCATTAAATGCATAAATTGTATGGGAATATACTTTATTCCTATGGCATTAAGAGTGAAAAAATACAACTATTATATTTTTGATTGGGATGGAACATTAGCTAATACCTTGGAAGTATGGTTCCAAGCTTATTTAAAATTGTTTGAGAGTTATGGCATAAAAGCAACATATCACGATATCGCTACCAAAGCGTATGGTGATCCCAAAGGTAGTTTAAACTTTGGAATTAATGATTATGAAGGTTTCAATGGCAAGCTTTTCAATCTCGTTAAAAGGGATTATGCAAAAGCTTCACTTTACCCGTGGGTAGAAAACACTTTAGAGCGAATACATAATGATATGAATAGTCAGATCTGTATATTTTCCAGCACGGAAAAAGCTATGATCATGAAAGGGCTAAAGTATCAGAAACTATTGAAATACACAGATTTCGTTATTGGAAGAGAAGATGTTACAAGACTTAAGCCTGATCCCCAAGGCATTGCCTTAGCATTGGAAAAAAACAAAGTAGATAAAGCGCGAGCAGTAATTGTTGGTGACTCAGACAAAGATATAAATGCGGGAAAGAACTCAGGTATTGATACTGTACTATTTATGCCTAAGAAGAACCTCCAATATATAAACGGAGAAGCTTTTAAGGGGCTTAAGCCAACCTTCACTATTGATTCTCTACCACAATTACTTAATTAATTGCTGAATTTGCTGTTGATGTCTGACAAAACCACTCTTTTCAGTCTCGTCTAAAGCTGATTTAGCTACATCCAAAAGATTAACTGTATTTGATGCTATCTTATTTAAGAATAAAAGATAACTTCTTGTAAGTTGAACGTATCTAATATTAAGGAAGTTAGGATTTTTTCTAGCCTCATTAATGTGCTTATATGCTGCGTCGAAGAAATTTTGTGATTTTACATGATTAAGATTTATATATGCTTGTCCTAATCCCTCAAGTAAATATCCTTTTTGAGTATCATCTATTTTTGGATCTTGGACCAATTGATATATTCTATTTTCTGCTCGAGAAAGTGCAGCTGCATCTTTAAGCTTACCAACCGTAACTGTGTACGCTCGCAGTACTTCATAGCCCCATAATTTCCCTTTAAGCAATTCAGAATTAATTACTTTTTCAAAATAATCCTTTGCTTCATGGTTATCCCCTTTTATATAAGAATGAAAACCTTTATTAGTGAGTAAGTAATCTTTTGAAAGTGAAGATTTGTCTTCTTCTGAAAACTTTTCCATTTTTTCAATAAGAGGTTCTGTTATCGCCTGAGTTTTATCAGGAACCATTACATCCCACCATGCGGCAGATTCTTCAAGCAAGAGGTGGCAAATTTTGTCTTTAATATTGGCGTTATTTCCATTTGCTAGCACAATGTTATTTTCTAACCATTCTCGCAAATTTTCAGATTGTTTGATTGCAAGCATAGGTGATCCCGATCTATTAAGGTTTGCTATAAATGCAGTTTGCGTATCAACTAGTTCTGATAATAGATCTGAAGTGTTGTTTGTAGGAAGGCCATAGGTAAGCTCAAGGTATTTACTCCTTTGAGCCGGGGTTAATCTGTATGCTGCGCATATGGCTTCAATTGTAGTAATATCCTTAGGGGTAGTAACACCACGTTCAATTCGAGAGATTTCTGATTGATTAAGTCCTAATATAGAAGAAATTCTTTTTTGAGTTAATTTAAAAGCTTTGCGGTTATTGACGAAAGCCTCTTCACAAAATTCATAAAGCTCACTTCTCCAATAGCTTTTCTTGTAATCTAAATCATTTTTCATCTTAATATTTTTCTTTAGCGATATGCATAAAATGCATAACGGCTCGCGCATTATAGTATATAGATTATTAATTTAGAAACATTAATTTCTATGAGTTGGAAAGACAATATTAAAAATTTGAATAGTACTTTAAATCAACCCAAAGAAACTGTTCCTAATCTGACTAATGACGATATAGAGCTATTGCTTATGGAGACTATTCTAGCATATATCGATAATAAAATTGACCTTAAAACTCTCATAGAGTTAGCTAAAGCTATAAAGAAATATTCTGTGACTATATTTTCAAAGAAAACAGATGATTCTATCCAAACAATATTAGAGCTTAAAAATTATTCTAATAATATCCAAGAGATTTTAACAGATGTGCTACAAGATCTAGTAAAAAATTAAATTAATGATCTCTATGTGCAAAGAAATCTGCTAAATCAATATAATCTTTCTCTGCCCAACCCAAATCTGCAGCTTTTATTTCCTCGACTGCACGTTCATGAAGTCCATCCATTAATCCTTCCATCGCCTGCTTCGTCCTTGTACGATCAAAGATATCTAAAATTTGTCCTACATCATTCATGTCTAATTCAGGCTTATCTTGATCGTAAATTTGAAGCAATCGCGCATTATCTTCAGGAGTAGAAAATTCTAAGGCATGTATAACTGGAAATGTTTGTTTTCTTCTTATAAGGTCCGTATATGAACCATATTTACCTGTCTTACTTGCATCACCCCAAATATTAAGATAATCATCTCTTCCGAATAACCGTCCCATTATTCCAGCATATTGCTCTAAATGGTTAGCTCTATCTGTACCTTCTGCTCCACCAAGTAAAGCTCCCATTCTTGCTGCTCCGACAAAGAGCGCGCCGGTTTTCAAATCTGTCATTTCTAAATATTCTTTTACTGTTACATCTCTTCTATCTTCAAATGAAACATCCACAGCTTGACCCTCGATAACTTGTAGAGTTGCATGTGCTAAATGATTTACAGCTTTTCTTACTGTCCCATCTGGATAACCTTGAAGTTCATTAACCGCAAGCATGCCCATTAGCAAAGCTGTGTCGCCTGCATTTACAGCTTGGCCCTCTCCATATTTTGCTGCAACATTTGGCTTATTGTGACGAACTAAATCGTGATCAATGACATCATCATGTATTAATGTAGAATTGTGAGCTAACTCCAAACCTGCTGCAGCTGGTACAGCTTTTTCCCAATCTGCGCCCATTGCATCAGCAGTTAGTAAGAGTAATGTTGGACGAATAACTTTTCCAGGTGCCTTTGCACCCTCCACTTTTCTCTCTTCCCCATCTCTAAACCCGAAATGATATTCAGCCATTTGACCTGACATAGATGATCCATTAGGTATTAAGCCGGGATATCGGTCTAGAAATCCAGTTAACTGTTGGTCGACTGCACCTCGATATCTGGTAAGTAGTGGTTTTTCCCGTGAAGAAAGTACTTCTTTAGGAGCTCTTTCGTGAATCATAGTAATTGCATTCTATCCATGTATTTATGCATCCTATGCATATTTTTATCACTAAAATGAATCAATCATGGCAGTCGCAGCAGCCGAAAGAGGCATTACAGTTGAAAGACAACATATAGGAATGGGACCTATGGGTACATCAGTATTTCTGACTGCTCATAATTTAGGTCGAGGAGAATTTGAAGATTTACATCATGGCGGTGTAGTAACAATTAATAGAAAGGCAGAAAGTGTAGGAAGTGGTCAATTTAATAATTTATCTATTTCTGCTAATTCAGACCCAATTGCTTTAGTCAGACACGTCCCAACTTCCCCACCTTTTGGTGGATCAAAAGAGGCGCGTGCCTTAAGAGATGTCCTTGAGGGTCGAGAGGAAGATGAATTTTGTAACACGGAATTATTAACTTCATATTACAGAACGGTAGGAGTAGATCATGCAAGATATTTAGAAGAACGCGGAGATGGAAGTAAAGCACTTGAAGCAAATATTGCCAGCGTCGTATTCGATTCACATGCAGGAACATTTACTAGTGTTGATTCAAATGGTATTGCTCGAGTGCAATCAAGAGAATTAGTTCTTGCTACAGGAGGTAAAGAAGTAGTCCATCCAGACCTTTTACAATATGGAGATAAAGTAAGCCTATCAAGAGAGTGGATAGTTAAAGATAAGGAAACACCTCGAAAGAAACTTTTAGAAGCAAAGGAGAAAGGACTCAATCAAATAGTAATTCTCGGTAACGGAAATAGTGGGGCTTCAGTTATTGGAGAACTAACATCTTTACCTGAAAGCGAAGGCATGGGGATTATTTTAGCTTATAGAACAAAGTTCTACCCTTTTTACGATTCGCTTGAGTTAGCTGAAAAAGACGGTTATAAACCAGATCAGGAAGAATTAAGTGAAAATTATCCTCACCATGTTAATAGAGCAAGAGGAATAAGACCATACTCTCAAGGAATCCTCCATCAGGCTCAATCTGGTGAATTAGGTTCAGTGTTATTTGTTCAGTTTGACGGTGATTTAAACAATTTTGAGTTATTAAAAAATGCTGGTTTGATAATTCAATGTTTTGGATATGAGAGTAATGGTCCACAATTGGTAGATACTTCAGGGAAACCAATATCTCTTCAAGAAGAAAGAGGTTTACAAGTTGTTGATGCGCATGATAGATTAGTTACTGCAGATGGTGGTGTAATTGAAAATGCTTATAGAGTTGGAAATGGCGCATACCAACCTGAAAATTGGAAAATTCCCGGTCTTTCAATCGAGCGAGCTCAAAAAGCAGGTCCTATTAATGGAATTAGAGCCTTTCAAGCACCTAAAGGATATGGAGAAAAGCTTGCTGTTGAATTATTAGATAAATAAATATGAAACAAACTCTTTCTGAAGATGAACTTCTAACACTTGTTGATGAGCATGACTCAATAATTGGAAATATCCATCGATCTGTTGCTCATAAAAATAAAAACTTTATTCACAGAATAGTAGCTATTATTATTTATAAAGATAAAGATATGCTAATTCACAAACGGAGTATGAATAAAGATGTTTTACCTGGTTGCTGGGATTTGAGTGCTGCAGGACATGTAGGATATGGTCAAGATTATTTAGAAGCTGCTAAGACAGAATTATATGAAGAGATAGGAATAAAAGCTTCAGAGAAAGATTTAAAGCCACTTAAAAAATTATTAATTAGATCTTCCTGGGAAACTGAGTATTGTCAAATATATAAATATCACCTTAAGAAAAATGATAATTTAAAGATCAGTGAAGAAGAAATTGACGAAGTAAAATTTGTCTCACCTAATGAATTAGAAACTTCCTTGAAAAGCAGAAAATATAGGTGGAATCCAAAAACTAGGAAACTTTTTCGCGATCTTAGAATTGTATCTAAATAGCACTCATATCAGGAAAGTGAAAAGGATTTAAAATTCATTTTAGTTAAAACATCATTGGGTTCAAGCAAAGGCCTCTCCTCTAAATTAAATTTGTAAATTATTCCGTAGAGGTTAAGTTCAAATATTGTCCCTCCATATTCAGTCCAATATGTGCACCTTGGCTCTATTACTGGATTTTTTGTCCCCATTTGCATAAGCAGATTATTATTAAAAGGCTGTCCTTTCAGAATAAAATCCCTCGCTTTGTCATATTTTTTATCTAGTGCTGCTGCTTTACCTTGATGAAAGGCTATCATTTCTAAACCAACTTTATACAATGCTCTCGCAACTTCTTTTGGAACAAATTTAAATTTTAAAGTTGGAAGTGAAAATTTTACTTTTCCATCAGGAAGAAGCTCTTCATTCTTAATAAAACCCGTTTTATCCTTTGCATTAATCCTCAAATGTGCAGGACCTATTTTTTCAAACTGAACATTCTGATAGTTTTCTTCAGGGAATTTGCCTGCTTTTGTATAAGGGACATACAATGACCTAAGTGGGGTTGCATTAATTAAAATTGTATCTAACTTTGATAATATTGTGTTATTACAATTGTCGCATACGAAGCCAATAGGTAACGTAGTATTATAGTTTCCAAGAGATTCAGGTAGAGGATGTTCTTCAGAACTAAACTTTCCATTACTATCTTTACAAAAGATACACTGATTTTCATCAATAATAGATTCGCTCCTAGCATCTGCTTTTTCGGTGGATATAAGTGCATCGAATATTGCGGACACTGCTTTAAACATATCTAAATTGTAGGATTAGAATGTAAATTCGACCAAAGGACTACCCAAGTTATTAGTTACTGAAGATAAAGATTTAACGGCATCTGCATTATTTAATCCGAAGAAATCTGCGTCAGCCTTAAGCAGATAAATAGACTCTGCCGTAAGACTTTTTTTATCGAACTCTATATTAACTCCACCATTCTTTGCTTTTTTTATTAAAGTATTAATATTATTTCTTACCTCTAAACCCAAAAGAGGTTTATACTCACTCACCATCCAATTCCAAACGGTTTTATAATAGATTAGATCTTTTTCATGTAAAAACCTTCTCATTAGTACAGCCAACAATATTAGAGTAGGCTTATCAGAACCATTTAAAGAAGTCTTTACAATATCTCTATTCGATTCAAAGTTAAGAGTAAGTGGCTCTTTTAGAAGAAGCTTATCATATACTTTCCTAACTTTATGATAATGAGTCTTAAATAATCTTATATTCATAGCAATTATGGCTCAATTTTATCATAGCTATAACTTTATATTTATAAGCTGGACTGTTACAATTTTTTTATGTATCAGTATCCTCGTAAATATTTCACATATATTGCACGCTGTGCCGATGGAACATTTTATGTTGGTCAAACTGATAATCTTATTTTAAGAGAGAAAGAGCATAATGGCGAAGGACGCTTTCCGGGAGCTAGATATACAGAATTCCGAAGACCCGTCTATATAGTCTATAGCGAGGAATATTTGACAAGAGCATTCGCGATGCATCGAGAAAGGGAATTGAAGAGCCTAAGCCATAAGCAGAAAGAAGACCTAGTAAATTGCATTTCTAGTTATTAAAATTATAATGATATAAGAGCTTCTATTCTCCATATGGAAAAAAACATAAAATTCTATCCTATTAATGATCTTTTCTTTAATTTAGGTTTAGATAACGCCTTTAAAAGGGTCAAAAGTCTATCTCAAGATAGGAATGACAACTTAAATTATATTATTGAACTTTACAATGTAACAAAATACATAGAAAGTAATATAAAACTGAATCATTGGAACGCAGAGGATGAGAAGAGCTTTATAAATTCAAAATCTATACTATTAAAAAGAA
Source organism: uncultured Gammaproteobacteria bacterium (assembly GCA_965230895.1). Lineage (GTDB taxonomy): Bacteria > Patescibacteriota > Microgenomatia > Levybacterales > UBA12049 > JACDET01. The sequence goes on from OZ246394.1 coordinate 905,889, forward strand.
TTAATCTTTTTTTTAAGACTATACTTAGCCAAAATTTTTCTAAAAAAACTAATGACCTCAATAAAATCTACTATGATGATTTTGTAACACTTTTTGAATTGCATAAGCTTGGAAATAGAATTTCAGAGAATCAATTCCAAAGATTTGTCGCAAAAAAGCATATAAATATTAGACTATTATTAGAAAGCGAATATATATCCAATACATATCCTAAATTTATTAAGAAATCTTTTTTACACAATTCTTTAAACGCTGAGATATTATTGGACAAGTATATTACTATTTCAGATTCAACTAAATCTTTATTTATCCCACGCAATATTTCATCAGAAGAATGTTCTCAACTTATTGAAAGATATATAGATAACCCTGATGCAAATTATAATTACATTCAATTAATAAAGAATATCCAAAATGAAATAAATGGCTTAATTATAACGGACGAAATACGGCTTAAAGCTAAACGAAAGGAAGAATCTGAAACTGAAAGTATTATCTCTACTGGTAAAAATATGCATTTTCGTTATGAAGTAAAAATTTCTCCAGATCAGAAGAAAGAAGTAGTAGCTGTAAATAATAGTAGCATTATGTCAAAAAGCTATAGCTCCAGATGGCTTAAGGATCATCTCGATTACAACACAGTATTAAACAACTTTATATATCTTTTCCAATATATTGACTCAAACATGAGAATAAACTTGCTAAGCTTGGAATCTGAGCTGGCCGTTTTTGAGAGATTTATGGGTGTTGATTCTAAGAAAGATTATAAAAAAGGAGTGGCATTCGATAGTAAAGAAATTATTTCATCTATGGAAATGGCTATTTATTCCGAATTTCTCAAAAAACAAAATAAGAGTATTGAAGAAGCGATTGAATGGTACTTCACTAAATATTTAGAAGAAGAGCTCAATATTAAAGGTTTTCAAATTACTATGCCAAGTATGCAAACTACGTACGAGGAAAAATGTCATAAAGTAGTCGCGGAAATGGAAAAAGTTGTTAAAGAGTTCTCTTTTTATGTCGAAAAGGGAGAGATTGACTTTGATCTTTTAAGAATATCCACGGGTCAAGTGAACTATTCTCAGATACCTAGTTTGTTAAAAGATAAGTACGTATATCCTGTAAAGGATAATAGTGACCTTCAATTTATGTTAAACGCTTTATTTTCTGATCAAACAGGACTTGGTTATATAGATGATGAAAGGAATGAGCCAACATTTATTGAACTCATTGTTGCACATCGCGAAATTAAATACAAAGATTTTCCAAAGTTTCATAAACATAATATTGATAGACTTATCAAAATGAAAATATTAAAAAAGATGCGACATAAAGTAATGCTAGATAATATTACTTGTGTACTGGTATTAAAGAACATTTTTAACTCAGGATTTATTTTATATGACAGAGTAAATAGTGCTTTGCAGAAAGAAATCGATAGAATGAAAAAGAAAAAATTACTTAGAACTGGAAATACATTTTTTGCAGAACCAGAGGCAGAATATATGGATTATTATCTAAACAATAAAAGATTTACAAACAGCCGTAACCTGCGTAATTCATATAGCCATGGAACACAACCTAATTCAGAAGACGAACAAGCACACAGAAATAACTATATAATTTTACTTAAATTACTTATATTAATAGTAATTAAAACAAATGACGAGTTCTGCATCTCTTCTTACAAAAATAGTCTATAAATTATTTGTATGGATTATTATTATCTTGCTCTATCAATTCAATATTTTTGTTTAGCTAGGTTTGGTAGCCGGTTCCCTTTTAACCCAGTTTCTGGAAATTTGTATCATCATAGTTTTGAGTTACTACTAAAAGCTTATCTGCATCCTGCAATTTCAGCTCAGGATTTACAATATAAATATGGGCACAATCTCCAAAAATTATGGGAGACATTCAAGGATAGAACTTCAGAGAATGAGTTAGATACTTATGATTTATACATAAAGAATCTTGATGCATGGGAAAGAGTCCGATACTTAAAATTAGCTAGTGGGAAACACGCTTCATCCATTGTAATTCATGAAGGACATGCACCTAAGGAATATCTTGAAAGCATAGCTACTATCAAAAATAGTGAACTAATGGACTTTTCATTATATCTTGATGACATGGATGAATTGTTCCAAGTTATCTTTTTTGCAACGAAGCAGGACCCTCAATCTCTTCTTGTTAATCATGGTGATATGATTGCAGGAATTAATATTTATGAAAAAGATAATAAATTTAGTATTTTTAAAAAATAACTTAGCTTGTAAAGCCAATTCTATTCATTAACTCTTCATATTGAGGCGTCTTTTGTTCATTACTAGGGAATAAGTCTTTCATAAGATATGGGAAATATCCATCTACTGCATTCCAAATTTCTCCATGCTCTTCCATTTCTAATCTTTCTTTCAAGGCTTTAGGATTTTCAGGCGAAATAATATAAATTTTCATTTTACTCGCTTTTCTATCAGGTCTGCCTACAATAGCATCAAAAATTATTTGATTAATATATGGATCACCAAAGCTATAACCATAAACAACAAGTTTAATATTTTCCTGCTGGACTGCTTTTGTAAATAATTCCTTATACCATTTAAGTAAAGGAATGGAAGAAATAATCTCTGGTTTATTTATACCTATGACCTTGGCTGAATCGCCACCAGTAGTAATCCAGTTTAAAGATCCATGTAACTTGATGAATCCAAAACCACTGCCATTGAACTGCTTCTTAAAGACCTCTATCGCTTCCTCGGCCGGGAGTTCTATTTCAGAATTAAGATTAGCAGCATTAACAGTGTTATTTCCATAATGGATTGATGTGGGTCCAAAAGGGTTTCTATTAAAGTGTTTTTCGAAGAATAAATCTTGGTTTAAAGTGAAACATGCTCCAAATCCTCCACTGCCGTCATCAGTAAACTTATTTATAAAATTATTTTGTAACTGACTGATATTTATACCATGTGTTGCGTCTGGATAAAGCAACTTATCATTCATACTTTTATAAACTTCCTGCAAGACTTTTTCCAATACTTTAAACTGATCCTTTTCCCCGTTTTCTGTGAAGTTATACATCGCAGAATACAATGTTTCATAATTAAAATCATTTTTTAATGCCAACTTTACATCAGGTGCGGTATCTAACAGAGGATGATTAAAAATTTTTGCCCACATTTCCCTTGCTAATAGCCCGCCAAAATTCTTTGAAAATCCAGCGCCTAATAGTAAAATTGTGTTGTTGAACTGCATGTGATTACCTTACTGTATTATCAATAGCTTTATTTACAATGCGCGTTAAGAAGTTCAGCAAGTTCTTTATATCTTCATCTGACATTCTTTGTGCTTTTTTACCAAGTTTCTTCCGAGCGTTTTCAATAGTCATATGCCTATATTATACCACGTATTTGAGGCTATTTTGCATATCTGCAAGCAATAATTCATTATATAATCTGTTTTGAAGCAAATTTGCAGTTATTGCATAGTTTAAAACGTCAATGCATGCAGGATTTAGAGATTAATCAAGTAATTCGGAAAGTTTAACTTTTAATGCTCGAGCGATTTTATCTAAAGTATCTATAGCTGGTTGTCGTTTGCTTTGTTCAATAAAACCAATATATGTTGATGATACTCCAATCTCAGCAGCTAACTCTTCCTGGGTAATTCCACGTAGTTTTCTTTGTTTCTGAACGTTCTTTCCAAGATTCTTAAGATTTCGTGCGTACTTCATATACCGGTATTATCCGTTTATTACGGATCATTTACCTCAAACTATTTGTTAGGATTTGTGCTACAATTAAGCTCAAGAATTACTCTAACTGAGAGTATGGATTTGAGGCGATTATGCAGAGAGTGCTATTAAACATTTAAACAACTTATTACTGAAAATCCGAAACTGTCATGGGATGAAGCTGTATACCAAATAGCAAAAAAGAAAGGAGAAAGCGATGAAAAAAAATAAGTCCAAAAGACACAAGGTGCAATTTGAAGAGATTGACTTGAGGATTATAAAATTCGCACTTGAGTACTTCGTTATGGAGTCTGAAGAAAATCGTCTTTGTGAGGATTGTAATATAAGGTTAATCTCAATATTAGATCTGCTGACAAAAATGACGGATGTAAATCATTATCTGAACAAATGGATGTTGCGAAGAAAGCTATTTAATAATATTAAATAAATATTATAAGCTATAAAATTGACCTAAAACTTATAATCAAAGCTAATTATTTAATGTATTAGTATAACTTAAATTAGCTTTATTAATTATAAACTAACTAAAAGAAATAAGCAAGAACTAAAACAAACTAGAGGATTAATTAAATTAAATATTTATTGAATCTATGGAAGACGAAAATTTAACAGTTGAAGAGGTGGCAAAGGTACTAAAAGTCTCAAAGGCCACCGTTTGGAACATGTGCAAAAGAGGAACCTTGCCATCTTTTAAGCTACCTGGCTCACGTCGGTGGTTAATAAGTCGCAAGGATCTCGATAAGTTGCAGAAAGAGTTGAAGAAAAAATAATATGAAACTTAATGAACAAAAAAGTAAATTCCTAAACTATTTGGTTGAATACAGAGGTCGTAGTGAAAAAACAAAACAAGCATACGATTTCGATCTAACTAAGTTTATTAACTTTCTTCATGCACAAAGGATTGTTGATATTGAAGGTGTTACAACGCAACGCATTGAGGATTATTTATTTGAATTAAGAGTCTCAACCGTAACAAAGGCAAGAATTAGAAGCTCAATTAAGTCATTCTTTAATTACCTGTTTAGAAAGGAACTGATAGTTAAAAATCCAGGAGTAAACTTAGAATCTATTAAGAAGCCTGAAAAAAGGCCAGAATATCTATCTCAAGAGCAATGTGAAGTCTTTTTAAAAACTATTGAGAAAAAGGCTACACCCTATTATCGAGAACGCGATTGGGCACTTGTAAATTTGTTGATAAAAAGCGGTCTACGACGTGCTGAAATTATCGGTCTGAATGTCTCTGATGTCGATCTATCGAGATTACAATTGAGAGTAAGAAGAAAAGGTAGCCGAGAAGCATATGTGATAATCCATCAAGAATTAGCGAAGGATCTCAAAAAATATCTTAGAAGTATAAATCGTGATGGAGATAAACCTCTTTTTATGAGTAAACGAGGACAAAGACTCTCTCCTTCGTCAGTTTGGCATCTGATAAAAGTGTATTCACAAAAAGCAGGATTAAATGGTGATGTTACAGTGCATTCGTTGCGTCATACTTTTGCAACTACTCTACTTGCGAAAGCCTTACCACTTCCATATATCCAAGCATTAATGGGTCATAAAAGCTCTCAAACAACTTCTCGATACTTACATTTCCAAAATACTGAATTAGCAGAAGCGTTTAATAGAGTATCCTTCGCAGAAGGGAGGTGAAGATGTAATGAAAGTATGTAAAAGTTGTAGATCAGAAATAGACTCAAAAGCTAAAAAGTGCCCTAAATGTCAGGCAGATCAGAGAAATTGGTTCCGAAGACATCCAATCTTGACAGGTGTTTTAATCCTCGTCATCATCGGCATCGTTGGTTCTGCAAGTGGTGGTAGCAAGAATACTGAGACAACCAATGGTGGTTCTCAATCATCCCAAAAGCAGGAAGTAAAACAAGAGCCTACCATAATTGAGGCATCAGCACTTGTTAGTGAGTTTGATAAAAACAAGCTCTCTGCCAATGAAAAATATAAGGATAAATTGGTACAGACAACTGGATATATCAAAAACATCAGCAATGATGTTACAGGAAGTTATTACCTGTCCTTAAACCCAAATAATGACCAATATTATTTTGGCACAACAATAACTTGTTACTTTGCAGAGAAAGATGAATTGACTTCCCTATCAAATGGTGAGTCAGTAACAGTTCAAGGAACAATGCAAGAAATGACGCTTGGTATTGTTGCAATGAAAGACTGTAAGGTTATCAAATAATGTACTTATTTGTCTTTTTTGAAGCTGGACGGAGTCATTTCTGTCCAGACCAAAGAAGATAAGTTAAGGATTGGCTCGGGAGTAATGGGTATATGGTGACCTTATCTGTGGAGCAACCTATCTATATTTTGACAATGGTATTTTAACAAGTTATCAAGACTAATCATATGAAAGCAGTTATCTTAGCAAGAGTTTCTACAACAAAACAAGAAGAAGAGGGTTTATCCCTTGATAATCAACTTGAAACACTCAGAGATTATGCCATGAAAAAAGGCTTTGATGTAGTAAAGGAATTTCGGTTTAGCGAAAGTGCAGACCGCAAGATCAGGAAAAAGTTCCAAGAAATGGTTGAGTATGTAAAGCGACATTCACAGGTCAAAGCTCTCATCGGGTACCGTGTTGATCGCATCACGCGCAATTATAGAGACGCTGTAGCCATGGATGATTTACGGCTTGATAAAGATAAAGAGCTTCATTTTGTATATGACCGCCTAGTAATAGATAAAAATTCCGTTGGACGTGATATTGTTGATTGGGATTTGAAAGTATTTTTAGCAAAACAATACCTTAACAGACTAAAAGAAGATGCTAAGAATAGTGCTTTATATAAGCTGCGAAACAACGAATGGCCGCAGAAAGCTCCATATGGTTATGCCAATGTAACAAAAGACGATAAAAAGAAATGGGTAGTTGTTGACCAATCTGAAGCAAGAATTATTAAAAAAATATATGAGTGGTATTCTTCTGGTAGCTTTTCGATGCTTGAGGTAAAAAATAAAGTAAAAGAAATCTTTGATATCAACTTATCGAAAGGTTATATTGATCATATTCTCAAAAATAAATTCTATATTGGCATTATGGTACATCACGGAGAAGAATATGTGCATAACTACGAAAGAATTATTAGTCCTGACATATTTGATAAAGTACAACAAGTAAAAGCTGGACATCATAAAAAGCATTTCAAGTATGCTGGCTTACCCTTTATTTATCGAGGGTTAATTCATTGCAAAGTGTGTGGTTGTATACTAACTCCTGAAAAGAAAAAAGGCAGATATGTGTATTACCACTGTACGCAATATCGTGGAAAGCATGAGAACGCACAATGGATACGGGAAGAAGAACTGACCAGACAATTCAAGGACTACTTCAAGAGCCTTGTGATGCCTCCTGAGGTGCTTGAGGATATTACACAAAGTCTTAGATCGGCACATAAAGATAAATCCTACTTCAATCGTTCGTTGCGTGATAATTACCAAACCCAGTATCAAAAATATGAAGAGCGTATTGAAAGGATGTATGAAGATAAGCTGGACGGTACTATTACACAGGAGTATTACGACAAGAAGAAGAAAGAGTTTCGAGGGAAACAAAAGGAGTTACTGAAGAAACAGAATGATCTCCAAGTGGCGGATGAGGAGTATTACATAACGTCTGACTATATCTTAAATCTAGCCTCAAGAGCACCAGAATTGTTTGAAAGTTCTGAACCGATTGAAAAAAGGCAACTTTTGAATTTTGTACTTCAGAACTTGAGGTTAGATGGCAATTTAGTTTGTTATGACGAGCTAAAGCCGTTTGATAGTATCCGTCTTTATACCTCTCGTCAAGCTTGGCTGCTGGACCAGGATTCGAACCTAGATAAACGGATTCAGAGTCCGTTGTCCTACCATTAGACGATCCAGCAATATTGAAACAATGAAGCTATTTTACTAAAATACTAATGAAAAAGCTAATCTTGAGTATCTTTCTTCTTGTAAACTGAGGGATCTGCGATATCCCTCCAACGAAGACCTAGTTGGCTTAACGCTCTTGTCACAGAAGCTGGATTTAATCCAACTCTGACAGCGAAATCAGCTTGAGATAGAGTGACCCTACCATGTTCACCTCTCAAAGCATCAATTTCTTCAGTAACTTTATTAATAACTTCAGGTGAAACTTCCCTTTCACTCTTTCTATATGTTAGATCACCCCAATCAAGATCCTGCTCTCGAAATATTATCTGGAGCGTTCTATTACTCACACCAGTTAATTCCAATAATTCTTTCCTTGTTATAGATAACTTCCCATTTTCGTCTTTCAATATATCTAGTATTTGTAGCACTCTTTTAGTTCGATCTAAAGGTTCTTCTTCTACAACTCGAGAAAGTCTACGACTTGTAACTTCTTCTAAAGGCATCCCAAAATCTGACTCATCAATATGCATCGAGTTCATTACTAATTCTATAGTGCCTGCATTTATTTCTAATTCCGTTGCTATCTGATGAATAACCTCTCTACCTGAAGTTGAAAACTTTAAACCATTTCTAATTAGTTCTTCTACTTTTTTTCTAGTTTCTTGACTTATGCGGAGTAAAGAAGGATCGACATTGTCTTCCCAAACTATACCGGCCTCAGACAAAGCATTAACGACAGAGCCTCTCGTGACACCTGCCCTTTCAGCTATAACGGACTGATCTACAGAGATGCGATTGTTTCCATTCCGAAAATCTTCAATAGAAAGAAGGACAGTTTCTGAAGCAGAGAGTTTTAATCTCTCAGAGAAGAGCTCTAGTTCTCGTATGTTATAAGTTACTAGTTGCAAAAAGTACAATGGATACGTTGCAATTAGCTCTTTCAATTCTCGTTGTCGGATCTTAATAGTCTCTGAATCATTTGCTGATACAGCATCTGCATTATACAAAGACTTTGGATTAATAGATTCTAAACCAAAAAATTCTCCTGTGTGTGCAACGTGATTAACAAGGCTTCTTTCATAAAATCCGCTTTTCTGCCGAGAAAATACAATACCTTTTTTAACGAGAAATAATCCATCTGCATTTTCACCCGCCTGGTATATTGCATCGTTTCTTTCTCTTCGAATAATCTTTTTTGAATCCAAACGAACAACTAAGCCTTCAGGCATAGCCGGATATCGCCTTGAGCCCAATTCTCTCATCCGCGAATTATAACAAAATTATCCTATAGTAGCAACCTAGCGGAATAACTTGAGGATGTATGGGAGGAAGATGAGTCCACCGATTACTGCTGCTGCAATGGCTGTAAGGAGCACCATACCAGCAGAAACATCTTTGGCAATCTTTGCTTCTTGCCTATGCTCTTTCGTAATAAGGTCGACCATTTTTTCGATGGCAGAATTTACCATTTCGGCAGAAATCACCATCATAATCGTTAGACCAAGAATACCCATTTCAAAAGGTGTGACTCGTAAAGCCACGCTTGCATTAATAACAAGTAAACCAACCACAAAATGAGCTAAAAGATTTTGGTCATTTCGGAACACGTAATGAATACCTTCAAAGGCATATTTAAATGATCTTATAAAACGTCGTGGACTAATCATATTAAGAAAATACCATCGCAAGACCGTATATACATAATGATAACAAAACTCCGAGTAATCCTCCAACCACAGTTTCTGGCAACGTGTGTCTTTTAATTCGTAATCGTGCCCACGCAACTAAAGGAATCAAAACTAATGTCAAAAGATACCATCCATTATAGATAATTGCTAAAGCAAAAATTAAAGCGGATATAGTTGCGACATGCATACTCGCTTTTAATTTGGTATTAATAGCACTGGCTAAACCTATACCGATAATAACTCCAATAGTTATAACAATTAATACTTTTGGGCCATTGAAAATAAATAAGCCGCCTAAATATATTGCTGCCAAAATACCACTGACAAGAAATAAAAGTGGTCGCTGAGTTCTTTTAGAGACATCCATATTTGTAAAGATTTTCTTCTTCACACAATATGCGATAAAAAGAGTCATCGCAGAAAGAAATATTGTTGTATACGCCGTCCACAAAGCAGCATAAACGATATCATCACCATTTTTCAATAGAATAAAAAATGGTACGAAAAGAAGAAGAAAAAACGGATTAAGGATAAAGGAAATAAAATGTGCGAGTGAATTACTCATGATTGATAACTGCATTCAGTTTTGAGAGCACTGCGTCCTTTCCGAGAATAGCCAACGATTCCGGAAGTGGCAACCCTCTTTCCTGACCTGTTACTATTTTATACAAAATCGGCATTTTGATGCTATGTTCTTTCAGAATTGGACGAAGCGCTTCCATAATAGTATCTTTCTCCCAATTGTCTACCTTCTCAAAACTTTCAAGCAATGCTTTAGCTATTTCCATATCTTTATCGTTTGAAACATGAAATACTGCGTCAGGAAGGAAATGTCCAATTAACGGATAGAATTCTTTTAAAGTTGTAATACGAGATTGAGCAATCAAAACAATATCTCGGAAAGTTTTTTCATCAATAGTCGTAAAGTATTCCAATGGGTAAAATCTCTTCAATATCTTTTCTAGCTCTTCGACTTTCATCATACGAATATATTCACCATTCATCCAAGTTAATTTAGTCAAATCAAAAATTGGACCAACCTGTCGGATATCCTTCAAATCAAATACTGCAATAAATTCATCCAATGTAAATATCTCTTTTTCTTCAGGATGGCTCCAACCCATAAGCGCAAGGAAATTAAGTATTGCGTGCGGTAAGAACCCTTCTTCGATAAACCATGTAACATTTGTATGCCCATGTCTCTTGGAAAGCTTTGATTTATCGGAATTACGCAATGTCGGTGTGTGATAGAGCTTAGGAACATCCCATCCAAAATATTGGTACAGCAAAACATGTTTTGGGGCAGATGATATCCATTCTTCTCCACGAACGACATGAGTCACACCCATTTCATGATCATCTACAACTGCAGCCAAGTGATACGTCGGAAAGCCATCAGATTTAAGAATCACCTGCTCTGAGACTTGATCAGGTGCAAAAGTGATCTCCCCTCTGATCTCATCATGAACTATGACTTCTTTGGATTTATCAACTCGCATACGCAAAATCCAGTCTCCACGAGCAATCATTTCTTCAACTGTTTTTGGTGGTTCTTCATCAGTTTGAGTAATTTGCTTAGCTTCATTTTTTTGCGTGTAATCTTTTTTCTGACCAGCCTCCGCTTTTGCATAATACGCAAAATATGCTAAATCCTTATCTAGTAAATCCTGAGCATACTTATGATAAATAGCCAGACGTTCAGATTGGCGATATGGCCCATGAGATCCACCTTTTCGCACACTTTCAGATTCCGTGAGACCAAACCAATCTAGCGCGGAGAAAATAACATCCTCGGAGCCTTCCACAAAGCGTGCACGATCTGTGTCTTCAATACGTACGAGAAATTTCCCATCTTGTTTCTTCGCATAGGCATAGTTAAATAACGCCTGATAGATAGTACCAATATGTGGATAGCCTGTAGGACTTGGAGCGATTCTTGTTCTAACCATTCTTGCATTATAGGTAAAATTTACCCTATACTCAAGTTATGACCCTACATAATACTGCAGAGTTTATGAAAAAAGCCGGAATCGCTTCATCGATCGGCCTTGGAGGCATAATCCTCATCGTTATTTTCTTTAGAATTGGAATTGTTGTAAAGAATATTCTTTTTCCACCAAAAATTCAGCCTGCAAATCAGGCTTATGGAAAAATTCCGTTCTTGGAGTTTCCTCAAAGCACAGTGGAAGGAGATTTTACGTACGATATTGATACATTGTCTGGCGACTTACCGGAATTTCCAGACCGAGTTAACGTATATCCAGTCATAAATAACCCTCCAAATCTTCTTAATCTTGATACTGTAAAGAGAAAAGTTGTGGCAATGGATATGGTCGATACGACAGGAAATATCTTACCTGAAATTCCAAGAGGAGGTCCGATGTACGAATGGGATGAAACAACTGGTTTGGAGCGAAAAGTCATTTTTGATATTGTTTCGCTTAACTTTACACTTACTTCAGAATATCTCAGTTCAAATACAGTACTTCGTGCTGCTAGGTTTAGAGATCTTCAAGATGAAACAGGCGCTGTCCCGACAGTCCAATCATTCTTGCAGGACATCACATCTTACCCTGAGGATATTGATTTAGAGAAAACACGTAATCCTGATCCAAAACTTAACTATATTACAAAGCCGCAGATGTACACAATCCAAGGAAGTGAACTTGTCCCTGCAACCAGTCTTTCAAATGCTCAGGTAATTCGTGTTGACCTCTATCAAAAGAATGTTAAATATGATCTGGAAGCTGGACGGGAAGGCGATCTTACGAAGTTCAGAAAATTTGAAATGGACATGCCAATACTCTATCCAAAACCTCCTTATTCGACTATGAACTTTCTCGTAGCGTCAGGCAATAGTAATGTTGAAATTGTTTCTGCTATCTTTAACCATAAAGATTTGAATTTAAAACCAGATGAAATTGGTACATATCCAATTAAAACTGCCGAGCAAGCATTTGAAGACCTAAAAGCTGGGAATGGATATGTCGCAGCATATAACGGCGGAGATAACCAAATACTTATTAATAATATTTACTTAGCATATTATCTCGGAGAATCTGAACAGGAATATCTTATGCCTGTTGTTGTTTTTGAAGGACCAAATGGTTTCTTTGCCTATGTAAACGCGGTAAAAGATGAAGCCATGGAATAAATTATTTCTCTTCAAGCGAATCTAATGATGGAGAAACATACTGTACATTTTCCTCAATAAAGTTCATCAATATACTTGTATCTGTAAATCTATCTTGACTTTGCATAACCACAATAATATACGTATGTCCATTCTTAACTGTGGATGTTACGAGAACTTCTCCAGCACCTTCTGTAGTCCCCGTCTTGATTCCTGTCACCCCATTACTTCCAAGCAACCTGTTTAGATTGGTTAATGGATAACTTCTGGTGTACGCTAAATTGTTTATTGTCTTATATCTTGTTGATGTAATGTCTACAAAAACTGGGTGCGTAATAGCATGCGATGCAAGCCGTGCAAGATCGACAACAGTTGTATAGTCACCATCGTCATCAAGTCCAGAAGGATCAGCATAATGTGTTTTTGTAAGATGTAGTGAAGCGGCTTTTTCATTCATTTTCTTTATAAATTCAGCAGACCCGCCAGGATAATTATCAGCAATAGCTTGTGCAGCATCATTGGCGGATGGAAGCATCATCGCATACAGTAAATCTTTAAAGCGGAATTTATCTCCAGGAACTAATCCTAAACCAGAGCCTTCAACACCGTATGATTTGATTGTCAAAATTGCATCCAATGCATAATAATCTAACCCTGTTAATGCAGTCATTATCTTTGTCGTAGATGCCATTGAGAAACGTAACTGAGGATTCTTTGAGAATAGAATTACTTGAGAATCAGCATCAACAATAATTGCTGCATTTGCTGATATATCAGGTGTTGCTACCTTCTGAACAAATGGATACGGATGCAGTTTTGTATTCACTCCGGATGCATGGAATTCTTCGACGGCTAATGCTGCCACCATTTGGCTATTAATAACATTTAAAGTAACGAGAATCATGAGCAGTATTAATGGAAAGAGCACAAGTTGCAGATCAGATTCGTTTTTTTGCAGAAACTTACGGATGTTTTTGTGCCTCCTGATAAATCGCAGTTTTGACAGCGGTACAGGCTTAATTGTATTCTTCCACGAAACAATTGCGTTTTTGAAAGCCTCAAAATAATTATGGCTATTTGTAACTTGCGGGGTGACTGTATCGCTAGATGTACTCTTTTCTTGCGCTAATTCTTTAATTGCGTTCTCAACAAGTATATCTTTTGGTTTAGTCTTTTTTGCCTTTACGAACTTTTTCGGTTTTTTCTTCGATAGCTGAAAATCTTTCATCAATACGCTCCATATCTCGCGGGAACATAGCTGCCTCACGAATATTTTTTAGACCAAGCACTTGCATTGTAATACGTTCTGCGCCAAATGCAAATCCTCCTTCAGGTGGGACACCATAACGAAACGCTTCCATGAACATACTTATTTTATTTGGATCCATCTTCCAAGCTTTTACATGCTCTTGAAGCTGCTTGTAATCGTTAATTCTTCTTCCACCGGATAACCACTCTACACCACGGCAGAGTAAATCCATACCTTCATTATACTCAGGTTCCTCAGGGTTTGGATAGACATAAAATGGTTTTTTCTTTGTCGGATAGCCATAAATAAACACTAAATCTGAACCAGTCTCTTCTTTAATAATTGCACAGATCTCCCGTTCATCTTCAGGGTTTAAATCTTTCTCCCCACGTACATCTCTTTTGGAATGTTTATAAATTCTCTCTTGTGCTTCGCGCAAACTTAACGTTGGAGTTTTCTCAATCATTTGCGGTAATGCTACACCAAACATCTCGAGTTCTTTTTTACATTTCTTTTCTAATTCACCAAATATAAATCGTACCGTAGCTTCAGCCATATCTCGAACATCTGTCCATGTCTCAATAAAAGACATTTCGGCGTCGAGGGAAACAACTTCAGTAAGATGTCTTGCTGTAACACTTGGCTCTGCGCGGAAAACTTTATTGACTGAGAATACTCGTTCAAATGCACTCATTACAATTTGCTTGTAGAGCTGTGGACTTTGAGAAAGATAAGCTTTGTGCTGGAAATATTCTACTTCGAAGACTTCTGCACCACCTTCTGCAACTGCAGGTGCAATTGATGGAGCTTGGAACTCGAAAAACTCTTGTGATTTCATAAACTCTCGGAACGAATCAATAATCACTGCCTGCACTTTAAATATTGCCTGCACCTGAGGATGACGAAGAGATAAAGCTCGATGATCCAAAAGTGTTGGTAATTCCAAATTTAAGGTCTCTGCACCCATATCAAATGGTAATGTCTCAGCTTCTGCAAGAATCTCAACATCTGTTGCTTCAACTTCAACTGTGCCACTCGCAATCTTCTCATTAATTAATTTTTCTGGACGAGCATTTACTAAGCCTTTGATTGCAACAACAAATTCTGGTCGGAATGTTGTTGCAGCTTGATGTGCTTTTTCTGAAACTTTTGGATTGAAAACAACTTGTACTAAACCAGTACGATCTCGTAGATCAATAAATATCAATTTTCCATGATCACGTCGCGCGTGAACCCATCCTTGAATAAGTACTTCTTCGCCTACTTGTTTTGGTGTCTGTGCAGATAATGTTCGTTGTAAACCTTTCATTCTGTTGCTTATCATACCTGAAAACTCGTCACTTGACAAGCTGATTCTCCTTACCATATACTTACACTAACTTATGCAAACGTATCAATCTTGCCGCCACAATTTTATGATTAAGAATCTCTATGTCCTCTGGACTAACGGGAGATTGGTGACGTGAGAAATACAAGAAAAGTATAAAACAACAAAGAACCAATCTCCTCAAAAAGGAGATTTTTTTTTGGAAAGAAGACAAAAATATGACAAATATAGAAACATCAAGACAATCAATCAGACGACCAGCAACATTGCAGGCTTTCGATTCCGCATGCAGTACAACTGAAGTTGGAAAAGTTGTCGTAGGGAACAAGCTTGCACAATCAAGCGACATTAGAAGATTAGGCAGTGAAGTTGCAAGAGGTGCAGAGGCAAATCCAACTCGAGTTGGAGAACTTTCTGAAAAAGTAAACGGCGCAGTCTATGGTGCGTTGAAAAGAATGTATGATTTAGCACCAGAAACTGAAACCGGAGACGGAGAGACTCCACAAGCCTTTTTTCAAAGACATATGGGCATTGCCGAGAGTACAGTTCGAAGATTAGCAGAGAGCGTAAATCCAAGTGACCCATTATTGGATGAGCCCCCGCATGAATTTGCATCACCAGCAGATGTTATCAAACACCTGTCGTCACCCGGTACTACGCCGGAGTCGCGAAGAGCGGTTACAACGAGATTGGCTTTTGGATTAACGTCAGCAGAAATGGAGCAACACTTTGAAGGAACAACTGAAGTCCTTCAGGAAGTTGATGGCATGATTGGATCCGCAATTATTGTTGGTCCACGCGGTTCAGGAGATATTTTTACAGTTCATGATAATAGAACCAATACTCTTGCACGAGCAGCGATTACATTGCAAGCATTGTTTGAAGAACCTTTGGATCCTGATGTACACGTTAAGCAACATGATCTCAATGGAGATTTCCAACACATAGGTCAAACTGAGGATCAAACTGTTGGTTTGGTTGCTGTACGATCACGAATTAAATCGGGAGAGACTGCTTTATTAAAAACCGTTCGAGAAGCAATTTTGAGAACAGAAAAAGCAGATGAAGATACTACTGAAGCAGGCAATTTAAATGCATCAGATACACAAGATAGAATTGGTTCAACATTCGTGGCTCTTGAGGCAGAGCACAGTTATGATCAGAAAGTTAGTGCATTGAGAGACAGTGTCTTGAAACAATTCCAAGCACTCTACCCCAATCTAACTGAAGAAGATTTCGTAGAAGATTCAAAGACAAACCAACGACCTGATTCTGTTGACTTTACATTCCAGAGAGTACTTGTAAATAATATTCCAGGAATTGATGGATACTATGAAATAATGTTCTTCGGACAGGATTATTTCAACTATAAATATGCTGTTGGTGATACAGATCCTGAAACTGGTAGACCTGACGGATGTGCTCATTCATTGTATGAAGGAACAAGGTTTTTCAAAACATATAATGAGATATTTAAACCAAACAATCCTGAAGGTATTGAAAGAAATATGTATGCAGACAGAGTAGAACAGTTACTTGATGATAACAGAATCGATACCGCCGATCTGAAAAAGAAATATGAGGAGCAGCAAGAAGGGGCGAGTTCTGAAGTATTTGTGAGAAGACTCCCAAATACTGGAGTCGTATTTAGTACGGTTTAATTTGGCAAAATTAAATCTCTAATTTTTAATTGTAATTTTGTATTCCCGTTCCATGTGTTTTCATCGAGAACATATGCAATAGCAATCTTTTGCCCGACTTTAAGTTCTGCAGCCAATTCACCCATTCCAAAGGCAATTGCCTCAAATGATTTACCATTTTGAGAAACCATAAGCTTGAGATGATTTGCTTCTTTTCCAAGTACTCTTATATTTTCGACAGTAACTTCTCTACTGGCAAAGACCGGCTCAGGATTTGCCATACCAAATGGCGCAAGTGTTTGAATCTTTTCATATAGTTCCTCATCGAGTAGATCCAAAGATAATTCTAAATCAATCTTTAAGCTTCTCGTTAAGATTTCCTCATCCAATAGATCAAGTGATGCTTCTTCTAAAAGCGTTTGTAACTCTTCAAATTTTGCTGTCTCAATTGTAAAGCCTGCAGCCATAGGATGCCCACCAACGTTTACAAAATGTTCTTCGTGCAATCTAAGAAACTCAATAATATTAAATCCACTTACAGACCGAGCAGATCCTTTACTATGTGTCTCACCAATCGAAAGGACAATTGAAGGACGATAGAATGATTCAACTAATTTGCCTGCAACCAATCCAATGACACCTTCTTTATACGTTTCATGTCCAACTATTAATATATGTTTTGGAGCATCAAATGAATTCACATGCATGATCGCATGCTCTGCTGCTTCTTTTAGGAGAAATTGTCTTTCTTTATTTGTGAGTTCTAATTGTGAAGAAAGTAATGTTGCACGTTGCTTATCTTTTGTACAAAGTAACCGCAAACTATCCATAGCAGATTCGATCCTTCCAGCAGCATTAAGACGAGGCCCGATGATATAACCAATTTCATAGACACCTATTGCCTCTTGGTTGATTCCTGATTGTGTAAAGAGAGCGACTAAACCTATCCTTTTTGTTCGACGAAGTTTTTCCAAGCCATGCATTACAATAGTTCTATTTGCACCAGTCAGCGGTACTAAGTCAGCAACTGTCCCCAATGCAGCAAGTTCAAGGTGCTCATCGGATTCAGCATTGAAACCACCGTATTGTTTTCGAAGTTCTTTAGACAAAAGATATGCCACCCCTGCACCACACAAATTTGTTGTATGAACGATAGCATGCGCATCAGGCTTTGTTTCACCAACAGCATGATGATCAGTGATAATAACATCAATTCCGGCTTGATTTGCAAACTGCACAGCTTCATGAGCAACGATTCCATTATCAACTGTTATGATAAGTTTTATATCTTTAATCTTTTCTTGTACGTTAGTAATTCCTTTAAGTGAAAGGCCATATCCTTCATCAGATCTATTTGGTATGTAGGGTAAGCACTTAGCTCCGATATCATGAAGTGTTTCCCAAAGGATTGCACTTCCAGTAATACCATCAACATCGTAATCACCAAACACGACAATCTGTTCTTTACTTTCAATTGCTTTTGCAATTCTTTTAATTGCGGTTTGTAGCGCTTTCTCATCAAGTCCAACTACCGAAGGTGTCACATCTTCCATTTTTGGATGAAGAAAAGTATCAATATCTTTCTTGGTTGTAATTCCGCGATTATTAAGGAGTAATTTTATAATAATCTCGATATCAAGCTTCTGTATTTTGTCAGAAACAAACGTCCATTTTTTCTTTGCTGGCATGGTATAATTTTAACAGCATGAAGCAAGTTGTGCCAGAAGAAATTAAAAAAATATATGAACAATTTCGCGGTGCTGGTTTTCGCTTATATCTCGTCGGTGGATCGGTCCGCAATATACTGATCTACAAAGAAAATGCCCTTCAAAATATCAAAGATTGGGATATGACAACTGATGCAACACCTGAACAAATGCTCGAGCTATTTCCCAATGCCTTTTATGATAATGCATTTGGAACGGTAGGTATTCCAGTTAAAAGCTTGCTTGAGACAGAACATCCTGGCGTAGTAGAAATTACGACCTTCCGTACTGAACGCGGTTATTCAGACAGAAGACATCCAAGTGAAGTCACATGGGGAAAAACAATTGAAGAAGATCTTGCACGCCGTGATTTTACAATGAATGCAATCGCTATGGAATTTAGTGGTGATACAGCAGAGATTGATACGGAACAATTAATTGATTTATATAACGGAGCAGAAGACATCCAAGCAAAAATCATTAGGACTGTTGGCGATCCAATGGAGCGATTTAAGGAAGATGCGTTGCGTCTCATGAGAGCTATCCGTTTTGCATCTCAACTCGGATTCCAAATTGAAGCGACAACATTAAAAGCAATAACTGAGGATGCTCCGCTACTTGCAAGTATTGCACGAGAAAGAGTTCGAGATGAGCTGATGAAAGTTCTTGCAAGTGAATATCCTTACGAAGGAATTATGCTCTTAAGAAATACTGGACTGTTAGAACAAATTCTTCCAGAACTTCTTGAAGGCATTGGAGTCTCACAAGCGCGCCCAGGAAGACACCACAAAGACGATGTCTTTACACATAATGTTCTTTCACTAAAACATTGTAGCTCAACCGATCCAATTGTTCGATTTGCAACTTTGATCCATGATATTGGCAAACCCCGTGTCGCTTCCGCTGATGAAGATGGTTTTGTCATCTTTCACAATCATGAGATTGTTGGAGCAAAAATCGCTTATGAAATTTGCGATAGATTACGCTTTTCCAAAAAGAATAAAGAGAAAGTTGTAAAACTTATACGGTGGCATATGTTTACCGTTGACGAACATATAACCGATAGCGCGATCAGAAGATTTATCAGAAGAATTGGCAATGAAAATGTCAAAGATATGATGGATTTGCGCGTGGGAGATAGACTCGGTGGAGGGACACAAACAGCTGAAAGTTGGAGATTAAAATTATTCAAAAAACGAGTTGAAGAGCAATTGGCTCCTGCTCCTTTCTCTATAAATGATATGGCTATTGACGGGAATGACATTATGAAAGAACTAGACATTAAACCAGGAAGACATATCGGAGAACTTTTGCAAAAACTATTTGAAGAGGTTGATGAAGATTTGAATAATAACACTCGTGAATATTTACTCAAGCGGGTAAAGGAAATATATCAAAAATAATTATTTCTTTTTAGGAGTCACCTTCTGTACTGAAGTACAAAATGCACAGCGTTTTGCTTCCAATGGAATTTCACTCAAACACTCTGTACATTTCTTTGAAGTCGGATCTAAAGGTTTTTTATTTTTTTGCATATTTGTCATAAGCTTGTTCATCGGTGTAACGACGAAGAAATAGATAACTGCTGCGTTAATGAAGAAAGCGATAAGGACATTTACGAAATCGCCAACTAAAAATTTTGAATTATTAATAGTAAAACTTATCTGCGAAAAATCTGGTTGTCCACCAATTGCGGCAATAAAAGGAGTAATTAAATCTTTAACGAGAGCGTTAACAACTGCACTGAAAGAAGCACCGATAATGATACCGACTGCCAAATCAACAGCATTTCCTTTAACAATAAACTGTTTAAAACCCTGAAGTGTTTCTTTAATCATTAATTTGTATTATATGAAATCTTACTCATCTGTCAATAGTGTGCTTGCATTTGCGAACAATACTATTATAATAGTAATGCAGAGTAAGATTTGCCCGCTTTGCAAAAGTTTTGAATACAATTTTTATGATGACCCTGCAAACATATTAACCTCTTGTATTTCCAACTCGCAAACTGGCATCCTATCTTAATTTTCTATGTTAAAACATATACCAAAAGAACCAATTGCATATGGGATCTATCTCACAAAGATGCATAAACGATGGGCCTTCGTGGCTTTACTTTGTGTGTTTATTGCCACGGCGTTTGATAGATCATCTGTTATTTTTCTCAAAAACTTAACTGATTCAATTACTTTAGGACCAGGAGCCTTAGACCAGATATGGGTGTGGGCCATTGGCTATCCACTTGTATTGTTGAGTGCACATATCTTTTGGAGGGGTAGTGGTTTTTCCGGAATGCGGTGGTTCATGAATTTTAGAGCTTCATCATATGAGTCTCTTTATAACTATCTTTCGCTTCACAGTAAAGATTTTTTCAGTAGTAGATTTGCTGGAGCATTGACGAACAAAATCAATAATGCGACTGACGGTTCTGAAAGTATTTTCGAAAAAGCGCTATGGCAATTCATCCCTTTAGTAATTGGACTTGTTTGGTATGTAGTTTTTGCATGGACGCAGAATTATATTCTAGGAGTTATTATTGGCTGTTGGTCAGTACTTTTTATTGGAATAAATATATGGTTCGCAAAAAAGCTCCAACCACGATCGTATAAGTCTGCTGAGACCTTATCGAATTTGAAAGGGCGTATTGTTGATTCGCTTTCAAATATTTCTTTAGTACATGAATATGCCAATGTTACTGGAGAAAGAAATTACATACAAGGATATATTCACTCACATAAAAATGCTGGACTAAAACATTGGACGATGAGTGAATTGATACTTACTTTTAACGGAATCTTCATAACTTTATTTGTACTTTTAATGACATGCACATCAGTATACTTATTTCAGAGTGGAGCGATCAGTATTGGGACAGTTGTGATGATCATCGCCATTGTTAGTAATCTTTATGGGCAATTACTTTTTATTGGACAGGAACTTCGTGATGCAGCAACGTATTATGGAGAAGCAAAAGAAGGTTTATCAGAGATATTAAAAGACCATGCAATTGTCGATGCACCTCATGCAAAAACAGTGGACATAAAAAAAGGAGCAATCACTATTGATGGCATAGATTTCCAATATGAAGAAAAGAAAATATTTAACAACTTTTCTCTTAAAATTCCTGCCGGACAGAAAGTTGGACTTGTTGGAAGGAGTGGAGCTGGAAAAACAACGTTTGTATCATTATTGCTTCGCCATTTTGAGTTGAATGATGGAACTATAACAATTGATAATCATGATATATCGCAGATTACACTGAACAGTCTGAGAAACGCAATTGCATTTGTGCCACAAGATACAAGCCTTTTTCATCGTACTATTAAAGATAATATCCGATACAGCAATGAGAACGCTTCAGATGAAGCAGTCAGGAAAGCCGCAGAACAAAGTCAATCGAGTGAATTTATTGAAAGTTTGCCAAAAAGATATGACACGCTCGTTGGTGAGCGGGGTGTAAAACTTTCTGGAGGGCAACGACAAAGAATTGCTATTGCCCGAGCATTCTTAAAAGATGCACCGATTGTTATTTTCGATGAGGCAACGAGTAGCCTAGATAGTCAAAGTGAGCATGCTATCCAAGAATCTATTGAAAACTTAATGGCAAATAGAACTGTTATCGCTATTGCACATAGACTTTCGACGTTGAAGAAAATGGATAGAATTGTCGTTATAGAGAATGGAAAGATTGTCGAAGATGGTGTACCTGATGAATTACTCAAGAAGAAAAAAGGAGTATTTAAAAATCTTTGGGACCATCAAATTAATGGATTTATCATGGACGAGCAATAATCTGCTATAATAGATGTATGAACAAACAAGAACTTAAAGACGAACTAAAGAAATCGATGCTTGCGAAAGATACTGAAAAGACCGGTGTACTTCGTATGGTTATCTCTGCATTAGGATATTATGAAATTGAAAAAGGTGGAGCAGGTTATGAAGCAACTGAAGAAGATGTAATGACTGTTCTACAGAAGCAGGTAAAGCAACGCCGTGACTCAGTAGAACAATTTAAAGCTGGTGGGCGAGATGATCTTGTAGAAAACGAGATGAAAGAGATTGCCATGCTTGAACCTTATTTACCACAACAAATGGGTGAAGAAGAGATCGCAAAACTCGTTGATGAAGCAATCTCATCAACAGGCGCATCTTCAGCACAAGATATGGGAAAAGTAATGGGAGCACTTATACCAAAAACAAAAGGTAAAGCCGATGGAGCAATTGTCAGCAGAATTGTACGAGAAAAACTTCAATAAGACTCTCCATAAGAAATCGCTTTCAATATAGATTCTTTATAAAAATCAGGAATATTGAGCATATCTAACTCATTTACTGAGAATTGTTTAAACTCCGCTTTACCTCCTTCGCCCTCTAATTCGAACTCTCCGACCTTCCTCACAGCTTCACATAAATATGTCACAATCAAAACTCCATGAGATTCATCAATTGATTGTTTGACTGTGTACATATGCGCTTGCAACAGATCACGAACTCGAACTTCAAACCCTAATTCTTCCTCCATTTCACGAATTACTGTCTGCTCTGGTTGCTCACCTTTTTCCAATTTACCTCCTGGAAGTTCCCATTCTTCACGTTCATTTTTGCGCAACCAAACTTTGCTATTTTCTATAACTAATCCTTTTACAGAGACAGGTATCATATATGTATTCATACTAAAGCTCCAATTTTTTTTAATTCTTTCTCTAAATCTTTTGCATTAGTAAATAAAATCCCATGCATTCCTAATGCATTCGCTGCATCAATGTTTACTTGTAGATCATCTACATAAAACGTCTCATGTGGCGCGGCTTCAACCTTTTCGAGCGCTAGTAAGTATATTTCGGGATCAGGCTTTCGTTTATTAACTTGATACGAGAATATTAATTCATCAAACTCATCATATATCCCTTTTTGTGTTAAATAGAGCGCATGCTCTGCTACTGTATTGGAAAGAACAGCAAGAGGCATCTGAATGTTTTTCAATTGCTTCACTATTTCCATAACATCGTCATGAATATAATGATTACGGAATTCCTCTTCGGTGAGAGATTCGTGATCAATAAGAAAATCTTCGGGAGAGAATAGTGTACTTTTATGAAGCACACCTCCAACATCAAAAATGCCTGCCGTTATCATAAACCAAATAAATTCTTTACCTTTTGTACAAATGATGAACTTTGAGCGGCAGGCTGTGTAGGCTGAACAACCTGGACACTAACATTGTCTCCACCTTGAGCCTGAATCTGCGCAGCTTGCTCTGGTGTCAACTGTAATTGATTAGGATCAATTTGTACCGTTTGAGTATTTTGTCCTTGTTGGGAAAGGGCTTGCTGGACAACTCCGCTGGAAAATAGGTCACGAATTTTTGTATTCATAAGATTATTATTGCCTGCCATTCCCAATAGCTGCTGGAACTTTTCAGGGCTAATATGCATTGCCTGCATAACCATGCCTTGC
The DNA here is from genome assembly GCA_965230895.1 of uncultured Gammaproteobacteria bacterium. Lineage (GTDB taxonomy): Bacteria > Patescibacteriota > Microgenomatia > Levybacterales > UBA12049 > JACDET01. Next base: position 929,725 of record OZ246394.1, read on the forward strand.
GCTTGCGGATTACTTTTGAGAACTTCACCCAATGTTTGATCAAGGATACCTTGATGCTGTTGAGCCATTTGTAGAGGAAGTGTATGATTACTGTCTGTTGTTTGATCAGCCATGCATTTAGTATAACAGATTACTATTTTCTACGATTTTTCTTCTTCTCTGCCCATTCCTGCCAGACAACAAGCAATGGAGCTGCGTTAAAGATTGAAGAATATGTACCTGCTGCCATACCGATAAGCATAGCTACGATAAACCATCGGATTGTTTCTCCTCCAAAAATAAGGAGTGTTACAAGAACAAGCATTGTTGTCAGTGAAGTGTTTAATGAACGCACAAGAGTCTGGAGAATAGAATCATTCGCTACTTGTGCAAATGGTGCTTCAATATTTCGTCGAAGATTTTCTCGAATACGATCAAATACTACAATGGTGTCATGAACTGAAAATCCGAGCACAGTTAATAGGGCCGTGACAAACAAACTATCAACTTCTACGTTGAAGAAGTGGCCCAGAAGTGAGAAGATACCGATCACAACTAAAGCATCATGCAACATCGCGATAATCGCACAAACACCAAATCTCCATGAACTTACTGGCTTGCGAACTCCACGGAAAGACCATGCAATATAAAGGATGATAAGTAATGATGAAATTCCGATTGAACTGAGAGCGTTAATCGCAGTTTCTTGACCGATAACAGGACCAATTGTCTCAAATTGCTCTTGCGTTACTTTACCGGTTTTATTCTGCAGTTCTTTGAGAAGTGCTACGTCTTGTTTATCGTTAATTGGTTTTGTACGAATGATTACTTGTTCGTCTGATGGTTGCACAGTAACTATTTCAATCTTTTGGGATTCGAAGACATCACGGATCTCTTCAACTTTTTGCTCATTTACGGTTTGCGGATATTGAAGAACGATACGTGAACCACCTGTAAAATCAATTGAGAGCTTCAATCCCCACAAGAAAAGAGATACTACTCCTGGAATAATAATCAGAAGTGAGAGTGCAAAATACCAATTTCTTTTTCCAATAATATTTAACATAGGTTAGTCTTTTTTATAGAAAATTTGTAACAGTGTACGTGTGACAAAAATTGCTGAGAACAATGAAACAATGATACCAAGTGCAAGGGTAAAAGCAAACCCACGAACCACACCTGTTCCAAAGTAGAACAGTACAGAACTCGTAATCAAACTTGCCATGTTAGAGTCTCGAATCGAAAGCCATGCTCGCTCAAATCCCATTTCAATTGCTGCTTTGTTGGATCGACCGCGACGCTGTTCTTCTTTCATTCTTTCAAAGATAAGAATGTTTGCATCAACCGCAATACCAACAGAAAGGATAAATCCAGCAATACCTGCAAGTGTTAATGTAACTGGGATTAATCTAAACAATGCAAGCAAGATGAGTGAATAAACTGCGAGAGCAATTGAAGCAATAAAACCAAGACGTCCATAAAGAACTGTCATAAAGATGACCACTACAACGAAGCCAATTAATCCGGCAACAAGACTTTTCTGGACTGATTCTTGACCCAATGTCGCTCCAATTGCTTGTTGCTGGAGAACATTAAGAGAAACAGGGAGCGCACCAGCATTTAATTGAATTTGTAAATTGTTCGCAGTCTGCGTATTAAATTCGCCAGTGATTACGGCACTACCACCAAAGATCGGTTCATTAACCCGTGGTGCTTCAATAAGTTGATCATCAAGAGCGATTGCGATAATTTTCCCGACATTTCGTTCTGTAATATCACCAAATTTTTTCGCTCCATCTGTTGTAAATTGGAGTTCTACCTGGGGTTTCCCTGTATTTGGATCAAAAACGACTGATGCTTTCTTAAGATCTTTTCCATCAAGTTCTGTTTGCTTAGCTGTTGGTCCAAGAAGTTGAGGAATACCAAGTGGTTTTCCTTGAGCTGCTAAAGCAGCCGCCTCACTTGCTGTTTCCGCTGACCCTGTTGCAAGAGGTTCTCCTTCTTCCCAAAATGTTAATTTCGCTGTTTGTCCAACCAATTGGACAGCCTGATTAACATCTGTAACTCCTGGAATTTCGACTAAGATACGGTATTCATTTCCTGCCTTAGAAGTTTGCACTAAGGGTTCAGAAACTCCAAGGAAGTTGATACGTTTTTCAATGACTTCCTTCGCTGAATTTAAGGCATTATCGCGCTCTGCTGTCGGAACATCTTTCATATCCGCACGCAAAGTAATACTTGTTCCTCCTTGCAAATCTAAACCACGCTTGAATGAAAGATCCCGTCCAATATTTTGTAACAAAGCAATTCCGTGATAATCATATTTAACTGGGTAAGATTGGCCGGTAAATGGATTTGGGATTGAGAAATCGACTTTAAGAGGAGTAGCAAGATTAATAACAATACTGACGATTGTTACAAAGAGGATTAAAAAGAATGCCATGCGTGGGCTCTTAATCATGTCAATAGTCCTTCCTCGTCTCCAATAATCATAACTCGTGAACTGGAGAGAATACCAACAATAAAAGGATCATTTCTTTGCTTTCGGAACTTAAACTCCTCTTCGGTCATCGCAGTGTAATTAATTTCAGTCCCAAGTCGCATTTCTTCATTTCGGACAAGGATTGCGAGTTCAGGGAGAACAACAGTGCCTACCACAATCAAATCAACTTCTTCAGGATTTTCCTTTACTCTTCTGACAAACTTCCCAGAGAACATAGCAAACTTTATCTTTCCTAACTTTGGACGATTCTCAAGTATTTGTTGTCCTAACCCAATCGTTTTTGCACCGATCTTTAACAGGTCAAAATAGAAAGGATATTCTTTATTCAAAGAATAGTAAACTCTGTTTGCGCGCTGCTCTTTTTGGAGTACACCTTTTTTTTCGAGAGAGAGAAGTTCACGTCGTACGGCGTTAATTTCTTCTTCTGTTCGACGGACGCATTCCCGAACGTGGTACATATCATTAGGTTGTGTGAGGAAGAGATTGAGCAGTTTTATTCGGGTTTTTGATGTAATTAAATCTGAGAACATACTTTTGAGAGCCTTTGGAGATTATAGCAAAGATGTGTTCATTTTGACTAGATTGAGTTTTACTATAGATCTTTTTTTAAGTGAGATTTATAATTTTGAGGATTATTTAACGTTAACATCAGCACCAATTGCTTGAACTTCAAACCAGATCTTACCAGGATTAAACTTAATTTCTTGCCCACTGCTATCTGTCAAACTAAGATGCGCCTGTCTATCAGCTTTTTCCCAAGTTGCTTCAATCTCTTTGCCGCCCACAAAGACAAGCGCGTCACCTGAACCCTTTGTGCCATAAAGCATATGTGCATTATTTTCGTACCCATCATTTGCATGACTTTCCTTCATGAAGAGTACAACAACATTTGTGGTACTAAGCTGCTTCTTTGTATTACGATCCATGTGTGGATCTCCACCATTCTTTCGAAGATATACATTAGTCTTTGGATCATACGTCCATGTTACTGAATAATCTGGATAATCCCATGGAATATCAATAACTTGCGCTTTTGTTCCCACTACTGGCTTAGAATTAAATGAGTATGAAGTAAATGATTCATTCCATTCCTTTCCATCTTTATCAACATTTGTCAGACCTCGTTCTTTTCCAACGTCCCAAAGCTTTGTTGTTACAGAATACATAGTATGCTCTGTTGCAACCTCTCGACCTAATCTACTTTCATCACGTTTGAACGTAGGGAACCCAATTGAGAACTGGCTTAAATCATTATAAGAACCCCATCCGTAATCATTAATTTGTCCAAGAGCATTTGCTGGTCCAGGAGTATTTGCGCCACCTACGTGAGCATAGAGAGGATATTCACCATACTCAGAAACAAAATCAAGGAAATAAGTACGAGCTGAACGAACTGGTCCAACAATACCTGCATCCTGACAATAATAGATATTAAGAGTACGAGTAATTCCACCTTCAGCAATAACTTCATATGTTATATCTGCTGCTTCTATACCTGATTGTGGGCGAGCATCAAGATGATTCTCAATCATCACTCCAAGTGGTCCGTGGCTTTCCCACCATGCACGTTGGTCCTTAGGATAAAGAACACCAGTTAAAGGACATGCTTCAGTTTTCTCGCCTTCAAAAGTAAGGGCTTCATAAGCATTCGTTACTTTTCCACCATCTGCTTTTGGAGAATCATTCCCTGCCAATTTTGTTAACGAAGGTTGTTGGGAAAAAATTGCATATGATGCACCTGCGGTAATAAGGTAAACTACAAATCCTAGTAAAAATATTTTTTTCATATCGGCAGTATTTTGTCTCACTTGTTTGAACTTTCAGCCATTTTAATAGCTTTCTTTTCTTCTTCAGAGAGCTCTAATTCTACTCCTTTTCCTCGGGAAACTTTTTTGGTATACCATCGAGTTCCTGTTCGAGAATAAAGTGCTGTAATGACGATTCCAGTATCATGAGCATCTACTAAAGCCAAAATAAAACTTTGATCTCCGCCTGTATCTTTAAACGGATTAAAGCGAAGAAGACCGATCTTTTGGATATGATACCTTCCGTCTTTTTCTATTCTATCACAATGAGCAATTAGTTTGGCAATATCTTTTTTATTCTCATGAATATCTGTTACAACGCTACTGAGAATATCGTCAAGATTTTTTTTACTACCTCCTTGCGATAAATTAACATAATTTGAACGTAATTTTCGGAAAGAAAGGGTTAGAAAAATAAGCCAAATAATAACGATTATAAGACCGACAATTGTAAGCTGAACTACCATATGCCAATATTAGCCTCTTGACATAGGTTTAGTCAATAGTGTAACCTAGGCTCATTCATGCCTAAAAAGAAACGTACACGTCAACAAAAGATACAGACAGATGTTAAGCGTCAGTCCCCTTCTCCAAGAACTCACGTAACATCATCAGCAGCAGTTACACGTGAAGTAAAAGAATCTCGTAATGAAGCTTCTGAAGCATTAGGCACATTCTCCCTTCCTCAGAAATATTTACAACAAGCAGCTACGGCTACGCACGTCCCACCAAAAGCTGTTGCAATAACAACATCTGAATATGGGTACCTTCGTGGAGATCTTCTCAAAACGACATTACTTACATTTGGTATTATCGCACTTGAATTGGTTATACACTTTTTCGTAATGAATTAGTGATGAGTATTATCACCATTGTATGCAATGGCCGTTACTTATGAAACATACGATATTATTCGCAATTGCACCCCATACTCTGTTATGCAGTTCTATGAGGTATATGAAGGGAGGTGAATGATAACTATGGCATCAATGTATTGTGTTAAATGTCGCGCAAAGAAAGAAGTCGACAATCCAGAAAAGGTTACTATGAAGAATGGTAAACCAGCTTTGAAGGCAAAGTGCCCAACTTGTGGTACAGGTATGTACAAAATTGGCGCAAACTAGTCTCAAGTACTTTTGTTATCACAATGTGATAGCAAAGCTTCTCCTTGAAGCTAAAACTTCAAGGAACACAATAAAACCCCGCTTAAGCGGGGTTTTTATTTTTCATTTAAACCTACTGCGCCTTGACAGCAAATTTGTGGAGATGAAACAATAGATGTAGTGAAATCAATCATTAACTTCTTCAAAGCAATCGGAAATTTTCTGAATAAATCAGAAGACTATATGGACGATCGTGTGCGGACAGGATTATTTGTTGATGATATTAAGGAATTGGACCGCGAAGGTAAAGAAAAAATCACAAAGGAAAGTAAAAAAATCTCCAGTAAAATAGAAAAATCTTCTTCTTTTCAAAAGTTTGTTGCTATTCTTCGTTTCATATGGAAGCTACTTCTAAAAATACCTTTTTTTGAGACTTTTTATATCTTAGTGCGTATGATGTTAGTAATCGTATTCAAATACTACGCAATACTTTTTATTACTTTTGCATTTACCTTCCCAACGCTTGTTCTCCTAATGAATTTTTTCGACTCGAATGTGGTGTACTTTTTTATTGGATTATTACCTATTGTACTTTGGAATATTTATTGTTTGTCTGCGTTATACATATGTATCCAAAAACGAGAGAAAGGTGAAAGAATCCAATTGTGGCCTTGCTATGGAGTTGCATTAAAGCAATTAGGTTCAGTAACTTTTATCAGTCTTGCACAACTTGCAGTCTTTATAGAAGTCATGGTTCTCTATTCAATCGTCCTGCTCTTCTTTAGTTATTTTTTTGATGCTATGGGCTTGCCATGGGGAGATTCTTTCATCTATTGGTTTGTAACCATATTTTTTGGATTGCTTCTTCTTATTGGTTTATTTATTTTTACAATTATTCTCCATCAGGCATATTTTTCATCCCTTTTCGAAGCTAAAAAGACAAATGAAGCTTTCCATGCAGGCCTTTACACTGTTAAGACATATGCCTCACCAATAATAGTTTTTTATCTCTTAGTGTATATTCTCGCTTGTGCAATTATATATTGGGCGTCACTATACTATTTATATATAGGTTTTGCGCTTAGTATTTACTTATTACTTCATATGAGTATTTTCCTCGGATTTCTCTTACGAAAACATTTTTTTAATACCATACCTATTCCATCGAATAAAGTAAGTTCAAAACCTCAACTCACATTTTCTATTCTTATACTATTTGGGTTTATTAACTATATTTTGAGCGCATTTGTCATTACAAGCCAGTTCCAATATATTACAAGTTCTATTGAGAAATATAGAGACAACTATTTTCTTACCCGAGAGCTTGTAACATATACCAATGATATCTATAGATTTATGATCCAATATCCACAGAACTGGGCAGATTATAAATGGAGAGGTAGTTCTGTAACTTTCTACAATAACTACACTGGGACAGAGACTGGGGGTATCTGGCTTAATATTTCTGTAACATCATATTCTGACAAGGAGTTCTTGAAACTTTATGAAGCTCGCCCTGGAATTGTTTCTGTGGACGAGACTACTCAGGATGTAACTACAAAAGTATCAAATATTTCAGTTCAGGGCTATCCTGGGGTCAATTACACATTTTATCATCCGCAAACTCCATACCCACAATATCAGACGCATTATATTATTCATAAAGACCAGTATATTTACAAAATTACGTTTACAACACTAGATAAAGATGTTGAAGGCAATAATACAGACTTGTTCGAAAGAATAGTTGGATCTTTCAGATTTATTGAGTAGTATATTGAGTCGGATGAACTAGTTTAAATACTTTTACATTTGGAAGTTCCCACTCACCTGCAATTTTCGCATTAGCATCAAAACCTGAAACTTCATACATAGGGCTACCCAAAGGTTTACATGCTTTATCCTCGCATATTACAAGGAGTTGATCAGTTCTTGTATGTCTTGACGGATCTACCTCAGGAGGCTCTATTGTAACAGGCTTTCGACCATACAATTCCAAATAATATCTATATGCATGATCGGAATTACCTGGTGTCGCAAGTGCAAAGTTGTATGGCTTATTATCTGTTTTTGAAACAACAAATTCAGCAATACTTTTCACCTGGTCCTTTTGCCTGTTTGGCTCATCTTTGAAAGGATTATCTATAAGGTTTAGCACAAGAAGTCCAGCAAGCAAAAGTCCAGCAAAATATACACCATAATAAATCTTCCCTTTTTTCAGTTCTGTTATCCGGGAAAAGACGTTTCCAATTAAGAAGAATGGCACAGGGAATAAGAAAACAAGATAATAATCAAAAATTGGTTTTTTATACAAACCAAACAGAAGGACGCCAATAGTTAACCAAACCCCTAACATCATTACTGCAAATTTATTTTTATGCCGAAGTAAAAGAATCAAAGAAATAATTGCAGCAATAATGATACCTAATCCAAGTACTTGCAATTGTATCAGCGGAAATTGTGTGTAATCTCCAGAGACTGGGAAGTCAAAAATAAGCCTTGCGAAGGTTCTGAAAAATACATCGGCAATAGGTTCATAAAATGCGTTATATGTAGCATATCCACTCTGCGTCGAGTCAGTAGAAATAAATGAAATAATAGTTTTTATATTGGGGAATCCATGACGCACTTCAAAAGCGAGAAACGGCGCGAAACCTACAAGAAATCCGATAAATATTTGCAGGTAGTATTTAATTGTCTGAACTATTTTAATCTTTCCATTTACATACCAATTCATAGCGAAAACAAGGATTGCTATCGCAACTGCAAGAAAGAGGGAGATATAGTGAAGCTGTACGCAAATACCTAAAAAGACTCCTGTTAATAGGTAATACTTCCAGGAACGCGCGCTTGTAACAGCTTTAAGGAGCATGTACATTGTAAGTAATGAAAAGAATGGAACAACATTTGGATTCCATGAAGAACGGGAATACTGCAAGACTAAAGGAGACACAGCATAAAGTGCTGCTGCAATTAATCCTGTTTTTTCATCAAATAGCTTTCTCCCCATCAGATAGACAATCCAGACGGTTATCGTACCAATAAGACCAACCATAATTGCCGGGCCTACTGGATCTAGTTGCCAGAGCCATAAGAAAGGCGCCATCATATAATAATAAATAGGGCCAGTAAAGAAATCTCCAGCAGATGCGCGAGGACCAAGTAGTGTCAGGTTACCTTCAAGTATTCCTTTTACGACAAGAGCATCACGTCCTTCATCCCCGAGAAAGGTCATATAGTCAGAAACTCTATAGAGGCGCAGGAACGCTGCAACCAACAGAATAATTATTAAAATTATTATTGATTTATGCTTCCACATGATGTTCTGGTTTTTTCAAATATTGCGTTTTCCAAATAACTTTATTATAGATAAGATAGTTCATTGGAATAACGAGTAACAAAATGGTTGGGACTAATATAACCATTGATGTCGGAACATTATACCCTAGTATATATACGTGTTCACCTAGCGTATGGACAGCGATATACACAACCAGTGTCTGCAGCCCGATCGAACCGAGAGATGCTGCATTGAACTTTACTAAACGCTTAAAGAAGCTCCCTTGCTCAGAGATTGATTTTGTGTCGCCAAACGTCCAAAGATTGTTGAGGACGAAATTAGATAATATTGCTGCTTCTCCACCAATTGTCGCTGCGATAAATTGCTCAACTCCGAATCTGTATAAAACATAAACGGTTAAAAACTGAAGGAAAAATCCCGTACCGCCAATAACAAGAAACTTTATGAACCGCTTTCGTGAATATAAACCTAAGCGTAAAACTACATAAAAAGATTCAAATTGGTCTTTCTGGCTAATCTTGCTTGTCCCTTTCTCTCGCTCCAGAAAAACAATTGGAACTTCTTTCACCTTTGCCCCAATTTTTACAAGATCATGGAGAATTTGCATCTTGTAAGCAAAATTATTTGAGAGGAGATTATCTAGGTCAACTTTTTTAAGTACTGACGTTCTTGTAAGTTTAAACCCTGAAGTCATATCATGAATAGAAAAGTTACCCCATACAACACGCGTAAATAAATTCCCAAAGACACTAAGAATTTTTCGATCTAAACCCCATTCCTTGGGAATAGAGCCACCTTCAATATACCGGCTTCCAATGACAGCATCAGCACCACCATCCATGGCTTTCACTAATCGAGGAATATCATGTGGATTATGCTGAAAATCAGCATCAAATTCCATAACAGCATCAGCACTCATTTTATTCATGGCATGCTTCATCCCTCTTACATAGGCATACCCTAAACCTTTTTTATCTCCTGACAGTAATGTAATATTTTTCCATTTCTTCATGAACTGTTCTACCTCTTCAGCAGTTCCATCAGGAGATTTATCATCAACTACAAGGATATGCATAGAATGATTTTTGATTTGCGGAAAAATTTCTTCTTCAAGAAGTGGGATAAGACGGGAAATATTCACACGCTCATTATACGTGGGTAGAATAATAACAATTTTCATGCATTTCGAAAAGCTCGATTTGTCGACGTCATATTAAGTGTAACACAATTTACTTGCATACTAGTATGATACTAAAATCCGTAAGCTATTGGAAGAGTTGTAAAATCAAGCTAAGAAGGTTATTTCTCTCTTTCGAGGTCAGCTTTAACCATCATCTCAACAAGTTCTGGGAATGATGTCTTTGGTTTCCAACCAAGTTCTTTGGTAGCTTTACTATGATCGCCAATAAGGTAATCAACTTCTGCCGGTCGATTAAACTTCGCACTATCTGAGATAACATGCTTTCTCCAGTCTTCGATACCTGCCGCCTTAAATGCTAACGTAACGAATTCTTCAACAGAATGTGTTTCCCCTGTGGAGACAACATAATCATCTGGCTTATCCTGTTGGAGCATAAGCCACATTGCTTCTACATAATCTCCTGCAAATCCCCAATCTCTTTTTGCATCAAGATTTCCTAATTCAAGTTTATCTTGCTTTCCTAATTTAATACGTGCAACAGCATGAGTAATCTTTCGTGTTACAAATTCAATTCCACGTCGTGGAGATTCGTGATTGAAAAGAATGCCTGAGCAAGCAAACATATCGTAACTTTCTCGATAGTTTAATGTGATGTAATGACCATATACTTTTGCAACTCCATATGGACTTCGGGGATGGAATCGTGTGGTTTCTTTTTGGATAGGTTCCGTAACTTTACCAAACATTTCTGAGCTTGATGCTTGGTAAAATTTAATCTTTTTATTTGTGGTACGAATTGCTTCAAGAACTCTTGTCGCCCCAAGAGCTGTAAATTCACCTGTCAAAACTGGTTGATCCCATGATGTCTTTACGAAAGATTGTGCTGCAAGGTTGTAAACTTCATCAGGCTCTGATGCAACGATCGCATCTGTTAATGAACCCTGGTCCAAAAGATCTGCTGAAAGGAGTTCTACTTTATCTTGAATATGTTTAATATTTTCCAAATTTGGAGTACTTAATCGGCGAACTGTACCGTAAACTTTGTAGCCTTTTTCGAGAAGAAGCTCTGCTAAATATGATCCGTCTTGTCCTGTTATTCCTGTTATAAGAGCACGTTTCATAAATTTAATATTTCTCTATTCTATACGATATCGCGCCAATAGTCTAGTATCTCTTGCAATGTTTTTTCAAATGAAATTTCAGGATTCCATCCCGTTACCTTATTAAATTTACTGTAATCGCACACAATTTCAGGGACGTCAATTGGCCGGAAGCGGGAAGGATCGACTTTTACTTCAACTTTTGCACTAGAATAGGACAGTAGTTGCTGGAGCATGTCATTTATTTTATGCGACTTCCCTGATCCAATATTATAGACCTCACCTGATACACCTTTCTCTAAAGCAAGCTGATATGCTTTCACCATGTCTCGTACATCAGTAAAATCCCGTTTCGCTTCGAGATTACCAACAGAAATTATTGGCTCTCTTTTCTGCTTTTCTATCTCAACAATTTGCTTAGCAAAATCCGCAACAACATATCCTTCTTTTTGCCCAGGTCCTATATGGTTGAATGGTCGGACTCGAACAACATCTAATTTATATGCATAAAAATATTGGAGAGATAAATAGTCTTGCGCAATTTTTGACACAGAATAAGGACTCACGGGCTTTAAAGGCGTTAATTCGTCAATAGGGATATCCATTGGATCGACAATCCCGTACATTTCGCCTGTAGCAATAGTCAGGAGCCTTGAGGAAGAAAGATCATTATTCTTTAATGCTTCAAGGATATTTAATTCTGCAGTTATATTATTAATAATTGTTTCTCGTGGTGCTTTAAAGCTTACTTGCGGAGAAGCTTGTGCAGCTAAATTATATATTTGATCAGGACTTATATCCTGAAGCAATGATGAAACTGCATCTGCATCATTGAGATCAAGCTGCCGTAATGAAACTTTTCCATTAAGCTCTTTGAGAGTTTCAAGAGATTTCTCAGATCTATATGTTCCGATGATTTCGAAGTTGCTAAGGGAGAGAAGATGTTGAGCCAAATGCTGGCCGACAAAACCTGAAATACCAGTTATAAGTACTTTTTTCATTATCTTCCAACACCAATATAGTTAAAGCCTAATGCTCGGGCTTTTTCAGGATCATAGAGATTACGAGCGTCTACAATAAGTGGTGACGTAAGCCATTGCTTTACTTCTTCGAGCTCTAAATCTTTAAACTCATTCCATTCAGTTAAAACTAACATTGCATCAGCATCTTTAAGAGCTTCTTTTGCAGATTTCGCAAATGTTATATCAGGGATAACTTTTGCGGCAGTTTCTAACGCTTCAGGATCATACGCAGAGATAACTGCTCCATCATTTTTGAGTAGTTCTACTATATCAATTGCTGGTGCGTCACGCATATCATCAGTATTTGCTTTAAATGCTAACCCAAGAACACCGATGCGCTTTCCTCTAAGATCACCCAAAGCATTTCGGACCTTTTTGACAACGTCACGTTTTGCTTGAGAATTAACTTGCTCTGTTTGGTTAAGCAAACCAAAGTCATAATCATAATCTTTCGCAATGGTGATCAAAGCTCTGACATCCTTCGGGAAACAACTACCACCATAACCTGGTCCTGGTGCCAAAAACTTATCTCCAATACGTTTGTCCATACCAATTCCTTCAAGGACTTTGAGACCATCAGCGCCAACAAGTTCAGATAACTTGGCAATTGCATTTGCGTAGGAGATCTTTAATGCCAAAAATGAATTAGCTGCATATTTAATAAGTTCCGCAGTATCAAAGTCTGTCGAAACAATTGGAGCATCTACAGGCTTATGTAAATCAGTTAATAATTTCTTCGCCCGTTCACTTTCAGTACCAACAATAACTCTGTCTGGATGCAACGTATCTGAGATTGCACTTCCTTCACGTAAGAACTCAGGTACTGACGCATAATCAAATTCTGCTCCCTGTGGTTTGTTCTCGTTAATGATTCGGCTCACTTTTCTATTGGTTCCTGCTGGAACGGTACTCTTTGTTGCTACCACAGTGTAACCTGATAGATTCTTAGCAATCTTCTCAGCAACACTCAATACACTCTTCAAGTTCGCATCTCCCGTCTTTGTCGTTGGAGTTCCAACAGCAATAAAGACCGCATCTGAATCAGGGATAGCTGGTTTATAATCAAGTGTAAAAATAAGCCGCTTTGCTTTAATATTCTTTTTTACAAGTTCTGTAAGACCTGGCTCATAAAATGGAGCTATACCTTTGTTAAGATTATCAATTTTTTCCTGCGTGTGTCCGATGACATAGACTGTATTCCCAAAATCTGCAAAAACAGCTGCTGTTACTAACCCTACATACCCATGTCCAATGAATGTTACTGTCATAATTATTTTAATTCCAAGAGGCCTTCTTCGAAGGTTTTCATTTGTACTCCAAGTTGCTCTATTTTATCATTATTCATTGTTAAGTCAAATGGTCTTGGCGCTTTGCCTACAAAATATTCTGCTCGAGTTGTCTTACCAATTAATGAAGTATCATATCCAAAGTTTTTCGCGATTAACATACTCGCATCATATGGAGTAAGGCTCTGACTACCAACCACATGATAAATACCGGTCGCGTCATTTCTAAGAAGCGCATCTATCGCAGGAGCGAGATCATCTATAAATGTTGGTGTAAAAATATGATCTGTAATTCCCTTAATTGGGAGTCCTTGCTCTAATCTCCCTGCAACGGCTCTAACAAAATCTTTCTTCGCCTCAAATTCCTTTCTATATGGATATGCAATTCTCATAATAATATATGGAATGCCAGCTTTCTTTACAACTTCTTCACCCTTTTCTTTCGTCTCTGCATACCATCCAAGTGGCAATGGCGTATCATCCTCTGTGTAGCCTCCTTCTGGAGTATTATCACCATTAAATACGAAGTCTGTAGAAATATAAATCATTTTTTTCTTCCCAATTTTGCAGGCAGCTGCCACATTTTGTGTTCCTCCCACATTAATTTTATATGCTTGCCCCTCTTCACCTAGAGGTTTATCTTGTTCACAACCATCAACATCAGCTTTTGCTGCAAGATGTAATACTACATCATGATCAGTATCTGATTTTATAATTTCCAAACTATCAGGATTGGTTATATCAACTCCACTTGTTAAGCTCAGATCATCAAACTCATATTTATCCCGCAACAGCTCTACAATTCTTGAGCCAACTAACCCTGATCCACCTATTGTATATATTTTCATAGTTTTCCTTCTTCCCGCATCTTCTTAAATAATAGCAGAGCGGCTATGTGTGATGCAGCACGAACTTTCCCTTCCTCAACTTTTTTAATAACTTCATCAAGAGGCATTTTAACAATTGTGATATCTTCATCCTCTTCAAGCGCAGTTTCACCTTCAGTCAAATCGGTCGCTGCATAAACATGAACTTTGGCGCGCATATTAATATTAAGATCCCAAAGACCTAATGTATGCCACGTCTTTGCTGTGAGACCTGCTTCTTCTTTTAGCTCTTTCTTTGCTGTTTCTAAAGGTTCTTCGCCTTCTTCAACGTGTCCAGCAACAATCTCTAACGATCTTTCCCCCAGCGCATCACGAAATTGAGATTCCATATAAATTTCATTATCCGCTGTGTACGGGATAATTATTGTTACAGCATTACGTTCAATAAAATCCTTTGTAAACGTTCTGCCATCTCGCTCGATCTGTTCCTGCTGAATTCTAAAGTATTTTGAAGAATAAACTGTTTTGCTTGAAAGTACTTTCATCTGTCTTCGTATTGTTTCTGATAATATTCTGCGTATGCACCAGACTTAATTCTTTGCCACCACTCTGGATTATCTCGATACCAGGCAACTGTCTTTTCGAGCCATTCATCAAAACTATGTTGTGGTTCCCAGCCTAATTCATTTTTGATTTTTGTCCAGTCAACATCATATTTACGATCATGACCTGGACGATCTTTTACATATTCAATTGAACTTTCATCTTTACCTAAGAGCTTGATGATTTTTCGTGCAATTTCAATATTTGGAGAAAGTTCTGTCATGCCACCAACTAAATATGTCTCCCCAATTTTTCCTTTTTGGAGCACCATATCAATTGCACGGCAATGATCTTCTACATATAACCAATCACGGACATAGAGTCCGTCTCCGTAAATTGGAACTTTCTTCCCTTCAAGTAAATTGGTAATGGTCAATGGGATGAACTTTTCTGGGAATTGATAAGGACCGAAATTGTTTGAACAATTGGTAATCGTCACTGGCAAACCAAAGGCAATATTATATGCTCGAACTAAATGATCTGAACCAGCCTTACTTGCGGGATACACACTTCGAGGTTCATAATTGGTTGTTTCTGTAAATTTCCTTTTATCTTCGAGTGCTATATGTCCAAATACCTCATCAGTTCCTATATGGTGGAATCGTTTCACTTGGTTTTCCAAAGCTGCATCGAGAAGGACTTGCGTACCAACAACGTTTGTCAGGACTGTAGTCAACCGATCCATATTTGCACGGTCATTATGACTTTCAGCTGCGAAATGAACGACAGTATCAATTCCTTGCATCGCAGCGTTTACTGCGTCAGGATCACTGATATCTCCTTGTATAAAAGAATAGTTTTCGTTGTTTTCAACAGATTTGAGATTTTCTAAGTTTCCAGCGTACGTTAATTTATCGAAGTTAACTATGTGGTCTTCCGGATGATTTTTCATCCAGTAAAGAATAAAATTAGAACCAATAAATCCGGCACCGCCGGTCACGAGTAATTTCATATGAGACAGATTATTTAAGTTCGCCGGATTTTACTTTTTCCTGAACCAAAACATTTGCGCGGATGAGCTCATCATAGGAGGTCCCAGCATCAATCCACCAATCAATTAATTCAAATGACATTGTACCTTCTTTAACATAAAAATTGTTAAGATCGGTAACTTCAAGTTCCCCTCGAGCTGATGGAGATAATCCTTTAATAAAATCAAAAACTCGACTATCATACATATAAATGCCTGTCTGGGCATAATCTGACTTAGGAAATTCAGGTTTTTCTTCAATAGAAAGTACTTTACCGCTTTCATCAGTTTCAATTACACCGTATTGCTTCGATTCTGTTGGCATACTAATGCCAAATATTTTTGCACCTTTTTCTTTTGCTTCCATCTCTTCAACTGATTTTTTGAGATTGTGTCCAAAGATATTGTCTCCGAGAAGTACGGTGATTTTTTCTCCACGAGCGAATTCATCCGCAAGCATCATTGCATCAGCGATACCACCTTTTGGATTCTTTTGCACTGCATAATAAAGTTTCAGTCCAAACTCTTCACCCGCACCGAGAAGACTTGCGAAATGCCCTGCGTGATCTGCTGAAGATGTAAGAAGAACTTCCTTAATGCCTGCTTTTGCCATTGCCTCAAGCGGATAGTAAATCATCGGCTTGTTGTAGATAGGAAGGAGATGCTTATTGGTTACGTATGTAAGTGGACGGAGTCTTGTTGCCAAACCTCCAGCTAAAATAACACCTTTCATAGATTACTTGTCATTATACTACAAGAGTTTCACTTTCTCAAAGTGAATTAATTTTGCACTTTTAATCGTGATAACGCTCTTTTTTGCATAAGATCAATTCCTTTAAAAATTCCCCACTGTACTAAAGCAGGATATTTATCATGATAATTCTTTTTATAAAAAATTCTCATTGCATCAAACCGCCAACCCTGTGCTCGCCTTTTTCCTTCAACATTTGCGGTTGTGACATTTTGTGAGGCTGCTTTTATGCCACTTGATGCTCCACCGATATGCATGATTTGCACTTCTCCAACATAATAAATGTTATATCCAAGCTTTTGAATGTCATAACAGAATTGTAAATCTTCACCATAGAAGAAGTAATCATCATCCCACCAGCCGACTTTCTCTCCTACTTCTCGACGAACCATCATAAAGGCACCCTCCAAAGCATCAATTTTATGTGTTGTATTTAGATCCTTCCATCCTTGCGTGTATCCAGCAAATAACCGGCTTTTAGGAAATTTCCGTTGCAAGCCTGAAAAAAAAGTGAATGCATTCCAAGGAGTCGGGAAACCTCTATGACAATTAAAATCCATATCGCCATGCTTATTCATTAATTTACAAGTCGCTGCGCCAGCGTCAGGATGAGAATCCATAAATTGCAACAAATACGTTAAAGTTTTAGGGTAAACGATTGTGTCCGGATTAAGAAAGAGAATGTATCTTCCTTTTGCATAAGGTAACCCTTTATTATTACCGGCAGCAAATCCTATATTACCGCCATTATCAACAGGATGAAATGATTTTATTTTTGTATGTTTTCTATATTCCTTAAAAGCCTGGAAGGATCCATCAGGAGATTGATTATCTGTTACGATTACTTCAAAATTTCCTGATGAAACATCTTTGGGGTAATTTTTCTCAATTGATTTAATTGCGTCAAGAGTTATGTCTTTTGTGTTGTACGAAAGAATTATTATGGATAAATCAACTTGAGCCATATCAAGATCATTATATACAGATTAGTCTTAAATGAACAGCTTCAGGGTAATTAGTATATAATAGACATATGAAACATGTTGCAGTTGTAACAGTTAATTTTAATACTGAACAGGACACTATTGATTTCCTCCACAGCCTTGAAAAGGTAAACAAGCCAAATATCCGATTAGACACCATTATTGTTGATAATGGTTCGAAGGAAGTTTTTGAGCTTCCCCATAATATAAAGAAAGAACACATAAAATTGATCCGCTCTGATAGGAATACAGGCTTTTCAGGAGGATATAATATTGGCATGAAAGAAGCATTAGCTAACGGTGCAGAATATATATTGATTGTGAATAATGATACATTGATGGATCCAGATATGATTGTTTATCTTCTTTCAGTTCTTGATAGTGATGCAAAAATTGGTGTAACAACTCCAAAGATATATTTTGCAAAAGGACACGAATTCCATAAAAATAGATACAAAAAAGAAGACCTTGGGAAAGTTTTCTGGTTTGCTGGAGGACATACAGATTGGGCAAATGTCCAAAGCATCCATCGCGGTGTTGATGAAGTTGATCATGGTCAATATGATAAAACCGAAGAAATTGAATTCGCAACCGGTTGCTGCATGATGTTTAAGAGAGAAGTCTTGGAAAAAGTTGGCATGCTTGATGATGACTTTTTCTTATATTATGAAGATGCTGATTTGAATGAGCGAGTGCGGAGAGCTGGATACAAAATATTTTATGTTCCAGATGCAGTCCTAACACATGTCAACGCAGCATCTTCTGGTGGAGCTGGAAATGGCAATGTATTACAAGATTATTTTATAACCCGGAATAAAATGTTATTTGGAATGAAGTATGCACCATTTCGTACAAAGATTGCACTAATACGGGAAAGTTTGCGGCTTTTAAGAACCGGCAGAGAATTTCAGAAATATGCAATTAAAGACTACTATCAAGGAAAGTTTAATAAAGGTACGTTCTTCGAAAAGCGGAAATAATCTAAAGTACTTCTAATGCTTTTGTATAGGTTTCAACCAAGTATGGCTTCTTTGTTACTTTTCCGAGAGCAATCAACGATTTTGCCTTTGTCACCATCATTGATTTCACAATTAAATACTCTGCAGGAGAACGATGCTTTTTATAAAAATACAACAAATTTTTATAAATATTTACGATCGCAAATGTTTTATTAGTACTTCCATGTTCTTTGTGTAACACCATAACGTTAGGATAGAAATAAACATCTTTCCTTGCCAAATGTGCACGATAGCATAATTCCATATCTTCAATATACATAAATATTTTCTCATCAAAACCACCGAGTGCATCAAACTCTGATTTTTTCGCCATCAGAAGACCACCCTTTACCCAATCAACTTTTTGAATCTTATTAGGGCTTTTGTCGAGCAACCCATACCTTTGTCCACCTGCAAGAAGCAATGCAGCATATTCAAGAGTGTAAAACTTTCCTGTTGAAGCTTGCAGTGAACCATCAAAGTTACGAAGCTGTCCGCCCATTATTGCAATATTTCCATGCTCGTCCATATATTTTGCCATTGCAAAAATACCATGATCTTTTACGATAGTGTCATTATTGAGAAAAAGAAGATATTTTCCTTTTGCTGATGCTGCTCCTAAATTGCATCCTGATCCAAATCCACTATTCTTTGGATTAGCGATAAGATGCATATTTTTATACTCTTTACTTTTTATTTCTTTACGAATAGTCTGAACAGAATCATCTTGTGAATCATTATCAACGATAATTAATTCAATCTCGCCTTTTTCAAATTCATGTCTAAACACTTCGTACAATGATTGCATGCAATCAAGTGTCAATTCTTTTCTTTTATAATTAAGTGTAACTATCGAAAGTGTCATACTTTATTTTCCTTCAAAATAGATCTATCTGTTCGTACAAAAAGTTTCTTTGCTCGATATCTGGAATCTTTGACTCGATCCATTTGAGCAAGGGCAAGAAAGAATCCCTGAATAAAAACTAGATCACGACGCAAAACTGCCTTGAGCAAATGATACGGCATCCAGAGAATATGCGATAAAAGTAATCCTCGATCAGTAATGTTTTTCCAGATGAAAAAGTATTGATTTCTATAGGCAATCTTCTGGATATGCTTTGGTTTGAATTTCGTTTTGATAGCACCTTCTTCATGTTCATGCACAACAATACTACGCGGTTCAAAAACAATTTTATAACCTGACTTCCAGGCTCTATACGAAAGATCTATATCTTCCCAATAAAACGGATTAAATAAATTATCTAACCCACCTAATTTATCCCAAATCTTTTTATTAAATGCACTACTTCCTCCACTTGCCCAAAGAGATTGACCAGCCGAAACATCTGCAGCTTTATGTTGGAGAAACCCACGCTGCCACCAACCAATTGCTCTACCTCGAGGGACACTTTTTCCTTCTTCTATACTTTCATCCAAACACCCGACTGCAAATACTTTATCATCAGAAAAATGCGCAAGCAGTGGAGCAAGGAATTCTTTATAAGGTCGAACATCTGAATTGAAGAGAATAAGAATATCTCCACTTGCCAATTGGACACCACGATTTACATTTTTTGAGAAACCAGCTTCTTCTCTTTTGAGATTATTAATCGTTTTACCAACAATATGCTTTTCTTTAATTGACTTGATAAAAGCTTCAATGACTTCTGTTGATTTATCTGTCGAAGGATCATTGGGGATAATAATTTCAACCTTACCTTCTTTATAATCTTTTACTGATTCAAGGACATGAGGAAGGTTTTTCTTTAGAATTTTCTCTCCGTTGTAGTTAGGGATAACAATGCTTATATTCATAGAACCTCGTCTATACACTAAATAGGTACAGGGAGAGTACCACACCCAGGCAGGCAATCAAAATATACTCAATAACTAATCGGACATGCAATTCGTGATGGACATAATGGTGAAGTAATGACCATATGAAATAACATGTTGCCGTCATAGTAATAATTAATGCTTGTAACTTACTACTCTGGCTATTAAGTGTAATTAATGCCAATCCTAATCCAAAGATCAACAGTGTTGAACTGTAATACCAAATATGTTTGCGTATATCCTGAATCATTATAAAATTACTCCTCTACCAATAATTATACCCGCTATCAAAATGAATAAAAGGAAAAGAATATGATCGATATTATGTGAGAATGCTCGGACGATCTTTTTGCGTTCAATGATAATTGCATCAAGTACGAGAACAAAGATAAAGAATAACAGGAAGAAATATGAGATGTTTTGTTTGATAGAGTTAGCATCGATCAATGGAGAACTTTGTACAGAAGCTACTCCAGCAAGATCTTTTGGATTTTCATCGGTGCTTGCTGTAATAGGAGCAGGCGTCGGCGTAGGTTCAGGAGTCATGGTTGGCTGGTTATTTGTATTAACTGGCGGTGCTAGCCCCGTTGGCACAACAGCCAATTGTCCTTCCTCATCTTTAGGTGTGTATGGACTTCCAAACATTTGAACCACGAGCACAGTATCTGATCCAGTTAATGTTCCTGGTAGGACAGCAAAGCCGATATCGGTATAATTTGGTGACAGCATATTCTCACGATGAGTAGGGCTATCCATCCAGGCATCAACGACAGCCTTTCCGCTATCAAACCCTCTTGCAAGATTCTCTCCTGCGTATAAATATTGATAGCCAGAATCTTTGATAAATACCCAAGGAGTTGTACCATCAGGCGCGACATGTGCCCAATAATTCTTCGCAAACATATGATGTGCTTTATGATCTGCTGCCGAAGACAATTTCGCGTTTAATTTTAGCGGCGCTAGACCATTTGCCTGACGTTTGATATTTGTATAGGTCAACAGATCCTGAATAGATATACTTGTAGAATCTCCAAGCACTGCAGGATACTGTTTTTCCACGCCAGCCATTGTTATCAAGCCTGACATCAAAAACGCCACGATCAAAAAGATAATTTCATAATGCAAAACTCGTGGACGATAATTATTGGTATGGCGAGGAATTAAAAGATGATGGAGAAAATTTCTCATACTATGTAAAGTATACAGTGTCCTCCGCGAAGAGTAAATTAGATTTCATTCAGTCCTAGGAATAAACGGCTTCAACTGCTTCTCCAACTTTTTTTCCGTTAATAGGAACTTGTAAGAGTTGCCCTAATGTATTTGCAATTGTTATGCCAACCCGCAATCCGGTAAAAGAACCAGGACCAACGTTCACTTCAATTTCAGTAATATCTTTCAAGTCTATATGATTATCCGCAAGCACGGATTGAATCATCGGTAATACAATCTGACTTTTTCGGTGATTTGGAATTTGCGTACGAACATCTTCTCTAGCATCAATTTTTAAACGGATCACAGTTTCCTTATTGTTTGAAGTATCAATGTATAAAATATTTTTCATTTAAGTATGTACAGCTCCTTGGCGTAAGATTTTCCATGGATCATCAACTACTGAAATGACAGTCGATGCTTCCTTAGTAAAAGTTTCTCCAGGGACAACGTAATCAACTAATTTTACCAATTCTGGATCGAGATCTTCAAATGCATAGGGTGTTTTTTCTCCAGGGAAATTTGCCGAAGAACCAAGGATAGGAACACCAACACCATTGATTATCTCAAGTGTTGTGAGATGATTTGGTACTCGAACTCCGAGAGTATTATCCTTTCGAACTAATGAAGGTATCTTATCAGTTTTACATCGGAGTACAATTGTAAGACCACCTGGCCAATGCGGGCTAATAAGTTTGGTAATTACGTCTGGAGAAACTGGCTCAATATACGGCTCAAGCATTTCAAGGCTTGCAGCAAGAACAGGCGTTGCTTTGTCCTCAGGTCTTCTTCTTAGTGCGAACAATCGCTTCACTGACTCTTCATTATCGATTCTGCAACCGATACCAAAAGCTGTATCTGTAGGGAAGATAACGACTCCACCGTCTTTGATAATTCTTACCGCTTTTTGCACATGATCCATGAGTGCATTTTATCATAATTTGAGCTTGACAAGCCTCACTCTTCCCATCTATGCTTAAGATGAGGTCATAATGGATCAAAACACTGAAACTGCCACTTCTTATTACAACGCACATCGAAGAAAATCTTTTTTTCTTTCTCGCCTTTTCGTTCTTATTTCAATGCTCGTTCTTATCGTGACTTTGGGTGTAAATATTGCAGTCCTGTATCAACAAAGAACTTCCGCAACCACAAGAGCATCTGGTCCAGTTGGCCAAAATAATCTTCCTGCGCTTCCACAAGGCTGTGAATATGAAACAAAACAGAATGGCGTAGTAGTTGTTTGCCCTACAGAAACACCACAAGCATCTCCAACGATTGCTTCAAATCCTAAGTTTCCAATTAATGTAGAGCTACCCGAGCTTCCGGAGCCATGTACATATGCTTCTTCAAATGGTGGATTTGAGGTAAATTGCACCAGTCCAAATGCAGTCATACCAACCTCTCCAGTAAGAACAGTTACCTCATGCCAAGTAGGAACTGAGAAAAACACATTAATTTGTCGCGAAACTACTGGAGAAAAAGTTGTTGTACCTTTACCACCATTACCTGCAGGCTGCGAGTATCAAGTTGTAGCAAGAAATTATTTTGTTAGCTGCAAACCAAGTAAAGTTTCAGTACAGAACTAGGAGCTAAACGTAATACTTCTTTCGTCATCTTCCAAATATTCAAAGTAAATATCAATCCTGTCTTTTGGCAGAATACTCTCAATCTTTTCAGGCCATTCAATAGCGACAATGTTTTCCCTTTCTCCAATCAGTTCAAGCAAACCTAATCCCTCAACATCTTTTTCAGAAGCGATTCGATACAAATCTACGTGGAATAGATTCTGAATTGGAGAATCTGCAACTTCATATGTTCGCATGATTATAAAAGTAGGAGAAATAATATTCCGTTTAATCCCCAATCCCTTTGCCAAACCCTGCATAAATGTCGTTTTGCCAGAACCCAAATCACCATGCAGCGCAAGGACTTCTCCTCCTTTTAAGGCCTTTGCAAGTTCTAAACCTAGTTGTTGCGTCTCTTTAAAACTTTTTGTAATTATTTTTTTCATATTATGTACGCTGCTTCAGTTTTTTCAGAAATATGACAACAGCACAGGCAATTATAAACCCTGCACCCAAAATTGTAAAAAGGGCTGGTGCACTAGAAGCACCCTTTACTTTCACAGGAATAGACGGAAGAGGAATACGGGTTGGTTCATTTGCTTTGGTCTTAGCACCAAGAATTGCTGTAGGATATGCTCCACGACTTGCAACTTTTGCGGAAGCATTTGCTGGACGAATCGTCGGAGAGAGACGAATACTGGTTGGTGTTGGCAAAGAAGTTGAACTCCGAACCGTAGGAGTTCTTGTCGCTGTTGATCGAGAGATTGTGGAACCTGATTGCGCTTGCGTTGATGAAGAAACTCCTTGAGAAGCTGCAGTTTTTGCTGTGGGTTCTGGTTCGGGAGTATTCGTAGGCATTGGTCCAGAATTTGGACTGCCTTTTGTTGTACTGGAAAGATACGCAAAGCTTCCATTCCCATCTGGAAATCTTCCCATAGCAACATCATACCCAGGCCCATCCGTATAAGTCAGTTGATCCGCTATAGAACCGCTGGAACTAAAAAGAACGACAGTATCACCATCATTGTTAAACATTGATGCAGTCAATTCAATGTAATAATGTTGACTATCACTCCCAGCAACAACACCGTCTAAGCTCTTTTTTGCACTTCCACCATTATCGTTGGCAAAATCAGTGTCATCATCGATCCAGTAATTCTTCAAATCACTACTATCTGTCACATACAACTCTACCCATTCTTTATTTCCAGCAGTTGGATGAGCGAGTACTTCATTAATGGTGACAGGACTTGCTGCATATGCTTGGTTTGGAAAGTTCACCAGTAAAATAAGAAGAGAACCTAGTATAATGAGAAGAGACTGCATGATAGTTTAATCATACATGAAAACTATAAGAAAGAGAATGTATTAGTTATACCAACCGTATTGAGAGATGCTAGAGTAATAATCGGAGAATTTAAGATCAGGCCCATTCCATGGATCATTCATGATGTAATTTCCTGCTGATCCACTCTTCAAAACGACAAAGTGAGAATTGTTTTTGACACCAACAATAACTGGCTCACCACTTGCCAGCTTACTATCAATTGCAGATTGGTTATTTCCCCATGCTGAAGAGAATTTGCCTCCACCCCATGGAATAGCCATATATGCAGTGTTTGAGAAGAAATATGAACTATTACTTGTCACTGATGCTGGAGTAACGTCTTCTCCATGCTTTTTCATAATCATAGCCATAGAAGTTGCAAGACATCCAACTTCCCAAACATATTCAGGAGATGATCCCATATTTGAATTACCCCATCGGGAATCCCGCTGATTGAAGTACCACCCATCAGGACTTGCTTGTGGAGGAAGCACAGATCCACCATGGCCTCGCGCGAAAGATTTCATTGAATTAACTTGCGCACGCGCCTGAGACAATAAAGTCTGGTAATGAGCTTCATCGTTCTTTGTAGCTGTCAATAAACTTTGTTTACTCGCCTTATCTTTATCAAGTTGTACTTGATAGCCTTCAAGCTGTTTGTTTAGTTCTTCAACTTTCTTCTTTTTCTGCTCAAGAATCGTCTTTTGATTTGCATAATCATTCCTTGCCTGTTGAGTATCATAAAGCAATTGTCGGTCATGACTCTGAACAATCTTCAGATAATTTGCACGAGACATAAGATCAGACATATTTCCAGAAGCTAGAAGAACCTGCAGTTCTTTTGCATCGCCAGCTTGGTATGTTGCGACAATTCGATTAAGTAATACCTTGGTTGTGTTATCAAGCGAACCCTCAAGGTTGTTCATGCGCTTGCCCGCTGATTCGATATCAAGAGTTATATCCATAACTTCTTTTTGTGTCGCATCGATACGATATTCAGTTAATGAGATTTGTCCATCCATAGCAGCAATTTGTGAAGATAAAGAATTTCCTTGAGATTTAAGATCTGAGACTTTTCTTTCAAGTTCGCGGATACGATTATTAAGGTCGTTTACTTGCTGCTGGTTACCTGTAGATTGTGTTTGTGCATACACAAATGCACCGCTTACTCCAAAACCTACAATAGCAAGAATAAAAATTAGTAATCTCTTCATAATGATTCGGGCCGTTCAATTATACGACCAAGTTGTTTTATTTCAAGTACCGGCGTACAGCAAGTGAGCTGGCGAGGATGCCAAGGAAAACTGCAATAACTAACTCACCAAGCAAAAGCGCTACTAAGAATACTGGTGATACCGGAAGCACAGGAATTCCCTTTAAGAACGTTTCAAGATATGGTGTCGCATAGAGAAGTCCACCTGAAGCAACAAGCCAGCCGATAAGTGTTCCAAGAATACCATAGAAAATACCTTCCAGAATAAAAGGCATGCGGATATACATATTGGTCGCGGAAAGGAGCTTCATAATTTCGATTTCTTCTTTCTTTTGCGAAACTTTAAATCCGATGACAGTCATCATGATAAAGACAGATACAAGTGCCAACACAGCAATAAGCGTTATCCCAACAATACGAACAGCATTGGTCCAGCTTGCCAAAGTCGAGACAATATCTTTTTGGTAGATTACTTCATTAACATACGGCGATGCTCGAAGTGTATTGGAGACAGGTTCGAGATCTTCAATTTTATAGGTAGAGATTTCCAGCGAAGCAGGCAAGATATCTTCTGTTACCAAATCAAGTAATAACGGATCGTTTTTATTTTGTTCTTTATAGATCTGCAATGCTTCTGCTTTGGATACATATTTTGTTGAAGCAATTTGTCCTGTTTGTTGGAGTTGTGCACGAAGTTGATCAATATCTTGAGGCTTTGCTTCATCTTTAAAGAACGCTGTAACTTGTGGCTTTGATTCAAAATATTGAATGACCGCTGAAGATCCAAACACGATGAAAGAGAAAATCGTTATAGAAAGAAATGTCAGCATCATGATAAAAACAGCTGCCATTGACTGATATGGACTTCTTCGAATGTGTTTTAACGTTGTCTTAGTTGCTCGCATACATTTATTCCTCTTTTTTAGCGTGAGCTTTTGTTTCACGCTTATCATCACGGGTTAAAATACCTTTTTCGAGAATCAATGTTCTTTTCTGCATACTGTTCACAATATCGGCATTATGTGTTGCCATAATAATAGTTGTACCACTATCGTTGATATCCTGCAAAAGTTTTACGATTTCCCATGTTGTCGCATTATCTAAATTACCTGTCGGTTCGTCAGCAAGAAGAATTTCAGGATTGAAAGCTAGTGCTCTAGCGATTGCTGCTCGTTGTAATTCTCCTCCAGATAATTGGATTGGGAATTTATTTATGTGCTCCTGAATTCCCACACGTTCGATAATCTCTTCTACTCGCTTTTTTGCATCGTGTGTATCCATGTTCCCTACTTCGAGCGGAAACATAATATTTTCAAAAATTGTCCTATCACGCAAAAGCTTTAAATCCTGAAATACCATTCCGATATTTTTTCGCAAATGATGCACTTTCTTATGAGGAAGTTTCACAAGATCCCAATCCCCTATATGGATTGCACCACTTGTCGGGACAGTATCACGGATAAGCAAGCGGAACAAGGTAGTCTTCCCGGATCCAGACGGTCCAACTAAAAAGACAAATTCTCCACGATCAATCGTGAAGGTAACATCAGCAAGAGCTGTATTTCCAGTCGGATATGCTTTGGTAACATTTTCTAGTCGTATCATAGGTCATTGCAGGGATATATTTTGGGCGGCAATCTCCTCCCCGACGAGATTGCTGCTCCCGCCGAATGACGGATCGTCGAGACTATTGTACCTCAACTCGTCCAACATCCATGAGCCAGCCAGCATGCTGTGCGGTTTGCGTAGCGCCCCATACTTTTACTTTTTGATCTACGAACTTTGAAAGATCAACTGTTGAAGAAGTCATATACACATTTTGACTTTCACCACCTGGACGCTCTAAATGATATTGCCCTTCTCCTTCGATACCGCCTTCTTTGAGTGTTCCTTCAGCTGTATCTTTATATGCCGATGTGTCATCGGAGCCAAAAGTTTCACCTTTCGCTGGAGCATTCGGATTGAGCGCACTTGGTACAACACTCTTTTGTCCAGGCTTGGATGTAAAAGCTGCAACTCCATATCCTGTTCCAACACCAAGAGCAGCCATCACTAAAAGTACAACGAGAATTTGGATTGTTGATGGTGCTTTTTTTGTCTCCTTAAATGATTGCATCGTTGGTCCTGACTGTTTGCCATCAAATGCAGATTTTGAAGCAGTTGATCCATCTGTCTTTGAAGCAGATGAACTTGAAGCTGGGGCTGCTGTTGATGGTTTTGGTGTTTCTTTATTTTCCATACGGATTTCTTACCTAGCCGTTATCCTTAGTAAAACATATTTACCATCATTTGGCAACACTCGCAGATACGCTGGTATAATACAACAATCTTGAATAATACGCACAAAGTTAAAATCATGGGAATTCTCAATGTAACTCCCAACTCATTTTCCGATGGAGGTCTTTATACAAATGTTCATGCAGCTTTAAAAAGAACAGAAGTAATGCTTTATGAAGGTGCAGATATTATTGATATCGGGGGCGAATCAACAAGGCCAGGCTCAGAAACAGTAACTGAAACAGAAGAACTGAAACGAGTTCTTCCTGTAATTAAAGCTATAAGAAAAGCATTTCCAAAGTGCATCTTATCAATTGATACAAACAAAGCGATAGTCGCAAAGGCAGCAATTGATGAAGGGTGCACAATAGTAAATAGTCTTGGAGGATTTAGTTTTGATAAAGAAATGGCACATATTGTGGCTGACTCTGGTTCACAATGCATTATCTACCATATAAAAGGTATCCCAAAGACAATGCAGAAAGGGGCAATAGCATATACAAATATCATCCAAGAGATTACACAGTTCTTTAGAGAACAGATCGGAATTGGTATAGACGCAGGAATGAAACACGAGCAATTTATCATTGATCCCGGCATCGGATTTGGAAAAACAGTCGAACAGAATCTAGCAATAATTAGACACCTTCATGCGTTTGCATCACTTGATTGCCCAATCGCAATTGGTGTTTCAAGGAAGAGCCATTTAGGAGCAGTATTGAAAGAGCAGCTCAAGCTTGATACACTTCCAACCGTTGATGAACGACTCGAAGCATCTTTAGCAGAGACAGCGGTTGCTATAATTAGTGGGGCAACGATAGTTAGAACCCATGATGTCCTACAGACAAAGAAGTTTATAAGTGTTTTAGAATCAATAATTTCATGAATATCCAACCATATAAAACAAACAAAATAGTTGCAGGAAATGATCTATACCAAGTCCTTGATGCTTCCTTGCCGAAACTTACTGAGAAGTCTGTCGTTGCAGTTACTTCGAAAATCGTTGGTATATGCGAAGGACGATTAGTTAAAGCGGGGACACTTGAAGACAAATTCAAGCTTGCTGAAACTGAAGCAGATTATTATTTACCTCCAGGAGAGAACCAATATGGCATTATGCTTTCTATCAACCATAACCTTTTAGTCGCATCCGCTGGCATCGATGCTTCAAATAGCGATGGATATTTCAGCCTTTGGCCAAAAGACCCACAAAAAAGTGTTAATCAGATCAGAGAATATCTAACAAAAAAACATCAACTCAAACATGTCGGGGTTATTCTAACAGACAGTAAGCTCAGTCCGCTTCGCTGGGGAGTCACAGGATATGCTATTACACACAGTGGGTTCAAGGCTTTAAACAGCTATATTGGGACAGAGGATTTATTTGGACGAGAAATGCATATGGAACAGACAAATGTCATTGATTCACTCGCTTCAGCATCTGTCGTTGTTATGGGAGAGGGCTCCGAGCAAACTCCACTTGCTGTAATCACTGATGTCCCTTTCATAGAGTTTCAAGATAGAAATCCGACCGAGAAAGAACTCGATGCACTCAAAATAAATATTAAGGATGACGTCTATGCTTCAATGCTTTCGGCAGTTCCATGGAGGTCGAAAAGAAGAAAGTGATCAAACCCATTTAATTCCAAATAAGGACATTTGCTCATGAGGCTGATGGCGAGCAACAAAAACATCCCTTTCTATCTCAAAGCTTAAAGGGATTTGTTCTCCAGGTTTTACACGAGCAGCCAAGATTCGCTGCCGAAGCTCAAATCCCAACGATTCATTTTTCATACTAATCGCATCGACTACACCTCGTACTTTGCCGTCTGACTCATTATTTGCATAGGCTGCGAGCTCATCTGCAAGTGATTCAACATGTAGTTCCTGCTGCAAACGATCTTTAGCCTCAGTAATTTTTCCAGGCTTCCGAAGCGACATCAATGCAGAAGCCATTTTAAAAACTGTGCTAACCTCAACATCAGCTTCCAAATGTCTCTCCGTTTCAGGTGCCCGGAAAGAAGATCGTGGACGTTTTTCAACCATAGCAAGAAGTATACCACTTACTATAAGTCTTATCAAGGTTAAGAGAGGCTGCGGAGTTCTTCTTCGATAAATTGATCTAAATCTCCATCCAGTACTGCATCGGTATTTCCTGTTTCGACATTGGTACGAAGATCTTTTACCATCCTATATGGATGCAAAACATATGATCGGATTTGATTTCCCCAACCCGGGGTTTTGTAACCCCCTTTTAAAGCAGCTTCTTCCTTTTTTCTCTTCTCTTCTTCGATGGCCCAAAGCTTAGCTTTGAGAAGTTTCATCGCAAATTCACGATTTGCACCTTGATATCGTTCGGTTTGTGCAGTGACGACTATGCCTGAAGGTTTGTGCTTTAATCGAACAGCAGTTGAAACTTTATTGACATTTTGCCCACCATGTCCGCCTGAACGAAAAGCATCAAATTCTATATCATCATCTTTGATTTCAATTCCTGAATCTTGTACCAACTCAGGCAATACTTCAACCATGGCGAACGATGTTTGACGAAGCGCATCAGCATTAAATGGCGACAAGCGAACCAAACGATGGACACCAGCTTCATGCTTTAAATATCCATACGCATACTTCCCTTCAACAGAAAGTGTGATACTTTTGAGACCGGCTTCTTCACCAGGTGTTTGATCCAAAATATCATATGCCCAACCTCTTTTTTCGAAAAACTTTGTATACATACGGAAAAGTATGGAAACCCAATCCATCGCTTCTGTCCCACCCTGGCCGGAATGAATTGCAAAGATGGCATTGGATTTATCATTGGGAGAAGAGAAGAACATCAACAGCTCCATTTTCTTCAAGAGCTTTTCGACTTCATCGGTTTCACCTTCCTCCATCCATAATTCAAGAAGTTCTACTTCTTCAACTTCTTTTTGCAGCGAAGACATCTCTTTCATTTTTGCAGCCGCGGTTTGGTGATCATCCCAAAAACCAGGCTTCATACTTTCTGCCTCAAGCTCACGAATCCGTTTACGCTTTTCGTCTGCATCGATCTTCTCAATTAATTTGGTAACACGATTCTTTAAATCATCCATAATCTGTACATTATACATGAGAGTTTTATGGCTGAGTGGAACGAAGTGTAATCGAAACCTTCGACTACGCTCAGGCATTATTATTTTTCTCTATTCGTTATATTGTGGAGTTGTTCTTCAGAATAATCTCGGACACTTTGTAGATCTTCAGGGATTTTCTGGAATCTCTGGAAGAACCCGATAATGTCTCCTATCGTGACATTGCTTGCACTATCCGCTGCTTTTTCTGCTTGCTGTCCAATATCTGATTGGATTTCGCCACTCACCTCTTGTGCTTTTTGTGTGCTTGCACCTTTCACGCCGACTGTTTGTTGAGCTAAGCCATAATAATTACTAACGCCATAAACAATCGCAGCAAGAACCAAAAAAGCAAGGAGATTCCTCAGGACAGACATATAAGTAGTATAGCAAATATAATCCTGATCTTTACTTTGTTGACGATTTTTGACATACTTAGTTATGGATCACCATTTTTCTGTTGTAAACAACCCACACACCTTTCCTGACTTCCCACTTGCAGAGCTACACACGCATATAGGCTCAGCAATTAATCCATTCGTCTATTGGCAGATTGCGCATGAACAAGGAGAAAAACTTCCGAAGAAAGATTACCACGAATTTGTCGAACATATAACACTTTCTCCACATCGAAAAATGAAATTAAATGAATATCTCAAAAAGATTTATCATCCTGTTTTGGATAAATTAAGTTCTGGGACATTTGCTCTTGAAAAAGCTATGTACGAAACCATGGGCGGTGCTTATAGAAATAATATTAAGCATATCGAAATCCGCGGCAATATCATGCGTCACAATAACAATGGCGAACAAGATTTAGATCATATCATTATGGCAATGCTTCGTGGAATGGAACGAGCATTTCTCGAATATCCAAATCTTTCTGGTGGATATATCTTTTGTCTCGCTCGAGAATTTGATATTGAAAAAAATGCAATTATTATTGAGAAAGCCATTAAGTATCGCAAACGTGGCGTTGTCGGGATAGATATCGCAGGGGGTACAAATCCAAATTTCAAACTCAAAGACTATAAAGGACTTTTCCAAAAAGCAAAGCGCGCAGGACTCAATCTCACTGCACATACAGGAGAAACCAACGATGAAAATGATATGTGGGAAGCAATTGAATATTTAAAACCAAAACGAATCGGTCATGGGATTAAAGCAGCCTATGATAAATCGTTGATGAAAGAACTTGTCAAGCAGGATATTGTTCTAGAAGTTTGCCCACTGAGTAACCTGATGACCAAAGCAGTTGAAAACGAAGAAGAATTGAAATTTATTCTGCGGACATTCATTGATAATAATGTGAAATTTACCATCAATACAGATTGGCCTGAAATGATTGCAGATGCGCATTTATGGAGACAGTTTGCATTTCTTCGGGATAAAGGGATTCTGACTGAAGAAGAACTAAAGCGCTGCAATAAGATTGCCTTTGCCTCCGCTTTTGCTCCAAAAGGTGGCCTCAACGCGTACTTGTAGTATAATACTTCTATGGACGAGAAAAATGTATGTACTATGTATATAGTCCGTCATGGACAATCAGTCGCAAACGCGCAAGGCAAACATGGCATGGACACACCATTGACCGAGACAGGCCGCGAGCAAGCGCGGGAAGCAGCTCAAAAATTGAAAGATATTCACTTTGATGCCGCCTTCTCTTCTCCATTACAACGAGCTCACGAGACTGCACAGACTATTGCTGCAGAACATAATTTACTTATCACAACCAGAGAAGCATTGCGCGAACGAAATGAAGGAACGCTCGATGGAAGGTTAAGTCATGAAGTTCGTGAAGAATTAAAAGATCTATACGAAATGCGCCACACCCTTCCATATGAAGAATGGAAATCAGTAAAACTCACTGAAGGATATGAAAGTGATGAAGAATTAATGTCCCGATTCATTACAGAACTTCGAGAAATTGCTATCGCCTATCCTGGCAAAACTGTTCTTGTTGGAAGTCATGTTGGCTTAATGAAAACACTCCTTATCCATTTGGGAGAAGGAACCCATGCGACACTGAAAGGTCAGGCTTTTAAAAATACGGGTTACATTGTCCTTAAATCAGATGGTGTCGATTTCGAAGTTGCAGAAACATACGGAATCAACAAACCAGAAGACCAATTAAAGTAATCCTCAAATGGTATAATCCAACCTATGGTAGACAAATCAAACTGGACAGTTTCCAAACACGCAAACGAATATATCGAAGAGAATTTCATCCAACCTGATGATGCGTTGGATTTCGCAATAAAGAATAGTAAGAAAAATAATCTCCCACCAATTCAAATCAATGCAGTTATCGGACGCATGCTCTATCTCCAAGCAAAATCAATCAATGCCAAAAGTATGCTGGAAATTGGAACACTCGGAGCTTACAGCACGATTTGGTTGGCAAAAGCATTACCTGAAGATGGAAAACTTATCACTATTGAACATAATCCAAATTATGCAGCTGTTGCTCAGGAGAATATCGATCATGCCAATCTTTCTCCCCAGATTGAAATTCAACAAGGTGAAGCTTTGGAAGTCTTACCAAAAATAAATGAAACATTTGATCTCTTTTTTATTGACGCGCACAAGGAGGAATATACCCAATATGTTGAACACGCAATCCGAATGAGTCGTCCAGGAACAATTATCATTTGTGACAATGTGCTGAGAAATGGATGGGTTACCAAGGAAACTTTTGAAAAAGAATACTATGCAAAATTACATGAGTTCAATCAATGGCTTGCAAAGAATGATCGACTCGAATCAACAATCATTCCCACAGTTCTGCCATTAAAAGATCGGGATTATGTGGATGGAATTAGTGTAAGTGTAGTTAAGTAATTACAATGATGATGAAAGCTCACGGAGAAAAAGATTATAGTCGCCACTTTCGACTTTTCCATTATCATCAAGGTCTGTATTTATCGCAGGAACATGCACTTGGCAAACAGGTTTATTGAAAGGTGCATTCGGGTCACTAATAGGGAGCGGATTAATTACTCCATATCCACAATCAAGAAAAGCATTGTAATCCATAACATTGATCAAGTTATCCCCTGTCACATCTCCTGCATTAAGCGAAATTTGAGAGAGAGCATTTTCTTCGTTAGAAACTAAGGAAATAACTACATTCTTTTGTAAATACCTATCACTTTTAATGCGCATGCTATATGTCCCTGAAGAGAAATTACTTCCCAAATCGACTTTGCCTATAAAGTTTCCAGAAGCAACATCATAAGTGATGGTAGCTGATTTGCTAGCAACATTATTATTGGTACTATCAAAAAGACTTACTGATACATTCCGTTGCGGAGTTTGCGGAGATTTATTGCTTAAGCTTCCTCCTCCAGGATTTGAATTATCTCCTGATGAACCAATTCCATGAAGAGCAATTGTAAATGAAAGTATTGTAGAAGATCCCCCAAGATTTGGCGTTGTTGGAGTAATTGTTGAAGCACCTGTCGGTTGTGGTGTAAAAAATGGTGTTGGCGGAGTTGACCCAAAATTGATAGCTACTGTCGCTTGTGTTGCTATCGCTGTCTTTGTTTGCACTGAAATCTTGTTGTCCCCATCGAAAAATACCATGCCCGGCTCAAGTGCCGAATCCGCAAATGTTGTAGTTGCTGGGTTTGCATCGAGGAGGACAACATCACAGCTGTCTCCACTAGGACATTCTACTGGCGCAAGACGGATACTAACACCCTTAAAAATATTGGATGCAGGACGCTCCTGAAGAGGTAGATAGTCAAAAAAATTAATGAATTGATCGACACCATATGGTTGACGATATTCCAGATAATAATACTGCTTCTGGCCAGAAGCTGTCGTTGTGTTTCTTGGGATTTTAATAAGCTGAACCGATGAGGATGTCTGTTCTTGTGGAACAATCGTATATGTACCTGCAGATGTCACTTCCTGAATATTTCCTGACGCATACCATCCTGCTGATTCTTTATGTACATTACTGATATGCCCCAAACCGCCACCTAGTGGCTCATACGGATCTCCCGCATCATCTATGCAGTTATTACTGATCGTAACTCTTTTGCCAGAACTATCCGTGCAGGAAAAAGCATAAGCATGCCGGAGATAACCATCTGTCGTTTGTCCAGACCCATAGGGCAAAGTATGAGCAATTTCATGGAGAAAAACATGCTTGTACGAAGACACCGGATATGTAGGATCTGAGATAATAATATAGCTATTGTTCGCACTTGATAACCCGACAAATCCCTTACATCCATTCGTCACAGGGAATACAAAAATGAATTTATCATATCCTGTCATATCTTTTCCTGCTTTTTGCGCTTCTTGTTTAGCGAGCTCTCCCCAATTCAGAATTTGTTCGTTTGCACATTCGGATTTAGGAGTACCAACAACAAGATCATAAGGAACGGTATACCACCCAAATACATCCCCATCAGGACTAGTTTTGCCTTGCAAATTGTATAAACCATAAGAAGCCTCTTTAAAATAGTTTTTAATGGAATCTGTGTCAGTAAAAATTGTCTTTTTTGTAGCATCTTGTGTAAATGGTTGCCTTGTATTATTTCTGAAGTTAAACAAGATCACAGCAGTTCTAATATTTTTAACTGTTGCGGCAGCTGTGACTTGAGATCGAGGTTCATCAAGGATTTGGACCGCGTTGAGGTCTTTGGCATCAACTGTTAATATATCCTTTTCGATTACGCCAGTGAGTTTCACGTGTGTATCTGGTGCAAATTGTAAAGGTTTTCCATTTGAAAAGCGTACTTGGAATGTTTTTTTATCCAGAGTTCTTAGTGAATACTCCATCGTTGATTTTCCGGATTCTTGGTCGAGAATAAAGATCGTAATGGTTCCCTCAATCGTTCTTGTTTCTGACTGCATAGATGCACGAGAACGGATGTCATTTCTTTCTGTTTGGAAAATGGTTATCGGTAAGATGACTAAGCCAATAAGTAAAATGCTCAGGACTACAAAAACTGGAGTATTACGGAATTTTCGCCCCATAAATCCATTATCGTAGCTTAGTGGAACAAAGTAAACTCTCTTGAAAGTAATTTAATAATTTTCTCCAGCATTCGTGATGAGGAGTGAATGAGGATGGGATTCGGTGAGACTTGCTTGGGTGATTTGGAGAAATTGTGCTTTCTTTTGAAGTTCTGGAATTGATTTTGCACCCACATAGTACAAACCTGATTTGATTCCACCGATTGCTTGGTCGAGGACAGACTGGACAGAACCTTTGACTGGAACTAAGCCTTCAACACCTTCCGCAACTAAAACTCGATCTTTATAATCTTTGCCATGATATTCGTCCTCGGATTTGATCTTGGTTCCTTTTTTCATCGCACCAATTGAACCCATACCGCGATATTCTTTGAACACATATGATGATTTATTTTTCTGAAAAATGCTTTGGAAACGATGCGGAACTTGTGCTTTCGTCAACGTCACTTTCTTTCCAGGAGATTCTTTCGTTGAGGCGAAGAAGCTTCCCATCATTACAGCTGCCGCACCAGTCGCAAACGCTTTAACCATGTCACCTGAATATTTAATACCACCATCAGCAATAACCGGGATCCTTTTCTTCGAAGCACTGCGTACGACCTCAGTAAGCGCAGTAATTTGAGGAACTCCCATTCCTGAGATAATACGAGTTGTACAAATTGCACCCGGTCCCATACCAACTCGGAGACAATCTGCACCAGCTGCAATCAAAGCTTCAGCGCCATCAAATGTTGCGATATTTCCACCCATGATATCGATCTTTGGATATTTTCCCTTAATAAACTTGATGGCATCGATGATTTGCTTGGTAAATCCGTGAGCAGAATCAACAACAAGCAATGAAACATCTGCTTTGATCAATGCTTCAACCCGTTCCTGATAATTCCCACTTGCTCCAACCGCAGCACCAACGAAAAGCTTTTTCTTACGAACTGCACTGACATGTTTTGCTTGATCGTTGATTGAGAGATTGCGGTGAATAATACCAATCCCACCCATTTCTGCTAAAGCAATTGCAAGTTCGGATTCGGTAACAGTATCCATCGGAGCGGAGACAAAAGGAGCGGTCAGTGTAATATTCTTTGTTAACTTCGTAGATAAATCGATGTCGCCCCGAGAAAAATCTGCATACCCTGGGACAAGAAGAACGTCGTCAAAGGTCAAACCGAGAGGAAGAGTTTGCTTAACCATAATTCAATTTATATCATTTACGTCGCCATGTCAACGCTTTTCGCCAACGCTTATAAAAAGGTTCTGCATGTTTTACCTTAATTTTAAAATCTTCTATTACCGGATTTGCTAAGAATCCATCGGAAAAGACAGTCACTTGGGCTCTCGCATCTTTTTTTGAGGAGGCAGTAATTCTAAAATCATAGGCTTTACCTGCGCGCAGGTTAACAACTTCATGCCCTTTTCTCCCCAGCGCATCAGCAATTGCATTGGCTTGAGGGTCTCTGATTTCAGATTTATAGTTTGTTTGGACGTGGACGAGAAACTCTCTCGACATAAGCTCATTATATAAAGAAACTTTACTCTGTCAAGATTATACTTCTTAGCTCATCAATTCCCTACCTAAATAAGAGGAACTGAAATTATTTGCAGCAAAAATATAATGTAACTGTATGAGTTTGTGTGTTATATTGACACCCAAACTAGCTTCATGATAGCTTTAATTAGGGCCTGTTTTTTACAGAATTCTTACTGCTTTCAAAAATGATTAGATTAATTGGGGTGACCCAAAAAGACAAAAATATACTTCTCTATTACGCCTATACCAAGAATGGCAAAAATTTCTTCAAATGTGTAGCAAGTGATGATGGATTTGAATTTAACGGTGCTACGAAATATGTCATAGTTACAGATGCAAAAGGCCGTGAAGAATCAAAATATGAATTTAAGAACTTTAATATAACACCTCAAGGTGAAAAGTTTGTGGTCGCATTCAAAGCAAATGAGAAAGCAAAAGATTTGACCTTTGCGATTTCTGACCAGCTACTCCGTTGGACAAAGGTTGCTAAGGAAGAATCCATTAAGGAAGCTGGTGCATTAGTTCCAGATTATAAGTACAAACATCGCCATGTACTGTACACCGGAGAGAAAAATATAAAGGTTGCTTACTCGTCTCAGCTTGAAAGCTGGAAGACTGTAGACAAGCCTGTCCTCGAAAGCCGAGCAGGCTTTTTTGATGATGGAGATCTGGAAATAGCGAAGGTATTTATGCACGCAGAACAGATCCTGGTAATTTACTATTCAAAGTCTAAGCAAGGCAATCATACAGTCCACAAAGTTGGAGCAGCGTACTTTGATCCAAAGAATCCAGAACATCTTCTTTGGAGATCAGACAAACCTCTTTGGGAACAACCTGTCCACAAACACGCAGATCCACTCCAACCACTTGATGTTGAAATGGCGAAAGAATACCTTATTCTTTATTGGTCAGTGAATGATTCAAATATCTATGCTGTGACTTGCCCACTTCCAGGTGGAAGCCTCCGGGATAAGGATGTCCAAATCCTTCTGAAGAAACCGCATCAAAATCCTATTTTAAAGCCTCGCCCTGATAGAGTTTGGGAATCACGTGCTGTATTTAATTCCGCTGCGCTTTATGAAGATGGCAAAGTCCATTTCCTTTATCGAGCATTGGGAGATAGTGATCTCTCTGTTATTGGGTACGCTGCAAGTTCCGATGGATTGACAATTGATGAGCGATCAGAAGAACCAATTTATCTTCCACGTGAACCATTTGAAACTCCTGGCGGACAAGCATTTAAATCCTTTGCAGATCATTTCGCATCAGGTGGTGGATATGGTGGCATTGAAGATCCTCGAGTTACAAAAGTTGATGATACAGTTTTTATGACATATGTCGCTTACGATGGGTGGACTCCGCCAAGAGCTGCTTTGACTTCAATACCACTCGAAGATTTCCTTGCAAAGAATTGGGACAAATGGAAGAAACCAAAACTCATCTCACCTCCTGGTATGGTAAATAAAAGTGCAGTTATCTTTCCCGAAAAGATTAATGGGAAGTATGTAGTGATTCATAGAGTCTATCCAAATATCTTGGTGGATGTTTTGGATGATTTAGACTTTGATGATAAATTCCTCACTGGACATCATTTTATTCCACCTCGAAAGGGACATTGGGATAGTAAAAAGATCGGAGCTGGCGCACCTCCAATGCTTACAAAAGATGGCTGGCTTCTGATCTATCAATCTGTTGGGTACCAGGATCCTGGACGCTATAAGATTGGTGCGATGGTTCTCGATAAAGACGATCCAACGAAGGTACTCTATCGAACGAATAACCCGATCGTCTCTCCAGACATGCCGTATGATAATGATGGATTTAAAGCTGGGGTAGTTTATCCTTGTGGTGCTGTCATCAAAGACGACAATCTCTTTGTATACTATGGAGGCGCAGATACAATTGTTGCAGCAGCTACAGCAAACGTGGACGACTTCCTCGATAAGATGAAAAACCATAAAGAACCAAAGATGAGAAAAGTCAAAGCGCCTGTGATACACTCACATCATGCGCATGCATAAATGTAGGAAATCAGGTACACTATTATCATGATAAAGCTACAACGTTCTACTAATAATCCTATCCTCAGTCCTGATCCAAATAATCCTTGGGAACATGATGGAGCGTTCAATGGATGTGTTGTTTTCCATGATGGCGTCTACCATATGGTATATCGTGCTCTTTCTTCAGAAAAAAGACAGAATGGTATCAGCATGCGTGTCTCCACTGTTGGGTATGCCACAAGCACAGATGGTGTGACCTTTGGTGAGCATCGGCTCCTTTTTGAGCCAACAGAAGATTGGGAAATTTACGGTGTTGAAGATCCAAGAATTACCTTCCATAATGGCAAATTCTATATTTTCTATACAGCACTTTCTGTCTATCCATTTGCTGCATATGGTATTAAAACTGCGGTTGCGATAACGACTGACTTTAAAACTTTTGAAAAGCATCCAGTCAGCACATTCAATGCAAAGGCTCAGGCGCTTTTTCCTGAAAAGATTAATGGCAAATTCGCTTCTCTGATAACCATTAATACAGATATGCCACCAGCAAAGATTTGTGTAGCAACATTTGATCATGAATCAGATATTTGGTCACCGTATTATTGGACAGAATGGTATGACAACGTAAACCAACACGCACTTCATTTACTCAGAGATTTACAGGACCAGATAGAACTTGGTGCACCACCTGTCAAAACTCCAGACGGATGGTTTGTC
Source organism: uncultured Gammaproteobacteria bacterium (assembly GCA_965230895.1). Taxonomy (GTDB): domain Bacteria; phylum Patescibacteriota; class Microgenomatia; order Levybacterales; family UBA12049; genus JACDET01. The sequence goes on from OZ246394.1 coordinate 969,880, forward strand.
ATTTATTCATATATTGGGAATTATCTTTCAAATAATAAGAACTTCGGAATTGAAGCGGTTCTTCTAGACCTCGATGATCCAAGAAAAGTTATTGCAAGAACTGAACATTCACTACTTGATCCTGAAGCAGAATATGAGTTGCATGGAGATGTCCCAAATATCGTTTTTCCTTCAGGCGCTTTAGTAAAAGATGATGAGCTATTTGTCTATTATGGTGCTGCTGATACTCGAGTCGGTCTCGCATCTGCAAAACTTTCAGACATCATTGCAGAGATGAAACCAGCAGATTCAGCAAAGAACCTATCGTTGTATGCAGAAGAAAAGCACGCGAATGCTTCCAAGACGAAATTTCAAAGATATGAAGGAAATCCGATTATTGTTCCTGCACTAGAATCTGATTGGCAGGCATTTGGAACATTTAATCCGGCTGTCGTCTATGAAGATAATAAATTCCATATTGTCTATCGTGCTCAAGCAGTTAATGGAACTTCTGTCATGGGGTATGCAATGAGTAAAGATGGCTTTACTATCGATGAAAATTTAGAAGAGCCGATTTACTTTCCCCGTGAAGCATTTGAGCAAAAAATTCATGAGACCGGGAATTCAGGCTGCGAAGACCCTCGAGTAACTAAAATTGATGATCGCTATTATATGCTCTACACAGCTTATGATGGTGTTCATCCACCAAGAGTTGCGATGTCTTCGATTGCTGTGGATGACTTTTTAAAAAAGCAATGGAATTGGTCACCTGCACAACTTATTTCACCACCGGAGGTCGACGATAAAGATGCATGTATCGTCAAGGGCAAAGCAGCAGGAACGTATTTGGCGTTCCACCGATTAGGTTATGATATATGGCTGGATATTAGAAAGGATCTTGTTTTTAATGAATCTGATTGGCTCAAAGGAGAAGTCATTGCGCATCCTCGAGCTGATCATTGGGATAATGTAAAACTTGGTATCAGCGCTCCACCAATCGAAACAGAGAAAGGCTGGCTCCTTCTTTATCATGGCGTGTCAGAACCAGGAAACGTTTATAAAGTTGGTGCTATGCTTTTAGATTTCGACGATCCTAGAAAAGTTCTAGCAAGGACCGATGATCCTGTATTTGAGCCGGAAACAGAATACGAGAAAGTTGGGGTTGTACCAAATGTCGTTTTCCCTTGCGGAGCTGTGAATGTAAATGGAACTATATTTATGTATTATGGGGGCGCTGATAAAGTAATTGGTGTTGCGACAATGAAACTTGATGATCTAATGAAACTTCTTAAATATTAACCTCCGTAGTGTTCATATGAGTTATTAATAACAGGTAAATACGCCTTTTCGAAATAATCCCGAAGCATCCTTGTTGCGCTAAATTGGTTAAGGATCAAATCTCTCCCATCCCGTTGCATTGTTTGCCACTTTGATTTATCTTGATCGTAATAAGCAGGAACGACTTGTCTTTCCAATGTATCCAAAAGACTTGTTTGGATTGTTTCGCTATCGAAAGACCAACCAATTTTATTGATATCTATTTCATCCATCCATCCGTCTTTCGTACTCAATGGTAAAACGCCATTAAGACTCGCTTTCATACCACTTGTCCCACACGCTTCCGAACCAACGACTGGAGTATTAAGCCAAACATCAGCACCACTAATCATCAATTTCGCTAACGTCTTATTATAATCAGCAAGATAGACGACATTGCCTGCCAAACGATTCTGTAGTAATTGCTGCAATTGATTTATTAAATCACGTCCTTCATCATCAGCTTGATGAGAGATACCTGCCATAACAACCCGGACAGGCCGATCAGCATTTGTTGCCAAAGCGACAAATCGTTCGAGATCACTGAACAACGCCAACGGCCGTTTGTAACGGACCATCCTTCTCGCCCACCCAAGGAGCAACTCATTCTCTCCCCATTGCTGCCCAGTTTCTTTAGCAATATATGATAATAGTGCTTTTTTACTGGTATCATGATATGCCATGCTTTCCCAACTTGGCGTATGGATACCATTCGTTACTGGCTCCCAAACAAAATCCGGCCATAGCTTATTTGCTTCTTTCACATGTAATTTACTCACACCATTGATCTTTCCAGCCAATCGCATCGCAAAAACTGCAAGATAAAAATCATGCGAATCTTTAATCGTTCCTAAATCGGAAATCTTTGTCACAGGAATTTCAAGTTGGCTTGCATACTTACTGAGCATCATATGGAGTAATTCATTACTGAAGATATCATTTCCCGCTGGAACCAAAGTATGATTGGTGAAGACAACATGATGTGAAGCTAATTTTGATGCTTCGTCAAATGATATTTTTCTTTTCTGTATCTCATGACGGATAATTTCAAGAACAAGAAGCGCTGAATGCCCTTCATTCATGTGATAAAGGGACGGTTGTACGCCAAGCAATTCGAGCAATCGAAACCCTCCAATACCCAGAATGATTTCTTGTTTCAGACGAACCTGCTTATCTGAATCATAGAGTTTAAACCCAATTGCTCGATCCTCAGGAGAATTTTCAGGGACATTCGTATCGAGAAGATATAATGGAATTGAATGATGCTGCCATATCCAACTTTTTACTAACACTTCATGGTCCCCTACTGGAACAGAGATAATTAAAGGCTTTTGATTTTTATCCAAAACTGGCTTCAAACCTTGATTCTCAGGAGTTGGCAGGATGTGCTCATTGTCCTTGTCATGATGCGGATCAAATCCATATCGACTCTGATAGTAAAGACCAACCGAAACAGCCGGGATATGACGATCTGCCAATTCTTTTATAAAATCACCTGCAAGGATACCAAGCCCACCTGCATAGGTTGGAATCTTATCTGAGAGTGCGTATTCAATACTAAAATAGGCTAATGGTTTTTTCTGAAGAAGCTGATAAGGTTTGGTCTTACGAAAATCCTCGAACCAAGCTGCATGTTCATTTGCCATTCCTCTATTTTAAGCTAATTGTCTCGGAGATGCTACTGTTGCGGTAATTTCTTTTCTTTTTGCGGCGACCCTTTTATACCAACTATCATACTGTGTGGCAGCATGACTCCATGAGAAGTCGCTTTCAAGACAATTCTTCACAAGCAATTTCCATAGTTTTGGATGATTATAAATAATAAGCGCCTGCATGATCGTACCGTACAATGACCACGCATCTTTATTTTTGAACGAGAAGCCATTTCCTTCTTTCGTTGCTGGATTATAATCGGTAATGATATCACTTAATCCACCAGTTCTTCTGATGAGAGGGACACATCCGTATCGCAATGCTTCAAGAGCAATAATACCACCCGGTTCAAAAAGACTTGGAATTAGCATCATATCTGCTCCAGCAAAGATCTTTTTAGGCAGGCGGAAATCAGGACGCAAATGAAGTCCAACTTGCTCAGGAAATGTCTTCTGCAGCACGGTCAGCTCAAGTCGATAGCGTTCTTCGCCACTTCCAAGAAATACGATTTGGACATCAGGACGCTCGCTCAATAAATGAGGTAATGCTTCCAGAACAATATCTAATCCTTTCTGCTTAACCATTCTTCCACTAAGAGCTAATAATGGCCGGTGAACATCTGGTGTAAGCCCAAAAAGCTTTTGGAGTTCTCTTTTATTCTCTTCTCTAGCATGTACAAAAGAATTTGTATTGAAATTCTTTTTGATAAACTTATCTGTATGGGGATTAAATTTTTCTGTGTCCAAACCATTAAGAATACCGGTAACTCTATCTTTGACTGATTGCAGCACTTCATCCAATCCTTCTGCATATTCAGGAGTCATTACTTCAACTGCATGCGTTGGACTAACAGTATTGATAGCATCAGCAAAAAGCAAACCTCGTTTCAATGGATTCTGTAATTGTAAAGATGGCGCTGTCAAAGGAGCTGGCAAAATCTCTCCACTATCAAATTCTTCTTTCGGACAATAGCGAAAGTCATAGTTTCCTTGTAACGAAAAATTATGCACCGTAAATACTATTGGAGTCTTGCGAAAAAGCTCTTTGTAGCGTGGGTGTCTACGCGCTAAATCAATAAAATACCCAGTATGCCAATCATGTGCATGTATAACATCTGGTTTCCACTCATTATGATTAGTTTGATTTTGTAACATCCACTCAAGACAGGCTTTAGAAAGTAATGCAAAGCGTGTGTGATCGTCTTTGTATCCATAGACATTTGCGCGAAGTTCATAGTATTCTCTATTCTCTAAGAAATATGCTTGAATTTTTGAGCCCTTATCCCGATAGGATTTTACATTACAGATAATCGATTTATTTTCCTGATCGTTGTCATCAGGAACGATTAAATCAGGATACTCCATTTGTAATTTCCAGTTTCCTTCAATTGTGGTTTCATCCATTGCCCCATATTTAGGAGTAAAAATACGGACATCATGCCCGAGCTTACGGAGTTCTTTTGGGAGAAAATACATGAACTGACTCAAACCACCAACTGAAACAAATGGAGCAACTTCAGCAGCAAGAAAGAGAATATTCATGCCTATATGATATCAAAAAATGTAGAACAAAGCGAGGAGCAGACTGACCAGACAATCTAAACGGAGTATTTTAAAGCGGCTTCTTCTTGAGTTTTAGTACATAGCCTAAATATGTTCCTGCTGGATGAATAATAATCCACATAAAAAGAATTAAAATGTACTGATACCATTCCAATGGAACATAAAACCATGTAAATAAAATTCCACCAAGAATAAAATCTATTTGATCGAATGGGACCCAACTTCTTCCAGGTTGAATATTTTGTCGTCGTTTAAAGAAACTCTTCACTGCATCTCCCGCTAATGCACCAAAACCTAGCAAAAATCCTAAAAGAATTGGATCTACTTCATTATAATTTATAGGAAGTATACTTCTCTGCCACTCTATATTGTTATAGAAAAAGATCTGTAGATAAACTCCTATGATTGCAACGAGTGTTCCAAATATAAAACCGCGAATTGTCTTATGACTTCCAAGAATCCTTTTCCCCTGGAACTTTAAGCCAAAATCTACAGGATAATTATATGGTTTCAAAAAGAAAATTTTCCCAGAACCAAATGCCACGACGTTTGCGAGTCCTGCGGGTCCAAAAAACCAAAATGCAAAGAAGATTTCTTTAAGAAGATGCTCAACCATTTGTTAATATTATCTTATTTTTAATACGATTTACCAATGGGCAAAGTAATGTATAAATTGGCGCTCTTTTCCGAGACAATTCTGGATTTACCAAGAGATGTTTGAGAGATCTTCGTGTAGGCATTTCTGAAACCATACTAAATGTTTTTCCCATCCCCATAATGCAATGAGAATCACTACTTGCTGCTTGTGATTTTTGATAGAGATTTGCGAATGCGAGAGCCTCCATAGGTTTTCCGCGGACTTGCCCACGGCCATTAAAGACTTCAACAATATCAATATCATCTTTAATTTTATCCAAACTTGATTGCTGTAATCCTTTTCTGAAAATCTCGTATGGATGAGGTATATAAACAAGCGCATCCTGTTGTTTTATTCGATTAACTGTTTCGACAGCATCAAGTCCAGCAGGAATTGTTTCTTTGAGGAAAAGCCCGATGATCTCACCTTCACTTGTTGTTATTTCCTCACCAATGATAATTTTATCCCCATGTTTTTGCTGCATTATCCTCGCAAAACTCGTTTCGTTATGGTCTGTGATCGCAATACAATCAAGCCGTTCTGTCTCCAGTAAGCGCTCATATTCCTCAGCCGTAATACCACCATCATGTGATATGATTGAATGTGAATGCAGGTCAACTTTATAATGCGTTTTATCCATGTTAAGTAAAAGCAAACAATCAGTAGAGAAAGTTTTGGAGCCAATAGTCAAACCTTTGTCTAAGGTAAATCCGAACGTGCTGACTCTCTTAGGTAGTATACCACCTCTTCTTTTCTTTGTCGCTATCATCAATCACATCTATTGGCTAGCAATTCTTGCTTTTATAGGCAATCTTTTTGATCTTATCGACGGGATGGTAGCAAGGAAATATAAAAAAGTAACAGCTTTTGGAGGATTTCTTGATTCAACACTTGATCGGGTCGGAGATTTCTTAATAATTACTTCATTCTCTTTTGCAGGAATTGTCCGATGGGAGTTAACAATACCATTATTACTTTTTGCCTTCTTGACTAGTTATATCCGAAGCCGAGGAGAGTTGGCAAAACCGTCAGTAAGTTTTGCAGTTGGAATTGTTGAAAGAACAGAGCGGCTCATTGTTGTGGTCCTTGCTCTCGTTTTGCACATGTTTTTTCCAAACTATTCTTTCGCAGGATTTAATGTGATGGAGGTCAGTTTCTTATTCTTAGGAATTTTATCTTTCTATACAGTTTTACAACGCGTTGCCCATGCGCATAAAAATCTTTAATAAATCGTTCCTTCACGCCTATTGAAGTCCTGATTAATCTATTTTGTATTTCCGGATAAACTCTTCTACTTTTTCTCGAGCAACTGTGTCAGTGTATTGTTTTGGAGGAGATTTCATAAAGTATGAAGATGGTTCGACCAATGGACCACCTACATTATTATCCAACGCTAATTTACAGCAACGGATTGCATCAATCACGACACCTGCCGAGTTGGGGGAATCTTCAACCGACAGGCGCGCTTCAATATGCATTGGGACATCACCAAAGTGACGACTTTCAATTCGAATAAATGCCACTTTATTATCTTTCATCCACTCGACATAATCACTTGGACCAATATGAACATTCTCTGGCTTAATTGAGTCATCATGAAGATCAATCTGTGAAGTTACAGATTGTGTCTTTGAAATTTCTTTTGACTTTAAACGTTTTCTTTCAAGCATATTCTGAAAATCAGTATTACCTCCTACATTTAATTGGTAGGTTCTATCAATTGGCATACCACGATCTAAGAAAAGATTTGTGAGAACTCGATGAACGATCGTTGCACCAACTTGTGCTTTAATATCGTCGCCAACGATAGGGACATTGGCATCTATAAAACGTTTACTCCATTTTTTATCTGTAGCGATAAACACTGGCATGCAATTTACCATACCCACTTTCGCTCGCAAACAAATATCTGCCCAATATTCAACTGCTTTTTGGCTTCCAACTGGAAGATAGTTAACAAGTATTTCTGCTCCAGAATCTTTGAGAGCTTTTACTGGGTCAGGTATTTTACTTTTTGAAACTTTAATAACATCCTTTACATATTCACCGATACCGTCTATCACTTCTGCATTCTTTACTGTAACACCTAACTTTGGAACTTTTGCAAATACTGCAGTGTTGTTTGGATGCGCATAAATTGCTTCTCCCAAATCTTTACCAACTTTTGTCTCGTTGACATCAAATGCTGCTACAACTTCAATATCACTTATTTTATATCCACCGAAATTTGCATGCATCAGACCGAAGATTCTATCATTCTCTTTTGCATTCTTATAGTAGGTTAGACCTTGGACAAGTGATGAGGCACAATTACCAATACCGACAATTGCTATTTTTATTTTTTTGTTCTTCATAAGAATTAACGATAACAGAACAATAACCTATTGTAAAATTAATGTATCTTATGATACATTAATAAAATTAATGTTTGAAGAACTACAAAGATTTCTGCTTCTTGTAGAAGAAAGAAATGCAACAAAAGTCGCGGACAAAGTATTTATCACCCAATCTGCGATGTCTCAGTCCATTAAGAGACTCGAAAAAGAGTTAGGTGTTGTATTAGTCATACAGAAAGGTAAGCAGCTAGAGATTACGAGTGATGGTTTAGCGGTTGCGGAAATTGGAACAAAGATTCTACAGCTTTGGCAAAAAGCGAAAGACCCTCAGAAGCGTTTTTCGGAGAAGCAAACTATTTCTCTAGGAAGTTTTGATAACGCAGCATTAAAGTTAGGTAAATATTTTCAAGACTCGATCATAAAAGATACTTTTAAAATTGAACTTACAATTAATGCTTCTGGAAAAATATTTTCACAAATCACACTTGGTATTTATGATATAGCGCTTTGTGTTGTTGATAAGAGAAAGCATTTACCAAAAAGCTTAATCGAAGTTATGACTTTTAAAGAAGAGCTTATTCCTGTTTCTTCACGAAAATTTGATGGAAGGAAAGAATCAATTCCATTTATTTTATATAACGTAGGATCAAATACTCGTGATCAGATCGATTCTATTTTCGCGGAAAACTTTTTTAAGCCAACAATCTTTGCGGAATCGACTAGTACAACATTTATGAAAGAGCTTGCACTCCTCGGCAGTGGAATAGCCTTATTACCAAAGAATTCTGTCTTAACTGAAATTTCTCAAGGGTTACTGAAGAAACATGCTCTGCCCTTCAAGTTTCACCGAGAATATGGTCTATATCTTTCAAAACAAAGTACCGTTACAAAAGATCATCAAATTATTAAAGATATTTGTAGAATTTTGAGGAAATAATTATTTTTTAGACAATCCCTTCATTGCCTCGAGGACTTCAATAGGTACTGCAAAGACAACAGTATTTGATTGGTCCGAAGATATATCATTAATTGAATTTAAAGTACGTAGATGTAACGCTCCTGGTGAAGTTGCCATCAATTTTGCTGCTTTTGAGAGGTTTTCTGCGGCAACAACTTCTCCTTCTGAATTAATAATAGTTGCACGTCTTTCTCTTTCAGCTTCGGCTTGCTTCGCCATTGTTCGCTTCATACTCTCAGGAAGGACAATATCTTTAAGCTCTACTGTGAGCACTTCAATTCCCCATCCACCAGTTGTTTCTTTCACAATATCTTTGATACGAGTAGCAACTTTGTCTCTATTTGCCAAAAGTGAGTCAAGGTCCACTTCTCCAACAATATTTCTCATCGTTGTTTGTGCAAGCTGATGAACTGCAACGTAAAAATTTTCCACTTCCAAGACCGCTTTTGAAGCATCGGTCACTTTATAATAAATAACAGCGGAGATACTTGCTGATATATTATCTTTTGTAATAGCATCTTGATTTGGAACATCAACAGCCTTGGTACGAATATCCACCTTTTGATATGACTGAAAAATCGGGATAACAAGTCGCCAACCTGGTTCCATAACTCCTGAGTATTTACCTAAAGTAAATTTTACTCCACGTTGATATTGGTTGATTTGCTTAATCGAGATAAGCAGAATAACTAAAATTGGAAAAAGAAAAACAAGAATATCCATTTGGATTATTGTATACCTGAAGGTTTTGTAATGCAAGAATTATTTTATTTTGCGAACATTTCTTGAGCTTTTGCGTAATCTTCATGTGTGTCTATCTCAACCCATTTAAGTCCTGTTATATCAACTGCATACATTGGACAACCTTTCGCAACTAAGGTTGTGTAACTATCATCATAATACTCTTGCCAATTAGCCTGATCGTTCATTAATGCTTCAAGTTCTGCAAACAATACTTTCGCAGCATCTGCACTAATCTTTTCTATCCCAATTGATTCACCAGTTGATGCATGTGGATCAAGTTTTTTGCCAACTTGTAATACCTTGTTATTTTCGTCTGTTATAACTTTTACTTCCTCTGCTTCTAAATTAATATTTTTGTCGATACAGAGTGCACTTGGAACTGGTGCATCTATCAACTTTTTTAAAACTTCTGTTTCGAAAACAACATCAGCATCAAATTTAATAAAACTATCATCTCCTACAAATTCTTTTGTGAGGAGCAATGAATAACCGGTATTTGTCGCTTCAAATTTCTCATTATGCATGAATGTTACTTTGAGTTGAGGGAACTTTTCAGCAATGAATGCTTCTACTTGTTCTGCTCGATAACCTGTAACAATTCCAACTTCAGTCATTCCAACTTCTACCACTGCATTAAGCATGCGCTCAATAATGGAAATTCCTACGACGGGAATAAATGATTTTGGTTTATCATCGGTAAGTGGTCTAATTCTTGATCCCACTCCAGCTGCTAATAATATTGCTTTCATAATACGTATTATACCTTATTTTCTCATTGGCATGAGTAATTCTTTAGATCTATTCTTTAACTGAGTTCCACGTTCAAATACTCTCCATAATGCCCATATGGTTTGGCTTATTGCCAAAATCCAAAGTACAAGATCGAGACGGTTGCATAATGCTCCAATCGCAACAAATATTGCAAATTCTGCTTCATCGACAATAAGTAATGTTCTATTCTTTATCCATGAGAATCTCAATGCTTCACTTATATTTTTTGCTTTTTTTGCATATTGTACCTCCATTGCATGTTCGAGCTTTTGTCTTACCTTTGCAGATTCATCAAAATATTTTGGATTATTTGAAAACGCACTAAACATAGATTCCAATTTAATATAATAGCGATATTGGAACATGAAACATGAGATAAAACCAAGAAGCAAATAAGTAATATTATTTGTTTGGAGATAGACCGCAAGACCTGTAAAAAACGTAATAAGGAAAATCTTTAAGATATCCAAAACTTTGTCCATATAATCTCCCATGATTGAATACTTCTTTGTGATTCGAGCCAATTGTCCATCGACATCATCACCGACATATCCGAAGAAAATCATCAAACTACCAAGTACTAAATGGTATGGGAAATTTAAAACGAGGAAAATACATCCTAATGCAAATAACGCGAAAGAAACAAGCGTAACATGATTTGGCGTTAAGAATGAGATTTTTGAAAGAGGTTTAACAATAATCCTTGCTAAAGGATATCCAATACGATCTCCCCAATTACTGTAGTATGTTGATTTTATGACACGGATTGCTGCGGTTGATTTTACAGTTTTAGTCGCTGAAGCTTTCTTCATATTATAGGAGGATTATAACATATGTATGTAGTTTAATAAACTATACTATATTACAAATTGTTCGTTTTGGAACGATGAAGTGGCAAATGAAAATGATTTGCTAAAAAAGCCAATCTTCCTGAAGCAGCAAGTGATGGAGCGTGTTCTTTCTTCGCCTCAAGAGCAATCTTCTCAATTGTGTGTAGGAAATATAATAAATCAGGCTTTGTAACTTCACCAATATTTGCGACTTGGAAAACTTTTCCTTCCAATGGTCCTTTACCGTTATAAATAACAATTCTTCGCTCTTTTAATTTTTGTTTTAGTTGATCTGCATTAATATATGATGGAACCATTACTGTTGTCAAAACAGAAGACATTACGGATTCTCCAAGCTCATCTAGTAAGAAAGTAAATCCAAGTTTTTTCAGACCATGTCGCAATACGAAAGCGCGTTCTGCAATTATTTTTCTTCTTTCTTGAATCCCTGTTATGAGAATATTTGCTAACGCTTGATCAAGCGCTGAGAAAAGATGTACGGCTGGTGTATTTGGTGTTTGATTGATTGTTTTCGAATAGTGATATAGATTATAGAGGTTGAGGTACATTATTTTGCGAGGTATATCTTTGAGGTTTTCAAGAGCCTTCTTTTCGGCAATAATAATACCAATTCCAGGAAGAGATCCAATTGCCTTTCCTGAAGATGTTGTACAATAAGTAATATTCCATTTTTCAATATCGACTTTCTCCGCACTTGCGCTACTGACAGTATCGACAAATAACTGGGCACCATACTTCTTTGCTAATTTACCAACAGTGGAAACTGGATTTAGCATACCAGTACTTGTTTCATGATGGACCATTACGACAAGATCGACTTCATGGTTTTGCAAATATTCTTCAATTTTTTTGATATCAAGGGCTTCAGCCCATTGGAAAGAAATTTTATTCGTGTTTCTATTGTGCAATTTTGCAATTGTGTAGAGGCGTTCTCCGAATTCTCCATTTGTTAGTACTAAAATATTTTTCCCTTTACCGAGTGATGAAAGTACTGTCTCGTTTGCTGCAGTCCCAGAACCAGTAATAATTAATGGGTGATATTTTGATTGGTTCTTAATTTCAAACACATCAAGAACTCGCTTTTTCAAGCGACTCATTACTTCACAAAACTCTTCTTCACGATGCCCGATATGATTTGATAATGCCTGAACCACATTTGGCGCAACATTTACCGGACCAGGGCAGAGTAAAATATGTTCTTTAAATTTATTCATAATTTATAAATCAAAAAGACAATAAAAATAACAATATTAATTAATTAAACTAAAAAAACAAAAACCACAAACAAGACACTTTCGCTTACCGTTAGAAGATGGCAGTCTAAGGTGAGGGGTCGAAGACAGGCTTTAGAACTATATTTCTCATTACTCTGTTATTATAATACTCCTTTAAAGAATGCACAAGTAGATTCTTAAGTTTTGATTAAGGATGAGATTTATACATTATTTTTTCGTTCTTCTTACATTCTCCTTGTAATTGCAGAGTAATATATGCTTCATGGACTTTAAATCTTACACAAAAGAACTTAATTTCAAAGTCATAAGTGATATCGAAACAGCTAAAGACATGTGGGAATATTTCTCTCCACAAGGTGAAATTGATGATGATTGGAATTTCCGATATACATTCTATAAGTATTTGAAATTTCCTTTACATTTCATCGTTGGTTATGATGGATCGAAGCCAGTTGGACTTTTCCCCTTACAAATGAATACTGGTAAAGGACCAATTCCACAAAACTATGAATTTAAGAAAAACTTTCTAGAATTTTTTGGTGGAGACGACATGGATAGTAATACAGTATTTATCAAAGAAGGCTATGAACTTTCAATCCCACAGTTCTTGCAACAAATTAATGAAGCAAGTATCTTAGCACCACTCGCAAATGAGTATGGATTAAACACACTTCATCCTGGTGAATACACAACAAAGTATATTGCAGACCTTAAAGGCATGAAAGAATTTCGAGATTTTACAATGAAATTCTTTGATGGAAAAGGCAGAGGCAAGCTAAACAACCAATTGAGTAAACTTCACCGAACATACAAAATTCAAATTAAAGATGCAACAAGTGATGATCTTGAGTTACTTTTTGATTATAATATAAAACGCTTTGGAGAAACTTCATCCTTTCAGTGGGAATATAGAAAACAGGTTTTTTATGACCTTATGAAGCACTACGATTATGATGTCTTTAAAGTTATTATTGATGATGAAGTAAAAGCTATTTCTTTTTCTCTTCTCTATAAAAAAGCATATTTATCTATGAACATTGGTTATGATTATGATATACGAGATTTAGGAAAACTCGTCGTTAGTACACAATTCGAGCGAGCAATTAAATTGAAATGTGATGTATATGATGGTGGTAAAGGTGATAGCGGATGGAAAGAACAATTTCATCTTACGAGAATTCCGCAATATATATTAACAATTCCTGGAAATATCAGTAAACAAGTGGTCTATCGATAACACGTAAACGATTATTCTTCTCTGCATAAAATCATGTGATCTGATACAATAGCCGCTGTGGATACTGCTCATAAAACGCTTCAGAAATATTTTGGATACGAAACATTCCGTCCTTTGCAAAAAGATATTGTCAAAGACGTATTAAACAAAAAAAACGTTTTCGTTCTCATGCCAACTGGGGGGGGAAAGTCTCTTTGCTATCAGCTACCGAGTGTTGTGATGCCCGGAACAACTATTGTAATATCTCCCCTTATTTCTCTTATGAAAGATCAAGTAGATGCACTTAATATTAGTGGAATTAAAGCAGCATTTTTGAATAGTTCACTTTCAACTTCCGAACAAAAAAAAGTGTTGCAACAATTACGCTCAAAAGAAATTTCACTTTTATATGTGGCGCCCGAAAGACTTGCACAACCTGGATTTATAGAAATTTTAAAAGATGTTGATATAAACTTCTTTGCAATTGATGAAGCACATTGTATTTCACAATGGGGACATGATTTTCGCCCAGAGTATCGTCAATTAAAAATGCTCAGAAAATATTTTCCTGAAAAATCAATCATTGCACTTACGGCTACAGCGACACCGCGCGTAAAATCAGACATAGTTTCAGAACTGCAAATTCCTGATGCATCAGTCTATCAAGCAAGTTTTGTCCGCCCAAATCTGTCATATAAAATAGTACCGAAACAAAAACCATTTGATCAAACGCTTGCATTTATTAAAAGTAGAATGGCAAGTGATGCAGGGATAGTTTACTGTCAATCGCGAAAGAAAGTTGAAAGTGTTGCAGAGAGATTAGAGACAGAAGGCATCCGTGCACTACCCTATCATGCAGGTCTTCCGGATGAAGTTCGACAAAAGGATCAAGAGCGATTTTTGAAAGAAGACGTGGATGTAATCGTTGCGACAGTTGCATTCGGGATGGGCATCAATAAATCAAATGTGCGATATATCGTCCACTATGATTTACCTCAAAGTCTCGAGCATTATTACCAGGAAACTGGCCGTGCAGGTCGTGACGGTTTGCCAAGCGAATGTCTTTTCCTGTATAGCATTGCGGATAAATATGCATACGAACGATTTATTTTAGAGAAACAAAGTGATGAAGAACAATTGATTGCAAAAGCACAATTACAACGAGTTGTCGATTATGCTACAAGCCGAATTTGCAGGAGAAATTTTTTACTGCAATATTTTGCCGAAGAAACAAAAGAAGCAAAGTGCAATTCATGTGACAATTGTCTTAATCCTCAAGAAACAATTGATGGGACAGTACTTGCACAGAAAATACTTTCGTGTGTATATCGGGTGCAAGAACGATTCGGGATTGGACACATTGCAGGAGTCCTTACTGGTTCTCAACAGCAAAAGATTATGCAATACAATCATGACAAACTCACAACATATGGCATCATAACAGATTATTCTTCGCAAGAAGTAAAGATGTTTATCTATGAACTTTTGCAATTAGGATATTTACAGCAATCAAAAGATCAATATGGACTTCTTTCTCTAACGCCGCAAAGTAAAGCATTGCTCACAGGAAAAAATAAAATTCTTTTAACCAAGCCAATGGAGCAAAAGATTGTAGTGAAAGAGACGCGTGAGACATATGATGATTACCAGGTAAATTCACAACTCTTTAATCGTTTAAGAGCACTTCGAAAGAAACTTGCAGATGAAAAAAATGTTCCGCCTTATATCATTTTTTCTGATGCGACGCTTAAAGAAATGGCTGCAATAATTCCGTTAAGTTTGAAACAATTTGCAAATATCAAAGGAGTTGGTGCACAAAAATTAGCACAGTATGGAGATATTTTTATTGCAACAATTAAAGAGTTTGTATCCGAGAAGATGAAGTAATTATCGCACTTTACTTGAGACTACTTTTGAAGAAGAAGACTTATCATCAGGTTGTGAACCAAGATTAATAAGAAATATTGCGATAACTGCAAACACGAGCCCTACAATCTGCATAGGTGTAAGGTTACTTTTGAAGATTAAAAATGCTAAAAAAGCGACAACACTTGATTGCATACCTGCAACCGCCAAAGCAAGTCCTGCATTTGGAGCAATTGCTGCGGCTTGATATAAAAGATAATTTCCCAATGCACTTAAAATACCAATTACAAGAAGAAGCATGATATTGCCTGTGGTTATCTCAAATTTTTGATTGCCGAAATAAAACGTCTGTATTGAATAATACACTACAAATATCACACCTATCCCTAAAAGAATGAATGAAACTGGGAGTCCTCCTTTTGCAAGTACAGTGATAAGAAATGACATGGTTGAAAGGCAAGCGAGTGCTGACAATGAAAAAATGAACCAGGTATTATTCATATTATTCGCCAGTTTGAGGATAATGGCATTTTTTCCATTTTTTGCCTGATCCACACCAACATGGATCGTTGCGACTTAATTTTGCTTTTGCAGATTTTGGTGCTGCAGGCTTTACAGAGACTTCACTTTCAGGTGTATTTGTCACTATCTTTCGGGGAGCTGCTTGTCCTGGAACTTCAGGGTGTGCAGGACCCTGGTGGACGGAACCATCTGCATGTGTATGTGTCTCTGTAGTATGAACATGTCCAGGTGCACCATGAGGAGGATTTGTACCAGGTTGTCCTTGTACTTGGACTTTGTAAATTCTGCGGACAATTTCATCATCGATACCGACAATTAATGTTTCAAACATACGAAACGCTTCGTTTTTATATTCAACCAATGGATCACGCTGTGCATATCCACGAAGTCCAATACCTTGGCGCAAATTATCAATTGCATCCAAGTGATTCATCCATAAGTTATCAATAACTGATAATGAAACAAATTTTTCAACTTGCCGCATTAATTGTGGACCAAGCTGCTCTTCTCTTTTTGCATAGACATCATTTGCAAGATTGATAAGGAAATCTGTTTTTTCTTCGGTTCCTTTAATCTGTTGTAACTGCGTAAGTAACTGTACTTTTGATGCTTCGTCAAAAGGAATAATCATGACAAAAGCATCGACGATTTCTTGATTCACTTTTAATGGTTCTTCAGAAGCACTTGCAACTGACAATTCGACCAAACTACGGATTGCATTATGGATTCGTTCAAGCACATCTTCTTTTAGAGTACTTGTCTCATCAAGCTTTGATTCAAGAATTGTTCGGCGTCGGCCATAAATGATTTCGCGCTGCTTATTAAGAACATCATCATATTCAACCAAATGCTTACGAGTATCGAAATTAAATCCTTCAACTTTAACCTGTGCATTTTCAATTGATTTACTAACCAGTGGATGTTCAAGTGGAACATCCTCAGGCATATTAAATCGGGTCATTAATCCTGCAATTCGGTCTCCACCAAAGAGTCGCATGATTTCATCATCCAATGCTACGAAGAAGCGAGAAGCTCCAGGGTCACCTTGTCGACCAGATCGCCCACGAAGCTGATTATCAATACGTCGAGATTCATGTCGTTCCGTGCCAATGACATATAACCCACCAAGTTTCAATACTTCATCATGTTCTTTTTCCCATTGCTTGTATTCTTTTGAAGACCTATTAACGGTACCATCATCATTCTTTGGTGTTTCTCCACCCAAAACGATATCAACTCCACGACCTGCCATGTTTGTAGCGACGGTCACAGCACCTTTTTTACCAGCATCTGCGATAATCTCAGCTTCTTTTGCATGGTTTTTCGCATTCAAGACCTGATGCTTAATCTTTCGACGGCGAAGAAGTTCAGAGATAATTTCATTTTTATCAATAGATGTTGTACCAACGAGAACAGGCTGTCCTTTTTTATATGCTTCTTCGATTGAATCAACTGCTGCAGAATACTTTGCTCGAGCTGTTTTATAGACAGCATCAGCATGATCAAGACGTTGCACTTCACGATATGTTGGGATAACGACAACATCTAACTTGTAAATCTTCTTAAATTCTTCTGCTTCAGTTAACGCAGTACCAGTCATACCAGAAAGCGTATCGTACATACGGAAGTAATTCTGAAGTGAAACTGTCGCAAGAGTCTTTGATTCACGTTGAATTGGAACTCCTTCCTTAGCTTCAATCGCTTGATGAATACCTTCTGAAAGTCGACGTCCTTCAAGAAGTCGTCCAGTGAATTCATCAACCAAAACAACTTGATTGTCTTGAACAATATATTCTTTTTCACGATGAAACAATGCACGCGCTTTCAGTGCTGCTTCTAAATGATAGACAGTTTCAAAATCTTTTTCATAAATGTCTTTGATACCATATAACTTCTCAATTTTTCCTATACCATGATCTGTTAAATGCGCAGTCTTAAACTTTTCATCAATTTTGAAATCAGTTTCAGGAGATAATTTATCAACAACTTTTGCGTATTCGTAATATCGTTGTGATGGAGATTCATCAGGCGCTGAAATAATGTGAGGAGTTCGAGCTTCGTCAATAAGTACAGAGTCGACTTCGTCCACAATTGCATAGTTATATCCTCGTTGAACAAGACTATTCATATCTTGTGCCATATTGTCGCGAAGATAATCAAAACCAAATTCGGAATTAATACCATACGTTACATCTGCAGCATATGCTTCTTTTCGATTAATGTTTTTTAGGTGGAGCAAACGATAATCTGTTGCTTGTGCATTTGTATAATCAGCATCATAAATAAATGATTGATCGTTAATCATTGCAGCCACACTGACTCCAAGCATGTCGAAAACTGGTCCCATCCAACCAGCATCACGACGTGCGAGGTAATCATTTACAGTAACCAAATGTGCACCTTTGCCTGTTAAACTGTGGAGGTAAAGCGCAGGAACAGCTGTTAACGTCTTTCCTTCACCGGTTTTTTGTTCAGCAACTTTTCCTTGAGCTAATGTAATAGCACCCATCAATTGCTGATCAAAATGACGCATGCCAAGCGTTCTTCGAGCAGCTTCTCGTGCAAGGGCAAATGCTTCAGGAAGTAAATCGAGGACTTTTTCTCCATCAGCAATTCGTTTCTTAAACTCTTCAGTCTTTTTTGGAAAATCTTTATCCTTGAGTTTTTTGACCTTGTCTTCTTCGGCATTAATTGCATCAACAATTGGCTGGAGCTTTTTGATTTCTTGTTTATTTGAATCGAAGAGTTTGTTAATTATTCCTAGCATATGTGTTTGTCATTTGAAGGAATGACGTTTAGCAATTTATAATAGCACATTGCAGCCTCAATTGAAACAGTAGTTTCTGCCTATTTTAGAGGAACAATTTTGTCTTTACCCATGTACTTTTGTAAGACTTGTGGGATCAATACTGAGCCATCTTCTTGCTGGAAATTTTCAAGGATTGCAGCAATTGGACGATTCATAGAGAACGCTGTACCGTTAAGAACATTGAGATATTTTCTCTGATCGCCATCTTGATATCGCATGTTTAAGCGTCGAGATTGGAAGTCGGTGACGGTAGATGTTGATGTAACTTCTCGATACTTCTCTTGCGAAGGAAACCATGCTTCAATATCATACTTTCGCGCAGCATTAAATCCAAGATCACCTGTACAGATATAAAGAACTTGATAAGGCAAACCTAGATCCTGGAAAAACTTTTCTTCAAGTGAAAGCATATATTCATGTTCGCGATCATCTTCACCTTCCGCAACAAATGAAACCATTTCTACTTTATTGAACTGATGAACACGGAAAATTCCTTTGGTATCTTTTCCATAGCTTCCTGCTTCTCTTCTAAAGCATGAGGAATAACTGACGTATCTTCGAGGTAAATCTTTTTTCTGCAACACATCATTCATATGAAGCGGCACAACGGATTGCTCAGATGTCCCTACCAAATAAAATCCATCTTTATCAAGTTCAAAGATATTATCCTGCTCCCCCATTGCTGTATAACCAAGTCCTTCCATAATTTCTTTTTTCACTAATACTGGTGGAGTTACCGGGGTGAATCCCTCTTTAATTAAGGTATCAAAAGCAAATTGTCGCAAAGCATTTTCTAAAAGTGCACCATCACCCAATAAATAGTTGAATCGAGCGCCACTTACAACTGCGGCTTGCTTAACATCAATGATTCCTAATGCTTCACCAAGCTGGAGATGATCTTTTGGTTTGAATGAGAACTTTGGAGGTTCACCAACTGTTTTCATTACTTCGTTTTCGGAATCGTCTTTGCCAACTTTGACATCAGGTTTTGATGGATTTGGGATACTCTTGAGGATCTGTTTGAGTTGGAGATCAACTTCTTGCAAAGCATTTTCTTTCACATCTAATGCTTCTTTCACTTTTTTGCCTTTTTCTACTTGTTCTGGAGTTGGTTTACCTGTAATGCTTTTGGCAATTGCGTTGCGGTCCTCACGGAGTTTTTGGACTTCTTTTGCAATTGATTGTGATTGTTCATCGAGTTTCAAAAGGGCTTCAGTATCGACTGTTACTCCTTTTGCTTGTGAAGCTTCTTTAATTACTTGAGGGTTTTGGCGAATACGATTAATGTCTAACATAGTTTTGTCTAGAATCCTGAAACCAGTTCAGGATGACGATAATTGGAATTATACTTCTTTTTGGGAAGCTGTGCAACGAAGGACTATTTGCGGGAAGTTGTTTTTCTCTTAGCTGCTTTTGCTGCACTTGCGATCTTTGCTTTTGCAAACTTTGCTGCTTTCTTTGATTTCGCTGAAACGTTCTTTGGAGCTTCCTTTACTGCGTCTGAAGCAACATGTTTTGTAAGCTGTGACTTCATACGAGCTGCTTTGTTTGCATTAAGGATATTGTGCTTTACTGCTTTATCAACAGCACTGAAAGCTTCACTTACTGACTTTGCTTTTTTATCAGTTTCAGCAATTTTGATAAGCTTTTTGAAGACTTCTTTAACTTTCTTATTACGAGCTGTTCGAACTTTGTCCTGCTTTAATTTTTTCTTTGCGTGTTTTAATAACGGCATTTCGTAATTTTAGCATGTTATGGCTAAAAAAACAACAATCACAACAATATTGCAAAAAAACAAAACAGAGAACTTCCAATCTTATTTCAGGACGACTATAATAGTACAGTACTAGAATTATGAGAAGCGGATTTTTATCCAAAAGCCTCGATCTTCTAACTCGCCGACAAACAAATATTCTTTCGGCCGCGTTCGTGATCATGGTAACAGTTATTATTTCCCAGCTATTGGGATTAGTAAGGCAGCGCCTTTTAGTAGGTATTTTTGGAGCATCGAATGAACTTGGAATCTATCTTTATGCCACGCAATTACCAGATACGCTGTTCCAATTAACTATTGCAGCTGCATTATCCTCAGCCTTCATCCCTGTCTTTTCTGATTATCTTGCCAAAGGCCGAGAGCAAGAAGCTCATAAAATGGCTTCGACATTACTTTCTTTAGGATTCGCAATATTCACCGTACTATCAATACTTATGGCAATATTTGCCCGAGATATTCTACAGATATTTAATCTTGGATCAAATTTTTCCCCACATGATATGGACCTTATGGCAAATATGATGCGTATCATTATCTTTGGACAACTTCTTTTTATTGTCGGAACATTCTTCACAGCACTTTTGCAATCATATAATCATTTCTTTATCCCTGGAATTGCAGCTGCGCTTTACAACCTTGGCATTATCATTGGCGTTATATCATTCTCAAGCAGCTTGGGTATTTACTCAACAACGGTCGGTGTTCTTTTGGGAGGATTTATTTTCATACTTGTTCAAATACCACTCGCACGAAAAATTGGTTTCAGATTTAAACCGTCTATCGCTTATATCAAATCGGATGGTGTTAAAAAAATTGGGAAGCTTATGTGGCCACGGACGATTTCTGTGGTTCTTTTCCAGTTAGGGACTGTCGCAATCGGGTCATTTATCTCTTTCCTTTCCGATCCAGGGCGTATGAATGTTATTTTTGATTTTGCAAAGACATTGGCATTTGCTCCTGTTGCGCTTTTCGGACAGACGATTGCGCAGGCTGCTTTCCCTGTCCTTTCGAGAGAGAAAGATAAACCAGCAGAATTTAAAGAGACGTTTATTAATAGTTTTAATCAAATGCTTTATTTGGTTTTGCCTGTTTCTGTTTTAATTTTGGTATTGAGAATTCCTGTTGTTCGGTTGGTTTTTGGAGCAAGTAAATTTGACTGGCCAGCGACAGTTTTGACGGGACAAACGCTTGCATTCTTCAGTATCTCAATTTTTGCACAAGCTTTAATTACATTGGTTCTACGAGCTTTTTATGCACTACATGATACAAAGATTCCACTTATTGTCGGTGCAATTTCAACAGTAGTATTAATTGCTGCATCTTATTCATTTATCGTTGTTTTCGGATGGGGCGTCGAGAGTTTGGGAATCGCATTTTCTATCGCAAGTATTTTACAGCTTATTATTTTGTTCCTTATTCTTGAGAAAAAAGTTGGTGGATTTAATAAACTACCACTTCTTAGTTCTTGGGCGAAATTCTTTATCTCATCTTTCCTCACCGCTTTCGCTCTGTATATCCCAATTAAACTTTTGGACCAATTAGTATTTGATACCACAAGAACTATCAATTTGATTATCTTAACTGGTATTTCAAGTCTTCTTGGTCTTGCTCTATACCTCTTCCTCACATGGTTCTTTGATGTGAAAGAAGCAAAAGCATATGTCCTTATGGCAAAGAAGATTGGAAATTGGAAAGATATCCTCAAGAAGTCCCAAGAATTATTGGGAATGGGCACCGGGAAAATGAATTAAGCCGCTTTCCGTCGACCCTTTGCATTTTGAATTGCCTCTCTCAGATTAACAATTACAGCTTCAGTTGACAATCCACCTTCCAATCGAAGTCGCACGTGATTTCGTTCATGTCCATTATCTACGGTCGCATATCCCCAGTGAGGCATATGCTCAACAGTAACTTTTGATTTTCCTATTTGATATTTATTGGGTATATCTGGACCGACGTGACTATGAGCGAGGACATTGGTCGGTCTTCCCATCTCCATAAGTGTTCCGACAACTGCCAATCCAATTTCCCAATGATCGATTCGTACATCAGATGGTTTTTTTGCCGAAGCAGCAATCTTTTCATGCGTAAGTCCTCGTACTTTTCTTTCAGTCATAAAAGGCATTATACATGAATAAAGATTGATTACATGACATAAACCAAACATTTTTACCAATAAAAAACCCGCCATCCAGCGGGTCATTTTTCAACTCTCAATTCGCAACTTTCAATTCTTTAGAACATTCCGCCCATGCCTCCAGGCATACCACCTGGCATTCCGCCGCCAGCACCTGGTTCATTCTTTTCTGGGATGTCTGCGATAAGGCATTCTGTTGTGAGAACCATTGTTCCAACACTTGCTGCATTTTGTACGGCACTTCGTGTAACTTTCGCTGGATCTACAATACCTGCTTTGAGCATTGACTCAAATTTACCAGTCATTGCATTAAACCCAATATCACTATCTTTCTTTGAGCCCTTTTCTGTTTCTTCAACATTGCGGATAACCCAACCATCATCTTCTCCAGCATTTTTAACAATCCATCGGATTGGTTGTTCAAGTGCTGCATGAAGGATATCTACACCAATCTTCTGATCTTCAACTTCTAACTTTTCTTTCAACGCTGGGAGAACTTTTCGTGCTTTAAGAAGTGTTACTCCACCACCTGGAACGATCCCTTCTTCAAGAGCAGCTTTTGTTGCAGCAACTGCATCAATAACGCGTTCTTTCTTTTCTTTCATTTCAACTTCAGTAGCTGCTCCAACATTGATAACCGCAACTCCTCCAGTTAATTTCGCAAGTCTTTCTTGAAGCTTTTCTCGATCATAATCAGATGTTGTTGCTTTGATTGCGCCTTTAATTTGTGAGATTCGAGCATCAATCTGCTTCTTCACACCTTTTCCACCGATAACACGTGTACTTTCTTTATCAGCCCAAACCTTGTCAGCTTTACCACAATCAACTTCTACATCGATACTTTCAAGTGTTCGTCCTGTATCTTCTGAGATGACATTTCCACCAGTTAATGTAGCGATATCCTGAAGCATTTCTTTTCTCTTGTCACCAAATCCTGGAGCTTTAATAGCAAGAACGTTAAATGTACCTTTGAGTCTGTTAACAACTAATGCGGCAAGTGCTTCACCTTCAATATCATCTGCGATGATTACCAGATTCTTTGAAACCTTCACAAAGTTCTCGAGGAAAGGAATAAATTCATTGAGCGCAGAAATCTTTTTATCAGTGATAAGAATGTATGGGTTCTCGATTTCAGCTTCCATCTTGTCTGTATTTGTAGCAAAGTATGCAGAGACATATCCTTTATCAAATTCCATACCTTCTTTGTAAAGAACTTCCATATCCATTGACCTACCTTCTTCTACAGTGACAACACCATCTTTGCCAACCTTGGTAAGAGCTTCGGCAATTAATTTACCGATAACTTCATCTTGTGCAGAAATTGTAGCCACGCGGATAACATCTTCATCTTTCACTGGTCGTGCGGTCTTCTGGATTTCTGCGATAACCGCTGCAACAGCCTTATTCACTCCTTCACGAAGAATCATAGGATTTGCACCAGCTGCAACATACTTCATTCCTTCATTCACAATTGCTTGTGCGAGAACTGTAGCCGTAGTTGTACCGTCTCCTGCTTTATCGTTTGTTTTACTTGCAGCTTCTTTTGCAAGTTGAACACCCATATTCTCAAATGGATCTTTGAGTTCAATTTCTTTTGCGACAGTCACACCGTCGTGAACAACAGTTGGAGCGCCCCACTTCTTTTCAAGAGCAACATTGCGTCCTTTTGGACCAAGTGTGGTAATAACAGCTTTTGCGAGTGTATTAACGCCCTTTACTAATGATGTTCGTGCCTCTTCGCCGAATTGAATTTGCTTTGCCATAATTTCTCCTTATTCTACGATTGCGAGTATATCAGTTTGTCGAACGAGTTTCCACTCTTCATTATCAACTTTAACTTCATCTCCACCCCATTTTTTGAACATAATCTTTTGGCCAACTTTAACAATCATAGGAATTAAATTCCCTCGATCATCATAAACGCCAGTTCCAACGGCTACGATTTCCCCGATTTGTGGTTTTTCCTTTGATGTTTCTGGAAGATACAATCCACCGGCTGTTTTTGTCTCTGCCTTAACAGGCTTTACAAGGACGTTATCGAAAAGTGGTTTAATATTTGTTTTAGTTGCCATACCAATATTATTTTTGACGAGTTATCACTCGTTCAAACAATATGCTAATTTATACAATACAACGCCATTGATGTCAATAACCTATAGCCATAATACCTGGCTAGTGGATATTTTTATACTATTATATGCAATATAAAGATACTTGATCGTTTGAAGGAATGCGTAATGAAAAGCTGAGCTTGTGAAAATAATTCTTCTTGACACAACCATTTTTCTTCTATACGATAAAATTACCGTTTACTTTATGAACGGATACTGTAGTACATATGAACTCAAAAGGTAAAAAAATTCTTCTCGGTGGATTTCTCGTAGTCCTTCTCGTAGGTATTCCACTTACCGTTTATCTTCTTCAACAGCAGCAGGAAGTTCGAAGTAGAGCAGAAAAGTCTACAATTGTTACCTTCACGCCTGACTCCACACAGGCTGCTCCTATTCAAAAAGCAGTTGGAGATAGTATCCCGCTTGATATTAATGTTGATCCAGGAAAGAATCTTGTTTCATTCGTAAAGCTTGAAATTAGTTATGATCCTGAAGTCCTCGCAACGTCATCAGCAAATGCCTTCCAGGCAAACACAACTGCATTCCCATCAGTTCTTGAAGGACCAGTCTACACACCGGGTAAGATCGCGGTTACTCTTTCTGTAGGGCCAGATCCGACGAAAGCTATTCAACAAAAAGTGAAAGCAGCGACTTTGACGTTTACAGCTTTAAAGAATACTCCGCCAGGTACACCAACGCTTGTTACATATAGTTCCAATACACAAGTTCTTTCTATTGGATCAAATGATCAAGCAAGTGAGAATGTACTTTCAACTGCAACACCAGCTACTATTGAGATTGGTGGAGCAGCGCCATCTCCTAGCGATCAGCCTATTCCAACTGGCACAGTTGCGCCAACAGTCCCAGTGACAGATGCACCAACGCAAGCACCATTACCTACAGATGTACCATTACCTACAGACATTTTGTCTCCAACTCCAACAGGTCCAGTTACAAGTGGTCCACCAAACACAGCACCTGTTTGTAGTACCTTAGTTGCTGATCGTGAATTGACTGGCGCTGCACCATTCTCAATCACCTTGACTGCAAACGGAAGTGATACAGACGGCACAATCGGCAAGGTAACATTTAATTTTGGTGACGGACAACAAAGTGATGTCACAACATCAGGTGGAATCGGAACCGCTTCTGTAAACGTACAAGCATCACATACATACAACAATCCTGGAACATATCAAGCAACTGCAATTTTGACAGATAGTTCTGCTGGAGTAAGTCTGCCAAGTGATACTTGTAAGCAAACTATTACTGTAACTGAAGCAAGTAACAGTGCAAGTCCTGCACCAAACACTGGCGGTGGTAATGTAGTTCTCACTCCAACTATGCCTCCAACAGGAGCAACAGAGACAGCAATCGGCGTTGGCGTCGCAGTCCTTATGCTCATCGTTGGTGGAGGATTACTCTTCTTCGTCCTCTAACAGTCTGCTATACTTCGGTAAGCATGTACTCAGAACACTATCATCGAATTCAGAAGTTACACCGTTTACTAAAAGAGGCAGGAAGTCCTATTGATGAAGCACGCGTCCGGAGAGTTGCAAGTGAATATAAGAAACCTATTGTCATTGTAGAAGCTACCACAAAAACGAAAGGAGGAGAATCCGTTTTATAATGAAAAATGCGATAATACTACACGGCACAGATGCAACTTCCAAAGATAATTGGTTTCCTTGGGTGAAAGAAGAATTAGAATTTGAAGGATGGAGCGTTTGGGTCCCCAATTTACCCAAAGCAAATAAACCCAATATCAAACGCTATAATAAATATTTGGGTGAGCAAAAAGAATTTGAGCTTAATGAAGAAACCGTTTTAATAGGGCATTCGTCAGGAGCTGTAGCAATACTTGGTCTTCTCCAATCTTTACCAAAGGATGTTATTGTAAAACGGATAGTTCTCGTCGGTGCTTTCCGAAATGATTTGGGATGGGATTCGTTGAAAGAACTTTTTGAAGAACCTTTTGATTTCGAAAAGATTAAAGAGCAAGTAAAAGAAGTGACATTAATTCATTCCGATAATGATCCATATATACGATTAGAACAAGCAGAATATTTGGCCGAAAAATTGAACGGTGAATTAATTATCTTGAAAGGCCAAAAGCATTTCAGTGAAAGCATGGATCCGAAATATAATACATTCCCTTTTCTTGTAGAGTTGTTAAGAGATTAATTCAGTGCGTAGACATTTCGCACAATGCCAGGAATATTGAGTGCTTGTTTTCGAACTGGATTAACATTGAACTGTGTCATGTTATCTCCCTTTTTCACTTCTCTTCCTACTAATTCAACACTATCGAGAAATTTAAATTCTTCTTTCATTTGTGCTGGTTTATACGGATCAGACTTGTCTTTGTAAACTTTTCTTATATGCATAAGATAGTGACCTTTTTCTCCAGCACCTTTCATTGTTTCATCTTCTAAATCTATATCTTCAGGTGTTCTTCCGATTGTGACTTGTCTTGTGATGGTTTCATCTTTATCGCTTGATTCAAACATGACAACACCATTCCCTTGGATCACTTCCACAGGTTTACATCCAATATCATATGTTGTGAGGGAATTAAACTCTCCAAAGGCGGAGGCAACAGGTTTCATTTCATCAGGGAGATCACTCCTTCGACCATCACCAATTTTTGGTTCAGGTAAAGTATCAACTCCTCCAAATTCACCTAACTCAGACATAATTTATATATATCACAATCTAGCTCAAGGATACAAGAATCTATTTATTATCCGAAATCATGGAGAATAATGCCGACTGTGGGAGAGAGACTTTCCCTTGCTGAATCATACGCTTCTTTCCTTTTTTCTGCGCTTCAAGAAGTTTATCTTTTCGAGTTCTGTCTCCTCCACTCATCTTTGCCAAAACGTCTTTTCTAAACGGTGGGATTTCTTCACGAGCAACAATATTGTTATTTACAGTTGCCTGGATGATTTGACGGAATTGTTGACGATCAAGTGAATCTTTCAATTTTTCAGCTTTTTGACGTGCCACATAAATTGCTTCATCTTTATAAACAAGTTCTGAAAGGACATCGATTGGATTCGTATTAATAAGAATATCTAACTTCACCAGGTCCGCTTGTTTGTAATCTGTAAGTTCATAATCCAATGATCCAAAACCAGCAGTCACTGATTTAATTTCACCATCAAGCCCGCGGATGAACATACTGTATGGCATCTCATATGAAAGAACTGCATACGCTTCATGATATTGCATATCCAAAAGGAACCCTTTTTTCTTTTGGCAAACCGTCATAATACTCCCTACGTATTCCGCTGGCGCGTAAATGTTAAGAAGCATATATGGTTCGTAGATATCGCCATTCTCGCGAGTCTCGTAAAGTACTTGAGGCATTGTGAGTAGGAGGTCCAAATCATATTCTTGCTTCAATCGCTCTTTCACAATATCAGCATGCAAAAGTCCGAGAAACCCTACACGGAATCCACTTCCTAAATATGCAGAGTATTCATCGGTGTATGTAAGTGCTGTATCATTTAATTCCAATTTTCCGAGCGCTTCACGAAGTCTCACAAAATCATCTGAAGATGTTGGATACATACCAAAAAACACCATCGGTTTTGGAGTAACATACCCAGCTAAAGGTTCAACATTTGATCCTTCATCAATGACAGTATCTCCTACACGTGCCTGACGAATATCTTTGATTCCACAGGCAATATAACCAATCTCACCTGTTTCTAATGCTTCAGCTTCTTTAAGAAATGGCGTAAAGGTTCCTGCTTCCACGACAGTATTTTTCAGTTTGTTTTGATAAAACTGGACAGAATCACCTTTCGATATTTTACCGTCAATGATACGTACGTATGCTATAACTCCCCGATATTCATCATAAACAGAATCAAAAATAAGCGCTCGCAATGGTGCATCAACTTTCCCTTGTGGAGCAGGTATTTTATCAACAATTAATTCAAGCAATTTATCGACGTTCTCACCTGTTTTTGCTGAGATAAAAAGTATTTCTTCTTTTTTAAATCCAAATGCTTCAAGCTCTTTCACTACAGATTCTGTCATAGCATTTGGCAGATCAATTTTGTTAAGAACAGGAATCATGACAAGCCCTTCTTTTTTCGCAACTTGATAATGCGCAACAGTTTGCGCTTGGATTCCCTGCGTCGCATCAACAAGCAATACAGCACCTTCGCATGCTGCCAATGTACGAGAAACTTCATATGAGAAATCTACATGGCCAGGGGTATCAATCAAATTCAATTGATAGGTTTCATCACCACGTTTATAATTCATTCGCACAGGTGCAAGTTTGATCGTAATACCTCTTTTTCGAGAAATAACGTTTTGATCAAGGAACTGTTCTTGCAACTTATCTTTGGCAATTGTATGCGTATATTCCAAGAGCCGATCAGATAATGTAGATTTCCCATGATCAATATGCGCGATAATCGCAAAATTACGTATATGATTTAATGTTTGCATGCTGCTATTTTAGCAGAGAACAGGCTCGAAAGCCATTTTTAAACAATCTTGCCTAAGCTTGTCGAAGGCAAATAAATGTATGATCCACTTCGACTCACTTTGTTCGCTCAGCGAAAACATATGTGTTACAATAGGAAAACAATGAAAAAATTCCACTATATTCTTCTTGTACTCATTGTCGGTGTCTTCATCGCGATCATCTATGCCAACCAGCAACAAAATGGCAAGACAACAAATGCCACTCAAACTCCAACTATCCCTCCTGATGGTCAGACAATGAATTTTAATATGAATCAGGGAAATGGCCAAGGGCAGCAGCAACCACAACAACAAGGCCAAGTTCAAGGGCAACAGACAGGCGCTCAGCCGACATTTGGCGTTGAAGAAGGTATGAAAGCAACATATTCAGCAGTGATTAAGACAACCAAAGGCGATATTGAAGCAACCTTATATGGAAAAGAAGCTCCAAATACTGTAAAGAATTTTGTCGATAAAAGCAAAAGCGGATTTTATAAGAATCTGACGTTCCATCGAGTTGAAGATTGGGTGGTACAAGGCGGTGATCCAAAAGGAGATGGCACAGGAGGCGGCCTCATGAGGACAGAATTAAATACAAAACCATTTGTCGCCGGATCTCTGGGAATTGCACGTGGAGCAGATATCAGGGTTTCGAATGACTCACAATTCTTTATCACAAAATCAGAAGCATCACATCTTGATCAACAATATACGAACTTTGGGATGGTTACAAGCGGTATGGATGTGGTAAACAAGATGCAAATTGGAGATAAAATTCTCAGTATCACCGTGGAGTAGCAGGATTCCATCGCATTCTACTATGTATTCCAACACCTCTAAATATTCCTTGATTGCTCGGAAGCCATAATTGTTTTTCATAGCTATATGATTGAGACATACCACCACTAACTGGAACTCTTTGTAAGGGATGAATGCTATGTACTGATGGCGGAAAGATTTGCGTTTCAGTATCCATAAATCGAACATGTAGAGGTTCTTGCTTGGGAAAACGATTAAAATAGTAGATGTGATCTGCATCATCTAATCGGAATCTATATGGTTCAATTGCAGTAGTCCCACCAATTGTTTCCGTACCAGCGTTTGTTGACCCAGGCTCTTTTAAAATAATAACTGGAGTCTCTTTATCCGTCTTCGTTTTATGGCCATATTGTTCAAACTTTGCTCGAAGATCTATTTGCGCTGCAAAGTCATAGGTAAATGCATCAACCGGAACACCAGGTAAAATATCATGCAGGACATAACGGAACTTACCAAGTGAATCAACTCGTGCTATTTCCTCACGCAGATCTTCACTATCGTACGGGATATGGAATTCTTCTCGCTCAACCATTGTGCCACTATGATAACACATGAAGTCAACGATAAATCATTTGCCGATAAAAGCTTTGAAGTCTAAAAGAGGAGGTTTTGGTCCATACTGGTTTTCTGATTGTTCCCCTTGCTTGAAAATAAGCCAAAAGGAATAAAAGATATTAACAAAAGGAATAAGTAACAGTACTACCGAAGATCCATCATGTCCAACATCATGAAATCGCTTTACCGAAAGGGAGATATTCATGAAAATCGTAGGTATTGCAATGAGATTTAGCCAAGGCGAACCAAGAAAGCTCCTGCTATCGCCATTTACAGCATCACTCACCATAGCCAAGAGAAAACCAATAAAGAAATAGAGAATAAACGTCATAACCCCCACAAAAAGATATCCTAAAAAGAACGTTAATCTGCTAATCCGCCCATAAAATAAGCCTTGGAAATAATTACTCGGACGAACATTTGGCGTTTTAATAGAAGCCTCTATTTGTCCTTGTTTCTCTGCATTTGCATCCATTAAAAATAATCATATAAGAGAACACTGAGTTAAGTCAATTTGAAGCATAAAAAAACCGCTCTGAAAGCGGTTCATGTTGGAGACAAACTGTGTTTACCAGCGGAATGAACTGAATGCTTTGTTTGCTTCTGCTTGCTTGAGTGCGAGTTCTCGCTTTCGAACTGCCTCTCCTTCGTTTGCAAGAGCTGCTAAGAGTTCTGCAGCTAATTTCTCAGCAAATGTGTGATATTCTTTGTTTGGTCGCTTTCGAGCTGCTTCAATTATCCATCGGAGTGCAAGCGACATACGTCTTTCTGCACGGACTTCTGTAGGGACTTGGTAATTCGCTCCACCAATACGACGAGCTTTTACTTCAATCTTTGGACCAACGTTTTGCATAGCCTTTTCAAAAGCCTTCAATGGCTCTTCACCCTTTTCTTCAAGGATCTTAAATGCCTTGTACACTTGTGCTTGCGCGATAGTCTTTTTACCATCAATCATGATGTAATTGATAAGCTTCGCAACTACAAATGAATTGTAGATTGTGTCTGGGGCAATTACTCTTTTTGTTACTTTAGCGTGTCTCATATACTATTTTATGCTGCAGCTTTCTGCATCTTTGTACCATAGATACTTCGTGATGTCTTTCGTTTTTCTACACCAAGAAGATCGAATTTCCCTCGAACTGCATGGTATTTAACACCTGGCAAATCTCGGACGCGACCGCCTCGGACAAGAACGATACCGTGCTCAGAAAGCGTATGTCCTTCACCTTGGATGTACGCTGTAACTTCCATTTTATTGGAAAGCTTTACACGGGCTACTTTTCGAAGCGCTGAGTTAGGCTTCTTTGGTGTCATTGTTTTAACCAAAGTTACAACACCACGCTTTTGTGGAGCATCTGCAGCCACATACGCGCGATCCTTTGAATTAAAAAGCCTTTTCAAAGCAGTTGCTTTGGTTTTTCCGACTCTTTTTACTCTTCCTCTTTTAGTTAACTGTGCAAGTGTTGGCATAATTGGTATTATATCACATTTTACCCACAAAGTACGCTGTAGTTAGCCGTTGGAAGTTTAAATAGTAGAAACTCGCGCTTCAGTATATTTAATACTTACTGCTGCCAAACTGGCAGTCGGGTCTTAAACGTTATACTTTAGACAGTAGCAGGTGCATCTTCAGTTTCTGGTTCAGTAACTGGAGATTCTTCTGTAACATCTTCTTTTGGTTCTTCACTAACTTCATCATTTGATTCTTCTCCAGAACCATTTGATCCGCCTTCTTCTTCCTCTGGTTCAAAATTGCCACTCATACCAGCAACTGGGATGAGTCGTCCAATAATAACATTTTCCTTCAAACCTAGGAGCTTATCGACTCGACCTTCAAGTGCTGCTTCTGTCAAAACCTTTGTTGTTTCTTGGAATGATGCAGCTGAGAGCCATGAATCTGAGAACAACGCTGACTTAGTAATACCTAAGATAACTTGTCGACCTGTTGCTGGTTCTCCACCTTCCGAGAGAACTTCTGCATTCATTTCTTCAAATCGTGCCTTTGTTACGAAGTCGCCTGGGATAAGTGATGTATCACCAACAGTTTCAACGATGATCTTATCAGACATCTTTCGGATAGTAACTTCAAAGTGCTTGTCGTTAATACCGATACCTTGTGATTCATATACCTTTTGAACTTCAGTAATAAGGTATCTCTGGACCATTGAGAGTCCACCAATCTTCAAAACTTCTTTTGGATCCAAGTCACCTTCTGCAAGAGCTGTACCTGCATTGATTTCTTCACCATCTTGTACTTTTAATGTCGCAGACAATGGTACGAAGTATTCTTGTGACTCAATTGGTTTGATCTTTGTATTCTTAACAGTGATAACGTGTCCTTCGTTGTTTGTTTCAATCTTAACCTTACCAGTGATTTCTGAAACAGCTGCCAAATTCTTTGGAGTTCTCATTTCAAAGAGTTCTTCAACACGTGGCAAACCTTGTGTCACGTCACTCATAACAACTCCACCATAGTGGCGGACACGCATGGTAAGCTGAGTTCCAGGTTCTCCGATACTTTGTGCAGCCATAACTCCGACTGGAACTCCGAGACCAATTCTCTTCTTTGTTGAAAGATCCCAGCCATAACATGATGCACAGAGTCCGTATGGAAGTGCACATGTCAAAGGTGATCGTACAACTGCTTCTTCAACTTCATGTTCTTCAAGAAGGTGAACATTTTCTTCATTAACTTCTTCTCCAGCTTTGATAGCAATCTTCTTTGAGTTCTTTGCCATTGCATTCTGTGCAAGAACACGACCCATGAGTCTATCACCAAATGCTGCAGTTCTTTCTTTTTCACCTCGAACAATTGTAATTCCTTCTTCAGTTCCACAATCTTCTTCTCGGATGATAACTTCATGAGCCACATCAACAAGACGTCGAGTTAAGTATCCTGCATTCGCTGTCTTAAGAGCTGAGTCAGTCAAACCTTTTCGTGAACCTCTTGCTGAAGCTACGTATTCAAAGATTGAAAGACCTTCTCGGAAGTTAGACTTAACTGGAAGTTCAACGATCTTACCCATAGGATCAACGATAAGCCCTCGGAGCGCAGAAAGCTGCTTAAGCTGTTCCAGACCTGCACGGGATCCTCCTGAATCGATAGAGATCTTGATTGGATTGTTTGGCTTCAAAGCTTTCCATGAGATATCTCCAACTGTATTTGTAACTTTCATCCAAACTTCGTTACTAAGTCTCTTCTTTTCAGAAAGAGTGATCAAACCTTGCTGATATTCTTGGTCAATAGCTGCAACTTTCTTTTCACCTTCTCTGATCATCGCATCCTTTTCAGGTACGATTTCGTTATCAAACATACTTACAGATACACCTGAGATAGTTGCACCGAAGAATCCGAGGCTCTTAATCTTGTCGATAAGTGCTGCAACCGTATCACCATCATAGATCTTCATAGATCGAGTGATAAGCTTCTTGATTCCGCCTGCATTGATAGCTTCGTTTACATAACCGTAATCTGTTGGAAGAAGTTCATTGAACTTGATTCGACCAACTGAAGTTTCAAGAGTTTTTGAGACACCATCATGTGTTGTTATACGAACTGTGATTGGTTGGCGCATTCGAACCTTTCCGATGTCATATGCCAAAAGTGCTGAATTAGTATCACTAAAGTGTACTTGATCTTCTTCACTCTTTCGAAGCGTTTCATCAAGAGTTGTAAGGTAATAAGTACCCAAAGCCATTTCTTTATTTGGAAGTGTGATAGGATCCCCACTAGCTGGCTTCAAAAGGTTATGATTTGGCATCATAAGTTCGATCGCTTCTTCTTGTGCTTTTGCAGACAATGGAATATGTACAGCCATCTGGTCACCGTCAAAGTCAGCATTGTAACCTGCACATACACAAGGATGCAATTGGATAGCTGCTCCTTCGATCAAAACTGGGTAGAATGCTTGAATACCGAGTTTGTGCAAGGTAGGAGCACGGTTCAAAAGAACTGGATGATTCTTTGTGATTTCTTCAAGAATATCAAATACCTCTGGTGGTCGCTTTTCGATGTATCGTTTTGCTGACTTAATGTTTGTAGCCAAACCTCGGACGATAACTTCTCGAAGGATGAATGGTTTAAACATTTCAAGCGCCATTTCTTTTGGAAGACCACATTGGTTTAATTTAAGTTCTGGTCCAACAACGATAACTGAACGTCCTGAGTAATCAACACGCTTTCCAAGAAGATTTTGTCGGAATCGTCCTTGCTTACCTCGAAGCATGTCAGAAAGTGATCGAAGTGCTGAAGACATTGTCTGTGAACTTCGCTGTGATGAATCAATAAGCGCGTCAACTGATTCCTGAAGCATTCTCTTTTCATTTCTCAAAATGATTTCAGGAGCTCCAAGCGCAAGAAGGTGCTTCAAACGATTGTTTCGGTTGATAACTCTTCGATACAAATCATTCAAATCAGATGTAGCAAATCGTCCACCTGAAAGCTGAACCATAGGTCGAAGATCTGGTGGGATAACAGGAAGTACAGTCATAACCATAGCTTCTGGAGTGATATCAGCTTTTCGCATATTTTCGAGAAGTCGAAGTCTCTTAACAAGCTTTAAGTATCGTTGTGCACTTGCCTTTTCAGCTTCAGTTCGGAGGTTTGCAATCAATGTTGGAATATCCAACTTTGTGACAACTTCCAAAAGTGCTTCTGAACCAGTCTTAATTGTAAAGAAGATTGGTGTATCGTATTCAAGAAGCTTGAAGTACTCATCTTCTGAAAGAACACTTCCAACTCGAAGACTCTTCAAGAGCTTTGTGAACGTATCAGAGATTTCGTCTAATTTCTTGAGTTCTCCTTCAAGAGATTCTGAATTTCGAGTCAA
Organism: uncultured Gammaproteobacteria bacterium; assembly: GCA_965230895.1. Taxonomy (GTDB): domain Bacteria; phylum Patescibacteriota; class Microgenomatia; order Levybacterales; family UBA12049; genus JACDET01. The sequence continues at coordinate 1,005,049 of OZ246394.1, forward strand.
TTTTTGTCGTGCTGCGAGATCAATTTCTTCTTCAATCAATTGCTTTTGTTCGTCTGAACCTTTACTCTTAATTTCTTTCTTCTTTTCTTCAGCTTCAGCAGTGATCTTCTCACCTTCTGTATCCATTCGCTCAGTCAAAGCATCTTTTCGCTTTGTCATTGTTTCAACAAATGTATCAAGAGCTTCTTTCTTCTTTTCTTCATCAATATTTGTGATTAAGTATGAAGCATAGTAAATGATTGATTCAAGACTCTTCTGTTGGATATCCAAGAGAAGTGAAAGTGCACTTGAAGCACCTTTAAAGAACCAAACGTGTGCAACTGGTGATGCAAGAGTGATATGACCAAGTCTTTCACGTCGAACACGTGAGAGAGTAACTTCAACACCACATTTGTCACAAACGATTCCTCGGTATCGGATTCTCTTGTATTTACCACAGTAACATTCCCAGTCCTTCGTAGGTCCAAATATTCTTTCATCGAAAAGACCATCCTTTTCAGGTCGAAGTGTTCGGTAGTTAATAGTCTCTGGCTTTGTAACTTCGCCATATGACCATTGCATGATATCTTCATTTTTAGCCAAAAGGAGCTTCAATGATTTGAAATCAGCAATATTTAAATCTTTTAATATATTTTTGTTTTTGTCTCTATTATTCATAGTTATTTAACCTCTTCCTCAGCTGCTGCTTCAAGATCAGCATCATCTGGTTCAACTTCTAACTCAGGCTCTACTTCTTTTGCTTCTGGTTCTTCAGCTACTGATTCTGCATCAAGTGATTCTTCAAGTTCTTGTACTTCTTCTTTGATTTCTTCAGATGCAACTTCAGCTTTTTCTTCAACCTCTTCTTGTTCTTCAACTGCTCCAACTGGAACAACATTCAAACCAAGTGATTGCAATTCTTTAATCAATACCTTAAATGATTCTGGAACCTTTGGTGTTGGGATATCTGTTCCCTTAACGATAGCTTCAAAAGCTTTCGCACGACCAACGACATCGTCAGATTTGATTGTAAGCATTTCTTGAAGGATGTATCGCGCTCGATGTGATTCAAGAGCCCAAACTTCCATTTCTCCAAGTCTCTGTCCACCCATTTGTGCTTTACCACCAAGTGGCTGCTGTGTAACGAGTGAGTATGGTCCAGTAGAACGTGCGTGAGTCTTATCCTCAACCATGTGGATAAGCTTCATAATGTATTCTATACCAACTACTACTGGATTTTCAAATGGAATACCAGTCTTACCATCAATCAAGTTCATTTTACCATTAACTGGCAAGCCTGCTTCTTCCAAAAGATCAATCATTCGTTGCTCGTCAATCTTTTCAAATGCTGGAACTCCAACTTTCATTCCAAGCTTTTGCGCTGCATATCCAACGTGAGCTTCCATGATCTGTCCAAGGTTCATACGAGCAAGGATAGATACAGGAGAGATAATAATATCAATCGGTGTACCATCTTCCAAGTGAGGCATATCCGCTACTGGAAGGATTCTTGAAATAATACCTTTGTTACCGTGTCGTCCAGCGAGCTTGTCTCCAACAGAAACGTGTCTGAATTGAGCAACTTCAACAATAATCTTTCGCATTGTTCCTGGTTCCAATTCATCACCTTGCTTACGGTCAAGCACTTGTACTGAAATAACAGTTCCTCGTTCTCCGTGAGGCATTCGAAGTGAAGTATCTCGAACTTCTCGTGCTTGCTCACCAAAGATTGCTCTCAAAAGTCTTTCTTCTGCTGTTAATTCAGTTTCACCCTTTGGCGCAATCTTACCAACAAGAATGTCTCCAGGTGAGACTTCGGATCCTAACACGACGACACCTGTTTCGTCAAGGTTTGCGAGATCTTCTTCACTCACATTTGGAATATCTCGTGTTGTTTCTTCTGGTCCAAGCTTTGTTTCTACCACTGCTGCTTCATACTTTTCGATATGAATACTTGAAAGCGCATTTTGCTTAACAAGGTTGTCTGAGATAACGATAGCGTCTTCATAACCAAGTCCATCAAGAGATGCATATGCAATCAAAAGATTTCGGCCAAGCGCAAGTTCTCCAAGCTGACTTGAAGGACCATCGATAAGAACATCACCTTTTTTGATCAATTGGCCTTGTGTAACCATTGCTCTTTGCGTATATGATGTTGCCTGTGAAGTTCTTTCAAATGCTTGAATTGGGAATGACATTGTTTCACCAGTTTGACTTTCAATGTTTACTTTATCAGCGTCTACATACATAACTTTACCGTCAAATGGAGATTTAATAACACGACCCATTACTTCTGAGATGTCTGATTCCATACCTGTTCCAACAACTGGACTTTGTGGATTAATAAGTGGAACAGCTTGACATTGCATGTGAGTACCCATCAATGCACGATTCGCTTCGTCATGAGCAATAAATGGAATAAGTGATGCTGAAGTACCGACAACTTGTCGTGGAACAACATCAATGTATTGCAACATTTCTCGATCAACTTCAGTAAAGTCTCCATTGTATCGAACTGGTACACGCTCATCAAGGATTTCTCCATCTTCGCCAATACTTACACCAGCGTGAGTGATATATGCTTCTCTTTCATCGTCTGCACTTAAGTAAACGATTTCGTCACTAATTCGGACTTTCTTTCCATCCTTAACAACTTTTCGATAAGGTGCTTCGAGGAAACCATAGTCATTAACCTTTGAATACAATGCAAAGTATGTAACCAAACCAATGTTTGGACCTTCAGGACTTCGAATAGGATCAATTCTTCCATATTGTGAAGAGTTGATATCACGGATAGAGAAGGCTGCACGTTCTCGTGAAATACCACCTGTACCCATAACCGTCAAACGGTTAAGATTGTCAATTTCAGAAAGTGGATTTGTTTGGTCAAGAATTGTTGAAAGCTGTGAAGTTCGGAAGAATTCATTGATTGCAGCCATAATTGGTCGCGCATTAATAAGATTTCCAACAGTAACTGGAACGTCAGCTTGCAAAAGTGACATTCTTTCTTTGATACTTCTTTCAACACGGAGGACACCAACGCGGAAAGCATTGATTGCAACTAATTCTCCTACACTTCGAACACGTCGGTTTGAAAGAGAATCAATATCATCCGTATTACCTGTACCAGCTTCAAGCTTCATAAGGTATGAAAGGGTTGCGATGATGTCTTCAATTGTCAAAACATGTTCTTCTGATGGTTCGAATCCTTCAACGGCTTTAAGTCTTTTGTTGATCTTATATCGTCCAACAACACCGAGATCGTATCGTCGGTTATTAAAGAAAAGATTTGTGAAATATTCTCGTACTTTGTCCAAAACAACTGGTTCACCTGGATGCATCTTTCGGAAGATTTCGATCAATGCTTCAGTATCACTTGTTGTTTCGTCTTTTGCTAATGTATTCTGGATTAATTGTGCACCTGCTTCACCCGCTACATCTTTGAACTTTTCTTTGATTGCATCATTATCTGAAATACCCAAAGCTCGAAGGAATGTTGTAGCCAAGAACTTTCGTCGGCGATCAATCTTTACAGTAATAGTACCGTATCGAGTTGTTGCGAATTCCAACCATGAACCATGTACTGGTCGGATTTCTGTTGAGTAAAGAGTCTTTCCTGTGATTGGATCTTGTGTTCCTGTGAAGAAAACACCAGATGAACGGACAAGCTGATTAACCACTGCACGTTCAATACCATTTACAACGAACGTTCCTCGTGTTGTCATTTGAGGGATGTCACCAAGAAAAACTTCTGCTTTGTGATTTTCGCCTGTCTTTTTGTTTGTGAGTGTTACACCAACTGTTAAAGGAGCGTTGTATGTTAAACCTTTATATAATGCCATTTCCGGAGTAATAGTTGGTTTACCAATTTTGTGCTCGTGGAATTCGAGAGACCAGTTCTTTCCTGTAAAATCATCTACTGGAGTAATTTCTTTAAGGATTTCAGGGATACCTTGTTCTTGAAAAAGTTTGTACGACGCTTTTTGGACTGCCAAGAGATCTAACTTTGGTAGGTCTTTATAATCTTTTCCCCAATTCTGGCGAACGTATTTAATATTGTCTTGTGCGTCTGATTGCTTAGGCATCGGTAGTTAATGGTAGGCAGGTATCGCTATTCATGCAAAAAAGATACAAAGGGCAAAACCCTTGTATCTTCATCGGTAAATGAGAGCTAATCGTTTATATCACATAGTCTAAACTCTTGTCAATACTTTTAGTGCATTTTGGTACTAAATTGATTGCATACCATCAAAGTGGTATAGTGTTCAGGTAATGACTAAACGTTTTGCAGATAAACGGGTCTATTATTCAGGATCGCTTACAGGCACGCCTGAACATGATCTGCAATTCCCCAAAAAATTAGTTAGCTATATTGAAAGTCTTGGAGCAGACGTTCTCGACCCACATGTAGCAATATCCCCTCGATTAATTGGAGAACGAGAAGCATATTTTGCGAAACAAGGAACAAAATACAACATCTCCCTTGATGCATGGAAGGAGCTCTCATCTGAAGAACAGGACGAGGCAAGATACAAATATTTTATTGGATTACTCGACGAAGCAACGCATGTGGTAGCGCTCCTTAACGGCCCAACAACAGGAGTTGGTATGGAGATCGAACATGCTGTACTGAAACCGCAACTAGGCCTGAATGAAACACCAATTCTTGGTCTAGTTCATACTGATCGGTTAGCAAGTGTTTCGCCAATGATCAGAGGTGCAGCAAAAGTATATCCTCATTTTATCCTTAAGACCTATGCAACGTTACGTGATGCAGAAGAAATTATTTATCAATTTTTAGAACAAGATTAAATATTTCCCTCTTGCATGCTATAATAATAGTCTACTATGACCGCATCTGAAATAGTTACAAAATATATTGCATTTTATGAGAAGCGTGGGCACAAAAGAATTGCCAATGCACCAGTTGTCCCACAAAATGATCCTACAACCCTTTTTACAAGCTCGGGGATGCAGGCACTTATTCCTTATCTATTGGGAGAAGAACATCCATTGGGGACACGACTTGTAAATGTACAAAACTGTTTCCGCGCAGTCGATATTGATGAGGTCGGAGATGATCGACATACTACGTTCTTTCGAATGATGGGTAATTGGTCACTTGGAGATTACTTCAAGAAAGAACAACTTCCTTGGTTCTTCGAATTTCTAACTGACAAGAAAGATGGCTTGGGAATTGATCCTTCAAGATTGTATGTCACTGTTTTTTCTGGCAATGACGATATCGAACCAGATACTGAAAGCATTCAATTATGGAAAGATATTTTCAAGAAAGCTGGTATTGATGCAAAAGAAGGCGAACGGATTTTTCCATACGGTGTTGAAAAGAACTGGTGGTCACGATCAGGAACTCCGGAAAAAATGCCTGCTGGAGAACCAGGTGGACCAGATAGTGAAATGTTTTATGACTTTGGCGCTGAATTACAACTTCATGAGAACAGTCAATTTAAAGATGAAGCATGCCATGTGAATTGTGATTGCGGCCGATACTGGGAAATTGGAAATAGTGTTTTTATGCAATATTTGAAGCAAGATAATGGTGGATTTAAACCTTTGCCAAAGCAAAATGTTGACTTTGGTGGAGGCTTAGAAAGGCTTTTGGGAGCAGCAGAACACAAGCACGATATGTTTCAAACATCACTTTTTGCTCCAACCATCGCAGCAATTGAGAAAGCAACAGGTGAAGTTTACAGCCAAAACAAAAAGTCTATGCAAATCATCGCCGACCATATGGGAGGAAGCTCGTTCATCATCGCTGGTGGAGTACGGCCTGCAAATAAGGAACAAGGCTATATTCTCCGTCGTTTGATCCGAAGAGCATATGATCATTTCTCACGACTTGGAGGAAAAGATCTTGCACCGGTTGTCGAAACAGTTGTGGGTCAATACAAAGTAACTGATCCTGAACTTGCACAGAAGTATGAAGAAATTAAGCTTACAATTTTGGAAGAAGTAAAGAAATATAGTACAGCTTTGAATAAAGCAAAAGGTTATATCGACAAGAAGTATGGCGGGAAAGAGATAAGTGACGGAATTAAAGAGATTACGCCTGAAGATGTCTTTTACCTTTACTCTTCGCACGGACTCTCCCCTACGCAAGTTGAAAGTCTTGGATATACATTCGATAGACAAAAGTTTGCTGAGCTTATGGAAAAGCATCAGAACCTGAGTAAATCAGGTGCAGGACAAAAATTCCGAGGAGGATTGGCAGATCATCAGGAGAAAACAGTCATGGGACATACAGCCACTCACCTTTTACATCAGGCGTTGCGTGATATGTTTGGCAAGCAATTGCACCAATCAGGATCAAACATTACAACTGAGCGACTTCGTTTTGACTTCAACTTTGACCGGAAACTTACCGATGAGGAAGTACAGAAGCTTGAAGACGTCGTTAATGGAAAGATTAAAGAGAATATCCCGGTTCATTTCGAAATGATTCCGACTGAAGAAGCAAAGAAGATTGGCGCAATTGGACTTTTCGAAGATACCTATGCAGACACTTCAAAAATCTATTTTATCGGAGGAAGTTCCAAAGATTCTCAGGCTGCATACTCAATCGAATTCTGCGGAGGACCACATGTAGAATTTACAGGAAAGCTAAAATCGTTTAAGATAATAAAGCAGGAGAACCTTGGCAATAAAATGCGTCGGGTTTACGCTGTTGTTGGATAATAACCAACGTTAAAACTAAATATGAAACTGCCTATCCCTTTTTTCAATTCTAAATCTGACGACTCCGATTACTATTTAGCCTTGCTACTTACAGAAGATAAAGCAAGCGCGGTTATCCTTAAAGCTACTGAAGATAAGCTTAAACCATTAAATACACATTCTGAGTTCTTCCCAGAATCAATTGAACATCTCACCTTAGAAGAAATAATAACTACTGTCGACAAAACCATAAGTCGTGCTGAAGAGGTTCTGCCTCCTCAGATCGAAACTCATAAAACAGTTTTTGGGGTCAAAGACAAATGGGTCGACCGAGAAACGAAAAAGATAAAGAAAGAATACTTGGATAAACTCAAAAAGGTTTGTGATGCACTCGATCTTTCACCAATTGGATTTATGGTCACGACCGAAGCAATCACCCATCTGGTTGAAGATGAAGAAGGAGCACCTGTCTCAGCAGTCTTTGCTGAAATTGGAGAAAAACAAATTGTCCTCAGTCTTTTACGCGGTGGTAAAGTCGTTGAGACGATAAGTAGTACCCTCATGCATTCTGCTCCCCACACGGTAGATAAGCTTCTCTCCCACTTTACTGTACCTGTTTTGCCTGCTCGAATTATCCTTTATCTTAATAAGCCTGATGAGGATACAAACCAAGCATTTATATCGCACCAATGGAGTAAAAGTCTTCCGTTCTTGCATGTTCCGCAAGTGACAGTATTGCCCGCTCATTTTGATACGAGATCACTGACGTATGGTGCTGCCACCCAAATGGGATTTACGGTTTCAGAACCTCATCATGAAGCACTTCCGAAATTAACCAAAGAAGAAAAGAAAGAGGAGGAAGCAATTGCTGATGAAGTACAGGAACCAGAAAATGAAACTCTAGAAAAGGATTCTGAGCAGATGGAAGAGAATCCATCAGAAGAAAATGAACCTCGAATGGATAATATCGCGCCTGTACCAGCAGCTGAAGAGAAATCAGGTGATTTCGGATTTGTTGTAGATGGAGAACCAGTCGCGCAGAAAGCACATCATGAACCAGTAGAACACCATGCTGAGGTAGAGCATGAAGCTCATGGGCATACACAACATCATGAAACACATCATCGAGACGATGATGACGATGAGAGACCACGCAAATCCAGCAATCTGGCAGACAAAGTACCATTCTTATCCAGTCTTTCTCTTCCAAAGAATGTAAAAATGCCTAATGTCGGAGGGCTCATGAATAGCGTGAGTGGCAAAAAAGCACCGATTAAGATTATCCTTCCGATCGTAGCGCTCCTCATAATAATCATTGGCACAAGCTTCTATTATATTAATATTGTCAAAGCAACTGTTTCACTTTCGGTCAAGCCGAATATCGTTAACGAGCAAGCAACCGTAACGTTCTCGAGTGATGAATCAAATAATTTTTCAAGTAATGTCATCGCCGCACGGAGTATTTCAGCATCAATTCAGTCAGAGATTTCGGGTAATGCTACTGGCAAGAAGGATGTTGGAGAAAAAGCAAAAGGAACCGTAACATTCTTTAATAATGACAATGATCCTGTTACTTTAAGTTCAGGTGCAGAAATTCGTGCAAGCAACGGCGAAGTCTTCCTTCTAGATAAAGAAGCAAAGATACCAGCAGCTACAGGAGATATCTTCACTGGAACAAAACCCGGAAATGCAGATGCTTCAGTCACTGCAAAAGATCTTGGTACTGAAGGTAATGTCCCTTCAGGAACACGCTTTACTGTCGGTTCAGCAAGTACCCTTGCTGCGAGAAATGACAATGCGTTTTCAGGAGGAACGACCAAGAATGTAACTGTCGTTTCAAAGAGTGACTTGGACAAGCTCCGAACAGATATTCTGAAGAAAGGACAAGCTGAAGCACAATCAAAGCTTGCAGAGGAAGCTGAAAGCGGAGAGACAGTGCTTCCTGTCGTCAGTTCACCATCGCTTGAAAATGCTACCTTCGACAAAAAAGAAGGCGACGAAGCAACGAAGGTCACGTTGAAAGGAAATGTCGTATATCAGGGCTTAGCGTATAGTAATGATGACCTGAAGGAATATGGATTAACTGTATTAAAGGCGCAGTATGCTGACGATGTCACATTCGATGAAAAAAGTGTAAAGGGATCAGTTGAGGATGTAAGCTTGGAAGATCCCAAAACAGCAGAGGCAAGTGTGACTGTAGAAGGTGGACAGCTTCCTGAGATGGATACCAATGACATCATCAAAAATGTGAAAGATCAATCACTGGGACAAGCGAGAGAAACAATTTCAAATCTTCCACAGGTCACGAAAACAGATATTACGTTCTCACCACCGATATTCATTATCCCTGACTTATTCCCTCGACTACCAAATCAAATCAATGTCGAGATAAAAACTGAATAACCTGCCATGAAAACACAAGTGTACAAAAAAGGAAGCCGAAAAGATGTTCGGAAGATAATTCGTTTTAGTGGATTATTTTCATCGGTCCTCGGACTTATTATCGGGATGTATACATTCTTTCCGCTTATCTCATACGAACTGTATATTAAACCAGCATTTGCAAGCCAATCTTTTGCTGCACCTATTCCACAAAAGACAATAATCACGCAGGATTATATTCAAAGCTTGTTTAAAAATACTGCAACTTCATTGAGAAATCTTGGAGCAAATAACTCTCAAGGATGGATGCCGACAACATATCAAGAGATGGAAGTTGCGTCGCAGCTTTCAAATTATTATATTTCTATTCCAAAGCTTGGTATAACAAACGCAAATGTTTCAACGATTAGTAATAATGTCGATGAGCATTTGGTCCATTTCCCTGGGACAAACCTACCACCAAACAAAGGCAATGCAGCCATATTTGGTCATTCGACATTACCGCAATGGTTTGATCCGACGAACTACAAAGCAATTTTTGCAACCGTCCACACGATGCAAATTGGTGATGCAATTAATGTGACGATCAATAATCAGATTTATACTTACAAAGTCATTGATATCTCAATTGTCGATCCTGAACAAGCAAACTATTTTGAGCAAAACGTCGATGGGAGTTATCTCACAATAGTTACCTGTACTCCACCGGGAACTATCTGGAAACGATTGCTAATAAAGGCTAAACTTGAGACAATATAAAAGAAAGGAGGATGACATATGCAAGAGAATGTACAACAATCACCGGTAATGATCTTCTTAAAGAAGATATGGCCATATGTGAACCGCGTCATTAATACAGTAATGTATTTTATTATCTCGATGCTTAAGAATTTTTTCAAAAGTGCCATCCAAATGATCCAAGGTAAATAATGACTGAAGAACAACTTGCCCTGCAAGCCATACAAAAAAAACTCGTTGGGAAAAGACTCAACTACGAAGAAATTTTTGCGGTAATGGATGAAATAAGCCATAATCGCCTTTCACAAGTACTAACAACCTACTTTGCTGCATCTGGTTACTCCAAAGGATTTTCAAATGAGGAAATGTATTTTCTCACTAAAGCAATGATCGAAACAGGAGAAAAGCTTGAATTTAAAGGTATTGTCGCTGACAAACATTCAATAGGAGGCGTACCAGGAACACGAACTACATTGATCGTTACACCAATTGTGGCTGCTGCTGGATTTACAATACCAAAAAGTTCATCCCGCGCAATTACAACTCCCGGCGGAACTGGTGATGATATGGAAGTTTTAGCACCAGTGACATTTGGTAAAAAAGATATCTATCGAATAGTAGCTGAGACAGGTGCATGTATTGTTTGGGGAGGTGGAGTTGATATCGCGCCAGCTGATGATGACCTAATACAAGTTGAAGAACCGCTCCTTCTTGAAAGTTTTGATAAAATTCTTGTTTCTATTATGGCCAAAAAAGTTGCTTTTGGATCAAATCATATAGTCATTGATGTGCCGTATGGAAAACATGTCAAAGTCCACAATAAAGCTGATGCAATGCTGCTTAAACATAAATTCGAATATCTTGCGAAAAGATTTAACGTGAAGCTCAATGTGTATGTCCACGATACACACGAACCATCCGGCCGGGGCATCGGACCGTTACTTGAAACCAAAGAAGCAATCAAAGTATTAGAGCAACTTCCAGATAGACCACTTGATCTTGAAGAGAAAGGCTTACATCTAGCTGGAATGGTTTTGGACTTATGCCTTGAAGATTCATCAAAAAAGTTACAAGACAAGATAAAGGAAGAATTTGGAAATGGAAGAAAATGGGCAGAGTATATTCTCTCCAGTAGCCATGCTTTGAAGAAAATGCGCGAAATTATCAAAGCACAAGGAGGCAACTCTGCTATAATGAGTAAAGATCTACAACCTGGGAAATATCAGTATGAGGTAAAAGCAAAAGTTGCCGGAGTTGTAAAAGAGATTGATAGCAAAAATGCGACACTTCTTGCAAAGATCTTAGGAGCACCGCAACAGAAAAAAAGCGGTATTTATTTACTAAAGAAAAGTCGCGAGCATGTAGAAGTTGGTGAAACGACTTTTATAATGTATAGTGAGAAAGAACATAACTTAAATGAAGCAAAGGACTCGTTATCGCACTTCCCAATATTCGCATACAAATAAAGGTATGAAAAAATTTTCGTTTCTAATCGTTTTAATAGCTCTTATCGTTGGTGGAATTGGTGCATGGTGGATCAATGGAACAGCTCCAGCTGATCCTTCAGATGCAACTACAAAGAATTTTGTAATTAATAAGGGTGAAGGAGTAAGACAAGTTGCAAATAATTTAAAAACCGAGGGTTTGATCAAAGATCCTATTATCTTTTTTTTATTCCTGAAACAGCAAGGGCTTGATGGCAAAATCCAAGCTGGAGAATTTTCGCTTTCACCTTCAATGAACGCCTCTGAGGTTGCGAAGGAATTGCAGACTGCCACCAATGATATCACCATAACTGTACCCGAAGGAAAGAGAGCAGAAGAGGTTGCGGATATTTTGCAAGAGTCACTTCCGGCATACGATGAATCATGGAGACAACAACTTGTTGCTCAGGAAGGATATCTCTTCCCAGATACATATTCATTTCCCAAGGATGCAGATATTGATCTAGTAATTACAACAATGCGTGATAATTTCGATAAGAAATACGCAAGCATTCCTGCAGGAAAAAATAGTAATCTTCCACAAACACAGATAGTAACGCTTGCTTCAATGGTAGAACGAGAAGCAAAGCATGACGAAGACAGACCGATCGTTGCCGGTATTATGCTCAATAGAATTAACGCAGGAATGTCATTGGATATTGACGCAACGGTGCAATACGCAACTGGTACAGGACGTGATTGGTGGCCAACGCTCAATGATGCGGCAAGAAATATTGCACCAGATTCACCATACAATACATATACACATCCAGGATTACCACCAACTCCAATCTCAAATCCTGGACTAGCAGTACTTCAAGCTGTGATCAATGCACCAGATACAGATTATGTTTTCTATATAACTGATAAAACAGGTACAAACCGTTATGCAAAGACCCTGGATGAACATAATAGAAACATTGAAAAATACGGCCTCTAAATAATTTTCACTTGACATTACTATAAGTCTGTGACAAAATACCCCTCATGGAAAGAGAAACACATGTTAATCTAGAAAAACCATCTTTTCAAGATAGAATTATTGAACATCTCGATAAAAGATTTTCTTTTGTACACCCAGATGGCGCAGCATTTTCAGAAGATGAAGTCGAGGAATTTATTGGGGATGCTCAAAAGACGCTCACTCGGATGAATAGAAAACTTGCGAGGGAAAGTCAAAGCAATCCCAAACATGTAGATTATCATCGAGCTTTTGCTTTGAGATTGCTTCATGTAGATGCAGCATTTAATCCTGATTTAGTTGATGGCGACCTTCAAGGATTTGAAGATCGGATGCTTAGCGCTTTAAAGTTTGGGAGTTTTGAAAGAAAAGCTTTTGGAGAAAAAGTATACATACCTAATAGGCCCTCAGACAAACGCTAACTCTTTTTCTTTAAACCCCTGAACCAACGTCGGCCTTGAATTGCCTTTTGTGGAGCTTTCTCTTCAGGTTCATCAAGGGCCTCAATTCTTTCTTCGACAGATTCCTTCTCTGACTCTAGTTCTTCAAGGCGTTCAATAGCCGCTGTTTTATGAACTTCCTTTTTAGGCGCAGGCGTTTTCTCCACAACCTCAATTTTTTCTACAACTTTGGGAGTTTCTTTCACTTCAACTTTCTTTTCAACGGCTTTTGCGACCTGTTCTTCTTTTTGAACAGCAGCAGCGGCTTGTGGATCAGATTTTACGAAATCCTCTTCATCATCAATTTCATCAAATAACTCAGAGATATCATCGGCTTGATTCGAGTATTGTTCCATACTTGAGAGCTTTGTAATTATTTTCTCAGAGAGATCACGAAGAATTTCGCGTCCTTTTTTGGTAGTAAAAAGGAGTGCGATAAGCACGCCAACAATGACTCCGAAAATGAAGCTATTTCCTCCGCCTTGATGCTTTTGCTCTTTTTGATCCATATTTCTGGGATAGAGTTACAGGAAGTACACCTCGCGATTCTTATTCTTTACTTCGACCCAATAGGCTTTGTACGAACTTTGCGACGGTCAGGAGCGATGTTGCCTTTGTACCTAGCGCCAATGATGATAATGCTGAGAGTGGCGCATCGATATTTTCAGTGATAGATTCCGCATTGTCGAGAACTCGGTTTGTTTTGACCAATGTTTCTCGTAATTCTTTAAGAATGTAATAGACTTGTACTCCTAAAATAACTAAAAGGATCGTCAAAACGAGAATGACAAGAAGTAAGACCATTTGGACAGGATCTATCATACTTAATAAGAGTAACGCAATCGTAACTCTTCTGTCAAGTAAAAATTAGGAAAGAACTATATCAATGAATGCTTAAAGACATCTAAAGTAATCAAGCAATCCGAGAGAACTGCTATTTTACGAGGATATTCCTTTGCTCTACAGTTTCTTTACCAAAACGATTGGTGGCTTTGATGGAAATTGTTGTATTACCAGGGAAGAGTGTCAATCGTTTACTAAATTTTCCATCAGTACTCACAGTCACAGGCTGATTATTAACATACACGGTGGCATTATTATCTGCTTTTCCAGAAACAACAATTTCTTTTGCAGTAGTACTATTTGCAACAGGCGTATCAACTGTAAGCGACGGCGGAAGAAATGCAGCGCGATATTGGAAAAATAAATAAATGAGAAAAAGAACTAAAGCCGCACCTGCAAGCAAAAGCGATTGCTGAAAGCGTAGTCTTTGGAGTGGAAATTCTTCCTGTTTCACCAGAGAATCGGGTAAAACCTTATACGCTTTCTTCTCATCAAATTCTCTTTTGAAAAGTGCAGTGATTTCAGCTTTGGACAGTCCGAGATATATTGCATAATTACGGACAAATCCTTGCGCATACGCGGGAGATGGGAGTTTGTTATATTCTCCTTTTTCAATTGCAGAAAGAAAAATCGGTTTTATCTTTATTGCCTGAGACACTTCTTCAAGTGTTAATTTCTTTTGTACTCGTAACGTATGTAGCCTTTGTCCTAACTTAACCATATTATATTTATTCTTGTCTCATTTTATTTTATCGAGATTTTTTCAATAGGTAAATCCTAGGGCAGCTATAAAAAGGCAGTACTTTTTTATTGTTCTTGTTGCTGTTGGCCCGAGAGATAATCTTGAGCATTTTGTCGCAAAACCTCACGCGGCTTCGCGCCATCAGCTGGACCGATAATGCCTAGCTCTTCAAGTTGATCCATCATACGAGCAGCTCTCGCATATCCAACGGACATTTTTCTTTGTAGGAATGACGCTGAAGCAGTATTAAATTGTAAAACAAGATTAATTGCTTCCTCAATTTGTCCATCCTTACCATCAGACCCTCCAGACGAACCACCTTTTCCGGTTGCACCTTTCATTGGTAGAGGCTGACTAACAATTTCTTCTGTGTACTCAACAGGATAGTTCTTTGACTTCAAAAATTCAACTAGCGTTCTTACCTCTTTTTCAGAGACAAACGTTCCCTGGATACGACTTGGCTTCGCTTGGTCAGGAGGGATGTACAACATGTCTCCCCGACCCAAGAGCTTTTCAGCTCCAATACTATCTATGATAACACGTGAGTCAATCATGGAAGACACGTTAAAAGCGATACGACATGGGATATTTGCTTTGATAAGGCCGGTAATAACATTAACCGATGGGCGCTGTGTAGCAATTACTAAATGAATACCCGTCGCACGAGCCATCTGTGCTAACCGAGCAATCGCGTCTTCAACTTCAACAGGCGCAAACATCATAAGATCCGCCAATTCGTCAATGAAAATAACAATATATGGCAATGCTTGAAAACCCGAAAGTTCATTATAACCATCAATATTTCGGACTCCACGCTCAGCAAATATTTTGTATCTTCTGTCCATCTCATTCATTGCCCATTTCAATGCTGAAAGAATCTTTGCCGGGTCAACAATAACAGGGGTCAAAAGATGTGGAATACCGTTATACATCGTAAATTCAACTCGCTTTGGATCAATCATAATCATACGAACTTCTTGTGGAGATGCTCTAAAGAGGATTGATGCGATAAATGCATTACTCAAAACTGACTTACCGGAACCCGTAGTACCAGCAACCAAGCAATGTGGCATCTTTGCGATATCAACAGCCATTGGATTTCCTGATACATCTAAACCTAGTGCAACAGTTAATTTGGACTTAGCTTTTTGCATCGCGTTAGATGTGAGCATAGATCGAAGTGTTACGACTTCGAGGGATCGATTTGGAATTTCTATACCGACAAGATTACGTCCAGGGATTGGAGCTTCAATACGAATTTGTCCTGTTGGAGCTTCTGTCGCAAGCGCCAAGTCATTGGCAAGTGATGTAATTTTAGAAACTTTTGTACCAAGTGCAATTTCGAGTGCATACTGAGTAACAGCTGGTCCAAGGTTTGCCTCAGCGACTCTCGTATCAATACCAAAACTCTGCAATGTACTTTCAATAGTTGAGGCAATTTTCTTCACATCTCCACGCTCAGCTTTTTTGCCAGGATCTTCAGACAAAAGAGATGGTGAAGGATACTCCCAAACTCCAGGAGCACTTCCGGCAATAATATTACTGACAAGCTTTTCAGGAACCAAATCCTGATCTTTCTTTGGAGCTGGCGCAGGTGGACGAGAATTTTCCTTCATTGGCGCAATTTTTTCTTCCTCTTCCTCAGCTTTTTGCCCACCTTTAATCTGCAAACCTTTACCTTGTGCAAGTAGAGGTTTCTCTTTCTTAAACGACGCGAATAATTGCGTTGGAACCAATCTGCCTAAACCATCTTTGATACCAGCAACTGCTTGCAATACTTCATCAATAGATGTATCAAAGAATACAAGAATACCAACAAGTAACCCTCCCAAAAAGACAAGATTTGCACCTGCAGGTGTGATTATTTCTTCGAGTATTGAATAGATTTCAGCACCGACTGAACCACTCCGCACTAAGCCAACAAGGGAAACAAATACAAGCATATAACCGACGGTAACGTTAAGCTGAGAGAGGTATGTCTTTAATCTTAAGAAGAGAAAACCGAAGCAGAATAATGCAAATGGGAAGAGCACTGCAAGTGGACCAAACATTTGTTCAAGCTTTGTACTAGCAACGAGTGTTGACTCACTTTTATTAATAAGTGCAAACAAAAAAAGGAGTCCAGCAAGGAAGAATCCAAGACTGAAGATATTATAAACTGTTTTCTTTTTCAGCTTAAGCTTTAGTGGTTTTTTTCGACTACTACGTTTACCGGGCATAGTATTATTATAGTGCGTAAATAAGGTTTTAGCAATTTATATAAAGCTATTGTGAGCAAGTGAAGTTAGCGTCTTTCTGAAGTTTGACCATGCCACCCCATTCAACTGCTGTAAAGCCTGATCGTGTTGGAGTTGTAACAGTTGGTGCATCAACAACTTTTCGGTCCTTCAAAGGCTCGAAGAACAATCGAACACGAATTGTTGTATCAGGCTTTGGTGAAATTGTGAGCTTTTCGATCTGATCAACTTCAGAAACAGGCATCACTCCAACAAAGTAATATGGTGAGAATGGAAGGTATTTATTCCAATATTCCTTAAAGTCTTTTGTTTCTTTAGCATTCAAACCAAGCTGTGGAAGAATTGTTGAGTACAAAGAATCAAGTTCTGAATAAGATGCTACATACCCTTTTGTTGGTTTATTAAACGATGAATCTGGAATTTCAGCCTCATAATAAAGGTATGGGAATTCCTGACCACCTGATGTGATAGTTCCATCTGGTTCAGCTGTTACATTCCATCCACCCTGTGGGTATTGTGGGATAGTCAAGGTTAACGGACCCTTTGCATCAACTTTAACTGCTGTTTGTTGCGTTTGTGTAGGATACAAATAGATCGCAGGCTTACAATCTGGTGTAAACCAACTGTATACAGGGGTATCGACAAGATAGAACCACTTCAATTGAAGGTTTTCTTTTGCTTCACTTGAGAACTGTACAGGCTGCTGTGTTGGGATATATTCATACGCATCATTTCCATCAATGAGGTAAACTGTGCCTAAATGATAGTACAATGTATACGCTTGATTACGTGATTGGACAAATAACGTTCCAGCGTTTTGTACACCTTGACGTGCTTGTAATGTATTTAATGTACTTTTGATATCTGCATAAATATACGCTGGCTCATTCAAGGCTGCTCCTGGGTTTGTTACATCTGTTTGGTTAAATGCAGCCGGAGGAAATTGACTTGTTCTCCAGTAATCAACTGTTTGGCGCTCTCCACCTTTACTTGTACAGTTCTTTACAAAATCAGGAATTGCTACACCGTCTTTAATATAGACATTAAATAGTCGCATGTTCTTGTTCTTCTTTGTTGAGTCTACATAGATAAAGTCTTCACCAATTGGCTCACCGAAGTAGTTCTTACCTGGGACAAGATACATGTCCTTGCCATCAGCGTTACCACCTGCTGCAACACCAACTTTTTTCATATCTTGTTGTACTTTATCTTCGGAGATACCTGCGTTTATTTTAAGGAGATTGAACTTAGCACCATTATATGTGACCTGATCTGCAGTGTTTGCAGGATCATAATCAACACAAGCTACTGCATCAACAGCTGTTGTATTAACAGGATCATAGTTGGGTTTCATTGCGGTTGTTGCAGAAAGAGCTACAGCAGCAACTGCTACAACTCCGACAACAATAATTCCACTATCTTTCATACTACATTACTAGTATATTCATATTGGAGAAGCGTTGTAAAGACATCAAAGAATATCAATCTTTTGGGTTATACCTCGATAACAACGGGCAGGACCAATGGTCGTGTTCTAAATTTCTTGTATAAATGCCTCTCTGCTATTTCTCCTATCGCTCGTCTGACATGAAACCAATTAGTAACTTGATCTTTCTTTGTGGAAAATACTTTTTCAATTTCTGTTGTAAGTGATTGTGAAAGGTCTTTCGTATCTGTAAAGGAAGATCCTCTGGAGATAATCTCAGGCCTTTCTGCGAGTTGTCCGTCAGATGATTTAACTTCTGCCATAATAATCATTATTCCTTCTTTTGCTAGCTTCTCTCTATCACGAATGACGAAACTATCTACTTCTTCCCCAGAGACTTCATCGACATAGACATGCTTAATTGGTACTTTCTTACCATACTTCACACTTTGTTTTGAAAAGATTACTTCTCTTCCATTTTCGACTAAGAAAATATCGTTTCTTTTGTAACCCATTTTCTGTGCAGTCGTTCGATAATTTACCATGTGCCGATAGGTACCGCTAATTGGCAATAAATACTTCGGCTGTGTTAATGCAATCAATAGCATATGATCTCCAGCTGAACCGTGTCCAGAGACATGGAATGTACCTCCAAAATGAGAATTATGTAAAACTTTTGAACCTCTTTTTGAGATTGTGTCAGTAAGAGCATTCACAGAAAGTTCATTCCCAGGAATTGTATCTGATGAAAAAAGCACACTGTCTAAAGGATCCAAGATAATGTCTTTATGCTCTCCTTCTGCTATTCTTGTCATTGCAGAATTCTCTTGACCTTGACTCCCAGCGATTATTAAGCACACTTGCTTGGCTTTGTATTTTGAAATTTCTGTAACTCCAATTTCAGTTCCTGGCCTCATATGGAGATATCCCAATTTCTCTCCAATTTGCTTTACTTTTAACATAGATCTTCCAACAAAGCAGACCTTTCGCCCAACCTTCTCTGCTGCTTGAATTACCTGATTCATTCGAGAAATATTTGATGAATAGGTGGTGACAATAAATTTCCCAGGACATTCACGCATTTCTCGCTCAAAGTTTGCAGCTAGATGAATTTCTGAAGGAGTAAACCCATCCTTCTCAGAGCCGAGACAATCCGACATTAAACAAATGAAACCTTCTTGTGCAGCTTGAGTTATTTTAAGAAAATCAGTTCGTTTTCCATCCGCTGGAGTAAAATCAAATTTAAAGTCACTTCCATGAAAGAAATTTCCTGCTGGCGTTTTAATAATAATATTTGCACTATCAGGAACTGAATGTGTAACTCGGACAAATGAAACGGTAAATTCACCAAGATGTAATTCTGGATCAGTAAACTGGACAGTATTGATGATAGGCTTCATCTTATAATCTAATAATTTTTCATTTGCCAAAGCAGCAGTCAGTGGTGATGCATAAATTGGGAATTCAGGAAGTTGCGGCAATATAAATGGTAACCCTCCGATATGATCTTCATGTCCATGTGTCAAAACGAGTCCAACAATTTTCTTTTTCCCAGACTTCAAAGATTCTAATAGCGGCGCTATATCTGGTAGTAATAAATTCACGCCAAGCATTCCCTCATCCGGAAAACCAAGTCCACAATCGACAATAAGTATTTGGTCTTTAAACTCATAAAGATACATATTTCGCGTGACATCTTCTTCCCCACCTAATGCCATGAATGACACTGAAGGAAGTACTGGAGCATTTTTTTGATTAGTTGTAGGTTTTTTATTTTCCATAAATTAACTGATATAGTATACCTCTGAGGGATATGTAACACAAGTTATGATTAGACTTCTGAAGTAAAAAGTTTGTGATTATCCGCAGTAATTTTGATATTCTTGGCTTCACCAGCGATAATCATTCTTGCTGCCTTTCTGCACATCATGTTTACAAGTCGTTCAAGACCACGAATTCCAGGATCGTATCCTAATGGACGAATGATAATTTCCCAAACAGGTTCATCAATAACGAGCTGTTCAGGCTTTAAACCAATAAGTTTACTTACTTTTGGAAATACATAATCACGTCCAATGTGCATTTTTTCTTCATCATTATAAGAAGGCATTTGGATAATTTCCAAACGGTCGATAACAGCAGTTGAAATAGCAGTCGTATTGTTTGCTGTAGCTACGAATAGAGAGTTTGAAAGATTAAATGGATAGTCCACATAATGATCTGTAAACGCATTGTTTTGTCCAGGATCCAAAAGTTCAATTAAAACACCCATGATGTCAGCACGAGCTGCTTCGGTCACACGATCTAATTCATCCATGAGAAGCACTGGATTTTTTGTACCTGCATGCACAAGTCTTTTGATAATTTGTCCAGGTTCTGCATCTGGGAAGAAACGTGATTGTCCACGGAGCACACGGGAATCAGCCATACCTCCAAAAGGAATACGCTCAAATTGCCTTCCAAGAGCTTCAGCGATTGACATCGCAAATGTTGTTTTACCTGTACCTGCCAATCCTACAAAACAAAGCACTGGAGATTGTGTAGCAAAATCAGGTCCGTTATTTTGGAGATTAAGCATAATTGAGGCGATATACTCAAGCATACGATTCTTCAATATTTCCAATCCGAAGTGATCACGGTCTAAGACTTCCTTTGCTTTCTTTAAATCGAGGATATCGTCACTTTTACTAATCCAAGGCAATCCAGTTACCCAATTAATATAACGCTGAGTTGATTCATATTCCATGATATACGTGGAACTCATAAACCCAGATCCAGAACGGATTAATGCCAATCGAGCAATACGATCTTCAAGAATCTTTCGAAGTTCATCAGGTACTGGTGCTTTTTCCACTTTTTCTCCAAGCGCTCGAATCTGATCGTATGATTCACCTTTGCTATTGGTGGAGGTTGGTTGTGTGATCGTCCCACCACTCGCAGCAGCTTGAGTCACATTTGCGGTTTGTGCAGCGCTTGCTGCTTGCACTTGTACTGCTTCCACTGCTTCTTGTTGTTGCGTGATTTGACTACTTGGTAATGCAGCAATTGGCTGATCACCATTATTGGTCGAATTATCACCATTAACTCCGCCTCCAGTGGTAGGAGTTTGCGATTGTGGTGGTGCAGCAGGAGCTGAACCTGGTGGTTGAGCAGTAGGGTCCATAAGTATATATTACAATATTTGAGGAATATTACAAAATTATGATCTTTATCTCGTATACTCTTTCGTATTGTAGCGTTTATGAATGCAGAAATTTATATTGGCACTTCCGGTTGGCATTATGACGATTGGGTTGGTCTGTTCTATCCTTCTGAAATTAAGGGATATAACGAACTCCGATATCATGCCCAGTATTTTAATACCGTTGAGAATAACTCATCATTTTATCGAATAGCTGGTGAGTCCACATATAAAACTTGGTCCAGAATGACACCAGAACCATATAAATTTTCAATGAAACTTAATAAGGATATTACACACATCCGTAAACTTTCATTGGACGAGGAGACACGAAAAAAGATTCATTATGTTCTCGAAACAACGCAAGTTCTTAAAGAGAAACTTGGAGCAATTGTTATCCAATTACCAGCTAGCTTTAAATATGACATCACACTATTAGAGACTTTTCTTTGTTTTTTTACAACAGTTGTTAAAAAACAAACATACTCTTTTGATGTAGCAATTGAGTTCAGAAATAAGTACTGGTTCAATGAAGATACCTATGCACTATTAAGAAAATACAATATTGCGCTCGTTGCCAGTCAGTCATCAAGGTATCCAGAAGTTCGTCAAGTTACTGCAGATTTTGCATATATACGTATGCACGGGCCAGAGAAACTCTTTGCTTCAAAATATACTATAGAGCAGTTACAAGATTGGGCTTCGTATGTGAGAAGTATCCAATCGCAAGTAAAACGAGTCTATATCTACTTTAACAATGATTTCCATGGATATGCTTTAGAGAATGCTAAGGAGCTTAAAAAAATGCTTAAGTAGGATGTATTATCTGCTGAATCGCTTCTTTGGACCGAATTTTCCTCGGCCTCCACTGCGCTTTTCATCATTTTCTCTTTGCAATTGTCGTGACAATGGATGATCTGATCGAGGTCGGTCTCCACCACGGTCATTGCGATCATTTCTTCGATTGTTGTTAAATGGTCTACCACTTGGACGATCAAACGATCGTTGTCCTCGATCATCGCCACTACCTTGTGGTCGATCAAAGTTTGGTTGTCGTTCTTCTCCACCTTCATCCTCAGATGGCCCTTCGTCATCACCAAGAAGCATTGTTAAATTAATTCTTCCTTGCTGATCTTTCTCTTCAATCTTTACTCGGACAACATCTCCAATTGCAACAACTTCTGCTGGATCTTTGACAAATCCTCGCTTCATTTTACTAACATGAACCATGCCTTCTCGTCCTGGAAGATATTCAACAAATGCCCCGAATGGAAGGATTCTCTTTACTTCTCCTTCAAATTCTTCACCTGGGACAACTTCTCGAGTCATGCCACTGATCCAATCAACGGCTTTCTGTACTGATTCTGCTGAAACACCTGTGATACTTACTTTTCCATCATCATCAATGTCGACATCAGCACCTGTTGTCGCAATGATATTTTTAATATTCTTTCCACTTGGTCCGATAACTTCACCAATCTTTTCAACTGGAACATGAATTTGCTCAATCTTTGGAGCGTATTCTGAAACTGCTGCCCGAGGTTCTGAGATTGCATTGACGATTACTTCAAGGATATGCATTCGTGCTGTTCGAGCTCGAGCCAAAATTTCTGAAACCTGTTGGTCAGTAAGACCTGGGATCTTAACATCTAATTGGATTGCTGTAATACCCTTTTCAGTACCAGCAACTTTGAAATCCATGTCACCTGAGAAATCTTCAAGCCCGATGATGTCAGTCAAAAGAGTGTATTTATCACCTTCAGACATCATACCGATTGAAATACCAGCGACAGGAGCAGTGATAGGAACACCAGCGTCCATCAAAGCAAGTGTTGATCCGCAAGTTGATCCCATTGAACTTGAACCGTTTTGTGAGAGTACTTCTGATACAACTCGGATCGTATATGGGAAATCTTCTTTCGCTGGAAGCACTGCTCGCAGTGCTTTTTCAGCCAAAGCACCGTGTCCGATTTCTCGTCGACCTGGAGTTCCAACACGTCCAGTCTGACCAAACGAATATGGAAGACCTGAATAGTGATGCATGTAGTGTCGTGATTCTTCACCTTCTGCAGTTTCAATAAGTTGCTCCATTCGTGGAGATCCAAGTGTCGCAATACTTAAAACTTGAGTCAAACCTCTTTGGAATAGACCTGATCCATGTACTCGAGGGATGAGGCCAACTTGTCCAGTGATTTCACGAAGTTCATCAACTTTTCGGCCATCTGCTCGCTTTTGCTTGTTAACAACATCTGATCGGATCATCTTGAACATAACTTTTTCGAGCGCTGCTGCAAGTGTTTTCTTATCAATATCCTCTGTTGGATTCTTCAATTTGAATTCATCATACACTTTGTCGACGAGAATACCAGTTTCGTTTCCGCCACCTTCTTTGCCTACTCGAGTCTGAATGATTTTTTGGATATCTTCTTTATAAGTCTTTTCAAACAAATTGATTGCTTCAGTAAGTTCAGCATCTTGCTGTGGAACTGGAAGTTTTTCTTGTCCTACCTTTTTGACAAGTTCTTCAATTGATGCAATAACTTTTCGTGTTTCTTCGTGAGCTTTTACAATACCTTCATGAACAATTTCTTCACTTACCTGCATTGCTCCTGTTTCAATCATGTTTGTAAGATCTTTTGTCTGTGAGACTACAAGATCAAGATCTGAAATCAATTGTTCAGGACGTGTTGGATTACTGATAAATCCACCTTCTTCTGTGTATCCCATACGTATACCTGCAACTGGACCATTCCAAGGGATTCGAGAGATAGCAAGTGCTGCAGAAACAGTATTGAATGCAACCATATCCGCATCATTATCTTCATCTATAGAAAGGATTGTAATTATAACTTGAACATCGTGCTTGAATGCTTTAGGGAAAAGTGGGCGAATTGATCGATCGATAAGTCTACCTGTGAGGATTGCATCATCTGATGGACGACCTTCTCTTTTTACCCATCGACTACCTTTAATTCTTCCACCTGCATACAGTCTTTCCTGCACTTCAACTGAAAGTGGGAAGTAATCAAGTGAGCTTTCGCCACCTTCAACAACTGTGACAAGAACAACTGTATCGCCAAGTCGGCCAAGTACTGCTGCTGTTGCTTGTGGAGCAAGTTCGCCTGTTTCAAATGTTAAAGTCTTTCCTGCAAATTCAGCAGAGACTGAGGTTTTATTCATGTTTTTTTATTATATATCCTTTCTCGTTCGTCTACAAACAGTAATTTAAAATTCTCTTATGAAGAAATATCTGTAGTCTGTAAATTAGTCTTTTAATCCGATCTTTGCTAAGATTCCGGAAACTCTCTTATCATCAACTTTTTTAAGGAAGTTAATAAGTCTTCGTCTTTTAGCAATCATTGATAAAAGGCCGCGTCGACTGTGTACATCATGAGCATGTGCTTTCAAATGTTCAGCAAGTCTTTGAATTCTTGTACTAAGAAGAGCAATTTGGACTTCAGGACTTCCTGTGTCACCTTTTGCTGTTTGGTATTCTGTAATAATTTCTTGTTTTTGTGTAGTGCTTAATGGCATAACAAAATGTATTATAGCATTTTACGCTTGTAACAACAAGTACTAATGTAAGAGCAGATCCTATTAAACGTCTGTAGATCCTTTGTAGACCTTAGGTGTCAGCCAATCGAGTGGCGGAGCATCATCTTGTTGATCTGCTGTTTGTGCTGCAGGCTGTGGCGCAGGTTGAGGTGCGGGCGCTTGAGCCGGAGCCGGTGCTGCTTGTGGTCTCGGTGCTGGAGCTGGCTGCGGTCGTGGAGCTGGCGCTGGTTGTTGTGTTGGTCTTGGTTGCGCTTGTGGTCTTGGTGCTGGGATCGCATCTGCTGCTTGGTCAGCATATTGTCTTGGCGCTGGTTGTCCACTAACTCTTCGTGCTCCACGCTTCATTAAGAATGCTGAAACTTCAAATGCTAAAGAACTTGTTCGTGGATCTTGGAAATTCTTTGTCGCAGTCATAATACCACTTAATAAATTCTGTGCTGCATCTTGTTCGATCTGGAATCCAAGTGTCAAAACAATATCTGCAACATGTTCACTGATAGATGAAGATTGAGGATCGATAAGAACGATATCACCATAACCTTGGTTGTTTGCTTTATTATCAATGTTAATAATACTGATATTTGAGAACTTCTGTTCATCAAAAACATCACCAAGATCAGAAAGACTTGCAGCACCTACGGTAATTAAAAGATCAATCGTACCACTACCACGTGTGTATCGAACATCTTGCTCATCAAAGGAAAGACCTTGTTCTGAAGCTTTTACAATAATGTTCAAGAAATTATTTTCAAGTGTATATGAAACTTTTTCGATCTCTCCTTCTTGATATGGGAAAGATACCACTAAATCACCTGCGTCTCCGCCAAATGCGCGTTGTACTTTATTAATTCCAACTAATGAAGAAATTTCTACTATAGGGTCTGATGGACTTGCAATACTCACTTTCTTGTTTGCATTCTTAAGAAGTAAATAAAGCGCAAGAGCTGCACCCATCTCATCGACTGAAGGTTCACGGCCAACGGCAATACCAATACTATTGCTTTTGCCAATTGCATCTTTAAGTTTTTGAATTATATTTTTATCCATAAGTTTCGCTCAATTCTGCCTAACAGAACTAACTATGGGATATTATCATATCTCCTACTTGTATGTCAAGCCCCCCTGCTAATACTACTCCTGCTTCATTTCCTTTCTCAACTTTAGAGGTTGGATTCTTACCAATACGTAGAGATTGCATTGTAGTTTCGCCTACAACATCATCTCCACGAAGCACTCTGAGTCTATCACCACGAGCAATTCTTCCATCAAGCACTGAGATACCAAATGCAAATGTCTTTTCAAAAGGGAACTTCGCAAGAATTTTTGCGGTTCCAAATATTTGTTCCATCTGTGACTGTAATTTACCTTCCAAAGCATCACTCACTTCATCGAGCATTTCATAAATAATTTCATAATTTCGAAGAAGTACTTTCTCCGCGAAGGCAAAACTTATTAAATCTGGCTTTACCTTAGTATTGAAGCTCAACAAGATACTTCCAGTTGATTTCGCTAACAGAACATCCGCCTCACTTACTTCACCAGTTTTCTGTTGAACAATTTTGATCCCTTCAGGAAATGCATTTACAATAGCCTCTAAAGAACCCTGTGAATCAGCAACCAAAACAACTGAAATACCTTTATGCTCTTCTGCTCTTTGATAGACTAACTCTTTCTTCAACGATTGCTCTTCTTGTTGCGGAACTGAAGCTTTGGCGTGTTCTTTATCTGTAATAATACTTCCAACCTGAGGAACACTTGTAAATCCGAGTATTTCAACAGCATCCCCAACAGTTACAGACTGAACTGGTTTACCCAGAGTATTTAATAATGTCCTAATCTTAAAAACTTGACCATCAATCTGGACCTCTTCACGAACTGACATACTCCCATTCTTGATAATCGCAGTTGCTTTTGCGCCAGCACGATTGTCCAAACGTGATTCGATAACAACAGCAGACAATGGAGCATCAGCTCGGATATCCTCTGCGTACGTAGGAGATCGATGCATATCAAACATAAGCAGGATTAAATCTAGGAGCTCCTTAATGTTATGACCTGTTTTTGCAGATACAGCAATAACAGGAGTTTCTCCTCCATACCCTTCAAGCTGAATTCCTTCACCTAAAATTTCTTGTTTTACTTTTTCAGCATTAGCGGTTGGTAAATCAGATTTCGTTAAGACGACGATAAAATTAGTTTTTGCATCCTTCAGAACTTGGATACTTTCCTTTGTTTGAGGCTTGATACCATCACCTGCTGAGACAATGAGCAAACAAAGATCTGCAGCTTGCGCTCCACGACCTCGCATTTTATTAAATGCTTCGTGACCAGGAGTATCTATAAATGTAATCCATCGGTTTTCTCCTTCGTGATTGATTTCAACTTCAGAAGCACCAATCTTCTGGGTAATACCACCTTTTTCTCGGTCAGCGATAGAACTTTTACGGATAGCATCAAGAAGCGTCGTTTTCCCATGATCGACATGCCCAAGTACCGCAACTACAGGCGGAAATTGTTTTTGTGATGATGGTGTATCTTTTTTAGACATATTGTTTTGAAGAGTTGGAGAGGCATTCAGAGGATGTTTGAAGTAAGAGTTCTTTTTACATGTAATGTTTCATCGCATTTCTCATAACATTCAAGATTCTTACTTCTCTTCTGAATCTGATTTCTCAGCTTCAGAATCCTCAGTTGCTTCTACCGCAACTCCATCTTTTCCTTCAATTTCAATTCGGTATTTTGTCAATTTGTATGCAAGTCGTACATTTTGGCCATCTTTTCCAATTGCCAAAGATAATTCATCTTGTGGGACAAATACATGTGCAACTTTTTCAGCTTCATCAATTTCTACACGAACATTCTTTGCTGGAGAGAGCGCTTGAGCAATATATGTTGCAGTATCCTCAGACCATTGGATGATATCAATCTTTTCAAGTCCACCCAATTCTTGGATGATAGCTTGTACTCTTACACCCTTTTGTCCCACGCATGAACCGACTGGATCGATACCTGGTTGTGTTGAGAAAACAGCAATCTTTGCTCTATTTCCAGGCTCACGAACAACTGCTTTAATTTCGACACTACCTTGTGCAACTTCTGGAACTTCTCGCTTAAATAATCCTTCAAGTAAACCATTATGCGCTCGGGAAACAACAATTTCTTCACCTTTTGAACCTTGGCGAATTTCAGAAAGGAAAAATACCAATCTTTGATTCAAATGATATTTTTCATTTGAAATTTGCTCTGAAACAGGCATAATGGCCTCAGCTTTCCCTATATCAACAATGATATTTGGACCTGCAAATCGAAGTACCATACCATTTACAATTTGTCCAATTTTAACTCGGTAATCAGTAAATATTGCTTCCTTTTCTTTCTCTCTTATTTTCTGGAGAATAACTTGCTTTGCAGTTTGCGCAGCAATACGTCCGAATCCTGGAGGTGTAACATCCTTATCATTTTGGAAAATTTTTGCTTCACCTGAATTAGGATCCAATACTGCTCGGTATTCATCAACCTCAACACCAGGGTGATCTTTCCGATATGCTGCCAAGATAGCGTTCTGGACGGTATCAAGCACAACATCGACGTCAACCCCTCGTTCTGAGGCGACTTGATTTAAAGCTAATGCGAATTCACTACGTTGTATAGCTGGCATAGAGCTTAGTATACCAGATACAAGCGTAACCTTCAACCACCGCGTGGGCAAGATTATGGAGCAACTTCGTTGGAGGTAATCGACTGTATACGAACTAACTCTGGTAGATTAACGACAAAATCGAGCCGCTGAACAATTTGAAGGGAAGGATTATCAAGATTATTACCGCATAGATCTCTATTATTCTGAAGCTTTCCACCTGATTGTGCTGCATTAACGATGAGTACACCTGCAATGTTTAAGCGTAGATCTGCACAGGTGTTTGTACTTTGCATAATAAATGATTTATCTGTACTAAAGATTCCTGCAAGGTTTGTAGTACTGGAGCTTGGGGCAGACCCAACGGTTGGAGGGACGATAATATTTCCGGAGACGGAGAAAACGACTGTGGAACCGACAGGAGTAACAATATTCCCTTTAATAGTCAGGTTGCCATTAATAATAAACACATAATGTTGATTCGCCGGGAAAGTAAATCCATTCAAGGAGACGTCACCTGTTGCAGTATACGTTCCTTGTGGTAGCGTAACTGGCAACGTGCAATTCGAAAGAGTACAAATCGTTGATAGATTTGTTGGAGTCGTATCAGAGGCTTTTACTTTCGCACTGAGATAATCATACGATGAGAAAATACCTCCGCTATTTGATGGCACATAAACTTCAGGATATGAATAACCTCCAACAACTTGATTTGTGCTCGATGCTTGACCTACTCCAAATTCAGCCTGAGAATCACCAGTAAAGATTACGCCAGGTGTACTACAAGTTGGATTTGAGGTCATCATTGTTTTACCTTCTGGGACTGGATTATCAATACCATTATCCATACGTAACTCTCCGCATTGTACCTGCATCCACGGATTGAAGTTTGTGAGATAGTAATTTAAGTTCGAAATATCACCCGGAAGCGTTGTTACAGTACCGGTCCTACTTTCTTCATTTCCAAATGTATTCATATTATTTAATCCTGAAGCATATTCAGCTTCGATCCAATCTGCAGAACGAGCAACTCTCGCCATACGTACTTCGTCAATTTTTCCATCAAAGCACCATGCATAATCAGCCGAGCACGCACCATTGATATCAGCTTGTCCAATTGATGAAGCCTGTGTACCATAGTCACGTAAAGTCCCGGTATAAGTATTCCCATTGCGTAAAGCTCCATCTACATAGAGGTTCTCCCGCTTTGTTGCCGTATCAACGGTCTCAGCAACGTGGCGCCAGGTTCCAGAAGTATAAGGAGAAGCGCTTGCACCATAAGCAGTACCTGAAGTGTTATAAACAGTTGAAAACCAGTTACTTCCACTCGCAAAACGAAGTCCAGTATGCTGCCCTCTTTTTCCTACAACGAAATAATCGTTAAGTCCTGAGCTATTTGGATTTGTATCGGGATTTGCCCAAGCTGTATACGTGAAATTAGCTTCTGTCAAATCCTGCAGGCTTGAGGAATTAGGAATTGTTATTTTATCGTTTCCGGATGTTCCTCCGTCAAAGTTTTGAGCATTTCCAATTCTTCCAGCATTTGTACTTAAAGTGAAACCGCTTGCTGTTCCATTATTTGCATTCGAGGTTGAATCAATAACAGTTGTTCCAGACGTTTCAGCCATATGGTAAACGGCGGCATACCCATTGCTCCAGACATTAGCCTTATTTTGTCCATCAGCTGCATTAGAATTATTGTAGTACATCCAAATATAGTCAGCGTTTGAATTTGCATCAATTTGAGGAACTTTAACCCAAAGATCCGACGTTCCGTTTTCATCCCATTTTTCAATTTCATGTGCCAATAACGTCACTCCATCAGCGTCTACAAAGCGAACATCCTGACCTAGGTTCTGAGTTTTTGCGTAATCCACATTTGTGCTATTCAACGAAACTCTCAAGGGGAAATTGACTAAGCTTTCTGCTGATGCTGTGTTATTGATAGTTATCTTTTTTCGGGATAACCATTTCGGATCCCACCAGTCTATTGTAGGTTCTTCAGCTGAGATACCATCACTCGTGTAAACTTCAATTCCAGAAAGATTAAAATCCCCTCCTGTTTGGAAAAAGGACAGACTTCCATCTGAAACTGTTACATGATATGGTCCAAGCTTTTTCCAGGTTCCTGCGTTACCACTTTGCAAATTAGACTCCTTTGCTACCCCTTCAAAACCAATATTATATGTGGTCGATGTAGTATCTTCCCAAGTATAAACATATACTGAATACTCTCCATTGGTTATGGGAATTTCTGCGTTCAGTTGGATATTGCCGCCTCTCCATATTGAAGATCGTAGCATTTGTGCCTTATTTGCACTAACTGAAGGACTTAACGTAATTCCTTGGTTCTGGAAATTTGTACCATTTGTTGTAATTCCTGCTGCAGATTGAGCTTGAAATGTTGTACCATCTACGTCTAATTGTGGTCCGTTAAAGTTCACTGCTTTTATAAGAGTATTCGCTGGCAGCGTTGAACTTGGTGTTCCTTCATACAATTGCACATCGTCGATCCAAACTGTTCCAGTTGCAGTTGCAACTTGGAATCCTACAAGAGCATTATCTGTTGTTTCTGTTGGCTGGAATGTATATGTATATTGCTGCCAACTACTCGTAAGCGATGCAGTCTTGCGAGTGTAAAGAGTATACGGATCATTCCCGTTTTGGACAATCGCATCCATAGTCCTGTTTCCCGAGGCCTTTGCCCAAAAGCTTAATGTATAGGTTTTGCCTGCAGAAACTGGGACGCCGTAGGTTGCAAGTTCTAAATCTTGAAGATTGCTCGTCGTCGTAGTAACGACTATTTGCGCAGAATATGCTCCATGTGTGCTTGTTGCATTTGTAGCTGTAAATGTACCATTTGCGCTGCCTTTTTTTTGTAAGAACCAATCCGTGGTCCCCAATTCATAACTCCAATTCTGGACAAGATTCTGCCGACTGCCTGGAGTAGGAGTCACCGTAGCAGCATCGATCAATTCCATATCATCAACATAGAAACTGTTCCCAGAGACAGCTGAATCCTGGACGATATAATAATCAATACTATCAACCGCTGAAGTAACTGTTACCGTAGCAGTAATTTTTTGCCAATCAGTAGTCAGATTGACGATAGGACCAGAAGTCATCGTTTTGTTACTACCTGTCCATTGCCTCAAGATGATATGAATCGGTTTCCCAACAGCAGTTGTTGATCGAACCCAAGCTGTTGCGGTATATGTTTTCCCTACCGGAGGATTGGTAATTGGATCTTGGTTATCATCTATTGTGTAGTAGTCTCCAACTGATCTTGTTACCAGACAAGATGCAGACCCACTATGTGCGACATTTGTCACCCGTGTTAACGTTCCCTGATACGAATTCCATGAAGAAGTATTTGTTTCGCACCCGGGATTTGGGATCAGATTGGCATAAGCAATATTATGAATCGAACTTAATGAAAAAATTACCCCAGAAATAATAAGCATAAAAGCTAGTACTGTGAAGATGATTGAATGATGTTTTTTTGAAAGAAATATGCTTTTCATATTATTCACACTTCGCTCCAGTTGCGCCATTTGTATTACATTCTGGGCCAAGTGTCACTTGAAATGATGGAGGAGGTCCATTGAGCGGATATGTCATCCTGTATCCAGTCGTCAGAGGAGAAACAAGGGAAACAGTATACGTTCCAGGAGGCAAAGCTCCACTAGAATACGATCCGTTTGAAGTTTCAACAGTTTTCCTCGTCGGTCCTGAGAAGAAAATAAGCATAGGATCAGTAATAAGTGTGTCTGGTGGCGCGAGATTAAGATCCTTATCAAAGTCTTTAACAATATTTCCTGAGATAGTAAATCCTGTCGCATTCCCAAAATCGATATTATCGTAGGAATTTCCAGATTCGACACTTAAATTATATGCTTTTGTATCAGTTGTCTGATACCAACCCGCCTGCACAACTTCTGTGAATGTAAAATCCTTCGTACATAATCCTGTAAATGAGAACTGGCCTGCTGAATTCGTCTTGGCGGTGATAGGAACGTCCAAATCTTCTGCTGAAGCCTGAACTGTCCAGTTATACAAGGGAAGGTCGCCTCCATCGTATACTTTATTTGTATTCTTGTCATTGAAGATCATACCGTTAACGACACCGGTTCCAATATCTTCTGCAATACTTTGATAAATTGATTCAAGTGTTGAAGTAGATGGAGAATTGTAGAATCTTCCACCGTTCGTATCAGCAAGCTGTTGCATAAAGATAGGATCAAACGAGCCGGATCCTTGTCCAATACCAATAACTTGATAGATAATGTTTTGTGCATTTACACCGTTAATTGTGGCGGTCATAGCAGCATTTTCAGCAGCATCAATAGAGACATTTCCCCCATTTGAACCAATTATTTGATTTGTAGCACCATCTGTCATAACAATGACAACTTTTTGAGCATTTCTTGTAGATCTACTAAGCTCTCCATTCCCTAAAACAATTCCGCACTCTACACATGTACCGCCTCCATTATCTGGGACTGCACTAATAGCGTTTTTAATAGCGGATGTATTCGTAGTAAGTGGTTGAGAAACACGGGTATTCACATCATTTGGATAATTATTACTCCCTGAGAAAACAGTCAATCCATATTGTGCATTTTTGACATGAGAAGAGACAATATCGATGAAGCTACTTGCTGCCCGCTTTGCGGCAAGCATTTTTGTCATACCTGTTGTTGGATCTGTTTCTTGCATACTTCCAGAATCATCAAATACAAGCATAATATCGACACCATTTGCACTACATGATCCTCCGACCTTTGTAGTCGTACTTTCGACAATACCAAAGTTAACCGTCTTATCTGTCGAAAGCGGAAAATTAAGCGAATTTGCAGTAGTACTTCGATAACCGGTTGGCGTATCAACCCGAATTGTATAGTCACCGCTCGCCTGATCAGCAAAGAGATAGCCTCCACTAACATCTGTTGTTTTTGTAACAGGTGTCGTCTTCGTCAATGTAACTGTTGCTCCCTGATAAAGCGGTTCACTCGGATCTAATAACCCATTCTTATTTAAATCTATAAATACTTTTCCGGTAACGTTATAAAGTGTTACCATTCCGAATTCAACTGTTTTCGCAGGCGTTCCTCCAGCAGTACCTGCAGTAGAAGGAGGAGCAAAGGTAATTGTCTGAGTGTTTGTTGTTGTACTCTTTTTCTTGGCAGGAAGTGTATATGTGATTGTATATGTTCCTGCAAAAAGATTTGGGAAAGAGAAATTTCCGGAGTTATCTGTTACAGCAGAACCTGTAGCAGTACCCGAGAGTACAATTGTTACCCCAGGTTCCACAGAGTCGCCATTACCTCGTTTTCCATCTTCATTTTTATCTTCAAAAATCGCTCCTGAGATAGTAAAAAGAGGTACAATTCCGAAATTGAGTGTTCTATTTGGCCCTACTGTAAAATTCGCTTCCGATGGCGTTGATGCCTGATAATTAGCGGGCAAAGGGAATTCCGCGTTATAGGTACCAGCAAAAAGCTGTGCTGTATAGCTCCCATCTGAGGCACTTCGCGCAGTTACGGTAGTAGGACCAGTAAATGTAATTGTGCCTCCAGTGTAATTACCATCACCATTATCGTCGACACTGTTTCTGTTATTGTCTAAAAATATCATTCCGGAAACTGTGTAATATTGTGCAACTCCAAAGCTTACCGACTGATTCGAGTTTAGCGTCACAGATCTTGGATTTGTATTTGTAGCCTTATATCCCCCTGGAACAGCGATTGTCACAGTATAGGTTCCAGCAAACAATGCCGGGAAAGTGAAATCTCCATTTTCATCGGTTGTTGTACTTGTTGATGTTGGACCTGACACAGAAACAGTTATGCCACTATTTCCTGATTCACCAGCATCCTTTGTTGTATCAATATCTGTATCTGTAAATACATTTCCTGAAAGAGTATGGACAAAACCAATACCAAAATTAACAGTTTTATTGGATGTTAGAGAAACAGATTGTGGATTTGTCGAAGTATTTTTATAACCATTTGGGACAGTAATCGTAACTGTATAATCACCCCTCGGAAGAGTCACAGAATATCCTCCCGTTAAACTTGTCGTTGTTGTTGTAGACGAGGCTCCAGTAATTGTAACAGTAACGCCACTCACCCCAGCTTCAAGTGTATCTTTATTTCCATTTGCATTTGCATCAACATAAATAGTTCCTGAAAGAACTGCCGTTGGAATAGGTGTAGGAGTCGGAGTGGATGTCGGAGGAGCAGGAGTTGGAGTGCTTGATGGTGTCGGAGATGCAACTACCTGTGCAATCAAATCACCAAGTACTCCTTGCTGCTTTTTTTCTTGCTGAGGCATAATTAACTGCTCAATTTGTTGCAGTTTTTCTGGGTAAAAGATACTTGCAGCACTTGTAATAATTCCTACAAAAACAATCGCGACAAAAACTGTATTGATAATTTTAAAAACATTTAATCGAGGTTTTTTTAACATGCGTAATAAGAAGAGACTTCTCTCCCTATAACCATTATAGGAAGTTACTCCGCCTCAGGCAATGCTAAGATTTTAAGAAAGGATAGGAGAGAAATCAGGAGACATCAGCATGAAGTGCGCCTGTACCATCAATAGTAAAGTTAACTTTTTTACCACGATCTATTTCCTTCGTCAAACGTTTCTGCGCAATAATATCTTCAACTGTATCTTGTAAATATCGTCGTAAAGGACGTGCCCCAAAGTCTTTATCAAAGCCTTCTTGCGTAATCTTTTCAATGACGGCGTCGTCAAAAGTTAATGTAATATCCTGTGCCGCCAATGACTTTGTTAATTGAGCTAATAATAACTTTGTTACAGCAACGACTTGCTCTGGACCAAGCGGATTAAAGGTCACGACATCATCAAAACGATTGAGTAGCTCTGGTTTGAAAATACCTTTTGTTTGTAACTGCTCCAGCAACCTTTGCTCAAATTTCTTATCAATCGCAGTACCTTTCTCAACTTCTTCACGAATAAATTCTGAACCGGCATTTGACGTAGCGATAATAATTGCATTGCGGAATGATACTGTTGTTCCTTTATTATCAGTCAATCGACCATCATCGAGAACTTGCAAGAAAAGATTATGGATTGCAGGATTTGCTTTTTCAAATTCATCGAGCAAAATAAGTGATGCTGGATTATCATGAATTTTATCAGTCAGTTGGCCTCGGTCTTCTCCCTCGCCAGGTGCAGCTCCCAATAATCGCTTTAATCCATTCTCGTCAGTATATTCACTCATATCCAAACGAATCATGTGCTGCTCTCCTCCAAAGTAAAATTGTGCTAAAGCTTTCGCAGTCTCTGTCTTACCGACACCCGTCGGACCTAAAAAGAGAAAAGAAATAGGACGTTCACTGGTCGTCATACCAGAGCGGATACGTCGCATTGCTTCACTAATCGCTTTCACCGCGGTATCCTGGGCAATAACTCGCTCATGCAGCTTGTCTTCGAGATGTAAGAGCAGATTAATTTCTTGTCCTGTTGGGAGTGCAATTGAAACATGGCTTGTTGCTTCGACTTTTTTAACAACATCTTGTTCGAGCACCATCTTACGATGTGACTTTTCAAATGATGGACGTTCTTTTTCCTGAGAAACAGAATTAGCCACAGTTTCAAGCAAAGAGACTGCACTTCCTGGTAAAACTTGATCCTGAAAAAAACGATTAGCAAGTTCAACAGCACTCAAAACTGCACGATAACTGATAATTACTCCATAGGTATTTTCTATTTTAGCTGCTTCTCCTAATACCATCTGGATCGCATTAGCAGGCTCAACCGGTTTTAGTTCAACAACGGCAAAGGCCTCTTTTAAAGGATTTTTTTCCATATACGTTTTGTAACTTCCAGTTGTCATTGTGGCGACCATGGGAATATTTCCACTTTTTAGGTATGGCAAAAGCGCACCTGAAAGATCCAGTCCATATGATGATGCACCTAATATATTTTGAAAATCAGGGATATAGACAAATACATCATTTGCATGAGAGATCTCGGCAATAATATTTTGTAGTCGTAATTCAAGGTCATTACGATTTCCAGCACCAGCTGTTAGCGCTCCGACCAGTAATTGGAAAATTCGCTTATGATTAAGATAGCCGCCTAGATTTCCAGTGAAACTATGATACGCAAGCGCTCGGACTAAGTTCTCTTTTCCTGATCCGATATCGCCGACGATAAGCACATTATTATTTTCAATTTTCGTAAGCCCTTCCAAAACCATTTTAAATTCTGACTCTCGCCCACCAATATGTGGTTCTGTTCTTAAAGCGTAGTTTGTAAATAATGCAGTATATTTTTTTGTTTCAGGAGTCCAACCTGAGGTAAGCGCTTCACCAATTCCTCCACCTGCAAAATTAATTCGTACCGGTTTTGGATTTTCTTCATCTGGTAAGTCGAGACGAACCCAATAGAGGATATTGTATAAGTCTGTTATCTTGAGCTGTTTGGCAAATAATATCTTTGTATCCTTTTCAATTAAGAAGAGATATGCCACAAGAACATCCAAGGTGGTTACATACTTTGCTTTAAATGTCTGAGCTGTTTGAAATGCACTTTGTGCAAGTAATTTTTTATCAACTTCCTGCACTACAAGATCTTTACTGGTGATATTAGCTTTTTGCAGGACAAGTTTCACTTGAGGGTAAGTCATAAGGCGCTTAATTAATGACGTTGCGTTAGGTTCTGTTATAAATCCATACAATGCAGCCATAGTAAATGATTCATACATATTCTCTTCTTTATTTTTGGAGACTTCAATTTTGGGAACTGCACGGCTTATCTTGTAATGAAAGAATACCTCAAACATTACAAACAGATTAAAAAGAAAAACACTAAAGTTGGCTGGAATATCATTTGATACTTGATACAGTATTAAAGACAATAGCATCGCACAAGCGACAAGTCTGATGCTTCGCACGAGTGCGGTTCTATAAAATCGGTATAGTCGGACAGATAATTCCATAATCTAATTACAAAAATAATAACCAAATCGTTGCAAACGGCAAGAATATATAACCCAGAAACACAGTAATTTCAAAGAGAAGTAATAGGAAAAGCATTAATACATCAGCAAGAATAAGCCATGTTTTGACAAAGATACCCATAGCCCTTGAAAAACCGACTAATCCTTGTCTGTATTCATTTTTTATAGGTTGAAAGTACGTCTTTATAAAAAGTGGTAATGAAAATAGATGAAAAAATGAGCTATTCAGGGAAGCAAAGAACTGGAGTAAGGAAAGTGGACTTTCATAAAACCAAAATTTTAAAAATAGAATCGGTACATTTAAATAGCTTCTATGCCAAACAAAATGAGGTAAGTGAACCTGGACAGGTTTTGTATTTTTCATATTCCCAACACAAAGAATCCGAACGAATTCGGTCCTTATCTTAAGTATATGCAGTCGAACTGATAATTACAATGCAAGGAAACACGAGTGGGACAGAGAAGTTAAGAAATTATTCTATTTCTTCGTGGCGGGATTGTGGCGCGACATAATTTACTGGCCGGAAGTTTGATGGAATTCCAGAGTAATTGTATGCTGACTGAGATGCCATTGCTGCACCATTGGACGCTACACCGTTTGCAGGTGGAGGCGTACTATCTACAGCACCATTTGGAAGACTTGTTGGAGCTGGAGTCTGGAAAACAGGTCCGGTATTCTCCGCTGGTGCATTTGTTGGCGCTTGCGGTGTAGTTGGTGCTGCTGCAGGATTATTAACAGCAGCTCCACCTGGTGCAGGAGCAACTGGTTCAGGCGCTGTTGGAGTATTTGCCGCTTGTCCATCAGTTGCTTGTGTCGGATTCTGATTAGGAGCCTGTGGAGCGCCACCTGGAACATTTTGTGGTTGATTAGCGTCTTGTCCCTCTGAAGGTTTTGACTCAGCGCTTTCAGCCGGCTTCACATCACTTGAATCAGATGATTGTCCGCCTTGTTCTGCTGAACCTTGATCATCAGGAGCAATATTCTTAACTCCTGCTGCTTCAAGTACCATAATTGCAATTTCATCCTTTTGTTGAGCTGCAGCAACCATATCAGCAACCATCTTTTCTAATTCTTCATATTTTATAGTATCTTTGACACTAAGTACTGCTGCTGCTAATGCGTTACCTTTTTGACTTGCTTCATTAAGCTTCGTTTGAACAGCAGTATACTTCTCTTTGTCTGCTGGTAATTCAGCTGTAACTGGATTATTAATTAACAGTAACGTTTTCTTAAAGTTACGCAGTGGTTGATGAGCCAGCTCTTCTTCAATTATCTTTAATATCTCAGTTGCTAATGGATCACCAGATTCTTTTGCAGCTTGCAACTCTTTTTGAATTCCAGCAATGTCATCATCAGATGTGATATCAGTAATCGCAAGAATCTTTGTAGCTAAAGGATTACCTTCAGTCTTTGCTTTTTGCATCTTCTCGTAGACAACATTAAATTGATCTTTAACTTCAGGGTCAGCGAGATACAATGGATTAATCAATTGTTTTAATACATTCTTAAACTTGGTAACAGGCTCTTCTTCATGTGCTGCCTCTGCTTCTTCGACAAGCTCACTATTTACTGCCGCGAGAATATCCTCAGCAAGGCTATCTTCATTTTCCTTTGCAACCTTCAATTCTGCCATCAAATCTTCAATAGCTGCATCGGTTGTTGTATCGTTCACAGCAAGAATCTTTGCTGCCAAAGCATTTCCACGCTGATTTTCCATAGTCAGTTTCTCATGAAGTTCCATGAAACGAACCTTCTTATTACTATCTTTAATATTATCTGGATGAATGATCTCAAGAAGGATTTGCTTAAGCTTCAATGAGGCTTGGATCTGCTGTGCCATACTATTTGCAAGTTCAATAATTTCGAAAGCTAGATTGTCACCTTTAGCTTTTGCTTCTTCAATTTGCTTACGTAAGGTTTGGATTTGCTTCAAATCTGTTGAAACTGTTACTTCAAGGATGCTGCTTGCCATTGCATTCTTTTCAGTACGAGCTTGCGTTAATTTGTCGTGGAGGACAATAAAGCGTGATTTATCTGTAGTACTTGTTATATTGTCTGGATTTGCCAAGTTAATCAAAACTGTTCGGAACTGCTCATCTGTAAGTGGAGCGACTGTTGCACCCGCACCACCCTTATTGAAGACAAACTCATTGGTATTATCACTGTAATCGATCACAATTGTATCTCCAGCAACAAACTTCTTTGAAATAATTGCTAACGCAATGGGATTTTCAATAGCAGTTTGAACGAGTCTTCGGAGTGGTCGAGCACCATAGACTGGGTCATAACCATCTTTTGCCAATTGATTAACAGCTTTTTCAGTGATTTGAAGGTTAAAGCCTTGCTCTTTCAAAAGTTTCGCTGTCTTAGCAATAGCTAAGCGCGCAATTCCAGCCATATGTTCTGGTTGCAACGGCTTAAAGATGACAACTTCATCGAAACGATTCAAAACTTCAGGGCGGAAGAATTTAATGAGCTCTTCTCGAACTTTAGTCTGTAATTCTTTAAACATTCGATCAAATTCTTCAGGAGTTTTCTTCGCTTTCGGATCCAATGTACTTAGATATTGCTGGATAATGCCACTACCAATGTTTGATGTACAAATGACAATCGTATTCTTAAATGAAATGGTATTCCCTTTGTTATCAGTCAAACGTCCGTCTTCCAAAAGCTGAAGCAAAATGTTAAAAACATCAGGATGAGCTTTTTCAATTTCATCAAGAAGAACAATTGAGTATGGCTTCTTTCGAACAGCTTCAGTCAGCTGACCACCTTCTTCATAACCGACATAACCTGGAGGCGCACCAATAAGCTTTGCTACTTCGTGCTTTTCCATGTATTCAGACATATCCATACGAGCCATAGCATCGTCTCGTCCAAATAATAATTCTGCAAGTGTTTTCGCAAGTTCGGTTTTACCTACACCGGTAGGACCCAAAAACACAAATGAGGCAATAGGGCGATTTGCAGCTGCTAAACCAATTCTTCCACGTCGTACCGCTTCAGAGACAGCTCCAACAGCTTCTTCTTGATCAACCATGCGATGATGGATTCTGTCTTCAAGCTTTAAGAGCTTCTCACTTTCATCTTCAGTAAGCTTTGTGATTGGAATACCGGTCCATGCACTGACTACTTTCTCAATATCAGCTTTCTTAATTGAAGTATCTCCGCCACCTCTATTACCGCCATCAATTTGTAGTTTCACTTCTGAGGCTGCTTCGTCAAGTAAATCGATAGCCTTATCTGGAAGATATCTTTCTCCAATATATTTCTTTGAAAGTTTTACACACTCTTTCAATGCATCATCAGGAATTGTAATTCTATGGAATTTTTCATACTTTGGTCTAATAACCTTAAGCATTTCAAAGGCATTCTCTTCACTTGGCTCATCCGCTTGTACAGGCTGGAATCGTCGTTCAAACGCCTTATCTTTTTCAAAGTTCTTTCGGTATTCAATAGTTGTAGTCGCACCAATAAGCTGGAAATGCCCACGAGCCAAATGAGGTTTAATAATATTAGCTGCGTTCATACCTTCACCTTCACCAGTTCCCATCAAGGCATGAATTTCATCGATAAAGAGAATTATCCTATTGTTAGAACCAAGTACTTCATTAATTACACCTCGCAAACGTTCTTCAAATTCTCCTCTATGAGAAGCTCCTGCTACAAGAGATGCAACATCGAGTTGGAAAATTCTCTTCTCTTGAAGATCTTTTGGAACTGCTCCTTGGACAATCTTTTGCGCTAGACCTTCAACCAAAGCGGTTTTACCAACGCCAGGTTCACCAATAATGATTGGGTTGTTTTTGGTTCTACGAAGCAATACGTGCACCATACGGTCAACTTCTTTATCTCGACCAGCTACAGGATCGAGTCGACCTGCTCGAGCTTCTTCTGTAAGATCTGTACCATATTTTTCAAGAACAGTCTTCTTCCCAAAGTTACTATTTGGATTCTTTGATAGCTTATCAACCATCTGCTCTTTTTTAATATTATGTTTCTCAAGAAGCTTTCCTGTTGTGTATTTAGGATCGAAAAGAACAATTAAGATATCTTCTGGAGCAATGAAATTAGCGCCATGCATTTTTGCATCACGATAAGCTTGATCAAAAACTTCTTGAGCAGTCTTACTAAGCGTTGGCTGTCCTTTATACACGCCCATCTTTTCTGCTGCCTGGATTTCTTTGGAAATTTGTCCACCATCCGCGTTCATTTCACCAAGCATTGCATAAAGTTGCTGATCATAGAGAAGACCAATAAGCACTTGGTCTGGCTCGATAAATTGTTGCTTTATGCGTTTTGTCTCTTCTTGCGCATGAGTCAACGCTTGTGTCGCTCGTGGGTCAAGGTGACTTAAAGCAGAAAGATCTGATTGTCCTGCAGCTGGGTGTGCAGTTGCTCCATCTTGTCCTGGTTGAGCAGGCTGACCTTGTTGTCCAGATTGCGCATCTTGGGGATTTTGCCCATCTGGAGTTGGATTTCCTGGCTGAGCTGTTTGAGCTGAAGAATCTTGTGCCGCTGGTGCATTTGGATCTGCCGGATTAGCTGCATTTGGAGTTTCAGTCGGATTTTGAGCTGTGTTTGGATCTGTAGGAGCTGCTGCTGTTGGCTGTGATGCAGCAGGTGCTGTAGGAGAAGCGTTTGGATCAGATGGAGCCGCAGCCTGCCCATTTTGAGGCTGGTTTTGAGCTCCATTTGGTTGCGCTGTAGCATCTCCTGGTTGA
The DNA here is from genome assembly GCA_965230895.1 of uncultured Gammaproteobacteria bacterium. Lineage (GTDB taxonomy): Bacteria > Patescibacteriota > Microgenomatia > Levybacterales > UBA12049 > JACDET01. Next base: position 1,047,049 of record OZ246394.1, read on the forward strand.
TCTTTTTTCTGATTAAAAATGTTTCCGAACATAGTCCTATTATCTATTAAATACTAATTTTTCACAAAGAACAAGCCCCTCTAAAAAGAGTTTTTAGCCATGTTTATTTCTGTGTTCCTACTCAAATTCTTTATCGTTAATTATTACTGTCTTCTTTCTTTTCAGTTTCCGCTGATTCACTCTTTACAGTTTCTTCAGTGCTTGTAGCCGCAACTGATACTTTGCTATCTTCATCTTTTTGCAGCTCAGCGATGACGTTCTTTCCAGCTTCTGCTTTCGCTTTAAGATATCCAGCAATTTCTTGAGCTGAGAATCCTCCGAGTAACATCATTGGCATAACTTCAGTCAACTTCTGAGTAGCCTCTTGCTTCTTAGCAGTATCTGAAGATTCAAGCAAAGCACGTGTTTCTTCTACGGATTTCAAATCTGATTCAATCCAAGCAATACGTCCAGTTGCTTCAGATCCAAACTCCGCTGGAACAGGGAGTGTTCGATAGTTTTCTTCCCAAAGTTTCTTGATCTCTTCATAATCCTCATCTGAAACTGGTTGAACTTTGTTTTCTTCAGGAGCATTTCCGGTTGAAGCATTAAGAAGTGAACCAGCAGCTGCATTACCTTTTTGCTGTTCATCTTGCAATGTCTGTACAAACTTTTCAAACTTCGTTCGCTCAGCCTCGTCATTGATTTTTGATGGGTTAGCTATCTTTTCAAGGATACCTTGGATCTTCTCACGATCTGCTGACCGTGCTGCATCATTCTTAAGCGCTCTCGTTTCAAACTGCGCAATATCTTTAAGTTTTGGCATCTTCAAATCAACCATCTTTAATACATCATTTGATGATGCCGATGTACTTGGAGTAGCTGCATCAGTTGAAGCTGTAACATTACTCAGAGAACTTAATGGGCTCTCGTCTTCGTCATCATCAGAACTTGAGCTTGGACTTGAGCTTGTGGAAGTACTCGAAGCAGAACTTTCATCAGTTTGCTCCATAGTTGCGACCATTGTCTTTGCAGCATGAGTTGCTGTAGTACTGACACTAACTTTATCTTCTTCTTCAACCGCCAACGTCTTAGAGACTTCCTTCGCAGCATCCTGCTTTGCCTGGAGGTATGAAACGATTTCGTTTTGAGAGAAGCCACCCATCATAAGGAATGGTAAGATATTCGAGACTTGCTGCATACCTTCCTTTACCTCTTCTTCATTTGTTGATGAAAGTAATCGAATCGTTTCATCAATACTTTCTACATCGTCCTTAATCCATTCTGATCGAGTTCCTGCCATGCCTTGAGGAACTTCAAGATTCTGATAATTCTGCTTCCACATATCCTTAACAGCTTGGTAGTCTTCTTTACTAACATTCTGGACCCTATTAGTAGTAGGCAATGATGCAGTCTTTTGTGCAAGCGCAGCAACTTCAGCAGCAACTGGTTCGCCTTTTTCTTTAGCTTCCTGAATTTTCTGCTGAAGAGCTTCGATTTCTTCAACAGAAGTCTTATCACTGACTTTAAGGATGGATGACGCCAACTGATTACCTTCGGAACTCGCTTTCTCCAATGTTGCCTTCAACTTAGTAACCGCTTGCTTATCAGCTGTATGAGTTACTGAACCAGGGTTTGCCATCTGAGAGAGAACATTCTTGATGGAAGTAGTAGCTTGCGCTTGCTGTTGTACAGATGAAGAGACCGATTTACCCATATGGGTATTTGCGACCTGCCCCAATTGTCCTTGAATCTTTTCAATCTCTTTATCGGAAGTCTTATCATTAACCTTAAGAATTGATTTTGCAACTTCACTCTTTGATGACGTTCCCTGACTTTCCTTGACCAACATACTATTTAATTTGGTCATCTTGTCCCTATTTGCGACATTGGAAAGTGATGGGTTAGCCATTTGTTTCAATGACTCTTTCATCTGCTGCGTTGAGACTTGAGCATTTCGTCGTGAAGTAATACTTGCGGCATTCATAATTGAATTCGCTACAAGATTTCCTTTATCACTACTTGCGGAGATATTGTTGTGGATTTCGACTGTCTTCTCTCGCTCTACTGTATTGGTTACAGATACTGGATTCGCAATTCTTTCGAGAGTCTGAGTAATTCTGGTTGCTTCTTGTGACTTGGATTGGTCACGGGACATAAGCGCAGCATCATATTTCGCAATATCACGAAGACTTGGAACTTTAACGTTTGCAGCACTAAGAACCTGTGCATTCACATTTGCACTATTAATATTAGCTGTTGGAATGGTTGTTGGCTGAGCAAACGTTGCTTGCATGTTCTGAACATTAAGCTCTTTAGCAGCACCAGTTGGCCCGGGACCCAAATCCTTTGGTATTGCAAATTTCTTGGCAAATGGTAATGCAATTGCTGCACCACCAGGAGATTCTGATTTACCTCCACCTCCAGGAGGTTGCTTATTAGAAGTCGCCATATTAACAAGCGTTTTCATAACTGCAGTATCTCCAGGCGCAAAGTTAGAAGCATAATCTAAGAAGATCTGTAAAAGAATCCACGGTAGCAAGATAACAATCCATAACATGATGAGTGATACAACATAAAGCGCAAACGTCTCAATCAAATTAACACTGTTTGTAGGTGTAACGAACTGTCGAGGTCCACCAAGGAGAATATTTACGGCAGTTGGGAAGACTATCTGGCTCGCGTTACCGATATTTGAATTTACGAACACTAACGGAATTTGATTCTTCCAAAGATAAACCAAACCGTTTAAGAAAATCGCAAAAAGTGGCGCATATAATAACCATCTGAAGAATTCACCAATCCAGATTTTTGCAGTATTGCGAACTGGGTAGTAGAGAAGCAATATTGGGAAGATTGGTGAAACGATAATAAAAAACCAAAGAATAATCTTTCGAACCAAGAGAAGAAATACCATAACGAAATATGTGAGAGCTGTAAGTTTGGTAAGTAATAATGAGATAAATGCAGACTCAGCGTATTGATCCCCTAGGAGACGTAACCCAACGAATGTTCGATAATCCCATCCAACATACAGTAAATCCTTTTGGGAAATGCAATCTGGTGGGCACGGATTATTTATGTTTGAACGCAGGAAGAAACCTTGTATCAAATCAGTAAATTGATAGAAAAATTGCAGCAGAGAATACGAGAATACAATAAGTAGGACTACAGCAACGAATCGAGGAATAAACCTCATAATCGTCAAACTCTTACCACGAGTAATAATAATAACGATTGATGTTGCAAGAATAACTACAAAAAGGAGCGGTACAACGATATAAAGAACGATTAATGACCAATATTGGGCAATCGGATTATTACTATCATCACATTGACGATCAGTTACACGATTTACACAAACCCAATTATAATTCTTCAGTGTCCAATCAAGAAAAAGACCTGCACGAGCAGCATTCTTACCAATGAATGTAACTTCTGGATCAATAACCCAAATTGACTGTGAGGCTGAGCCACTTGCGCCCTGTTGCCCTGGTTGCAACTGGGTCCCAGGTCCTGGTCCTCCCGCAGCAAAAGTATTTGCAGGAGAAGCAAATGCGATAACCGCAAAAACAAAAGCGAATAGAATGGACAGAATTCGTTTCATAAATTTGTTTAACTAAACCCAGGAACTTTCAAAATGTCTACTACTACCACCTGGATAAATACATACCCAAATATTGCCAGCAACAACCCTGTAATTGCGTAAAATATATAAGCTTTACCTGCATTTACTCTCTGCGGATCTCCTCTTGAGGTCATAATCGTATAACCTCCCAAGATCAATGCAATAAGAGCAATTGCGCCTACAAAACTCAACCCGATCGGATAGAACTCTTGGACAAATCCAATTGGATCATTTGGTAAACACCCAAAATCTGTCGCAATACGATCAAGCGGGCATGTAGTTGCAGCCATACTTTAACACTAGCATATATTCAAATCGAAACACAATAGGTTTTTGACTGAGGAACGAAGGATTAAAACCAACTTTTTTTCGGGGACTCACCTTTTTCTTCTTTAAGCAGATCTTCAAGAAGTTGCTTTTCTTTGTGACCAAGCTTCTTTGGGACAACAACTTTTACTTTCACGTAGTGATCACCTTTGCCTCCTCCACGAACTCGTGGGACACCACGACCGGACAAGCGGATTAATGTACCGGGCTGCGTCCCGGCAGGAACACGAATTTTGACATCACCTTCAATTGTTTTTACTGAAAGCTCAATCCCCAGTGCAACTTGTGGATAAGATAATTCTTCTTCTGTCACAATGTCATAGCCTTCGCGGCCAAACTTCTTATCCGGAATAACATCAATAACAACATCATAATCATCGAATCGGATTCTAGAACCTCGATCTACGCCTGCAGGGACTTTAATCTTTTGCTTCTTATCATTGATTGTTACATCTTTTTCTGCTCCATGCACAGCTTCGTCAAAAGAAATAGTCAAAGAATAAACTGGTCTTCTCGGACGTTGTGCACCAAAACCTCCTCCAAAGAATTGTTCGAAAATATCAAAAGGATCAGCACCGAAATCAGCACCTTGACCGTTTGAAGTATAGGTATAACTAAATGGTCCTTGTTGCCCACCAAAGCCACCAAATGGTCCTCCACCTCCAAAGGGACCTTGCCCAGCACCTTGCTCAAATGCAGCATGACCAAATTGATCGTATTGCTGTTTTTTTTGTGCGTTGGATAAAACTTCGTAAGCCTTCGTTACTTCTTTAAATTTAGCCTCGCCTTCTTTCGTCTTATTTCTATCAGGATGATATTGCATCGCAAGCTTGCGGTATGCTTTTTTGATATCATCAGCACTTGCGCTTTTTGTGAGGCCTAAAATTTCGTAATAGTCTTTGGAATCTGCCATAGGTGATTATTATACTAAAAAAGCGCTCCTCGCGCCCTTTGCTTATTTCTATCTGGACTGCAATTAATCTACAACTTCGCCTTCTGCTGCTTTGTCTTTTTTCTCTTTATCTTTTGATTCACCTTCTGCTGGTTCGCCATCTTTTTCTTCTTTCTCAATTTCTGGCTCTGTTTGCGCTTGCTGGCCTTGTTGATATGCCGCTTCACCAATCTTTGAAAGAGTATCTGAAAGCTCTTTTGTTTTTGCTTCAATATCTTCTTTATTTCCTGAATCAAGCACTTCCTTCAAAGCAGTGATCTTTCCTTCAACTTCTGACTTTACATCTGCAGGAACTTTATCTCCACCATCTTTCAATGCTTTTTCAGCAGTAAAGATAAGGGCATCTGCATGATTCTTTGCTTCGATTGCTGCTTTCTTTTCTTCATCTTCCTTTGCATGGAGTTCAGCATCTTGCGTCATCTTTTCAACTTCTTCTTTTGAAAGACCTGTTGAACCTGTAATCTTGATACTTTGCTCTTTGCCTGAAGCTTTATCCTTTGCTGTTACGCTCACGATACCACTTGCATCAATATCAAATGTAACTTCAACTTGTGGAACTCCACGTGGTGCAGGTGGGATACCATCGAGGATAAATCGTCCAAGAGATTTATTATCTGCTGCCATTGGACGTTCTCCTTGAAGAACGTTAATTTCAACCTGTGTTTGGTTATCTGCTGCTGTAGAAAATGTCTGAGATTTTGATGTAGGAATTGTTGTATTTCTATTAATTAATGGTGTAGAAACACTTCCCAAAGTTTCGATACCCAATGTTAATGGGGTGACATCCAAAAGTAACACATCTTTCACTTCTCCACCGAGTACACCAGCTTGTACTGCTGCTCCGACTGCGACGACTTCGTCTGGATTTACTGAACGATTTGGCTCTTTACCGAAGAACTTTGTCACTGCTTCAACGACTTTTGGCATACGAGTCATACCACCAACCATGATGACTTCATCAATTTCTGACTTTTGTTTGCCTGCATCACTCAGAGCTTTTTCAACTGGTTTAAGGGACTTTTGAATCAACTCATCAACAATTTGCTCAAGTTTTGCTCGAGTCAATGTCATTGTTAAGTGAAGTGGTCCATCAGCTCCTTGAGTAATAAAAGGCTGATTAATTTGTGCTTCCTGTGAAGTTGAAAGTTCAATCTTTGCTTTTTCAGCAGATTCTTTCAAACGCTGTAGTGCCTGTGGATCTTTTCGGAGATCGATATTATTTTCTTTATTAAACTCTTCAGCGATGTAATCAATGATCTTCTTATCGAAATCATCTCCACCCAAATGAGTATCACCATTTGTAGACTTAACTTCGTAAACGCCTTCGCCTAATTCAAGAATTGAGATATCAAATGTACCTCCACCCAAATCATAAACTGCGATTGTATGTGCATTCTTTTTGTCTAAACCATATGCAAGAGCTGCTGCTGTTGGTTCATTAATAATTCGGAGTACTTCAAGTCCAGCAATTTCACCAGCTTGCTTTGTAGCTTGTCGTTCACTGTCATCAAAATATGCAGGAACTGTAATAACTGCTTGCGTAACTTTGTCTCCAAGATACGCTTCTGCGTCTGCTTTGATCTTTTGGAGAATCATTGCGCTTACTTCTTGTGGAGTGTAGGTCTTACCATCAACTTCAACAACTGCCATATCATCACGACCAGCTTTAATAAGGTAAGGCAGCCATTTGATATCTTCCTGAACAGTTGTATCTTTGAACTTCTTACCCATCAAACGCTTGATTGAGAAGATTGTTTGCTTTGGTTTAAGGACTAATTGTCTTTTTGCGACATCTCCCACAACATGTGTCTTTGGGTCGACAACTGATGGGATTGTATTACGACCTTCTGCAGAATGGATTACCTTTGGTGATCCACCTTCCATGACCGCTACGCATGAATTTGTTGTTCCTAAATCAATACCAATTATTTTTGCCATATTAGTTTTCCTTTCCTACTGTTACCTGCGCTGCACGTAACAATTTTTCATTGAGCATAAAGCCTGCTCTCGCTTCTGAAACTACTTTGCCTTCTTTTCCTTCTTCGGTTGCAATTGCTTCCATCAAAGCCGGATCAAAGTCTTTTCCGATAGTTTCAATTTTTGTCACTCCTTCAGACTTTAAAACATCTAAGAAATGATTTGCCGTTACTTCAAGATTTTTATCCTGTACGTGCTGTTGAGCAAGTAACAGTGTATCCAAAACGGTTAGAATTCTCAAGAGCAAATCTTTATTTGCTGATCTTATTAACTCTAATCGTTCATCTTGTGAACGTTTTTGCAAATTTTGATAATCTGCAAGAGCTCTTTTGTATTTATTTTCAGCGTCTTCTTTCTCTGCGCGTAACTTTACTAGTTCATCCTCTACCGCTGATTCGTCTAAATTCTCTTCAATATTCTCGTTATCAACTGTTTCATTATCGTTTTTCATCTTTACAATTTTACCAACCCTTTGCACTTGTTTCAATAAGATCAGAGAAGTATCGAACCGTTGGAATAATTGTCGTATATCGTAATCGAGCTGGACCAAGCACTCCAATTCTTCCTTTCACATTTAAAGGTGTTGTATATTCTGTAAAGATAAATCCATATGGTCCACGGAGTCGTGTCCCTAATTCATCTTCAATTAGAATATGTACTTCTTCGTCATCATGAACTCCTGCAAAGATGCTTTCAAAATTATCATATTCATCTAGAGCTTCAAGTAATGTTTTGGTAACATCTATGTCGTAAAACTCAGGCATTTCCAAGATGTTTGCATATCCTGAGCAAAAGATATCACCTTCATTTGTTGTTGCGATTGCTAAAGTGTTGGTTTTTTCAGCGAGTGATCTTGTCGTTTCTTTCAAGAAACGTTGCATTCTTTCTCGATAATCCCAAACCTTTTCTTTTAACGCAACTTCTTCAACAGTCGAAAGCTCCTTTTCTTTCATCAACTCTCGGACGTAGAACTTCATGCCTTGCGCTGTTGGCACACGTCCTGCTGACGAATGAGGTTTCTTAAGGTAGCCATATTCTGAAAGCCGTACCATCTCATTTCTGATGGTAGCTGGGCTAGCACTCAAGTTATGCTTTTTTTCAATTGTTTCTGATCCCACAGGATCAGCAGTTTCTATATATTCCTCTATAATACTGCGAAGAATTTCAATTTGGCGTTGCGTTAAGTTATGCATACTTTAAAACGAACAGAATTAGCAATAATATAACACGAGTGCCAAACCGTGTCAACCCCTATCCTTTAAATACTTAAGTAAATGTTATGTATTGGGCTTTCTATTGATTTTTAGTGAGGTATTTGTCATGCTGAACAGGTGAGAAAATATTTCATCTTTAGTTCTGTATTCTTGCTTCAACTTCTCTTCTTAAGCTTAAATTCTGCAGCAATAGTAGAAGCAGGTACTGCAAAGTTAGATGCTTTTTGTCGAACAGATGTTATCGCCGGTATGGAAGATGTTGTTTGTGATGAATCACAAGATCTATTTTGTGATACCAATCGTGTAGGTAGTGGCTTCTTCCAGGATCCTGCAGAAGGCTTATGCTCGAAAATTGCATCTGTCCAATGTACATGCCAAAACCAAGGAGTATCAGGCGTAGGGAAAAATGGATTTACCTGCGAAGGTGGACCAGTTGCGTATTGTGGTGATCCGTCTGAAGCTTGTTTCCCAGCAGGAGCTGAATATCATCCAGAAGAAGATGGAGCAGATGAATTGTATCCAGGCAAGCAAATACGTGGCGTCCGATGTGATGCACAAAAGCAAGCACAATGTACATGTGCAAATCCAAACACTCCAGGCAGTGGCCAAAATGGTATTAACTGTACCGCTCCTGGTTTAGCCCCAGGTAGCGGCTATTGTGATCAAGCTGGAGACGCTTGTGTACCTGGAGGAAGCATGGATGAAGATGGTACTGAACAGTTAGGTGAAGATGC
>OZ246394.1:1055959-1610123 GCA_965230895.1 uncultured Gammaproteobacteria bacterium
TACCTGGAGGAAGCATGGATGAAGATGGTACTGAACAGTTAGGTGAAGATGCCGGAGGAAAATATAATGATACAACTTTGAATGGAGTTCATTGTGGCGCACTTGCGAAAGAAGCAGATAAAGCATATCCTACAGTACCACCTCCTCCACCTCCCCCATGCCTAGTTGCACTTACAGCGGAAGGTTGTCCTTCATTTAGTACTGCTATCGGAGAATTAGGAACGAAGCCAGAACAGTTCATTACATCACTCTTTGCGGTACTTCTCAGTATTTCGGGTGGTATTGCTTTATTATTGATAATCAGAGCAGGCTACCAGATGATGACATCTCAAGGAGAACCTCAGAAATTAAATAATGCGAGAGATCATTTAATTGCAGCAATTGTTGGACTCATCTTCCTGATCTTCTCGTTTGTCGTTCTTCAAATTATTGGATTCGATATCCTCAGGATAGAAGGTTTTGGCGCTTAAGGAGGTTATACATATTAAGATTCAATTTCACTCCAAAGAAAAGGAAAGTATTAGCAAAAGGAAAAGATCTCTCATTTTTTTAATTGCTGGTATTGTGCTGCTTTTGGGAACTGGCGCTATTGTTTACTACATCGACCCTGCGTATAAAATTAACTTTCTGAATTATCCATTATCGCTTTTGCCAGTTTTTCTGATTTTAGTTTTTACTACCCTCTTCTTCTTGAGCTCATACGCTTTTAAGAGTAAGACACATGGTGTGCTTATCGGGATGTTCGTTATTACGTATTTAATTTTTAGACTAAATGGACTCACACATCCGTTTTTCTTTATTCTTCTTTTTGCACTGTTTCTTACGCTTGAGCTCTTTGTTTCTTATCGAAGATAACCTAGTATCAGCCTCAAAAGTGTGATACAATTTGTGGGTATTATGGCAAAGTTTTATCTCACCAGTGCAATCCCCTATGTTAACGCTAGACCACATATTGGTTGGGCGCTAGAAATTGTCCAAGCTGATACGTATGTTCGTCATCGCAAACAAAAAGGCGACGATGTTTCATATCTCTGTGGTTCTGACGAAAATTCTTTAAAAAATGTCCAGGCTGCTGAAAAGGCTGGAAAAGATATCCAAACATTTGTTGATGAATACAGTGCTTACTTTACCGCGCTCGCAGAAAATCTGAATGTCCATTTTGATGTTTTCCAACGAGGAAGTAATAAAGATCACCACAAAGCTTCCCAGCAATTATGGAAGCGTTGTTTTGAAAATGGTGACATTTATAAGAAAGCATATACAGGCTTATATTGCGTTGGCTGCGAAATGTTTTATACAAAAGACGAGTTGAACGAAAATGGTGAGTGTTTTGAACATCCTGGGAAAAAGCTGGATGAAGTCACAGAGGAAAATTATTTCTTCAAACTTTCTGCATACAAAGAACAGCTTATTGAGCTTATCAAATCCAATACACTAGAGATTGTTCCTGAATTTCGTAAAAATGAAATTCTCTCATTCTTAAATGGAACTCTTGAAGACATCAGCATTTCACGTTCAAATGAACGCGCAAAGAATTGGGGGGTCACTGTGCCAAATGATGACTCTCAAAAGATGTATGTTTGGTTTGATGCGTTGAATATTTACCAAAGTGGAGTCGGGTTCGGAACAGATGAAGAAAAATACAAAAAATGGTGGCCTGCAGATGTCCATGCAATTGGTAAAGGCATTATCAGATTCCATGCAGTGTATTGGCCTGCGTTCCTCATTTCTGCAAAACTTCCCTTACCAAAGAAACTCTTTGTCCATGAGTATATTACAGTGAATGGACAGAAGATGTCGAAATCTCTTGGCAATGTCGTTAATCCAAATGAATACATCGAAAAATATGGCGTAGACGCATTACGTTATTATCTCCTCGCAAAGCTTTCACCTTTTTCAGATGGCGATTTTTCTGAAGAGAAATTTATCCTTGCATATAACGCAGATCTTGCAAATGGTTTAGGCAATCTGGTAGCAAGAGTTGCTAAGCTGAGTGAAACTGTTGACTTAACAGTTGAAGAAACGGATTCAGAATCGCTTAAGCAGGGGATCTATGATACTGCTTACACAGAAGCATTCGATGCTTTTAAATTTAACGATGCGATTGGAGTTGTTTGGCAAAGGATTACAGACGTAGATAGATATATTAATGAGGAAAAACCTTGGGTACTTGTAAAATCAGATCAGGACAAAGCAAAAGCAGTACTTTCTAAATGTGTAGATGAAATTCGTAAAATTGCAGTTTTACTAGAGCCATTTTTACCAGATACAGCACAAGCGGTACAAAAACAATTCACTGGTCCAAAAATCGTTTCAGGAAAGCCATTATTCCCAAGAATCTAATCTGACATGATTGACGTTCACTGCCATCTCCAATTCCAGAAATTTGAAGAAGATTATGACGCTGTAATAAACGCGGCTTTTGATGCTGGTATAACAAAGATTATCAATACAGGCACACAACTTTCCTCAAGTCGTAAAGCAGTAGAATTCGCTGATAAATATGAAAATCTTTATTCCATTATTGGCGTGCATCCACATCATGCGGATAAAATTAAAACACATCCTGAGACAGTCGAACACACTGAAACAAATGCCGCAAATACCGATAAACGAACTACCGATGAGAATTTTTGGATTGAAGAGCTTGAGAAGTTAACAAAGCATCCAAAGGTTATCGGTATAGGGGAAATAGGAATGGACTATTTTGAATATAAATCAAATGGAATTGTTGATCCAAAATTGCAGCAGGAAATCTTTGAAGCACAAATTGAACTAGCACACAGTGCAAAGCTTCCGTTACAAATTCACAACCGTCAGGCTGGAGAAGATGTCATAAAGATTCTTAAATCGAAAAAGCATTTGCTCAAATCTGTCCCTGGAATGTTTCATTGCTTTGCTGGCACGAAAGAAGTATTGCATGATGCATTGGATTTAGGATTTTATATTGGTTTCGATGGCAATATTACATACAAAGGAATTGCGCCCGGTGAAACAGTTGCTTTGTCCGATCTTGCGAAAGAAACGCCACTGGATAGAGTTGTAATAGAAACAGATGCTCCATATTTAACTCCTGTGCCGCACCGTGGAAAGAGGAACGAGCCACAATATGCTATACTGACGGCGAAACACGTTGCTGATCTCAAAGGTATCTCCTTTGAAAAACTAGTGGAACAGACAGACAAAAATGTCTATACTATTTTTAATATATGACAAGTTTTTTTGAGAAGATATTTACAAGATACCCAAATAAAACAAGACGGCTACTTGAGATTTTCCCTGGGCTTATGGCTTGGACACTCATCACCGCTCCAATTTGGGGATCATTTTTGATTCCTACAGCACTTGCCTATTTCATCCTCTTTTTTGATGTCTACTGGCTTTATAAATCGTTTAATCTAGTCTATACAGCATCTATTTCTTCAAGAAAGATAAGTAAAGCAGAAGCAACAGACTGGTACGAAAAAGTAAAAGATCTCGAACATGTTAAGAAAGTGCACCATACACTTATTATTCTTAATTACAAAGAATCTGTTGAGAAAGTAAGTAAAACCTTAGATATTTTGGCAAACCAAAGTTTCCCTGCAAAACAATTGCATATTGTGCTTGCGATGGAAGAGCGAGAAGCTGAGGCAAAAGAACGCGGAGCAACTTTAGTTAAAAAATATAAAGATGTTTTTGGAAGTATCTTCCCGACGTTTCATCCTGATGTTCCAGGTGAAGTAAAAGGGAAATCATCAAACGAAGCATATGCAGGACGCGAAGCATATAAAAGATTATATGAAGATGGTAATTTTGATATCGATTATGCAACAATTTCATCGGTTGATGCGGATTCACTTTTCCATAAAGAGTATTTCTCATATCTTACCTATAAATTCCTTAAGGATCCAAAACGGCATAACAAATTCTGGCAATCAGCGATTGTCTTTCATAACAATATTTGGGATGTGCCTGCACCAACACGCGTAACTTCATTTTTTGGTACTTTATATAGAATTGCACTCCTTGTTCAAGGAGATAAGCTTCTTACTCACGCAACATATTCATTATCGTTTAAGCTCCTGAAAGAAATTGACTTCTGGGATGTTGATGTAATTCCTGAAGATTATCGCATCTTCTTTAAAGCGTTCTATCAGAAAAAAGGTGAAATCTGGTGTGAGCCAATATTCCTTAAAACAGGTATGGATGCAGCGCAATCAAAAGGATACATTGATAGTTTAAAGAACAAATATCATCAAGAACGGCGATGGTCATGGGGCGTTTCTGACAACCCGCTCTTTATCAAATGGTGGTTTAATGTTCCAGGCGTTCCATTCTTTAGAAAGACAGCGCTTATGTTCAACGTCCTTCTCGATCATATCCTCTGGCCAAGCAGTTGGTTTATTGTAACAATTGCAGCCAATGTTATGGCCATAATTAATCCTGTTTATTCACGAACAGCATTAGGTTTTAGTTTGCCACAGCTCGCAGGTGCAATTCTTAATTTCGCTTTACTCGCATTATTGGCAATGTTGTATATAGACTATAAGAACAGACCTGCTAACCAAAATCTACCTACCTATCGTAAATTACTTTTTCCATTTGAATTTTTACTCATGCCACTTGTCGGATTTTTCCTATCTGCACTTCCTGCACTAATTTCTCATACACAATTGATGTTAGGAAAAAGACTTGAGTATAAGGTAACTGACAAAGTCTAACATGCTGCCTCTTCAAATTACTAATTGAACTCTGAAGCAATAAAGTAGAAAATGGATATAGGCAAATATTTATGAATTTCCTCTCTCATTTAGAAAAAAATAAACAATTCTGGTCAATACTCGTTCTTTGCGTTTTTTTCTTCATATTACGTTTACCTTCTTTAATTGAGCCACATTGGTATGGAGATGAAGGTATTTATCAAGTCATCGGGCAAGCATTACATCAAGGAAACCTTCTCTATAAAGATATTTGGGACAATAAACCACCTCTTCTTTATGCTCTCTACGCGATAGCAAACGGCGATCAACCAACGATTAGGCTTCTCTCAATGATTTTTGGAATTGCTTCTGTACCATTATTCTTTTTCTTAACAAAAAAACTATTTGAATCTACAAGAATAAGCACTCTTTCTACGCTATTATATGTAATACTTTTTGGTTCTCCTTTTCTCGAAGGTAATATAGCAAATGCTGAAAACTTCATGCTTCTTCTTATCCTTTCTTCAGCGCTGATTATTTATTCATCAACACAAACAGTGAAACAAACAAAATTACAGAGACAAACACAGATTTTCATAAGTGGAATTATTTTGGGAATTGCTTTTCTTTTCAAAATCGTGGCGATATTTGATACAGCAGCTTTTGCACTCTTTCTAGCTTTTGGTACACTTTCTACATTATCTAAGCGATCACTAAGAAATGCATTTTTACATATTCTTCCATTGGTTCTTGGAGTTATTATTCCATTTGTTATTTCTGTTATTTATTTCTCTTTAAACGGTATCCTTGCAGAATATTTAATGAGTGCATTTACTCAGAACATTGACTATGTCGGTAAAGAAAATTACTTATTCGAAATTCCTCAAGGATTACTGATAGTAAAAATACTTCTTTTGATTAGTGCTATTATTTTTATATTCCTTAAACGACACTTTTTTTCAAAAGCAACTCTTTTTATTATCTTATGGACGACACTTGCACTTTTTAGTGCAAATTTTTCAGGTCGACCATATACACATTATATGTTAGTTTTGCTACCAAGTTTTTGCTTATTGCTTGGTTATATGTACTATGTCAAAAGAAAGCAGGCGAAAAAATTAACTTTTGTTGCTCTAGCGACAATGAGTATTTATTTTTCCCTTACATTTCCTCTTTATGGGATAGGCAAAACTTTCGAATATTACCAAAATGCAATTGCATTTCTAACCAATCAGAAAGATCTGCGTTCGTATCAAGCTTTCTTTGATTATAAAACGCCACGAGATTATGCAATTGCTTCATTTATAAAAGCAAATACTACAGATAAAGATAAAATTTTCATCTGGGGGGACAGTCCTCAAATTTATGCAATTGCAAATAAACTACCCCCTTATAAATATGCAGTCGCATATCATGTTATTCAGAGCCCTGAGCTTCTTAACCAGACGCAACAAGCAATTGACAAAACAAAACCCAAATATATTATTGTACTTCCTGAAACCCAGCCCTTGCTGTTTAGCGCACCACTTTATATAATTCGATTTAATATAGAAGGGGCAATTATTTATGAACGAAGCATTTAAAAAGATACAAGCAGACAAAATTATTCGTATTGCAATGAGTATTTCACTCGGCCTTATTGTTATGCATGCATTATATATTGCAATCCATTTTCTCTCACTCCCGCCAGTACTTCCGTTGTACAATCAAATGCCCTGGGGAGAAACGAGACTTGGGTCTAAGTTAGAAATATTTATCCCTTTAGCTATCACAATAACCTTTTTTCTATTTAATTATTTCTTCCTCGCAAGGCTTTATAACGCAATGCCACTAGTATCACGTATTATAGGTATAACAACACTTCTTGTCTCGATACTTTCAATTATTTTTATTATTAGAACTTTGCAGCTTATTTTATAATGACTATTGTACCAGACATTACTACGTTTGCACTTTTGCCATTCATTGCAGCGCTCATTATTACTGCTTCTTTGACATTTGTATCGATCCGTCTTTCTAAAAAACTTGGACTTATGGACGATCCAAAACTTCATAAGCACCCAGGAATCATCCATACAAAACCTATACCACGAGGAGGAGGAATTCCGTTATTCTTTGGAGCATTTTTTGCGAGTATTCTTTTTATACCGTTTAATGGCATGATCAGTGCTGTATTTTTTGCAGCTTTCTTAGCACTATCAGTCGGAATTATTGATGACAAATTAAACGCGCAATCAAAAGATGTCTCACCATACGTGCGATTTCTTGTAAATATTCTAACCGCAATTATTGTTGTTGCAAGTGGCGTAACTATCCATTTCATTACAAATCCTTTTGGTGAGGGCGTGTTGCAATTGGATGCTATAAAGTTCGGATTACCTTTTATTCCATTTACATTAGTCCTTTCTGATCTCGTTTCTGTTATATGGCTTATTTGGGTTATGAATATGATTAATTGGAGTAAAGGTGTCGATGGGCAGATGCCCGGAATTGTCGCTATATCTGCAATCGTTATTGGAATATTAAGCTTGAAACTTAATTCCATGGGAGATGGAAGCTTTGTCGATGCACAGCTATCATTTATTATTGCTGGCTGTGCAATAGGATTCCTAATTTTCAACTTCTACCCAGCAAAAATATTTCCTGGATATGGCGCAACCGCACTGTATCTTCTTCTTGGAGTAGCCTCAATCTTAACAAGCGCCAAACTTGCAACTGCAATTCTCGTCTTAGGTGTACCGATGTTCGATGCACTTTTTATAATAATTCGGCGGCTTCTCAACAAGAAATCTCCATTCCAGGGTGACAAAAAACATCTCCACCATATTCTGCTAAAATTAGGGTATAATCAAAGACAGGTCGCATTGTATTACTGGTGCTTCTCTGCTATATTGGGTTTAATTGCTCTCGGTTTGGAAAGCAAAAGTAAAATCTTTGCAATTATTATGGTAATAGCATGTACAGGCGGAGCTTTACTCTTTTTACATAGGATTACTAAAACAAAAAATGAAGAACTCACTTCGTAATATTTTCCGTCTGCTCCGTCCACGTCAGTGGATAAAAAACTTTGCTATTTTTGCAGCACTTCTTTTCAGTGGTCAACTTTTTGATATTACTCTTATCCAAAAAGTAGCAGAAGGCTTTATCATATTTTGTGCAATTTCAAGTGCTATTTATGTAATTAATGACATACTTGATGTTGAGAAAGATAAACTCCATCCTTTTAAGCGCTTTCGACCTATTGCACATGGTGATGTATCTGTAAGAGCAGCAATAATTGTAGCAACTACCCTGGCTGCCGGTTCAATCATCGCAAGTTATTTTATTGATCCAGCATTCTTCATCATTACCATTATTTATTTTGTATTACAACTTGGCTATTCTGCGTATCTCAAACATATTGAAATTGTTGATATTTTAACATTAGCGGCAGGATACATACTTCGCGTATTTGCCGGAGAGATAGTAACTGATACGCATATCTCTGCTTGGCTTTTCCTGACTGTGATTTCGCTATCTCTCTTCTTAGCTATTGGGAAACGCAGGTCAGAGATTACATTACTTTCGCACCAGCCTGGCCCACAATTAGCAACAAGAAAAACATTGTCTCATTATACTGATAAGCTCTTAGATATATATCTGTCTATTTTTGCAACTTCAACATTTATTTCCTATGCACTATTTACATTCTTAGAGAATCCGGCAGGATTACAATTTACTTTTGATATTATTCCAGCAGATATACTTGGCACATATTTACAGAGAAAATGGTTAATGATAACTATCATTCCAGTTGCATATGGATTGATGAGATACCTGCAAAGGATTTACGAAAAGCATGAAGGAGAAAGTCCTGAGCGGTTATTATTTTCGGATCGCCCGCTCTTAATTTCAGTTATTCTTTGGGTTCTTTTAGTCGTTATCCTCACCTACACACTGTAGTTATTATTCTTTGGAAGCATAATCAGAACTTATCCAGCCCTTGGTACCATCATCCAATGTAATTTCAAACCATCCTTCTTGTTCTGAATTAAGAGGATATGTTTGTCCTGGAGACACTCTACCTACTTCTGCACCAGTTGTTGCAGCAGTTGCTCGAACTCGGAGAAAACCCGTAGGTGTATCAAGAATTTTAATACGCTGTTGTGCAATTGTCGGCGTAGGAGAAACTGTTGATGCCGATTCTGATGCGGGTTGAGGAGTGGTTCCATTTGTACTAAGATACGCTGTCACAGTTAATTTGTACCCTCTAGGTGTCCGGATACGCACTTCTTTTTCTGAGTATCCCTCCTTACGGATCTTAAGAACATGATCCGATTCTGTTGGATCTTTATAATGAAGAGGTGTTGTCCCAATCAAAGCATCATCCAGGAGAACTTCTGAACCTTGAGGAAATGACGCCACGAGAAGTTCTATTTTTTGCTTGTCAGAAAGCGGAGAAAGAGAAATAATACTTCCTTCGGAGAGAGCATTCTTCCCAAATTTACGATCTACAACAGTTAAAACGGCTTGTGATATCGTTATCTTTTCTTGGAATTCCCTTAAACTTGTATCTAAAGGAACAAGGCGGATAGTATATTCACCAGCAGCTAACATGTCAGCAGCTTCACACTTACAGAGTGGCGTTTGTCCAAGGTATTTATTATTAAGATACACTTTACTTTCAGGGCTGGAAGTCACTTGCAATGCTCCTTTTTGAGCATTAATACTAAAATAGTACTGAACGGCAAAATAAAGACCTAGTGCGAGAATAAATGATGCTATAAAAACGATTACAATTTTCTTCATGGAGTGGATTAGGTACATTTTATCTTATCATAGCAATGATATTAATAACAAACTGCTTAAGATTGTTACAACGATAAGACTATGCAATAATTCTGTAGCGATTGGCTTATCTTATAAAAGTGTTGTGATAATTACACCTCGAGGAACCGTTTCTTAATAAATTCTTTATCTAATGATAATATCAACCATGCAGCTTTTGGCCCTGAAGACTTCCCAATGAGAACCATATAGATAGCAGCAAATGTTTCTTTCCCATTAAGTCCGAGCCCTTTACCAAACTCATAAATTTGTGTTTGGAAGTCTTCTGCATCTAACTCCTTTTCAAGCTCTCCTGCTACTTTTTTCAAAAGTTCTTTTTGTTTCTCTGAAAGGTTTTTTGCTTCATCTGGCAAAGTATCCTGGACTAAGAATTTGGCAGACTCAGGAGCATACTGCTCAACCCATACTTTTGCATATTTTGACCATTCTTCTAACCCATCTTCTACAATTCTCTTTTTCATATTTGGCATTTGCACCCATTGTGCGAGCATTGAAAATCTTATTGCTGGAGGTTTCTGAGCTTCACCAATTTGTGAAAGTTCAAAAGCTCTAGCTAAGTCAGAATCACCATTGTTAAAAAATGCATCTGCTGCTTTTTGGTACTCATCGTAAAGTTTGGGGATAATTTCGGTTTCCTTTGGATTGAATTCCACAGCCTTATTTGGATCAGTTTTAATCATTAAAAATCGGGCGATCTGTGGAGGTAAAACATCGAGTAGCTCCTCACCGGTTAAGCCTAAACCTTTTGAAGATGACATCTTTTTTCCATTCCATAAAAAGAATTCATACGCGAAAGCTGTTGGTGGTTCTTGCTTAAATACTTCTCTAAGAATATTCGCAGCTACCTCAAATGATCCACCAGCAGACATATGGTCTTTACCTGAGCACTCTATTGAGACTTTAAATGTATACCATTTTACAGACCATTCAGGTTTCCATGGCATTTTTGCATTACCGTCAAAAGGAGAAACCTTTCCAGTAGTTCCGCAACCTTTTGCCCATGTAACCATATCCGGGATACATGTATAGGTAACTTCTTTTCCATCCCAATCTGTTACTTTCGTTGTACCAAGTTTGCCACACTTTTGACAAATAACTTGCAATGGATACCAACTATCTTTGACTGGATGTTTGTACATTTCCTCATAGACGTTGCGTACTTTAGTGACATTGTCCAACATAATTTTAATGCCATCATTATAAACACCGTTCTTGTAATTTTCTGATGCAAGATATATCTCTGCTTCTACTCCAAGTAATTTGAACAAGTTGCGCATTCGATTTCCGAAATAGTCTGCAAATGTTCCACTCCCATCAGGGGAAGGAGCGAGGAATGTAGGAACTCCCATGTATTCCCCATAGGATTCTTGCATTGCAGCAGGAAGCCCATCAATTGGATCAAAGTCATCAAAACCAAATGTATACTTTACATCATGTCCTTGCTCTCTTAATGCTTTATATATGACATCATGGATAACTGGACCTTTCAGTCCACCCATATGCACAATACCAGACGGCGTCCAGGCATCATTAACCCACTCTTTTCCTTTTCTTTTTTGTACAAATTCATCTACCCAAAACATAAGCTCTATTATACTACACCTTTCTTACGCGACCAACAAATTAGTATTAGTGATTGCGTCAATTCTTTGAGATGCAGTATCTCTAAAAAGTTCAACTTCCACAGTAGAATATTGTTGTTTAAACTGCGGTCCGCGTTGTAAAGTGATACCTGCTGCTTCAAGCCCTCCAGAATGGGAATATAAAATTGGTGACTTAACAATTTCTAATAACCCTTCTTCCCCAATATGCATATAATCTCGAGATGCTGGTTGAGGCTTAAGTGGGTAGACAGTATTACCAAATTGTAGATCTTTTGCATCGACAACACTTTGCCCAAATAAACTATATGCTTGGTGCTGAGCATCAAGCACTGTCGATACATACGATATGGAACCATTTTCGCTTAATTGTTCTGGCTCAATATCAAATACTATTTTATATCCGAACGGCTCTTCTTTATGAGGACGCACTTCTATTCTCTCTGCATCATGGTCTGTTTCACGTAATGCAGTTTGCATAAAGGTATGCATATATAGAGCTAATAGTGCATAGTATTCTGGACCAAGCGCGTTTTGCTCAACTTGCAAATGTTCTGTCTTAATCCTTCCGTCTTGTAATGCGTCAATATTTATATTGCCAAAATTAGCATGCGGTAATGGTACAGATCGGGGCATTCTCAAATGAGGACGATAGACATCAGGCGTTAGATGTTCTACCAGCAAAGCTTTTTCTCCTTCACTCTTCTGTTCATGAGAAACTTGTAACCCTGCTAATTTTGCGGCGGTGTAACCACATCTTGTTTGGTCAGGCAGATGAGTAGGAAATATCGTTGTAACAATATCATCTTGTTTTGCCTTTAACTCATCTTCAGATAACTCAGGTAGGTGGGTTGCGACAATTAATCCACCCCTTTCCCAATATCCGGCAGGTGTTCCAACAAACGAGACTCTCCCGCCATCAGAAAAGCGAGAGACAGTATAAACTTTAGTCTCACTTGGAGTATCTGTATAATTGCCAAAAAACTCATTTTCTAAATGTCCACGTTGTTCATTTCTTCGAACAACTGCCCGATTCTTTGCAGCATCTGATGGGCGAGTACCAAGCCCAAGCTCTGCCCGTTTAGGGTTAATATGTACCTGTGATAATCCTTCAGGCAAAAGCCTTCTACTTTCTGACATATGTTTTCTCCACAAAAAAACCCCTCATGTGAGGGGTGTCTAAATGTAACAACATAAAGATTCCCTCAAAGGAGAGGCTTCTTTGTTGTCTTAGCAATAATTGTTGCGAATTTCATACTGTAGAGTTATTGTATCAAAACTATTTTACAATCTCAACTTCAACTTCTGGCTCAAAACCAAAAGTTTTTTT
Organism: uncultured Gammaproteobacteria bacterium; assembly: GCA_965230895.1. Lineage (GTDB taxonomy): Bacteria > Patescibacteriota > Microgenomatia > Levybacterales > UBA12049 > JACDET01. Next base: position 1,068,400 of record OZ246394.1, read on the forward strand.
GCATGTATCTTTTATGTGCTGAATCACATTGAGAACATCTGATGATTTAGCACCTCCCAAATTTATAATAAATAATGCGTGCTTTTCTGAAACTTGAGCATTACCAACCTGATATCCTTTAAGGCCAAGTTTTTCAATGAGGCTTGCCATAGCAACCTTTCCATACCATTTTTTCTCAACATTATCTTTAAACTCTGGAAAAACTTCTAATACTTTTTTTATTTCTTCAGGATTTCTTAAGTTCTTAAATACTGAACCACAGTTTGGATATTCAAGAGGATGACGATCCCGACGACTTTGTTTATTCTTCTCACAAATTAGTTTTGCTTCATTGAGTTCTTCTTCTTCAACACTTTTTAAAACAAATGTCGCGCTTATAACAATCATTTGTTTTTGAGATTTAACTAGACTTCCTCTGTATACGAATTGCAATTCATCATTTGTTAACGTTCTTAACTCTGGTTTTCCACCTGAATAATCGATAACTTCTGCTCGCACTAAACTATCTTTAATTTCACCCCCATATGCTCCAACATTCCCTCGAACTGCTGCACCAACTGTACCTGGTAATCCACCAGCCCATTCAAGTCCAACAAGATAATTATCGAATGCATAATCAATAACATCCCCAAGGATAATACCTGCAAAAGCAGTGACTTCATTCCCTGCGACTCGCAAAGTACTTTCCCCAGGGTTAGCGCTTATTTGGATAACAGCTCCATCAAAGTATTCATCCGAAAAAATAAGATTTGTCCCTTGTCCGCAGATAAATAATCGCTTTATATTTTTTTCTCTAATAAAATGTAGCGCCTCTTCAATATCTTGACGGGACGTACATTCGAGGAAATATCTTGCTTTGCCTCCAATCTTATACCAGAGTACATTTGCTAAAAGAAAGTCTTCATGAATTTGCATGCTGGAGTTATTGTAAATAAAAATTGCATAAGAAGCAATCTTATTCGCTACCCTCTGCTACGAGATGGTCTGGAAGTCTAAATAAGCCTTCATCAAGTCGTTTTTGATCTAAGTAGTGACTGATAAAGCCCACGGAACGGGAAAGAACGAAAAGAGCGTTAAAAAACTCTGTATCCACTAATCGTTGCAGTTCCTGATCATCGAAATTTTCTTTTTCGGAAAGTATGTCCAAGAGAATTGCTGCAATTGCTCCATCAACATTAAGGATGAGATTCCCCTTCTTAGCAGCTGTTATTTTCTCAACAGCAAAAGCAAAAGTAGTGAATCGTTTTCGATCAAGAGTTTTAGTAAACTTTTTAATTTCAGCAACTCTTGGATCCGGGAAATCTACTCTATACTTTTTATGTCCAATTCCGGAAATATATTTTTTTCTACTCGCAAAATCTTCAACAAATGCGGATGGCTTTTCTCCAGTGATAACTCCGTTGATCCAATTACCTGCAGCTTGATTAATTGCGCCACCAAATCTTGGACCAATCGTCAATAATCCGGCTGCCAATGAAGAAACAAGATCTCTTCCTGCACGTGCGGTTATAATTGTATTCATAGCACCTGAAACATAAGGACCATGATCAGCAAGAAGTTTCAATATAAAATCTATAAACTCCACAAGCTCTTTTGAAGTCGTTTTCTTTCCCAAAAACATTGATGCTACAACTCCAGCATAAGAATTATTTTTTGCAAATGATAATAGATCCTCTTGGAGCAATTGTGGTTGCCCTTCTTTATCAATTGAAACTGTACTTGTGATTAGAGATTTTTGTCGTAACTTTAAGGCATGTAGTTCTTCTGTAAAATTTTGACTCGATTCTTCGGCATCAGGAATTTGCTTAATAAAATTAATAAATTCTGTATAGGAGTTTGCAGTATCTGCTCCTGCCTCTCGTAAAATAGTTCTTTTACCTAAAGCCGTTTCTTCCTGTGTTTGGGCAAGTGCCTTTGCATGACCAAATTGTGGTGGAGTTTCAAACATATCGGCGATCGACCCAGCAATATAGCAAATTATTTTTTTTGTAAGTTTCTTCTCCTTGAGTAATTTAGCAATTTCATATTCATCTGTCCCACCAAGTTCACCAAAATATACAATTGCTTTAGTTTGAGGATCATTCTCAGCTGCTAAAAATGCATCTTTAGGAGTTGTCAGAGGATAGCGCTCACCGCCAAAAGAAAGGGAGAAAGAAACTTGTTTCCCTAACTGAACAATTGTATTAATTATTTCGTTCGTCATCCCGCCTGAAGCAGAAAGAACAGCAACGGTTCCTTGATCAAAGAGTTTTGCATCTGTAAGTTGTCGAATGTCTACGCCACCAATTGCACCAAGCTTTAAAAAGTTTGGAATAATTAAACCAATACTTGAAGGGCCAATGATAAATTGACCATTTTTAACAAATTCATTATATAAAGTCAGTGCATGCTGTTCAGGTACACCTTCTGCAAAGACGACACCACCAGATATTTTTGGCATTTCCTGCAAAACTTCTCGAGTCGATTGAAGCACTCTTCTCCCCGAAGAAAGATTTAAAAAGAAAGTAGTTTTTTCTTTCTTTTCTTCAGGGATATGTTTCGCTGATGGATAAACCGGAATAAGAATTTCTTTTTTACCAAAAAAATATCGTTCGTTATTTCTTCCTGAGGCGATAATTCCAACAATACTAGGTTTTGATTTTTTTGCAAGGTAGTCAAAATCAAGTATTGCTTGGATTATAGCAGGATAACTTCCGACCGTTATAACATTCGCTTCTTGTTTTCGTAAAGATGAGATATCAATCATATTTTTTCTAATGCTAATGTTACTATTTCTTGCAAAGGTAATTCAGGTCCTGAAACATGTCCATATAGATTCTCTTTTTCTAAAAAGCTTTTCATTTGAGCAAGTCCCTCGGTTTGATGAGGCCCACCTCTTCGAACAAATACTGTAATATTTTGCTTCCTCAAATCCTGTTTTTCCTCCTCTAATGCTTTAATAATTCCAGCAAATGTCAAACGGACATCAGTAAAGTTTGCGACTCCTCCTGCGATAACTAAGACTTTCTTTTTTGCTTTAGATTTCAAAAGTAATTGGAGTAAATTTTTTGTGTATAGATACACTTCTTCTGTATTTGGATTGCCACTATACTCTCCATAATTTGCAATTTGTTTTCCATATCCAAGATTATAAACTTCATCTGCGAGAACAATACTCGCACCACCTCCTGAAAGTAACATGAAAACAGAACCATCTGCATTAAGGACATCTAATTTAAATGATGCTTGGCTTTTTGTGGCTAATGCATCAATCGCCTCTTCTTCAACAGTCTTTTCTTGACGATTATTTTGACGGAAGTCTTCACTGGTCCATTGATCATCTACAAAAAATTCTGCAGCGCTATCAACTTCCGCTGCAATATCCAGAAAAGCTACCGAATCCTCTAAGACAACTAACGGATTAATTTCAAAAAATGTGAAATGATATTTATGAAATAAATCATAAATTGTTTTGATAACTTGTGATGGAACTCCCAAAACATTTGAGACAATGTCTAACTCATTTGCAGAAGTAATAATAATACTCTTCATCATATCTGCATTTTCTTCGACATCTATTCCACCTTTTACAGAATAGAGAACTTCGATACCTTCACGAGTAAGGTTAAAAGATATATACTTTTCAGCATGTTTTTCATGCTTTACAAAAGGTTCGATAATAAAGTGGGAGTATCCTTTTTTTGTTAATTCCGCAATTGCATGGGGAATATCTTGAGGAGTTTGATTAAGGAATACAAGCCCCTGCTTCATTCTCTTTTTAACACCTTCATCAACTTTCACGACATACGTTTTGTCTTTTGAAAATTGCGTACTATTAATAGAACTCTGACTTTCTATAGAGACTCCTTCATAAGGAATTTCCAAGTTTTTTAAAAGAAGTTCTTTCGCTCTAAATTCACTGATCTTTCTTCGTGCCATTGAAGTTTATTTTAGCACACCGAGTTCTTTTCCGACTGAAACAAAAGCAGCAATTCCCTTATCGATATCTTCTTTTGAATGTGATGCCGAAGGAATAACCCGAATACGAGCAGCACCTTTTGCAACCATTGGGAAAATAATCGGAGTCGCAAATACATCCTTCTCAAAAAGCTTAGCACTAAATTCTTTTGCAACTTCTTCATCACCAAGCATTACAGGAGTAATTGGTGTTTGTGAATTTCCTGTGTTAAAGCCAGCCTTTTGCAGTTCTGCTCGTAAATACTCAGTATTATCCCAAAGCTTTTTAACAACATCATCAGATTCTTGGAGGATCTTTACTGCCTCAAGAGCTGCAGCTGTATCTGGAATTGTTAAGGCTATTGAGAAAAGTCTTTGCCGTGCCTTTTGATTGTAGAAATCGACAAGCAATTTTTTGCCAGCAATAAATCCACCCATAACTGAAAATGCTTTTGATAAACTTCCAACTTCAATATCAACTTCACCAACAAGACCAAAATGATCGACAACACCTCGTCCGCCTTTACCCATAACTCCTTCTCCGTGCGCGTCATCCACCATTGTAAGGGCTCCATATTTCTTTGCAAGAGTTACAATTTCGGGGAGCAGAGCAAGATCACCATCCATAGAAAAGACACCATCAGTAACTATTAATATATATGGCTTTTCTCCATTTGTTTTGGCAATTGATTGGAGCTCTGCCGCCTGTACTAATTTTGCTTCAAGATCTGACATATCAGAATGTTTGTAAATCATTTTATTCTTAACACCAGACAAACGAACTGCATCAATGATGGAGGCATGATTGAGCTCGTCAGAGATAACAATATCTTCTTTTCCGATAATTGTTTGGATCGCTGCTGCATTCGCTGCATACGCACTTGAAAAAACCACTGCTGCTTCTGTTCCCTTAAACTTTGCAATTGCGCTTTCTAGCTCAAGATGGAGGCTATGTGTCCCAGCAAGCGTTCGATATCCTGTACCAAGACCATATGTATCAATTGCAGCTTTCGCAGCATTTTTTAATCGGTCATCCACGGCAAATCCTAAATAGTGACTGGAGCAGAAATTGAGTTTTTTTCGGTCTTCAATTGTGAGGTATGCGCCTTGTCCAGAAGTAATAATGCGTGGAGATTTTGCAGATTGCTGTGCTTCTTCTAATTTCTTATAAAAATCGGATTGATTGTTCATGGTTCAAGGATAACTTTACCGCACTCACCTGACTTCATAACGTCCATTGCTTTTTCAAATTCAGAAAGCTTAAATTTGTGAGTTACGATCTTTCGCAGATCAACTTTTTTATCAACTAATAACTTGGTCGTATCTTCCCATGTATCCCAGATCATACGACCAAAAACGGACCCAATTGTTATTTCTTTATTAATGAGATATTTGCCCCAATCAATATTAATTGATTCTTTCGGAATACCGAAGGCAATGATCTTTCCACCAATTCGGACAGCATCAAGTGCAATTTCAATACCAATTCTATTTCCACTCATTTCCAAAACAGCATCGAATGTCCCATACTCAGATTCATCAATTTGTTCGGTCACCCGATCAAATCCAACCTCCATTGCAAGCTTTCTTCGATATTCCCTACGATTTACACCGACAACTTCGGTTGCTCCATATGCTTTTGCCACCATGCCTGCACACAAACCTGTTGGCCCCAAACCCATAACAAGCACCTTTTTTCCTTTTACTTCAGCTTTGGAAACAACATTTACTGCATTTCCTAAAGGCTCTTGTACACTCATTGATTCAACTGGTATTGAAGGATCATTCTTCCATGTTGTGCGGAGAGGTATTGTCGCATATTCAGCAAATGCACCATCGCGACCAATTCCAAAAAGTTCCATATTCTCACAGATATGATAATTTTTAATTTCACATTGATAACAATTTTCGCAGAAGATATGCGTTTCTGAAGATACGAGGTCACCTACTTTTATATGCGTCTTTTCTTTTGTGTTGATCTTAACAACTTCTCCAACCATTTCATGTCCCATGATTTGCGGAGGTTTAATATGTGCTTCTGCCCAAGGGATCCAATTATAAATACCTACATCAGTACCACAAATTGAAGCATATTTAACTTTTACGAGAACTTCTTCTTCTTTTGGTTCTGGGATGGAAACTTCAGCGATAGATACACCTGGAGCGGGCTTTTGTTTGAGGACAGCAAGCATTGTTTTATTACTCATATATTGAATTATATCACGTATATCAGAGGATGAAACTGTTAACTTATTGAAACTACCTTGTAAACCATTTTACCTGCAGGAGCATCAACTTCTATTTCGGAACCAACAGTTTTTCCGAGAAGTGCCTTTCCAAGAGGAGATTCGTGAGAAATTTTCTTTTCAGCAGGATCAGCTTCCCATTCCCCTACTACTGTGAATAAGACTTCTTTACCATTTGTTTTTACGAGGACTTTTGAACCCAGATCAACTGCTTGTGAACTATGTGCTTTTGTGTCAGAGATAATTTCAACACTCTTCAATAACCCTTCAAGTTCTTCTAATCTTCCATCTATAAATGAGAGCTCTTCTCTTGCAGCTGTATATTCTGCATTTTCTGAAAGATCACCCATTTCTCGTGCTGCTGAGAGTCGTTCAACCACCTCAGGACGTCTTTTATCATTAAGGTCTTTATATTCCTGTTGAAGATCTTCAAAACCTTTTTGCGTAAGGTATATTTTCTTTGCGTTCATAACTTTTTTCGCTCAGTAGCCTGAGTCTGAGCCAGTATAATTAATATTCAGGGGTTTGTCAATAAACCTAATTGTCGCATTTTTAGCTTTAACTGTGTAAGGGTTTCCGCCCTATAGTCCCTTGGGTGGAACGCCAATTGCGAATTTGTTACCGTTTCCCGAGTAATATGCTTTCGCATTATAAAAACTTGAAAAATTCGTGACAAAGTCTCGATAGGCAGATATGTAAGGGTTCTACCTATACTTTTTAAAAAATTTGAAGAGGCTAGAGTATTAAAAACTTTATTTTCAGATAAGGCATTAGGAAGGAATTGGGAAATCCAATTATTTTCTTTCAAAAAATTTTTATATGCATTGTTTATAGAATAAAGTGGGACTACTTGGGCAATTTCACGAGCGATATAAATATCACGTTTTTGCTCTGGCCAGGAAATCGCGGTTTCATCAATAAGCAGATTTACACATATCATATCTTTCGTTTTCCCTGAGAGACGAGACCGTCTTTTGCCTAGTAACGATAAATACATGAGAATCAAAATTCTGGTGGTAAATATTCTCCTCTGTTTCGTAATAATAAACAAATCGATATCATCATCTACTTTTACATTTTTAGCGGCTAACCCACCACTTATCCCAATAAATGTAATTGTTGGAATTGAAGAAAGGATTCGGGCTGTGGATACAGCTATCGCTGTTTTTCGCTCCACTTCAATAATATTCTCTTTTCTTGTCTTGATGATTCCATATCTATTCTTTAAAGCAAGAAAGTTATCCTGCTCGAGAATAAAAGACTTCACATTATGTAAAGCAGCTGCAAAATCTTTTTGACTAACTCTTTTATCCGAAATCAAATACTTCCATAGCTCCTGCTTTGTCAAAGGAAATTTGAAGATATCAGCATAAATAATAGTTGTAAGAATCGCACGTTCTTCAGAGGTGAAGGTATTAGATGTAGATTTACTTCTTTTTCTTTTCTGAGATAGCATATTTCTTATAGACTTGCAAAACACCAGCATTCAAAGGCTCCACTACCGTTTCAGCTGAATCGTTATCATTTGTCATGGCTCGGACAGCAGTACCCAAGTACGTATTCAACATTGTATTCAAGCCTGCTTCACCATCATGCGTATCGCTTGCAAACATTGATGATGATGCATCATCAAGCTGACTTAGAAATGGATAGACAAGAGGTTCTTCCCGTAAGTTTTCCCGCAAATCCTTTCTTGCATATGGTTCTCCAAAAGCTCGAGTCTTTGCTGCTTCTGCATAAAACTTCTCCGCAGTTTCTTTCTCTGCAAGATATTTCATGAACTCCAATGCAGCTTTTTGGTTTTTGCTTTTGGATGATACTCCTTCAACCCAATAACTCGCAACCGTTGTTTTTTTACCATATAGCTCTGGTACAGGGTAGATTTTAAATTGTAGGTCTTTATTGAGCCGCTGAATTGCAAAGACATCCCACGAATATCCGAAATAAATTGCCAATTTCCCTCTACTAAACGCGAGTAGAGAATTATCTAAAGTTCCATCCCATACATTTTCATTACCGGTTGCAAAAGATGTGTAAAACTCGAGAGCATCAGCTTGACTCTTTGCAGAAGTAGTAAACTCCTCCATCTTCACTCCTTGCTGGATAAACAGTAATGAGATAATGTCTGGCGCATGATTAATATTGTCATACGTACCGAGTGCAGCACCTGCTGTCTGGATCTTGCCTGTTGAATCCTTTATAGTGAGTTGTTTTGAAACTTTTACAAAATCGTCCCAGTTTGAAGGCACTTGAACGCCAGCATCTTCAAAAAGTTTTGGATTTACAAACATCGCTAGTGAATCTGCATTGAGCGGGATACCATAAATAGCTCCATTCGATACAAGATCTTTTTGCATAACTGGATAGTATCTTTCTTTAAATTGATCAGGCGTTATAACATCCGAAGATAACGGAAGAAGGACGTCTCCAAGCATCGGTCGCCATGTATTATGGTAGCGGAAGATATCCGGACCAGAACCATTATCGACACGCGCCAAGAGTCTGTCGCGATATTCTTGGGGAGTACGCTTCTGATATTCCACATCAATATTGGGATGATCTTTCTCGAAGTCAGCTATAAGTGCCTGCATCGCATTTCCTTCCTCCCACAACCCCCACCACTGTAATTTAACTTGCTGCGTAGTCTGTCCCTTCGGCATTAAAAAGAAAATGAGTAGCCCCAGAACCAAAAGCGCACCAACGCCTATTAGTATTTTTTTAAGCAAGCCTCCCCCAAGAAAACCCGCTGGTGGCGGTGGTGGTGCAGCCCCTGCTTCCGTTTGAGCATTTGGATCAATAGGCTGGCCTGTGGTTGGATCTATGGCGTTAGGGTCAATTGGTTGTCCAGTTGCAGGATCGATAGCGGGAGTTGCATTCGGGTCAACTGTAGAAGGATCAACAGGTTGGCCTGTGGCTGGATCTATGCTTTGATCTGTAAGCGGCGGGACTGCATTGGGATCGGTTGCTGCTGGGTCCGCTGGAACAGCATTCGGATCAATAGCGGGATCTGTTAAGGTAGTATCCGTGACAGGCTGATTAGGATCAACTGCTGTTGGATCAGTCGTTGATGGATCTGCTTGAGAAACTCCATTTGGATCTGCCCCTGGGGCATTTGGGTCAGCAGGAGGAGGATCACTTGCAGGTGTTCCATCAGGATTGGTTTTATTGAAGACAACATTTTCGTCCATAGCGAGGCCTATTTATAGTATAATACGTATATACGGACTATGGCAATCTTATCTCAAATCAATCAGCTTGTAAAACAATGGAGAAAGTCATTACCGAAAAAATCGGTAGTAAAACGTATTGGAAAAAGTATCTTTTGGTTTACTTTAGGCGGCATCCTCGGTCTATTCTTCTTTATTAGCTTTGTTTATATTCTCTACCAAAATGCCCATAAGGATCAGGTTTATGATGGTGTTTTGGTCAATGGGATAGATTTTGGTGGTAAATCCGAACAGGAAGTGAAAGCCTATTTCCTCGAAAAAAATAAAAAAATTCAGGATACAACTTTTACACTTACCTCTCCGCAAGCAACCGCAACAATATCAGCAGCAGAACTTCAGTTTGGATATGATGCTGATTTACTGGCAATGCAGGCAATGAGTATCGGAAGATCAGATGATCTCCTTTCAAATATGAGCCTTATTCTCCAAGCCTATGTCCAAAATGTACAACTTGCACCCGCTTATAAGTATTCAGAGCAAAATCTAGATGCAACCTTCGCGACATTGAAAGAAAAGGTAGACATAAAGCCTGTTGATCCACTCTTTAATTTTGAAAACAACAGAGTAGTATCTTTTAGACTGGGCAGTGATGGAAAGGCTGTTGATGAAGATACCTTGGCAGAAGTCATTTTGTCGCAATCAAGATCAGCTTTACTCAGTGAGAAACCACAAACAGTCACTATAGCTGTCCCGATCAGGTCTGTCCCATCCGCAGTTGCGGAGGACAGAGCAAAAGATCTGGGTATTAAAGAAAAAGTTGGAGAAGGTACTTCACGATTTATTGGCTCGATTGAAAATCGTATCTTCAACATCAGTCTTGCTGCAACTCGATTAAACGGTACTATTATAAAGCCTGGTGAAGTATTCTCATTTAATAAAGCTGTTGGTGATATCTCTGTATTTAACGGTTACAGGCAAGCATATGTTATTAGTGGGGGCAAAACTGTCCTTGGAGACGGCGGTGGTGTCTGCCAGGTTTCAACGACGTTGTTCCGAGCAGCACTTGATGCTGGATTACCAATTGTTGAGAGAAACCCGCATGCATATCGCGTTAGTTACTATGAAGCAGAATCGGGGCCAGGAATTGATGCTGCAATCTATACACCAAATGTTGATTTGAAATTCAAGAATGATACTCCGAAGTCATTGTTGATACAAACATATATTGATCTGGAAACACAACGGCTTACATTCGCATTATACGGAACACCTGACGATCGAGAAGTTTCTATTTCAAAGCCAGTGGTAGTTTCGGAAAGTCCTGCACCAGAACCTGCATACCAGGATGATCCAAATCTACCAAAGGGAGAGGTAAAACAAGTTGATTTTGCTGCACCTGGAGCAAATGTATACTTCACAAGAACTGTTACTAAAGATGGCGAAACAAAAACTGATAAATTTGCTTCAAACTATAGACCATGGCAAGCAGTCTATCTACGTGGAACGAAGGAATAGAAATGAATAAAATCTTCAAGGCAGAACAATTGAAACAAGATGCACATCTTATCAGCGGAACAAATAAAAAACTTGTGCTCGCAGGTGGATGTTTTGACATCTTACATGTAGGTCATATCGCTTTCTTAGAAAAAGCAAAAGAGCAAGGAGATCTTTTGTGTATCCTGTTGGAATCAGATGAAAGTATCAGGAAATCTAAAGGTGAGAAGCGTCCGGTGAATACGCAAAAGGATCGAGCAAAACTCCTTTCCGCACTTGAAATGGTCGATACTATTATAGAATTGGAGCCAAATATGTCTAACGCTGATTACGACGCTCTGGTATTTGCTTTAAAACCTGCTATAATCGCAACAACGAAAGGCGATAAAAATAGAATACATAAAGAGCGCCAAGCAAACAATATAAACGCACAAGTCATTGATGTTGTAGACAATGTTGAGAACCAGTCAACAACCCATGTATTCAAAATACTACAAGAACTATGAGTTTAAGTAAAATAATTATTATCTTTGTTGTTATATTATTGGTGTTTGGAGGAGTACTTTTTTACCAATTTAGTCAGGCAAGTATCCCAACTTCAAAAGCAACATTTGGCGAACGCACATTTTTAATCTCGGTCGCAAGGACACCGGAAGAGATGCAAAAAGGACTTTCCGGAAGAAATTCTTTACCAAAAGATCAAGGTATGATTTTTGTTTTTGAACAACCAGGTGATCCTGCATTTTGGATGAAAGATATGAAGTTCCCACTTGATATGGTGTTTATTAATAATGATAAAATCGTTTCAATTGCAAAGAATGCAAAACCAGCCGAAGCAAATGATGAGAACCCACCACTCTATACAGCAGGACAACAGGTTGATAAGGTTTTAGAGATCAATGGTGGATTAGCGGACGAGTATAAACTAAAAGTTGGAGATACAGTAAAGCTTGAACTAAAAGAGTCGACCACGAAGAAGTAAGTACATTATTAAATAGTGTATAGGATAAATGAGATAGAAAAGAAACTGCACTTTAACCCCCTCTTTATTATTGTAGAAATGAATGAAAATAAGTGATAACAATCCTGTCAGTTGTACGATACCAAGCGTATTTCCTTGAGACAAAAAATACAAAGACATCAAGAAATATATCCAAATTTGCGAAATGATCAGTGCGTGTTTCTTTTTGAAGTACACATAAAACGCAACAATTGACAGGACACCAAATCCAAGATAATCAGTTTGCAACGAGGTAGCAAGCGCGGCAGCAACTGCGGTTATGAGCACCCAATGAATTTTCATTGACGTCTTTTTAATGAAAATTATTGCACCCAATCCAATACTCAAAGTAAAGAATATATTTAATGCAGTAGTATGAGGATCAATCATTCTATTGAGGAGCATGTATGGGTACTGAGACAGAATCGCAAGCAACAAAAGACGGATGAAATATTTATTTATACTTTTTGTGTGATAGGCGCCATTTGCGATTAACCATGCAAACAATGGGAATGATAATCTTCCTATTGCCCGAAGCAGAAAACTTTCAGGGAAAAAGAATAAACCAATATGATCAATCAGCATTGTTATGACTGCAATTAGTTTTATATGAAATACATTCATCGCTTCTTTTATTATAGAGCTTTCCGTGACAAATGATATAATGAGGTCGCATTATGAAAATACTCGGAATTGAAACATCATGTGATGAAACTTCAGCTGCAGTACTCGAAGGTGAAGGAAATAAACTACAACTGAAATCAAACGTTGTTGCGTCCTCACTTGCAATGCATATTCCCACAGGAGGAATAATCCCTGAAAATGCAGCACGGGAACAATTAAAATTTATACTTCCAGTTATCAACCAAGCTATTGAAGAAGCTGAAACAGATCTAAAATCCATTAATGCAATTGCTGTAACCTATGGTCCTGGGCTTATTGGATCACTCCTTGTAGGCGTTGAGACAGCAAAAACAATTGCTTATGTTTTGGATAAACCACTTATTCCGATTAATCATATGGTCGGACATATCTATGCAAACTTTATCAATCAAGAAAGTATTACTTTTCCTTTACTCGCTCTTGTTGTTTCGGGTGGACATACAGATCTTTTACTTATGAAAGAGCATGGACATTTTCAGTTACTTGGTGGTACAAGAGATGACGCTGCAGGTGAAGCTCTAGATAAGATAGGCAGACTCATTGATGTAGCATACCCAGCTGGACCCGTCATTGAAAAGCTTGCAAAGGAAGGTGATCCGAAAAGATTCCGTTTTCCACGCCCGCTTGTAGGTTCACCCGATTTTGATTTTTCTTTCTCAGGTCTTAAAACTGCAGTACTTCGTGAAGTTAAAGCATTGGATAGCATTGACGAGCAAACAAGAAAAGATATTTCGAGGGGCACACTTGATGCGATTATCGATATCCTAATTAAGAAAACATTGAAAGCAGCGCAACAGCATAATGTGAAGACAATTATCCTTTCAGGTGGAGTTGCAGCCAATCAAACACTGAGCAACGCATTTAAAGATGAGCTAGAAAAGAGACGGCTTGGAATCAACTTTTTTGTTCCTCCAAGAAGCCTTTGTACAGATAATGCAGCAATGATTGCAGCAGCTGGATACTTTAACCCAAAGAGTAAACCCTTGAACGATATTACTGCAAATCCCGAGCTTTATTTTGACTAATATGTATCCAACATACGAACAGATTGAACAACTTCATAGAAAATATGCTCTTTCAGAAGAGCTTTTTGAACTTGTCTTTACACACTGCAAAATTGTATCGGAAATCGCAGAAGAGCTAATACAAAAAAAGGGGTTGGACGCAAATAAGGATCTCGTAAAAACAAGTGCGCTTCTTCATGATATCGGTACTTACAAGTTCATGGATGAATTTACTAGGACCGGTACCTCAAAATATTATCAACATGGACTTGAAGGATATAACATTCTTAAGCAAGAAGGTTTACCAGAAGAAATTTGTCTCGTTGTACTCCATCATATGCGATTGGGTCTAACGAAAGAAGCTATACAACACGAGCAGCTAGATCTTCCTGTAGAAGATTATTCTCCGACAACAATCGAAGAGCAATTAGTCATGTTTGCAGATAAATTTCATTCGAAGAAGCCTCAATTCAATTCGTACGAGGGATACAAAAACTTTATCAGCCAATTTGGAGAGGCACAAGTAAATACGTTTGTGACTTTAGCTGAAAAATTTGGTACACCTGATATAGCAAAGCTTGGAGAAAAATATCATCATCCTATCAAGTAACTTCTATAACAAAATACATCTAGTAATATCAAACTAGTCTGTTATACTAGAGATGAAAGTACACATGATGAAAATCCTGTCCTTGATCCTCACAAGCTTTATGCTCATACTCCTTGCATTCCCCGCGACAGCATCCGCACAAGAAAAGCGTAACTATTCGAACCATATATTTATCTTGCAGCAATTTCTTTTATCACATTCTACAACTGAGTTATACAACAATAAGGTACTTGGTTTAAAAACAAAAGAAAAACCAACAAGTTTAAGAACAGAGCCCTCTCCTTCAGCTAAGAGATCTTCTGAGAAACCTACAACATCAAAACCTACAGTCCAAGATGAGCCATCTTCTTCCGAGCCAATGACTTATATCATGCAAGGTATCAATGCATATCGTGCTTCGCAAGGTCTTGGAGCAGTACGAACAAGTACAGAGACATGCGCCTTTGCATCGATACGGGCACAAGAAATCAATGGGAGTTTTTCTCATGATGGATTCCAAAGTAGAGCTGACAGTAAAACACTTCCTTATAGTTCCTGGTCGGGTATAACAGAGAATATCGCTATGACGTCGGACTATAAAAGTGTCGTGGACATGTGGGCAAATTCTCCTGGACATGCAGCAAATATGCGAGCAAATACTCCATATGTTTGTGTCCGACAAAATGGAAATTATTTCGCATACGAAGGGATGAAACCTTAGCTTCCTTTTTGCAGAGCCACCTTGTATAATCGGCTGTATGGCTCCTCTAATCATCGACGATAGAATCTATGGCAAGATTACAATAACTGATTCATTAATTGTCGATCTCATCAACTCAAAACCTTTCCAACGGTTAAAGAAAATTAATCAGAATGGCGCAGGGAATTACATCCAAACATTTAGAAATGTTACACGGTATGAACATTGCATAGGCACTTGGTATTTATCTGCCAAATTTAATCGTCCAATTGAAGAACAAGTTGCTTCTCTATTACATGATCTCCCACACACCGCATTTTCTCATGTTATTGATTATGTTGTAGAAGATAAGAAGTACGAATACCATGATCATTTCTTGAAAAAGATTATTATGAATTCAGAAATCCCTCAAATCCTTGCAAAACATAATATATCGCTTGAGAAAGTTTTAGCAAAGGACAGCTTCCCATTATTAAATAATGATTTACCTGATATCTCTGTTGACCGGTGGGACTATTTTATGAGAGACGGACATTCATGCAATCTTCTCCCCCAGCAGACAATAAACTTTTTCCTTGAGCATGTAAAAGAACAGAATGAAAAGTTTTATTTTGAAGATCCCAAAATTGCGAGCTTGTTTGCAATTATGTTTATGAATTGTGCGAGATTAATTTGGCTCGATCCAACATCAGTTGGCGCATTTTTCTTGCTTTCAGATGCAATCAAGATTGGATTAGAAAAAGATTATATTTCAAAAGAAGATTTTTTTACAACAGATGATGTGCTTATGGAAAAATTAATATCAACAAACGATAACGATATCATGCATTTCTTAAATCGATTAAAACCAAACAAAGAGTTCCATTTTGCACCAAGAGAAGAAGCTGAATTTTATGGACCAAACAAACCACGTTTTGTTGATCCTTGGGTTTTGGAGAGTGGCGAACTCGTTTTACTTTCAAGCATCATTCCTGGACTACATGAGTATCACATGGAATTTAAAGAACGATATGCACATGAAGCAGTTTCGCAGTCATGATACAATAGCCCTATGCAAGATCTGTCCATCATCCTCGCTGTTATTATCCTCGGTTTTGTGGGATTATTCTTTTTCATTAATAAAAAATTATCAGTGCAGCAAAAGCCTCAAACAGACCAAGCATTAGTCGAATGGTTGAAGACAATGCAAGCTTCTCTCGAGGTCACAAATAAAACTCTTAATGAATCAATGCAATCAAATTCTTCAACGATGGTTCGTACCCTTCAAGAAAATTCCAAACAATTAAATGAAAGACTTGATAAAGCAGCTGAAGTTATACGAGATGTAGGTAAAGAAGTTGGTCAAATGAGTGAAATTGGTCGAAATATGCGAGAACTCCAAGACTTTCTTAAAAGTCCGAAACTACGAGGAAATATTGGTGAACAAGTGCTTAAGGATTTGATTACCCAAATTTTTCCTAAGAATAGTTTTCATTTACAATATCAATTTAAATCTGGAGAGAAGGTTGATGCTGCAATACAAACAGACGCGGGGATATTGCCAATTGATTCAAAATTTCCAATGGAGAACTTTCAAAAATTTGTTAAAGCGGAAAGTGAAGCAGAAAAAAAATCATATCAAAAAGAATTTGCACGTGATATTAAAAAACATATTGATGCAATTGCAAAGAAATATATCCTTCCTGATGAAGGAACAATGGATTTCGCATTAATGTATGTACCAAGTGAAAGCGTTTTTTACGAAATTGTAACTATGGATGATGTTGTGGATTATGCAAGAAAAAATCGAGTGTATATCGTATCTCCAAGTACACTCTATGCACATCTTCAAACAATTCTTCTCTCGTATGAAGGGAAAAAGATTGAGGAGCAATCCAGGGAAGTTCTGCGGTTATTGCGAGGTTTGCAGATTGATTATGATAAAGTAAATGATTCAATGGATGTTCTGGGAAAGCATTTAAATAACGCATCGAATCAATACGTAAACGTTAATAAAGGCTTTCTTGGGTTAGGGACAAAGCTTTCAAGTGTAAAACATCTAAGTTCTTCTGTGCAAAAAGAGATTTCTAAAGAATTAGCAGAGTAGACTTGTATTTTAAAGCCTTTCTTTGTACACTTAAATTATTATGAATTTTGCAGCACTTGCACCAAGACCAGTCTATCGATCAATGAGTCGTCCAGTAAAAGTTTCACCGAACGGAAATATGTACAAGATTGCTGTGGCTCGCAACGATGCTTCAGGTAATACGATTCAAAACCACGAGATCTGGATGACTAAAGAAGCCGTTCAAAAGCATTTTGGAGGAATGAATGAAGATCCGAAGAACTATCAATTGATGCAATTCGCAAAGCGTGTTTATGATAAGCAACTACTTACAGCAAATGGAAAACTTCCGCACAACGGAATTCTCGTCACAACTGAGGGTGTAACTCACGGAAACACAAAACTTTGGCCAAATACACTTGTTCATCCGGAAGTTAAGTATTAGAATCCTCCAAAGTAAAGTGTCCCATTGGTCCATAAGCTTCGACCAAACTTCCATCTTCTAATGAAAATAATGCTCCTTTAAAACTGCTCTTCCCTTTTTTTATTGTGAATAATAGATATTCCTCTTTCGGCGATGAGGATATAGAAAAGAATCTTGTTGTGCCTCGATCGTCTGCATCATGAGACATTATTAATTGTACATATTGCCCTGAGATAAATTTGAAACCTTCGGGTTTGGTGAAATAAAAAGTACAAATAGTAGGATGTATAAATTCTTTCTTAATAAGTTTTAATGACATTCTCTTTGCCGAGACTTTCATAGAGCTATTATAGTTTATTTTTTATTTTGCATTCACAGTAAATATGCTAGAATGTGCACTATGCCCGATATCTCCTCTTTAAATCCTGAACAGCAGAAAGCTGTAACGCATGGTGAAGGTCCACTTCTTATTATTGCCGGTGCTGGAACTGGTAAAACAACTGTGGTAACCAAGCGGATTGAGCATTTGATTCTTGATAAGAAGATACTTCCTTCATGCATTCTTGCACTAACGTTTACTGAAAAAGCTGCGCAAGAAATGGAAACTCGTATAGACGAGATCCTTCCTTATGGGTATACAACCCTTTGGATCGAAACGTTCCATGCATTTTGTGACAGAATTTTAAGACAAGAAGCGATTCATATTGGATTGCAATCAAACTTTACACTGCTCACAGAGGCTGAATGTTTGCTCTTTTTGCGAAAACACTTATTTGAATTTAACCTTGAGTACTTCCGTCCTCTTGGAAATCCCATGAAGTTCTTACAAGGGATGTTAACGCATTTTAGTAGATTATGCGATGATGATATAACACCCGAACAATATTTGGCGTATGCCAAAAAATTGCAGGATAACCAAACAGATACAGATGACCCAATCGATATAAAGAAAACACAAGAACTCGCACATGCTTTCGCGAAATATGAAGAACTAAAAGCAAAAGAAGGAGTTATGGATTATTCGAATCTTATTTCTAATACATTGAAGCTTTTCCGTGAGCGCCCGACAATATTAAAGAAATACCAAGATCAATTCCAATATGTTTTTGTTGATGAATTCCAAGATACCAATTTTGCGCAAAACGAGATGGCAATTCTACTTGCTGGAACAAGACAAAATATAACTGTCGTTGGTGACGATGATCAAAGCATTTATCGATGGCGTGGTGCAGCAATTGCAAATATGATGCAATTTCGCCAACATTTTCCAAAAGCTAAGATTATTGCATTAACCAAGAATTATCGATCAACCAAAACAATTCTCGATGGGGCGTATACACTCATCCAAAATAATAATCCTGATCGTTTAGAAGTAAAAGAGAATATCGATAAAAGACTTGAGGGAATGCGTGGAATTGAAGGAGATCCAATTACCTTTATTTTGGAAAATAACGGAGACGAAGAGGCTGAAGCTGTAGCAAAAGCAATTGCTCAAGAAGTAAAGAAGACCAAAAGGCCATATAATGAGATTGCAATATTAGTCAGAGCAAATGATCATGCAACGCCATTTCAAAGATCGCTTGACCGCTTAAAGATCCCTTTTCAATTTTTAGGACCAGGACATCTTTATGAGCAAAATGAGATAAAAGATTTAATTGCATACTTACATGTTTTAGCAGACTTTGAAGATACTGCTTCGCTTTATAGAGTCATTACTATGCCTATATTTGGTATGCAAGCGCGAGACGTAGCAGCGATATTGAACTTTTCCAAGCGTGGCAATATGACACTCTTTGAAGCAATGGAGCGAGTTGATGAAACAATGCTTACAGAAGAAGGCAAAGAAAAAATTATGCAGATTGTCGAGATGATAAAAAAGCATCTTGAGCAAGTTCCTCTTGAACAAGCAGGCCAAATCCTTTATCACTTTTTCGAAGATTCAGGACTCCTTGGACATTATCTTGATCCAGGTTCAATGCGTACAGAAAAAGAAGCTCAGAACATTGCTAAGTTCTTTGAAAAGCTACAAGGCTTTGCAAACAATAAAACTGATGCATCTGTTTTCGCAGTTGTTGATTGGATCGACTTATCTATGGAGCTCGGAGAAAGCCCAATGGCTGCAGAAGTTGATTGGACAAAGAATAATGCTGTAAACATACTTACAATTCATTCAAGTAAAGGACTAGAATTCCCAGTAGTATTTGTTGTGAATCTTGTCTCGCAACGCTTCCCATCCCGAGATAGAAAGGAGCAGATTCCTGTACCACAAGATATAATCCGTGAGGCTTTACCTGAGGGTGATGAAAATCTACAAGAGGAACGACGTCTCTTTTATGTAGCAATTACACGTGCGCAAGAGAAACTCTTTTTAACTGCAGCCCGGTTTTACAATGAAGGTAAAAGAGAACGAAAAATCTCGCCATTCGTTATGGAAACCCTTGGGGATGCATTTGTACAAGATAAACTAAAGAAACAAACTGCAGAACCAGTTGTCCAGCAACTTTCTCTCCTTGAGGTACTGAATGCAAATGTTACAGAAAAGCCTGCAATTGAGCAGGCAAAGGTAGAACCAATTGATATAACATATATTTCATATTCTCAGCTCCAAACATTTGCGATGTGCCCACTGCATTTTAAGCTCAGGTATTTGCTGAATCTTCCTTCACCTACATCTCCTGCGTTGAGTTATGGGGTGAGTGTTCACGGAGCTTTAAGAGATTATTTTATGGCTATGAAAGATTCTGACGCTCGTGAAACAATACAAGATTTATTGAAGAAAAATTGGATTTCTCAAGGTTATGCAAGTAAGCTCCATGAGGAGCAGACATTTAATCAAGCAAAAAAAATGCTTCAGGACTTTAGTGAAAAAATAGTTATAGAGAAACCAAATACGATTGCCATAGAAACACCGTTTAACTTTTGGCTGGGTAAGCTGAAAGTAGGAGGAAGAATTGATCGTATTGATAAACTCCCTGATGGTCGAATTGAAATCATTGATTATAAAACAGGCAAAAACGTACCGACAGAGAAAAAGGTTGCTGAAGACTTACAACTCTCAACGTACGCTCTTGCTGCAACGGAAGTACATGATGGAATATTGGGTAAGACACCTGATGAAGTAGTGTTGACCCTCCATTACCTTGAAGATGATATAAAGATCTCTACAACCCGTTCAAGAGAAGCTCTGGATTTTGCAAAAGAACAAATACTGCAGAAAGTTGATGAGATAAGTAAAAGCGATTTCCTTTGTAGTTCCTCAATGCAATGTAAAAATTGTGAATATAAAATGCTCTGCCAAAATAGCAAAATATAAGCCCACTTGAAAAATAATCCTAAGTAAGCCAGTATAGAAGTGTGGGTATAAAAAGACTTCTTAAAAATTGGCCTCAGTCTCTTAATGAGCAAGGCAAAGTAGACACTGGGACAATGTACATCATTGTCATTATCCTTATCCTTTTTGGGATTGCATACCTCGTGACGGGACCCTCACCAACGCAAAGTACAGTAAATACCGGTACTGAAGTCGTTATCGGTGCACCTCAATCTGAAGACGCAAAAGCGAGACTACAGCTGTATACGTTTGCTGCAGCTACAATTACTCCCCCAGCTTCATCTGTTTGTTCAAAGGGTGGGATAAATACGAGGCCTGAAATTCTTGTGCATACAGTACCGAGAAATGGTGAAGCAATAAGTATGGATGGCCAGATAAAAATATGGGCAAATGATACAGCTCCGCTTTTAATTGCACCTGGTGAACGTGTAACAAGGAATTCAGGGGCAATTATTGCACCTGGTGACAGAACTGCAAAAGCACCTGATGGATACATATGGGCACCTGCGCTTTATATCTTCCCGCAAACTGTTGATGCAGGTGGCCAACCATATTTCCCATCAAGTATTCGTGGAGATTATAATAATGGGACTATCAGACTTGCTTTTGGAATAGAGAGACTCCCCGCAAACATTCAACTGCAGAATAGATATACAGCACAATATACATGGAATGTAAAAGATCTGGGTCTTCAGCCTGGACCATATCAATTACAGTTTGTAATCCATGATGGAGGAACTGGACGAGCAGTAAAATGTATCAGTATAAGAATTTATGAAACACCTGACAAACGATGGACAATCCCCGACTAATTTGCCTTTATCCACGCTATAGGGTAAAATATCTCTAATCCTAGGAAGAAGGACCGTTACCTTGATGAAAGTCAGGGAGGAAAGTCCAGACAACAGTATGCAGGGGACGGAGTTTAAGCTCCGACTGGTAATCTTTGAGTAATCAAAGAAAACAGCTGGTCTCCAAACTTTTAGCTCATTAAACGAGGTTTGGAGCAAATTCTGAATTGACAGGATTTGAGAGCAGCAGAGACGAATGAGTATGAAACGGGCAATCCCACCTGTTGCAACTTCCGAATGATATGTCTGAGGAGCATACCCGAGTATCGAAGCGAAGGCACTTGCCGGATAGGCAGGCTTGATGAATAAATATCATCATAGAGAAAAATTGCGGTCACGAACAGAATCTGGCTTACTCTCTTCCTAGGATTATCTTTAATTCAACAACATAACTCCACAGAAAGAGATCTTCTACAACAAGGCTACACGCCAATGGAGAAGCAAAGCTGAGTATAAAGAACTTCGCATTTATCTAATGGATTTTTTAAGAGTTTTACCTGCGGTAAATCCAGGCGCCTTACGTGCAGCAAGTGTGATAGCCTGACCTGTCTTTGGGTTTCGGCCAACACGTTGCTGTCTGCTTCGTACACTAAATGTACCAAAACCTGTTAGAACAACTTTTTCACCACGCTTTAACGAATCACGGATTGTGTTCAATGTTGTCTGGACAGCATCACGGGACGCTTTATTGGTAAGATTAGCTTTTTTAGCAACAATTTCAATGAGATCTTTTTTAGTCAAAGAAACTCACCCCCTTTGCCATAGAATTTATGAGACATTTTTTATTCGAGAGAAAAAAGGTTTGGAAAGTAACCGGTGTAGAAGAAGTTATATTGGGCAAGTTTGTTGATGGGCAAATCATTCGATTAGATTAACAATACAAGGAAAATGAGGTTATGTCAAGACTCTACTGAATTACATGCACTTTAATTCACAAAAGGTAAGAAGGCCTAATTCTCTTCGTCTGCAATAATTACGCCATCAACATATGCTGTGTCATCAGCATCACCTGTTTCTCCCGTAAGATCAAGAAAAGCCTTAGCTGTTCCAGCAGGAGCGGTAAAGACCGCAGACCCTCTTTGCCAAGCAGATGTAAGCCCTGAAAGCGGTACTTCTTCGGTATCAAGTAATTCGTCTTCATCGTCAAACCATCTAACTCTGAGTGTCATATCAGACACATCTCCTGTTCCTTTCTTTGCTGAGAATGTAACACGTTTTTCTCCCGGCGTCATAGCAACACCTGGCCAATTATCAAGCTCAACGCCCCAACCATACGGATCCGTTACAGTAACCAAAAGGCTATGTGTACCATAGTAGGCATCGCTTGTCGATGTCGCAACTGTCGAAGAATACCAAGTCTGCCAATGACCCAGTCCACTCTCAAGACTCGAAGTTTCTGCATCCAATAGATTAGCGATATTTGTAATACTGACGTCATCTACATATAAAACATCATCCGTAGTCCCTGTTTCACCTGTCAATTCAAGAAATGCTTTTGCTGCTCCTGTTGGAGCAATAACATCTGCAACTCCATTTTTCCAAGTTGAATCAAGATCACTTAATGTCACTTCATCAGTTTGAAGCAATTCATCCTCACCATCAAACCATCTGACTCTCAGTGTCACATCTTCAATAGTTCCTGCACCTTTTTTTGCCCAATAACTTATACGTTTAACACCTGCCGCTGTTTCAAATCCTGGCCAATTACCAACTTGCACGCCCCAACCATAAGGGTCGGTGACTGTTGTTTTTAAGCTATATGTACCAGTGTGTGCTGAATCTGATGAGCGTGCCACACTTGAAGAGTACCATGCTTCCCAATCGCCGATAGATCCTTCTAGGGTCGATGTGTCAGAACTAACAGTATTCATGACATCACCGACGACGAAGTCATCTGCATAGAAATAATCACTAGTGCTCCCTCCACCGGTAAGTGTAACTAAAACGGTAGCTGTACCAGTAGGCGCAGTTACATATGATGTCGATTTCTGCCATGTGGATGTCAGAGATGAGCTCATCGGTACAGTATCTGTTTGCAATACTGCATTACTACTATTAAGCCATTTAACAGTCATTGTTGGCGTTATTGTGCCGCTTCCCGCCTTTGCCCACCAGGTGAGTACTTTATCACCAGGAGTTGCATCAAACCCTGGCCAATTACTGAGTTCAACTCCCCAACCTCCACCATCAGTAACGTTTACCTTCAAACTATGTGTACCACTGTGAGCCTCTTCAGTCGTTTGAGAGACACTTGATGAATACCAAGCAGACCAATTACCGACACCACCTTCAAGCGTTGCAGTGTTTGCGTTCAAATGATTTGGAGTAAGACCACTTCCTCCACCAGGTGTTGGCGTTGCAGTTGGCGTAGACGTCACTGATGGAGTTGGTGTTGGAGATTGTCCTTCAATTGTACTATCCTCATCCTGATTGTAAGGAGAATCCTGCCATGTTGCAAAATCTATAATATCGCCATACCCTTTGGCAAACGTCCAATTACCATGGTATTCATTGTCATGGAAAAGGTTATTATTATTGAACATAACATCAGTTTGTACTCCTGCAACTGTGTACGGTGACCAACTAAGATTGTCAGCACCGGTTGCGATAAGAGCTTGAGCACCGCAGAAAGTTCCGCCACAAGTAGGTACGCTCTCTTCATCGAAGTGGAATTCATTATTATTTACTTCAACATTTTTTGAGTGCCATCGGCAGTCAGTTGTGTATGGTTCAGTATCAATATCTGTATAGCATGGATGTGATGCGTTAATTGGATCTACATAATCAAAATCATGTGGTTCAGGAATTAGCTTTGGCGCAACAAAAGGTGTGCAATAGCCTTTACTTGTGTTGCCGTTTGAATTACAGAAACGATTAGCATTTTCGAAAATAGAAACTCCTGAGAAATTATCTTCGAAGTAATTATCATAGATATGAATCTTTGGAGCACCAGAAACAGAAGATGAGAGTCTTGAATCTCCACCTGATTCAGAAATATAAACTGCTGAAGCTGGAGAGCCATGGTTATGATCTCCCTTTACCCAAGCATTGCGCTTGAATGTATTATTTCTAATTGTTGCGTTATAGCTAATTTCGTACCAGATACCTTCGTCACTATTATGGTCGATATAGTTACCTTCAAAAAGAAAATCAATATTATTTGTATCAGCCCAAAGTCCGACACTGAGATTATTATGAACCCAGTTATTGGTGACTGTAGCACCTTTCACATCCCAGAATTTTCCTCCGCCAGTACAACCACAACCTTCAATTTCGCTTTCCCAATCATCCTGATTATTGCCGGTAATTTCATTATGATCAAGAACGATGTTTGTGATAGCAGAAGCACTTGAAGAAAGTGGTGGTTTAAACATACTAAAGCCATACTGACCATTATCTTTCAGACAATTGTAACTTACCACATTATCTGATCCGACAAATACGCCAGCGCCGTCATTATCAATGACAGTATTGTATTGCATTACCCAACCTGTACCAGAGTCATGGTTAACGACACCTTCGTTATTATTATCCATACCACTTCCAAAGTTTTTGATGGTAAGGTATTTGATAGTGACATCTTCGGTATCACCAGTAAACGCATATTTATTCACGTTTTGTCCATCAAGGATGGCTCCAGGCGCACCAATATATGTATTACCGTTTCTGGTTTGGATCTGTCCATATTGATCGTTTGCTAACGTATGTGTACCTGGTTCAAACCAAAATACTGTGTTTGTTTCGTCAAAGTCAAAACTACTATTATCTCCATCAGGTACTGTGACAGCACCAGAAGGCGCACTTGGTGGACCATTTAAGATTGTTGTATTGCCACAAATTTCAGCAGGAGGGGTTGTTGGCCAAGGAGGAGTTTGGGCATTTGCAGATGAAACGCCTAAAGTAAATACAGCTGTTAGAGTAAACGCTACAGTCGTAAGTAACTTTTTCATATTATATCCATGGTATGGAAAGCTCTGCCATTGTGTCAAGTATACAAACTTGATCAATGATAGGACAAAATATAAAAAGTTGAGACTATAATTACACAGTGGTTTCAGGGTAAACGGAGCGGAATTCACGGATAGCCGTAACTTTAACTTCGCCAGGAATTGCCAAAGATCGACTCACTTCTTCTTGGATCTTTCGTGAAAGAAGCACTGTTTGAGCATCATCAAGTTTGCCTGGATTAATAATAACTCGGAGTTCTCGACCAGCTTCAAATGCATATGCATCTTCAACTCCTTCGTAATTCTTTGCAATTTGTTCCATTTCAGTCAATCTCTGACCATACTTTTCAAGATCTTCATATCGGGCACCTGGTCGCGATGCAGAGATAGCATCAGCGATGTGCACGATAATTGATTCAACACTTGAAAATGGCTTGTCTTCATGATGTTCTGCAACTGCATTTATGATCGGTTCTGGGAAGTTGTACCGCTTCAAAAGTTCGACCCCTAATTTAACGTGACTTCCATCCCCTTCAAGGATCTTTCCAATATCATGGAACAAACATCCAAGTCGGACAATATCAACATTTGCACCAATTTCTTGCGCGATATGCACACCAATCTTTGTTTCTTCCAGTGTGTGGACAAGCAAATTCTGACCATAAGAAGTTCGGAATTTCATTCGGCCCAAAAGTGGATACAGATCCACTGGAAGACTAAAGATATTTACTTCATTTGCAAGCTTTTCTCCTTCTTGCGCCATGATCTTTTCTAACTCTTCACGAGTCTGATTGACAACTTCTTCAATGCGGAATGGCTGTACACGTGTGTCTTTGAGTAATTTCTCAAGTGATCGGCGTGCAACTTCTCGACGAACCTGATCAAATGAAGACAATCTGATAATTCCCTCTTCATCCAAATCAACATCAACACCAGTTGCTTGTTCAAATGCACGGATATTTCGGCCTTCTTTTCCTATGATTCGTCCTTTCATTTCTTCATCCGGAACTTTAACAATTGAAACTGTATATTCAGGAACAAATTGGAGAGCACCATGCTTTATACTATCAAGAACGATTTCTTGAGCTCGCGTATCCGCAGTTTTCTTTGCCTCCTCTTCTTTATCTTTGAGAATTTTTGCCATCATTTGTGCAGCATCTTTCTCAGTTTCTGAAAGGAGTTGTTTCTTCGCTTCTTCGACAGTAAAACCTGAAACTTGTTCAAGTTTCTTTACATAGTCTTTTCGCTTCTTTTCGAGATCTTCTTTTTCAGATTCAAGGTCTTCTGCTTTTGCTTCGATTTTTTCTTGTCTTTGGAGAAGTTTTTTCTCAAGTTCAATTAAATCTTGTTGTGATGCATTACTCATATAGTATATGTGCAAGAGAGGATGAAGAACCTATTTGGGCCTTACGCTATGTGTCTAATGGTGAAGATATTTGTGCTCTTCATACAGTAGTAAGCAACTTCTCTTGCTAATCTTCCATGTATTATACTCTACATAGCACTTTTTATGCAACTGGATTTCTTACAAAGCTACTCTTTTGCGGCCAAAATACTATCGATAGCTTTTTTTGAGAGATCCCAACTAAACCCACGTCTTGCCAGAAAAGCTCCAACTTTTTGATAAATTACCTGTCGTGATTCGCCTTCTAACTTTACAACTCTCTTTCCAATAAGATTTTTAGCTTGCGTCAGTTCATCGGGCACATCTTCTTGTCCTTCTTCCATAACTTTTGAAATAATCTCACGCGTAATACCTTTCTGTTGCAGCTCTATTTGCAGCATTCTTTTCCCTCGCGGTCGGAACATCGCTCGAGATCGTATCCATGACCTAGCGAACTCTTCATCATTGAGAAATTTCTGTTCGTAAAGTTTACCGATCATAGCATCGATAATATCTGGATCAGCATTTTTCTTGTGGAGGTAGTCCCGGACTTCTTTCTCTGAACGGTTACGAATAGTGAGGTAGCGATAAACTAAAGCGAAATATTTCTCAATCCGTTCCTGAAGATCCATGAAGAATATTATATCACTCAGCATCTTTTAGTATCTGATGCTCAAAAGCTTTGGCAGATGCCACCACTAATTTAGGTTGAGGAGCCCAAGGACCCGAATGTGTTGAAAGTGAAGCAACAGCTATTCTGTTATTATCCCCGAGTAAAAAATCTCTAGCATCATCCACATCCATCATGGCATCTTGTTCGGGAACTATGATATTTATCTTTAAACCAGCATTTCTCCATTCAGTCATTTTGCCAAGTACTCGCCCATTCATAAACGTATCCCATAACAACTTTCTTGTCTTTTTAGCAGCCTCTTTACTTTTAGGATATACAGTTTCCTCTCGTTCAGGATCTCCAAAGTCATCAGAATAACTATTTCTGAAAGATTCATTAACTACTTTTGATGTGAGCCGACCCCTTTGGCGTAATGCTTTCCTAGCGGCACGTCGATTATGCCTTGAAGGAACTTCATCTTGAATAGCTTCGTTCAATCGAGTATCCAGCACTTCTAGTTTTTTTCGTTCTTCCTCAGATAAATACGGCAAATAATTCCTATCGGGATTGAAGTCTAGTTCTTGGACAGATCCATCTGCTTTAGATAAAGCGCCTGAAACAATGCGAATCCCTTTAACAAGTTTTTCTCTAGCTACTCCTTCTGGGGGTATCACCGCTGATGAAACTATTCCATGAAGAATTCCTGTTTTCCCTGGCAAAGTTAATCCGAGAGCTCCCTTTTCTTGGATTCCAAGAGTAATATACTTTGAGCCATAGCGTAAACCTTGACGCCAATTCGCCAAGAAACTTGCTGGAGAAATAAGCACAAGTTGTAGATTATCTAGATTTTCTTTTTGTTTGAAAAAGTTTGGATCTTCTTTAACAATCTCATCCAAGGCAGCCACTGTTTCCGATGCACCAAAAGAGTAAGCAAGAACAGTTGTTGGCCCTTTTATAATCTTTTCTTTAAGATCAGCACCCATTTGTTGAAATCTATCTGGAGAAGGTCTATCTCCAAATAGTACAGAATTATAAACAGATACATTATCGCGGCCATATTGTTCGTGCAAAGCTCCTTTAATAGTACGCATGCCGTCATAAGTACCCGTCGCACCAGAAATAAACACTACCTGTTGTTCCTTTTTCGGTTTTAGAACTTCTAGCCTTGGACCTGGGATTTCGCTCATGAGGAAATTATACCAAATTGTATGTAGAAACTAAGTTTATGAGGGGATTTTTAGAGATTCTCGGAGAATTCTTCATCTTCACTTTCTTCGCCGCCGACGACAAGAGGGGCTCTACCATCTTTATTCTGAGCCATGATTTTTTCTACGATTTCTTTCTGCATTGCAGGATTTTCCTTGATCTTTTCAACAGTAGCTAATTTACCTTGTCCAAGGAGCTCATCATTGTAGCGATAGAATGCCCCAGACTTACTAATAACTCCCATTTCCACACCAACATCTACAATCCCACCTTCACGAGAGATACCATCATTTGTAATATCAAATTCCGCAATTCTAAATGGAGCTGAAATCTTATTTTTAACAACTTTGACTCGGTGGCGTGAACCAACGACTTTATCGCCATCTTTAATTGTTTCAATCTTACGGATATCCATACGAACAGATGCATAGAATTTCAATGCCATACCACCAGTGGTTGTTTCAGGGTTACCAAACATAACACCAATCTTTTGTCGAAGTTGATTAGTAAAGATAACGATTGTACGAGATTTTGCGATAACTGCTGTCAATTTACGAAGCGCTTGTGACATCAAACGTGCTTGTAGCCCCATAACTGAATCACCCATTTCACCTTCAATTTCAGCTCGTGGAACTAATGCTGCAACAGAATCGACAACCAACACATCTACTCCTCCAGATCTGACCAAACTCTCTGTAATTTCAAGCGCTTGTTCACCGGTATCTGGCTGCGAGATAAGAAGTTCTTCCAAATTAACACCCAACTGTTGCGCACGAAGTGGATCAAGCGCATGCTCTGCATCGATAAAAGCAGCAATGCCACCATGCTTTTGTGCTTGTGCAATTGTTGAAAGACAAACAGTCGTTTTACCTGAAGCTTCAGGTCCATAAATTTCTACAATTCTTCCTCGAGGGAGACCACCTGCACCAAGTGCGAGATCAAGTGGGAGACAGCCAGTTGAAACAACAGATATATCTAATTTTTGAGCAGCTTCTCCAAACCGCATGATTGATCCTCGACCATATTGTTTCTCGATTTGGTCCATCGCCATACGAATAGATTCTAACTTTTTTGCAGAGTCACTTTGTTGTTCTACTGGAGCTTGTTTTTGTGAATTTGAGGATGATCTAGCCATAAATTTATACCCATTGTAACACTCTGGAAATAAAATACAAGTACCAATTTCGTCTATTTTTTGTTAACATTCTGAATTAAACTTGTATCTTACGATATGAGACATAACTCTATAATACATAGTTTTACATAAAATCACAAGAGACAATTTATATAAGATAACAGCCTAAAATAGTATCCAAACAATTCGAGTATCGGAGATTAAAGTTGTGGAGATTGTCTATTTGGGATTGTTGAACCTGAACCACTAGCAGCACCAGCTCCTGCTGTTCCGACAGTGATAACAGTACCTGTTCCTGACTTAAGAACGGAATTTGCAACTCCTCGTGCTGTCACAAGTGTGGTAGGTAAAAGACCAAGTTGTGTTTCTTTACCAAGAGCATTTGCTCGGACGGTAAATGTAACTGTTGCGACTACACCAGTTCCTTTAATTGGAGTTCCATTTGGTGTAATTCCGAATGCATATGTGTATCTTCCAGTTTGTGGATCATTCTTATCGATAAGCACTGCTGGATTTTGAATCAATGTACCTGGGATAACCTTAACATTTGAAAGAACAGTTGGATCATAGCCAAGTTCTAATTGGACCGCTGTTACATCATTTGATGATGTATCAATACTTACTTGTGCTGTACCTTGTTGTCCAGGAGCAACAGTAATTGGATTTGGTGCTAATGCTAAAACAGTATTTGCAGGAGTTGTTGGTTCAGGTTGTTGCACTGTTCGAGAAGGTGTTGGGATTGATGGCGCATTTTGTTGCTGTCCTGCACGAAGTGCTACGACGAAAAGTACAACAGTTACGATTACGAGTCCAGTAATGAGAGCAAGAGTTTTTCTTGGCATAGTCTACATCCATAGTAATACATTTTTTTCATCTATTGCAATAGAGACAAACTGTATCACACTAGTTGAGCGAACTTCTTACTAGCACCAAGTTTCAAAGCGTTTTATAATAATGGTATTATGGTGCTCTTTTTCCTTTTCCTTGCAGAGCTTTTTATCCTCTTTCTTCTTTCACGACAAGTAACAAGGAATCTCTCCTATCTTTTATATTTTTTAACGAGAAGCAAAAAAGTTACCATACATATAATGGCATTTCTATTTTTTCCAGGTACAGTTATCCATGAACTTTCGCATGCAATTATGGCAGGGCTCCTCGGAGTACGTGTAGGAACAATGGAGTTTATTCCAGTTATTGAGGGAGAACGAGTTAAACTTGGTAGCGTACAAGTCGCACAAACAGATTTTGTCAGAAGATTTTTCATAGGAGCTGCACCATTCTTTACTGGTACATTACTTATCTTGGGACTATTGTATTATGCGGCGAGTAATCAACTCTTCGGAAACATATGGATTACGCTTTTGATTGGTTACGCGGTTTTCGAAATCGGCAATACTATGTTTTCTAGCAAAAAAGATATGGAAGGAGCATTGGAGCTACTAATTACAATTGTAGTCGTAACTGTAATCATTTATCTTCTGGGTGTTCGCCTTCCAGCAATGAATTTAGAAAACTTCTTCATGAATCAGCTCGTACAGGATATTTTACAAAAAGGCGCAATATTCCTTCTTTTCCCTATAATACTCGATCTTGCAGTTATCGGATTACTGCAAGTTTTTAAACGTTGATCTTTGTAAAAATGTCCCTTTTGCGATAGAATGGATTTCATGTCAAAGAATTTTCTCATAGCTTGTGTAATTGGCGTCCTTTCTCTCGTTATATTCGGATACTTCATTTTTGGACTTAATGGAAGACCGACATCGAATACAATTACTGCAGATGCGCCTAGCAGCTTAACTCCAACAGTCGCTGAAAATGTAAAGATTGAAGATCTTATCGTTGGGGATGGTAAAGCTGTTAAATCAGGAGATAGCGTTGTACTTAATTATTCTGGAACACTTACTGATGGAACCAAATTTGATAGTTCTTATGACCGTAATGAACCTTTCGAAACGAAAATTGGTGTTGGGCAAGTTATAAAAGGCTGGGATCTTGGCGTTGTCGGAATGAAAGTGGGCGGAAAAAGAAAGTTAACTATCCCGCCTTCTCTTGCATATGGTGATCAAGCTGTTGAAAATATACCACCAAATTCAATTCTTATATTTGAGATTGAACTACTCCAAATAAAGTAGCTCTCTTCTTTTTGTTACTTCAATACCTTTTTTATTTTGCAATAAAAAGCAGTATCCTACTATAGAGATATCTTGCAAAAAACTATCTTGCGTATATTTCAAAAGTAAAATACTGCTTTATACTGTTTTTGTCGATGATGCATTACGCGCTTCGCAGACTTTGCAGTCTTTAACGTGCGTAACGAGTAGGTATAAACCTGAAGCACCAACTAATATATAGAATGCATTAAGAACATCGGGATTAAAACCTAATACTTGTTGAATAAGATCAAATCCTTCTCCATTTGCATCCGCAGGGATGATACCAAACAAACCTAAATCAATTGCGCCTATCATTACAAGCACAAATGCTATCATGTGAATCCATTTTTTTGCTGTCATAAATTACTTCAATCACCTCCTATCTGCTACCAGCTCATCTAGTCTACTAATAATGCTAATTTACCGTCAAGTGGGATTTTCAGGAAACTTCAGTGTCAGAGTGGTGCTTTTTTTCGTTTGGCTCATGCACATGGTACTTTTCTACTTTTTCTGTAACGAGGAGCAATCCTGCTGCAATAAATACTAAATTCTTGAGCGCATGTTCACCAGCAAGAGAAAGGACAGGGAAACGAGGAGCGAACCCCTGTGTAAACAATATAGCAAGCGTCAGGATGCTCAGATGCACACTCATTACAATGGCTGCGAACTTAACAAACTTATTGGAGAGGAATGCCGCTCCGATAAGAATTTCTAAAAATGCTGCAACAAATAATAACAATTGCGATTCTCCAAGTCCAGGAATTGCTTTAATTAGAATATC
Source organism: uncultured Gammaproteobacteria bacterium (assembly GCA_965230895.1). Lineage (GTDB taxonomy): Bacteria > Patescibacteriota > Microgenomatia > Levybacterales > UBA12049 > JACDET01. The sequence goes on from OZ246394.1 coordinate 1,101,068, forward strand.
CTCAACCGGAGATGCATTAAAAAGTTTGAGAACCCCCATCCATACAAAGACAATACCGAGAGCTATTCGAAGAACCATGGTAGCCCGCTCACGAAGAAAATCTAACGACATACCAAGAGTATAGCACCTGTACAAATTAAGGACTATAATGAACTTATGAGCATAGGCGAAACAGTCATTGCATTTCTTCTTGGAGTTATTGCATGGTTGCTCTATCAGATTGCGAAACAATTAAGCTATCTTACAGGTAAACGGATCAGGTTCCGATTGCTTCCATTGCGGCCAAAGAATCTTTTAAAACAACCCCCAGGCCGCGGCGAAGAGAAATTACCTAATTGACTTTCCAGCCTCCTCCTTTCATACTCTAGGTATGTTTAAGCATCTTACAGACTTTGGATATGTCAGGTCCCGTAAAGAAGCCATCGGCTTTTATATAGCGTATTTGCTGCTTATTGCGATCGCTGCAGCAATCATCGGAGCAATTGTTGCTATCTTTATCTATGAAGACGCATTTGATGTGGGAGTAAAGCTTGGAACGATTGTCGGAATAATTTCAAGCATAACCCTTTCCTATAAAATTCTAACCGCAAAAAATCTTACAGGGAATATATGGCTCTTACTTTTAGCTCTTATTGGAGGATTACTTCAAACTCTTGCAGGTGGAGTTGCAAGCCTTATTGTTCCTGCGTACCTTTCGACATTAAAGAGACACAAATAATTAGATTGCACTTCCTAAGTCTTTCAGATCCTGCATTATATCCTTTGCGTGAACTACTGGATCAACATTCTCATAATGTTTTACGATAATGCCGTCAGGATTGATAAGAAACGTTTCGCGCTTTACACCAGGTTTATCATTAAATAGCTTCAAAGCCCATGCACCATATACTTTACTTACTTCAGCATCTGTATCAGCTAGGATTGGAAAATTTAACTGATGCTTTTGAGCAAAATCCTTGTGAGAATCGATTGAATCTAATGAGATACCCAAAACGACAACATCGTGCTTCTGAAAATCTTCGAAAGCATCTCTAAAAGCGCATGCTTCTGTCGTACAACCTGGTGTGTCATCTTTTGGATAAAAGTATAATATAACCCATTTTCCCTGGTAATCTTTAAGAGTATGGTTGACCCCATCTTGATCTGGAAGAGTAAATTGAGGTGCTTTTTGGTGTAGTTGCATGCCACTATCCTAACACAATTGACACAATCTATCAAAAGCAGTATAGTGATTTTTTTCTATGGCAGAACGACTGACAGGAGTCGAAAGACTTTTCTACAAACCAGAACCGAAAAAAGGTCCCTTTGCACCGACAGATCCTGCGGTAACAAGAGAGTCCTTGAGCCCAGAGAAACCGAGAAATGACACAAGACCAGATTGGCTTAAAAACTTCAGAAATCCTCAGTACGGGGAGCGATTGGATGACTAATTAAATATAGTACAGATTCCGTAAAACCTGTATACTCTACTCATGTACTGGCCAAAAGCATTTCGGGGACTTTTTGATTTCAGCTATCAGAGACGAGGATTGGAAGTCCCTATCTTTTATATTTCCTATCTTATCGGGTCAATCATGGCAGGAGCCGTGGTTGGGACGATTATTTCAGCGATTATGAAAAGTGATAGCATAAGAATCGCGTGGAATATTGATTACATAACTGCAAGTATTCTTTTTCTTATAGTAAGTCATCTCTTTATCTTAAAAAAAGGATTAGGTAATGAGATCAAAATCATTTGGATTCTCCCCATCGTTGCTGCAGGTTTAACGCTTTTTGCTGGAGGGCACGTGATCGGACTAATAATTCCTACTATATTAAGTGCCATGGCAAATAAGAATAACCTTAATAAAAATACTTCAGAGAAATCACAAGATAAACCAAAAGAAGAAAATAAATCTGAAGCTCAAACAGTTCAAGAAACTGCGTCTAAACAAGAATCTGATCCTTTTCAACAAGCTGCATAAATTTAATTTTCTCTTCACCCTTATTTGCCGTCCAAACCACATTATTCTCAATTTCTTGAGAACTATAGATGGTATTGTTACTTGAAAAGTCTCTGTCACAGCGCCATACTAAATATATGGCACGATTTGAAAAAGATGAATTGTTGGAAGAAAAACGGATGATGATCAGGCTTGAAGCAGCTGGATATCGCGATTATAATAAAACGCTTCTTCTGATTTCTGCTGGTGCATTTGTCCTCTCCTTTTTTCTTCTGGATAAAATGTCTAATCCAAACTACCTGCTCTTTCTAGTTTACACTTGGCTTTTCTGGACAATAGCACTTCTTATGCAACTCGGAGCATTAAGCATGTATCCAAAAGCAATCCGTGAAGAACTATCTGCAATGCATGGAGAGCCAAAGGAAAAAGGAACGAACAGATTTAACCAGCCTTATTTTGTGATGAGTAAGATGGGACTTTTATCTACGATTTCGCTTGGTCTGGGAATTTTCTTTTTTATCGTCTTTGTACTGTACAATCTCAACTGCTTCTAATCACTTTTCTTCCGCAATTTCAGCAATAGATTTCTTACTTCGAGCTGAGAAATCGTACTCATTGGCATCATATCCTTCTTGTACAAAATCATCTTTATGTTTGATCAAAAGCCAACTGTTTTTCGGTCCCCAACCTTTGGTCTTTACCATTGCAAAAGATCCTTTCATCTTTTTACCGTGGAGCACAAATTTTATTTCTCCATTCTCAAGTCCATCCATCATGACTTTTTCTCCTCGATCCCGGTCAGGTATTTCTTCACGAACACCTTTACTGATTTCGACTTCAGGGATATAATACCCCTCATCCCAAATCATCACTGGTCCTGCACCGTAGCTTCCTTCAGGGATGACTCCCTCAAAGTTACGATACTCCATATCATGATCCGTTGTCGGTAATGCAAGCCGTTTGAAAGCATTATCCAGAGTTGGACCTTTGGCAATTGCCCATGAAGGCATAACTCCATTAATCTCAAGGCGGAAATCGTAATGTAGATTGGTTGCTTTGTGCTTGTGAATGACAAATTTGAGATTACCTTCAGCCATAATTCTATTATACACCACGCAACAACTCTACCATTTATTGCTCATAGCAACAGATCCAAACTAGTACTTGCATTATCTACAATCTTATAGTAAAATCATCTCTTATGATAAATTATGAAGACCTGAGTGATCAGGAAAAATATATAGATTACCCAGACGAATTCGTTGCGGAACTTCGCAATGAATATCTCACTGGAAACGAGGACGAAGCGCTTAATCGTGCTGAGGAAGTCGGAATTGATATCCGAGAGATTATCAGTTAATCTCCATCCATTCTTTTACTTCACGCACACATCGATCCAAATCCTGCTTAATCTCAAAATTCCAAAACCGTATTACCTGCCAACCATTTTCTATCAACCACATATTGCGCGTAATATCATGTGGCCAGATAAGTTCTTCATGATATCTGATACACCAATCAATATGCGTACTGCACCAACGATATACTTGCTGTTTATCAATTGAGTTAAAATCTACATACGATCTTTCATGGTCCATCCAGTCAATTTCAATCTCGGCGTTCTCACCTTTTTTAGCAATTTGCATACCGATCGAACTCATAGCATCGGCTCGCAAATGTTCATAGCCGTCAATTTCGATATCATATTTCTGATCATTTTGCATAATCGCAATATCCAGATGATACACTTTTCTCTTCCGTGGGTTTTCAATGGTGTAATCAAGTGAAGATTCTTCTGCTGAGAAAACTTTTTTCTTGAGAAGTTCTGTATAGAATTGCACCTCCAACCCTTTTGATGCTTCAAAGCCAAATCCTTTTAAACGCCAGGTATGCTGTCCATACATATCTTTATCTCGGATAACTGATCCTCTCAATGAACCATACAAAACACTATGTACTCTTTCTCGTTGCGATAGATCCAATGAGAGCCGCTTGAGAATGTCTTTGGTGGAGATTGGACCATCTTGTAACGTATCTAAGATTTTGTCCTCCAATGATTTTCCAAACATATCAGTATTGTAACAAACGTTTGCTATACTTATTTTATGCATAGACCATTACATCCAATTACAGAAATGCTTATCAGAGAAATAAAAGAAGTTCGGACACTTATTGCAGATGTTCAAGATAAGCTGGCAAACGTGGATATTGATGAAGAAATTAGAAAGAGTGCTAAAGAGAAAAAAGCTTAAGGCAAAATATATAAATCCTGATTGTATCCACCAACCCCAACAAATTCCGCTTCTTTCCGGATAATAGCTTCAAATGGACGACAAGAGAAACAACCACCTTTTGGACATATATATTCACCGTTCATCCTGGCATTCTTTACCTTTTTTGCTGTTTCCAAAACAATCGTATGAGCATCTTCAAGAGAAGGCAGCTTTACAGAGATCGGATCATTATCCCTATCTAAGTACCAATAGCTACCTTTTGTAGCTTTACGCTTTTGGCAATTGGCAACGATTAATGCATAAATCGGCAATTGTAATGATGCTGCTGATTCATCATTTTTACCGGTTTTAAAATCAATAATATGGACACTATCGTCTTCAGGGAGATATTCCAACCAATCAATCTTACCGCAGAGGATTATATTCTCTTCTTCAGAAATATAATAATTAGGAAGTTCTTTCTGGATTTTTATAGCTTTATTAAGAAGAGGTCCAGGACTGTCCATCACACGTTGCAGCATTTTGGCGCCACGATCTTTCACATATGCTTCTTGCTCATCATTATTGAAACCGCCCATTTTGCCTGACACTTTTTCCCAAGCTTTTTCATATGCATCATGGAGAGACACTGCAAATCGCTGCTCAACAGGCAAAAGAGAAAGTGCTTCAAGGACTTCATGCACACTTTGTCCTAGGGCCAAAGAAGGATTAATAATATTTACTTTATGTCGAGTATGTGGATCTTTATACACATTACGCAGATAATATAATCGTGGACAATTAACAAAATCTGCCATTGATGAATTACTTACCCAAACTGCTGAGAACTTATCTTGTGCCATACGGAAGTTATTATATACTTCTAATTTTAGAATTTCTAGCGAAGCAGAATCTTTACAAAACTTACTGAATCAACATGCTATACTATAAATATGGCTGACGATCAAAAGCTCAAAATTGAAGATATCAAAGTCGGAACAGGAGCAGAAGTAAAAGACGGAGATCATGTTGTTATCCATTACACAGGATGGCTTGAAGAGCCACAAGGTTCAGGCAAGCAAGGAAAGAAGTTTGATAGTTCAGTTGACCGTGGAACTCCATTTGAAACTCCAATTGGGGTGGGCTACGTTATCAAAGGATGGGATGAAGGTGTCGTCGGTATGAAAGTTGGCGGTAAAAGAAAGCTCATCATTCCTCATGAATTAGGATATGGTAAATACGGCGCAGGTTCTGACATCCCGGGATTTGCTACACTTATCTTTGAAGTAGAACTCCTCGATATTAAATAATTCTACATATGGTGAAATACAAACAACAAGTTGCAGACATGCTTTCCGCTCATGAAGAAATCTTTAAAGAATTTAAAAAACTTCATGACAAGTATGCCGAAGATCCTAAAAAGTATCAGGAAGAATTTAATGAAAAAGGATTAGAAATTCAGGCTATTCTCCGTCGCTGGGAAAATAATCTTTGCGGCAAATCAGAATCAGGAAGATACGGAAAATTCTCAAGTAGTTTAGCGGATAAATTTCGTGAAGAAGTAAAAGTTCATTTTCCGAAGATTGATAATATCGGAATGCTTCAATAGTTATTTGTTAAATAACTTTCTCAATTCAAATCTTGTTTGTTCTAACACTCTTTTTCTATTTGCTGGAAGGTTGCGGCCAGTACGATTGATTTGAAAATTTAACATACTCATTGCTGATTGAAATGGCTCAGAAGTAGGCTTTGATTGAATAAGCGCAGAATGTTTTAAAGAAGCAGCAATTCGCTTTGGATTAGTCCAAGAGAAAATGCTTGGTTTTGGATCTAGAGCATCACTAACCATAACACTTCTATTTATACCAATGATGTATGAGGATTATGTAAGAGTTCGCCAAAATTGACATTGAACTCTTATTGTGGAATGCTATTTAAAATCCCATGACTATTCTGGAACATAACAAGGATATACTCATTATTGGAGCTGATACGAGAAAAACAGCTATCACGATACTTCTTGGGTTTATAATGCTTGGTTGGATAGTTTTTACCCTTCTGACTAGTTCCCCGTTTTTCATGCATGAGCGTATTATCCCGGTTGCAACAGGAATAATAATTATCATGTCTTTTTGTATGGCTTATTATTTTTACAGAGTATTTGGCAAACTAAGCTACATTTTTGACAGGAAGAACAGAACTTTAACCATCATTACTTCTACAATTTTAGGTTCGAAGGAGCAGAAGTATCAATTGGATCATATTCAAAGTATCGAAGAAAGAATTATTCCCACGTATGCGTACCATGGTCATGCAGACCTTTCATCTGATGCATACCATACAGCTAAGAACGAAAACTATTACACAACTGTTGTATTACATCTCAGCAGAAAAGAATTAAACCTTGTTCCAAATGCAGCGTACTTTTTTCTTCATCCTTTTAACCATTTAACGGATGCTGTTGATAATGGACTGGGGAAAACACTAGCAAACTTTCTGAAAATTCCATTCGTAAAGCAAAAACAGCCAATAAAAAGCTAGTTAAATAATGTTGCAATCAAGTTTTGTAATGAAGCTATTTCTGATTGAATAAATGCACCAATCATACTATCTTTATCTTTCATCCGTTGCTTCACTTGAGATTGCATTTCCTCAACTTTTTCTTCGACCTTCGCTATTTTCTTTTCAACTTCAGGATTTTGCGTAATTGTTGGTTCAGATAATGTTGGTGTTGGATTTTCCTTATTTGTAATTATTGGTGAGACTTCAACTTTTGCACCAGAATTATTTACTTCGACTTTTGTAGAACCGTCTTCTGATTGATAGTTCACATCCTCATTCGTAGTTGTGCATTTACCGTTAATACAAACTGTAGATGTGCTTTCTCCACCAGTAGTGGTACATTTGCCATTTTGACAAATCGTGGAAGTGCCCGTACTTTCTGAATTTACATTGACTTGAGAAGATCCTTCACTATTTGAGACTTGTACATTGACTTCTGCAAACGCAGGCGAAGGAATAAGGAGCAAACTGAAAGTACTGATAAGTATGGCAGTTCTTTTCATATATTTAATATATCCAACTATAACAGCAACTTTTTCATTTTGCAAATTTGACTATGAATACGATATAATCGTATTGATTCCATGAGTACATCATCTCAAAGGGTTAACACAAATCACTTCTCCACGGAAAAGTTTCCGGAAGTTATTGCCTTTTGTGAAAGAGATGATAGTAGCCATGTTACCGCTGCAACTGAAGAAAGCTATACATATACCCTCAACGGACAAACAATCTATACTCTTAAAAAGGTGCATTCGCAATGGGAGTTAATGGAAATGAATGGCAAAAACGTTGTACGAGTCAGTACTGGAAAAAGTCTTGGCATGGTACTCTGGCATGCGCTCAGATTTTCAGAAGCTGATAAAGGGAAACAAGAAGAACGAGTAAATATATTATTACCTGTTGCAAAAGCCGATCTCGAGAAAGCGTTGGCATTCATGTATTATTACGGTGGATACCCAGGAAATTTCCTTGAGCACACACCAGAACTTGATGCAATTATGGATCGTTTTGTTGATCCAAATATCACCATCCTTTCCTATTCATACGTACCGGTGACACACCTTGATTGGCTTCGGGAGATACTAAAAACAGATGGACTTATTCCTGAAGGCGCAACAAATACGTTGTGGATTTATAAAAAGTAAATGTTATAATACCTCAATGGCCCAACCCTCTGTGGAACAAACCTCCGGCCTTGAAGAACAAGCTTTACTTATCGCTGGAGAAATTTTCAACCTTATCAATCAATACACACATGACAGCACCGTCTCAAAATTCTTCTTAACAGATGACGTTGCAAACGCATGCTATGGTTTAGCTGCAGGATTTACAGCGGTTGTATATACTCCAGCACTTGATCCGGAAGAGACAGTTGATTGTGCATTACTGTCATTCTTATATGCACTTATGACATATGGGTTTAATATTTATTTGAAAGAACGATCCCTCCGAACAAATGCTGCACCATATCGTATGCCAGTTGATATGAAAGTAATTAAAAAAGCGCAGAAAATAACATTGGGAAAGACTTCCAAAGGAAACCTTGTATCGACCCCTTTGGCTGATAAAATTATCGCGATTATCATGGAAAATATCGAGCATCAGATGGATATGGATGAATTCCATATCGCAAAGCATCGTACGAATAAAACAAAATTCTGGAACTATTCTAAATTGTCTTTATATTGGGGTTATAACTTTGCCGAAGCGCTTCTTGAACCAAAGAGGAAATTGAAAAAAGACTAAACAGTTTTAATCTTTTCCCAAGGGAATTCGTCACGGCCAAAGTGACCATATGCAGCTGTCTTACTATAGATTGGTCGAGCCAAATCCAATGCTTCTATAATACCCTTCACAGAAGTATCAATAAGTTTGTCTTTAAACGCATGAAGATCTTCCTCACTAACTTTTGCAGTACCAAATGTTTCAATTGTTTGCATCAACGGACGAGGTTGTCCGATAACGTATGCCAAACCAACTTCACATTTTTCTGCAAGTCCAGCTGCTACAATATTTTTTGCGATATAACGAGCTGCATAAGCACCACTTCGATCAACTTTACTTGGATCTTTACCACTAAATGCTCCTCCACCAACTCTTGCGTATCCACCATAAGTATCAACAACGATCTTTCGTCCAGTCAGACCAGCATCAGATTCAGGCCCTGGGATGTGCCAGAGTCCTGTACCGTTGACGATAATATCTTTATCTTCTGGAAGAGCGAGTTGGTATTTTTCAAGAACTGGCGTAAAGATTGATTTAATAACATCTGCGCGAACTTGTTCTGCACTTACATCTTCACTGTGTGCCACTGCCGCAACAAGCTTTTCAACAGCAACAGGCTTATCATCTTCATAACGAACTGTAACTTGTGCTTTTCCATCTGGACGTAACCAAGGAAGTTCTTTGGTTTCTCGTGCTTCATCGATTCTTCTTGAGAGTGCATGTGCGAGAGTAATTGGGAGAGGCATAAGTTCAGGGGTTTCATTGCAAGCATAACCAAACATCATACCCTGGTCACCTGCACCATCTTGATCGACTCCCATAGCGATTTCAGGAGATTGTGCATGAACATTATCAAAGAACGCTGATTCCTGACTGAATCCCCATGCAGGAACGGTGTAGCCAAGTTTTTCAATTGTGTCGCGTACTATCTTTTCAAAATCTACTTGAGCTGTTGATTTAATCTCTCCGAAAAGACTTATTTGGTTTGCCCCTGCTACCGTTTCGACTCCAGCACGGGAATGAGGATCTTGTGCCAAAAGAGCATCGACAATTGCATCACTGATTTGATCGCAAATCTTGTCAGGATGTCCTGCACAAACTGATTCTGATGTAAATAATGTTGTTTTAGCCATAAAAAAATCCCTCTGTCACAAGGGATTGCTATTGTTTTTGCCCTTGAGACCACATCTCTCCTTTTTTGGAGACTGGCACCCGCAAACATGAGGGTTGCCGGTTCGCAAAAGCGAACTCTCTTGATGTACCTGTATTATGCCATAAATGAAGAGAAGTTTCAAGCTATGAGGCTAAAGATTCTTTTAGGCTCTTATTCTTTTTCTGTTCACGCACCATAGCATAATTTATAACAAATAATATAAAGACATTTGCACCAAGAGCTCCAATCTCATACCATTGCAACCGCATTAAAGCGAAGAACTGCGTTAGGAAGATTGTTATGAGCATTGCTATACGGAAGTAGCGAAATGCTTCATATCGAGAGATTCTTAGCGCAAATAGACCAATCAAAACGAAAGCTCCTGCAAGTATCGATGAGTACAATTGTCCTGTTTCGCTAAAAGGTAGTACAGGTTTCTGAATAAAAAGCAGGATAGACATAGTAAATATCCAAGCTGTTTGAATCGTGAGAAAAATAATAACTAAATTCGTAATAAACCCAGACTTAGCAATACGATAGTAATAAATACGGAGCATTTGCCGAAACCGGGTAAAGAAACCAGGTTTTGGAGTAGGAACAACATCTAAATCCTGTAATAGCTTTTTTAAAGCAATAACGATCGGATTTTTAGGATCACATTTACGCAAATATTCTGCAGCTCGCTTTTCCTCTTCTTTATCAAAATCATTAATCGCTGATTCTTTAATCATTTCAATAGCATTGACGAGATATTCACGTTGGGAAATTTCTCTATACCGCGGAATAAAACGAGATATCAAGAACAGTAAAACAAAAATAATATAAATAAGGGAAATCGTTGGTTGAAAGAAATAATTATTATCTTTTGTTACAAACTTGCCTAATTCATCGATAAACGCTCCAAATCCAATACCTCCCAGGACTGCTGCAACCGATGCTGCCTTTTGGCTCATAAATGATAATAAGATAAAAAGCGCAGCCATCATAAAGAATCCTCCCCATAACATGTGCGCTATATGAAAAGCTCCACCACCAAGTTGTGGATAATTGGTTAATTCAAGAAATATGCGGATAACAAACACACTGACGACGGCTGAAACCAAAAAGTTTTCTCTATAGGAATCTGCATCTATATTTCGGATAAATAAGTCTTTTATAACCATTTTCGACATTTGTATTATAGCATTCCGAACCTCAACAACATGTGATACAGTAAAGATATGGCAGAACAAGTTGAAGTACACCATCACCAATTACGCAACTGGCTTTTACTCTTGATGCTCGCTTTTGTAGCATTAGTCGGACTTGCGCTTTCTATCCAGCGACCACAAGCCCTCTCCTCTATTCCGTTTTTCGCGCCGACTGCTACGCCAACACCACTTGCTTCTCAAAATATTACGGTGACATCGCCAAAAGCCAATGAACAAGTGAGTCAACTTTTTACAGTGACAGGCCGAGCAAGAGTATTCGAGAATGTGGTTATGGTCCGTTTGAAAGAAAAACTTTCAGGAAAAGTCGTCGGAGAAGTACCTGTTACAACAAATGCAACAGATATGGGACAATATGGAGACTTTGATACAGGTATTCAATTGAATGATCCAAATCTTCGTGTAGGAACAGAATTTATCGTTGAAGTGTTCCAATATTCCGCTAAAGATGGAGCAGAGATTGATAAGGTATCCATACCTGTGACATTTACTCCTGTAGGCGAATAATATTTTGCCTGGCCTGCGTAATTACGCTACTATAGTAGTATGGCCGAATTCGACCCAAGTCCTGATGTCAAAGAATTAGCTGGAAAGTCCGATGAGACAGACCCAGCATTAAAAGCAAAAACAAGAGTTGCGGAATTGGTCGCTCCATCCGAAAGTGTAGCAAAAGAGATACAAGATCTTGCTCAAAAAGGCGGCCAAGAACTGCTCAAAAAACATCCTCATCCAGAGATGAAGAGAATTGTGGAACATGCCACAGGTGTTTTCCTTTGGGAACAAATGGCCCGACCTCAGAACTCCGAATCAATGCTTCCTCCTGGATTAGTAGCGCGACTCGATGAAAATAATACGATTGACACACTTGCATTTGATGGAGAACACTTACATCGATCTGAGTATGTTTATGTCCTTGATTTCCTGAAAAAACAAGGAATCGTTGACCAAATTAATGGGCTTCAAAAAAAGCATCGAGAAGAAAAGAGAGCGGATATCATTGAGGCTATGGATGAATATTTACAACACTCTCCTGCTGCAAGGCTACTTGAAACCTTTATGGTCACCACAGACAAACAATCTGGCAACGGAAGAAACTTACGAGACCTTACAGATGCCGAAGAAACAAGATTACGTGCGCAACTTGAGGGGAATTTCCAGGCAAATATTGTTCCCGGCATGCTTGCTGAAATAAATAGCAATTCAGGCGATACCCATTCGATAAACGCATCGAATGGTGAATTCCAACGTGATCCATCAGTACAATTTGCAAAGAATACTTTCATAGAGAAACCTTTAGCAATGGCCGCAACGCAAGATCATGATCATACGCATGAGAATAACCAAGAGAAAGGTGTTTCAAGGGCAAGATTACGAGAATATCTTAATCAAGAATTTTTTCTTAAAAGAGTAGGTCTAGCCCCTACAGAATTAGCGAATATCCATGTGGTTGAAGAGTCAAGAGGTTTCAAAACGATCCATATTAAAGACCCTAATGGAGAGAAGCGTTATGATGCTGGCGCTTGGTTTTATTTTGTTGAGGAACAAATGAAGGCTCTCAATGATACTTCTTATGACGTGCCGAGAGAATATTCACGCATCGCATTTCAAATTATCGGGTTATCGCTTTATGACAAAACCGACACTCGGGATCCAAATACGATAATTGCCGCAGGATATCATAAAGCAGCGACCGTCTTTGCAGATTATGTCGACCAACAATATGTACCGCTCCATGAACGGAGCACTCATCACTACGACCATTCTATTCATGGACTTCTTTGGCTTAATAATGCTGCAACGCCACTCCAGGATGGTGAGCCCGTACGCAATGAAAGGATAGGATATGATAGTGGATTTTATACAAGCTCCTCATCAGTAGAAATTGACAGTGCTTATGAATTAGATAAGAAACAACGTTGGCCTGCTGGAACGATAAAACATATTTCAGATGACACGTTACTTGAAATTCCACGTATAATTACCAAAAACTATGCTCGCAATAAGGATCTTCCACTTGTTCCTACTGAACATACAGACTTCGTATTAGAATCGCAAACTGAATCAATCGCAAGGTCTGCAGGAACTGGATGGACAGATTCGGGTGATCCTGAGATTCCAGGAATGAAACTTGTGGCGAGAGATGGAAGTACATGCTATTTTACCGTCGATGAAGAAAAAGACCCTTATGAACCAAGTCCCAAAGAACTTTCGTACATCCAAAGACGACTTGTATCCGACTTTTGTCAGGAAATCGGGATGACCGGACTTTCGGAGCAAATTGATTCTTTCGATACACTTAACATTGGGCAGATGGTAAGTCTGCTTCGACAAAATGTGCGATATTTCGTCCCTGAAGCTAACGTCTCTGAGCGAAATGGGATTAGAGATTGGAAGGCATACGTCCGTGAAGATGGAATCTTGGAGGGCCAATCGCTTCTTTTTGCACAATTCGCTACAAAAGTTTTTGGCATAATGTATCCAAATCCTGATTGGAAGGATTCTATAAAAAGTGTTTCGGGATTTGCGGTAGATAACAGAAAGAACGTGCGGGATTTTAGCCATTGGCAAACAGAGATAAAATTACCTCGCGAAGAAATCGATATCATTATTGATATCTCTCCTCCATTTACATCACTATTGGACACTGCAAAAGATGTAGAAAAGATCCCACCCCCACCGCCTCCTACGGTGGATCTGCCTCGTACTGAAACGACACGAACATATGAATATGTGGACCATCGACAAGAGCTTACGGTAACCTCAAGCAAAGAATTCAAAGAATTACTCAACACCACAATTGGGAATATTCTTTTTGCAGAACCAGAAGTATTTGCTGAGACAAAACAGCGACTCTTTTCAAAAGTTCCAAAAAATGACGACCTCCCTACTTATGAAGCTTTACCCCCAGAAGTCGCAGACGCAGTTGTCCTAGGAATAGCAAATAAAGGTACTGACTTAGCCGATAACGACCATGATCCTGCTATTGCAGGTATGAAATTAGTCGCAAAAGATGGAGATAATTATTTTTATACCATTGATCCTGAAAGTACTGATTATAAACCAGTACTCGAACCTATCCCTACGCAGATGCGCAACGAATTAACTGTCACCTGCCTCAAACTTAAAATGGCTGGACTTGCTGAAGAGATACAGACCGCAGAAAATCTCACTGTCGAAAAATTGAGACAACTGGTGCGACGATACTCTAAGTATTCCATCCCTGAAGACGGAGACAAAGCTTTCCGCGCTGATAATATCTTTGATCTTAAATATAACGATATGATTGACGAAGATGGGATTCTTAGAGGGCAATGTGACACTTTTGAATTCTTCTGGCGACGATTAGGAAGAGTTTTTGATGGTACTTCAAGCTTTGATCAAGAAAGTGGTTTTTCGCTAAGAAATACACCTCGGATATCCAAAGCAAGGCATGGACAAACAAGAATGAAAAAGGATGGAGTAAATGCCTTAATTGACGTGGATCCACTCCACTACGATATACCAGACCTTGATGAAGAGACGTTACTTCCCGACCTCGAAACAGATGATCCTATTATTATCCGTAACTTAACTGACGAAGAAATCGCTAAAGTCGTGCAGGATATTCAACAAGATGGGATGTGGCCTGAGGAGTTATTATCACGTCCTCAAAAAGAGAGAGAAATAGACATCGATCAAAAATCTCTGGATAAATTAGCAAAGGCTTTAGATGATACAATACCTCCACCTGTACCCCAAGAAACTCCAAGAAAATTTGATCCTTTGTGGGATGACGTGGAGTTTTTTATGACTCCAAAAGGAAAAATCCGAAAGGCTATGCATAAAGTCAGAGCACGGATGAAGAGACCGTTCAAGCAAACATGGGATATACCTCCACCACCAGATGTAGCGAGCTTCTTTACATCGCCGCCTATTACATTACCTCCACCTGTTACACAGAAAGAGGTTGATAGAGAAATTGCAAGGCGTGTCGCAGAAGATCCAGAGTATATCCAGAAAGCTGTTGCAAAACGAAAAAAGCGAGCTGTGAGTGCACCAGTGACAGCACCGAAAGCCGAGATCGTCGCAGATACAACCATAACTATACCTGAAGCAAAACCTGAACAAGAAGGACAGAACGACGAATTGCTCAGAATACAAGAAGTGCAGCATATACAGAGTACTAATCAACTCTTCCTCATGGGGCTAAGTTCTTACTTGGGGCTTCGTCCGGGAAGCCACACTCGCCCACAATTTATAGAACATGTCATAGCGACCAATGGTAAAGCAGTTGCAGAACGAGGAACAGACATCGCAGAACGAACACTTCATTTACAAGTCTTATCTCTTGTCGATAAATTCCAAAAGATAGAGAATGATACATTTATCGAGACAGAATATACAGATATTACAAAGTCACTCAATAGATTACAGGGAATTATTACTATGTATAAAGCCAAATCTCCAGGCTTTGTACGATTATTACAACAACGTAAATATCCGACATACGATCAACATTTCATAGATATCATGGAGAGATCCGTGAAAGCATACACTGCATGGAATAAATCGCGTAAAAAGAGTATTGTTAAGTTCCCAACCATCCAGAGAGATCCAAAATTAGATGATGATGTATATAATAATCTCTTTAGTGATCCTCATTCTACATTTGATATACCATCTCAACCAAAGACAATTGTGCCTACACCTTCTCAAAGTCATCCAAATCAAGAACTATTCTCTGATACCAGCTATACAGATCTCTTTAAAAATGATGAGAGTGTATTTGAATACGTAACTCCACCAAAAAAGTCTGTGATTACTCCTTCACACCAC
Source organism: uncultured Gammaproteobacteria bacterium (assembly GCA_965230895.1). GTDB lineage: Bacteria > Patescibacteriota > Microgenomatia > Levybacterales > UBA12049 > JACDET01. The sequence goes on from OZ246394.1 coordinate 1,116,690, forward strand.
CATCCAGAACAAGAAACTTTATCAGATCCTACGTACACTGATATGTTCAAGGATCCGAGTTCTGAATTTGATATCCAAATCCCAAATAAACCTATCGTACAAACTCCAACCCAAAATCATCCTGAACATGAGCAATTAACTAATAATGCATACAACAATCAATTTACATCAGATTCAGACGTAGAATTTCAATTGGCCAAAGCCTCCGAACCGAAAAAGCCAACAGAGCATCCGCAACAAGATCTGCTCGATGATAAAGCATACAGTGATCAATTCAAAAACCCAGAGAAATAGATAATTCACTGCAGAGAATGCATATGATATAGTGAGTATTGTATGATGGAAGCAGGAGCTGGAGAAGGAAGACCAGCATCAAAAGCAGAATTTTTAGCGATGCAGAATCCTCAAGAGACGAGAGATCAAGCTGCCTCAATTCTTCGAGATGGACCTTTTGCTCAAGAGGGGGATTATCGTGGAGCGGTTGATAAATTCGGTCTTGCGGTTAAAGGTAAGCCCGAACTTAACCAAGACCCATGGGTTAATTATGACATGGGTGTCTGCATGGTTCGATTAGGTGGAGAAGGTAACGTAAATCGCGGCATACGACTTCTTGAAAATGCGGTGAGGATTCAAGAACAAAGTGAAGAACCTGTCAATGAATGGATGCATCTTGGACTTGCGGAAGCATATGGAAGAGCCGATAGGTACGACGATGCGAAGAAAGAATATGAAGCGGCTCGCGCAGTTAATCCAGATAATGAGCAAGTTGCATTCCTCGATGGAGATGAAGAATATCGAGGTGATCGCGCATGGGCACTTCATGATGAAGCAAAGACTGACGCTAGCGAAGGAAGAAACCTCTTATCGCTTATAAAATATGAACGCGCAATTATACTTGGAGGAGAAGAGACCATGGCATGGTCTACACATGATAAAGGGAAAGTATTGTTAGCTTCAAATCATTTTGATGAATCAGCAAGAGAATTTCATCGAGCTATGCAGCTCATGCCGAACGAAACGTGGCCTCATTCTGGTTTTGCTATGGCATTGGAACGAATGGATATTCCTCACACAATAGCTCGTGCTCGAGAAGAATACGAAACAGCATTAAGACTTGATCCAGGCAATCATGAAGCTCAAGAAGGCTTAGAACGATTGGGAAGGACAACGCCTGAACAGCAACAACCTGGACAACCCGAAGAACCTGCACCACAAGTGCCAGAACATACAGATACAACCGCAGCTGATAAAGGTGGACTTGGCGGAATATTGAGAAGATTTGGCATAGGTGGGAAGCCTGGAAGAGAATAAAATTATAGAATTTTAATCTTCTGGTCCGTATGCAGTATCTATTCCTTCAGCTAGATTCTGATTATTACTAAATTGGACTCCAATCTTTCCTCCATTCAAACTAAATCTACGTACGCCCCAACCTGGAGTTTGATTGGTTAATGCAGCCTTTAGGCGATTATCTATATCACGCAAAATTCTTTCAGCTTGGCTATTGGCTGTTCCTCGAAGAAGACCAGGGACATCGATAGTATATTGCGCATCACCCACAAGTTCGATTGCTCCTTGCGAATTCACTCGGAAAGTAGCATTCTCTAAATGTACTGGGACAGTGACACCTGCTCTATTAAGGATAAATTCACCATTAATTTGTAGACTGCTATTTACAACGTTCATTCCTAATTCACGAATCTCTGTCCCTCGAGGAAATAATCCATTATTATTCTGTAGGAATTCTGCCATCACTGTCGGCTGTACTTCAAAGATCTGCTCCCTTTGTCCTGGACCTGCGACACTTTCCAATCGATTGTTTAGGTCATTAAGGAGATTTTCTGAAGAGGTTAACTCTATAGCTCGGCCACGATCGGCGCCAGGCTCTTCTGGTTGAGGCGTAGATCCATCATTTTCTGGAGATGCTTGATCCCGAGCAGCTCGTACAGCATTATAGTCTCTAATCATGGGAATTTTTGAAATATAATTTGCATACATATCGACATAATTTCCATTCCTATCGCGTTGATTTGCGTATTCTTGACGTCCCACTTGGGAAGTGTATTCATACGCTGGCGTCATCAAATCTCCTCCTTGTATCCAACTCTTTCGAACTCCGACAGAAGTAACAGCGCTTTTATCTTCAATTCCTCCAACCCATACACGATCCTTTACATCTCGGCAAAGCATATATCGATAGTTCTTATCTTGAGACTCGTAAATTTCCATGGTGATATTTCCATACAAACTGGTTTGTTGTTGCCATGTCTCAATTGGGCCTTCAGAGAAATCAGGTGCAGCTTGTGGATCACTAAATTGGATATTTTCGGGCGCTAACTTTGCGCCATTAGCTCGACGCTCTTGCGCTGAAGCTTCAAAAGTACCTGGAAGAGAAACAGGCGTTGCATCTACTTCAACCCTATACGTTATGTTTGCTCGTTCCTCAGCAATCTTTCCTATTTCTCGTGCAGTACCTGCGAAGTAGAAGTTAGGATTGCCCGGAGGAACTATCGGTGGAGTTGCCCTTGAAACGAGAATCGAATTAAGCGCTTCCTGCATCGCAATTGGAGCATTAATACTCTGCTCACTCATACCTTTGTCGTACCAATCTACACCGTCAGCGCCATCGGAAAGATAGGATGGGAGATATCGCCAAACTCCTTGAGAATTACTGAGGTAGAAAGTTCGAGCAACATACCGATCATTTCTTTCATTTGGAACATACGCTACATATGCAGTCCTTCCTCGACTTACCTGATATGGATCAGAGAAGAGGATTGATTTCCCATCGATTTCCAATTTATATTGTGGCCCAAGGCCAGCTGCATCCAAATCATCCGGCTCTAGGTTTCGCTCTACATACCGAGTTGCTCCTGTTTCTTGATCACTCAGTCCTCTCAATCTGAACGGATGTGCATTAATTCTCACGCGGTTCATCACAGCTTCTCTTTCTTGCGCAGAGATAGCTAGCTCATGTACCTCGGCTGTTCCTGTCTGCTCAGTACCATAGGTTATTCCACGCGTGGTCGTATCACCTAATTCTGCGATCGTAGGGAATCTTGGAGTTCTTTCTTGTTCACGACGAGGGGTTCTATCCGGTCGTGCTTCAAATTGCGCTGTCATAGCAAGTTCTTCACCCCAACCTCGGTCTCCATTCCTGACTCGAGTTGCTTCGGCATCAGTAGGTTCACGTCTTAGGAGTTCACGAGCTTCCTCCATCCTTTGCGCTGCTGTTCCACCATCGACACGAGCTTCAGCCATTCTCCCAGTTATACGTACAGCCTGCTCAACATTCTGAGGAAGAGGTCGTTCATCAACTGGTGCTGGGATTGTAGTTTCTGGTGTCTCATTATTGTCTGGTTGAGGAGGATTGTCGCCAGGATTTGTTTGAGCTCCGGGTTGAATAGGAGGAATAGGTGCCGGAGCAGAATCTTCACGTTGCTGGAAACGTGATAATCCATCAACTAACCTGCTAACGTTTGTAAGACGTACATGTCCATTTTCAATGACATAGTCCACACCTAAGAATCCTGACGCACGTTGAAAAAGATCAGGGAACCTGTCTCCTAAATACTGATACTGTCCCTCAGAACCTGCTTGCCAAAACGCATCTAGTTCATGTTGCAATCTAGAAGGATCAAAGTCCTTTGGAATCTGTGCAAGAAGCTGCTGTTCGTCAAGCTTTCTAACTTCTGTATTTTCATGAAATCCTCCATACATTTGAAGCAACGGTACACCTTGAGACATTGCAGATAAGAATCTTCGTGGGTTCGATACAATCTGGCTACTTGCAACATATGAAAACCTATCTGGATTACCATGTCTTGCATCAGAGATAAGCCATCCTAATTCCAAATCTTCAGCAAGAGTAGCTTCAGGGTTGTATCCACCAACAGCAGCAAATGTTGAAGCACGAACCGCTGAATTTCTTCCAATTAATCCTGCTGCTCGTCGTTGTCGAACCTCTGGATCACCAGCAGCATCATGTGCAATAACGCGATCTAAAATATACCAAAATCTCTCTGCAGCACGAAGGTTGGGATTAGCCAACGCATCTTCAGGGAGATCCCAACGGCCAGACGCTGCGTCGATATTTTTATTACCATCAAATCGTTGGACATAATCATCAATGTATCTATCACTTACAGCTTCTACATCTGCATCACCTGCAATTAAGAGTAATTCTCCATCACTTTGTGCTCGCTTTTGGCTTCGTAACAGAGCGATATCTGTAGCATACTTTCTAGCGTTTCCTACACCAGCAGTATCTCCTTCTTTCCATGGCTTATGGACATACGAAACTCTCATCTCTGGATGCTCCAGCAGGAATACTCGAATTTCATCTTCAGTGTTGTCCTTGGCAACTCTTTCAGGATGATTATCAACGATTACAATTTCAAAAGCATCTGGGGACAACGGCTGTCCATTTTTTTGTTTCTGATTTAAATACTGCTCCAATGCCTTTTTAATATTTCGGCCCTCTTCATATGCTGGAACTGTCACTACAGCACGCGTATGCTCAGACATAGGCCTGCCGATCACTGTATCCATTGCTTCAAGTTCTGCTCGATATTCAGGAGACCATGAATCTATATATTTTGAGACTTCCTCCCTTTCATCCAATTCTGCTTCAGGATTATTCTTGAGGGTTTCTGATCGTCGCTTTGCATAGTCTTCACGTTTTAATAATCCTAATCCCTCAGCTCCTGATTCAGCACCATAATATCCATAGTATCCTGTTGGATAAATATCGGGATATCGCTTTGTAGGCTCTGCTGTAGAATCATTACCAGCTTCCAAAGGTCTTCTTGGCCATGGGAATGGCGTAGGGATTCCAATTGGATCCCATGGGTCTTCAGTGCCTTCAATATTTGCAGTAATATCAGTGACTGTGACATTTTCATACAAATCTACATTAGGTGGTGTAGTACCTGTACCAAATATTGTGGCAAACGATTGCCATGCTTTCTCGCCACCCTTGGTATCAATCAACCGACCTGCAGAAATTTGTCCACGACCTGTTCCATCAGGTCCACCCAAATTGAAAAGATCACGCTCTTGTGGGCGGACTTCTGAAGCGAAATCACCTTGAGGAAGTGTATTGTACACATCTCTGTTGATGAGCAAGTTGAATAACTCACGCTGCTCAATTTGCTGTCCATCTCCCAGCGTAATCATCTCCGATGAATTTGGATCAAGGGAAAGTCCGGCCATCCAGACGCCATCTCTTTGGAAGACATCGTTGGCTTTAATAATGATAGAATTGTTCAATTCTCCAGGGAGACTTAATGCGACCTGCGCTTCACCTCGTTGAATTGCTTGCTGGACATCTAGCTTTGAGGGATTAAGACCCGATGCCTGACTGAATTCCATATTTTGTATTTGAAGCACTACGGCATCACCTTGGCGTAATGTGTGGAAACGTAATTCGTTTCGCTCCGAAGGACGGGTATCATAACCGTAATATTCTCTGTGATTTGTCTTTGTAGCCCATTCATTCCAGACTCCCGTCTCACCAGATACTGGGCGTTCAATTGTGCGCGTTTCAAATCGAGTTGCAATATTTTCTGTATTTACCAAGCTACTCCCTTGATCATATTGCAATGTATCGCCCTGGAAAAATGCGTCATTTATAAGTACCTGGTCTGGCTTTGCATCAAGGACTAGATCAAATCTCCCATTATCTTCAACCCAATGTGTTCCATCAGGGACATTTACTCGGTGCCCCATGATATCTGCTGCATGGGATGTCGTCGACGTAAATCCTTCGGTCGCTGGTCCAACCTCTCCTGCTCCAAAAAATCGTTCAAGTGATGTCATCTGTGTTGGACGATCTGCCAACCCGATCGATTCAGCACCTCGATGTAAGCCTGCAAAAATCTCTTGCGTTACAGCATGGCCAATGACGCTTCCACCAGCCGCCATGACAAATGTCATTGAACCTTGTTTTGCTTGCGCGAGAACTCGCGCTCGTCTCATCGCACTGTCACGACTATCGATAGACTCGTTTGACTCTATACTTGTGCTGAGTGCTGCTTGAAATTGGTTCTGAACTTCGGTACCGCGTTGAATATTTCGTTGCAATGCGTCAGAGAGAGGATTAAGTATTTTATCTACAGAATCTCCTGGCTGGAAATCAACACCGAGCGAACGTGCATACGCTTGCATACCAGGAACATTATCTTGTGCATACTTGCGAAGCTCTGCAGTTGTTCGGGCTTTTAAAAGTTCGAGATCTGTCTTTTGAGCGTCCAATGATTGGTCTGTCGTTGTACGATATAATTCGACATTTGTGTTATCATCCATCATTTGGCGGCGAACTTTACTATCTGCAAGTAATCCAAAAGCGTTATTTAGGATGTCATTGGTCACACGACCTGATTGAAGTTGCTTTCGTGCTTGCTCCAAAGGATCAAGGACGCCTGTTTTGATATCAAGCATTGGCAACTCGAGCTTCTTCATTTCATTGCGTCGTTTTGCTTCTTTATCAAAGGCAACTCCTCGTGCAGCCTCACGACCATGCTGCTCATATTCCCTTGTGAATCGTGAACGTTCTTGCCCAGCCCGTACTGCACCAGCTACGGCAGAACCTCCTAAGATTGGTAAGAATATATTTCCACCTAAAGCTCCAGCTCGCTGCAGAGCATACAATCCCAAACCAGTAGCGAAGCCTGCAGTGTTATGGCCGCCGACAAAGCCAAGAGCCTTTAATCGCCCACTTGCGGAGTCAATTGCATCAAGATACGCGCCAGGCACAGGGAATTCTGGACCTCTATCTTGCTCTATCTTTTGGTAAAGATCCATAACACGCTGATTCGTAACGGAACGTGCATATTTTGCTTCGCGTTTTGTTTCTTGTACACTTCCTTGCTCACCAGCTTGCAATGTACCGACGTTAACTTTAAGCACCATTTGGTCAACATAGTTTTGGAGATTACCTTCTGATTGGAGATGGTTTTTGATAGACATTAACTGCGGCAAGAGAACATTTTCGACCATAGGGACAATATTTGTTCCATAACTCATGGAGAGATCCAAATTACTGCGAACATCTTCTGGAAGATTATTTCTCCAATTTGTAAATTCTTTACTGAAGAATTTCTCTTGAACAGCAGTACGAATTTCAAGAAGACGATCCTCGCTCAACGTCCCTCCATTTGCTAAGCCTTCTGTAAGCATCGGAGTAATTACTTCATTTTTGAAGAAGTCAGCGACCGGTCCTGTCATTACAATTTCTTGCGCACGCTTTTCGCCTACAGCAGTTCGTATTGCATCATCACTAAACTCAGTACCAAGCCTTCGCGCCAAACCTTCTCCTGCTTTAAAATCACCTGTGAGCACATCTTTATATGATTGGACGAGTTCTGGGTTTGCTGCGACAAAAGCTTGTACTCCTGGCTCACCTGAACTACGAGCATCATAAGCGCTGCGGAGCGTCCGAACAATTTCAACTTCTTGTGCAGCCAGCTCACGTTGATTCCGTCCAGCAAGTTCTCGCAAGTTTTTTATTTTGTTTTTGCCTCGCTCCCAACGACTCATATCATCGGTTTGATTCTCATTGATCTTATCGCGTGCTGAAGCGACTCTATCTTTCATTTTTTCCCGACGGTTCATCCCATCTCTTCGAGCATCTCTATCCGCTTTTTCTTGATCTCTGGCTGCAGTAATAGTTTCCTGAGCTGCATTGCGTATATTTCGTAAGAACTCATACGGCAAAGACTTCATTTGCACACCAGCTTCAGCCAAAAGCTGGTGCGATTGATCTTTTTCTTTTACATAGGTGTTCAGACTATGCACGCCATATTTCCACCAACGAGGAATTGCTTGCTTAAATGATTGCTTCAGTTGATCGATTTTAGTGGAGTCTTCACCTTCAGCTTTGCCTGCCCACTTTTCCTTGCCTTCAGTCATGCGAGCTCGAGCAGTCATACGCGCTTCTTGCTCGACAACTTCTTGCTCTGTCTGACCTTCTTTTCCGATTCTATGCTTTGCCGCTGCAACTGAGAACTCAACACTCGCTAATTCTCGAAGAACTTCTTCAGGATCACGAGTGTCCGCATCTTTTGGAAGACTAGGCGTTGGTTGTTCTTCAGAATGCTTTTGTGGTTCTCTTTTTTCCGGTGCAGGACCATCGTGTGTGCCACGATCTTTAGTATCCACTGGAGCAGGACGAGGTGCAGATGTCCCCTCTGTAGTCGTTGGTGCTGGTTTAAATTCCGCCATACATTGTCCTTTCTTAGAGTTTGCAAAAATAGCAGCATATGTGCCGCCTCTTTGCCTCTATCCATTTATTATACATACTCTCATATAAGACAACAACGAATTTTTGAGAAAATAAGCACCTTGTAATGAACGTAAAAGGTAGATGTAAGGATTAGTTTGAGGAATCAGCTGGAGTACTGAGATATACACCTTGAAATTCAATTAACACATCCGTCATAAACTCTGTAAAGTTAGCAATATGATCTACTGCAAACTGTTGCAGTTCTGCTTGCGAAGTATTTTGTTTCAACAAATTTTCAAACTCTGTAACATCTTCATCTGAAAATGCAGCAATAACCCGAGCCATGATAAAGTCATTGAGTCTTATTTGCAAATCCTTTCGCAGTTCTTCACGAACCGAGTCATCCATATCGGGATAATTTTTCTTGTCGATGAGATCGTCTATGTATTGATTAATATTTTGCTGGTCCATGGATATATTTACTATAGAGTGCAACTTCGGAGATGTCAATCATATGAGAAGTGCTATTAGGAGATAGGCTCATATACGAAAGACGGAAAAGCCTGTGTAACATCATCTTCTCCCTTTTCATAAAAAAATTGTACAAGCGCTCGTGTATTTTCGGGCTTCTTACTCTCGTGCTCTCGAAAAGCATCTTTCCAAGCAGTTTTACCTTCCTCGTCAAACCCGTTTATACTCAAATATGCATCCATACTATCAACGGAATCTACCTCAAAAGTTGCAGCGGCTAATTCATTTGCGTATCCTATGTAAATATTACTCTGCACGTCGCCTGCCTGCTCAAGCTGTTGCATCTCTTGCTCTATCTTTGTACGTCTTTCTATCGTTAACCTACTTTTTCGAGCACGCATCATATTTTTATAGAGCACGTCGACATCTACTTGTTGAAGAATATCACTGTTATCCACATAGGTAATAAATTGCTGTTCAATTGGAGTTATTCGTCGACCAATCTTTGCTTCCACTGCTGCAATAAGTTGTTTACTTGCAAGTATGTACTCCAAGTTTTGGCCAAAGAGCGTATTACTTGCTTTTGCAGCATCAAGTGCTGCAGATGGCTTCTTATCAGGAATATCTGCTGAGATATCAATCACTTCAGCTGTCATATCGTCTTTCTTTGCACGGACATCGCTACTTAACCTTGATCTAGCTTGAGCAGCTTCGATCAGTTTTGAAACAGCCTGAGACGCATTTTCTCCAGAGGCAAGAAGAGATTCTATAGCACTATCCGTGAGATTATCATGGATCCCATCTGAAGTTATAAGATACCGATCGTCTTCTTCAACAGCATGCACTGTTAAAGAAGGCTCGATATATTGGATTCCTAGTGCCTGTCCTACTTCATTCCTTGTATGGAAAGCATTCTTTTCCGGACGACTTAAAGCGCGAAAGTCATCTGCTGTATCAAGCGCTGCGAGCTTTCTCTGACGGGCCCATTGCTCATTTGGATCAACAAAAGGACGCGGGTCATCAAGCGTTAGAACCTCGAGCTTTCCATCCCGGAGACGATAGAGTCGAGTATCACCGATATTAACATGAATTAGCTGCTTTTTCCCATCATTTCCCTCATAGATGTGGCTCAATGAGAGAGTCGTTAATCCCTTACCCTGTGTCGTTTCCAAAACCATCTCATTACATCCAATTGAGATGCGCATGAGGAAATCTGAAACTTCTTCAAGCGTTGCACCGTCAGGGATATACTTCACTGCTTCGGCGAGATAGTCTTTCGCATTTTGGACGGCCTTATCAGCCTCATCGCTTCCGCCTACACCATCAAGCACTCCAAACGACCGACTATCCATATCAAAGAGTAATCGATCTTGATGCGGTTTGCCTTTCTCATTCTTAACTGTCTCTCCTGCTGCAATGTCACCATACGATACCTTTTCTTCAGTCTCGCTTGGCGTTGTCGTTTCGATCGGAGCAGGTGTAGTTTCTAAAACTGTTACACCTAACTTATGGGCAAGAGCATCCAGACGTGTTCTTTCAGTTGCTGAAGGTTTGCGCTGTATCCCAGACTGTATTTTTGTAGCAATTTTTGCTTTCACATCTTCTTTTTGTGACAAAATTGCTCGTGCAACAGCAAAATCAGCTACTAATTCATCAGCATTTTTATCAGTACCGAAAATAGCCAACATTGGCTTGATCGCATCCAATCTATTTTCTAATCGAGCTATATCGACGGAACCATCAGCTCTTGTGCATCCATCTGAGATATCTTCAATGAACCGATTAATATTACTGCCCTTTTCGGAGACATACTTCTGCCTGAATGTTTCCACTTGTGCATAGAGTCCCTGATCATTCATGTTATTATCGGAGACATCCAAGCCAATAGCTCCCAATGTCATTCGGCGCTCCCCTCGTATATGCGTATCTACCGCCGGATCTTGAAAAAACTCTTGCATTGAATCGTAAAAATCCATATTCCATTCTTTATTGCGGACATCAAAATCACGGTTATCATTTTTATCAAATTCATGCCGACTTTCTAATGAAACCTTATTTGCAGCGGTTAATGCTGTATGAAGTGCATCAGGAGTTTTTTGAGAGAGCGTATCGCGTTGCTCATCAGACATACTATGCGCCTCATGCCGCACAAAAGAAGTTTCGACCGCTGCTGCTGTAACATGTGCTATTGCTGGGGTAACTTGGACACGACTTTCTGATTCACGATTATGGGGACGCTCTGTATGTTCTCTCATATATTCAGTATAGCAAAATGTGATCTAGCACACAGAAAACTGCTGGGATTTATGCTATAAATAATCAATGAAGAAATTTTATCAATTCATTACTGCATTTTTCTTTATCCCGCTTCTCCTCGCTTTTCCATTTGCTCAACAAACCCAGGCTGCAGAATTTCGTGCAGGAGATGAGGTGCGGATCAATGCAGATGAACAAAATCTTAATAATCTTTACCTCTTTGGTGGAAATATAACTTTAGACGCTCCGGTCGCAAATGAATTGACGACAGCAGGTGGGGATTTAAATCTTAATAGTGCTGTTGAAGGAAGCGCTCTAATAGGTGGAGGAAATATCACCATACGAGGACCAATTGGCAATAATGCTAGAATAGCGGGCGGAGATATTACGATTGATGCGCCAATAACAAACGACCTTGTTATTACAGGGGGCAATATAACAATCACTAAGAACGCTTCAATTGGAGGAGATATCCTCTTTGCTGGGGGAAAGCTTACTGTAGACGGATCGGTTGCTGGCAAAATTCAGGCAAATGGTGGAGATATCGTAATTAATAGTACAGTCGATGGAGATGTTTCAGGGAATATAGAGAAGTTAATACTTGGTCCTGCAGCAAATATTTCTGGCAATCTTTCATACAAATCACCGGAGCAGGCAAAAATTGAACAAGGGGCAACTATTTCTGGGCAAACGAATTACCAGCCTGAACATAACGACCAAGACCGCGAAAAGAGTGCAGCGGGATTCTTTGCAGGGGCCGCATTCTATAAGTTGATTGCAGATATAATTATTTGTCTCCTTTTCGTGTACTTCCTCAAAGGCTCAATCATAGCTATTATCAATAGAATGAGATCCTCACCAGTAAAAAGTGGTGCTGTAGGGTTTGCATTCATTATCCTTGTACCGATCGCCGGTTTTCTCCTGTTCCTTTTACTTTTCCTCGGAGTCGTAACCATGTTGAGTTATGCTCTATTCTGGCTTATTAGCATATTCATTGCGCAGCTCTTTCTTGGCTGGGCACTTATGCATTGGCTTCAAAGAAGTAATAAAGCAGAGTATATTCTCGATTGGAAAGCGGCTATTGCAGGACCAATTATTGTGTTTATTTTAATGTTTATTCCGGTCTTTGGATGGTTGGCATTTGCTGTAGTTTTCTTAATTGCACTTGGAGCAATGCTTGGAGAATTGATAACTCTTATTTCTACGCAAAAGCAAATAACCACGACCAAACCTTCACGAAAGAAGTAAAAGAGATTGGGATTGCTTGAAAGGAGTTGCAATATTTTTGTACTGTAAATGTACAAATATTAACGCTTTGGTGATTGCTTCTTTCGTCGAGCTTTACCGCCGGTACCGACAGCACGTCGTTCACGGACACGAGCATCTCGTGACAAGAAGCCTTTTTTCTTAAGAAGTGCACGGTATTCTTCTGGATTCAGCTTGTTCAATGCATTTGCAATACCTGCAACTGCTGCTTGTAGTTGTCCTGAAGGTCCACCGCCTGCAACTTTGATAGTGAATGCAAAATTCTTTTGATGCGCGTTTGTAACACGAAGTGGTTCTGTATAAAGATGGCGACTGACATCACCTGAGAAGTATTGATCAATTGGCTTTTCATTAACCAACATATCACCTTTTTTCACTGAAAGTTCGCCCCAAGTAAGTTCTGCTTTTACATTTTCATAGAGTCGGACTCGAGCAACTGATTCTTTTCGTCGGCCAACTGCAAAAGTATAATCTTTTCGAGCTGTTTTATTTCTTTTAATTGGTTGTTGTACTTCTTCTGCCATAGTATTTAGTTTTTAAATTTATCTGCGTAAGTATGTTCTGCATCCGCAAAGATAAATAATCGTGTCAACATTTTATCACGTAAACGGTTTTGTGGGAGCATACCTTTTACAGCATGTAACAAAACACCTTCTGGTTTGCGTGCTCGTAATTCCTTCAATGTTTCTTCTTTAAAACCACCTGGATATCCAGAATGTCGGTAATACATTTTTTGAACTTCTTTTTTTCCAGTTACTTTAATATCTTTAGCATTTGTAACGACTACATAATCTCCGCAGTCAAGGTTACGAACAAAATATGCTTTTCCTTTACCCATTAAAAGTTGTGCAATTTCAGAAGCAACACGTCCAAGAGTTTGGTCTTTAACATCAACATGGTGCCATGCTCTTTTGATGTCTTTCGCCTTTGTTGGTTGTGTTTGTGCTGCTTGGTTCATAGTTTATCCTTTTTTCTGTCGAGTCACCATTTGTTTTGGTGCTGAGCTCTTTACTGCTTTTGTTTTCTTTTCTGGTTTTGCAACTGCTGCTGTTGCTTTCACTTCTGTTGTTTTTGCTGCTTTTGCAGGCTTAGCTGTTTTTGCTTTCTTTTCTTTAACAGGCTTTGCAACTGCTTTTTCACCTTTAACAACCCATTCCATAATAACTTCAGGTGAATTATCAGCAACTCTGCGTCCAACTTTAATGATTCGAGTATAACCACCTTGTCGATCCATGAATCGTGGAGCGATTTGTTCAATAAGTTTTGCAGCTGCGATATGTCGGACATCAGGAGCCAATGCTCGTAATGCAACTTCTCCACCTTTTTTTGCTTTGGTAACTAATTTATCAGCTGCACTTCTAATTGCTTTTGCTTTTGCTTCAGAAGTTCTGATTCGCTCTTCGAGAACAAGGGACGTAAGCAGGTTTTTAAACAAAGCTTTACGCTCGTTTGCATCTCTCTTAAATTGGCGACCAAATACATTCTTTTTCATAGATAATAAAAAATCCGAAGCTCGAAATCCCAAATACGAAACAAAACCAATTTTTCAAAATACTAACTACAATCTTTAATTGTGGGCATTTGTATTTTGAGCTTGTTTCGAATTTCGATATTCGAATTTCGGATTTACTCTTATACGTTTACGTTTAAACTAATTCCTTTTTCTCCAAGTTTTTCTTCGATAACTGAGATGGATTTACCACCCATGTTTCGCATGGAGACTAAGTCTTTTCGTGGAGTACTCAACAATTGTTCAATTGTTTCGATTCCACCATTTCGAAGACTATTGTAAATTCTTGTTGGAAGATCTAATTCGTCAATTGTCATCTTCAATAAATTCTGTGGAATTGAAGAAGTAACAACTGGACTTTCTGCTACTGCTGCTGATTCTTTTGGTTCATAAATCTGTTGGAAGTATGAAGTCAAAAGCTTAGCTGCTTGCATAAGTGAATCTTTTGGATCAACTGTACCGTTTGTCCAGATCTTAAGAGTTACTTTATCAAGATCAGTTCGGCGACCAACACGTGTTGCTGCAACTTGGTAAGTTACTCTTCGTACTGGAGTGTATACAGCATCAGTTGTCATAACACCAAGAGCTGTTGAGCGTCGTTCTTCAGCGAGTGAGAAACCAAAGCCTTTTTCAACTGTAAGTTCCATTTCAAGTTTTGCTTTATCTCCTGAGAGTGAACCGATGTATTGATCTTTGTCAACAACTTCAACTCCATCAGTTGCTTCAAGGTCAGCTGCTGTAACTTTCTTTGGACCTTTAACTGAAAGTTTTACAGTTGCACTGTCTCGGCCTTCAGCAAGCTTTAAGTTAAGTTCTTTAACATTAAGGAGAAGATCTACGATATTTTCCTTCAAACCAGCGAGTGTTGAGAACTTGTGTTTAACACCTGTGATTCGAACTGATGTAACAGCTGCACCTGGGATTGAAGTGTAGAGAACTCTTCTCAACGCATTTCCCATTGTGTGACCATAACCTGGTTCGAGTGGTTCGATAACAAATTCTCCAAAATCTGGAGCGGTTGTAATTTCTTTAACTTTAAAATTGAATTCTTCCATATATTTTTTTTAGAATTTAATCTAGATGTGTATAATACCCTATAAAGTCGTTTTTGACAATAGGCAATAGCTCATCTTTGATGAGTCTATTGAGTATTATACCACTATCGAGAATAATATTCAATAATCTGTCTTGTACTAAAAGGAACCTGAATATCCTCTGCTACTGGCATACGAACTAACTTGCCCGCAGGACCTTTTTGCTCGAGGAACCCCATAGTTTCTTTTTTCTCTTCTAATACTTTAATAACGTCTGGATTCTTTTGAATCTTTTCGTCCAAAGCGATAACATCTCCAACCTTCACTGTGTAAGATGGGATAGTCATTTTCTTTCCATTAACCAAAACGTGTCCGTGAGTAACAAATTGTCGTGACATCATACGTGACTTTGTAAGTCCGAGTCTATAAACAACATTGTCGAGTCTTCTTTCCAAAAGTGAGAGCAAGAGTTCTTCTGTATCTCCTTTTTGTGTAGATGCTAAATCAACAATCTTTCGAAACTGCTTTTCGAGAAGTCCATAAGTTACCTTAGCTTTTTGTTTCTCACGAAGCTGTTGACCAAAATCAGATGGTCTTCTTTTTCCTTTTTTACCATGTACCCCTGGTGGTACATTGAGACGACGCATCAAACTTGCTGATGTTTTTTCTAAAAGGTTTACACCTTCTCGTCGTACTAATTTATGTTTTGGTCCTGTATATCTTGCCATAATGTTTAAACTCTTCTCTTCTTCTTAGATCGTGGGCCGTTGTGCGGCATTGGTGTTACATCAGAAATTGATGTAATGACCGGTCCTGCACTTTTAATACCTCTGAGTGATGAATCTCGTCCAGCTCCTGGGCCTTTAACGAACACATCAACTGACTTCATACCTTGCTCAACAATTCTCTTAACAGCTTCTTCAACTGCAATACTTGCAGCATATGGAGTTGATTTACGAGTACCCTTAAATCCTCGTGATCCTGATGAACTCCATCCAAGTGCATCACCTTTGTCATTTGTGACAGTAACTAATGTGTTATTGAATGTAGCTGTGATGTAAACACGTCCGTGTTCAGTTACAGGTGCTCCACCCTTTTTCTTTGCTTTTGTTGTTACTTTTTTTACTGGTTTCTTTGCCATATATTACTTTCTAAGGCTTATTTACCTTTTGCCTTTGCGGCTGCTTCCATCTTTGCCATTACTTCTTTCTTAATAGCTCCGATAGTTACACGCTTTCCTCTCTTTGTACGAGCATTTGATCGTGTTCTCTGCCCTCGTGATGGTAAACCTGCTGTATGTCTCTTACCTCGGTAAGATCCGATATCTCGAAGACGTCGTACATTTGCTGCAATATCTGCTTTAAGGTCTCCTTCGATTTTAATCTTTTCCAATACCTTTGTTAGTCGCTTAATCTCATCTTCGGTAAGATCTTTTGCCCGTTTTTCTCCGTCTACTTCAGCTTGTTTAAGAATTTCTTTAACATTACTTGGACCAACACCATAAATATATGGTAATGCATAATTTACTTTTTTTTCATCTGGTATTGTAACTCCAACTACTCGCATATATTATCCTTGTCTTTGTTTATGTCGTGCGTTTTCGCACACAACACGAATAACGCCTCGGCGTTTAATAATTTTACATTTTAGACATCGCTTTTTGACACTTGCTTGTACTTTCATAATTCATTTCCTTTATCTGTACCGATACATTATCCTGCCTCGCTCAAGATCATATGGAGTCATTTCGATTCTGACTTTATCTCCCGGTAAAATTTTAATAAAATGCATACGCATTTTTCCGGAGAGATGACAGAGAACGAGTGAGCCATCTTCTAGTTCGACACGAAACAATGTATTGGGCAGCGCTTCTCTCACGACGCCATCTTTTTCAAAAGATCCTTGGTGAGCCATTTGTGCATTATAACAAAGCAGGCTCAAAAGAGCAACAATGAGAAGAGCATCTTAGGCACCAAATATTTCAGTTGTCCCAAAACCGCTTTTTAAGCATATTTTGATTCAGCTGAAATGCGTGGTGCTTTCGATACGCTTCTTAAACTGTCAGCATCAGTGGGCCGTCTTTTGTAATAGCGATTGTGCGCTCGTACAGTCCTGCTATTTTACCATCTGCTGTACGAATCGTCCAGTGATCATTATCAAGCATAACCTCAGGTGTACCCATATTATAGATAATCTCAACAGCAATAGTCATACCTTCACGAAGCTTCGGTGTCTTTTCAATCTTACCATGAAGATATCCTGGAACCTCTGGTTCTTCATGTAATTCTTTACCCACACCATGACCGATCAAACTTCGAACGATACTGTAGCCGCTTTGTTTTTCTACGATATCTTGAATCGTTTTAGAGATATGTCCGATATTGTTGCCAATTACAGCTTGCGCTATCGCTTCATCAAGAGCGGTCTTACCAATCGATAAAAATTTCTGAGCTTCTTTACTTCCAGCTCCAACAATTGTTGAATCACTCATGTCAGTATGAAACCCTTCGTAGAAGACTCCACAGTCCACACCAACGACGTCACCTTCTTTAAATGCATAATCTGTCGGAATTCCATGAACAACAACGTCATTGGTCGACATACAGATTGTATAGTCGTATCCTTCGACTTTCATAAATCCAGGCTCTCCACCCAATTCACGGATCCTTCGTTCTGCTAATCGATCTAAATCTAATTCGGTTACACCTGGTTTTACCGCAGCCATAACTTCGCCAAGAACTGTGGCGAGGATGTGGCCTCCATGTTGCATAATTTTAATTTCTTCTGGTGATTTTATATGTATCATAATAAGTTTTTTCTTTTTAATTCATTTTTAATTGATGCAAGCGTATCTGCTTCATCCATTTCAGAATCATCTAGGATAAAGTATCCAAGCTTCTCTGGATCTTTTGCGAGAGGATCCATTGCTCTATTTTGGTCCCGCTCATCTCTTTCCCGGACATCTGCAAGTACTGTGGCAAAATCTATGGTATCACCCTGCTCAGTATATTGCTTTAATCTCCTCTTTGCACGAACTTCATCTGTCGCAGTGAGAAAGACACGTAATGCAGCATTCGGAAAAACGACAGTTGCTGTATCTCGTCCTTCGATTACAACAATATGACCCTGATTAACCATATCTTCTGCAACGCTTCTTTGCAAAAGCACTAATTGTTTTCTTACCTCTGGAAGTGATGCAACAACAGAAGATCCATTTGCTGCATCTGGTTCTTTAATTCTATCGGTAACATCTTCTCCATTGAGGAAAATCTGCTTCTCTCTGAACTCTATTTTAACATCCTTTAAAAGACTGATCACTTCCTGAGCGTTATGCAGGTCAATGCCCTTCTTAATCCCAGCTAATGCAACTGCTCTATACGTTCCTCCTGTGTAGAGATAAAAGCCCTGCAAATCGTCCGCAAGCTTTGAAGCAACTGTCCCTTTCCCGGCAGCAACCGGCCCATCGATAGCAATTACAAATCCTTTTGACATATCATATTACCTTTAACTTTTTTAATATCTCTTTATTAATGTCCGGAATTTTCTGTTCACCATTGATGGTGACAAGCTTGCGCTTCTTTTTGTAGTATTCTAGCACAGGCCTGGTGAAATTATGGAATAATTCAATTCGCTTTCTAATTGCACGCAATGTGTCATCCTCTCGCTCATTTCCTTCTTCTCCACGATATGATAGCCTCCATAAAGCTTCTTTATCAGATACTTCCAGATATATTACTTTATCGATACCATTTCCGAATTCTTCAGCCTGCTTCGCAGTACGAGGGAAACCATCTAAGATGTATCCCTTTTTATATTCTTTTCGGGAAAGATATTCAGAAACAATTTCCAGAACTTTATCATCGGAGATAAGATATCCAGCATTCATTGTTTCTTTGATATAACGGCCAAGCGGAGTTCGTTCTTTAGCAAGTTCCCGAAAAATATGTCCGGTTGAGAGGTATGGTATTTTTAATTTTTTTTTAAGTAAGTTTCCTTGTGTTGATTTCCCAGCACCCTGGATCCCGATTATAATTAGTTTCATTATTTATTCAAAAACCCTTCGTAGTTTCTCATCACCAAATTTGCTTCAATTGCCTTGAATGTTTCAAGTACAACTGAGACCACAATCAAAATACTTGCGCCTCCAAGAAGGAGAGTTTGCAGACCGGTAAGCACTCGGCCAATCTCTGGCAAAATTGCGACAAACCCCAAGAAACAAGCTCCGACCAAGGTAATTCTCGTAAGAATATAATTCAAATATTTTGTCGTTGGCTGGCCTGGACGAACACCAGGTATAAAGCCTCCATACTTTTGAATATCTTCTGAAATCTTTTTCGGGTTGAAGACAACTGCTGTATAAAAGAATGTAAAGGCAACAACCAATAAGAAATAGAACGCATTGTAGAGGAATCCTGTCGGAGCAAACCAGATATTAATCCATTGCGCCATACCTCGAAGCGCTCCATTATCTGATGTCGCGAAAACACTTGCAAGTAATGATGGCAGCAAAACGATAGACACAGCAAAGATGATCGGGATAACACCAGCCTGATTAAGGCGAAGTGGAAGGTGTGTTGATTGGCCACCATACATTTTATTACCACGCATACGCTTTGCATAATGGACCGGAATTTGTCTTGTCGCTTCGTTCACAACGATGATACCGATAATGACCAATAAACTCATTACCGTGAAGCCTAATAGACTTAAGCTTGCTTGTGTATCTGCAGTCGAGAAGGTCTGTCCAATTAAGACAGGTAATTGGCCTACGATACCTGCGACAATCAAGAGTGAGATACCATTTCCAATACCCCGATCAGTTATCAATTCTCCCAACCAAACAAGCAGCATTGAACCTGCAACTAAGGTAAAGATAAATGCTACGAAATCCAATGGAGCAAGGCTCACAACCAAACCCTGACTCTTTAACAATGCATAGACACCAATCGCCTGGAGTACCGCTAAAGGCACCGTAAGGAATCTTGTGTACTGATTTATTTTTCGACGCCCAGAATCGCCTTCTTTGGACAACTCTTCAAGTTTTGGAAAGACCATGGTAAGAAGCTGTAAAATGATGGATGCATTAATGTATGGATTAAGGCCTAAAGCCATGACAGAGAAATTAGCAAGCGTACCCCCAGAAAAGACATTGAGGAATCCTAAAAATTGGTTGTTCGCAAAGATATTCTTAAGTTGAGCTACATCAACTCCGGCAACTGGAACATGTGCTAGGAAACGAAACACCAAGAAAATAAAAAGGATAAAGAGAATTTTGTTGCGTAATTCCGGCGATTTAAAACTATTACGGAGAGTATCAAATATACTATTCATGTTCTTTTTAGTATGCTGTATGGGATTTTTCTATACAGGAGCTCTAGTATATCAAATCCTTGCAAGCGATATACTAAACACTTTCGACCGATCCCCCGGCCTTTTGAATCTTTTCTGCTGCGTTCTTAGAAACTGGTAATTTAACTGTCAATGCAACATCAAGTGTACCATTTCCAAGGATTTTGATCTTTCGGTGTTTCCCAAGTTCATCTCTAACTAATCCTTGTTTTGTAAGTGATGCGACATCCACAACTGCACCTTTTGCAAAAACATTCAATGCATCAACATTAAGAATATATGCTTTTTCTTGCAATGAAGCGTTTCGACTTTTACCTCGAAGGAATGGCAAACGCTTTGTCAAAGGTAATGCTCCACCTTCAAATCGAAGTGGAACACTATTTCGAGCTTTTTGCCCTTTTTGTCCTCGTCCTGAAGTTTTACCACGACCTGATCCGTGCCCCAAACCTACACGTTTTTTACTTTTTGATTTTATCTGCTTTAATTCTGTTAAGTTCATAATTAACCTTTCTTAACGACAGCTACTCGATCTTTTTCTTTTGCAACCTGCTCACTGACTTTTCTCAATGCTTCAAGTGTCGCATAGATATTACTAATCTTATTTGTTGTTCCAAGCATCTTTGAAGAGATATTTTGGATACCTGCTGCTGATACAACACTTCGAACAGCTCCACCTGCGATAATACCACTTCCTGGAGGTGCTGGCTTTAGCATAATCTTTGCTGCACCAATCTTCACATCGATTCTGATAGGGATGGTACCTTCGACCAATGGGATTTCGATTAAACCTTTCTTTGCTTTACTAATACCTTTTCGGATAGCACTTGAGACATCTGGAGCTTTACCTAAACCTACTCCAACTCGACCTTTTTTATCACCAACAACTGTAAGCGCTGAGAATCCAACTTTATTTCCACCTTTTGTTTTCTTTGAAACACGGTTAATTTGTACAACATTCTCTTCAAATTCACTCGGAGTTTGATTAAATTGTCTTCTTTGATTGTTATTTTGATTTTGATTAAATGCCATTAGAGTGAAAGACCCCCTTCTCGTGCGCCTTCAGCGACAGCTTTAACGCGACCATGATATGCAAATCGACCTTTGTCGAATGCTACTTCTTTGATTTTCTTCGCAAGCGCTAATTTAGCAATTTCAGCACCAACCAACTTTGCTCGTTCAATTGGTGTACCTTTTGCTTTTAATGCCTTTTCAGAAATTCCTACAATTGTATCACCAGATGTGTTGATTACTTGAGCATACACATATGCATTTGATCGAAAGACACTAAGTCGTGGCCGATCACTAACACTTGCTGCTTTTTTTCTGATTCTTGTTTGTCGTTGTTTATTTCTTGCTGTGTTCATAGCTTATTTACCTGCAGCCTTTGCTGCTTTTCCAGCCTTTCTTCTGATTCTTTCTCCCTTATATTTTATACCTTTTCCTTTATAAGGCTCTGGTGGTTTTGCTGCTCTAATTTCAGCTGCAATCTCACCAACTTGTACTTTATCACTTCCTGCAACAGAAATGACATTATCAGTAACTGAAAGTGCAATTCCTGTAACTGGCTTAAACTTTACCGGATGAGCAAAACCAAGTGACAGTACCAAATCAGTTCCCTGCATGTTCGCTCTATAACCAACTCCAACGATTTCTAATTGCTTTTCAAAACCTGTATCAACACCCTTAATTAAGTTTGCTAAGTTTGCGCGTGTCAAACCGTACATTGCCCGAACCTTTCGATCTTCTTGATCATCAACAGTAAGGATAACTTTTCCTTCTTCTTGTGCAACTTTAACACCTGCAGGAATTGTCATAGACATTGTTCCTTTTGGACCGGTTACAGTTGCTTCAGAACCCTGAACTTGTACAGCAACATTGCTACCCAATGTAATTGGTAATTTACCGATCTTAGACATATCTTTACCAAATTTGGAAAAGTAATTCTCCTCCAACTCCTTTCTTGATAGCGTCTTTTCCGGTAAGCACTCCAACGTTTGTTGAAATAACTGCTGTTGTTGCACGTCCTTGCTTTCGAGCAATTTCAGTTGGCTTTACATATGTTCTTAATGATGGCTTTGAAACCAAATGAACATCAGTAATAGCAGGCTTTCTCTTCTGATACCGAAGAGCAATTGAAAGCATTCTATGTCCATCAACTGTTTCTTCTTTTACTTCATCCAAGAATCCTTCTTTTTTCAACACCTGTGCAACAGCCTTACTAAGGTTTGCATATGGTGTTACGATCACTTTCTTGTGGGCAAGTGATGCGTTCTTAAGTTGAATAACAAAATCTCCAATAACGTAATTCATAGTTTAATTTACCAAGAAGCTTTATAAACTCCTGGAAGTACTCCTTTCATTGCTTGTTCTCGGAAACAAATTCTGCACAAACCGAATCTTCGGATGTACGCTTTGTCTCTTCCACAGATTCCACATCGGTTTACCAACCGAGTTGGGAACTTCTGTTTTTTCTGCATTTTTACAACGTTTGATGTTTTAGCCATAGTTTTACTTCTTTCGAGCCTAGTGATTATATCACAAGTTCAGACTCTTAGCTTTTTGCCTCCTTTGCAAAAGGCATTCCCAATGCTTCAAGTAACTTAAAGCCGTGGTCATTTTGTGTTGCTGTCGTTACAAATACCATTTCCATACCTTGAAGTCTTTCAACACTTGCTGGATCGATTTCAGGAAATGTTGAGTATTCATGGAATCCAAGTGTGTAGTTCCCTCGTCCATCAAAACTTGTTCGTGGAACTCCACGGAAATCTTTAATACGTGGTAAAACAATTTTTACCAATCGATCATAGAATTCAAACATTCTGTTTCCTCGAAGTGTTACAACCAAACCGATTGTGTCACCCTGTCGGATTTTAAATCCAGCAATAGCTTTCTTTGCTCGAGTTGGTTTTGCTTTTTGACCTGTAACTTGACCCAACGCAACAGCCATCTTTTCGATAACCTTTTTGTCATTAATTGCGTCTTTTACACCCATGTTAACAACAATCTTTGAAAGCTTTGGTATACCCATTGGATTTTTAATATTAAGATCTTTTTCCAACGCTGGTACTATTTCTTCGTTATATTTCTTTTGTAAATCTGTCATAATTTATTCCTCTATATTTCCGCTTGGCATTTCTTGCATACGCGAACCTTCTCATCTTTGAGCATCTTATATCCAACTCTTGTGAGTTTTTTACATTTCGGACAAATCAATTGCACGTTTGAAATTGCAACTGGCTTTGTAAGTGTGATGATTTCTGACTTTTGTCCTGGTGTTCGAGATTTCAAATGTCTCTTCACCTGGTTAATACCATCCACAACTACTTTTGCTTCTTTTGTAAAGACCTTTTGTACGGATCCTGTTTTACCGTTATCTTTACCTCGTACTATACTGACTTGATCTCCTGTTTTTAATTTCATATTAAACTACCTCCACTGCCATACTGGCAATCTTTGTGAACCCTCTATCTCGGACTTCTCGGGCA
Organism: uncultured Gammaproteobacteria bacterium; assembly: GCA_965230895.1. Lineage (GTDB taxonomy): Bacteria > Patescibacteriota > Microgenomatia > Levybacterales > UBA12049 > JACDET01. Next base: position 1,140,285 of record OZ246394.1, read on the forward strand.
ATAGGTCCAAAGATACGTGTTCCACGAACGTTTTTGTCTTTTGGATTATCGATAACAACAACTGCGTTATCAGAAAATCGCACATATGATCCATCTGGTCGTCGGAATTCTTTTCGAGTCCGGACAATTACAGCTTTAACCATTTCTGAGTCTTTCACTTGACCGTGTGGGATAGCTGTCTTTACGACGGCATTAACCACATCGCCAATGCGACCGAACTTTCTTCGTGAGCCACCGAATATATGAATTACATATAGTTCTTTTGCTCCTGAATTATCTGCTGCTTTTACAATAGATCGTAACTGTAACATATTTTATTTATCCTTCTTTACTTCCTTTATTGCGAAGTACTTTGTTTTTGAAACTGGTTTCGTTTCAACAATTCGCACTTCATTACCAACTGCCACTTCCTGACCATTCAACGCTACATTAAATTTCTTTGTAACTTTCATAAGTTTTTTGTACAACGGATGAGGAACACGTCGTGAAACTTCAACCACTGCTGTATCTTTCATTTTTGTCGAAACTACTTTTCCTACTAATATCTTTGCCATAATTCTTTTTAAACGCTATTTTTTAGGCGCTTCTGCTACCTCCTTTTTTTCAACTTTTGCTGCCGCTGTTACTTTTTCAGCGAGAATTGTCTTCATAACAGCAATCTCTTTTCGAGTGTTTGTCATACTTCGAGTATTTTTTAATTTACTCTGCACATTGTCCATTCGAATCTGAGAAAGTGTATTATACGATTCTTTGAGCAATTTTTCCAATTCTTCAGTTGTTTTACTATGTAATTCTTTTCTATCGTTAATTTTCATGTTACATTTCTCCCTTTACTAAGATCTTGCTTTTCACTGAAAGCTTATGTGATGCCAAACGTAGTGCTTCTTTTGCAATTACTGCTGATACCCCTGTCATTTCGAACATAATTCGTCCAGGTTTTACAACAGCGACATATTCTTTAATATCACCTTTTCCTCCACCCATACGAACTTCAGCTGGCTTCTTTGTAATAGGCTTATCTGGGAAAATAGTAATCCAAGTCTTACCACCACGTTGTGTGTAATTACTAATCGCACGTCGTGCTGATTCAATCTGGCGACTACTAATCATCCCAAGCTCCATTGCCTGAAGTCCAAAATCACCATACGAAAGCTTTGTTCCTCGTGTTGCAGCACCTTTTGCATTTCCTCGCTGCATCTTTCGATACTTTTGTCTCTTCGGCATTAACATATTACAGTGCGTCTCCTCCCTCAGGTCTATTAATCCAAACTTTAATACCGATATACCCCTTCTTTGTTAATGCTGGGTATTGAGCATAACTGATATCTTCACGAATTGTAGACAACGGAACTGTTCCCAAATGGATCTTTTCTCGTCGTGCAATTTCTGCTCCATTAATACGTCCAGTCAAAAGAATCTTGACTCCAAGTGCTCCTGAACCCATAACTCGCTCTGCAGTTGAATTAAGAATTCTCTTGAATGGAAGTCTTCGAACCAATTGATCTGCAATATTGTTCGCAACTAAGTATGCATTCAAGTTTGGTTCTTTCACTGGTTCAACTCGGATATCCATTTTTGGAGCTTTTCCACCACGCTGCTTTGTAAAGAATACTGTAATTGCTTTCTTTAATTCTTCAAGTCCACTTCCACCTCGACCAATAACAATACCTGGTCGTGAAACATGGATGATGATCTTCAAACTGTTAATTGATCGCTCAATTTCAACACTTGCGATACCTGCTGATCGCAATCGTTCCATAAGCATCTTTCGAAGACCAAAATCTTCGAGCAAGACATCCTTGTATTGTCGTTCGTTGAACCATCGACTACTCCAAGTATGTACTGCACCTAATCTAATAACGTGTGGATTAACTTTTTGTCCCATAAATATATTTTAGCTTATTTAGCTTTTTCCTCCTTTTTCTTTGGCTCGCTTTTAGCGGCTTCTGTTTTCTTCTTTCCAGTCAAGCGAGAAGCTAATGCTTTAACACCTGATTGCTTTTTTTCTTCTTTTCCGTACATTGCTGCTTCAACTGCTGCATCTGCTCTTTCAGAAGCTGTCGCAACTTGAGCTTTTGCTGCTGCATTTGCAACAACCTTTTCTTTCAAAATAATAGTCAAATGAGTTCCGCGCTTTTTGTACGGATGAATTCGACCTCGAGTTGAAGGACGGAATCTCTTCAACACTTGTCCTTGATTCGCCATGATTGTACTGATGTACAAGTTCTTTGCCTCAAGGTTTGCATTGGTTACAGCGTTTGCAACTGCACTCTTTAATGTCTTTGCAATTGGCCCTGCTGCCTTTTGTTCTGTTACCTGAAGCATGCGGTACGCATCTTCAACAGGTAAATTTCTTACCGCGTCAGCTACTAATCGTATCTTACGTGGACTTATTCTTACTGATTTTGCTATTGCTCGTACTTCCATAATTTCTCCTCATTAAGTCTTACTGATTTCACGTGCCACGACCTTACCATGACCTCTAAAGTGTCGTGTTGGCGCAAATTCACCAAGTCTGTGACCTACCATGTTTTCTGAGATCAATACTGAGATAAAGTGCTTACCATTGTGAATCATCATTGTGTAACCCACAAATTCTGGCGGAATTTGACTTGCGCGTGCCCATGTTTTGATAGGTTCGTTTTTGCCAGCTTCCTTTTGTTTTACAACTTTAGCAAACAATTTTTGATCTATATATGGTCCTTTTTTTGTACTTCTACCCATAGTTATATTAAGAAACTATTTCTTTCTTCCTCCCTTTCTTCTTGAGACAATGAATTTGTCTGAATATTTCTTTGGTTTTCGAGTCTTACCGACTGCGATTCTTCCTGCGTAAGTCTTTGGCGCAGGCATACCAACACCAGACTTCGCTTCTCCACCACCATGTGGGTGAGATCGTGGATTCATAGCAACTCCACGAACTGATGGTCGTCGACCCATGTGGCGAGATCTTCCCGCCTTACCAATAACTTCGTTTTTCCAATCAACATTTCCAAGTTGTCCAACGGTTGCAAATCCAGCTGTCAAAATTTTTCGAACTTCACCTGATGGAAGTTTCAAGAAAACATAATCGCCTTCTTTTGCATTAACAATAGCGCCTGTACCAGCACTTCGAGCCATCTGGCCACCTTTGCCAGGTGTTAATTCAATATTGTGAACGATTGTACCTGCAGGCATTTCACCCAAAGGTAAAGCGTTTCCAAGTGTTGCCTCAACTCCTGCGCCAGATGCGATTGTATCATTTTCTTTTAATCCTTGTGGAGCCAAAATATATCTTTTTTCTCCATCTGCGTATTGTATCAAAGCAATATCGCAAGTTCTATTTGGATCATATTCAATTGCTACAACTCGACCAACGACATTGAGCTTATTTCGCTTGAAATCAATTGCTCTAAAATACCGTTTATGCTGTCCACCTTGATGACGTACAACTACTTGTCCACTTGCATCTCTTCCTGAATGCTTTTTCTTAATTGCCTTTAATTTCATATTATTTCTTTGCCTCCTCAGCACCACCTGGTTCAAAAAGACTTATTTTATCACCTTTTTTCAAAGAGACAGTTGCCTTTTTGTAAGCAGCCTGTGGAACTTCAACTCTTCGCATTCCAACTCTTTGACTTCGGCCTTTAATGATTCTTGTTGCAACACTCACAACAGTTACATTAAACATATCTTTAATCGCTTGCTTAATAACAGGTTTTGTCGCAAATCGGTCAACAATAAAAGTATATTTACCTTTATTTACATCTTCCATTGATTTTTCTGTTATTAATGGTTTTACAATTACGTTCATTATTTGTCCTTTCCTAAGAAAAACTTTTCCATTTCAGCAATTGCATCTTTAGCAACAACTAAATTCTTTGTTTGTAATACTTCGTATGTATTCATTCTACTTACAGCTGTAAAGTTAACACCTGTAATATTTCGTCCTGCCCTTCGAGCACTATCCATTCCTGTTGCTGTAACAAATAAAAGATTTTGCTTTTTGTCTGCTACACCCAACTTTTTAAGCATTTCTGAGAAACCTTTTGTCTTTGGTTCAAGCTTTTCCAAACCTGACAGAACCATTACTTGCTTATCTTGTACCTTTGCTGACAAGGCACTAAATAATGCTTTTCTCTTCATCTTTTTAGGCAATGAAAGACTAAAATCTCGTGGTTTTGGACCATGAGCAATTCCTCCTTTTACAAAAATAGGTGCTCGAACTCCACCGTGTCGAGCTCGGCCTGTACCTTTTTGTCGATAAATTTTTCGAGTTGAGCCATCTACTTCACCTCGTGACTTTGTAGAAGCATTACCTTGTCTTTGATTTGCTAAATAAACACGTACTGCTTGAGCAAGCAATGTTTTGTTTACTCTTTCACCAAAGATTGCACCTGGAAGAGCAACTGTACCAGCTTCTTTTCCAGTTGTATCTACAACCTTCACTGAAACTGAAGCGTTATTACTCTCTTTTACAGGTTTTACCTTGATAGGTGCTTCTGCTTTTACTTCTTCTTTTTTAACAGCTTTTACTGGAGCAACCTTCTTTGTGACTGGCTTTGCTTTAGGTGCTGCTGTTGTTTTCTTTACTTCTTTTGTTTCGACTTTTGCCATAACTCGTTATAAACGTATTATTACGCTTTTTTCTCCTCCTTTGCTTCTTCTTTCGTTTCTGAAACGTCTTCGCCAACTTCTTTTGCTGCAACTTCTTCACTTGCTGCTTCTTTTACTTCTTCAGTTTTTTCAGCTTGCGCTTCTGCTGCTTCTTGCTGTTCTACAATCTCTGCTGCTGCCTCTACTACTGTTGTTGGCTCTTCTACTGGTGTTCCTTCCACAGCTGGAGTCTCTACCTCTTCAGCGGATTTGAGCAATGGAACAAATTTCTTTTGCTCACCTGTTTTTGTAATAACAATAATGCTCTTCTTATACCCTGGAACCAAACCAAGAACATACAGCTTTTTATTCACTGCATCAACATCAACAACTGTTAGATTTTGTACAGTTACAGTATCAACGCCCATATGACCAGCCATTCTTTTACCTTTATAAACACGACCTGGAGTTGTACCTTGTCCAATAGATCCTGGCGCTCTGTGTCGATCTGATTGACCATGAGTTTTCGGACCGCCTCCAAAATTATGTCGTTTTACAGTTCCAGCAAATCCTTTACCTTTTGATGTACCAGTTACCTTGATAACGTCTCCTGGTTTGAAGACAGCATCTACTGCAATAAGATCACCAACTAATGGCAGTTCACCTTCGCCGTCCCATGCTACTTCTTTGATACTTGAAGGAGCTTTTTCAAGCTTTGCTTTCTTCACATGTCCAACAATTGCTTTCGTAGCATTCTTCTTTACACCATATCCTAATTGGATTGCTGCGTATTTATCTGTATCTTCTGTTTTTACTTGCACAACAACATTGTCCTGCAAAGAGACTTCAGTCACAGGAATTCTATGACCGTTCTCTAAGAACTTTTGTGTTTGTTCAATTTTTTGTCCTATTAATGCTTGTATCATAATATTTAAACCTAAACTAACTTAACGCACAAAAAAAGTAGCCTTAGGCTACCTTTATCATTCATAACGTCAAAACGTTTTATGATGTGATCCCCTCTAAACGGGGTGGCCTAGCAAGGCATTTTTAATCAATCATACTCTTCGCATGTTTAATTAGTTTGGGCATCAATGTAATTTATACGCAAAAAAAGAAGACTACATCTTCAATTCTACGTCTACTCCGGCTGGTAATGCTAAATTCGTTAAACTATCTATTGTTTTGCCTGTTGGTGAAACTATGTCGATTAATCGCTTGTGAATTCGAATTTCGAAATGATCACGTGCATCTTTATCAATAAACGGTGATTTGTTTACTGCATAAACGCTACGATCAGTCGGAAGTGGAACAGGACCAATAACCTTAGCTCCTGTTCTAATAACAGAATCTAAGATCTGCTGACAACACGCATCTAAGACGCGAGCATCATAACTTTTTAATCGGACTCTAATTCTTCCTTTTTGCATAGTTTTACTTTCAGACTGTCAAAGATCTACTCCAAATAAAAAAATCCCGCTTTCGCAGGATTATTTTATTATTTTGGTGATCACACCAGCTCCAACGGTTCTTCCGCCTTCGCGAATCGCGTATCGGAGACCTTCTTCAAGAGCTACTGGAACAATAAGTTTAACTTTCATGTTTGTTGTGTCACCAGGCATAACCATTTCTACACCATCTGGGAGAGTAACATTACCTGTAACGTCTGTTGTTCGGATATAGAATTGTGGTCGATATCCCTTAAAGAATGGTGTATGACGTCCACCTTCTTCTTTAGTCAAAACATAAGCTTCAGCTTCGAATTCAGTGTGAGGAGTGATACTCTTTGGTTTAGCAATAACTTGACCTCTTTCAACATCTTTCTTTTCAAGACCTCGGAGAAGAAGACCTACGTTATCTCCTGCTTGACCTTGATCAAGAATCTTCTTAAACATTTCTACACCTGTTACAACTGAATCTTTATTCTTATCAAGTCCTACGATTTCAACTGGTTCATTAACTTTAACAACTCCTCTTTCAATTCTTCCAGTTACAACCGTTCCTCGACCTTTAATTGAGAAAACATCTTCAACTGGCATCAAGAATGGCTTATCAAGATCACGAACTGGATCTGGAACGAAGTCATCAACTGCTTGCATGAGATCAAGGATCTTTTGTTCGTATTCAGCATTTCCTTCAAGTGCTTTCAAAGAAGAACCTCGGATGATTGGAGTGTCATCGCCAGGATATTGATACTTAGAGAGCAACTCTCGGATTTCCATTTCTACAAGATCAAGAAGTTCTGGATCATCTACCATATCACACTTGTTAAGGTAAACAACAATTGCTGGAACACCAACTTGTCGTGCAAGAAGGATGTGTTCACGCGTTTGAGGCATTGGGCCATCTGGAGCAGAAACTACTAAGATTGCTCCGTCCATTTGAGCTGCACCAGTGATCATGTTTTTGATGTAATCAGCATGTCCTGGAGCATCAATGTGTGCATAGTGACGCTTATCTGTTTCGTATTCTTGGTGAGAGATATTGATTGTAACTCCTCTTTGTCGTTCTTCAGGAGCGTTATCAATGTCAGCGTAAGATCGAGCTTGTGCAAAACCTTTTTTTGCAAGAACAGTGGTGATAGCCGCTGTTGTTGTCGTCTTACCATGGTCTACGTGACCAATAGTTCCGATATTTACGTGTGGTTTGTTTCGTTGAAATGTTGCCATAGTGTTTTAAAAATAAAATCTCTCAATTCATTTATTGAGAGTAAATGTATGATACTACAAAAAACGTGCCCCGTCAATAGGTTATTGTAAGAAAAACAGACTAAAACTCATGTATTTTGTTACTTTCCGTTGTTTTAGTATATTTATATTAAGGTATATATAAGATATATATGCTTGACATTAGATTTTTTAAAGTGCAACAATAAAGATATGAATCCTGACCAAGGCACTACGTCACAAACACAACCTCTACCAGCACATGATACTCTAAGTGCACAGTCAAGAAAACCATTGCCAAAGAAGTTTTTTATTATTGGGGGCCTTTTATTATTGCTCATCATTGCAATTGCATTGACATTATTATTTGGGAAAAGTGAGAAAACTACCTCGAAAGATAATACTTCAGCGGTAGCTCCAACTTCAGGATTTGAAGAGATTAAAGAAACTGCGGAAAATTCACCAACTGCAAAAGCTAGCTCGCATGTTGTAGTTTATGGATCATGGACAGGACAATCATCTTTAATAAAAGCAATTGATACAAATACCTCCAAAACTCAGTTAATCGCTACCCTTCCTATGGCAATTAAAAAAGTCGCTGTTCTTAACAACCAATCTCTCCTTTATATTGGGGACGTTGATAAAAAGGATCATGGGAAAAACGTCACTATATACGATATAAAAGAGAAGAAGGTAGTTTCTACTATCTCAGCTTCTGAAGGGTACGGAATTGATGAATATACATTATCTCCAGATAAGAAGTATCTTGCGCTATGGGAGGTTCAATTTGCACAAGGATCAGAAATATTACAAGGTGGAAAGTCCAGAGTTTATACAGTTGCATTATCGAACCCAACAGTTAAGAATCTTATATATGATGAGCAAGCATTACAACCAATTCACTATCCACGAGCAATTCTTAATGATGGAACAGTATTTATGGATATGTTTATGCCAAATGATCCACTTGGTGGAGCAGGATGGGCATACGGCATGAGTATGGCTTCGTTTGATGGGACAAATAAACGCGATATTGATTCATTAAAGTCAGGAACATATGGAAATCAGCCAGCATTATCACAGGAAGGTCGATATCTGCTCTTAACAGGATATGATGGAAAGTATGGAGATGGCACAGGCGTTAAGAATGGGATTCGCCAAGCAATCCTTACATCAAATACTGTTGATCTTGTTGATACAAAAACACTTCAGAGGTATAAATTACCAAATCTTTCAAACAATGATAGCTATGCATCTGCGCATTGGGACTTTGTGACAGGCAAGATTATACTTTCAGTAGTAGGCGCAACAGCGGATAAAACAGGTCTTTATGCCTATGATATTGCATCAAAATCTCTTCAAAAGATTTCTGTTCCCTCGATAAATAACACTGAGTATATGCAAATCTCTAATCTACCAAATAACCAATTATTGATAGGCACATTTGAAGAAAATTCATCAAATCTTGGTAATTTAGGAGCAAATTATGAATATGCTTATACAAAACTAATGACATTGGATACTAAGACCTCTAAAAGCAAACCAATCTCTCTTGAAGATACGTATGCACAATATATAACAGTACTTCCAGCTGATTATTTCAATAATGTCCTCGGGATCAAAACAATAGCCCAAGCAAATCCTCAGCCTACATTTGTAGACCAGTATTCTGATCAAAATGCTACAAAAGAACGGTTGCAACTTTATACATTCTTCTTGAAATATGATTTGCAGCCTGTTCGCCTAAAGCAACAAAGCACGCCTGTTTCAACAACTCCAGTTAATTTATCAAAGATTACGCTGACGCCAAACACAACCTATCCACCACATAACGACGATAATATGCCAAAATGTAATGACGTTACAGCAAAAGTTTGTGCAGAAAAAGGTCAAGGTCCAGGAACAAAGGACTACACAATGTGTAAAGGTATGTACAAAGCACAAAATATGGAAAGAACGTGTGATGACTCTCCCCTTTACCTTTATGGTACACCTGGACAAAAAGTCCAAGTAACGATAAACACACCTGTTTATAACGCAATCCCATCCTATGATAGGGGATACGAAATTACATTGATGCAACATGGGAAAATGCTTATCAATAATAACTCGTATGACAGAATTTCTTATGACTACTCATCAAATTTGAAAATAAGAAAAGCTCCAAAAGAGGGAAGTGTAACAACAAAGGAGAATTTGCCTTCCCTACTTAAAGATTATGCAAGAAAGCTTGGGCTCAATGATAAAGAGACTAAAGATTTAATCTCTGCTGGTTTACAGAAAGTCAAAACACCATACGCATTCGTCTCTTTCTATGATCATGAGACATCACATCGTATATTGCCAATCACATTCAATCCTCAGCCAGATAATTACTTAAATGTTGTATTCTATTTCAAGCAGCTCCAACAAAAGCCGAACCTAACCCCAGTCCCTCCTACATTCCCAGATCCGGTTAAAAGAGATGGATTTACTGCAATCGAAGTAAGTGAAGTTGTTGAGTGATCGAGCTTGACAAACTCTCCGCAATATTGACAAAATAGCTCTATGGATCCTGCCCAACCAAATCCCAATCAACCATTACAGCAGCCACAACAACCGCCACAGTCAGAGCAAGCTGCTACGCCCGTTGCACCAACACAGCCACCAGCACCTGACGCAACAAAGCCTTTCCCAAAAAAACTCGCGCTAATAGCAGGCGGAGGTGCGCTCATTCTTCTCATTATTATTGCAGTTATATTTGGCCTGAGTGGAAGAAAATCTTCTAACGGAACTGTAATGCCCACTCCAACGAAAGCTCAATCTGGGGGAGAAGTTAAAGCAACGCCTGTAACAAGAGATCCTGATGATCCACAAAAGATGATGATCTATGGAACATGGACAGGGCAAACAACTGTAGTCCGGGGAGTTGATATTGGCAGCTCCGAGAGTCTTAATATTGCTACGCTTCCACTTGAGGTAAAGAAGATTTCAGTTCTCTCCTCGCAGAACCTGATGTACATAGATCAAGTTGACACAAAAGAGTTAGGACGTAGGATAACTATTTATAATCTTAAGACCAAAACTTCAAGTCAAAGCATTCCGGCCTCTTCAGGATATGGGATAGAAGATTATGCTTTATCTCCGGATAAAAAGTATATTACTATTTGGGAAGTCCAATTTGGATCGACAACACAATCTCTTCTAGGTGGAAAATCAAGAATCTATGCAATTGATTTATCAAGACCTACAGTAAAAAACATTCTTTATGATGAAACAGTAAGTACAACTATTCCGATACACTACCCAATAGGTATTTTGAATAATGGTACTGTCTTCGCAGATACTCTTATTCCGAGTGGCACAAATGGCAGTAAAGATTGGGCATATGGTATGAGTGTTGTTGACTTTGACGGTACAAATAAGCGAGATATTGAATCGATGAAGAAAGGAACCTATGGAACCCAACCAGCACTTTCCCCTGACGGCAAATACCTCCTATTTGCAGGATATGATGGATCAAAAGGTAACGATCCTGCAGGGAGACAAGCAATAATGACACCAAACACGATTGATGTTCTCAATACTGAATCACTTAAACGATTCACACTACCAAACCTTTCAAGTACAAATACCTATCCAACGGTTTCATGGGAATCTCAAACAGGAAGAATCTTTTTTGCTCAATTTTCGCTCGATACTCAGAAAACAAATTCATTCTCATATGATCTGGGCAAGCAAAAACCAACTGAGATCGTTATTCCAATTGAAGGCGATTCGAGATATGGATATGTAGAACAACTAAATGATGCAAAAGCACTTATCGGAGCACAAGATCTCGATCCATCTAACCTAGGCAACTTAGGAAATGCTCCTGCTTATGCCTACACACAACTAGCACTTTTAGACGTGCAGACTTCAAAAGTTAACTTTGTCTCAGTACAGGATGCATTTGTACAGTATATAACTGTATTACCTACCACCTACTTTAAATCCACACTTGGTGAGGCTCAATAGGGGAGACTGGCCATTTTTAAAAATAGGAATATGCCCAAAAGGAGAAACTTGTAATACCTCTTGTACGTAAGTATTGTTGTTTTTGCCGTACAGAAGTCATATCTTCAAACCAAACAACATGCTTTTGCCCTTCACTATCTGTATAAGTAACTCTTGTTTCTGCAGACAAAGCATCACGTTTAATAGCACATGACGTATAGTCGCAATCGTCAAGAAACTTCTGCTCAATTTCTTTATAAGTTAACGGTGAGCCTTGTGAAATAGCTTTTCCATTATTATCAACTTCCCAATCATAGCCAAACATACCAAAAATGATAGTAACATTCTTTGGAGAAGTGTACTGAAGAATATCATCTGCTAGTTCAGTCATATCATAACCATACGTTTCTTTACCTTGCATAGGAAAGTTTGGTCCCGGATTTGAGCGTGACTTATGGAAATCATACGCCATTAGCATAAAAGTGTTGTTCGCCTCAGAAAGTGATTTCACATCAAAAGGCCTTAGTCGATAAAACGTATCACCATATAAAGCCATAGTAAACTCCAATTTTGCCTCCTTCGTTTTTGTTGCAAAGTTATTTGAGAAGGTACTGATTTGATCTACAAGAGAGTCAAAAGGGATAGCACTCATTTCTAAATCGAGAACAATTCCTGAAAAACCGTTTTGTTTAGCATATGATACAGATTGATCTATTATTCGTGCCTGGGCGTTTTTATCTTTTAATATATTTGCGTTTACTTCCGAATCAACCATGCGTAGAACCAGAAGCGTTTTTTTACCTTGAGGCACATTTTCCCTAAAAGCATCTATTCGTGCATATCCTTCTTCTTCTGAAATTCCTTTCGCATTTGGTGTTATCCCGAAATATAAATATTGGTCGTAGCCATTAAATGTCTCATCTCCAATTGCCCAATAAGGAACAAAAACAGAATTTACTGTTTTTTGATTTGGATCAATAGCAATTGAAGGAGTAGGAGAGAGCACTGTTTCTAAAATAGGTTGGGATAGATCTTTTCCTATTTTTGCTTTTGCGGCCTGAATAATAACGAAGACTAAGGCAAAGAGTAAAACAACTACAAGGATAAAACGCTTCATATATGTATTATACCTCACTCTTCCAGAAACTCTTTTTTTACTCTATACTTAAGCTATGGAAAAAGAAAAAAAGGCGATAATCTTCAATATCGTACTAGCTCTCGCAACAGTATTCCTTCTTATCACAGGGCCTTTATATGTCGTAGAAAATCTTACTTTCGTAATGGTCCAAGTATTTGGTATTTTACTTATTCTTTGGGCGCTTCTATCCAGAAACATGAATCGGACGCATACACATAAGCTTCCTCCTGGATATTTCTGGGTTTCAAAAGGTCCATATGAGATTATCCGTCATCCAATTTATGCAGGCTTCTTACTGATTCTGTCGAGCATGGTACAGTATAATTTTGAGATTATTCGTATCACATTATTCCTTCTAATAATCGCTATCATATTTCTAAAAATTATTAGAGAAGAGGATACGATGCAAAAAGAGATAACTGAGTATGGTGAGTATATGCTGAAAACAAAACGGATTATTCCATATTTGTTTTAGGAAGATCTTCTCGTTTTAAGATAATAAAATATTCTTCTTTTCTTCTTTTTCTAAAAGCTCCAAGAATATTATCGATATCATGTTTTTGCGACTCATGCTTTGTCATTGCAGAAACTTTTTGCTCCCAAACAGGCTCAATATCAACGACTTTGGAAATATCGCTGTCTTTATACCCTGGAGGGAAATAGATAAAATATGGCTTCTGAAAAGAACGTGCATATTCTGACATACAGTAATACCAAAGTTCAGAAACCGTTGAAACTTTTTCAAACACAAAACTTGTAATCATGGATACAGCAATATGATCTATATGCCCTGATACCCCTCGTGGCTCATATGTTATAAGCATCTCTGGATCAAGTGATTCAATTTGCTGTTGTACTTTATCAGCTATTTCATGATATAGATTGTTTGAGAGTGTGCCATCGTGATAATCAAGAAAAAATACTTCTTTAACACCGATTGCAGTTGCAGACGCTTTCAGTTCGCCTCTGCGAATTTCTCCAAGGTTTACCCCGCTTGAATTCTCGAGGCTATTCATACCTGCGTCCCCATTTGTTACACAAATGATATAAACATCTCGCTCTTTTGCCATCATGGCCATAGTCCCTCCTGGACCAAATACTTCATCATCTGGATGCGCAAATACTGCTACTACTGACTTCATATATTCTATTATAGCAAGCTTTTTAAAATATGCGGTAGGGGATGCAAATTTTACATTTTTCAGTACGCTCAAATTGAAAGCTATTTTCCTTTTTACTTTAATGCGAGTTTTTTGCATCCGGCGGGGGAGCCAAAAATCGTTTTTGGCAGGGGAGTCGCATATCATTATTTTTTCCATAATAATTTGTTTAGAAACTGTTTTATAAATGATTTAACACTAAGAATTCTCAGGAAAGTTTTCAACATAAGATTTTAAAGTTATCCACAAAAAGACTTTCGTATCTTTTTGTTATTGGCAGTAGGCATTTCATTGTGAGAATAAACACCTATAATACGCAGAACATACTGATCGAACTATATCATCCGTGGCTAATTCTAGAGTTTAAGTCCCTATAATAAGCATTCGTATTTTTTGCATTATATCGTGAAAAGTACCGTTGTGAAAAGATGATGATATAGTTGTATATGGTAATACTATGGGACTTAGATGATGCAGTTTGCACTACTCTCTTCCCTGTCTTTGTGGCTAAGTATATAATTCGTAGGACAAAAAATTATTTAAAATACAGAATACACTTGGAAAAATCAAAATTATGAAAGATATTACAGATTAACTTCAGGCGTTTAAAGGATTATTGCTCTATTCTACCTGTGAAAGTAGATTTAGCGAGGAGCTGGTCGATAATGTTCTTTGGAACATATTCATAATGACTTGGTTCCATATAGAAACTTGCACGTCCCTTCGTCAATGAACGGAGTTGTGTTGCATATCCTGAAAGTTCTGAAAGTGGAACTTGCGCCAAAATAATTGTCGCATTCCCCCGCTCTTCTGATCCACCGATTTGAGCCCGCTTTGATGAAAGATCACCCATAACTTCTCCCATGTATTCACTTGGAAGTGTTACTTCAACTTTCATGATCGGTTCAAGGAGTGTAATCCCCGCCTTCTTTGAAGCAGCTTGAATTGCTTGAGATGCAGCAATCTTAAACGCAACTTCGGAAGAGTCAACATCGTGGTATGAACCGTCATAGCAAGTTACTTTAACGTCGATAAGTGGATATCCTAAGAGCACACCATTATCCAAAGTTTCTTTAACACCCTTTTCTACAGCCTTAATAAATTCTGCAGGAATAGCTCCTCCTTTGATCGCATTAACGAATTCATAGCCTTCACCTCGAGGTTTTGGTTCAAGTCGAAGCCAGCAATGACCATATTGACCTCGTCCTCCGGACTGCTTAATGTATTTACCTTCAGCTTCTGCAATTTGTGAAATAGCTTCTTTATATGCAACTTGTGGAGCACCGACGTTTGCCTCGACGTTAAATTCTCTCTTCATACGATCAACCATGATTTCAAGTTGGAGTTCTCCAATACCTGAGATAATAGTTTGGCCTGTTTCATGGTTTGTCTTAACTGTAAATGTAGGATCTTCTTCTTGAAGTCTCTTCATTGAATACCCAAGCTTTTCTTGATCTGATTTAGTCTTTGGTTCAATAGCAAGTGAGATAACTGGTTCTGGGAATGTAATTTGCTCAAGAATAATTGGCTTATCTTCATCGCAGAGAGTATCTCCAGTAATGGTATCTTTCAATCCTACAATAGCTACGATTTCTCCAGCATATGCCTCTTTTATTTCTTCACGGTCATTCGCATGCATCATGAGAAGACGACCAATACGTTCTTTAACACCTTTGTTTGCATTGTAAACGTATGATCCTGCAGAAAGTTTTCCTGAGTACACACGGAAGTATGCAAGTTTTCCAACGTGAGGATCATTTTGGATTTTGAACGCCAATCCTGAGAAAGCTTCTTCAGGAATAAGTCTTCGGTTTTCTTCAGCATTTGTTTTTGGATTGATCCCTCGAACATCAGACAAATCTTGTGGTGATGGAAGGTAATCTACGACTGCGTCAAGAAGTGGTTGAACACCTTTATTTCGAAGAGATGTGCCCGCGTACATAGGAACCAATTTGTATGCAATAACAGCTGCTCGAAGTGCTTTTCGAAGTTCTTCGACAGATGGTTCTTCTCCACCGAGATACTTTTCAAGAAGAGCATCATCAGTTTCTGCAATCTTTTCGATAAGCTTATTTCGATATTCTTCAACTTGATCTTTCATGTCTTCAGGAACTTCATCCTTTACTTCATACTTTGCACCAAGTTCATCTGAACCCCAGATGTATGATTGTCGTGTCAAAAGATCAACATTACCTTGATATGTATTTTCAGCTCCAATTGGGAGAACCATAATTGCTGGATTTGCACCAAGTCGATCTTCAACACTTTTGACAGTATTAAGGAAGTCTGCACCAAGCTTATCCATCTTGTTAACGAAACAAAGTCGTGGAACTTTGTATTTGTCAGCTTGTCGCCATACAGTTTCAGATTGTGACTGTACACCTTCTTCAGCGTCAAGAACGGTAATACCACCATCAAGTACACGAAGTGAACGTTCTACTTCAGCTGTAAAGTCGACGTGCCCTGGAGTGTCAATAATGTTGAATCGAGTATCAAGTCCTACAAACATACCTGTTCTTGGAGTCCAGAATGCTGTGGTCGCTGCTGATACGATAGTAATACCGCGCTCTTTCTCTTGTTCCATCCAGTCCATCTGAGTATTACCTTCATCAATGTCACCAATCTTGTATGTACGCCCTGTGTAGAAAAGAATACGTTCTGTTGTAGTAGTTTTTCCTGCATCAATATGCGCAATAATTCCGATATTTCGGATGCGGTCTAAAGGATAAATACGTGATTTTGGATCTGCTGCCATAGTTTTAACAAAAAATCATCCCGATTCTCGGGACTGAAAGAGTATAGCATATACTTTGAGAGAAAAAAAGAGACTTTTGCCTAAACTGATATAATTCTAGAATGACTGAAGCATTGAAAAGACAACCGTACACTCTTGATGCGTTTGAACAAATGACTGTGGACAATTTTCGACGAGCTGAAGGAGAGATCACAGATTGGAAGCTTTATTATGCAGAAAGGTTGACTGACGAAACCAAAGAATTTGGATTCCAACACGGACCTGGTTTATTGCTGTTGTCACCCGCTTATATGGTACCTGACTACGCTGTAGAAGATGAATCACTCCAGGAAGGTATGGCTGATGAACTTGGTGATAAGCTCTACTTCGCCGCTCATTTAGCTCGGCATATAGGTATTCCTTTGAAACGTATTGCAGCAAATGCACTAGGCAAACATACTGATACACAATATACAGGCATAGAAACATTTTCAGACCTTCAAACAACAGTTATGGCAAACGCTCATAAAATTTCTATTCCCAATGAGCTTAGTTATGGAATGTTAAGCTTTATAAATGACGATCAGCCTCATATCGATGCACCCTTTACGAAAACAACTTTACAGGACAACCCACTTTTTGTCTTGATGCGGTTTACAAATAGACTTGTGGATTCTCTTGACCCGAGCACAAGAGATAGAGCGGCTGTTGAACCGACAGTAGATACCACAACTGCATT
This sequence comes from uncultured Gammaproteobacteria bacterium, assembly GCA_965230895.1. Classification (GTDB taxonomy): domain Bacteria; phylum Patescibacteriota; class Microgenomatia; order Levybacterales; family UBA12049; genus JACDET01. The sequence continues at coordinate 1,157,272 of OZ246394.1, forward strand.
AGGTGATTATGTAAATGCACTCACATATGTAGCCAAAGCCCGTCTTGGGAAAAATATTGAAGATATTGCACTTGCCACAAAAGCAAAATCTGAACACCGAAAGAAATACGGCAAAGTGTAATTACCTCTTTTTTATTCCCTTTCAGCTTTGACTTTTTCTCGTAAAAGCCATACACTAAAATTAAGCCGTGTTGTATCAACGACGGCTTTGTGGCTATGGCTGAAAATACTGTCCCATCAATCAATTTGCTACCAAAGAAAGGTGAAAGCTTTTTAAACCAGTTTCTTAATTGGACACTGACAATTGGAAGACTTCTCATCATCATAGTTGAGTTCGTGGCATTAGGCACTTTTCTCTTTAGATTTGATCTTGATATGAAAATCGTTGATCTTAAAGACAAGATTGAAGCGCAAAGCTTTATTGTCGCTAACTTTCAAAAATCTGAGGCAAATTTCCGGGACATCCAAGACCGTTTGGAACTTATAAAGCGGTATGAACAGATTGGTGGAACAACATCAGGTATTTTTGCAGATATTACAAAGTTAGGAGCAGGAAAAGTCACATTCAAAGATCTTACTGTCGAACCTGAAAACGCAAAAATTGAAGCACAAGCAGGTTCCCCTGCTGCACTTATGGCTTTTGTGGCAGCATTAAAGCAGCACCCATCAGTAACAGGTGTCATTGTGGATAAAGTGCAAAACAGCGCTTCAACATCCCTTGTCAGTGTAAGTATTACAGCAACGCTTAAGCCACAAGCTTTTGAAAAAGATGAATCATTAAATCCAAATGCGGGACAAGTGGCACCAATATTAGAGACTGAGTAATTATGAGACTGCCTAAAAGTTATTTTGAAAGTTTATCTGCGACAAAATATCGCGAATATTTAAAGCTTCTTCCAAATATGGAGAAGGAGCATACACGTGCATTTGTAACAATTGCTTTGACATTTGCAGCGCTTTCATTCTTTGGTATTTTTGCAATTAATCCAACCTTAACAACGATTGCAGAACTACAAAAAGAATTAGAAGATAACCAAATGGTAGATCAACAATTATCAGCAAAAATAAATAATTTGAGTCTTCTGCAGCAGCAATACAACTTATTAGAATCTGATCTTCCTGTGGTTTATGCAGCGATTCCAAAAACAGCAGATGCTCCACTTCTCAGTGCACAAATAGAGGCACTTGCTAGAAAACATAACGTTACGATTGAAACCTACAGAATTGCAGAAGTACAACTCGCCTCAAATAAGCAAAAACTTACGAAAACCACTTCGTTTACCTTTACGCTTGAAGCAACTGGAACATATCAGAACATGATTAATTTCTCGACAGCGCTTGCAGGTCTTAATAGAATAGTTACTGTAGAATCCATGAGTATAAGTAGAGATAGTAAAACAAATGAACTTATGCTTACATTACGAGGCAGACAATATTTCAAACCATAAACTATGCGAGGAAAGAAACAACATAACCCACAAAAAGATATTTTATTTATTCTCGGATCATCGTTCGTAGTAGTCGTGGCATGGATTGGATTTAATCTTTACCATATATATATAACATCTACTGTTAGTGATGAGATACAAGTACAACTAACACCTATCAATCCAACATTTGATAAAGATTTAATCCGTGAACTTAAATCTCGAGAGAAAATAAATCCTGCATTTGATAAACAGCCAAGCGCATCAAGATCAGCTACTACCCCAACAGCTGAACCGACACCAGAAGCTTCAAATTCTGGGACTCTTGAGACATCATCACGATTTGCACCTGCCGACACGGAAATAGCGACAAGATCTGGACAATGATATATAACACAAAAAGTCTTTTAAATAGAAAAGTTCCTGCTTACGCGGGGATCTTTGTCCTGCTAGTAACACTTGGCCTTACTGTTCTTTTAAGTGGAAATACCGTTCAATTTGTTAGTAAAGCAACTGTCGGTAGTGAGCCTAAGAATGTGCAAGTCAGTAATATTAGCGCGACATCATTTACAATATCGTACGAGACGGACCAGACAGCGGTTAGTACTGTTGCCTATGGGAAAGATACGGCCCTAGGAGATGTTGCATTAGATGTTAGAGATGTACTGACGGGAACACCTGCAGAACACAGGCTTCACTATGTAACTGTACAAAATCTTGAACCCGGTACAGCATACTACTATACAATTACATCTGGAGCTCAAGTATCTGACAATAATGGTGCTCCATATGAGATACGTACTGCTACAAATGTTGCTACATCTCCACCAACAAATGGAACTATTTCAGGTTCGGTCGCACTTGAAGATGGAACATTTCCAAATGAAAGTATTGTATACATATCTACAGAGACATCTCAGCTTTTATCAGCACTCGTACAACCAAATGGAACATTTACAACTTCTCTTGCTCAACTACGGACAAAGGATCTGACAGCATATTCACCCGTTTTAGAGAAAACACCAATAAAGATATCTGCAACGAATGCAGCACTTCAATCAGAGGTTTCAGTGCTAGGAGAACAAATAGCTGAAGTTCCTAAAATTATTCTTTCGAAGAATTATGATTTTACTTTGAGTGGAGATGAATTAACGGCGAGTGAATCTGGTTCTTCTGCTTCGCAATCAGCGGGATTCCCAATTTTTGATGAAGCAGTTTCAGTGAGTTCACCTACGATTACAACACCTGAAGATCAACAAGTATTTAAAGACGCACAACCGTTATTTAAAGGGCAAGCACTACCAAATACTGGAATTGAAATCGTAATAACTGCTGATAGTGAAATTGCAGCATCATTACAGAGTGACTCAACAGGCATGTGGGAATTTAGACCACCGGTTGCACTAAATCCTGGACAACATACGATTACGATTTCTTCAATTGATTCCAAAGGAGCTATGCAAGATGTATCTCGAGCATTTACCGTTAATGCTTCTGGAGGACAATTTACTGAGCCTTCGGTCTCTCCTATCCAACCCACACAAGGTCCCCCTGTTACTCCAACAGTTGCAGCTCTCCCCTCTCCTACTCCAACATTGGAGCCATCACCGACTGCAACACCAACAGCAATTCCATCACCTACAATTGATCCAAATGCGATTAGCCCAACAAGAGGACCGCTCTCCCCTACTGGTAGCTATTCTACTGTTGCTGGAATAATCACAAGTGTACTTTTCTTAGCAGGTGGTGTTATACTATTCTTCACAATTGCTGTGTAATATCAGCATAAACGTAACTTACCTATTTACCTATTATGAATATCGCAATCGTTGGTGCAGGATTTACAGGACTTTCAGCAGCCTATCAGCTTGCAAAAAAAGGACATTCCGTTACTATTTTTGAAAAAGACACACAACCAGGTGGACTGGCAATTGGATATAAAGAAAAAAATTGGGATTGGACAGTTGAGAAACACTACCACCATTGGTTTACCAATGATAATTTCGTACTCGATTTAGCCAAAGATATTAATTATAACGTTCTTATCAAAACTCCAAAATCATCTTTCTTTATTGATAATGCTCCATATAAATTTGATACACCAGCAGCAATTCTTTCTTTTCCAAAACTTCCCATGGTAGATAAAGTACGTATGGCAGCTGTATTCGCTTTCCTCTTTAGACTAAACCCTTTCTGGAAAAGTTTGGAAGGATACAAAGTTTCCGAATTTGTACCAAAACTTATCGGGAAAAAAGCTTACGAGCTCCTGTGGAAACCACAGCTTGTAAATAAAATGGGCCAACATGCTGACAAGATATCACTTGTTTGGTTCTGGGCAAGAGTTAAAAAGAGAACAACTTCTCTTGCATACCCTGAAGGTGGCTTTCTGCCATTTGCACAAGCAGTTGTTACAGCAATTGAGAAAAATGGTGGAAAAGTGAAATTCAACCAAGAAGTTGTAGAAATATCTGAAAAGAAAAATCTCATAACAGTATCCTATCGAGGTGTTAATAAAAGAAAAAAAACTGAAACATTTGATAAAGTTATTTTTACGCTCCCCTCATTCCTTTTTCTTAAGACTACTCCACAATTACCTCAAAAATATAAAAAGTCTTTAGTACGTTTACAAGGATTGAGCGCAACAAATATGCTTCTCCGATTAAAGAAACCTTTTTTTAAAGATAGTACATACTGGATGAGTATATGCGAACAAGATGCGCCAATTATGGCTATCATTGAGCACACAAACTTTATGGATAAGAAGCATTTTGACAATGAACATCTTGTTTATGTCGGCAATTACGCTTTTACTGATAACAAACTGGAGATTACGAAAGAGAAGTTACTACCAATGTATGATGCCTATTTGAAAAAAATTAATCCAGAATATCGAAAAAATTTAATTGGATACGAACTTTTCAAAGCTCCATTTGCACAACCAATCGTACCAACTAATTATTCCAAAATGATTCCTCAAATGAAAACACCTCTTAACAATGTTATTCTCGCAAATATCGAGCAAGTCTATCCTTGGGATCGCGGAACTAACTATGCAGTAGAGCTTGGTGAAAAAGCTGCTGATATGATAACAGAATAGCTCCATTCAGAATATTTTCAGATATAATAAAAGGATATGCATCTGATCCTTAAGAATAAATATACGTATTTCGTTTCTATACTCACTATTTTAGGCTTTTTTCTCCATTTTTATAATCTTAATTGGGGTGCTCCATATTATTTTCATCCTGATGAAAGAAATGTCGCAAGTGCAATATCGCAACTTCGATTCCCCGAACAATTAAATCCTAATTTTTTTGCATACGGTTCGTTTCCTATTTATGTTGTTTTCTTCACGGGGCTTCTTTTTAATACAATTACAAATAATCCACTCCATGGGCAAATTCCTTTTGATCAAGCGATCATTATCGGGAGGATGTATTCTGCGATTTTCGCAACAGCGCTTATACCATTGCTTTATATTTTGGGTACAAAACTTCATGATAAACGGACTGGCGTAATTGCGGCAACATTTACCACATTAAGTACAGGATTTATCCAATTTGCACATTTCGGAACATTTGAGCTTTGGCTTACATTCTTTACTACCGTTCTCTTCTGGTTATGTCTAAAACTTTTAGAAAGAAAAACCATCAGGTACGTACTTCTTATTGGATTAGTTTGTGGGATACTTGTTGCAACAAAAATTTCGCATCTTACTATTCTTCCGTTGCCACTTTTAGCATTAATAGCACTCCATATTAAAGGAAAGGGCAAGCATCATCACAAATTCACTCGGCTATTGTTCTTTGTCCAAGAACTTGCACTTTTAGGAATTACTACTTTACTCATTTATTTTGCAACCAATCCATATGTGCTACTTGATTTCAATGCCTTTTTTGCAAGCATGAACTATGAATCAAGTGTTGGATTAAATACGCTTCCTGTATTTTATACTCAAGGATTTTACGAGACGATACCTGTCTTTTATCAATTTCTTAATATTTATCCATTCCTCCTTAACCCGATTATGACTATTCTTTTTGTCTTTACTTTTATATTCATCCTTGTCTGGGCAATTCGTTACAAAAATTTACAGTATCTTTTGCTGCTGGGATTTTTCATTATTCTTTTTGTTTCTCAATCTTTTCTTTTTATTAAATGGGCTCGGTATATGATACCAACACTCCCCTTTCTCTATCTCATTATTGCCTTAACACTTTCGCATGTGCTTTTCAGGAAATCGTATGTTGCAAATGTCGCGAAGCATAGTCTAATGCGCGTAATAGTTATTTCAATTTTTATTGTTAACACAATTTTTTCTCTTTCTTATTTTGTGACAGCCTTCGTCCAACCGGATACAAGAATCTCAGCTGCCACTTTTTCACGTCAGGCAATCCCCGCTACTGCAGCTGTTTTGACTGAAACATATGATATTGGAATAACACCTTTCAATAGTATCTTTACAAAGATAGTTATTTTTAACACCTATGATCTTGATAGTGACTCACTTGAATATAACGAGACAACTTTGAATGAAATTGCAAAAAATTCAGATTATATAATCATCCCAAGTCAACGCGTACTGCAAACACGTATCAATAACCCACAGCGTTACCCTATTGGCAATAAATTTTATAGTTCGTTAATGCATGGCAAATTCGGATATACCAAGGTTTATGAGACACCATGTGACACAATCTGTAAAATTGCCTACTTAGGGGATCCTATCTATCACTTTGAACAGACGATTAATGTCTTTGACCGTCCAACTGTATTTATTTTCAAGAATAATACTAAATAAAAATGTACAATAAACATATGTTGAAACAAAACTTACTTGCAAAAATTATCCTTCTTGGGATCGTACTCTTAGGTGGATTTTTGAGATTTTATGATTTTGACTGGGATCAAGGACAACATCTCCATCCAGATGAAAGATTCTTAACAATGGTCGGGACCTCTATGATTATGCCAATTTCGTTTGCAGATTATATGAATCCCGATACCTCGACGTTCAATCCCGCAAATATTGGTCATTCATTTTATGTTTATGGGACATTGCCAGTTGTCCTCACTAAGCTTATCGCAATAAATCTAGGCTATGACAATTATGGGGATATCACGATTCTTGGACGATTATTTTCGGGCTTCGTAGATATACTGACAATTATTGTTATATATAAAATTACTTCTTTACTTCAAAAACGGCATAAACTCCATCCGCATATCAAATATTGGGCTTCCTTTTTCTATGCCATTACTGTTTTACCGATACAACTCTCTCATTATTTTGCAGTGGATACATTCCTCAATTTCTTTATGATAACTGCATTTTATCTTATGTTGCGTTTTAGTTATACAAAAAACCTAGCATTTGTAGCAGTAAGCGCAATTTTCTTTGGACTGGCTATTGGTTCAAAAATAAGTGCAATTTATATAGCGCCCCTGTTAGCATTCTTCTTAGTTAAAACATATATTCCCCATTTCCCAGTCCATAAAAAAGCTATTATCCACATCCTCTTATCTGGTTTCATTTTCAGTTTTACTGCATATTTAATTGGAAGATTAGCAGATCCTTACCTTTTTCAAACCGGAAATATTTTTGATCCGACAATAAGCAAACTCTTTCTTGATAACATCGATGCTTTAAAAAATTGGGGAAGCGCTGATGCATGGTTTCCACCAAGTGTCCAATGGATAAATAAAATACCAATTGTGTATCCACTGATAAATCTTGTACTTCTTGGCATAGGTGTTGGATATACGATTTTTCTTATCTGGGGTGCTATCCAATTATTCAGGAGATATACTCATATTGATTTTATAGCAATTTTTTCTTGGACCCTATTCTTTTTTCTTTATCAAGGATTACAGTTTTCAACTACAATGCGTTACTTCTTGCCACTCTATCCATTCTTAGCGTTGCTTGCTGCAATCGGTTTTTATGAACTTACGAAACATCGATCCAATGTCATTAGATTTATGTGCATCATTTCTGTTGTACTTTGGACAATGTTTTTCTTTTCAATATATACTCTGCCACATACACGAAATACCGCAAGTATATGGATTTACGATCATATTCCAAATGGACGTACACTGCTCAGTGAACATTGGGATGATAGCCTACCACTAGGTACAAATCCTCCATCACAAAAAACATATACACTTGAACAGCTTCCTGTATTTGATCCAGATACATCAGAAAAGTGGCAAAAAATGGATGAACTATTGGACAGGGGTGACTATCTAATACTCTCTTCAAATCGTGGTTGGGGCAGTATACCAACAGTACCTGACAGATATCCTCAAACAACAAAGTACTACAAAGATTTATTAGGAGGAAATTCAAAGTATAAAAAAGTTGCAGAGTTTACATCCTATCCGTCACTTAACTATCTGGGTATTCCAATAAGTATTCCCGATGATTGGGCGGAGGAAGCTTTTACTGTCTATGATCATCCTAAAGTTATGATCTTTGAGAATACAGAAAAATAACTTATTGTAAGATTGATTGATATGCTTCTAAAACTTTTTGTGTTGAATATATCTTATGCAGAGCTTCTTTACTTTTAATATAACTTTTTTTGTATTTAATAACTTGCACTAACTTGTCAGCAAAATCTTTCGAATTTTTCATTTTGGCAACCTCTCCCATTCCTGTCTGCTGGACAATTGTCCGAACTCCAGGAAGATTTGAAGAAACCACAGGGGTACCACAATACATTGCTTCAACCTGAACCATACCAAAGACTTCTGTCGGATTTATACTTGGTAATACAAGCACATCAAGCATGCTATAAAACGCACCAAGTTCTGAATCTTTTAGTTCTCCAATAGTAATTATGTGATCTTTATACTTATTTAAATACCCTTGTATTCTCTTCTGATACGCCCTCTCTCCTACAACCTGTTCAGGTCCAGCAAGAACGATTGCAAATGGTTTATTAAGTAACGCTTGAATCCTCGGTATTGCTTCAAATACATATTCAATCCCCTTTTCGGAGGCCAGTCTGCCAACGAAGCCAATATATTTTTTCTGTAAATCCGGAAACCGTTGTTGAAGACTTTGTTTTGAAGAAGATAAGATTTTAGGTTCCAAAATAACTGGAGGAATAATATGTATAGGCTTTGTAATACTGCGTAATGTCTTTGAAAAGTTCTTATAATCTTTTGTTAATGTTATGACATCATTTGATAATGAAAGCGAGAGATTATTGCTCCATTGAAGCATCCGAACAACAATGTTGTTGGTTAAACTTCCACTCATAGTGACATCACAGATATAAATACTGTGAACTTTTTTTCTTAATAACTTCGCAATAAGCGCAACTATGCATCCTTCAAATTGGGGTAAGTTAATAAGCACATGATCTGACGATTTCACTTCTTTATATACTGCATACCACCAGCCTGGCATCAAGAACCCCTTACTTAATCTGAGAATGAATGGAACACGAAATACTTGAACATGATTAATTGTTTCTTCACGCGGTAAAGATTTTTTATGTTGTGCTGTAATGACATGAACAACGTACCCATTTTTGGCTAAAAGCTCGGCTACATTTTTTATAGAATTGGTAAGCCCACTGATATGTGGTGCATAATAAGCTGCACTGATAAGAATTTTCATAAAAACCGCTTTTGCAAAGCAATACTGAGTGTTATACAATACATTATACTACTAGTATGAAGATAGGATTTGACTTAGACCGAGTTTTTATTAACACTCCACCATTTGTTCCTGGCAAAATTATTACTAAACTTTATAAAAAGAAGGATAATGGTGTCTTACTTTACAGAATACCTTCCCATTCAGAACAGCTCTTCCGGAAAGCAACGCATCACCCGCTTCTGCGCCCACCTATTGAAGAGAATTTAACTGTTTTGAGAAGTATTGCAAATAAAAATAATAAACTATACCTCATATCCAGTCGTTATAAATTCCTTGAAGACATCACAGGAAAACTTGTGAAGAGACACGGTCTTGATGACATTTTTGAAAAGCTTTACTTCAACTATGATAACAAACAACCTCACATATTTAAAAATGATATTCTCAAAAAACTAAAGCTTGATATGTATATTGATGATGATCTCTCATTGCTCCAATTTGTCGCCAAAGAAAATCCGAAGACTAAATTTTATTGGCTTGAAACTGATGAGAAGGATAGCGCCTTGGCTCATCATAAAAAGTTAGAAAAAAATGTCTTCCCTATATCCAATTTATCCACTATACTAAGCTAATATGTTACCGTCAGATATTTATGCAGTATTGCAATGGTGGTCTATAATTCTTCTTATTGGAGTTGGCTTTCTTCCACTCACATTCCTTCTCTTCGACAAATTTTTTGATAAGGGATATATTTTTGCAAAACTTATTGGACTTATCCTCATAGGGTATTTCATTTTCGTACTAGGTGTTTTTAGAATTTTGCCATTCACGACTATTAGTATCTTCGTCGCCTTTTTTATACTAGTTATTGCCCAGATAGTTCTTCTTCCCAAAAAGTGGCGAATACTTTTCGTCCTTAAGAAATTTTGGCCAGTCTTTATCATCGAAGAAGTCCTATTTTTAACAATACTTTTCATCTGGGCATATATTCATTCTTTCGCCCCAGATATCCATGGATTAGAAAAGTATATGGACTTTGGCTTTATTAATTCGTTCTTGAGATCAGATTATTTACCAGCCAAAGACATGTGGTTTACTCCATTTACTATTAATTACTATTACTTTGGACATTTACTGACAGCAATGTTGACAAAGATGTCAGGACTTTCATCTTCAATTACATTTAATCTTATGCTTTCAACCATCGTCGCTTTTTGCTTTGTCCAGACATTTTCAATCGGAGCAAATCTTTATGTGCACTTAACCCAAAATCCGAAAATCGCAAAATTAAAACTCGCAGTCGCTGGTTTTTTAAGCGCAGCACTTGTCACATTCGCTGGTAATCTTCATATTTTCTATGCGTTCTTTAAACCATATAAAGCCGATGCTCCTGTACCATTCTGGCAATTACAATTTAGTCCGGCGGACTTCCCAAACTCATACTGGTATCCAAATGCTACTCGTTTTATTTATAACACTATTCATGAATTCCCTATTTACTCCTGGGTTGTTGCCGATCTGCACGGACATGTATTAGATATTCCATTTGTTCTCTTAACAATAGGTTTACTCTTGGCACTTGTTTTGAATAGCACGACAAAGAATCCTGATGAAGAGCCAAAACTTAATAATACATTCCAAGTGCATCCTCTGTTCCTTATATTTACAGGTCTTCTCCTAGCTTGTATGTATATGACCAATGCTTGGGATGGGGCGATCTATTTATTACTTGTAGGATTAGTTCTCCTTTATGTTCATGGTACAAAAGCAGAACTTTATAAAAAGGCATTTGATACAGAAGAAAAACCGGTAGTGGAAGTTCTGAAAAAAGCGAGTGATTCTGGCAAGAAAATAAGACGTTTTCAAGAATGGCAGTTTGCACTCGGTCGAGATTTTGTACTCGCTTTTCTGGTAGTTTTGGCTTCATTCTTTGCTTTCACAACACCATACAATATTAATTTTGATCCATTTGTCTCAGGAATTGGAGTTCTTTGTGCTCCTGAATTCCTAACTAATTTACAAAAGGTTGGACCTTTCCTTTTTGAAGCAAATCATTGCCAAAAATCATATCCTTGGCAATTATTTACTCTTTATGGTTTCTTCTACTTCTTTGTTGTTATTTTCGCAATTGCAATATTACGAGCAAAGGAGCATAAAGCTACAGATATTTTTGTATTAATGCTAGTTATACTCTCTACATTCCTCATTATTATTCCAGAATTTTTCTATGTAAAAGATATTTATCCTGCTCACTATCGAGCAAACACTATGTTTAAACTTGTCTTCCAAGCATTTATTATGCTCGGTTTAAGTAGTGCGTATATCATCGTCCGTTCTTTTGTACTTATGCAGTTTTCAAATCTTAGCGCGCTTAAAAGGTTAGGAATGATTTTATATCTATTTACGACAATCACTCTCGTCTACTTTGTACTTACTTATCCATACCTTGCAGTAAAAGCATATTATGGAGATTTCAAAAACTATCAAGGGCTCAATGGCATCGCTTATTTGCAAAAATTATATCCGGCAGATTATGACGCAATTGCTTGGCTTAACGAAAATGTAAAAGGACAACCGGTTATTCTTGAAGCACAAGGAGACTCATATACTGATTTTGGAAGAGTATCAACAAATACAGGATTGCCGACGGTTCTTGGATGGACGGTCCATGAATGGTTATGGCGCGGATCATATGATATCCCTTCACCAAGAATTGAAGAGGTAAAGACGTTATATGAAACAGGTGATATAAATGTTACAAAGAACCTTATTAAAAAATATAATATTCAATATGTTTTCATCGGGAATATGGAATTCCAGAAACATCCAAATCTCGACGCAGATAAATTTAACCAATTAGGAAAAGTTGTCTTCCAAAAAGAGAATACAAGAATCTATAAATTGAATTAGTTATTTGAAATTCAAGGTTGATTATTTACTAATGAAAATCCTTTCATAATTGCTTGTATCTCAGCATCATTTCCAGCTTTCTTTGTACTCACTACTTTTGTTTGAATTTCTTCCTTGGAAAACCAACCAAACTGAGAGTGGTCTTCTGGATGCAACTGGATCATTTCGAAAGAATCTACAAACTGCGCAAAATAAATAACCTCGATAGAATGAGAACCTTTCACTTCATTCATGTATGTAAAAACTGCAAAGGGATTTCCTACTGTAATTTCCATATTGAACTCTTCTCTAATTTCACGTTTTAATCCCTCTACAATATCTTCTCCGAAATCTATATGTCCACCAGGTAATTCGTAAACATCTGGAAGGAATTTTTTGGTAGCAGCTCTTTTTGGCAGAAATAGTTTTGTTGTATTTTCGAAGGTTGCATGAATGAAAGCGCAGGCTGTTATAACTTGCTGCCCTTGAGCAGGAATCTCGCTATCATGTTTTACTTCTGCCATATTAATTCTTTGAAGTCTTTGTGGGTTTTGCTGTTGGAATTGGTGTTGGTGTTAAAATACCAAATTCCCCAACTTTACAATCAATTCCTTTTATTTGGCAGGCAATATACTCTTGTATCTCACCATATTCACCATTCCCCGCTCTTGGAGAAAGAACCCATTGGTTTTTGTACTCCGGACTTATTGGAGGGTTTAACAAAAGTCCATACCGATCCTCTGACTGGTCCCCTGTGTCTATAATCGCACTCTTTATTCTGGCACCTTCCATCTTCTTAGCCAGCTTAATAAAATCATCATATTCATCTTCAGAAATATCTGTTTTTATACTGTCCTGCAATGTTGTCATAAGGCCAACAAGCTTAACTGGATTAAGGAATGTATCGACTGAAAGGATCCGGTCCTTAAACGCTGCGATTACTTTTTCTTGCCTCTTAGAGCGTGCAAAATCAGAGCCTTCCTTTCCAGTTCCGTGACGAGAACGGACATATTTTAGCGCAGTTTCTCCACTCATTTTTTGTTTACCTTTATCAAAATGGAGATGCTCGTATCTGCATGGAAATGCATCGACTTCTGATGCGCTTCCTGACGCAATTTCGGCTGATAAACTTGCAATCCGATCTTCAGTGAGTCCGCACGCATCCGCCTCCATGCCAGAGATCGGATATTGATAGTCATCAAATGTATTATCCACTTCAAGCTCCAATCCTCCGACCATGTCTACCATTTTTTCAAACCCTCCAAAGTCTATCTTTACAGCATAGTCAATTGGTTGGTTCAACATATTTCCAACAAGAGCTTTTGTCGCCTTTAGACCGTTCCCTTCTTCTTTCTGTTCAGCAAACGTATATGTTGTATTAATCTTTGCTCCTAAATCAGGTACCCATGTATCTCGAGGAATTGAAACAAGTGTGACACGTTTGGTATTTGGATCTATATTTGCGTAAATGATTGTGTCAGTTAAATCAGGCCCATCATGATTACCTCCACCAACACCTAAAAGCAATAGATTTACTTTCTGATCTGGAGAACTAGCTTTTTTCAGTTGAATTTCCTGCTTAAATATGAGTTCCCATAAGACAGGTATATATTTACCGGCCTTCACAAGCCCTATCCCAAGTAAAACCGCAAGAAAAACCAGTAGAGCAATTTTTACTCTACTTCTAACAGGTTTTCTCCGTCGTGAACGTAAAGGTGTGTGATGGTCCATGAATTAAACAATAATTGATGATGAATTAAGCATTCTCTATAAGTTTAACGAATTTATCCGCGTCGAGACTCGCGCCTCCGACAAGGGCGCCGTCAATTGATGGAGATTGCGTAAAGTCATGAATATTTTCGGGAGTAACACTCCCACCATAGAGAACGAATTCCACTTGAGGATTTTTCTCTTTTATCGTTTTAACTACTTTTTCTGCGTTTTCTGGAGTATCTGGATGTCCAGAGCCGATTGCAAAAATAGGTTCATATGCTACAAGCGTTACTCCTTCTGGAATAGGAGTATTTTCATCTTGCACGCAAAATATTGGTGTTAGATTACTCTTCAATGCCATTGCTACCTTCTTCGCCAAAAGTTCATCATCTTCATTAAAAAGCTTTCTGCGTTCTGAATGGCCAATAATTGCATAATCAGCGAATTCTTTTATTTCTTCAGCTGTGACCTCTCCTGTATATGCGCCTTCGTCAAAAGGAGATACATCCTCGCTTCCAAATGAAACAGGAAGGATAACTTCATTCGAATATGATTTTAATAACGGTAATAAGGTATAGGGGGCACAAACAACAGCAACTTTATTTTCATGCTTTTCTAAACCTGCATTTGCTAAATGTTGCAGCCAATCATTTGTATCTTGAGTCGTTTTATTTGACTTCCAATTAGCGATGATAAAGAGTTTCTTCATATGCTACAATGGGTGTACTTTACGTCATTGCGTGGCAACCTCTTTTTCGAAATTTTGCCATTCTGTCCTTCAGAACTTCTCGCAATGACAACCAATATTCATTATACTCTATGGAAGACACACTACTCAAGGATTTAAATCCTGAACAGAAAGAAGCCGTACTTGCGACAGATGGACCAATGATTATCCTTGCTGGAGCAGGCTCAGGCAAAACAAGAGTCCTCACCTATAAAGTTATGCACCTTCTTTCCAAAAGAAATGTCGCGCCCGAGGAAATCCTCATGATTACCTTTACCAATAAAGCAGCAAAGGAGATGAAAGAGCGTATGGCAAAGATGTTGAATGCATCTGCTCTTCCATGGATCGCAACATTTCATTCTATGTGCGCAAAAATCCTCCGAAGAGAGAGTAAGTATCTTGGGTTTTCAAACAGGTTTGTCATCTATGATTCACAAGATCAGGTGGATGCAGTGAAAGAAGCTATGGCTCGATTAGGTATATCCACGAAGGATTTCAAGCCTTATTCTGTACTTGCGACCATCTCTCAAGCAAAAAACGAGTTACTTACTGCAACAGAGTATTTAAACTTTGCGCGTGGATATTTCCAAGAAAAAGTTTCAAAAATTTATCCTATGTATCAAACAATTCTTAAAGAAAACGATGCATTAGATTTTGATGATTTAATCCTTCATACAATTAAGCTTTTTCGAGAGAATGAGAAAATACTCCAACGATATCAAGCTCAATTCAGATATGTACTTATAGATGAATACCAGGATACAAATAGAGCCCAGTATACATTAACGAAGCTTCTTTCAGGCCGATGGAAGAATATATGCGTTGTTGGAGATTTTTCTCAAAGTATTTACAGCTGGCGTGGCGCAGATTATAAAAACTTAATGAGGTTTAAAGAAGATTTCGTTGGGACCAAAACGTTTTCTCTTTCTCAGAACTATAGATCAACGCAAAAGATTCTTGATGGAGCCTCATCTGTTATTTCTAAGAACACGACACACCCAGTACTAAAGTTATGGACAAATAATCCAGATGGTGAAGAAATTGAGCTCTATGAATCAGGCAATGAACAAGAAGAAGCAGATTTTATTATTAGGACGGTTGCAAATCTTGGTTTTAAAAATCTCAATAAAGTCGCGGTTCTTTATCGAACAAATGCCCAGTCTCGTGTTATTGAAGAAGCGCTTCTCCATCACGGTTTACCATATCTACTCATTGGAGGAACGAGATTTTATGACAGAAAAGAAATTAAAGATGTTCTTTCTTATTTACGAGTCATTTGTAATCCAAAAGATATGGTCGCATATAAACGAATTGAAAAACTCGGTAAAGGACGACTTGCTAAGTTCCTTGCCTACCAAAGTAGTCTCCCGGAAAACATGAGTGATGAAGAAATTGAACAAAAGGATGAAGAAATTTTATCTCAGGTAAAAACTATCGATATTCTTGATAATGTTTTAAAGAGTACAAATTATCTCGATCTTTACGATGAAAAGGTTGAGGAAGATCGAGCAAGATTAGAAAATATTAAAGAACTTCGTTCGGTAGCTATTGAATTCCCAAATTTGCCTGACTTTTTAGAAAATGTGGCATTGGTTGAGCAAGAATATCATTCGGATAAACAAGAAAATAGCGAAAAGAAAAACGCAATTACACTTATGACACTCCATGCAGCAAAAGGGCTTGAGTTCCCCATCGTCTTTATGATCGGTATGGAAGAAGGACTTTTCCCTCATTCGAGAGCGTTGATGGATAAAGCAGAATTAGAAGAGGAACGAAGACTTTGTTATGTTGGTATGACTCGCGCAAAAGAAAAGCTTTATTTAACGTATGCAAGAAGACGTCTCTTTTTCGGTCAAAGAAATACAAATACTGTTTCAAGATTTGTACTTGAGCTTCCTGAGCACCTTATTTCTCAGAAAACAAGCGTAGATTATTTTTAATCTTATATACTTCTTACTCAGCAATTACATCTTTCTTGCCTCAACATGATATTTTTGTAATTAGGAGAATAGCCTATATGAAAGGAACTGTAATCTTTGCAGACCAGCCAACTGAAGAACAAAAATTTAGATCTCGTCAAACAGATATTACTGTAACGAAAAATGAGTTGCAAGAAGCTGTTAAGGAGGCCTATGAAAAAGGTGTAGAAGATGCAAAGAAGGAACTTAAAAAAGAAGAAGCTCCAACTAATGATCCTGATGCTTGGCAAGCAAATTTAACAGCGGAGCAACGTGAAGGTGTAAAAAAAGGTGAAATAAAAGCCGCGGAAGAGGAAGCAAAAAAGCGAGAGCAAACTAAGCAGAAACTTGATGCTATAGCTGACAAACATGACGTAATTTTATTTACTGCTAAGACAGTTTTCCCTTTTAGCATTTTTCCAGATACTCTTGTCATTGATACAACAAAGATAACAATTGTCAGAAAGCAAATGTTTGCGACCGAGAATATCATAACTGTTCCTCATAAAGATATTGCGGACGCATCTGTGCAGACGGCACTTTTCCTAGCAACCTTTACATTGACATATACATTACATACTCAGAGCCCAGGAGCTGCACAGCCTATTACAGAAACTATCTCCAGTTTACGAAGAGAAGATGCAATCAAAGCAAAGAATCTCATTAAAGGTATACTTGTAGCGAGAGCAGAGAGTATTGATATTTCCAAGATAGAACCAGATGAACTCTTAAATACTATTGAAAGATTCGGACATACTGATGGAGTTGTTTGATACAATAGATGTATGGACATTCTTCCAATAGAAAGTATACACGCCTCTGCGTTCGATAAAGTTACTAAACATCCGCTACAAAGTTTTGAATGGGGTCTTTTTAGAGAGAAAACGAAAGTGAAAGTAATCCGCCGCGAAGTTTTTCAGAAAGACAAATTAATTGATGGTTTCCAACTAACTATTCATAAAATTCCAAGAACTCCTTTTACCATCGGCTATTTACCAAAAGGTACACTTCCAACAAAAGAAATAGTGAAAGAATTACAAAAAATTGGGAAAGAAGAAAAATGCATATTTATCCAGTTGGAACCAAACATCATAAAAACAATTAATGGTAACCCAACGAAAGATAGTACCTGGGATTTCAAAAAACTTGGACTTATACGAGCAGCTCATCCGCTTTTTACACAATACTCATTTATATTAGATCTGACAAAAACTGAAGAGGAACTCCTCAAAGATATGCATGCGAAATCTCGATACAATATAAAAGTAGCCAGAAAGCATAACGTAGAGGTTACTCAAAATAATACAGATGCTGGGTTTAAAGAGTATTGGCGCTTAACCGAGGAGACAACACAAAGACAAAAGTTCTATGCTCATACTAAAGAGTATCATAAACTTCAATGGGAAACGTTTCCTCATGAGCCGAAAAATGACGCACTTTCTTCGCACCTTTTTACTGCAAAATATGAAGGCAAAACATTAACAGCGCTATTGTTCTTTGTCTACCACGATACACTTTATTATCCTTATGGTGCATCCAGTAATGAGCATCGCAATGTCATGCATTCTAATCTTGCGATGTGGGAAGGGATACGTTTTGGACAAAAATTAGGACTCAAGAAATTTGATATGTGGGGAGCCATGGGGCCAAATCCTGATCAAAAAGATCCATGGTTTGGGTTTCATAATTTCAAACAAAAGTTCGGTCCAGACCATGTAGAATTTCTTGGGAGTTATGATTTGGTAATTAACCCATTACTTTATCAGAGTTACAAGATAGCTGATAAACTCAGATGGATGCTGTTGAAGTTTAAAAAATAATTATTTTTTGTTTTTAGGGATTTGATAAACGTATACTTCGTCCTCTTCATCTTTTGCAATCATTGGCAAATCAATTTTGTAAACAAACGTCACAACCTTTGTTCCCGGTTTTAATTCTTCAAGTAATTTAGGGCGTAATCGAGCCATAGTCTTCGGGATAAGGTACATAATAACAACCGATGCATCTGATATATCTACATCAAAAAAGTTTTTCCTATAAATTTTTACCTTGTCAGAAAGTTTGGCGAAACGGATCGACAAGCGAGAAGTGAAAACGCGAAAAGGATCAATTTCTACTCCAACTCCCATTGCACCAAATTCTTTTGCAGCAATCATAAGTGCTGTTCCTTCACCTGATCCAAGATCATAGATAATATCTCCTTTCTGAATTTTTGCGAGTTTGCATTGAATCCGTGCAATACGTGGAGAAGTTCTCCACCAAGGTGACCACGGACTATCAGGTGGCCAAACCATCGACAGGAGAAAAAATAGAATAACTAAGATAATAAAAACAAGAATTATGAAAAGCATTAGACTTTCCTATCATATCAAATTTCTACTGTATTTGATTGACAACCTGCTCTATAATTAAGATACTATGAATCCTTTACTGTATATCATTACATTTGCGGTTAGTGCATATGTTCTTTTAAGTATAGTGCAACCGCGTCCATCTTTTATTTTATTGCTTCCAATCTTGTTACTAACAATTGGTATTGGCTGGTATCTCAATAAACATATACAGAAAGAGCATGAAGATAATCTAAAAAAGGACGTAGAATATACGTTAGAGGAAGAAAATGCAACCCATTGGCTCCATCAATCATTTATCCCCAAAACAAATATTCTTCTCAAAAATCATATTAAGGAAATCATTTTTTATACAGGAATTGTGTTGTTATTATTCATATTTGCATGGAGTTATCTAGTAGCTGGACTGACAAATGCAATTCTTAGCGTTTGTACAGCGGCAATTCTTTACTCTTTATTTGTTTTTTATACTTTACACGCAGATAAGTGGTATAAATATTTCTTCAAACATATCCCTAAGCAATATAAACACTTCCAAAAGAATAACTGGATCCACGGCTATGTAATTCTTCTGCCCTTCACGTTTATTTGTTTTGTCATATATCTCTTGTTTAATTACAATGGCGCTATTTTAACACTACTTTTAGGTATTCCTGTATTTATACTTGCCTATACATTATTCTTTTTAGCACTTTACAGTGGATCATATTTGTATAGGGAGTATCGAAAAGATGAGTTAGAAAATGCAGAAGAATCTTTACGGGAATATCTAAAAGAAGAAAAAAATTAGCTTCGTGCAAGTGAATTTGCCAGTTTATCTACACGTTCATTATTAATATCTCCAGAATGGCCTAAAACTTTTTCATAGTGAACTGTTAATCCATTCTTACTTATAACATCTGCAATATCATAAAATATTTTTGCATTCTCTTTCACTTTATCAGGATGCTTCAGTAGATTGTTTAAACTAATCTGACTATCAGAATATATTTTTATCTTCTTTTTGTTATTTTCTGCTGCCCATACAATTGCATGGTAAATTGCTAACCCTTCAGCAACATTATTTGTTTGCTTGCCTTCAACAAGTCCTGCTCTTTCTGCATCACCTGAGACGAATGCCCAAGCTGCTTTTGCACGAGGAGTTCCATTATAGATGCATGCTCCGTCAGTCCAAATCTCGACATCATATTCCATTTTTATTTTTTCTGTGCCGTCAAGTTCCAATGGAATGCTCCTTGGGTTTAAGACCTTAAATTTGTCACTATGGTACAATTTCTGACAATGAGAACAATAATAGTAATGCGTGTAGTAATATGGTTTTTTTAATTGATCTGCAGTTCTTTTTGTTGGACGTAACGATAAGACTCTACCACAATTTTTACATAGTTCAGTTTTATCCATAGATTTTTATTATACACTGTCCGGAGGTTATTAGAGGATGAGTTTGTTGTCATTAACTCTTGGCTCGACAACATCTCCAGGCTTTATGGTCCCTTCTATAATTCGCATAGCAATTTCATCTACTAGCTTTTCCTCTATTGCTCTTCGTAGTGGCCTTGCACCAAAGACAGGATCATATCCAACTTCAGCAAAGTAGAGAGCAAGCTCATCAGTGATCTTCAATTCAATGCCGTTTTCAGACATGCGTTCCTTTACATGCTCAAGCTGTTGTTCAGTTATCTTCATTAGATCTTTTGGGGAGAGTGAGTTATAAATAATAACTGAATCCAAGCGATTAAGAAATTCTGGTCTGAAATGTCCATGCAGGACATCCCAAACTTTTTTCTTTGCATCTTCTTTATCTTTTGCTTCACGGATTACATCTCCACCAAGATTACTTGTCATAATAATAATTGTATTTCTGAAATCTACTGTCGTTCCCTTACTATCTGTTAATCGTCCATCATCTAAGAGTTGCAAAAATACATTAAAGACCTGTGGATGTGCTTTTTCTATTTCATCAAAAAGGATAACTGAATATGGTCTACGGCGGACTGCTTCGGTCAATTGTCCTCCTTCATCATATCCGACATATCCTGGAGGAGCGCCAATCAATCGAGCAACAGCATGTGATTCCATATATTCACTCATATCAATTCGTGTCATAGCATGCTCATCATTGAATAATATTCGAGCGAGGGCTTTTGCTGTTTCGGTTTTACCGACACCTGTTGGACCTAAGAAAAGGAACGATCCAATTGGTTTATCTTTTTCGCCAAGACCTGAACGGGATCTGCGAATTGCTCGAGATAAAACAGTTACTGCCTCCTCTTGCCCAACGACTTGATCCTTCAGATCATCTTCAAGTTGTAACAATCTCTCTGATTCTGTAGAGAGGATTCTGGTTGCTGGAATTCCGGTCCATCGACTCACAACTCTTGCGATATCATCATCATCGACTTCTTCACGAAGTACTCGTTCTTCTGAAGGAATTTGATCCCATTCGTCATGAAGCTCTTTTAATTTCTTCTCCAGCTCAGGAATTTTGCCATATTTAATTTCTGCTGCTTTTTGTAAATCAACATCGCGCTCTGCTTGCTCTAGCTCCACTCGATGAGCATCAATCTTTGCACGAATCTCCTGAATTTTTTGAATCATATCTTTTTGTTTTGTCCATCGTTCTTCGAGCTTCTGTGACTTCTCTTTCAACTTTTCTAATTCATTTTCTTGCTGTGCTTTTCTACTTTTTGCAATTTCAGTTTTTTCACGTTTAAGAGCAGCCAATTCAATTTCTATTTGCGTAATCTTCCTCTTCAACTCGTCTAATTCTGCGGGCATACTTTCGGTCTCAATTTTTATCGCTGCCGCTGCCTCATCGATTAAATCAATTGCTTTATCTGGTAAAAATCGTTGTGGAATGTATTGAGCAGATAGTCTTGCTGAAGCGATAATTGCATTATCTGTAATGCGAATCCCATGATGAAGCTCATATTTTTGCTTAATCCCTCGAAGGATAGAGATCGTATCTTCTATTGTCGGCTCGTCTACGGCAACTGGTTGAAATCTTCGGGCAAGCGCAGGATCTTTCTCAATATACTTTCTGTATTCGGCAATTGTTGTCGCGCCAATCATACGAAGACTCCCACGAGCAAGTGCAGGTTTGAGAATATTGGCAGCATCGGTTGAACCTTCTGCTGCTCCACCACCAACTAGTGTGTGGAGCTCATCGATGAACATAACATATTTACCATCTGCTTCTTCTACAGCTTTAATCACTCCTTTTAATCGTTCTTCAAATTCGCCACGAAATTTCGCACCAGCAAGAAGCTGTGCAAAATCGAGTACAACAAGTTCTTTATCTTTAAGTGGAGTTGGGACTGCATGTTCAATTATTTTTTGAGCGAGTCCCTCTACGATTGCGGTTTTACCAACGCCAGGGTCACCTATGAGGATTGGATTATTCTTTGTTCTCCTCGAGAGAATTTCCATTACTCGGCGAATTTCTACTTCTCTACCGACGACAGGATCAATCTTTCCTTGTTTCGCATTATTTGTTAAATTGATTGTGAATTTCTCAAGGGCTTCTGTTGGGGAGACTGGCTTGAGAAGATCTTGAATGTTATCCATATCTTCCCCAATTTTACAATTAGCAATGCGTCATGTCAAGTGCTAATTTGAGTATATTTTAACGTACTGGAGCCGTAAATACTGTAAAAAATGATCCAAAAATATTTCGTAATTGTTTTTCGATAAATGCTATCATACCTGCCTATGTATCCTCCTTTCTGTAAGATTCTTGTTTCTAAAAGAGAAGGTTATCTGTCATTACTGATCGTTAGTCCTTACGGGTCGATTCAGAATGGCTTTAAAGACAACCTATCTTTTCTTTATTAAACATCTAATTGATTAATTTAATCTTAAGGCTTCTGCCTAAGAATAAAACCAAAAATGCGTAAGGATACAGTAATAGTAAAGATCTCTGTAAAGAAGAGCTTGCTGAAGAATTAATGTGTCGATATAATGCTTCGACATGGAAAAACCAAGAATTCTCATACCTCTGCCTATTTCAAATCTTAAATCAGAAGGAATTATTACGAGCAAAAGTTTTCATAAACTGCAACGTGAAGGATTTCAACCGCTAGTAGCAACTGTGACAATGCGACCAAGCGAAATCAAATCCTTATACAACAAAGTCGACGGTGTCGTGTTTCCTGGTGGTAGCGACATTGATCCTCAACTTTATGGCCAGCGGACACATAGTGCTGCCGGAGAGATCAATAGAGAACAAGATAGATTTGAATTAGAACTTGCGAAAAGATTACTCGATGATGAAAAACCAACTTTAGGTATTTGTAGAGGAGCTCAGATGCTTGCGATCGCAAATGGAGGAGAGCTTTTTCAGCATATACCAGATATTACAAAAGAGCCCCATGGTGTTTCAATTGATGTTGAAGGAGAGTCAAGTTTTCACGATATTGTCGTATTTGAAAATACACAAGCACACAATATTTTTGGTACAAATAGATTAAGAAGTATTATATCCAGGCATCATCAAGCAATAGCAAGTCCGGGGAAAATGCAAACTTCTGGAGAGTCACCGGAAAGAATTATTGAAATCATTGAGAATCCCACTCATCCTTTTTATTTTGGGATTCAACCACACCTAGAATTACTCCAACCATCAGATATGGCTTATAGAAATACTTCAGATTTATTCAATGCATATAAAGATGCTGTACTTATCTATGTTGGTCAATCAAAAAATTAGATTTTGCCCTTAGGATATCCCTGTTGCTCATCCATAAACATGTGTTATAATAAAGTTACCAAAGAGATTGTTAACACAATCTTTGGACTTTAAAAACTCATAATCAAATCGACGGACACCCCATTTCATGCGCTCTACATGACGGATTAATACTCTTTTAGGAGCAATAACGCCCGCCACTCACATTTTTTTAATTCTTTCTATGAAAGAGCTTTCTTGCTGTGGAATGATTTGATTGGAAAGACTCTATGACTGAACGCGAACCAACACATAAAGAAAGAAAGGGAAAAGGCCATAAAGATATGGGCGGAGAAATTGTATCTCCGGCGGAGCTTCTTGCACCATATGATAAACCTCCATTTGACCCGCTTAGACAAGGTGGACTACTTACAACTGCAACGACAACAGAAGCATATGTAAGACCTTCCTATTTTAGAAAAAACCCTGAAGGGCTTACGAAAAGTGATGTTAAAGGTATTTATATGGAGGATAAGCCGCCAGAAAAATTAGGTTTTACTGAAATTGATTCTGGTCTTGAAGGAGAATATTTTATTTTTGATGACCAAGGCGAAACAGTCTCGGCAATGAATCCAGGAGACCCTTTCAGGACTGCGCTAGAAAGATTTAATGCAACTGCACAAGAAAATGGTCAAGAAGAGATTGGATACACAGTGGAAATGGCTGCAAATTGTGTTGAGTTAACCTTCGATCATGGAACGGATATTAAACGAAGAAACAGAAGTTACCTAGGCACGCTAAAATCACTTGTAAAAATTGCAGACGAAACTGGAGTAAATATTGCACCAATAGCAAATATCCCACATAGACGACTACAACCAGAGGAAATAACTGATGATCCATATACACAAAAAATAACATTCGATGTTCAAGGATGGGATGCAGCACAACATTTTGACATTGCATCAATTCAACCACACGTAGAAGTGCTCGATCATTTAGCTGCCCGCAAAGTAATCAATCATTTACAGCATGTATCACCTATTCTTTTGGGTGCAACTCTTTCTGGACCATTTATGGATGGACGTTTAGAGCCTAATCCTGAAGAACGATATGGTACTGCTCCTGGAGTTGATGGCGATCCATGGAAGGAAGCAACGATAGAAAACTTAGAACAAGGCGAACATCATTCATACAGACCAAAAGGAAGATTTTTTGGATCCCCTTCTGGAGGAGTTCTGAGACAACCAATTCCAGAAGATGAGGAAGAATTCTTGGCATCTATTGGTGCAAAGTTGGAAAAAGGTGAAGTTCCAACTGCAGGACGAGAAGGTGGGCATCACACAGATAGATATCGAGTTGACATACCACCGCATGGCACTCTTGAATTATGCACACTTGATCCCGCTGGAGGCAAAATAGAACGAGTTGTTTCCATGCGCGAATTTGTACGTGGACTTGGATGGAAGATGCAAATGCATATTATTAATGGAGACTTTGAGCAAGTTCAAGAACGTTATCCAGCATTATTTGGCCAAGAACCATCAACCGAATCATTTGAGATAGCTCATCATAATAGTATGCGCGTTGCAAAACATGGAGCAGATGCAATCTTACAAGGTATGGACGGAGAAGAACATACGACAAGAGAGCTTTGGACACAGCTAAGAGAATTTGTACAAGAACCATTTATAGACGAGGCACATGGTATTGCCTATGAAGGTCTCCCTCCAAGAATAATTGCAGAAGTAAGTAGAGCATTTCTTGACCCTGATAAAACTATGGAGAAATTTAAAGATGCTGAAGGAATTACATCTGTTAAAGGTTTCTATGAAACTGGTATCGGGAATATCAGCCATTGGATGATGCAGGGTGCTAAGGACAGAATTGAATCAGGGATGGAAGAAAAAGAAGCTGTAATGGCTGTAACTGTTGATGTTGCGAAATCGTTTCATGAACATATTAAGAGCGCTTCAGAAAAAGACCTCGATACCCTTTATAAAAATCCAAACGGAACCTTTACTATCAACGCATTACCCACCGATGAAGCAAAAACATATTGGGATAAGCTCTTACAAAAAAATCTTGTACCTGATGCAGGTGAACATTTATTACAAATGGGACATCCTGTTGAGTTGCCGTCTACCCTTTCAGAGCAAATCGTCGCTGGAGCAAAGGCAACCCATGACATCATTTTGGCAAAGATAAAAGAACAAGGTGGCGTCACAGAATGGCTAAAGGATGCTCCCGTTATGTTTGGGCCCCATGTCATTAATGATCCCGAGGTAAATAAGCAACTTGATAGCAGAATAGATAAGGGATTTGGATTGCCGCTAGAATTCGACACTCTTTTAAGCCGTAAAGATGGAGAATTACATACTCCTATACTTGAGATTCATACCGCCATTAGCTATGAAACTGTCTTAGCGGATAGACTGGAAGCAGCTGGGTATGATACAACTGCTTCAAACACAAGATTCGGTGAAACTTCTCCAGCAGATATTTATGCAAGCTTCCCAGAATTGTTTGCGGGAGGAGAACCTATTGTAGTAATGGATACTTTCCCATTTGATTCCACGAGACCAGATAAAGTTGGTATGCAGCGGCTTATGGGAAATCCAGACAGCCTCCCAATTTCGCCATTGGATATCATTGGCAAAGATGAGAATGGATACTATTATCATCCGTACATTGAAGACCCTGAAAAACCACTTGATGCAAAAAGAGATGAACAAGGTAAACCGATAAAAGATACGTCAAAAACCGAATATGTAAAGCATGCGTTTGCGCGAATGGCACAATATGATCTTGATGTTTTGTGGGACACGATTAATGCAAATCCTGATAAAGAAGCTGCTCAGGAACAAGGAGATTTAATAGCACAATTTCTACGAGATAGTTCCGTTAATTGGGTTTGGCATCCTTCATGGCAACATCTCGGTGACAAAAAAATGATGCCAGATGTTAGAAAAAAAATGATCGAAGACGCCAACCCGCTTGCTGATCAGTATGTTCCAGTTTATGGGGCAGGAGAAACAGTAGTTGAGTCAGGCAAATATATAAAAAAGCCTACAAGCGCACAACATGGGGTTGATCAGTCAAGAGAAACTGTACAACAGAATGATGTTGTTACAGTAGAAGAAGGATATGTATATCAAGGACTTATAACACCTTTACCTGTGGTATCGTACGTTGAGGGTTACCTCGCTGAAGAGATGAGAAGAGCTGATCAAACTACATTGCGAAGCATCGATAGAGTCGCAGGAAACAATTTAAGACCAATTACTGGACAACTTGAAATTAGAGCTTTAATACCTCCCTACTGGAGAACAGATACAGAGGATACTGCAGGTGAAATCGCTGGTAGATATATGACAAGATTTGCTCCTCGCTGGGATAGACCAGAGAAAGAGCTAAAGCTTACCCAAACCAACGCTTTAGGAATAACAACAGCACTTCATAGACATCTTGATTCGACCCAAGACAATGAAAACCACGTGTTCTATCCGTATGGTATGGCTCCGGTAGTCGTCTACGAAGCATAACTTGCCATTACATTCCTATTTTTTTATACTGGAACTATCCTATGAATCTTAATGACTTCCCTCTTTTCTCCTCTGAGATGATTAAAAACTACATTTATGTGGGTATAACATTGCTGGTCGCTGTTTTGGTTGATAATATTCTCCGATCGCTTATCAAAGTTCCAAAGCATTTTGACAACAGACGTGCACGACGCTTTACGGTTATTACTCGAAATATGATAACTGCAGTTGTCTATTCTATCACGGCATATATTATTTTGACACTCTTGGGGATTGACCTGACTCCACTTCTGGCCTCAGCCTCGATTATTGGTATCATTCTTGGTATTGGAGCACGATCAATTATTGAAGACTTTGTTACTGGTCTTTTTCTTCTTTCCCATGATTCTGTAGCTATGGGTGACTATGTAAAAATAGCAGACAATGTTGAAGGATATGTAGAAAGGATGGATTCAAGAACAATGACTATTCGGGGCCAAGATGGCTCACTTTATTTAATTCCCAATGGACAAATAAAGGGAATCTCAAACTATTCACGGAATAAAGCAAATGTCCTTATTGATCTCCCCCTTAAAGCAAATCAAGATATTAATAAAACTATCAAATGTGCAGAAAAAGCTCTTGATGATCTAAAAAAAGATGACAAGCTAGGCGATGCAGTTTTAAATGGCTCTGCAGTTAATGGGATTGAAGATTTTAGAAATCCTGAAATTATGATCTTAAGAGTTACGTTGATTACGCAACCTATTCGCAGATGGGAATTAGGAAGAAAATACCGATACTTAGTCAAGCGAGAGTTCGAAAAGAGCAAGATTACTTTTGCCTAACTCTTGACAGAGCTTCTTTGATCTGCTCTACTAAATATAGATGAAAAAGAAACTGTCCACTAAAACAAGTTCATCGAAGAGTACTCGCCGTACAACAAGAAAAGTAACAAGCGGCGGTCAAACTATCGTTTTCCATAGAATTGTCATTGTCAGTGCAGTTCTCGCCCTCTTTGTCGTTGGAGCGATTACATTAAATCGACATGATGTTATGAAGTCTGTAGCAGGGACAAGCATTATGCGTGGTGCTTTTGCAGAAGCAACCGTTAAAGTTCCTAACGATCTCCAAAATGCTGTTTCATATACTATCTATTACAAACAGGCAGATGAGAAAGAATTCACTAACTCAGTTCAAAATGTGTCTCCTACTGTTGGATCATACACTATCTCCCATCTTAAAAAAGGTGCTTCATATGAGTACAGATTTGCTGCTGTAGATGCATCCGGAAAAGAATATATGTACTCAGAGATTATTCCTCTTACTGATCTTCGATCAATGTAATCATCTCTTTTTAAATCTGCACTTTAGAGAATAAATATGCTCCAACAGTTAAGACAATTGCTGTCAAAACTGAAAGTATCAGAAGATCCAGCCCTAACCCAAAATGACTAGCACCAGTTAATGTCCCTCTAATACCATCGACTCCATAGGTTAAAGGGTCAATCATGGTCACTGCACCTAAAGCAGGCGGTAAATTATTTAAAGGGAATAATGCCCCAGAAAGAAAAAACGTCGGCTGTACTAAAAAATTCATAATAAGTTGAAATCCACTGATATCTTCGAGAATTGATGCAAGCGCAATTCCTACCCCAGTATAAAAAACTGCTACCAAAATCATGAACAGGAAGGTTAAAGGAAGAAGCGAGAAGTCAGGACGAAAACCAAAAATAGTAGCTAAAATAAAAACAAATGATCCTTGCATTACAGCCAGCGTCGCTCCACCAAATGTTTTACCCAACATAATATGTAATCGCGGAACAGGAGCAACAAGTGTTTCTTTTAAAAAACCAAATTGTTTATCCCAAATAACTTGAATGCCAGCAAAAATTGCGGTAAATAAAATACTCATTGAGATAATTCCCGGACCAAGGAATTGAAAGTAATTTCCCTGCCCTGCTTTTTGAAAGACAGGGCCCAATCCGAAACCTAATGCAAAAAGAAATAGGATTGGTTGTCCGAGAGATCCAATCATTCGAGAACGAGAACGGAAGTACCGCTTTAATTCTCTCAGCCATAATATATAAATTGCATTCATA
The DNA here is from genome assembly GCA_965230895.1 of uncultured Gammaproteobacteria bacterium. Lineage (GTDB taxonomy): Bacteria > Patescibacteriota > Microgenomatia > Levybacterales > UBA12049 > JACDET01. The sequence continues at coordinate 1,186,244 of OZ246394.1, forward strand.
ATGTTTATCTTGCTCGTATGAAAGGTCTATTACGTAAACGATCAACTGCACTTGCTGATTCTTCACGAATACTATTACCGGTCAATTTAAGAAACGCTTCTTCAAGACTTTTTTTACCAGTTTTCTCTAAGAGTTGTTTGAGTGTGCCTTCAGTGAGGATATGTCCATGATCCATGATTGCAATCCGTTCTGCATACTCTTCTGCTTCTTCAAGATAATGCGTCGTAAAGAAAATTGTTATTCCCTCTTTCTCGCTAAGATTCTTTATGTAGTGCCACATAAGATTTCTTGTTTGTGGATCAAGCCCTTGAGTTGGTTCATCAAGAAAAAATATTTTAGGATGATGAAGTAAACCTCGAGCAATTTCCAAGCGACGCTTCATACCACCAGAAAACGTTTTTACTAAGCTATCTTTTCTGTCCCACAGTTCGACTAATGTTAATAAATCCTGAATATCTTTCTTATATTTTTCTTTTTTTATGTTATATAAGACAGCATGAAACTCCATATTTTCATACGCTGTTAACTCATCTTCAAGACTTGGATCCTGGAAGACAATCCCAAACGATTTACGTACTGCATCTTGATTAGTTAATGCATCATGTCCATTAATGAGTATTTCACCTGAGGTTGGTAAAAGTAATGTTGTAAGCATTTTGATAGTCGTACTCTTACCAGCGCCATTTGGTCCGAGGAAAGCAAAAATTTGACCTTTTGGAACGGAGAATGATACATCGTTTACGGCTGTAAAATCTTTAAAGCGTTTCGTAAGATTTTTAACTGAGATTATTTCTTCTGACATAGATTAAGTATATACCTTTTACCGTAAGTTTCTTCCCTTAATTTTTGCTTAACAAAAATAGGATAGGAGAAGCAAATTCTCACCTCTCCTATCCCTTAGTTTCAATGTGTAAGCTTAGGGTTGCTGCTTGACGTTTACATCAACCTTGTCTGGCACATTAACTTGTGTTCCAGCATTCATACCTGCATTAAGGTATGGTAAACCGTAATAAATAAGTGCAAGAACAAAAAGTATTAAAAGAATGATTCCAACTAGAAAGCCACTGCCATTTCCATTTGATTCAACTGGCTGCTGTGCTGACTGTTGCGCTGGTGGGTTATTAATGACTGTTGCCATAGATATCACCTCCTTTAGGTATAGTTATTTTAAATTGTTGAGGTAAGCTAAAAGTGAAATAAATGTAAGAATAAGGCTAGAATAAATAGAAATAGCTTCAAAAACCTTTTCTTTTTTGTGTAAGTACGCTAGACTAATTTCATGGCACAATTACAAACAGCGACTTTCGCAAATGGATGCTTTTGGTGTACTGAAGCTGTATTTCAGCGACTAAAGGGAGTAGCATCAGTACAATCAGGTTATTCAGGTGGAACAACTAAAAATCCATCGTATTATGAAGTGGCTTCTGGAGAAACCGGTCACGCGGAATCCCTTCAAATCGAATATGACCCTGATATAATCTCCTATGAAACTCTTTTGCATATCTTTTTTGCAACCCATGATCCAACAACATTAAACCGTCAAGGGAACGACGTAGGGACACAATATCGCTCTGAGATTTTTTATCATAATGATGAACAGAAAGAAGTTGCAGAAAAAGTAAAAAAAGAATTAGATGAATCAGGTGCGTATAAAGAGCCTATTGTTACAGCTATTTCAGGATATTCTTCTTTCTTTCCTGCAGAAGATGAACATAAAAATTATTATGAGAATAACCCTAATGCGCCATATTGTAGAATAATTATTGATCCGAAAATCCATAAGTTATTAGAGAAATATTCAAAAGAGGTTAAGGAGGAATATAAGTAATATTATTTTCTTCTTGGAGCTCGAAAAACTTCTCTTGGAACAGTAATCGGATTTACAACCCATGGACCCTCGGGTGATCGTGTAATAAGGCCAGTATAGACATTCCCTCTAAACCCAGCACCCCTTGCGATCCCTTCTACTATCCGAGTTGCTATTGCTAACTGTTCTTCTTTTGCTTCATTACTGACAGGGTTTCCAGCACATTCTTCATGACCAAAAATACCTATTCCAGAAGAATCATGCAATTGTGTCGATATTAATAATTTCTTTCTAATCTGTACAAGGTTATTCCTCTGACCATCAACACCAGCAACAATATAGCCTTCAATACCGGGTTCTGTAATCGTATCGATATAGTCAGCTCCAGTTTTATCTCGGAGGAAATCTGCTGCCGGAACTTGTGTGCGTCCGTCCATACAATTAAACGCAGTTGAAAAAGTTTCTTTTGTGCTCATGACAAGAGCTCATTATAATAGTTTAGCCTGAGAAGTCAATACTATGAGGATAAATTAATCCTATTATTTTCAATAACAATAAACCCCTCTTTCTTCATTTCAGAAATAATACTATTAATAAGTGCATTATCCTCTTCTGAAAAATCTTCCTTAAGGAGGGCCCCTATATCTTGCAACGGAATTTCTCTCTTCTTTATAAGAAGTTTTACGATTTTCCCTCTGTAGTACCTCCGCGAACCTTTAAATGTTGATTGTTTGGGAATATCTATTTTTTCTTTTTTTAACATCAAACTACTGTAGTCCATCAATGCCTGATTCCAATCATAAGCCCTCCCTTGCGGAACGAGAGTCTCTGCTATCGCAGCAATTTCTTTGTCACTAACCTTATCTATTTTTGATTTCGTTGCATCTGCTAAATGAATCATTCTTTGATTCTTCAATAATTGGGTTAAAATAACTTTTTTAACATTAATATCCACAACAGCTACTTGTTGATCAAAAGCAAAACACATGATAGCCCGTGCCGTGTATTGCCCAATCCCTGGAAGAGATAATAATTCTTTTTCATCGTTAGGAAAAATTCCATTAAATCGATCAACAACTACTTGTGCAGTTTTCTTCAGATTTAATGCGCGCCGATTATAACCAAGCCCTGACCAATGTTTTAAGACGTCTGAAACAGGCGCCTTTGCCAAATCTTGAATTGTTGGAAATGCTTCAAACCATGCTTCATATTTTGGAATAACCCGATTCACTTGTGTTTGTTGCAACATAATTTCAGAAACAAGAATTCGGTACGGGTCACGAGTTTTTCTCCATGGCAAATCCCGTTGATTTGCAGTGTACCATGTAAGAATCTTCTCTTGAAATGTTTTGATTTGAGGATTAGAAAGTTTCAATTTATAAAAGTCCCATTTTATCTCGAACTTCACGAACCGTTGCTTGTGCGATTGATTTTGCCTTTTCATTACCTTCCTGAATAATTCGATCAACCTCGTGAGGATTCTCTTCAAAATATTTTCGCTTTTCTTGGAATGGTTGTAAGTCTTTATAAATAGTTTCTGCTAATTCTTGTTTCATTTCGCCATATCGAATTCTTTTCTCACGATAATCTTCTACATATTTAATAAAGCGATCCTTTTCTGCAAATAATTTGAAAATTGTAAATAAACTTCCTACACCACCTTCAGTCGGAATTGCACCACCATTGGTTCCACTATCTGTTGGTATCTTTGCAACTTTTTTCTTAATGATTTCTAAATCATCAACTAAGTTTATATAACTTCCTTCTATTGATTTGCCCATTTTCCCTTCTCCCAAAAGTGATGGAACATACTCACCTTCTGTTTTAAAACGCTTTGGCTCTGGGAAATCCGTGCCATATTCCTGATTCATTTTTCTTGCAATTTCACGAGTCACTTCTATATGCGGTTCTTGATCAATTCCTACGGGAACACTATCAGCTTTATAAATAAGGATGTCTGCAGCCATCAGAATTGGATAATTAAGAAGTGCCATTGTTGCTGAGTCAGGATGCTGTTTTACTTTATCCTTAAAAGTTGGCAAATGCTGCATCCGAGCGATTGTCTGTACACTAGAGAAATAAAATGCTAATTCAGCATGCGGACTTTCTGATTGTTGAAATAAGGTACTTTTTTCTGGATCAAGTCCTGCAGCAAGATAATCCATAATTATCTCTCTTCGATCTTTACGTAATTCTTCAACATTGTACGGAGTTGTTAATGCATGGAGATCTGCCACCATGTATAGTGTCTCGTAATCTGGATCCTCTTGAAGAGCAAGCATTCCTTTTATCGCACCCAAATAGTTACCTAAATGAAGGCGTCCAGTAGCACGAATTCCTGATAAAACACGTTTCTTATTCATGAGAGTATTGTACCATGTTTGACTCTTCAAAGCATACATACGCATAATCTTGTATAATGCATTTATGCATAATTGTAATTTACCAGAAAAATTTCTTGAACGAATAGGAATGCTTTATTCTGAAAAAGATCTGCCAAATGTTCTTAAAGCATTTGAAGAGCGGCCGATCCCATCATTTCGTGTTAATACATTACGCGCTAAAACAACTGACGTCAAGCAAAAACTTGAAGCTCAGGGATTTGATCTTGAACAAGTACGTTGGTACGGAGACGCGTTTTTACTCAGAAATAAATCCGTACGAGAGTTAACCGAGTCAGATGTATATACAGCAGGAAATATTTATATCCAAAATCTTTCAAGTATGATTCCAGCACTTGCACTTGATCCAAAGCCTGATGAAAGGATTCTTGATATTGCTGCCGCACCTGGAAGTAAAACGACACAAATTGCAGATCTTATGCAGAACAATGGAGAGATTGTTGCAAATGACCTGAGCCGAAAAAGAATTTTTAAGCTCAAAGATAATCTTGAACAATATGGAGTAACAAATACAAAAATTGAAAACCATGCAGGTGAAACATTTTGGAAACGTTACCCTGAAGTATTCAAGAAGACTCTAGTCGATGTTCCTTGCAGTATGGAAGGAAGAATTTTGTGTAGTGATCCAAAATCATATCAAGATTGGTCACCAAAGAAGATTAAACAGCTTGCACTTTTACAAAAATATTTGCTCCGCTCAGCAATTTCGGCAACTGATGTTGGAGGAACAATCATTTATTCCACTTGTACATTGTCTCCCGAAGAAAATGAAGATGTTATTGAATGGGTCATCAAAAGAGTTAATGGTAATACTACCAATGCTGTCAGTGTAGAAAAAATAGAAATTCCAAATATATCACTTACTCCAGCATTAGACTCTTGGAAGAAGCGAACGTTTGAGCATGCAAAACATACATCAAGAGTAACTCCAAGCGCTACCATGGAAGGATTCTTTATCGCGAAAATTAAAAAGCACAAATCTACTGTTCCAGGCATGGAAATCTTCCATTAATCCTTAAATTTTTGTGGCTTTTTAAACTTCTGTGGTATAGAATAGGATTGATGAAGAGAGTTATTTGGGCTATCGTTTTTATCGGTCTTCTTGCTTTGGGCTATGTAAATCGTACCGCAATAGTTGCAACAGCGGAAGCAATTGTTTCGCAATCTCCATGCGCTGTCCCACGAACATATAGTATTGGAGAAGTTGATCCACGTTTTAAAATTTCAAAAGAAAACTTTTTAGCTGCAACGCAAGAAGCTGCAGGAGTTTGGAAGAATGCTGACGAAGAACCTCTGTTTAAGTATGATCCAGAATCTAAGCTTACAATAAGTTTAACGTATGACGAACGACAATTTCTTAATTCACAGATTAACGATCTCAATACGCAAGTCGATGAACAGAAAGACACACTTAAGCCAGAAATTGCTGAATATGAGACACGGGCAAGCCAATTTAAGCAAAGAAATGCAGCTTTAAATAATCGGATTTCTTATTGGAATGATCAAGGCGGCGCACCAGAAGATGAGTACAATAAACTTCTTCAAGAACAACGATCACTACAACAAGAAGCAAAAGAACTGCAATCAATGGCGGAAACACTTAATCAATCTACAGATCAATATAATACACAGATTCAAGAGTTAGACCAAAAAGTTGATGCATATAATCACACGCTTGAACAGAAGCCGGAAGAGGGAATTTATATCCGAGAAGGTCGTGATGAGAGAATCATTATTTACTTCAATAACTCACGTCAGGAATTGATTCATACGCTCGCGCATGAAATGGGCCATGCACTTGGGATGCCGCACGTTGATACGACAGAATCTATCATGTATCCCAAGACTACTGAAGTTATTGATCCCTCACCTGAGGATATAACGGCGTTAGCAGAAGTGTGCCGAAAAAGAAGCATTGTCGAAACAATGGGAAAAAATTTATCACTTTTAGCTGGAGATATACAGGACTTTGCGACAACCACGATAACTAAACTTCAATCAACTAATTAACTATTGAGGCCTTATAGCCAGTCTTATTAATTACTTTGAGTATTTCTTCAGTCTTTATCTTTTGTGGGTCAAAAGTGACAGAGGTCCTTTCTTTTGCATAGTTCGTTCTAGATTCTTTAATGCCTTCAGTATCTTCAAGCATTCCATCGATATTAATAACGCAGCTAGCGCAATCTAAATCTTCAACTTTAAAAGTAACAGTTTTTATCATTAAATAACGTTAATTGTACCTCTATACATTCCCATACTACACATAAATGAAATTTGTCCTGTTTTTTGAGGAGCTGTAAATGTTACGGTTTGAGAAGTACCCATTGGTACAATTTTTTCTACTCCAAGTTCAGGAATTGTAAATGCTTGTGCACAATTATTGCTATCTTGATTCTCAAGATGGATCGTGACAGCAGCTCCTGCATTTACAGAGAAGTTATGTGGCGTGTACCCTGCTGAACTAATAACAATATTTGTATCATTGGTAGGCGCAGGGATATTTCTCTCACTTGTGCAAAAGCTTAATGTACACCAAACGTTCTTTGCCATCCCATCTATCGTATAATTACTTCCAGTCAAGGCAATTGCATTATTAAAATTGAATAAAGCAAATGATAAGAGAATAACTGCAGCGAATTTTGTAATCAATTCCGTTGTCGAAGATGTTACCTTACTTGTAAAGTAGCCAAGCAAAAAGAATATAGGAGATGTTCCTAAAACAAAAGCAAAAAGAATAAGTGCTCCTGTAAGTGGATTACCTGATCCAATACTCAGAGCCATCATGGCCTGTGTTGCACCACATGGAATAAATACTGTAAAAGCTCCAATAATAGCTGGCGCAAAAATATTTTTACTTTTTGTTTCCTTACGAATTAACTTCGTTAAAAAATATGGGGGTTGAATTACAAAATAACGAAATATCGGATGAACCTTTAAAAGATTCAGTGCTGTACCTAACATAAATATCGCTACAACTACCTGAAGAGCAATTTGTAAATTTAAACTGAATTGAAGTGTGGATCCAAGCCAACCAAGAAGAAATCCAAGAATTGTATATGCAGTAAGCTTCGACAGAAGAAACCAGAGTATTGGTTGCATTGTACCGCTCACAGCTTTCTCTGTAAGATGTGATTCATGTCGCTGTGCAATAGTAGCAGCAAGGAGGCCGCCCTGAACGGCCATACACGAGAGTCCTCCAGCAAGTAGTCCTGTTAAAAAAATTCCAATTAATTGTCCAGTCTCCATGGCAGATATACATTATAATACATTTCTTTCTTTCAGAGCAAAATTCGTGTTCAGTTACATTTTCTCTTACCTATTTCTAGATTATTTCTAATATAGTATTTAACTGAGAAGCGTATCCTAATCTTGTTTCGCTTACATGTACATTACTACTGCGCCATGAAGGAGGGTAACATGGATAAAGGTAGAATAGCAACTGGAGATTGGAAGACTTTCCTTACGTTAAAGGACGAAAGTCTGTTGCTTGTTATTCGGAAACATCCATATGTTGTTGTCTTTCCTATCTTATTTTTACTCCTTATAACTGTTTTTTGTATCGGTAGTGCGTATCTTTTATTTGAGAGAGTCCTTTCCTCATTACCACTTTTTATAACCTCAAGCTTTTTACTGATAAGTTTATCGTTTGGAATTCTTGCAAAACTCATTATTGACTGGTATTTCCATATTTATCTTCTAACAAATAGAAAAATTCTGGAATTTCGATATACTCCTCTCACCTCATATGTCGTAAATGATGTAATGTTAGACAGAGTTTTTTGTACAGAAATTGACTTCCAAACAAATGGCTTTATAGAAGATCTTATTGATCTTGGAGATATCATCATTACGTTTGATAGACCGACACATCAAGAAGAATTTATTATGAAAGATATTCGAGAATGTCATGAGGTTGGAAACTTTTTAACACAGCAACTCCTTGATGGTAGCCAAAAGAATGAGCCAATTGTTCCGATTTGGTTCCAGGGACATAGTTGGGGAAAAAGGTAAGGAGGTTTATGGAGATACTGAAAATTATTATTTTTTCTTGCTATGTATTTCTTATTGGAGTCATCGTATTTTTTAATTGGCTATATTCTGTAAGGACAATTCGTGCTAACAAAAAGATCGGATTATATGTCCCACAATATATTAAGCTCATTATTCGTATTAGCAATGTCTTTGCTTTAATAACGATTGCTCTTATCGGTTTTTTCCTCATGACTAAAAACTTCTAAACTAATCGGCATTGGAGCAAAGTTAGTAACTATTGCTCGAAACTTTAAAATGATATACTTAAAAAATGAACAAAAAGAAAAGCTTTTATCTTTATTGCTTCTCACCGTTAGTTATGCTCACTACTTTCTTAATTGAGATCTGTGCAGCCTTGTATACACTTTTCCGCTATAAATTGGACAGAATAGCTCAACTGATTATTGCGATGCTTGGATTCCTTTCACTTTTCCAGCTTGCTGAATATATGGTTTGCGAAGGTGCATTTATGCTTTCGAGTCTTGATTGGGCTAGACTCGGATATGCTTCAATCACGATTCTTCCCCCACTAGGAATACACATGGGTCTTCAAATTGCAAAGAAGAAGAATAGCGCACTGCTAGCAGCTGCTTATGGAAGCGCAGCAATTTTTGCTACATTTTTCTTATTTGTAGGACATGGTATGCAATCACAACAATGTCTTGGGAACTACGTCATCTTCAGTATTGCACCCTATGCAGCAATTCCATACGGAATATATTATTACGGATGGCTTGTAACAGGAGTCCTCTTGGCTTGGCATGGACGAACTCGTATTGCAAACGGGAATCATAAGAAAGCGCTTGCTTGGCTCGTTTTTGGTTACCTTTCATTCATGGTTCCAACGACTGTTGCAAATATGATTAACCCAGCGACAATTGCAGCAATACCAAGTATTATGTGCGGATTTGCGATAATAATGGCTTTGACATTATTATTTAAAGTTTCACCTCTTGTTCTTGAAGAGAAGGATAAAGCTCAAAAAGCCTCACTCTCTACGAAGTAATATTCTATAGTCTCGCTCTGGTAGCAATTTCGGTTTCGATAACGTCGACTGATCTTCCATACTTCAATCGTGATAGTTCTCGCACCAACTCTGCTACTCGAGGATTTTCCATAGCCTTCTCTTTCTCAACATCCTTGGTCGTATCAAGTGAGAATGGACGAACAGGCTCACCATTTACGATCGTTCGCATATAACAATTATATTTATCTACATTAATTAAATCCTGTTCACTGAAGATCGGTTGGAACTCATGCTGAAGATAATTTGCATCAGTTACACCAATACGGAAAGATGCGATTGTACCAACGTTACCAAAGATAGCATTTTTAATTTCTTCTTCCATCTGTCCGATAAACTGATTTGCCACAATAAGATTCAAACGATACTTTCGAGCCTCGGAAAGAATTTGCGCAAAATCTGGCGTCGCAAAGTTTTGGAACTCGTCGACATAGAGGAAGAAGTCTTTACGATCTTCCTTATTTACAATATCTTGTCGAGACATCGCAGCAACGAGAATTTTAGGAACTAAAATTAACCCAAGAAAGCTCGCATTTTCTTCACCAATCTTACCTTTAGAAAGATTGATAAGAAGAATCTTTTGTTCATCCATAACCTTTCGGAAATTGAACGCACTATCAGACTGCCCAATGATATTACGAATCATTTTGTTGGTAACGAAACGTCCAAACTTTGATGTAATATAATCCAAGACTTCAGATTTGTGGAAGTCAGACGTCTGAGCAATCTGGTCTGTCCAATAGCGTCTAATAATCGGATCTTCAACCTTTGGCAATAACTCTTGAACGAAGTTCTGATCTGTTAAGACACGCATAACCTCGATAAAGGTACTTCCCTTTTCATACATAACAGTAAGCATCGCGTTACGAACAGCATGCTCAAATCGTGGACCGATGATACCAGTTTTGTTAGGATCAAAAAGCTTATACATCAAACCAATGATTGAATTTACAACAAAATGTTTTTGTTGTTCAGTTTCTGCTTCAAGCATGTTAAAGCCCATCGGACGATCGGTGTCTGAAGGATCAAAAAGAATAACATCTTCTGCACGCTTTGGCGGCATCATTTTCATGATATCTTCAACTAAATCTCCGTGCGGATCAATAACAGCACAACCTTCACCATTCATAATGTCCTGCATAATCATGCTTTTAAGAAATTCTGTTTTACCTGTACCTGTTTTTCCAATAATATATGTGTGTCTGCGCCTATCATCCCGTTCAACAAAAACATTTCGGGATATTCCCCGGAACGTACTGCGTCCCAGAAACAGACCCGTTGTTGGGAGATTTGATGGTGCAGCAGAACGTTTTGCATTAAGCCAATGAATACCTGGAGTTGAGATAGATTTGTTTGGGAAATGATAAATACTTGCAAGCTCTTCTGTCGTCAGAACAGAAGTCTGCCGAAACATTGGGAAATATCGATAGATGAAATCATTCATAAATAACCCTTTGTGGAATAATTCGCGCTTCTTGAACGCATTGCTTCCATTAAATTGGCCAAATGCCCCAAAGATATTTGAAAGATGAGCTTTTGCTGCAGCTTCTGTCTTTGCACACACAACAATACGAATGGTTGTATGAAAGCCTGCCTTACTTAATTTATTTTCGACAGCTTCCATTTCTTTCGCGTCTGTCTTATAACTAGCTTTTTCTGGATTAGATTCATTCTTTTTAAGACCTGCTAGATATGTTCTGCCTGCTTTCACCCATTTTGCATCTGCAGGTTTAATTAAAATTTGTATTGCTGCACCTTCGCCTTCTTGCATCTTGGCAAGAACTGATGTGATCGAAGACATAGGATCAACTGCAAGATCTTTGTATACCTTTATTGGCATGTAATCACTTGATTTTAAGTCTGTGTAAAGGAAAGCAACTTTACCATCATCAGAAAAGATATTATATTCGGTACCAATTACGCCACCATCACGTTGTTTTGCAGCAGGATCATTAACAGGGACGATATCGGCTTCAGGATATGCACCATTTATCTGTTTCTCGACGAAGTCACGATACTTTTGAGGAACATGGACGTAATATCGGATATCTCCGGGAAGACCAACAATCTCAAATGAAAGATGAGGTTGTGGTTTGAAGTTTTCAAATTTCCCACTTCCACGAATCGACGTAAGACTTGCAAACATTTGCTGAGCTGCATCAATCTTTGTATCATTATCGCGTGGAACTGTCACTTGTAACAAGACTGAATTGAGAGAATCTGCTTCCCGAGTATGATGTCTTAAGTATAAAACGACTGCCCAATACAAAGCCCAAAAGAATCCAGCAAGAAACCCAAGCAATAAGACAATTCCGACAAGGGATGCCATAGCAACAAAGATATTATCGACTGTTAATACTGGTAATTCCATATATTTAATTCCAAAATTTTATCAATTTATTTTCTTGTTTCTCTTCTTTTGTTTTCCCATGGGTTGGGTCTAGCTTTCTCCACACGTACATAACAAGCTCTGCTAACCAATGTTTTGAATCGTTAAGTTTTGGATGTTGCTTCTCTTCAGCAACAGCCTGCTCAAAAGTCATTGGTAGTGATTTTACATTAAACACATTTTCATCAATCGGTATACCTGGGCCGGAATGAGTCACTCCAGCCGCTTTTACTGCTTCGGACAGTTTCGGTTTATCAAGATCAGGTGTCTTTTCAATAATATTTTCGACACTTGATTCAACCTTCAGCTCCGGAGTTGTAGGTTGAACTTCAACTCGCTTGATTTCGGCAGTATTTTGAACAGGCTTAGTTGAAACTTCCTGTCTTGCTGGTTGGACATCTGCCTGATCTTCTGAAGATGCCACCGATACTGGACCTTGCTCCGGATGAACAGAAATTGCCTGTGGCGGAGTAGGAATTGATTGTATCACAGGTTCAGATGGGGACATAGTTCCTGCCGAAATTGTTGGTGCAGGAGGTTGACCCCGGCCAGATATCATTGCCTGAGCACTTGGAGTACTCTGGACAGGAGATGTACTTGGATCCATATATAAATCTTAACACGTTAAGGCTATGGTAGCAATGAAATGAACCTAACAAAAACGTTACAAGACTATCTCACCTGGTTTCCACCCACACTCAGGACATGCAGTTAACTCCCCACACTGAATTTGAGAGACAGCATGATCATCAGCCTCCCATTTACATTGTCTACAAATAATTTTATAGCAAAGCTTACAATCTTCCATATTAATCACAACTTATCCCAGATTCCTCAGCATATGCTTCTTTTGTCAAACCACACCCTGGGCAACTATTCCCGACTGGCCCATCAGCTTTAAATGAACATTTAGGGCAGGAGAACCACTCTTGTCCTTCAGGTGCTTTCTTTCCAAATTGGGAAACGCTATTCAACATTGCATTCACATTGTTTCCACCAATCTTTACACCTGCAGATTTACCACAACCAACTTCTCTCTCTTCAGCTTGCTCATGCCCATGACGTTGGGCAAGTGTAGCCATATATCTGTAAGCATCTTCATGCAGTTTTTTATTTTTTGATTCAAAGATAACATGCTCTTCTCCATCTATATGCATAGTAGCTCGTTCTGAGCTTAATAGCATGATATTGTAAGCACGAGCTATTGCTTCAGGATCAAAAGCATCCTTCGTAATTTGATCAAGGAGATAGAGTTTGTATGGTAAATATAATTTGTCTAATTTTTGCCATTCTTCTTCTTCCATTGCACCAACATCTTCGGCAAAATATTTCTGAAAAACAGTATCTATAGTTTGGCCTTCTTGCTCCGGAATTATCAACGGATTCTCCAGATACCATGCATCTAATGGTATTTGCTTTCCAGTCGTTTGTTCACGTTCAGCTTTCCGCTCAAAGAAATGAGGATCCAGTCGTTGTGCAATTGAGACATAATCAGTTGTATCAACAGAAGATGCATATCGAACATAATTAATAATTCGATCTCCAGTTTCAGGATCTATTGCAGATTGATACCCGTCAATAAAATTATGCATATAAGGGCTATCAGCTACTTCGCTTGGTGCAGAAATAACCATAAGTGTAGTACCAACAGGTGTTTGAGGATCAGTTAAAGTATCTTGAATTCTTAAAAACCCGTCTATCTCAGCTTTTTCACGAACGAGATCATTTGAGCCATTTCGTTCACGGTAAACTCTTCCTCTTTCTAAAACATTTTCATATGGTTCAGGAAATGCTTCATATCTGACTTTCTTTTCTGAGTCTATTGTAAGTGTTAATCGGCTTTCTTTGGTATTGTGCCGTTCACGAAGTGCAGTCGTAATATTGTTAAATTCTTCATTGCGGAAGCTTTCTTTCTCCTCTTCAGAACGTGCTCTTTCAAATCCCCATCGCGCAAGTACAGGATTATAGTTGTCCAATGTTCCAGAACGGTCTTCAGGAAGATTTAATGCTTTATTCCATCTTTTCTGGAGGCTTTTAACTCCTTCCAATTCACTTTCAGCGTTTTGAGCAAGGACTGCATCTATTCTGGAAATCGTAGCATCAGCTTTTGCAGTGACCAAACGTGATGTATAAGCTTTCCGTTGAGGGAATCTAAATTCCTCGGCATATGAACGTCTCGACATTCTTTCTTGCATAAAAAAACTCCTCGCTTCGGAGGAGTTGCATGAAAAACTGCTTCTGCTCCGGAAGACTTAAAGGGGCTCTGGCTCGATTTGAAAACAAACCTTACAGTTGCGGCACAGCTTAGGATTTTCACCTAATTCACCCACCAATTATTTCTTAATCCATTTAATCTCTTTTTGTTTTTCCTGATGATTAATATATCGCGCGAGTGTAAATAACAAGTCAGAAAGACGGTTGAGGTAAATAAGAATTGCCTGATCAACTTCTTCCTTTTCAGCCAAAGTAACGACTCTTCTCTCTGCACGTCGTGCAAATGTCCTTGCAACATGAATGAGTGAGCCTGATTTACTACCTCCAGGCAGAATAAAATTCTTTAGCTCAGGAAGTTTCTTTGTTAATGAATCAATCAAAATTTCAAACTCCTGTGGACGCTTTTCCAAACCAATCACAGGAATCGGATATGGAGTTGCAAGTGTAGATCCGATTGCAAAAAGATCATGCTGAATTGATTCAAGCTCTTTTGCAACCATTCTATACCTGCTCTTTGGAAGGAACGCCAATGTTTGCCCTAAAACACTATTTAATTCATCGACTGCGGCATAAGTCTCAACCCGTTCATGGGATTTCGCTACACGAGTTCCATCAAAAAGTGATGTTGTCCCTTTATCTCCTGTTCTTGTATAAATTGGCATAAAAAAATCCTTCCGTGCAGAAGGATTTCTCAAAAGCTCCTGCGCGGGATAAAATGTTTTCTGACTATCACAGTTGCGGCACAGCCATGGAATTTCACCATGATTTCCTCTTTAATTGTCTCTTAGCATTCAGAATAACCACATGCGTAGCATTTCTTGCAACCTTCTTCGTAAGCGAAACTTCCTGATCCACATTCTGGGCAAATATCAAAGAGCGATGTTGAAGAACTTGATGCTTCCATTCCTGTTTGTGGAAGTGCAAGTTGGTTTACAACAACTTCTTCTTCGCCCGTTACAACTGCATCTGCTTTGATAGGTGTTGTGACACCGTTAGCATGGCCGTTTCCATTCCCGTTTGCAAGAACTGCTTGTGCAGGTGTGTACGAAGCTTTATCTTCAACCTTGCCATTAACTCTAAATTCACAATGTCGTGCAAGAACTTTAGAAATAGCATCAGGCAATGAACGAACTCTGTTCTCACCAAATCCACTCGATCGTGAACCTCCGATGCCAGCCAATTCTGACACAATCTCGCGGACCCGCTCCCGGGCAGGAACCGGACTGTGGATACGTAACACAAAGGATACCATCCGGCCGAGCGCGTCCGCGAGGGCCATTAAATCAGAACCGCTTTTCCCGTGATTGATGAAGACTTCAAAGAGGTCGCCCTTTTCGTCCTGATTGATGGTGACATATAATTTACCAGTTGGACTATCAGCTTTGTATGTAACTCCAGTCAACATCATTGGTCTTGGGACACGTGGAGTTACTGGAACAACTGGTTCTTGTACTACTGGAACTTCGACTTTCGCTTCTTTCTTTTCTTCTCGCTGCAGAACTCCGGTTCGTGATCCATCTCGGAAATAGGTAACCCCTTTAAGACCATTATCATATGCTGACATATAGAGATTTTTAACATCTTCGACAGTATGATGACTTGGTGCATTTACAGTCTTTGATATTGATGAATCAATATATTCTTGCGCAACTGTTTGGATCTTTACATGATCTTCAGGTGATAAATCATTTGCTCCTACAAAATAATCTGGTCTTTCAGCATCAGGATGCGATTCCTTCCATTCGCCATACAATCCGTGATAAACCATTTGCTTACCCAAGCGACCGTTATGTGAGTATTCAAATTCATAGACTGGTTCTACGCCACTTGAAACTGCTGCGATAAGACTTGTTGTGCCTGTTGGAGCAATTGTCAAAAGTACAGCATTTCGGATTCCCTGCTTGTAGATCTTCTCGCGAATTTCTTCTGGTAATGCTTGAATATGATATCCCTGGAGATATTTATCTCGATCATACTTCAAGAATGAACCTTTTTCTTTTGCTATATCCGCTGACGCAATATATGCATTGTCTCGAAGTGCTGCAAAGATCTTCTTTGACACTTCTTCTGACTCTTTTGATCCGTAGCGGATCTTCATCTTGATGAAGGTATCTGCAATTCCCATGATTCCCAATCCAGTTCGGCGAATATCTTTTGCAACTTTTTCGTTTTCTTTAAAGAAGTAATAGGTATCGTCGATAACATTGTCGAGGAAACGCATCGCAACTTGGACGTCTTTACCAAACGCTTCATAATCAAACCAACCTGCTTGATCATTCTTAAGATCAGCATCTTTTACATACGCGGCCAAATTCATCGCACCTAAGTTACAAACTGCCCAACCTCCAAGTGGTTGTTCTCCGCAAGGGTTTGTTGCGAGTAATTTTTCGAAATACCAAGTGTTTGATCTTTTGTTAGAACGATCTAAGAAGTGAAGACCTGGCTCAGCAGATTTCCATGCAGCTGTACAAATAAGATCCCAAAGTTCTTTTGCTTGTACTGTCTTGTAAACTTTAACTTTACCGCCATTTGCTTTCCAACTTCGGAGGTCCCCGTCCCAATCTTTATCATAATTTGGATCACTCAAATCTGGGTAAACAAGATCCCATGGCTTATCAGCTTTGACTGCCTCCATAAATTCATCTGAAACACAGACGGAAAGGTTTGCTCCATTGATCTTTGTTAAATCTTCTTTAACAGTGATGAATTCTTCAATATCTGGATGCCAGTCCCAAAGCATAAGCATTGTAGCTCCACGTCGTGATCCGCCTTGTTGCACAATATCATGTGTTGCTACAGAGAAAAGGGTCGCCCAGTTGATAGGTCCTGATGAAGTTCCATTTACTTTCTTAACGCGTGATCCTCGTGGTCGAAGTGATGAAAGATTAAGGCCAACTCCGCCTGCTCGTGATTGAATTTCGATGAGTTGCCCGAGTGATTCGAGGATTCCATGTCGTGAATCTTTTGGACTTGGGATAACGAAACAATTGAAGTAAGTAACTTGGTATCCAGTACCAGCTCCTGAAAGGATACGTCCACCTGGAACAAATTTGAAATCCTCAAGGACTCGATAGAATTCACCTTCCCATTTTGCTTGCTTAGATTTTTTCTCTTGTGCAGCGATACCTTTTGCAACTCTTCTCCACATTTCTTCAGGTGTGTTTTCAAGAAGTTCTCCTTCTACACCTTTAAGAGCATATCTATCTAAAAATACTTTTTGTCTTACGCCTTCAAATTTCATAATGTTGGTTTAGTTATTTTTCTTTTTGCCACAGATAATTCTTTAACTTCTTTTTCAAAGTCTCCGGCTTCAACAAAGCGCTTAAATACACTCGCAAAACGAATATACGCAACTTTGTCTAACTGCTTTAATCGGGAGGCAACTATTTCGCCGATTAGTTCACTCTTAACCTCAAGTGAGCCCATTGTTCGTAGCTCACGGCTTACTTCATTGATGATTTTTTCAATCACACTCGCCGGAACTACGGTTTTCTCACATGATTTTAAAAGTCCAGTTTTTAATTTTTCCCGGTTAAATTGCTCTCTGCGTCCGTCCCGTTTGATTACAATTAGTTGTACATGCTCGACTCGTTCATAAGTCGTAAATCGCTTGCAACATGCCAGGCAAGCTCTTCTCCTTCGAATCGTGTCCATGTCCGAGCTATCACGTGTCTCTACAACCTCTGAATCCTTGCTTCCACAGTACGGGCAGTGCATATAACCTTTCTATTGAAGTGAATCTTATATGCCTCTAAGATCGGCTCTTCAATAACATATCTAGTGCTATAAAAACGATACACCACTACATCTATAGCGTCAACTATAAAGAACTGTATCAAAATAATCACTAGCTTCAACTGTATACATTTATATCATCGTTTTCTTACACTGAATTTAAGGGAAAATAAAGAATGTTGATTTTGCTTATTTTTAATTGTTGAGGAGTGCTGCTGATAATGAAGATATTTGCTCTGCTCGTTGCTTTGCTTGGTTATATTTTTCTTGATCTTGAGAACGCAACGATTGCTCAAGCTCTTTTAACGCCAAACTATGCCTTTTGGTTGCTTTATTAATTCGCTCAGACAGTTCTTTAATGTTCATTCCCTCTTTCTGTGCTGCTTTCGCCTGAGTAATTGCATCCTCCAGATGCTGTTGTCCACTTGCTAGGGTTCCACTAGCAAGTTCCGGATCATTTTTTTGCGTTATTAAAATATGTGTTGCTGCAAATTGCTTATCTGCCTGTAATAAGGCAAAATCAGCTTTTTCTAAAGGTTTTCCTTTAAAAAAGCTAACTAAATTATCTCGTGTTACTTTAAGAAAGTATAATGGATGATCAGGCAATAAACCCGTATATACTTCATCATATGCTGCAGAATTAGAGGACACTTCTTCTGCAGAAACAGACGTCGTTGCAGTTTGAGAAATAAAAATGATAAGTAGACAACTTATTATGTATTTTAGATTTTTCATATGTTATTTTACCTTTAGTGCTTGTAAAACAAGTTCTAAACTTTCTTCTTGGTTATGCGAAAAACTATTGACCATTAAGTCATAATATTTCTTATCCCAGTAAATCCAATTTTGGTCATTATTAACATATAATCTCCTCCATTTTGCAAGATTACCATGTTCACGATCTCGGACATCCATTTTTGCTTCTTCAACAGAGATATTTTTTCTATTTACCAAACGGTCTATGCGAACATCTTGTTTGTCTTCACCGTCTTCTTCGCAAATGACACCGATCTTAAATACATTAGGTATATCTTGAGCAAAAAAACCAGCTAAATGACTTTGAACCACTGCATGCTTGTCACTGCGTATCATCTCTTTTAACTTGTCGTCAAACCATAACTCATGACTATCTGGACGAGCATTTACATCAACTTCATTTCCATGCAATTCTTCTTTGTAGAACTTTTCAACGAGTGCTCCTCCTTCCCAGAAGCTCCAACCCAGGTGATCTGCTATTTTTTGTGCCAATGTCGTAGCCCCAGTGGCAATGCGGCCTGAAACAGTAATAAGTCTAATATCAGGTATATCAACAGGTTTTATCATAAGATGTAAAAACAAAAATCAAAACTTAAAAATAAGAGATGAATAGTATTATACTATACATCTTTGCTACTTATAACTTCTGATTTTAGTGTTTTATTGTTGTGGGGCAGTTTGAGGAGCAGATTTTCGTCCAACCATGATTGTTTCTTCAACTAATCGATTCGCATAGCCATATTCGTTGTCGTACCATACAACAACTTTCAACATGTTGCCACCAACAATTTGCGTTAGCGATAAGTCAACAATACTTGAATGAGAATTACCGATAATGTCACTTGAGACAAGTGGATCTTCGGTTACTGCAAGAATTCCTTTGTAAGCAGGGTTTTCTGATTCCTGTCTGAAGATTTGGTTCACTTCGTCCTTGGTTGTATCTTTATTAAGAAGGAATGTAATATCAGAAAGTGAACCGACAGGAACTGGGACACGGAAAGAAACACCAGCAAAATTACCCTTTAAAGCAGGAAGCGCTTCTGTTGCAGCTATTGTTGCACCTGTGGAAGTCGGAATAATATTTAATCCAGCAGCACGAGCTCTTCGATAATCCTTATGCCCTCCATCATGAAGTCGCTGATCAGATGTGTATCCATGAATTGTTGTCATCATTGCTTTCTGAATACCAAAATGATCCTGAATAATCTTTGATGGTGGTGTAATACAATTAGTAGTACATGAAGCATTACTAATGACTTGTTCTCCTGTGTACTTACTATCATTTACAGAAATAACATATGTTGGAATTGGCTCTCCATCTTTTGCAGGTGCTGATAATACTGCAGCTTTTGCACCAGCAGCAATATGCGCCTTAATCTTCTCCATTGAGGTAAATGCTCCAGTAGATTCAATAACAACATCAACATTATGTTTTCCCCATGGAAGCAGTGTTGGGTCTTTTTGTGAATAGACAGGAATTTCTTTTCCTCCTACAATCAAATGTCCAAGAAAATCTTTTTGTGTTTCATCTGTATTTGGACGAACACTTACTTCTTGAGGAAGTAATCCATACACACTATCGTATTTGAGGAGATACATCCAACCTTTAATATCTGTAGAATGACCAGCGTTAATAGCAGCTATTTCAATGTCTTCATTATGCCATTGGAGGATGACCCTGTGAGCGATACGTCCTATTCTTCCGTATCCATTAATCGCGACTCGAACCATATAATATAGTATTATATAATCGACAAAAAATTACAATGGATCATTCAGGATCTTTTTGTATACTTCTTCTTTCGTACTGCTAAGATAAAAATAATTATTCCTGTAACTAAAACAACAGCCTGCACACCCAAAACAATTGCCCCTACAGTATTTGTTGCGAACGTGTATCCTTCTGTATTTTTAGCATTTGAAAGCATGGTGTATGCATAGACAACAAATCCTTTTTTGTCGGTCATTTTCACTATTGGCGTGACAATCGCTGGATCCGTTGTATATGTATGCACCGGGTTCTTTTGATTACTCTTTCCCCCTTCCCCAAAATCCCAAGCATATGCTGAAATTTCTGTAGAGGGTCTATTTTTGACACTTGCTTCAAATGCAATTGGCGCCTTCATATTTATTTCCTGGGATTCATTTCTGAATGTCTTCTGATTTGCAAGAACCGCTGGTTCAGGCAAAACATATGTATCGTTTGGAAAGACATTTAGCTGCACAATTTCAATAACTTGGGGTTTTGCGACAGAATCATCATTAAAGTCAGCATAAATTGTTACCACTTTTGAACCGATGGTTTTATATGTGTGTTTTACTTCTGTACCTGTTGCTGTTGTTCCATCTCCCATATCCCATTTATAGGTAATTTTATTGAGAACATCATCTGCATAGACTTGTCTTAAAACGGGTGTATCGATGAGAAACGATATTTCTTTATTAACAGCATAACGGTCTACGGAAAGATCTTCTGGAACGACGAAACTCGTTGGGGCGACAGTTTCTTTACGTACAGGATTCATATCAGGAAATTTACCATCGATTCTTAGAAATGGAATTAAACCTTCTGCATGAGCACTCACTTGCTGAACCGATGCACAAAAGAAAAATAAAAGGAGCAGTAACACTTTTCGCATATATCTATAGTACCAAAAAGGCGGATATTTCACCGCCTTTTCAATTTGCTTTTAGTAAGAAACATTAGTTCTTCTTCTTTTTACGTGTTTGATACAACGCTACTGAAGAGAGAGCAATAGCTGCTACACTAAGGACAAAAGAAACTTTTGTTGGAAAACCTTCCTTACGAATATCTTGTTCCTCATCTTTCGGCGCTTGCGCTAGGTCATCAATGATGTTTGTCTGAGAATATGGACCTTTGTCGCCGCCCTCATCATCATGTCCTTTTGCTTTTGGATCTTGATCCCATGAAACAACAGTACCATCTTCATATGTTTGGTACGCTTTCCAAGCAACTGTTGTTGGCGACGCTGGGACTTGCGCACTGAACATAAATTCATCTCGCTGTCCTGCAGGAACTGTTCCACCAGTCCAAGTAATTTCAGTTACTTTTGCATCTTCCCCTTCGCCAGTTTTTTTGACATCAATTGTCCAACCAGGTTTCACGTTTGGCGTAACATATTTCAATCCATCTGGGATAACCAAACGAATTTCTGTCGTTGGAATATCTTTTTCAACTGGGACACCAACGGTAAAGGTTTGAAATGCTGCAGCACCAACTTCATTTGGCTTTACTGTAACATGAGCAAATGCAGGTGTTGCACTGAGCATTAAAGTTGAAATAACAATTGTACTAATTACGATTTTTTTGATTTGCATAAATATCACCTCCTTCCTATGAGGGATTACATACGAGGTATGTATTACTAAAAGCTTGGGATTAGAAACCTCGCGGAGGAGCGCGAGTAGATAGGAGAACAAAGGATGGATTCACAACAAAACTTGGAACAATTTCCTTTCTCTTATAAAGAAGAGATACCAACGGACTGATAATAAAGAAAACAATTACTGTCGCAACTTGTGGCATACAACAAGGATGTTGCTCTAGTGATTGAGATTGATGATGCATTTGCATCATCGGAATAAATGGAACAACATGCAAAAGTGCAAATACGAGTAAGATGGTTACTGCAAAATATTTTTGTTGTAACTTGGGGAGAAACAAAAGAAGTAAAGGCAGAACCAAAAGAATAATTGGGAGAATACTTATTGTATGGTGGTGGCCACTACCCGAGAGGAGAAAAACACTACTAACAACGAAATAAACAAAAAGGAGAAGCCAATGAGATTGTAGTATCTTTACGTTCATTTAGTTTTTTTCTTTCGACTGAGAACAAGCCCCACAATTATAACAACCGCTGCGACTAAAATAATATACTTTACGTTTTGGTTTTCGTCTCCTGTTCTTTCGGAAACAGCCGACGCTTCTCGCTCCACTCGAATATCCCAATTTAAGTTGAATGGTTCAAAATCGTCTTGAGTTATTGGAGTTCCTGAAACTGAAACTGTATAAATTCCCTTTTGCGGAAATGTGTAATAGACGCTTACATCCTCAAGGCTTGGACTTGAAGAATTTTGAAATAATGATTGTGAATTTAACTCTTGACCGTTTTGCTTAACAGAAAAAATACAATTACATTTTGCTGGAGAAAAAGCATTTTTAGTATCTTTAAATTCGAAAAAAAATCCACTCTCTTGTCCAGCTATCGGATCATCTTCAGGATTGATATGAATTACTGCACCAATAGATCCATCCGTTTTTAAAACATGTGCGAGTGCATTTTGTAACGGGAACATCAAAGAAAAAATACTCAAAAAACTCACTAGTAAAAATACTTTTTTCATAATAAAAATTTATTTTACGTCTATCGTATAGTCCGCAACAATCCGCTGTCCATCAGGATTAAATTCTGCAAAGACTCGATAGACTCCAGGACGAATTGGATCAGTTAATGTCATCGGCATGAATGTCACTTCTGGACCACCATTTGCATTTGGCCCAAACGAAACGCCTAATGGATGCACATGTAAGTAAGCGTAACTTGCTTGATGGATCATAACCAAATGGCCAAATGCTCCAAGATATGGCTTTAATGTTCGAACCGGTTTTTTGGTTTGAGCATCTTTTACTGTAAACGTCATTGTCTGATTGCCAAGCATCATATCTTTTGCATTAAGCGCCTTATCCATTGATAATGTTATTTCATATTTACCAAAGTTTTTTGTCGTATTTGTATCAACTTTTTGTTCTGAACGCTGAGCTAGTATTTGATCAGTCGATCCGACATTCATACTAAAACCAACCTGTTGCTCGACTGCTCCGACAGGTTGATATGACAGATATGCACGATAGACTCCAGGCTTTGGAAAAGTAGTTGTTATAGTAAATGTATTGCCATTTCGTTGCGGATGAATATGCTCAAAATAATTTAATTCATCATTAACGACAACTAAGTGCGCTTCTTTTTCATAAATCTTTTTATAAAGATTTACTGGACTACCATTCGTTGCGTTATACAGTACAAACTTTAATTCTGTATTTTGATTTGGAAGAATCTGTTCTGGTTTTTCTAATCCAACTGTGTAGCGTAATGTTTTATCTCCTTGCATACTAGCAAGCAATGGACTTTCTATCCCCGATGATTGTTGCTGTTCAAGTTGTTGTAAATGTTTCGAATGGAGGCCAAAAGAAACTGCTCCTTGTTGCGGAAAGAAAACAAAATATCCTCCGAGAACAATTACTGAAACAAGTATCATAGATGCATAATTAAACTGCGGATTGAGCGAGAATTTCTTTTGCAGAAAAGCATCGACGCGCAATGCCTCGAGGAAAAAGAGAAATGCCAACGCTACAAAAGTAATCATTGGGATTAAAGAAGATATTTCTTGATAATGCGTTCCTAAAAGGAGCATATGAATAAGCACAAGTATTCCAGCAACGTACACAAACCGTTGGAGAATTTTCCAACGAGGAAATGTCATCTTTTTAATAACAGCATCAAATGAAGTAATTGCCTGAAAAAATAAAATGATTAACGCAATAAAGCTACTACTCAACGCTAATACATAATTTGTTGTGAGGAATGAAATTCCTGTAAAACCACCGAGTTGTCCAAAAAAGGCAATAACGCCATGCAGTGCAGCAAAATAAAATGAAGAGACACCGAGTGCACGACGCGCTTTGAGGTATTGCTTGCCCCAGGAAAAATCAGGGAACATGTAGACAAACGGACCAGCAAGAAGCGCAAAATACAGGTACGTGACAGAGACTAGTCCATAGATTTGATTGAGGCGAATTGTCTGTAATTGTCCGTCAGGAATTGTAGTGACAATAATTACATTAAGAGTAAACGAAAGGACGACACTAAAAACTAAAATATAAAATCGAATATTACGAAATAAATCACTCATGAAGCTCATTCAATCATACAAAAACTCCTCATTAATGCAAAGCATGAATGCTATAATACAAGCACTTCCTATGCAAAAATTGATTCGGACAGTCTGCGCAGCGATTTTTACAATCGTTTTTCTCCTTACAGCGCTCC
This sequence comes from uncultured Gammaproteobacteria bacterium, assembly GCA_965230895.1. Lineage (GTDB taxonomy): Bacteria > Patescibacteriota > Microgenomatia > Levybacterales > UBA12049 > JACDET01. The sequence continues at coordinate 1,210,671 of OZ246394.1, forward strand.
CCGTTCATGCGCAAACTGCACCGCCAGATTCTAAACCAAAAGAAGAAGTAAGTAAAGCAAAAGTGCTGAAAGTTCTCGAAGAGGGACAAAAAGATATTGGTGGACAAAAGCAACTCTATCAGAAAGTTGAGATACAGTTCTTAGACGGAGCAGAAAAAGATAAAAAACTCACAATAACACATGGAGACATCACAACAATACGTGAAGAGCAAAAAGTAAAGCAAGACCAAACGGTTGTCGTCCTTAAAACATCATCGCCACAAACAACGCTTTATCAAATTGTTGATACGTATCGTTTGACTAGCTTAATTCCAATCGTTGTTTTCTTCCTTTTATTAGTCATAGCAATAAGTAGATGGAAGGGACTTGGCTCGTTGATTGGATTGGCAATTAGTTTCTTAGTCATTGTCAATTTCATCGTTCCAAATATTTTGGCAGGAGATGATCCTTTAACAACGAGTATCGTTGGCTCCCTTTTCATCATGGTTACTACTATTTATATATCGCATGGGTTTAATCAAAAAACACATATCGCATTGATGGCAACATGCATTTCTTTAGTCCTTACGGGCGTTCTTGCATATATATTTGTAAATGCCACTTCATTAACAGGACTTGGGAGCGAAGATGCAACAAGTTTGATCTATGGACCAACCAGCAATATTAACTTCCAAGGATTATTACTCGGCGGGATTATCATCGGTACACTTGGAGTCCTCGATGATATAACTACCGGATTGTCTTCGGCGATGCAAGAACTTGCGAGAGCAAATCCAAAATTTCAATTCAAACAGCTCTTTGGAAGTGGGCTCCGTATTGGAAGTGACCATATTGCATCCTTGGTAAATACACTTGCGCTTGCATATGCTGGTGCAGGATTGCCACTCTTCTTATTTATAGTTCTTAATCCAAGCAATCAGCCACTTTGGTTTATTCTTAATAGTGAAATGCTCGTCGAAGAAATCATTAGAACATTGGCAGGGAGTATCGGACTTATTTTGGCAGTACCGTTAACAGCTATTCTTGCAGCATGGGCATTTCAAAGGAAAACCTGACAATACAAATGTCCCAAAAATGTCCAGCAATCCTTACATAGCATTTTTATAATAGGAACATGTCTTCACACAACCCTTGGCAAAGAGCAAAAAAACAATTAACAAAAACAAGTGAACATTTAAAACTTGACCCACTTCTTCTAGCACATCTCATTGAACCCGAAAAAGTAATTGAAGTATCACTTCCTTTAAAGAGAGATAATGGCGAAGTGCAAACAATAAAGGGTTACCGTGTACAACATAATAGTCATCATGGGCCATATAAAGGCGGGCTTCGTTTTCATCCCGACGTTTCAATGGACGAAGTGAAGGCACTCGCCTTCTGGATGACAGTTAAAACAGCGCTTATTGATATTCCATTTGGCGGTGGGAAAGGCGGAATTACCGTCGATCCGAAAACACTTTCTGAATCCGAGCTTGAACGACTAACAAGAATCTTTACCCGTAGACTTTCTCATGCAATCGGTCCTGATAAAGATATCCCTGCACCTGATGTAAATACAAATGGCAAAATTATGTCGTGGATTGTAGATGAGTACAGCAAAATTGTTGGAAAACATACTCCAGGTGTTGTGACTGGAAAACCAATTGAGCATGGTGGTTCCGAAGGAAGAACTGAAGCAACTGGACTCGGTGGATGTTATGCCCTTTTAGAGATAGTAAAACGCGAAAAACTTGACCCATCAAAATTAACTGTAGCTGTTCAAGGTTTTGGAAATGTTGGATATTATGCTGCATATTTCCTCCAGAAGAATGGCTTTAAAGTAGTTGCTCTCTCGGATTCAAAAGGTGGAATCTATATCCCAAATGGATTAGCAGATATCGAACAAATTGAGCGGTGTAAAAAAGAAAAAGGGTACCTTGCAGGATGTTATTGTGTCGGATCTGTTTGTGATATTCGTTATAAAGATAAAGTAAAAGGACAAGATATTTCTCCAAGTGACATCCTCGAATTACCAGTAGACATCATAGTCCCCTCTGCTTTAGAGAATGTTATAACAAAAGATAATGCTTATCGTATTAAAGCAAATATTATTTTAGAAATGGCGAATGGTCCGACAACAACTGAAGCAGATGAGATACTTCAAGCAAACAACAAAATAGTTATTCCGGATATTCTTGCAAATTCTGGTGGTGTTGCGGTAAGTTATTTTGAATGGTATCAAAATATCCATAATGAACAATGGACAAAAGAAAAAGTTTTCAAACAGTTAGAAGAAAAAATGAGAAAAGCAGTTGATGAAGTATACGAGACGGCAAACAAAAGCAATGTTTCCCTCCGAGATGCAGCATATCTCGTCGCCATCAAACGCCTCGATAAAACCTGGAGAAAGAATAATCAAGTTAATTAAATTACTATATTCACAGTATGCGTATCGGAGTGTATAATAGAGAAGTCTTCTCATTTAAAAATTGATTCACATGAATGTAGTTGACAACTCTGCCCCAATTGTAATTCAATAAAGAAAGAGGCTACCACTATGAACATCCCAACAGTGACCCACAACGGGCTATCATTTATTAACTTAAGTAAACCAACAGCCGAACAGCTTCAATTTTTGAATAAGAATTTCGGATTTAGCTTGTTGAACCTTGAAGACTATCTTTATAAAACTCAGATTCCAAAGATTGAAGTAGATAAGGATTATACCCTCTTTGTGATGGACGTCCCTCACTACCCACAATCTCGGTCAAAACCGCAAACTACGACACAAAAGAACGCAGCATTAACAAACGTATTATCAAATCGTGTCGCTTTACCGTCATTCACAAAAGGTGGAAAAAGAAAGAGGATTAATATTGGTGAAGTCGATTTCTTTATCGGAAAGGATTACTTAGTTATCCTACACGACGAAAGAACTCCACAAATTGATGACATCTTCGAGATGTGCAAAATTTCATCAAAGCATCGAGAAGATCTCATGGCAAAAGGCGCAAATTACCTTTTTTATCGTATCGCGGACATACTCATTGATTCTTCTTTCGCATACGCAGAAGATATCGCAAGTACAATCGATTACATTGATCGACAGCTTGAAGAAACAAGAGGTAATGCTTTAATTGAAGACATTTCCATCACAAGACGCAATATTGTCGTCTTCGAAACAATGATTAAACCACTTCTTCCTATCTTTGCTGACCTGGAAAAAGGAAGATATTCCCAATTAAATGGAACAATGGCTGATTATTGGTCCAACCTTTTAGACCATTTGCAAAAGATTTGGGAACGACTTGAAGATAACAAAGAATTGATTGCAGGCATTTCAAGCAGTAATGAGTCCATCCTTTCAAATAGGAACAACGAATTAGTTAAATTCCTCACAGTAATTACATCAATTTCATTTCCGTTTGTTATTGTAAATAATCTCTATTCTATGAACGTAAATGGCCTTCCGTATTCAGATCAACCGTGGATTGTAGTAGTACTTTTCTTCCTTATTTTTGCAGGAGGAATCTCAATTATTACCTACTTCAAATACAAAGACTGGTTATAAATCCTGAAATAGTCAGGATTTTTTTTCCTTTGCCTTCTTTCTAAATTCTTTAATCTTCCCTTTATAGAAAAAATATAACAAACCCAAACCAAGAAGAAATCCAATAATGACCATAGGACTTTCTGACGTTGAGATCTTATTGTATGCTGTCTCGCCGACATAATATCCAATCGCGCTTGGAATAAGAGAAAGTAACGTTGCCAGGAAAAATTTTCCAAAGCTTAACTTCGTAAGACCAGCAAGATAACTAATAAAGTCCATCACAGGACCTGTGGTTAAACGAACCAAAATAAATCCCCAGAGTTCTGTTTTATCATCCAATTTCCCTTCCCATTTATTGAGCTCTTGCAAAGGAACAAATCTTTTGACGAGTGGCTCACGGAACTTTCTTGCAAGCAGAAAGGCGATAACCGCACCTGAAAGAAGTCCCATTGTACTGTAGAAAAATACCCAGAACCATCCTAATATCGGAATCAAAGTAAATGCCAGAATTCCTGCTGGAATTGGTGGGATCACAACGCCAATCAATCGCCATACTATTAAAATGGCGGGAGCAAGAATAGGATGCGCGATAGTAAATTGAAGTATTGGTTCCTGATATGTTGGAAGGAAGAAAATAAGCAGGATACAGAAAAGTATACTCAATCCCCCAGTCATCCAACCTAATAACTCATGACTTTTCATTAATCGGTAAACTCCTGACTATACATTTTGCCATAGATTCCACCATCGACGACCCCAATACCAATCTTTTTGAAGTTTGGACTCAAAATATTTGCTCGATGGCCAGGACTATTCATTAACCCTTGCATTGCTAAATTCGTACTTGGAGCAAGTGCAAGATTTTCGCCTGCATATGAAAATGTTATTCCAGCATCTTCCATACGCTCAAATGGAGTTCTTCCATCAAGTGATTGATGAGAGAAATACCCTTGCGCAAACATATCTTGTGAATGAGCTCTGGCTACATCTCGTAAATCGTTGTCAAATGACACGAGTTCCAGTCCAGCCTTCGTACGTTCTGTATTAACAAGTTTAAACATTTCTTGTTCTGCCTTTTCATCATATGTCCCATCTTTCACCTGAAAATGAAGTGTAACTCGCTTGTCACTTTCTGGTTCTACAGTGAGGAAGTTCAATGAGTCATTTAACGCTCCACCGAAGAGATCATCAAGCTTTTTTTCAAAAAGAGATGTATTTGCAACTAATTTTGATCCAACATTGGATTCTTCGACTGCATTTTTGATGACAGGCGATGACGGAAATGTGACGATGACGCTAAGGAGAAAGGAGAGAATTATGAATGCAGATACAAGCCCAGGCAAAATACCAAACCAATGATTTGCACCTTTAAGCCAATTGGTAAATTTATTAATAGGGAGTCCTGGCAGATAGCGTATGCCACGCCGAACGAGGATTGTCAGTATAATCTCACTTGCCAGCGCCAGCACAAAAAAACCGATTGCATTTGCTATGCCAATTGGTAAAGCAAAGAATGTTGTAAGGATCCAAGCTAAATGCTTATATAATTGAAGTGCCGCAACGAAAGAGATAATAAAGCTGACAAGATCTAAAGTCGCGAGAGTAAAACCCAAGGTATAGCCTTCATGTACATAAAATAGTATGATACAAAGGATTATAAAATCTAAAAAGTTAAATCCGCCTTGTAAAGACGGAAGCGACGAAAACAGTGCAGAAAGCAAATCCATAGATATACTTCTATTATACGCAATTTCTGCAAGAACCAAACAAGAAAATCTGCTAAAATAAAAAAACGCTACTCCTATGATCAAGGTCAAACGCTACAAAAAAACGATTAAGAAAGTACGAAAAATATCCTTTACCAAACGGACTATCTTTCTTTTTCTTATTCCTGGCCTCATTCTGTTAACCGGGTTGATCTTCTTTTATGCATATATCCTCAAGGATCTCCCGTCTCCAACAAAATTAAGTAATAACACTGCTTCATACTCAAGCCAGATCTATGATCGGAATGGGAAACTCCTTTACACACTTTACTCCGATAAAAATCAAACATTCGTACCCCTCGCGAAGATTCCAAAAGATTTGCAAGAAGCAACAATTGCTATTGAAGATAAAGACTTTTATCGTCATGGCGCAGTAGATTTTCGTGGAATTAGTCGAGCTGCTTACTCAATTTTTGTAAATAAACAAATCCAAGGAGGATCAACACTTACACAACAATTGGTAAAAACAAGTCTTCTTTCCCCAGAACAGACATTACAACGTAAAGTAAAAGAAGTTATTTTAGCCTTCGCAACTGAAATTATGTACTCAAAAGACGAAGTATTAGAAATGTACCTTAATCAAGTTCCATATGGTGGCACTCAATATGGTGTGGGGGCTGCGGCAATGACATTCTTTGGGAAAGATGTGAGTAAATTAACTTTGGCTGAGAATGCATATCTTGCAGGACTTCCAGAATCACCAAGTACACTCTCACCTTTCGGTTCGCATCCAGAAAGAGGCAAGCAAAGACAGCAAGAAGTACTACGGAGAATGCTCGCACAAGGATATATTACAAAAGCAGAATATGACAAAGCATTAAAGCAAGAACTCAAATTCCAAAAGATTAGTAATCCAATTAAAGCACCACATTTTGTTTTCTATATTCGTGATCTTCTTATCAAAAAGTATGGACAGCAAGTCGTTGAACAAGGTGGGTTACAAATCAGAACGAGTCTTGATCTTAAGACGCAAGACTACGTCCAAGAAATTGTTACTGAAGAAGTCGCAGACTTAAAGCAATATAAAGTAGGAAACGGAGCAGCACTCGTAACAAATCCTGCAACAGGAGAAATCCTTGCAATGGTGGGAAGTAAAGATTACTTCGATCCAGAACATGGTAATGTAAATGCAACAATCGCAATGCTCCAACCAGGTTCTTCTATCAAACCAATCAATTATGCAGTTGGTTTAATCAATGGGTATTCTGCAGCAACACCATTTGTTGACCAGCCAGTATGCTTTCCGCAGACAGGAGAAAAACCATATTGTCCGAGAAATTATGATGGAACATTCCGAGGAGTAGTTCAGATGCGATATGCATTGGCAAATTCATTAAACATTCCTGCAGTACAGATGTTAAAGCTTAATGGGCTTGACTCTATGATCGCGACAGCAAGTGCAATGGGTATCACGACGTTTAAAGATCCGAGTCAGTATGGACTTTCACTAACACTTGGAGGAGGAGAAGTTATGATGACAGATATGGCAACAGCGTTTGGTGTCTTTGCAAATCAAGGATATCGAATTGATCTTCACCCTATTTTGAAGATTACTGATCGAAAAGGAAAAGTTATTGAAGAATACAAACCACCAAAGAGTCCAATCTTTGGAAAAAAGGTCATCCCATCAGAGGTAAGCTTTATTATCTCAGACATTTTGGCTGATAATAATGCACGCACACCAGCATTTGGAGCAAATTCTGCACTTAAGATTGATAAGCAAAGAGTTTCTGTTAAAACCGGAACAACAAATGATTATCGAGATAACTGGACAATTGGATATACACCATCGTATGTTGTTGCTGTCTGGGTAGGAAATAATGATCATTCACCAATGTCTGGAATTGTATCGGGTGTGACAGGAGCTGCGCCAATTTGGAATAAAGTTATGACGCATTTGCTTGAAGGAAAGAAACCTGAAATACCACAGAAACCACCAAATGTATATGGTAAATATATTTGTGTTGGAACCGGACAGATTGCTTCAGGAAGTGCTGCGGGATGCCAGACACGATATGAATATCTCATCAAAGGCACAGATGAAAAGAAAGTTGCTGTAAATAGACAAAAGGTATTTATCGATAAAGGCACCAATCAAATTGCGAAACCTGGACAAACAGAAAATGTGGAGGAACGTGAAGAATCAATCATCACAGATCCATTGGGGAATAAATTCTGTATAAGTTGTGCAAAACCTACACCAGCACCAACACCGTAATGGCTAAAGAAAAAACTATCATTACAGAATCTGTTCCACCTCAGGAATTAACAAAATATAATCGTGAGTCAGGGAAAAAGACACTAATGCTTGTGAGTGTGTTAATAACGTTAATTGTTGTACTTACAATAGCTTTACTCTTGTTATTCAGATTCAGTTGAATGCAATGAAGAAGTTGCGTCCGTTAATTTCTGCTGTAACAATTTATATTGTTGTTCTGGAGTTTCCAAATTAAAAAGAAAGCTTGTTGCAACAAAACGATTTGCACCCATTGCTGATGCTATCTCAATAGTCTCATCATTAATTCCCCCATCCACTTCAATCGGCAAATATTCATTTCTTGCTCGTGCTTCCTTCACTTTTTTCAGTAATGATTCTTCAAATTTTTGCCCTGAAAATCCAGCTTGAATCGTCATAATAAGAAGTGAATCTAAATCCTCGAGATTTACTTTAATTGCATCAAGTGGTGTTTGTTTATCAAGAGCAAGTGAAACTTCTCCATATAATTGCGCTTCTGCAACGAAAGTCTCTTGATCGGGCATCTTTTCAACTTGGCCAATGAATCGTTGAAATCCTGCATCTGCCCATTTTTTTATATGAGCCAGTGGATCTTCAACCATTAAATGGACTTCAAAAACCAACCCTTTATCGCCTACTTCTTGCCCTCGCAATCCACCAGGTAATTCTTTTGTATACTTTTTAAAAGGTTCAGGATCTGCAAAGGTTGTATTTTGTGCAAACTTTCCATCACAAACATCAATATGAATTGTTTTAACAAAAGGTTTTACCAATTCAATCTTTTTTTCAATGTCAGGCCATGCTTTATTTTCTGTTCCAGGACTTGGGATTATTTCGTACATATTATTTTTCTATTGCTTTAATTTTTTCAATTCTTCGCAAATGTCGATCCGCTATTGCGCCAGGAGTTTCTAACCAAAGTTTAATACCTTTTAAAATATCTTCTTCTTTCAAGAATCGAAATCCGATTGATAACATATTTGCGTTATTATGTTCTCGAGTTAACTGAAGAATTGCAAAAGGATCAGGATTTTGATCTCCTTCAATGTTTATCGGATCGGTAGCAACTGCAGGCGAATAAAATAGCGCGCATCGAACATTATTAAACTTATTTGAGACAATTGCTTCACCTTGTCCTGATCCTCCAAAGACAATTCCTCTCGAATTTTCTGGATCATTCGAAACACTTTGTGCAGCCTTACCTATAAAATCTGGGTAGTCGTCATCTGGATTAAATTCATATGCTCCACAATCTTCGACATCATATCCAAGATCTGAAAGCATCGCGTGGACTTTATTTTTTATTTCTAACCCTGCATGATCTGTCGCTAAGAAAACTTTCATAGAAGATACTCTGATCCTATCATATTCAGAGAACCTTTTAAACTGTATGTTATAATAATAGTATGCCCTTGAAAAAAATCTTCCTCATTTTTTCTGTTGTCGCAATATTTGTTGCACCATTTATTTATTCAAATATTGCATCCGCACAAGTTGACACCTCGGACGCAAATTTAGCAAATATATCGAAAGAACTTGCTGAATTAAATGATTCTTTAAATAAATCTGTTGCAGCGACAAAACCATTACAATCTGAACTTGATGGCATTCAAAAACGAATGACATCTATACGGAGTCGGGTTGCAGCAGTCGAAACAGATTCACAACTCAAGAGGAAACAAATTGATGCCGGATATAAAGATCTTGCTGAGAAAGAACAGCTAATCAATCAGACAATCCGAGACTTTTATGTAACAAGCTACTACGATTCCCCAATGTTAATATTTTTCTCACTTGAAACTGCATCTGAAGTTACCCAAACACTTGCGTATCAGCGAGCAAAAACAAAACAAGACAAAGCAATGATCGCAAATATTGCACTGACAATCAGTGATTTAGAAAAAAAGAAGATCCAACTTGAAGCCGAAGAAAAGTTTCTTGTTAGTGCCAGAGCAAGTCTCAGTCAACAAAGTACAAAGCTAAATGAAGCAATTACAAATGCTCAAAATTACCAAAGCGAACTCAATGGAAAAATCGCAACACTGAATGCAAAACAGCAAGAAATCGTTAATGCAAAAAGTGGCGGTTTCACATTTAGTTTGAGTGATGGAGAATCTGCTGATGAATACCTTTCATCAGCAAAAGGATTCCGAGAATCTGCACCTGCAGGATCTTTCGCGATATTCTCTTTTGGTGCATATACACATAGAAATGGCATGAGTCAGTACGGAGCAAAAGCTCGTGCAGAACAAGGGCAATCAGTCGAAGATATTTTGAAAGCATATTATCCAAACGCAACTTTAAAGAAAGATTATTCGGGAATGAGCTCTATCAATGTTGAAGGCACAGGATCTATCTCATTTGAAGATCAATATCTCCAGGGTATCTATGAAATGCCAGCAACATGGCACGTTAATGCATTGAAAGCGCAAGCAATTGCAGCTCGAACGTTTGCTGTTCGTTATACAAACAATGGACAAAAATCAATTTGTACCACAGAAGCATGCCAAGTATTTAGAAATTCGCCAAAAGGTGGAGCATGGCAAACCGCAGTAAACGAGACAAAGGGATGGATACTCGTCGATGGCGGAGGAAATCCAGTTTCGACACAATATGCATCAACACATGGCGGATTTACAAATACAGCAGGCTGGGATACCACAGATAAAAGTGGCGGATCAAACTTCATTGATAAAGCCTATGAGAAACTTGGTGGATCACCATGGCTTTATAAAGCTTGGTGGAGAGAGCACTACAGTAATTCTGGCGCAACTTGTGGCAGATCAAATCCATGGCTTAATGCTCAAGAGATGGCAGATATTGTCAATGCTGCTGTCGCGATGAAGACGCCGGGAATAGATACTGGAAGAATTACCCCCGTAACAACATCTTGCTGGGGTGGAAATCCATATAGTATGGATGAGCTACGAAACTTAACGTCTGGGAAAGGTGGTATCAGCGCTGCAACTAGTGTTTCTGTATCTCAGGGAAATGGAAATACGAACAGCGTCACTATTAATGGAGTAACAATGAGTGGTAATGAATTTAAACAAGCCGTTGCACTTCGTGCCCCTGGTTATGTGAGAATTCCACAAAGTGGTTTCGCATTCTTCAACATTGAAAAGAAATAATTTTTCAGTCTATTGGAATATGTACAGCTAAACACTGTATAATACAGCTATTATGCCAGATATTTTTACACAACCACCTAAGAAACCAGCTAAGCAAACACCTGTTGAAAATGCACCAGTGGTTCAGCCAGCGCAACAGCAACAGCAACAGCAACAGCAACAGCAACAGCAACAGCAACAGCAACCCATGTCACAGCAATCGACCCAATCAAATGAATCGATCCAAACCCAACAATCTCCGGTCGAACAAGCCTCCATTGAAGTAAAGAATGCAGATCATCCTGCGAATGCAGTACTTACTCAAAAAAGGAATACTGTACAGATACTTTCCCATTATTGTGAACGTCCTGACGGACTACATTTCATTAACCAAGAAGATAATGAAGAGATCCTCCTCTTCTTAAGAAGACACATCGCGACAAATATTCCATGGGCAGTGACTGCGGTATTACTCCTCTTTCTACCTTTTATCGTGGTAGGGTTATTTACAGTTACGAACTTCTCACTCTTTACAATTCCTTTTCCGTTGACAGTTGTACTCATCGGATTCTACTACCTTGTTGTATTCAATTACGCACTTTTGAACTTTATTAACTGGTTTTATGATATGGGTATTGTCAGTAAAAAGCGACTTATTGACCTAGATGCAAATAATATTCTCCATCACCATTGGGCAGAGACAGAAATTGCAGATGTTGTTGACGTATCGGTAACGCAACAAGGTTTCTTCCAAAGCTTTTTTAATTATGGCAATGTCCATATCCAAACAGAAGCAATTAAAGCCAATTTTGAATTTGTGGCAGCACCAAAGCCTTCAACCGTATCGGATATTATCGGCGATTTAAAGGAACTTGTATCAGAAAGGAAGCATAAAAATGGTTGATATACTGAATATTTTTACATACTTCCAAGATGAAGGAATTTTTCTTATATTTAAAACACTTTTATTAGTATTGATTTTCGTTTATATAATTTTTTCTTTTATTGTTTTTAATAGAATTCGTGCGCTCAATCGAACTGTTTATATTACCGGTGGAAAAGCATCAGCAACGTTACAATTCATTAGTTTAATTTCATTATTTGCAGCTCTATCGCTTTTTATTGCCACACTTGTTATAGTATAAACAATGCCCGAATCCCAACACGCTGCCAAACCAAGCTTATCCTTTGCAAAACTTGTCGCAACGCCATCCGACCAGGCATGGTCTCAGGCATATAACGCTGGGAATTTGTTTGTTTGTTTGTCTTTAACAAGAGAATTAGATGAAGAGAGTGACACACTACAAACTATTGGGAAAGATATGTTTAATGCCCTTCAATCAGAGTTCTTTTCTCTTGAAGATAAGCATTCAGAAGCAATTAAGGAAGCAATTGCAATAAGCTTGACTAAACTCCCAGAAACTATCCGAGCAAGTGTTGTTCTCGCAAATTTCAAAGAAGACATGCTTACTGTCTTTATCGCTGGCACAGGAAGTGTCGCGATGAAACGAGGTGAAAAAGTTGGAACACTTATCGAGAAGCATACGAGCGAACATCATGCTATTAATTATGCTGCTGGATATCTACAAAATAATGATACAATCGTTCTGCAAACAGGTCAGTTCGCACAAGGAATATCTTCTGAGACAGTAAAGAGTGCTTTGGAGCTAGAATTGCCAAATGACGTTGTTGAATCGCTCTCTCCACAAGTGCACGAGCAAGATAATGGAGCACAAGCTGCAATCGTCATCAGATACAGTGGCCCCACATCTCACCAAGCAATTACAACAGATACGGAAGCTCCAGCAACTGATGATCAACCACCTGAGTTACCATCAGAAGAAGAATCAAAAGCAGAGGTAGCAGACGAACCAACATTAGCAACTGCTGTTGCTGAAGATCAAATTGAACATGAGCAAGCAGATCCTACGCTAGCAGATGCCATAGAGAAAGAATCAGAAGTAGAGGATGAAGAAGATCATAAAAAAAGAAGTTTTGCATTAAAACTTCCCGATATACCTTTTGCAAAAAACATTTCGTTTCATCTTTCTCATCGACGAAAGGTCTTTCTCAGTGTCGCTGTGGTTATTTTTCTTCTTTTAGGAATTAGCATCTTCTTCACTTTCCAAAAGGAAAACGCCGAAAAACGCCAAGCGCTGTTTGCAGAAATTTATCCAGTCGCGGAGCAATACTATGAAGAAGGACAAGGGCTTGAAAGCCTCAATAAGGATCGCAGTCGCGAAAGCTATTTAAAAGCAGAAGCAAAGATTAAAGAAGGTGAAGAAAAGATTGCTCAGGGAACTGATGAATATAAGCAGCTGGAAGATTTGAAAGCAAAAGTAGCTGCAGCGTTACAAGGTACACCTGCAACGCAACAAGCATCAAATCTACAGGAAGCAACTCCCCCAGCAAATTCATTCCTTGCTATAGAGAAAGCCAATGCTTCGGGCAAAGGATTTGGACAAGATACAGCAGCAGTGTATATGATTACATCGAATGTCATTACATCTTTTTCAAAAAGTAGTGGAAGTAAAAAAGATGTGATTGAGAATGATAGCGATTGGGCGACACCAAAAGCAGTAGTTCCATATCAAACAAATATTTATGTCCTTGACCAAAAGAACGGCGTCTTGAAATTTACACCAAGCGAAGATACGTTTACTAAATCTTCATACTTTACAGGAACAAAACCAAACTTATCAAAAGCATCAGGAATGGCAATTGATGGTTCAATCTGGATAATCAGTACCGATGGAAAAATCCTTAAATATACAAAAGGACAACAAGATACCTTTGGCATCTCTGGCATAGACAAGCCGTTAAACAACCCTACAAAGATATACACCGATACCAGCATCGATTCTGTATATATATTAGATAAAGGAAACAGTCGGATTGTACAGTTAGATAAAAAGGGCGCATTCCAGAAAGAATACCCTGCAGGTGTTATTGCAAATGCACAGGATTTTGATGTTAATCAGAAGGATAATAAAATACTTATTCTCTCAGGCGATAAAGTCTGGGAACTCCCGTTATAAGACTTCCTCAGATTTAGCCTCCAGCCTGTGGTAAAATGAATATATGAAAATAGAAAACAATAAAGCATCATTTGATTATGTATTGCAAGATCGTTTAGAAGCTGGAATTAATCTTCTCGGAGCAGAAGTAAAAGCAGTAAAGCTTGGCCATGTTGACTTAGCAAGTAGCTTCGTTCGAATTATGAGGAATGAGGCATATCTCATCAATGCAAAGATTTTCCCATATAAATTTGCCCGTCCAGAAGCATACGATGAAAGACGGACACGAAAGCTTCTTTTGCATAAAAAACAGATTATTTCACTGAAATCCAAAATGGACGGTTCAGGCTTGACACTTGTGCCTATTTCCCTATATACTACGCACAATCTGATTAAACTTGAAATTGCTTTAGCCAAAGCAAAGAAGAAGTTTGAGAAGAAAGAAGCGATTAAAAATCGCGATATCGACCGAGATATCCAAGAAGCAATTCGAGGAAAATTGTAATCGATATTCGCTTTAACTCTTCGACTTTTGGGTGGCTTGTCCCCCGTAGCGCGAAGAGTGAAAGGGGATGAATCGATTCGACGGAAAAAGTTCTTTTAAAACTGCAAGCCGACTTTGATTACTAGTCGTAAAACAGAGTCAAAAAATAAATGCTAAATCTAGCATTGAAGCCCTAAGAGCTGAAAGGGATGCAATTCTTGCTGAACTTAACAACTCTTTTGGTGGCCAAAAGGCTTACGCTCTCGCAGCTTAAGCTTTAAAGCCTGTTCGCATATGTCTTCCCTTTCCGGGACAGTGCGGGCATAAAAACAGGAGAGGAAAACCTTAAGGAGTTGACGCGCCCTTATTGTATACCGTCTATACTTTGTTATTCCGGCCAACAGGACACGGCAAAGTGAATTTTAAGAGTTGGCTACGCTTGTAGAGGTTTTACTAAATTTTTTTCACACTCCGGTTCACTGCCGGACATCTCCACATTATTTGAAGGGCGAGAAGCGAGAAGAGACATTTTGTTTTTTATCTCTGGGAGAATTCGAAGGTTTATCCTTAAACTGAGAGAACTCCTTAACAAATTCATCCGCAATTTCAGAAACTTCTTTTGCAAACTGATTATATATTTTCTTTTCTTGAATTTCCTTACTTTGCTTTTTCATAACTCTCTCCTATTTTAAGGTTAGCAACTTTATCAACTTTTTTCCATTCCCAGTATTGATGTCTTTTTCTATATCATCACTTACAACTTCCCAAATATCATTCCAAAATGGATAATCTTGATGGAGAGTAACATTAAATCCGTATCCTTTAAGATCATCTCCAAATATAGCAAATCCATGATCAGGAAATCCATAAATTAGGTAAGAAATGAGTAAATTACGGTATTTCTCACTTGTATTCTTTAAACTGTATTTTTCTAAAAATTCTGTTCCATATTTTTCGGCAACATCAAGTACTCTATTACATCTGCTTAAATCCGTCGGATCTAACTGCGAAACGATTGGATGAAAAAGTTTTACAGAATTATCATAAGCAATTTTCATTGACTCTTTGACTGAAATAGTATTACCAGAATCTAATCTTATTTTCTTATAAAATTGTGAACTAGCAGAAGCAACAACTCCAACGATATAACTTGTCGGATTGGTAATATCCAAAGCTGAGATTGATTTTTCTTTATTCGGATGTTTTATTTGCATATCTAAAGGACCTAGTTGAGAGAGATCAGACATCACAAGCTCGTTTCCACCAATTGCAATTAAAGTCCCTGCACTTTTTGCCCAAAACGGAACTACGACAGTTACAAAATCAAATTTTTTGTGGAGCATATTAACGATCGTAGCGGCAGTATAAGGATTCCCTCCTGTCGTATGAAGAACTAAATGAATTCTATTTTTGCCTTCAGCTATTTTTACTTTCTGTAGCTCTGTCTGAATTGCAAGAGTATCTGCAGTATTCATAGAGTCAGATTGTGATGTAAGGTATAAGAGGAAATGATCCGTAACTTTTTCTTCTACTTTTTGAGAATCCTGTACATCTTCTTTGCCAGTGTTTTTAGATACAGCCATGGCTGAATTATACACACTATAAAAATAAATCTCAATGTAGAGCTTTCTTGATTATTAAACTTGTGCAGTGAAGAGGTTAATTATTGAGAGAAGTACTCCAAACAATAGCGCCCAACCGAAATTATCGATCGTAAATCCTGGGACAATTGAACTAGCAAGAAGAACGACTAACGCATTAATCACAATCGTAAAAAGCCCCAGCGTTACAATTGTTAACGGTAACGTTAAAAGCAAAAGTAATGGCTTTACTAATACATTTAAAATACCGAGGACCACGGCAAAGACCAATGCTGCGAAGAAATTATCGACATGCACCCCAGGAAGAAGATATGCTGCGATGAGAACAACAATTGCGCTGAGAAACCATCCAATTATGATATTCATGAACCAATTATAATCTCTGCCAAATCGCTTTGCAAATCACTCACCATGTGCAAAAGTGACTCCCCAGACATGTCTCACACCTGCCCTTTTGACTGTATTGGCAGCCTCTTTCAATGTCGCTCCTGATGTTACTACGTCATCCACAAGAAAAACTTGCGGATATTCTTTCATAATTCTTTCAAACTCTGCCTTTACCCTAAAAGCACCTTTTATATTTTCCTGCCGTAATTCTTTGGACAACCCAACCTGTGTCTTCGTCTCTTTTACCCTTTCGAGACAATCAATAACTGGGATACCAAATCGCTCCGCAATACCTTTTGCCAGAAGATATGATTGATTGTATCCGCGTTTTCTTAATTTTTTCTTATGTAATGGTATTGGTACTAGAACACTTTTTATGTAGAGTAATGGATAAAATAATTCTTTTTGGATAACTCCTTCGCAAAGCAACTCCGAAATCATTTTCTGCATATCAGTTAAATATGGTGAATACTTAAAACTAAAGACAATCTTTTTGACAACGCCCTTATACACAACACTTGGGAAAACTCCATCAATGCTATATTTCGTTTTGCATACAGGATGCGTTAGACCATCCAAAGATTCTCTTTGACATAATACGCAAACCATATTGTCAGTAAATGAAATATACGATAAACAGTTCGAACACAGATATCCACCAGAGGCTTTACATTGGATGCAATGTTTGGGGAAAAGAAAATCAAAGAGTAACACAATAAAATTGTATTACTAAAATAGAATTTTGTCTACCAAATGCGGAGGGAACAGGATTCGAACCTGCGGTAGGTGTAACCCCACGACTCCTTAGCAAGGAGTTACCATAAACCACTCGGACATCCCTCCTCGTAAGAATGAACTCTTTTGCGGAGGAGATGAGATTCGAACTCATGGACCCTTTGACAGGTCGGAGGTTTAGTAAACCTCTGCACTCGGCCACTATGCGACTCCTCCTCGTGCATTTACGATAATGCGGAGAGAGTGGGATTCGAACCCACGGAAGGCTTGCACCCTCAGATGTTTTCAAGACATCCGCACTCGACCACTATGCGATCTCTCCGTAAATTAACGCTTTATATAAACGTCGTCTGCCTATTATAGCATTTCTTGACTTCCTTTTTCTAATCAGTTAGAGTGAAAATATGCCTACTGCCCAAGAAAAAACCAAAGATCCTCAAAAAAATGACGAGGAATTTTATGAGGAACATAATGTAAAAACGTTTATGTCCTGGCATGCTCCGGGAAGACCGTACAGAAAACGGTCCAGAGAATATTACATTAATAGTTTTCTCATAACTATGGCTCTGGAAATAATCCTTTTTCTCTTCTCACAATATCTTCTTATGCTCGTCGTTTTCTCTCTTGCGTTCCTCGCTTTTGCTTTGGCAATTGTTCCACCGCATAAATTTTATTACAGCATCAGCTCCGAAGGCATTCGAGTTGAAGATAATTATTTTATTTGGGAAGAACTTTACGACTTCTATTTTATGGAACGACAAGGCGTAGATGTACTCCACGTTCGAACAAAAGCATATTTCCCAGGAGAACTCACCATAGTTTTAGGTGATCTTCCTGTAGAACAGGTACGAAAAGTCCTTCTTATGTTTCTTCCTTTCCGGGAATATGTCGAGCCGACATTTATGGAAAAAGCTGGCGATTGGTTAGAAAGAAATTTTCCACTGGAACGATCTCCACAGCAATAAATTCCATATCAGTTGCCTCGAAAACCTGTTTAAGGTAAAATACACTTTATTATGCACCCGTAGCTCAGCTGGATAGAGCGCAACATTGCGGATGTTGAGGTCGGAAGTTCGAATCTTCTCGGGTGTACTCAAATGGTTGGAGGGATCGCATAGTGGTCGAGTGCGGCGGTTTCGAAAACCGCTGTTCCGATTTTTTCGGAACCGAGGGTTCGAATCCCTCTCCCTCCGCAACACGCTTATTTCTTCTTACTCGCTTTTCCAAATAACTGCAGTTCGAAGATAAAAGCGATCATAAGCGCAATTGCGGCAAGGACTATAACTTTAAAAAGACCTCTCGCAATTTTGTTCACATTCTTCTCTTCAAGCCGATGCATCAACGTACGAAGTCTTGCTCTCCACTCTTTCTTGTCGGTTTCACTCATATCTGATGTCTCGATATCCACTCGAGCCTTTTTTGCACGTTCTAGTGCGTCTTTTTGTGCAGGATCTTCTTCTTCATCTTCAGGAGCAACAGGAGTTTCAGGATCCTCTTCTTCAATAGATGGGACACCGTCTAAAAGCTCTGCTTTTTGTTCATCATTTAGTTTTGAATCCTGCAATAGTGACTCTCTATGCTCTTTTTTCAGTCCAGTCATTGCAGCTTTAACAGCTTGCATCTCTTCAGGAGTCAGCTGTTCTTTCCCTTTAATAAGCTTGTCGACAGCCAATCGTTGTTTTACAACTTCCTTATCTTCTTCGCTCAGATCAAGTTTATCGACGAGATCCTCAGGCTTAGAGGTAGGTTCTCCTTCTTCAGCTTCATCTGCAGAGAAATCGTCCTCAGGAGCAAGCACTTCACGAATCTTACCATCAGTCAGAGAGAGATCTTTCAATGATTGAGAAAAAGCCTCCCTGGCTTTTGCACTAACCGCTACATCTTGTTCATCTACCTCATCATTTTCATTCGAATCTGTAGCTTTAATAATTTCGTACACTTCGAGTTTTAATTCAGACTTATGCTCTTCCGAGATGTTTCCTTCTGCATCAATTGGAGTTTGTTTTACTTTCCACAAAAGCTCTTTTACATTTTCAGCAATATTTGCTGTAGCAAATGCATCTCGTCTTTCATGATCCGGGATCATGGCTTCATAGTGAGCTTGTTTTTCATGCTCGAGTTCTTGTTCGTGATTATCTCCTAATTCCATACATTTCCTTTCTTTATCCTCTATTATTTAGCCTGAATTGTCAAGTAGAACCTGACCTTGGCTTCATACGAAAGAATACGTTATAATTACAAAACGATTATAGGAAAACTCTTCATTTTATACTTGATATTTTCCTTATAAAAAAATTACGATTTGGAGGAGTCGGATAGCGGTCTATTCCACACGCTTGGAAAGCGTGCGAGCGCAAGCTCACGCGGGTTCGAATCCCGCCTCCTCCGCCATCTATATTTTTGCTTCACTTTAAACACCAAACGGTACGGTTTGAAATTTTGTTATAATTTAAGGAATGCAAACTGATCGATTTCACCTTATTGGCGCCGTTTTTATTATTCTAGAAAAGGATGGTAAAGTCTTCCTCACTCGTAGACAAAATACAGGTTGGGAAGATGGTAAATATTCACTTACTGGTGGTCATTTAGACGGAGAAGAAACAGCAAAACAAGCAGCAATACGAGAAGCTAAAGAAGAATTAGGCGTTACAATTGATCCAAACGATGTGCAGTTTGTGAACGTAAGTCATCTTATTACTAATAGTGAAAGAATCCACTTTACTTTTATTGCTAAGAGCTGGGAAGGGGAACCCCGAAATAATGAACCTGAGAAAGCTGACGATGGCCAATGGTTTGATATCGATAATTTACCTGAGAATATAATGGAAGTATCGAAGCAAACAATTAATTGGTATAAAAATAATATCGTCTACACAGAATTCGGTTGGGATAATAAATAAGTTCCAACATCGTCCCACTTGGCCCGCACCTCGGATACTATTGACATCGCAAGGTAAATCCATCACACTGAAATTATGCGTAGTTCTGCCCTCGCTCGTTCGTTTGCGAAATTTTTCTTTTCTTTTATTCTTTCTGCCGGTGTAGGCCTTGCCTTCTTCTTCAGCTTCGCGAACTTTGCATCAGCACAGACTGTTACTCCAATCCCTACTGCAGTTACCCAGCCAGCTACCTATGATGAGTTCCGTACACCAAATGTGGATCCTGATGTCCCACGAAATCATCATACATATGTACAAGTTGTTGTTATTGATCTGCTATCAGCATTAATGTGCCAAATGATAGGTGTAGATCCTACATCTCCGACACAACAATGCTTAACCTTTAACCCTGTTACAAATAATTTAGGCTATGCAGACCAACAATTTGGACAGTCGTCCTCCCCACAACTTGGAGGAGCAGTCGGAACCATGGCGACACTAATCGGTGGTATGTATACACCAACAGTCAGCTCTACACAATACATGAGTTATCTGTCTTCAAACTTCGGTATCGTTAAGACTGCAAATGCACAGGCACCAGCTGGAGGAGATTGTTCAAAGGATACTAATTTTGGATATGGATTCTGCGGATTACAGCCTATTTTTAATTTATGGGTAGCAATGAGAGACTTCTCATATGCGCTACTGGTAATAGCCTTTATTTTCCTGGGTGTTGGTGTGATGCTGCGTTTTAAAGTCGACCCGAGGACAGTAATGAATCTCCAGAACCAGATTCCAAGAGTCATTATCGCGATCCTTCTTATTACGTTTT
The DNA here is from genome assembly GCA_965230895.1 of uncultured Gammaproteobacteria bacterium. Classification (GTDB taxonomy): domain Bacteria; phylum Patescibacteriota; class Microgenomatia; order Levybacterales; family UBA12049; genus JACDET01. Next base: position 1,231,250 of record OZ246394.1, read on the forward strand.
CTTATGCGATTGCCGGTGGAATGGTTGACCTGATGTGGACGGTCACATACTCTGGCGTAAATATGATTGCAAGTACTACCCCCGATGCAAAAGTTAGAGAAGGTTGCGGCAACGAACCTGGGGACGGAGTTTCATTGACAGAATCCGCCACAAATAACTTATTAGACAATCCTGTTAGTTTTGCGAATAGAATTTATTTACGTGATTGTAATGGCGTGGATAGCGGAATTGTAAATGTTTCAGGCCGCGTAACAGATGCATTCATTGCGCTGGCTATAAGCATCATCAAGGAGATCACTGGATGGAATATAGACAATCTTAATTGCGGCGTTATTACAGGAAATATTGGTGATTGTCTTGTTGAAGCAGGACTATGGCTAACTGAGCTGATCATCACACTTATTATCTTGGTGACTATATTTATTGCTCTTTTCCGACTATGGTTTGAACTTATAAAGGCTTATATTACCTTCTTTATTTTCGTAATTCTTGGTCCGATATGGATTGTGCTAGGACTTGTGCCGGGAAGACCTCTCGGCTTTGAGAAATGGTTCAGATTGATCTTTGCAAACCTTGCAGCGTTCCCACTTGTAGCTTTTATTCTTGTCTTCGCTCGAGTTGTTGTGGAGTCTGTACAAAAAGACCCAACAGTACCTGTTAATCCGACAGCAATCTTTGTTCCACCACTTGTAGGAAATCCTAATGCAAATGCATTCGGGGTACTCCTCGCTTTAGGGGCAATTCTTATCGCGCCAACCATCCCAGGCATGATCCGCGAAAGAATGAAGGTTGGACAAGGTAAGTTCGGTACGACAATTGCAGCAGGACTTGGTATTGCGACAGGAATTGCAGCAGCGCCTGCCACCAAGGCTTGGAAGAGTCTTAATAGAAGGAATTCAACAACAGGAGCTCCTGAGGGAACTTTGGCAGTATGGAAGCATCGAGCTGCCGGAAAGGTACCTGGTGTAAAAACCTTACGAGCACGAAATGCGGCAACAAGGCAACAATACGCTGCCGAGCAACAAGGACAAAATCTTTCAAGAAGAGAAGCACTCTTTAATACAGCAACAGAAGGTGGAGCAAGAAGACAACGTATTTTCGGAAGAGCAACTAATCAAGAACAACAAAGGATGTATAGCAAAACATCGGGAGAGGAGAGACAAAATCTTTTCAATCAAGCGTCATCCCAACAAAAGCAAAACCTTATCAACCAAGATCACGACGAGGCAAAGAAACAGAATAAATAAGAAGCCGAGAATATTAGAGAAGAAGAGTTAATACCCTCTAAAGACTGCATTAAGGAACATAGTCACAGAATCACTTAATCCTCCATCAGATTTATGTTTGGTTAGATCCTGCCAGAGGCCACGAAGGAACATTCTGAATTCGGTAGTCTTGGAAAGATTCTTCAACCATTTGATATCTTCTTTCGAGAAGAAGTTCTTGGTTACAGCTCCAGCAGTAAGATTAAATTCATCACCAAGGAAGTCTGCCGGGATCGAGTTAATTGCATCGAGAACTGTCGTGAAATAGTGAACATTATAATTTGGATCTTTACTATGCTTGTCTATGTGTGTCCATAAGTCTCCCCCAAGTTTCATTAGCGCCCATTGTTTGTATGCTTGCGTTGGTTTCTCTTGGAGCTTTGTATAGTCAATCTCATAGCGACCATCAGCACCGATAATCCACTTCCCTGGTTTATCTTTTCCATTTTCATCTTTTTCACATTTACGATATTCAGGAATGTCCAATATTTGATGCCCAAAAAGTGCCTCTCCCAACGGCATTTCTCGGAACTCATACTTATCCTTGCCATTCTTATCTCGTCCCATGAAGACTTGATCCCGGACAAGCATGCTGTAGTTTACTTCACCAAACGTGTCAAATAAATATCGGAGCGGTTTCAAGAAATCTTCCTGAATTTCTTTCTGGAATTCTTCCCTATTGAAACTCATATGGCGGGTGAGAGGATCATACTTAGAGAATTTATCAAACTTAATCTCCTTTGCGCCCATAAGTCCATCGTATACTTTTTGAGCACGAGCGACGTGGTTCGCGACGTAATTTGTCATCGCCCGCTCATGGAACTCCAATTGTCCGGCGACACGGTTAGCGCTTTTATATAAATCTTCAAGTTCTTTCCGCTTTGCATTATATTTTTCAACATCATTTTTAGACTCCTCTATTTCTTTTTCCAAACGTTTTCTCGCTGCAAGCTGCTCAAGTCGCGTTTCGTTCATATCTTCAAAGACTTCACGGAGTGCTTTTTTTCGAGTTTGCTTTTTTCCGTTACGATCAACAACTTCATTGCCATCTTTATCTTTTGAATTTGTATAGGCCTGAGACACGCGAATACCATTCATGAAGTCCAACATTACTCGCTTGAACATCGGAATTGTATACAGATTACCTGCGCCATTACCACGTGAATCGGTAACCATCTTTCGACGATATCCTTCTGTTCCCGTAAGCTTCTTTGTCGAGTCATACGCTGAAAAACCAACGTCATTTCTTGTCGCAGCTCCAGAAAAACGTAGCCATGATTTGGCGAGAAGAAGCGCCATATCCAAACTCGCATTGTCGACCACCATTGCATCACCATGATCGAGGGCATGTTCGTCAACTGCATAGATATTCTGTTCTCCCGAAGTAAATGAATGCTGGTCTTGAAGCGAAATTTTGAGTGCCTCTCGTACCACTTTTTCTAGCATTCCACTGTAGGCCATAGCGCCAAAGTAGTTTGCAAACGCTGAAAATCCACCTTTCTTTTCACCGGTTTTTGGGTCAATCTGATATTCCACAGCGTTTCCCTCTTTGTCAAAAGCAGCATCAAAACCATTTGCTTGATCACCTAGGAATACCATCATTTCATCACGGCTAACGCGAGTTTGTTTATGTTTGCTTTTTACAACATTCTTCATCGCTTGCTTCCATGTATCCTTCTGGAAGAATATTGAATCTTCCCCCATGACATTCTGCAATTCTTTGAAATCAGCCAGATTATAGTAGGCAAGCAAAGCCGTCGTAAATGCTGCTCCGACTTTATCATCAGGTTGTTCTTTGTTGTAGTCAAGCGCAAACGTAGACATAAAGTATGTCATGCTTTTACCATAGGAGGATTTTGTAATCTTATTCTTATAATACAACTCGTTCAATTTCTTCGTGAGGTCTCCACCGCTTGACATCACTGTCTGGTAGTTTAGATCATAGTTTCGGAGATACATGACAGACAGCACTTCTTTAAGCAATTGATCATAAAGCTCTGTATTCATATGATTATCTTCATCATTAAAGAAACGAGATTTTTCGTCGATGAGGTCGTCAAGGGTAACAGGGCGGTATTCTTTTGGAATTTTGACTGCATGAAAGAAATCCACTTCAGAATCTGGTTCTTTATCATCAGCATAGAAGACGATAATCGTACGCATCCATCGCATAAAATTTGCGTTATTCACATGATATCTTCCTCTAAATTCACCTTTCTCATCTTTCCGTACTTCCATCTGCATGATTGGGTATCGTCCATTAATACCAAATTCAGCAGAGTCGTTGTAACCGATTTGCCAACCAAGTTGCTCTAATCCTTGAGGAGTTTTACTATCGTATTCGTTTTTATTCTCGTCGTTGAATTCATCATAAAGAACATATTTGCGGACATATTCATCACGATCGATGCCAAGTCCGTGCGTTTCATTTGTGAGGAGCACTCGTTTTCTATAGTCTTTGCGGCTCCCACCATATCGTTCTACGTAACGATCGACCTCGGCCTGAATTTCATTTTCGGCCTTATCACTCAAGTTAAGCATTTCACGGGTTTTGGCAACTGCCGCATCACCTGTGTAACCCTGGCCGACGAGGATTTCCATGAGGTTGTTAATTTTCCCTCGGACAGCTCTCTTTTCAAGCTCTGTCATAGCTGTTTCATCCCAATCAAGTATTTTTTTGAGGTTCTCAGCAACTTCTTTTTTTTGTTTATTCTCTTCATTTTCTACATCCCAACCAAATTCCTTCCAGCTATCCATTTTACGAAGTACTGTTCCTTGTTTTTTCTCGGCTTGTTCCGCTTCAACACCAGCATCTAAGCCTGCTTCAAACTCTCGGAGCTCTTCCTCAATCTCAGACCATCTTTTCGGAGAAATTCTTTTTGCAGCTGCAACGGCCTCTTCTGCAGAGTTTTCGGCAACATCTACTCCACCTTCATTCATAGTTCTATTATATCGGCTTGCGGAGAAGCCAGTCAATTCACTGTGGTTTTCCATAGTAGGCGCATTGTAAAAGAAGAAGGGAGAATGTACTTTATATTGAAATTACAAAATAATTACAATTTAGCTTATAAATTTGAAGCCACGGCCTTTAATTGTATGGAGATGTGTCGGATGATTTGCATCTTCCTCAATTTTTCGCCGTACACGAAAAATAAGCTGATCCACGGCCTGATCCGTGATACCTGCTGTTGACTTCATGCTCGACCATACTACGTTAATAAGTTCTTCCCGGTCCACAACTCGATCCTCATTCTGTAGCAAGTAGGTCAGCAAACGAAACTCAGATGAGGTGAGCTGGTCAGAAAGAATTGTCGAACCCTTCTTAATAGTATTAGTATTTTGATCATAAATAATTTTCTTTGATGTACTATTTTCCGTACCAGAATCTGAAGCCACAAACGCCGAAAGGAGCGGGATCTGCACAATATTATCTTTTAATAACCCTATGTTTTGGAGATATGTACGGACTTCTTCCTCTTCAAAACTATTCTCTTGGATATCAGCTTGTTCTGCAGGAGAAAGTGACAACCATATCTCACGTAAAGCACTCTTTATAGTTTTCTGCGCTAATAGATACTTTTGGAGATCGTCAGGGATCTCGCCATAACCAAGTAACGACTCTACTGCAATTTTGGTCAATTTACCATGTCCACCAGTCAGCTTCAACACGGCATCGAGAACAGATTTTTCAAGTTTTTTGCTGGAAACTTTCTCTACAAATGATAGGCGATGTTTCGAAAAGACTTCATCATATAAAGAGACATAGACAATCTTCCCTGCAACAAATTCATAATAATCTGCAAGAAGTGATGGCTCCAAAAGATCTTCCAAAGGCCGATTTACAGAAAATACAATTGAGAAATGATATTTTGCTCGATTCCTAAGAATTCTCAAGTTACTAAAGAATTCCACAGGTACAGTACGGATATATTCCTCAAAGCGACTAAAGAGGAAGACCGTGGTTAGCTTGCGTTCCAATGCAAGGTAATCGATTGCTTCTTTGAATCCTTGGAAAAGAACCAGTTCATCATTGAATTGTAAATGCTCACGGAACTTATCTCCAACAACCTGGTTCTCTGCCTTCAAGCCACGTTCGCGTAACGACTCAGTTAAATTGAGGAAGAGAAATTTCATAACATCAAAGAGTGGTCGTGTTTTAATCTCAGAAAAGTCTACGATGACGAAATGCGTATTCTTTTGAGCATCCTTCAGGTATTTTTGTCTGATCTTACTATTATTTGCCAACAGCCCGAGGATTGTTGAACGACTGACACCCGGCATTCCGACAACCTGGCAAGAATTACCTTCCTTAATATATTGGATAATTTTTGAGATTTCCTCTTCACGTGTTGTGTCTGGAAATTGTGCTTCAAAATATTCTTCTACCATACTATGATTCTAATTTGTTTCAAGCCAATCTTCAAGTAAATTTCTATGCTTGCATAGCATGCAGTTCTTTAGTATCGTAGATTTATGGACTACTTAGCACTTACCTTACCAGGGAATAGATCAATTGAACCACCTGCAGGAGCAAATTTGCCCACAGGAGGATTAGACACATTATCCAATGCTATTAGCGTCGGAATTTCATGGATGATTATTATTGCAATCATCCTTTCCTTATTTTTTCTTGTAACAGGAGGTATTGCTTGGTCTTCATCTGGTGGAGATAAGGGCAAAATTGCAGCTGCAAGAGCAAGACTTACGTATGCTCTTGTTGGTTTACTCGTAGCAATTTCAGCGTTCTTCATAATTAATGTATTCGGAACCTTTTTGGGCGTTAAATTCTTTGGGAATTGAGATAATCTGATCTATTGACAAAGATTAAATTATTGTTCTATGATGAATAAAGATAATATGAAAAAAGTTCTAACAGCGATAGTTTCAGGAAGTGCAGCATACCTTGCAACAGCAGGATACGCATTAGCAGGAACAAGTGTTGATCCATGTGATGGTATCCAAAGTGGATTTGATACGCTTTGCGGTCTTAGTGGAGATAATCTTGGAGCAATTATTGGTGCTGCTGTTACCTTCATCTTGATTGTTGCAGTTCTTATCGCTCTCTTCTTCCTTATCTTTGGAGGTATCCGATGGATCACATCAGGTGGAGATAAAGCAAAAGTAGAAAGTGCACGAGGCACTATTATCGCAGCAATCATTGGTTTAGTTATCGCTTTCTTAGCATTCTTCATCCTCTCACTCGCTTTGAGTTTCTTCGGCTTGAGTCTCTCAAACCTTCAACTCCCTACACTCGAAGGAATCAACTAAGATTCTCTTTACATTTACTCTAATTGATATTGTTATACCTCTTGCATTCTATTAAATATCTTTGCTAGGCTAATTATATGTTAAAGAAATTACTTGTATCAGCTCTAGCTGTAGTAACTTTATTTTTCGCTACGGCACCAGTCGCGCCTGTACATGCACAATTTCGGGATTGGGATCAAGGTTGTTTGAAAGATGGTGTAGCATCACTTCGATGTATTCCATTTGTGTTTGGAAATATTGTAACAGCTCTTCTTATCTTTGTAGGGACAGTAGCTGTTATCTTGCTCGTTTATGCGGGCATTCGATTTATCACATCAGGTGGAGACCCAAAGAAAGTTGCAGGGGCACGACAAATAATTACGTACGCCATAATTGGATTAGTACTTGTATTATCATCGTTCCTAATAATTACACTCATCAGTTACACAACTGGCGTCGAATGTATCAGGACGTTTGGATTTGCTAACTGCAAATAGTTCCAAACTTTTCACACTTGAGGCTAAACCACTACTCCTTTTGACATACTTTGTTGGGGTTGCAATCAAATTTTTCACGTTATACACTTTTAGCAACAGAAGACATCATTTCGAGTCTTTAATCGGGTATTAGAGCATGCTATCCGAGACAGCAAAAGAAACTCAGTATTATCCATCATTTGCTTTGTTTATTTCGTTCACAGTGTGCTTAGAATTTATCTAACTATTTATGGACCAACATCCTATACCACAAGACGTTACCGGATTTCAGTTTAAATTGATCGGCACAATGACTGTTAAGCAGTTCGGTTATGTTGCGGTGGGAGCAGTAATGGCAGTTGTCCTCTATTACCTACCTCTATCAGGTTTTTTTGCTGTTCTTTTTAAAGTATTTATGATCCCTATACTTGGAGCAAGTGGCGTTATTGTTGCTTTTGTACCAATAGACGGTCGACCGATAGATACTATGGCTACAAATTTTGTAAAAGCACTCTTTTCTCCAAATCAGTATATATATAAAAGACAAGGGAGAAAGATGAGCTTTTCAACAGTAACAGTAGTCAAGCCTGTGGCTGCAACGACGACAGCACAAACTGCAGCAACCCCAGTAAAGTCAGTGGGTTCAGCAAAAGATCTTGATGCTAAAGAAGAAAAATTAAGAGCATTCCTTATGAGTTCTCAAGGACGAGTTAAAAACGATCTTGATAAAAAGGAGGCATCGTTCCTTAAGACATTCGGACCCCCAGCTATTGCTGTACCAAATAAAGCACAGATTGGAGCAGCTCCTACACCAGCTATTCCAGTGAGACCTGCTGCACCAACATTACAGAAAGCTCAGGTGGCAAAACCGACAATAATACAACCACTGTCACAAATACAGAAAACTGCACCTTTGACACCAAAACCAGCAATTACGCCAGCTCAACCTGTTCAAAAACCAGTAATGGCTGCTCCTGCTCCACAAAAGGAAACACCAGAGACATTGGCACAGAAAGAACAAGTACTGACACAAGAACTTGCGCAAGCAAAGCAGGAAGAAGCTACACAAGTACAACCTGCTGCACATGATGCGGCTCATGCAAAGGTAGAAATACTTGCAAAGCAAATTGAAGATATCCATTCTCAAAAGCAGAAGCTTGAGACTGAACTTATGGCCTTGAGACAGCAGCTCACAGAACAAAAGAGTCAGCCAACACCAGTTCAACAGCCTGCGACTGTACCAGCTCCAGCTGCAAAACCAGCAATCCCAATCCAGGACCCGCATCTAGTCAAAGTTGTAGCCGCAGATGGAGCAGTAAAGAAGCATGATGTTCCACGAGTATCAGACACACCAAATGTTGTTGTTGGTATTGTAAAAGATCCTCGAGGTAACATATTGTCAAATATACTTGTTGAGGTAAAAGATAGCGAAGGAAACCCGGTAAGAGCATTTAAGACAAATCCTCTTGGACAGTTTGCTTCTGCAACACCTCTTAGTCCAGGAGTGTATACATTGGAGCTTGAAGATCCAAAGAAGCAACACAGTTTTGATGTTATTCAGATAACTGCGAATAATGAGATTATGCGTCCGATTGAAGTTATTTCTCATGATGCTCGAGAAGCATTGCGACAACAACTGTTCGCATCTTAATAAATACTATGGCTGCCCAAAAAATACACGCAACAACACAAAAATTCACCGAGATCGTAGATTTTGGTGAAGACATTGTAATTCTCGAGGGAGGAAATGCATGCATGATCATAGAGATCACTGCAAGTAACTTCGCGTTGCTTTCAAAAAGAGAACAAGATTCGAGAATCTTCTCATATGCAGGACTTTTAAATTCTCTTTCCTTCCCTATTCAAATTTTAATTCGTAACCGCCGTATGGACATCTCACAATACATTAACGAGCTTAATGAGGTGATTAAGAACACGAAGAATCCACAATTGAAAGCATATGTCGAATATTACAGTGGCTTTGTTCAAGAAATGGTCACTGTTAATGTCGTTTTGAATAAGCAATTTTATATCGTAATCCCCTTCTCCTCGCTTGAAATGGGTGTAACTGGTGCGACACAAGCAACGCAAAAAGGACAAGCTCAAGTTGATGCTTTTACAACAGCTGCAAGAAAGGCATTACAAACAAAAGCAAACTCCCTCCTTGGGCAACTTCAGAAATTCGCAACTTCGGCAAGAGTACTGGAAAAAGAAGATTTGATAAAACTCTTTTACGAAATTTACAATGAGTCTACTGAAGTTGCCATGGATCAGATGGAAGAAGGGGCAGAAGCTTCAATCGTGAAAGGAGGAACACCACAATAATGAATTTGCCATTTGGAAAAAAAGCTAACCCAGCAGCTCCTACAGCTGCACCTGTTGCAGGACAAAAACCTGCAGTAGCGGCCGCAAAGCCAGGTGCTGCTCCAGCAAAAGGGAAAGCTCCTGCTGCGCCAGTTTCAAAAGGCATAGACACATTTGAAAAAGGTCTTACGTCTGTCGTGGACCTTATTGCCCCATCATCAGTAGAAGTTGATTTCCGGTATATTCGAGTTGGAGACAACTTCTATACTACGCTTTTTATTGCAGGATACCCACGTTATGTATCACCTGGTTGGCTTGAAGGCATTATCGATTACGATCATACAATGGATATTGCGATGTTTTGCTATCCAACCTCCTCTTCTGATGTCCTCGCAGATTTGAAAAGAAAAATTGGAGAAATGCAGGCAACACTTGCGTCAGATGCTGAACAAGGAAAAGTTGCAGATCCGACAGTTGAAGCTGCTCTTGAAGATGCTTTGGGCCTCCAGGAAGAACTTGCAAAGGGCGTTGAAAGATTCTTCCAATTTGGTTTTTATATTACCGTCTCAGATGGCGATATCACAAGGCTTCAGGAAACAATTAAAAATCTTCAAACAGCACTCAACGGGCTTTTGCTTACAGGAAAAATTGCAACGCTGCAAATGGAAGAAGGATTTAAATCATCACTTCCGATTGGACAAGACAGACTCTATATTACTCGTAATATGGATACCTCATCTTTGGCTTCGACCTTTCCATTTACCTCTGCTGTTTTGACGCAAAACAGAGGTGTTATGTACGGTGTGAACCAACAAAATGGATCGCTCATCATTTTTGATCGGTTCTCTTTGGAAAATGCAAACGAAGTTGTACTCGGAAAATCCGGTGCAGGAAAATCTTTTACGATTAAGCTTGAGATCATGCGGCAATTCATGCTTGGAGCCGAAGTTATTGTTATTGATCCTGAAGGAGAATATGAGACAATGACCCCTGCTCTTGGCGGTGAAGTTGTAGAGTTCTCATCAGGTTCGGCGATAAAAATTAATCCGTTTGACCTCTCAGATATTTATGAAGAGGGAGAAAATGAACTTGGATTGAAGATTCTCTCACTACATGGTCTACTCAAAATTATTACAGGTGATCTTGATGCAGAACATGATGCGATTCTTGATCGTGCGCTTATTGAAACATATAAATCTAAAGGTATTACTACAGATCCTGCAACACAAAAGAAACAACCACCGTTAATGGAAGATTTATACAAAATCCTTCTTGGTATGGAAAATGAGCCAGCACGTGAGTTGGCATATACCCTTGAGAAGTTTATTAAAGGTAGTGCTTCTGGCATCTTCAATCAACAATCAAACTTTGAGATTAACAATCCGCTTACAGTTTTCTCTATTCGAAATCTCGAGGAAGCACTCCGTCCAGTGGCAATGCATATCATTCTTGATTTCGTTTGGACCAAAGTTAAACGATCATTGAAAAAGCGTATTTTGATCCTTGATGAAGGTTGGTACATGATGAAGTATCAAGACTCAGCCTCATTCGTTTATTCAATTGCCAAACGTGCTCGTAAATACTTCCTTGGGATGACAACTGCCACACAGGATGTTGAAGACTTTTTGAAAAACGAATACGGAAAAGCTGTCCTTACCAACTCGTCTATTCAGGTGCTTCTCAAACAAGGTACAGCAGAAGTTGATATGATTACCGACACTTTCTACCTTTCAGAGGGAGAGAAAGCCTTACTGCTTTCTGCGGACGTAGGAGAAGGCCTTTTCTTTGCTGGACAGAATCACGTAGCAATGAAGGTTTTTGCGGCTCCTTTTGAACATGAACTCATCACATCCAACCCAATGGAACTCCTTAAAAGACAGCAGGAGAAAGAGCGCGCAAATCTAGCAGAAGGTATTAAACCGGAAGCAGAGCCCGGCCAGACATCAGTAGAGAATCCTTCAGTAGCTCCTGCCACCGAACCTGGAATACCTTCGGTAGAAAATCCTGATATCCCCTCAACTCCGCCGCCAGGAACACCTCCAGGTGGGAATCCAAATGCTTAATACGCATTCGCTTATCTCATCTTCTGGTTTCTGATACTATTAATATATGGCCACTGATACCAAACCTAAAGACGAAGTAGAAAATGGACTAGTTGATCCTAAAAAAAAAGAACAACAAGAACAAGATCACGAATTTGAACTCCATCAAATAGCCCAAACCGCAAGTGGCAGAATACGTCGTTATGGATTACGATTAAAGGCAGGACCAAAGCTCCATCAGGAAGTTAATGAATTAGCCGAAACTATTGAAAAAAGCATCACTTCACTCGCAAAGAAGGCACGATCCGAAGACGCGCTACTTATTCAGGTTGAGGAAGAAATTCATAAAGTTGAGAAATATATTGATTCTGAAGCAAAGGCAGAGCACAAAAAAGAGAAAGACGAAGAAGAGCGAGAAAAAAAAGAGAAGGAGGAAAAAGAACATCATGGAGGGCACGAGGAACATGAAGAGCATGATACAAGCCGCCACGAACAAGAAAAACCTGCCAGCGCAAATAAAACGGTTGAGGAAAAAAGTCGAGATAAAGTAGAAGAACTAAAGGCTGAAATTGCAGCCGGAATAGCTGGAACTGCCGCGAGCACAACCGTAGGATCTTCCCAAGCTTTTACTGATGAGCGCGCCAAACAACTCAAGGCAGAACAGGAAGCATATTTATCAGAAGCTGAAAAAGCAAGAATCGCAGCACTCCCCCCTGAAGAAAGAGCAAAAGTACGCTTAGAACAGATTAGAAATGGGACATACAAGAAACCTGAGATATCTGTGAAGCCTTCTGAAGGAGCTAAACCGAGAACAGATGCCGAAGCAGTTGAAGGATTTCATAAACAGCAACGCCCAGATGCAGCAAAAAAACGCCTCGAGCAATTGAGAGAAGAAGTACGATCACAGAGAACTACCACCGGTGCACAAAAAAGCGTGAGAAAAATGGGGAGAAGCGCGCCTGCGCAAAGAAAACAATTAAGGACACAGACTCCTGGTTCAGTGATACCAACTCGCCCCATGCCTCCACGACGAGTGCAAACAAGGATTTCTGCTGGGACAAGCCGACGAGGACCTGGGGGAAAAATAACTACAACATCAACTACTGAGAGTATATTCTCTCATGACGACGGGAGAACATACGAAGACATTACCGAATTTAGAATGCGAAGGCCGATGCCTTCAACCATGACGACAGAGGCAGAAACACGTGGTGGATCATACGGACATGGTTCAGGTGGCTCACAAGGTGGCGGATCTGAGCATGGAGGTGACAGTGGCGGTGGCAGCGGAGGATCAGGTGGAGGAAACAACAGAGGTGGTTTAGGTCGAGCAAATCCTTTAAGAAATATTATGCGTGGAGGATTAGGTGGAGGACCAAAAGGATTAGCAAGCAAAGGACTTCAGGGATTAGCGAAAAACGGAACAAAGGTTGCTGCACAAGCCGCTCTGCGTAATCCTTATGTACTTGCTGCACTTGCAGTATTACTTATAGTTATTTTCCTTATATTATTTATCCTTGTACTTCTTGGTGATGCTGAAGAACAAAATCAGAAGAACGCATGCCAGGCTCCAGCCGAAACACTAAAAGCAACGATAACAGGACCTGCAGCTGCAAATGCAGGCCAAGAACTAACATATGCAGTAAATATTACTGACACGGTTGCTGCACAAGATATTACAGTTGTAGCAACTATACCTCAAGGACAAACGTTCGTAAGATCAGATTGGGCAAAAAGCGTCGTCACAGGAAATACTGTAACCTGGAAGGCTGTGGAGAATCTCCCGCCAAACAGTTTAAGCCCCCCAAACTTTACTTTTAATATTACAGTTAGTCCAGGTGCAGCAAATACAAATTCTGTAATCATGGTTGATGCAACCCCTGTGAGAGCAGCCGCTATTGCTCCAGGCGGTGGTGGAGATCAACAGGCAGGAAGACAGAAAAGCACTGAAGAATTAAAGTCAATTTATGGTGCAGATCAGGCTGCGGTTGAAGCCAATCTTGTCACAATCAACTTTCAAGGAAAACAAGTTCAGGTACACAAACTTGTTCAAGGCGTATTTGAAAAAGTGAATAATGAAATAACAGCTGCAAATACCGGATATGAATTTAGACAGGTTGGTACGTATGCATGGCGTACAAAGAATATTCCAGGTCAAAATTCTACAGAACTTTCAACACATAGTTTTGGGATAACCATGGATATTAATCCTGATACCAATCCTTACACTACGGCCAATACTCATGATATTCCGCAGCCAATCGTAGACATTTTCAAAAGAAACGGATTTATCTGGGGTGGTGATTGGACGCCACAGCATGACTGGATGCATTTTGAATATGCTGGAGCACCAGGAGCAGTGCCAGGATCTGGAAATACTGGTGGCGGATGTAACCCAGGAGCTGGGGCACCAGTAAATGCAAATTATGTCCCTCCAAGTGCAGATACTTGTGGAGGTAAATATAAATTAACCAGTCCTCTTAAGATGAATTTTGGAGATCCACAGTGTAATTTTAATAAAGACGCTTTATATTCACAATTAAAGACTGAGGATCCTGCAAATGCTGATGTTTGGTTTAACAAAGTCGTGCCTTGTGAAAGTGGATATAATCCAAATGCATATGCTGGTCCAAGTACGGGTACCCCCGACGCTGCAGGAGCATGGGGTCTATATCAAATGGGTAGTGCAAACCCGCCAGGTTCCCCACCTCCTGCACCTGGTAAAAATGGAATTAATGATCGTGGAGATGTACCGTGGACAATACAAACAACTAATGCGACTACATATGGTAAAAAAATTGCGAGACTTGGAGCATATTGGGCATGTGCTAGATAAATTAAAATTAGCAGTATAATAAGACTATGAAAAGAAAGAAAGAAGACTATTTTGTTATTGGATTAGGTGTCGTACTTGTTGTCGTTATTTTTATGATAGCTTTTATAGTTGCAAAGGAAAATCAACAAAAGCCAGAAGAAAATATAAGCATTGTCCCAACAGATAGCCCAACAGCAGCACCAGTACCGACAAGACAAACAGACCAGCCAAATAGCAATCCACCTGTTCTCTATGATGATAATGCGCAAAATAAACTTGTGGCATATGTAAAGGCGAGACAGCCAATCTCAGATACAGATAAGCTAGCTAAAGCAAAAATGTTGGCATTACGTCCTGAAAATCAAATGTCGGGAGTTATTCATCAAACGCAAAATATAAGAATTGACTACACCAGATCTGCAGATCTTTTCCAGGTTGAAATACTAACAACAAATGTACAAGATGCAAAAAATGAAGCTAATATATGGCTTCGAACTCAAGGATTAAGTCAAGACGGAATTTGCAAATTACCTATTGGCTTCTACCTTAACTACGATATCGCTAACGAATTAAGAGAAACGGGATATGTATTTAATCCTTTAGCAAATGGCTGTTAATATGCAATTTATAAAAAGTAATAAAAAATTAGTTTTTTTTGTATTACTTTTACTAATAGTATTTCCTATAAGTTTATCTCTTTATCGACTTGAGCCTCAAAATAGCGAAAAGAAGACAAAGGAGACTCCTCCAATAAAGGAATCTGCTCAAGCTGTCGATCCAGAGAAAAGGCTTCTTGATTACATTCAAAATAGACGCCCTTTATCAGACTCAGATAAACAAGCTAAAAATACTATCATTCAAAGAGTTGATCAATCTGGGATTGCATTCAGATCTGACACAATATCAATCGAGTATATAAAGTCTGCAGATATGTTCCAAGTCGAAATATTATCAACGAAAACTGATGTTGCAAAAGAGGAAGCAGTAAATTGGTTCAGGCAAAACGGTATGAGCAAAGACGGTTTATGTAATTTACCTATTAGCTTTTATCTCAATTATGAAGTCGCAAATACTAATTCGCAGGAAGATACATTTAATCCACTCGCACCAGGTTGTTGAAAGTGTATGAACTTGCGCACTTACAAGTGAGCTTGATATGATGATTTTATGAACGCTAATTTTTTGTCTAAATCGATCAATTTTATAAAAGGAAATAAAGCCATTGTAATAGCTGTAGCATTAGTTATTTTATTCATTTATATTTTAGTTGTTTCAATTACTGCAACATCTTCACAAAAGAATCCAAGAGATCCAAACTCCCCTGATCCAACAAGAAGTTCATCTTCCGGAGGAGGACCAGTCCCAACAGCATCAAAGGATGTTTCCATATACGAGCCGAACACAGTTTGGCAACCCACAAGATTTTCAGAGAGTAGTATCCAAAACGTTTTAATTGAAAAAACACAATTAAACGATGGTTCGACAAAATACAAATATCAATCTGAAGATCCAAAAAGACCCAATGAACTAATCGTTAAAGATAATGAAGTTATTTATCAACGAACTGTTATAAAGAACAAATACATATATAACTATACCAATACTCTTGGCGCTCCAGACTTTGTTTTTGAAAGTTCAAAATATTATGGTCCAAGTACAATGATTTATGTCTATCTTAAGAGCGGGACAGCATTTGTAGCAGACGATAAGACAACAATTGTAAAAGAGCAATTATCTTTTAAACCAACTTCTTTTGAGCAATTTCGAGACAAATATGGAGACGATATTGCTGATTACAAGATTATACCAACACTTCCAGATGAAGATTTTGCACGACCATAGAATCATATGCTCATAAGATATATTATTGCCATTGTAATATCATTAAGTCTTCTTGTTATGCTGCCTATAATTGATATCCCCTCTTATGCCGCTGTAAAGGCATGTTTCTTAACCAAGATTGGACCCAATGCACCAGCAGACTTTACGATGCCTCCAGGATGTGGAGGTGATATAAGTGGAGATGCCAAACAGCTTGCGCAACAAATATTAAATAATCCGAAGATAACTCTCTCTTCTCAAGCACGACAAGACATCCAAGCAACAGTCGATGGTAAGCAAATACAGAATTCCGATTCGTGCAACAATGCTGTGAGTTTGAGTCCGGCCTTATTAAAACTTATTCTTCAAATAGCCCAAACGCATTCATACGACTTAAATTACATAATTACACAGCATGGATGCGATACTGCATATCATCCCAAAGGCAGGGCAATGGATATCGGTAAAGCCGATGGTCAAAGCAGTTGGCAAAACACACAGTTCCGCCAAGATGTCGCGAATCTTTTACCCGAAGGTGGAGGACTAGGCCAACAAGGTTGTCCTGCAAGTGCTGGTGTTTCAGGGAAAAATTCTATTCGTCAATTTGCTGATGCATGCACCCACCAGCACGTTGATGTGGGAGCAACAGCACAATAATCATGAGAAACTCTTCCAATGTATTTAACTCAATTCTTAAAGGTAATTTTGCATATATACTACTTGGCGGCGCGCTTATAATTCTTCTTCCGATTATCTTTGTCTTCAATTCGTATTCTTCTGAAAATTTGAGTAAAGAAGAACCGACACCGACTGGTGAGTCTCAGCAATCAGCATCTGGAGGAAAAGCACCTGCAAACAGAATTTCACCAACAAAAAATCCGACAGGCACTACAATCTCTGATGAAAAAAATGCAGTAGAATCAGGACCAGTTTCTTTTTCAAATCTGAGCGAAATTGCAAATGACGCACAAAAGCAAACCCAAAGCGATGGATCAGTCATCTATACCTTTGAGTCGCTCCATCCAAATCGATCGGACATGATTATTGTAAAAAATGGATCAATTATTTTTTCTCGACATGCGGTCGTCGGAGTGGGAGCAAGTGATAAATATAAAAGCCTTTTAGAGAAGCAAGCAAAAACAATCCAAGGCCCAACATTTTACGGACCAAATACTTTAATTTATTTCTATGAGAATGGCGGTACAGCACTTATTGCAAATCCTCAAACCGATACAACATATGAAGAATTTACATTTCAACCTCCAGTATCACTTGCGGAATTCAATTCTACATATAAGAAATATACTCTATAGTTTGAAGATTAACTTTGAACGCGGATTGGCATGATCATATGAAGGTACGATTCATCACCTTGAACTTTAAATACACCAGGATTCAACGGTCCAATCATATCAAACGCTAAATCTTTTTCTTCAACATTTGAGAGAACATCTAAGAGATATCGTGCATTAAATGCAATTTCATTCTCTTCCCCATTTAATTTAGCATCAACACGAACAGTGTTTTCTCCTATAGCGGATGATCCTGAAGAAACAGTGATGTGGTCCGATGAAAGAGCAAGCTTAATGATATTTGCAGAATCTCGAGCAAAGACTGAACATATTTTTACGGCTTTTAATAATTCATCTTTATCGAAGGAAACACTGACTGAGAAGTCTGACGGGATTATCTTTTCAAAATTAGGAAACTCCGCTTCAATTAATCTTCCAATTAAAATTGTATCCTCCTGTTCAAATAGTACCTGATTATTTTGTTGCGAGACATACATGGATATATCTTTGTTTTCATCCTTCAGAGAAAGTAATTCTCGGAATACACGCGCTGGAATAATGAATGACGACGCTTCTGAAGCTTTATTCTCTGAAGTTTTATAATGACGTAGTGAGAGTCTATAACCATCGGTCGCTACAAGAAGAAATCCCTCAGCTTCTTTACGAACTAAGACACCTGATAATGCAGGTCGTGTTGTATCAGGACTGGCAGAAAAAACGACTGACGAGAACTCTTTCTTAATATCTTTACCAGATAATGTTGCTAATATTTCTCCTCGTTCTTCATAAAGCTTAGGGAATTCTTCGCTACTGATTGTTTGAAAGGTACTCTTAGTTCGCTTTGTTTGAACTTCGAGCGTACTATCTTCAGAGGTTAAGGTTAATACTTCATCAGTTAGTGAATTAATAAGCTCTGTAAATAATTTTGCTGGTACTGTAGTTTCTCCCTCTTCTTCTATCTTCGCTGGACAATAAGTCTCAATACCTATTTCAAGATCAGTCGTACTTAGTTTTACTTTATCTCCTTTTGCTTCTATCAAAATATTCTGTAGAACGGGTAATTGGCTTTTAGAAGAGACTGCTTTATTAAGAAACGAAAGTTTATTTTGAAGGTTAGGGGTCAATATCTGTACTTTCATATATATCTATTTGTTGTTGTAGTAGTGTATATGGAAATGTGGAAAAAAGCAATAAGCATCCATCTCATAAGATGTGAATCCCAAGTGGAAGTATAGACTTTGATGTTGTAAATAATAATGTTCTTTGTAGCTGATTCTATTCACATTTAGATGTGGACAACTTGTTGATGAAATTGGGGGTAAATTGTGGGTAAGTTTTTTATTTAAAGTATTCCCCAAGTTATCCCCGTAAAGATTTTGTTATACCCATGATATCCTCAGTTACCTGAGCCTTGTTTTCCACAAGCTTCTCAATCTTTTCCACACCGTGAATTATTGTTGTATGATCTCGTCCCCCAAGAAGGTTTCCAATCTCGACTAGCGTGAGCTTCAACTCTTTATGGATAAGGTACATAGTTACCTGTCTAGCTTTCACTAATGCAGCATTTCTCTTTGGACCTTTTAATTGTGTCGGTTTAATTTTATAGAAATTACAGACAATATCGATAATATCATCGGCATGAAGATGTCTCCTCTTCTCTTCGACCATATTCCCAAGAGCTTTTTCGGCAAGTTCGATCGTAACTTGCTGATCGGCAGTAGTTGCTTGGGTAATTACTCGAAGGAGTAATCCTTCAAGGCTTCTTGTGTCCTCTGCTCTTTCGGCTAAGAATGAAATAACCTCCGGAGGAAGATTGTGTCCGTATTTTTTAGCTTTAATACCAAGAATTGCAGCTTTAAGCTCAAAGTCAGGAGTTGAAATATCTACTGTTAATCCCCCAGCAAACCTCGATGAAAGTCTCTTTTCCAATCTCTTTATTTCATGAGGTGGTCGATCTGATGATAAACATATTTGTGAACCTTGGTCGATAAGGATATTAAATGTATGGAATAATTCTTCTTGCACACGCTCTTTCCCTTCAATGAACTGGATATCATCAATAAGTAGCAGGAATGCTGATCTGAATCTGCGTTTCATCTTTGCTGTGTCATTTGTACGAATAGCTTCAATTACTTCATTCGTGAACTCTTCACTCGTGACATAAAGAATCTTTTTACTAGGGTCTTTTTGGTACACATCGTTTGCCACAGCATGCATCAGATGCGTCTTCCCTACACCAACAGGGCCGTAGAGAAAGAGTGGGTTATATGATTGTCCTATGTTTTCTGCCACACGTTGTGCAGAAACAAATGCAAGTTGGTTACTCGCAGACACAGCAAATGATTCAAAAGTAAAATCAGGTCTCACCCTTGGAAGGTGTCCTATGGCTAATGGTTTCTCTTTTTTCTCATTTTTTTCCTCAGCGACAAAGAGGGGTGAATCATTTTGGACGGTCTTATTTGTGGGGAAAACTTTGGGGATAAATACAAGAGCTATATCTTCTGATGTTTGTTCTGACAGAATTCTTTTAATATCAGTTGCAAATCTTTTTTGTAGTAGATCTATGATCATTGTTGACGGAGCGGCTATCGTAGCAATGTTTTCTTCAAGTGATAACAAATATGTATTCTTAAATAACGTATGGAAATTAGCCTGCGAAACTTTTGTCTGCATTTCAGCTAGCACTATTTTCCATATTTCGTCATTTGTTTTACTCATAACTTGTTAAGTCATTAAATATTGTGGATAACTTTTTGTCAAGTAAGAACAGCCAATCTCGCGAAAATCTACGAAGTAATTGTTAACAATTCATAAGTATGCTATACTTAGGCTCATGGAAAAAATGAATCTCAAAGCCAGTAAGATTAAGCGCCGAAGAAAGCACGGCTTTTTGGCACGAATGAAGACAAATGATGGCCAAAAAATGATAAAGCGACGTCGAGACCAAGGTCGAAAAACATTAGCTGTTTAACCTTCATGCTTTCTCAATCATTCCGGTTACCTTCTACAATACGCTTCTCACATGCAAAGTTTGTCAAAACACCATTGTTTAGTGTTCGCTATGCAATAAATAATCAAGATGTCAGTAGATTTGGCTTTGTTGTGAGAAAGTCTGTCGATAAACGATCTGTCTATAGAAATAGAATCCGTCGAATCTTTCGATCATGTATAGAACAAAACTTGAATACAATAGTTCCTGGATATGACATGCTTTTTTTCTTGGAAAAAGGTATAATGGACAAATCGCAAACGGATTTATGTCAAATACTACTGCAGCTATTGGAAGAACGAAAGCTTTTGAAACAAGGAACATCTTAATCGCTTTAATCTCTGGATACCAAAAATTTGTTTCTCCCCTGCTCCATCAATTACTTGGTCTCAAAACTGCTTGTCGATCTGTCCCAACATGTTCAGAATACGCACAAGAATCAATTCGTACCCACGGAGCAGTAAAAGGTGTGGTATTATCTGTACGTAGGCTGATCAATTGCCAACCATTTTTTAAGATATGAATATTTTTGACGCTATATTTTTACAACCATTCTTTAATGTCCTTGTCGGCATTTATGAAGTTCTTAATTCCGCAGGAATTCCTTATGCTTTAGGGTTCTCCATTATTCTTTTAACTATCTTGATTCGTTTTATCTTGTTTCCTTTCATGCAACAAAGTCTTCGCCAACAGAAAAAGATGCAGGAGTTAATGCCTGAAATCAACAAACTTAAAGAGAAATACAAGAATGATCCTCGAGGAATGCAGATGGAACAAATGGCACTTTTCAGAGCAAAAGGCGTAAATCCAGCATCTGGATGCTTCCTTCTTCTTCTCCAGCTTCCAATTCTTATCTCCTTATATCATGTCTTATTGAAAGTCGTCCAAGTTAAGTCACCGGCTGAAATTAATAATTTACTCTATGTGGATTCAATGAAGCTTAATCACCTTTGGGATACTAACTTCTTCGGTTTGGCCCTCGGTAAAACTCCATCAGAACTTATGACACAGTTTGGACCAGCACTTTTATTAGTAGCAATTGTTACAGGTGCACTTCAATTTATTCAATCAAAGATGATGATGGCTAAGAAAGCTGACCAGCCAAAATCAACGAAAAAGAATGGAGAACCAGACTTTGCTACTGTTTTCCAAACACAAACACTTTATATCCTTCCAGTCTTTGTTGGGTTCTTTGCACACACCCTTCCATTTGGTTTATCTTTGTACTGGAATACTTTGACAATTTTTGGTATCATACAGCAATACTTAGTGTCAGGTTGGGGCGGCCTCTCAGATTGGCTTCCTGGACAGAAGAAGGCACAAGAAAGTAAATATAAATAATATGGAACCTATTAAACTTACAGCAGCAGAAAGAAAAGATATTGAAGCTTTAATCGAAAAGCTTTTTGTTCTTCTCGAAATTGAAGGAACATTTACCCTTGAAGAACATGAGGATATCTTGGATGTTCTTATGGAGACAAAAGATTCCGGAATGGTTATCGGATACCACGGAGAAGTTCTTGAATCATTGCAATTGGTTCTTTCACTCGCTGTTGCTAAAAAGCTCGGTAGATTCGTTCGCGTTTCAATTGAAGTTGATGGTTATAAGAAGAATCGAACTGAATACCTTCACAACCTTGCAATCCAAGTAAAGGAAAAAGCACTTTCCGAAAATAAGGAACAAGTATTATCAAATCTTAAGTCATGGGAACGACGAATCGTTCACCTTTACCTCCAAAGTGATGAACAAGTCGCCTCAGAGTCTGAAGGTGAAGGAAAAGATCGCGTTCTCGTTGTTCGACCTCGCGACTAAGATAGAATCTGTCCTCCTTGCCCTACTCTTTCTTTTTCTTCCCACACAGCTTGGAAAACATTTTTGGCCGCAATTTTCACTAGTGAACGGCATTCGTGTTGATTATCTCTCTCCTACCATTTATTTCACTGACATACTTATTGGATTACTGTTTTTGAGTACCATAGGCCGATTATTTCTTCGATTGAGGAAATCATCTGATGATTCTGAAACTGCTCCTTTCATGAAATTGTTGATTCTTTTTCGTCATTGGAAAGCTGTAGTACTCTTTTTCATACTTTTTCTTTTCCTCACACTCAATATAATGCAAGCTGAAAGATCGACAGTAAGTCTGTACTATGGCATTAAAGTTTTAGAGTTTGCCTTTCTTGGATATTATATTGCTTTGCATATAAAAAGACTTTCTCAATTGCGATTAATTGCGGTCCTTCTCTCAATCGGAGTTTTCTTCGAATCATTACTCGCAATCCTTCAATATATAAATCAAGGATCTTTGAATGGATGGCTTTATTTTCTTGGAGAAAGGACATTTAATGGTTCAACTCCAGGAATTGCAAATGCCGCACTTAATGGAGAGCTAATTCTCCGACCGTATGGTACATTGCCTCATCCTAATGTCCTATCCGGATACTTGCTGCTTAGTTCAATCATTATTTATTTCTTTCAAGTACGAATTGCTAAGGGATTCTTGAAATGGTTGGGTGTTTTTATCCTCTTGCTTGGTAGCATTGCTATTCTTTTGAGTTTGAGCCGTGTTGCTATCGGACTTTGGGTGCTACTTGTTGTGTTTTTTCTGTTCTTTCAGGTGGTTATCCGACTTAGAACGATGCATTCTATTACTTTTGGAGTATTACTTCTTGTTGGTGGGTTTCTTTTCGCAATTGTTTCTCCACTCGGTCAAAGTCTCATTGATCGGTTTTCTCAAACTTCCCTTCTCGAAGAATCATTTACGCAGCGTAGTGAATTACTACAGAGTTCTCTCATAATTATTCAGAACCATCCACTTCTCGGTGTTGGACTTGGCAATTTTATTCCTGCACTTGCTCCACTGCAGGATCCGCTTTCGATTGGACTCTATCTCCAGCCAGTTCATACAATTTATCTGCTGATTGCAAGTGAAACCGGATTCATAGGCTTACTTTGCTTTATCTTTTTGATTGTGGCCACATTGAAACGACTACGTAAAAAAAGAACTTCAACTCCCCTCTTTCGATCAGAATTTTTAGTGTTCACTCTCCTACTTTCATTGATCCTCACGATTGGACTATTTGATCACTACTTCATCTCACTCCAGCAAGGACAACTCCTCTTTGCCATTATTCTTGGACTTTGTTGGACCTCCTTATCGACCTCTTCATAATCCTGCTATACTCTTCTCATGCAATTGGTTCTTCCTTCAGAACAATATAAAAATAGCTTTCTTGAAGCTTTAGAGGAATACCATCAGACGAAGTCTAATGATCGGTTGGATATTTACGAATTGTCTGTCTTGAATCTTCAGTCAAACTTCTCTCAATATATTAAAGGTCTCCAGGAAAAATCCGAAGGAAAGCATCTTCCAAAAGGTTATGTACCTCAAACTGATTATTGGCTTGTTGAAGGAAATGACCTCATTGGTCGAGTTTCCCTTCGCCACTCTCTTACTCCTCATCTTCTCCGAGAAGGTGGACATATTGGTTATGACATCCGACCATCGAAACGGCGAATGGGGTATGGGAAGAAACTTTTAGCACTCGCCTTGCCAAAAGCTAAAGAACTTGGATTGGAGAAAGTACTTATCACCTGTGACGAAACCAATATCGGGTCAAAAAAGATTATTGAATCAAATGGCGGGATTTTTGAAAATAGTGTAGAGATGGCAGAAGGAAAACCACGAAAACTTCGATATTGGATTACTCTGGCAAATATCCCGACTTCTTAAAAGATTTGGGAGTCAAAGTGAAAACACTTTTGCTCACACTGAAGTTTCACTAATTACTTTGGGCGGCAGACTCATCCGAGAGTGAGTCTTCTATGTTTGAAACATTGATACGCACCGCTTCAAAGACCTTCCTTTCAAGAGCTTTGACTCCCCTTCTTGACAATCCCTTCTCCCGGTGTCAACATTCTTTGTATACGCCGCCTCCTTTAGCAAGGAGATATTTCCCGTTTTTAGACTTGATAAGTCCTGCAACAATTTCCCGCTGAAGTATTCTCATATGAGCTATTGTACCAAAAACTTCGGAGATTATAGCTTTCTTTTTTCAGTATCTGCTTAGGTATTAAGAGCATCTACTGCCAGTGATAAATTATTCTTTGGGGATCGGAAAAAGAGCTTTTTGGTGTGCAAAAGTGGTTTTCATACTCCCCTTTCACGGAGTTCCTGTTGAGACATTAGAAAAATCCGCGAACATTCAAAAACAAGGAATGTATTCTTATTTTTTTCATTTTCTACAGGACAATCCAAATCAAGCATTTCTACGAAAAATACACGAGCAGTGAACTCAAAATTATATAGTTTAGACGTTTCTTGTAGCTTTAAAAATGCTTCCAACTGATAGCAAAATGGGATCTATGCTTATGTGAAAAGCCACATTTATGGAAGAGTTCTTAACTCTTTTCCCCAAGCATTTTGCAAAGGCTCTAGGAGGTAGTATATTATTAAAGAGCATGGAGCAAAAGCACCCGCTAATGGTTACAAATGAAGAGTCTTCTCAACTCCCCCTTCTGATTGTCGATAAGAAAGGAATGATTGGTGATGCTTTACAGAGAAAGTTTCGAGAACAGTTTCTTACCGTTTTTGTCTCTGCTGCACCACAGGAAGTTCATGAAAACATCATAGGTGTCCATTGGCGTAAACGTCTCCCGACTATTCCTGATAATCTGTATTCTCATATCTTTGTGATCTACAATGGCGAAAAAGAGCTATTGGATATGCTTCCAGGCTTTGTTCAAAAAGCGAGAGAATCAAAAGGAAAAGTTATTGTCATCACTTCCCTCTTATATAGTTCCATTAAGCTTTTCGCTTACCTTCAGCATCAAGCATTTCAAGATATAAAGATTGTATTGTATGGTGAAACATTTGGACCACAAAGTACAGAGGTGAACGAAATGAACTTTCTTCTTGAACAGGTCAAAAATTATGGAAGGATTGAGCTCGCAAATGCTGGATTGAATAAGCTTTTTCCAGTTCTTATTGAGGATGTCATTGAAGTTGTACATGCCACAGCCTTTGCAAATCAATATCATCATCGGCTCGTTTTTGCTTTTTCCCATCATCCTTTCACACAGGTTTCGGTAGCGAGACTTCTGCAGAAGATAGATCCTCTTTTAAAAACGGATTTTAAAAAAGGTAAGCAGGGTGCTCGAGAGTATTATATTCCTCAAGGTGGAGTCTATTATTTCCAAGATTATGATTTAGAGAAGCGATTACGGTCACTTGATTTATCACGTACAGAAGGAAGGATACCCGTCCCACAGAAGAAAACAAAACTTCGTCTTCCTGACCCTGAAGCTAATAGAAGAAGATTGATTCTTGTTGGTACATTGCTCAGTGCTTTGTTCATTGCACCAATAATCATAACGCTTTTCTTTGCACTCATTGGCGCTGGGTTCCTCTCGTTGTCTTTCTCACAAGCCGAACAAGGGAAGTTTGATAGGGCAGAGCAGACTGCTTCTTTTGCACAGTCATCTCTGCATGCTGCAAATGAACTTATTCCTGGACTTGTTTTGATTTCTTCCATTGCTCCTGCCCAACATGTCCAGTTGAAAAATACAGTGACAATAGGGGAGGAAGTTGCTGAAGCTGAAGGAGAAATTCTCCATGCACTCGTCATCATGAAGAATATTTATGAGAAAAAAAGCCTTGATCCTAAAAATGATTTTTATCGAGCGCTCGCTACAGTGAAGAATACATTAATTACAGTTCAGAAGATGGAGGCAGAAGAGCAACTTCCTGCTCCTGTCCTTGAGAGGTTAAAGAAATATAATGGAGTGCTCCAACTGGTTGAAGGAACAATTGATACTTGGCCTACGTTGCTTGGTTTTGAGGGAAAAAGAACCTATCTTGTTCTCTTCCAGAATAATATGGAGTTACGTCCTGGCGGGGGATTCATTGGCTCATATGGCATTGTGACTGTCCAGAATGGGCAAATGGATAAGATGCAAATAAATGATGTCTATGATGCTGATGGACAATTAAAACAAAAGATTGATCCGCCATATGGCTTAAAGCGATATTTGGGTGCGAGTAATTGGTTCCTGCGAGATAGCAATTTTGATGTTGATTACCCAAGAAACGCAGTCCAGGCTGCTCAATTCTTAAAACTTGAAACAGGGCAAAGTGTCGATGGAGTCATTGCTATTGATACCTCGTTCTTGAAAAATATTATCGGAGCTTTAGGTTCGGTAACGGTTCCTGATTATGAAGAAACTGTAACCGCTGACACGTTTTATCTCATGACTCAAAATCATGCTGAGAAGGATTTCTTTCCAGGATCTCGGCAGAAAAAAGACTTCCTCCGAAGTCTTTCGAATGCTTTGCTAGTAGAGTTGTTTGAGAAAAAGAACTTCTCATACGAAAAAATGCTTCTCGCGGTAGAAACTTCAATCCAACAAAAACATCTTATGTTTGCCTTTCCAGATGAAGGATTGCAAACGGTCTTTGCAGTGAATGGGTTATCTTCGACTGTCAAAGATGGGAGAGTAGGGGACAAGAATACGTTTTTGGACTTCTTCAGTGTCTTTGATGCAAATGTAGGGACAAATAAATCTAATTATTATTTGAAACGCTCTATGATTCAACAAGTTGCTTTTGATGGTGCTGGTGGACTGCAGGTGACCGCAGAAGTATCTTATGTAAATGCAAGTAAAGACGGAAGTTTGTATGGTGGAAATTATAATAATTTTGTTCGCTTTCTCATTCCAGATAGTGCTGTATTGCAGGATGTTTCAATTGACAATGTTTCACGTGAGACAATTCCTGCAATCACGGATTCATCGATTTATCGTTCTGAGGATTTCATCCAACCGAGCGGCTTGGAAATTGAGCAAACAGAAGTTCTTGGAAAAAAGTCTATTGGATTTTTCTTTATAGTTCCTCCGGGGCAAACTAAGAATATTAAACTAACCTATACAATTCCTGAAGCCGTAAACTTGCGGGATTCTTCCTTCAAATATAGTATGCGCTTATTCAAGCAGCCAGGAGCGGGTGAGGATCCGTATACATTATATATAACGTATCCAAGTGGCTTCAAACCAATAGCAGGGGAGAACAGTGCAAATGATTTAGGTGGGAAGTTGGTCTATGACCTTAAGTTTAATAAGGATACGGATATTAATGTAGGTTTCTCGAAGAGATAATTACTTCTTTAGTGCTTCAATTCCAGGGAGTGTACCATTCTCTATAAATTCCAACATTGCTCCTCCACCAGTAGAAATATGTGTAATCTTTTCTAAATATTCTTTCTTTGCAAGAGCTGCAAGTGTGTCTCCTCCTCCTACAACTGAAACAGCATTCTCGTTTTGTGTGATAGCGTAATAAAGGAAATCAGTTCCACGTTTGAATTCTTGGTTTTCTATGTATCCAACTGGGCCATTCCAAATAATTGTCTTCGCTTCATTGATAACTGCTCCAAAATCAGCTTGCGTTTCTGGTCCAATATCAAGTGCAAGATCTTTCGCTGATAGGTTTTCTACCTTTTTAACTTCACTTTCTTCGCTATCCAAGTCATCTCCAACGACAACATCTTGAGGGATTAGCAATTGCGTGTGTTCCTTTTTTGCATAATCTAAAAGTTCTTTCGCAAGCGCTACATCTTCTGAAGACACGAGACTCTTTCCTGTCTTTAATCCATCAGCGGCAAGGAATGTATTTGCTAGCCCTCCGCCCAAGATGACATAATCTGCAACACTTGTCAGTTTTTTTATAACCTTTATCTTTGAAGATATCTTCTTCCCACCAATGATAGCTACAAATGGCTTTTGAGGATGCTTCATTACTTTATCTAAAATACTTACTTCTTTTTTAAGAAGAAGTCCACCATATGCAGGCAGAACGGTTGGGAGTCCAACAACTGAAACTGATTTTCTATGCGACACGCCAAACCCATCATTTACGTAAGCATCCCCGTATGACGCAAGTTGTTGGAGGAATTCTGGATCATTACCTTTTTCTCCAGGATAGAAGCGTATATTCTCAAGCAACACAATTTCATTTTCCTTTTGATCTTTTAATTGGGAATCATCATTTTGGAAGTCATCAACTAAAACTACTTTATAATCAGGCAGATATTGATGAAGGCGTTTTGCCACAGGGGCAAGGGAATCTGCTGAACTTCGTTTCTCCGGGTCACCGAGGTGCGCCATAAGGATAAGCTTATTTTGCTTTTTAAGAAGGTGTTCGATTGTCGGGATTGATTGCTTAATTCTGACGTCATCCGCGATGGAGTGGTTTGGATTTAACGTGACATTGAAGTCTACTCGAAGAAGAATTCTTTTATTAGATAAATTAACCTCATCAATATACTTCATATAATTCTCATCTACAGTATAGCATTATTTGTGCATTTGCAAGCCCTTAAGATTTGCTAATTTTCTCTAAAATAGCTACAATACACCCATGAACGCATCGGTTCTAGAAGCTTCATATCCAATTACGTTTCAGCAGAAAGAAGCAGAAAAGCTGGGCGAGTATTTGCGCCAACGCCAATCTGTAAACCTTATCGGTATGAAACGTGTCGGGATCAGTAATTTTCTTCGCTTTTTTCTCAATCACACAGATATTATTCCTACTTACATCAGTAAAAACGAGCACCATTTATTCATCCCCGTTGACCTCAATGACCTCGTAGAACAAGAGATTTATCCGTTCTGGACGTTGACCCTTAAACGGATTGTTGATGTCTCTGCGCAATCAGATTTAGCTCCCGAAGTGAAAGAGAAGATTAATGAGCTGTTTTTAAAGAGTATTCAGTTTCAGGACTTATTTATTGTTATTGATAATATTCGTCATGCCTTGGTCTTAATAGGTGAAAGCGGAATGTATCCCACAATCTTCTTCCTAAGATTCGATCGACTTAAGGATAAATTTAATTCATCATTTTTTGATAATCTTCAAGGTTTGCGTGATGCAACGAATGAAAATTTGACATATGTCTTTACAAGCTACCGAAGTCTCATGAGTATTTTCCCTGGAGCGCGAGCGAATCTTTCTGTCTTTTCTCAAACCATGTTTGCTAAGCCTGCAAGTGATAGTGATATGAGGGTTGTATATGATGCGTACAGACAGCGGTATAAGTTGGCTTTGCAGCCACCAGTTGAACAAGCTTTCTTTGAAGCAATAGGTGGATATATGCAGTATCTTCAACTTGGTTTGATTCATCTTAATGAAGTTCAGAGAAAGAAATTGCAATCAAAAGAAGATATTATGCATACACTTCTTTCTGACGAGCGGATTATGCTTCAATCTGAAGAGTTATGGGAAAGCCTTTTTCTTGAGGAGCAAAAGGTGCTTTCTCAAGTTGTGAAGAAGCAATCTCTCAGTGATGAGGATCGGGAGAAAGGGAAGTATCTTTGGGAAACAGGATTCCTCTTTGAAGAAAGGGGAGGCCTTCGTGTCTTTAGTCCATTGTTTGAGGCTTTTATCCTTCAACTTGAGGAAGAAGAAACAAAAAAGAAGAAAACAGCACATCTTACGAAGAAAGAGCATTTACTTTTTACGCTCCTTAAGGAGCAAATGGGAGAGATTGTTGAGCGTGAAAATATTGTTGAAGTTGTGTGGCCGGAATCGCAAGAATTTGGAGTTTCAGACTGGGCAATAGACCGGTTGGTTGCGAGGGTCCGTTTAAAACTTCGCGATCAAGATACACGTTATGAAATCCAAACCATACGCACACGCGGCTATAAATTAACTCCCCTTAAAGATTAACTTATTTCTTCGAGTCTCTAACCGTGTTATAATTAGCCTCATGGACAAGGTGTACAACCATAAAGAATTTGAAGAAAATATCTATAAGCTTTGGGAAGAGCGAGGCTACTTTAAGCCAGAAGTTAATCCTGATGGAGAGCCTTATACAATTATTCTTCCACCTCCGAATGCTAATGGTGATCTTCATTTCGGTCATGCAATGTTTGTCATTGAAGATATCCTCATTCGACATCATCGTATGAAAGGTTATTCTGCTCTATGGCTCCCGGGTTCTGATCATGCAGGGACTGAAACGCAATTCGTTTTTGAAAAAAAACTGCAGGAGCTTGGTAAATCGCGTTTAGATTATGCACGAAATGATCTTTATCAGATGATCTGGGATTACGTTCAAGAGAATAGGGGAGGAATTGATAAACAACTCAAGCGATTAGGCTTTTCCTTAGATTGGTCTCGCTCCAAATTTACATTGGATCCTGATATCGTACAGATAGTGAAACAAACATTTCGTCAAATGCATAAGGATAGGTTAGTGTATAGAGATTATCGTTTGGTCAACTATTGCACAAGAGATGGCACGTCATTCTCAGATCTTGAGGTTGTCCACGATGAGCGCCCAAATCCTTTGTATTACATCAAATATGGACCGTTAACATTAGCTACGACTCGTCCTGAAACAAAATTTGGAGATACTGCTGTTGCTGTGAACCCAGAAGATGATCGGTATAAAGAATATGTAGGCAAAGAGATTGAGATTGAAACTGTGCTTGGCAAAGCAAAAATTAAAGTAGTTGCTGATGAATCAGTTGATCCGAAGTTTGGAACTGGAGTTGTGAAGATCACTCCTGCACATGATTTTAATGATTTTGAAACGGGGAAACGCCACAATCTTGAGATGCGTCAGGTTATTGGTTTTGATGGCAAAATGAATCACCATGCAGGTAAGTTTGAAGGCCTTTATGTAAAGCAAGCTCGTAAAGCTATTGTGGAAGAAATGCAAGAAAAGGGACTTCTCGTAAAGGTGGACGAGAACTATGTCTCTCGAATAGGTGTCTGCTATAAATGCAAAACCGTGCTTGAGCCACTTCCACTCGAACAATGGTACATTAAAGTTAAACCGTTGATTGAGAATGCTAATAAATCTGTAGATAAAGGCTTTGTGAAGATTTATCCTGGTAATTACACTAATATACTTAAGCAATGGTACGCTGGGCTGCGGGATTGGAATATCTCTCGCCAAAATGTCTGGGGAATCCAGATCCCGGTTTGGTATGAAGTTTTAGATGAAAGTGCCTTTACGGTCTCTTTTATAAATACAAAAAAAGAACCGCAGCAAGGTAACTTAAAAGAACTTCTGAAAGATCATTCGTGGGAGGAGATCGAAGCTGGATTACAAAAGGTTGTGGCTCCAATCACAGCAAATGTTGTTTTTGAAGATGAAAAGGAGGAAGGGAAGCATTACCTTCCTGAAACAGACACATTTGATACGTGGTTCTCTTCAGGACAGTGGCCGTATGTCACATTAAAAACGTCTCACCCAGGCGATTTTGAGAAATTTTATCCAACTTCAGTGATGGAAACAGGATATGACATCCTTCGAGCTTGGGTCTCAAGAATGCTTCTTTTGGGACTATATGTAGCAAATGGTAAACATGAGACAAATGAGGCTAAACTCAAGGAAACAGTTCCATTTAAAGATGTTGTCCTGCATGGCTTGGTCAATGATCCTTTAGGGAAGAAGATGAGTAAATCGAAGGGCAATGTTGTTAATCCTTTGCAGGTTGCCGATGAATATGGCGCAGATGCCGTCCGTATGGCGTTAGTTTACGGTACAGCCCTTGGAAATGATCAAGCTATGTCATATGCCAAACTTGATGCAATGCGCAAGTTTACGAACAAGATTTGGAATATGGCGCGTTTCATTGAAATGAAACGAGAAGATGGAGGATTCTCATATGACGATAGCCTCCTTGAGCTGCAGAATCTCCAAAATCAGACTTTACACGACAATGATTCCGAATGGGTTGAGAAGGCTGCCGCATTCGTTTCAGAGCTCGATAAATATTTAAATTCGTATCAATTTAATCTTGCTGCAGAGCGTCTTTATGAGTTTATCTGGCATGAGTTCGCTGATAAATACATAGAAGATGTAAAGAACAGAATAGATGTCAGCTCATTTAGTGTTCTCAGCTCTTTATTTATTGTTCAGTTAAAGCTGCTCCATCCTTTCATGCCATTTTTAACAGAGGCAATATTTCAGAAGCTAATAGGGGAGACAAAATCAATTATGATTGCATCTTGGCCTTCAAAAACCTCTTAACTAGACAGATTTTGCTCTATGTGATAGAGTCAAATTCGACAAATGAAACATAAAATAACTGAAACAGCAACTAAAGCTATTGCTTTATTCCCGAGGAATATCCGATCTATTACCGATTTTCAATTTTCAAAAACGAATAGCCAGCACTTGAAAGTTGGCATTGTAAGCTCGTTATCCCTTTTTCTTTTAGCTTTAATCTTCCTTCAAGGAGTTACTCTTTGGTACAACATGCAACAGCGAGAAGTGTATACTGATGAACGTGTCCATATCGAAAAAGAAATTGCTTATTGGGAGGCAATTGCGGACAAATATCAAGGCTACAGAGATGTATATTATAGAATTGCTTCTCTTCAATATAAAGTGGGGAACGTTGCAGCTTCGCAAGAATATGTTAAAAAAGCTTTAGAGTTGGATCCTAATTTCCCAGAGGGACATGTACTCGGAGCAAAAGTGGGGTTAGAATAATTATTCTTTTTTCTCTTCAGCATCTTCAGCTGGAGCTTCAGATGAACTTTCTTCGCTTGATTCGCCTTCTTTAATTTCGCCTTCTTCTCCTTCAGCTGTTTCACCTTCAGCACCTTCTTCTGCTTCAGGCTCTGGTTCCTCTTCAATAACTAATTCATTAATCTTAACAACTGTTTGAGAAGGATCAGTGAGGATTGTTACATCATCTGATACTTTAAGATCACCAACAGTTATTTGATCTCCAACAGCAGCAAGTTCTTCAACATTGATCTCAACATTCTCAGGAAGATTTGCTGGTAATGCTTCAACCTCAACTTCATTTGTACTTTGGAGCATAATTCCTGCTTTTTCAGTAACAGCTTGAGCTTCACCTGTTACAACGACAGGGATCATAGCTTTAACCTTAACCTTCAAATTAACTTGGTAGAAATCTACATGAAGAGGAAAGTCGAGATCAAAATTCTTGTGCATGCTCTTAACCAAAACTGGCTTTGTCTTTCCATCAAAAGTAAGATCAATTAAACCTGTATCACCAGCTTCTTTGTATACTTTTTGAAAGTCAGAAAGCTTTACTTGGATAGACTTTGATTCGAGGCCTTTACCATAAACATTTGCAGGAAGAATACCTTCTCGGCGGAGTTTTTTAACCTTTTTTCCCAATACTGTTCTTGATTCAGCATTTAGCTGTGGGTTTTTCATAATAGTTATTCTATAACAACTTGTATTGTTATACAAGAGTCGAAAGAAGTGTAACAAATATCGTCTACCATGTCAAACTATGGGGTCGTTTGTTTCCTGTATAATGGAGAAGATATGCGTATTTTAGGTATAGATCCTGGTGTGGGTCGAATGGGTTGGGGAGTTGTTGACGTCCAAGGCGGGAAGGTCAAAGCTATCGATTATGGATGCCTTGAGACTCCCAAAGAACACGCATTAGAGCAGAGGATAGAATCACTCTACAATACTGTTATCCAAATAATTCACGCACATAAACCTGAAGCTCTGGCAATTGAGTCGTTATTCTTTAATAAGAATGTAACAACAGCGATAGCAGTGGGGCAGGCGAGGGGAGTCGTTCTTCTTGCTGCAGCACAAAATAAATTGCCGATAACTTCGTATACTCCACAACAAGTGAAATCAGGAATCACTGGCTACGGTAAAGCAGATAAGCTTCAAGTAGGGAATATGATAAAAATGGTTTTGCATTTACAGAGCATCCCAAAACCTGATGATACCGCTGATGCCTTAGCTATTGCAGTGACGCATGCGTTTTCATATAAAATGAAATAAATATGTTTGATCTTGGGTTTTTGCTTCAAATTGCTGCAATCATACTTCTTATCATTTGGAGGTTTTATTGGCATGTTACTGAACAATCTACGGAACGATCCAAACCTAAAACGAAAGAGTCTTACTCGTTTTTCCATAAGAAGAATTTAAGCAAAATACTGACAATTGGTGCGTTCATTCCTGTAACTTTCCAACTTTTAGGTCTTTCTTTATTCCCTTTTACAACCGAGTATGCATTGCTGCAGCTCGCCGGATTTGGAATCGTTCTCGTAGGATGGCTAATTGCAATAAGAGGGAGATATGATCTTGGGACAAATTGGGCAAGAAGTTATGACTATCAGGTAAAAGAGAAGCAAGAACTTGTTACCTCAGGAATTTATAAATATATCCGACATCCGATTTATAGTGGCATTGCACTTATGTTCATTGGGTCTGAATTGATAGTCCAAAGCTATATGGTCATCGTTTATATTTTGCTTTATATAGGAGCTTATATTCAAGCATCATGGGAAGAAAAATTGCTCATAAAACATTTTGGTCAGAAGTATATTAACTATATGAAAAGCTCAAAACGCTTTATTCCATGGATTGTTTAGCGAAATAAGGAAGCAAATAGTTCCATTAATAATCGGAAGAATTGAAGTAGCAACTCAATAAATCCACCTTGATTTCCTCCACCTCCTCCAGGGTTTTCGATATCATATCCAGGGGTTGGCTCGATTGTTGGGGAGGTATCAATACCATCAATTGGAGAAATGCTAGGGCTATTTGTGATATCTGGATCTCCAGTCGGTACACTAGTTACAGAAGGTGCTATTGTCGGACATGATCCAAGACAACCTGGATTGGGGACGGTCGGATTTGCAGTAGGTTGGATAGGGAGGCTAATTGTCGGCTGTATGCCTGACCCCACATCATCTTTTGCAAAATCTTGCGTCCAATATGATCCACTTTTTGCAATCCCAGTATAAACAAGTTCTGGGTCAAGCATATTTTCATTATGTCCAGGTGATTCTTTCCATTGATTAAATATTGTTGTGGCATCACTTGCAGTGTTCATCGCAATGTTCTCTGCATCGTACGAAGATCCACACTCGGCTGCTCTTTGAGCTGGTGTTCGATTGAGAGAATCTGTGTGCTCAAGGTAATTCTTTGCAGACATGTCTTTACTAAGCCAAGCTGCCATACGATTAAGATTTTCTGAAGCGATAAGTACAGGCAAATTATTTTGTTGTCGATATGTATTTACAAGGTCGAGAAGTTTTGTTTCTTCACTGTCGAGAAAATAATCTTCAGCCGCCACCTGACAGCTTGCTAGTTGTGCTCTGCTTCTGATGTCCTGACTCTTTTGTAACTCGTTTACGACTACAAACAGGATTAATAGCAAAAGTATGACAGAAGAGGCCACTATAGCAGAATATTGTTTAAACCATGGTGTTTTCTTAGAGAGGGATCTTTTTGTCGGTTTTTTTATATGCTTCGGCTTAGCCATATCTCTATTATGTAAAGATTCTCCATGCGTTGTAAACAGGTAATTCTCTGTTATAATCGTGGTACTTTCTGCCTATGATAGGAACACTTAAAGGAATAATTGAATATAGAGAAGACCCTGCGCTTATTGTCGATGTTCATGGCGTGGGATATCGAGTCTTTGTCCCAACTTCTGTACTTTCTCAAGTCAACGGAACTGGCTCTGAAATAAAATTGTTTACACATACTCATGTCCGTGAAGATCTGCTTGAACTTTACGGATTCACTGATCCTTCTGACCTCAAACTTTTTGAATACCTTATCGGTGTCTCAGGTGTTGGTTGCAGAACTGCGCTTGGTATTTTCTCCGTTGGATCTAAAAGTGCAATTATCCAGGCAATTAGTAAAGGCGATGTTGCTTTCTTTACTTCAGTTCCTCGGCTTGGAAAGAAAAATGGACAGAAGATCATTATTGAATTGAAGAATAAAATCGGCGCAACGGGAGATCTTGATCTCTCTTCATCTGCTGATGGCGATCCGGAATTGTTAGCAGCCTTGAAAACATTTGGTTTCTCAGCATCTGAAGCGCAAGATGCTATTCAAGCTTTAAATGGTAAAGGTGAGACCGTTGAGGAAAAGGTCCGTTTGGCATTAAAGTATTTAGGAAAATAATATGGACAATCCAACAATTATTAAAGAGGAAACTGCAACTCCTGAAGAAGAGGTGATGTTTACATCACTTCGGGCTGGTTCTTGGTCCGAATTTCATGGACAAAGTGGTGTAAAGCAATCACTCCAAATCGCAATTGAAGCTGCAACAAAGCGTGAAGAGGCAATAGAGCATATCTTGCTTTATGGTCCTCCAGGGCTTGGCAAAACTTCACTTGCTCATATTGTTGCGAAAGAAATGAAAGCAAACATCCGTGTTACTACTGGTCCAGCTCTAGAAAGGGCAGGGGATTTGGCTTCAATTTTAACGAATCTTGAAAAAGGCGATATCCTTTTTATTGACGAAATTCACCGTTTAAACAAGTCGGTTGAAGAGACGATGTATCCCGCGATGGAGGATTACGCCCTGGATATTGTTCTTGGGAAAGGACCTTCAGCGAGAACGATGCGGTTGGATTTACCGCAATTTACTATCATCGGAGCCACTACCAGAGCGGGCATGTTGTCTGCACCATTGCGTGACCGATTTGGAGTTGTCCATCGTTTAAACTTTTATGAACCAAAGGAACTTGGGAAGATTATTCATGGTGCAGCAAAGAAGCTAAATATAGAAGTGGACGTTGAAAGTATTGAAGAAATTGCAAGGAGAGCTCGAGGCACTCCTCGTATTGCTTTAAAGATTCTAAAGCGTGTTCGTGACTATGCTCAAGTTAAAGGGAAAGGGCATATTGATAAGCGAGCAACAGATCAAGCCTTGGCTATGTTAGAGGTTGATGAGAAGGGTCTTGACCATTTGGACATTAAATTCCTCAAAGCCATCATAGAGAAGCACTCAGGCGGTCCAGTGGGTATCGAAACAATTGCTGCAACGATATCTGAAGATAGCGGGACATTAGAAGATTTGGTTGAACCATATCTCCTTCAATTAGGGTTTCTCAAAAGGACATCCCGAGGGAGAGTCGCGACACCCGCAGCGTATATGCATATTGGTTTGATACATCCCGATAAGGGAGAACAAGACAAACTCCTATGATATTATTGAAATGATGAAGCGATTGGTTTTCTTCTTTGCCTTATTATTCTCATTCATCTTTGTTCCACTTGCACATGCTGATGAAGGTTGGATTATAGATAATTTCCAAGCAGATATTGCTGTACAAGAATCGGGTGAAGTCCGAGTTGTGGAAACCCTTGATGTTGATTTTAAAGATCTAGACAAGCATGGTATTTATCGTGATATTCCATTTGAGTACGAATCCAATGGAGAACTGACATATACAAATATCGATATTGCTAGTGTCTTACAAGATGATAAAAAAGCGAAATACGATACCTCTGTTACTGACGGGTATATCAGAGTAAAGATCGGTGATCCAGATGAAACAATTTCTGGAAGGCATATCTATGTTATTACCTATACAGCAAGAGGTGTTTTGCGAGGATTTCAAGATCATGACGAACTCTATTGGAATATAACCGGTAATCAATGGGGAGTTCCAATTTCTCACGTCGAAGCTGTCGTTACGCTCCCGAAAGAAGAAATAACTAGGATTACATGCTTTGAAGGTTTTGCGGGTTCTACAGCAATTTGTGATGCCAAAAGAGAATCTTCTCAGCTTGCTCGATTTACAACATTTGGAGAATTAGGAGCTGGACAAGGTTTGACAGTTGTTGTCGGTTATACAAGAGGAATTGTTCCCATACTTACAGTTGAGCGTCCAAAAACATTCTTTGAAAAGCTTATTGAATGGCCTTCTTTGGCCACAATTGCGATAATCCTTTTTGCCGGGATAGTGACTGTGTTATACCGTTGGTTCAGGCATGGTCGAGATTATTGGTTTGCTCAAAACATATTTGGAAAGAAAGGAGAACAAGGAAACCTCAAACCGATTGGGGCACATGAAACACTTACTGTTGAATTTACGCCGCCTGAAAAACTTCGTCCTGCAGAGATGGGTGTCTTGATGGATGAGCGGGCTGACACAAATGACGTTGTCGCGACAATTATTGATCTTGCGACTCGTGGCTACTTAACCATAACTGAAATCCCTAAAAAGTGGGTATTTGGAAAAGTTGACTATACACTTGCAAAGAAAGTAAAAGACGATAAGGATCTCCTTAACTATGAGAAAAAGTTGCTCCACAATCTCTTTAAAACAGGCAACGAAGTTAAAATGTCTGATCTTAAAACTACTTTTTATGATGAGCTCCAGGAAGTAAAAAAAGAACTATACAAAGACGTAGTAGAAAAAGGGTTATTTCCTACTGATCCAGAAAAGGTTCGAGGAAATTATTTGGGAATTGGAATTGTGCTCACGATTGCCTGCTTCTTTGGCATATTTATTAGTATAGGAGCTGATCTTGTATTTGGAGCAGATATTGCATTGGGAGGCGTTGTTGTTGGTTTGTTACTTATGTTTATGTCTACACATATGCCAAGAAGAACAGCTTATGGTCGGGAGCTATATCGTCGTGTTCGTGGATATCAGTTATTTATTAATACTGCAGAAAAGCATCGTCAAGTTTTCTTTGAAAAGAGAAATATGTTTAACGAAGTTCTTCCATATGCGATTGCGTTTAGCTTGACTGAAAAGTTTGCAAAGCAGATGAAAAATATCGGTATTGAACCGAAGACAACAGGTTGGTATAGCGGTGTCCATCCAATTCATGCTGGGACATTTGGAGCAAGTATGAATAGTTTTTCAAATTCGATGTCTTCTGCCATTGCTTCAACTCCTTCAAGTAGTGGAGGGTTTTCTGGTGGTTCCTCGGGTGGAGGATTTGGTGGTGGAGGTGGTGGAAGCTGGTAAGTATGAAGCAGGGATTCGATTATCCGGGCGTAACAATTGTTTACTTCTGCCATGATGGCAAAGGCAATTTTATATTTGGAAAACGGACTGAAAATGCAAGAGATGAACAAGGTCGTTGGGATATTGGAGCAGGCGGTCTAGACTTCGGTCTGACAGTTGAGGAGACGCTTATAAAAGAGATTAAAGAGGAGTATTGTACTGATGTTCTGGAATATGAATTTTTAGGCTATCGAGATGTCCATCGAAATCATGAAGGGAAGAAAACGCATTGGATTGCTTTGGATTTTAAAGTACTTATTGATCCGGAGAAGATTGGAGTGGGGGAGCCCCATAAGTTTTCTGCTGTCCGTATGTTCTCTTTGGATAAACTCCCTAATCCGTTACATTCCCAATTTCCTCATGCATTAAAGAAATACCGCCATAAGCTTTAAAGGCTCAGGTGGAGTATTTCCTGGAAGAATGGATTATACGTTACAAACATCTGCAGCAAGATTATAAAGATTATTGTACTGATCAAAAAGATATTGCCTCTTTTAATTGAATGCCATCCAAAAGCAATAACGATAAGTAAATGAGAATAAATAATGCTATTAAAGATAATAGTTCGTGCCTGCTCAACCGGATATATGCCGAGAAGATAGTGATAAAAGAAGAACATAAATTCAGCAAGTGCTAATCCGATAAATCCAATCAAATAAAGTCGATCAAAGCTTAAGAGCTTTGAATTTGGATCTCTTGGCTTCATTGATAAGACACTTCTATCGCGACTTCCTGTTGCCAACGCAAGCGCAGGAATACTGTCCGTAATAAGGTTGATCCATAGAATTTGGGTAGGAAGTAAGGGTAGTGGCAAGTTAAAAAATGTTGCAAAGAAAACAAGGAGAATCTTTGCTAAGTTTCCTGAGATGAGGTAAAGAATTGCATTGACAATATTTTTATAGATAATTCTTCCTTCTTCAACTGCTTTAACAAGTGTTGCGAAGTTATCATCAGCGAGAATGATGTCTGAAGCCTCTTTCGCTACATCTGTGCCAGTCTTACCCATAGAAACTCCTACATCGGCCTTCTTGAGTGCTAGAGCGTCATTGACACCATCTCCAGTTACTCCAACTATCATCCCTTGGTTCTGTAATAATGTTGCGATTCTCAGTTTTTGTTCAGGCTTAGTCCTCGCAAAAATTCTCGTTTTTAACAGAATAGAGGAAAGCTCCTCATCTGTTAGCTTTTCAAGCTCTTCACCTGTCATCACATCTTCATCTTTGTCTATGAGGCTGACTTCTTTTGCCAGCGTTAAAGCAGTAAATTCATTGTCACCTGTAACCATGCTGACACGAATTCCTGCCGCATGAGCTTTCTCTATAGCTTCTTTTGTTTCAAGTCGTGGAGGATCATACATCGCCATGAGGCCAAGAAAAATTAACTCTGATTCAAGACTCTCTCTCTTTTTATTTGCAATGTGTGTAGCCCGTTTATAGGCAAATCCAATTGTCCGAAGTCCAGCCTTGGCGAATGTCTCAAACTGCTTTGTAACTTTTGTACGCTCTGCATCTGAAATTTTGCATTTTGCTAAAACAAACTCAGGTGCACCACGAACAAAAGCGTATTCGTGTTCCTCGTGATGCCAAAGTGTTGTAATTGTTTTTGTCTGAGAGTCAAAGACATATTCATCAAGAATTTTTCCGCCTTCTGTCTTGGCTAATGCTTCATGGTTTTTTGCCCAGGCGAGCATCGCTCCATCGGTTTGGTCTCCAATGATGTCGTATTCATTATTTGCTTTCTCGACAAGAGAAGCTGTATTTCCCAAGAGACACGATCGTACAAAAAAATGAAGAGAATCTTTATTAAGTAGCCATGTATCTCTCACTTTCATCTTGTTCTGGGTTATGGTTCCTGTTTTATCAGTGAGGATAATTTGAATAGCCCCAAGCGTTTCAATTGCAGCCATTTTTCGTACAATTGCATGCCTCTTTGCCATACGATTCGTTCCGACTGCAAATGCGATAGTAATGACAGCAGGAAGTCCTTCGGGAATGGCTGCTACGCCGATTGTCCCAGCAACTAAAAGGAGCGGAATAAGCTCAGCATTGTGATATAAGCCAGCTGGGATAATGCTTAGTCCTGCAACAAGCGCAAAAACTGCAAGTAACTTTGCCATATGATCAAAGCTTTTTTGCAATGGAGTCTTTTCCTCTTTAATTGAAGTTAATGTCTTTGCAATTTGGCCAAATTTGGTTTTCATGCCAATGCCTTCAATTACAGCAGTTCCTTTACCTTTCGTTATTAATGTCCCCCAATAAATACCCTCACTGAGATTCTTTACGACCGATAAAGATTCTCCAGTAAGAATTGACTCATCAACCTCGAGATTGTCTGCATCTAAAAGCTTTCCATCTGCAGGTATTCGATCTCCTTCAGAAAGTATGATAATATCTCCTGGCACAATATCTTCTGCCAGAATCTGTGCTTCTTTCCCATCTCTTTTGACCCTTGCAATGGGTGCTGCGTACTGTTTAAGCTTCTCTAATGATTTTTCGGCTCTGTACTCTTGGATAAACCCAAAACAAGCATTAATAATAATTACTGCAAAGATAAATGAACCATCAATTCTATCCCCAATTGTAAAAAAGAACGCACCAGCTACTGCTAAAATTATATTAATTAGGGTAGGGAATTGCGCTAGAAATATTTTTAGTGCAGATGAAGTTGCGTGGGCAGAAATAACATTCTTTCCCAGTTTGCTTTGAATTTCTTTCGCTTCGGAGGAGGACAGTCCGTGATCCATCTATATACTAGTTTACCCAACCTTTCTAAAAAAACAAAATTACTTATGTTCATGCCTGGGTCTGTATTGAAGAGATTCAGCTATATGATGTGGCTGGATATTTTCTAAACCTTCGAGATCTGCTATTGTTCGAGAAAGCTTTATCACTCTATAATATGCTCGACCTGATAGCCCTAGCTTGCTGACAGCTGTTCTTAACAATTCTATGCATTCAGGAGAAAGGGGACAGAACTCCTTAATAGATTTGTTATTTAGCTCTGCATTTGAGGTTATAGCTGTTTCTTGGTACCGCTGCTCCTGGATATTTCTTGCCGTTTGCACTCGTGCTCTCACTGAAGCGGAGTTTTCCACATTTCCACTTTCTTGTTCAGTCAACTTTTCCACATTTACAGCAGGTATATCTAAATGCAGGTCAATTCGATCTAAAAGAGGGCCCGAAATGCGCTTCTTATACCTTGATATTTGTGATGGGGAACATGTGCATTGGTGTGTATTATCCCCAAGATATCCACATGGGCATGGATTCTGACTTGCAATGAGCATGCATTTGGCTGGAAAAGTAGTTTTCCCTTTAGCACGTGATATTGAAACTAACGCATCTTCAATTGGCTGACGTAAGCTTTCGAGAATTATTCGGGGAAACTCCGGGAATTCGTCAAGGAAAAGAACGCCTCTATGTGCCAACGTTATTTCTCCAGGGCGTGGATTTGATCCTCCACCGATGAGTCCAACAAGTGAAATGGTATGGTGCGGACTTCTAAATGGTCTTTGATAAATCATTGCGTCTTTGCCTAAAAGTCCTGCAGTACTGTATATTTTTGTTACTTCAAGCATCTCTTCAAAAGATAATCGAGGAAGAATTGAGGCAAGAGTTCGTGCAAGCAATGTTTTTCCTGCCCCAGGTGGTCCCTTGAAAAGCATATTGTGAGAGCCAGCAGCTGCTATCTCCAAAGCACGCTTCGCTTGTTGTTGACCTCGAACATCTTTTATATCGTGATCATAAACTTGCTCCGAAATAACTTCTTTAAAGTTTATTGATTGGCTCTTTTCCAGCGGTTGTTGTCCAGATAAATGAAAGAAGAGCTCTTTTAATGTTGGTACTGAAAGTATTGCAACATCATCGACAATAGCTGCTTCATTTGCGTTTTGCGCTGGTAGGAAAAAGTGGGTGAGTTTTTGTTGTCGTGCCATTAAAGCGTGGATAAGTGATCCGTTTATTGCTCGCACTCTGCCGTCAAGTGAAAGCTCTCCGCAGAAGAGGAAGGTCGAGACGTCAACCTGTAATTGGCCTGATGCTATTAAGATCCCTAAAGCAATTGGTAGATCATATGACGGTCCTTCTTTGGGAAGATC
Source organism: uncultured Gammaproteobacteria bacterium (assembly GCA_965230895.1). GTDB lineage: Bacteria > Patescibacteriota > Microgenomatia > Levybacterales > UBA12049 > JACDET01. The sequence goes on from OZ246394.1 coordinate 1,274,376, forward strand.
TGCGGGTGCTAAATTAACTGTAATTTTCCGAGCAGGAAAGTCTGCCCCAGAATTTCTAATTGCTGCCCTGACGCGTTCCTTTGCTTCTTCAACAGCTTTATCAGGAAGCCCTACTATTGTAAAAGATGGAAGACCCTGTGCGGCAATATCTACTTCAACTTCAATTGGAATTGAATCTAAACCAATAATCGCACCAGAAAATATTTTCGCTATCACACTATTTATAATATACTTTTCTGCAAAACTTGACAAACATTATTAAATAGTATTATTCTATAGGTGTTGATCGAATGCATAGATCTAACTAGCCAAAAAAGTTATATTCTAGATATTCATAACTTTTAAGGGACAAGTAAAACCGTTTATCCTTAAAAAAGATAAACAAAAAAGGAAGGTATAGAACGATAGAGTTCACAAAGTTTTATTGCTTTATATCATTTCAATAGAAAGATCTGCCTAAAAAACAGATCTTTTTATTTGGGAAAAACGCCTCAATTTTAAAGCCCGCAAGACATACCAATACTTCCGTGCTACAATAGCCTCGTATGGACGAAGTTGCTCAAGTAAGAGAAAAAATAGATTTGGCTGCGCTTATTTCTGAATACGTTCCTCTCAAAAAAGCTGGACGTAACTTTAAATCTCCATGCCCATTCCATACAGAGAAAAGTCCTTCGTTTGTCGTTTCTCCAGAAAGACAGATCTGGCATTGTTTTGGTTGTGGTAAAGGTGGAGATTGTTATACGTTCCTTATGGAGTATGAACGATTAGAATTTCCCGAAGCACTACGGATGCTAGCAAAGCGGGTAGGTGTAGAATTGACAAACCGTGGTAAAAGATCCGAAACCACGTCCCAGAAAGAACGACTTTATCAAGCAAATAGTCTTGCAAAAGAGTTTTACCATTATGTTTTGATGCAGCACAAAGTAGGGGAGAAGGCGAGAGAATATCTAAGGAATAGAGGTATAACTGAAGCTGTCATGAAAACCTTTATGCTAGGTTTTTCTCCGAGTAATGGGAGAGCGCTGTCAGAATATTTGGTAGGGAAGAAAGGGTTTTCAAATGAAGAAATTGTTGCAGCAGGTTTAGCCTACCAACGTGGTCCGAAACCTCAAGATTTCTTTTGGGGGAGATTGATGTTTCCTTTAATTGATCATAGGGATAATGTAGTCGGATTCTCTGGGAGGATTTTAGATAATAATGATAAGACCTCTAAATATATTAATACAAGAGAGACGCTCATTTATCATAAAGGTGAACATTTCTATGGACTGTCTGTCACTAAAGATGCAATTCGCAGAACTGACCAAGCAATTATTGTTGAAGGAGAATTTGATGTCATATCCTGTTTTGAAAATGGTATATCCAATGTTGTTGGGGTAAAAGGAACAGCTTTAACCGAGAATCAGGTGAACTTGCTTGCACGTTTTGCCCAAAAGATTACATTTTGCTTTGATGGAGATAAAGCTGGACAAGAAGCAATTAAGCGGAGTCTGGCTGTTGTCGAGAAAAAGAATATAACTCCGACGGTTATTGAAATTCCAGGAGGTAAAGATCCTGATGAGGCGCTCAAGAATGAGCCTGGATTATTTAAAAAGGCTGTCAAGGAAGAAAGTGGCGTCTATGACTTCCTGTTCAAAAAAACCTTTGCTGCTTTCGATAATGAAAGCGCTGAAGGGAAAAAACAGATTTCGGATGCTTTATTGCCATTTTTAGTTGAGATAAAAAACGAGATTATTAAAGAACATTTTCTGAGGAAGTTGAGTTCAGATCTTGGAACTTCATATGAGAGTATTATTAAAGAGCTGAACAGAATGCGTAGAAATGAAGCACCAAGAGTTGAAAAGGTTGAAGAGCCTAAATCGAGAAAGAATAAAGAGGAAGTGCTCGAGGAGTATCTATTTGCGCTGATAATTCAGCATTCAACGCCAATTCATATGGCACAACACACTATGCAATCTCTTTCATTAGTCTTTGAAAAGGATCGTGTTTACCAAAAGCTTCTTTCTCTTTTAAGTAGCGCTTCTGCGGATGGGACGTTCTCATCTAAATCATTTGGAGACACGCTTCCTAAGGAATTATCGTCAAGTTTCGATACAAGCATCTTATATCCGCTGCCACCTTTTATCGAAGAAAAGCAACATACAGAAGAGATTCATGTTATTACAAAAAAGTTAAAACAGCTCTATGTCCAGAAGCATTTGAAGCAATTAGCCACGGAAATTCAAGAAAACGATGAAAAAGGAGAAGATACTGACGAATTAAAGAAACGATATTCAGAACTTTCTTCTCAGCTAGAAATAACTTGAGAGAAGAGCTTGTAAATCATAAAAAAATAGAGTATTCTATGTATAACTTCTCAATTGAGAGTTAGAACTTCGAACCACATGATTGAACTGGGTTAAATGCCCCAGTTTGCATGCTTGCGTGAATGTGCTACAATATACACTATGTCCCTAAAGTTGTCACCACTATTAACTGATGTTGTTACCTCCGCCAAGAAACGCGGTTATATTACACAAGATGAAATCTTAGGAATTTATTCAAAACCTGAAGATCATATTGAAGATCTAGACGCTCTCTACGATAAACTCATGCGTTCAAACATTGATGTGTTTGAATCAGTAGCTCAACAGCAAGATAATCAAAAACCAATTGAAGACCTTGAGAAAGAACTTGAAGCACTAACAGTTTTGACAGAAGGCTCAGTCAGTGATCCTGTCAGAATGTACCTTAAAGAAATTGGACGAATCCCACTTCTTAACTTTGATGAAGAAATCGAACTTGCAAAGAGAGTAGAGAATGGTGATGGCAGAGCAAAACAAAAGCTTATCAATTCTAATCTTCGTTTAGTAGTTTCCATTGCAAAGAAATATATTGGCCGCGGATTATCACTTTTGGATCTTATCCAAGAAGGTAACCAAGGTCTTATTCGTGCTGTTGAAAAATATGATTGGAGAAGAGGATTTAAGTTCTCAACTTACGCAACATGGTGGATTCGCCAATCTGTGACTCGTGCGATTGCTGATCAAGCTCGAACAATCCGTATTCCAGTTCATATGGTTGAAAATATCAACCGATTCCTCCGTTCACAAAGGCGATTGATGCAGGAATTAGGTCGAGAGCCAACCCCAGAAGAAGTTGCAGCAGTACTTGGTATTGAACCAGATAAAGCACTTGAAATCATTAAGATCTCTCAAAATCCAGCTTCTTTGGAAGCCCCAGTTGGTGACGAAGAAGATTCACGACTTGGAGATTTCATTCATGATGTTTCGGCACCAACACTTTTTGATTCTGCTTCACGTGAATTATTAAAAGAACAAGTAGATCAAGTCCTCGGAACGCTCTCTGATCGTGAAAGAAGAGTCTTAAAAGAACGATTTGGTTTGGATGATGGTCGGCCAAAGACACTTGAAGAAGTTGGCCGTATGTTCCAAGTTACTCGCGAACGTATTCGTCAGATTGAAGCAAAAGCACTCCGAAAGCTTCGACATCCTTCACGCGGTAACAAACTTCGTGACTACCTCGTTTAGGTAAATCTTACTTTTTATTAGGTGAACCGCCTCTTGTTGGTCTATCATCCCTTCGCAGCATAGCTGGTGGCATGCTAGCCGCTGGTCCTTTTAGCTGCTTTGTCGGTTCAGCAGGGATATGTCCTGCCGATAAAACCTCCCAAGTTATAGCCATTTCTCGAGCTTTATCTCGTGGATACCCTTCTTTTTCCAATACAATTTGCTTTGTCCAAACGTGGTGAGGGATTCCTCTAAGTAACCGTTCCATGCCAGCATGATACTATGGGTTTAGCTAGAAGTCAAATGGATCAGCATTAGCAGAACATATTATCGTACAATATCTCGTTTAATTTTCTCATTGAAATTGTTTCTTCGGTATGGTTATATAGAGCTGATAGACAATGCTCAATGCAATAAAAGCCTTTCTTAACAATGTTTTTCTACTTTTCATAATTTTTATTACCGGTGCTGCAGTGCTCATTTTGGAGGTCACTGCCACACGAATTCTTACCCCTTATTTCGGAAATACCATTTATACGTTTTCAAGTATTATTAGTGTTATTCTTCTGGCATTGAGTCTGGGATATTTTATGGGTGGTAGGTTGGCAGATAAGCGTGGAAGTGAATTCTTGTTTTATCAGCTTATTGCTCTTAGTGGATTAAGCGTATTTGTTCTTCATTTAATTAACATTTATATTGTTCCTCAAGTTGGTACCCAATTATCGTTGCGAGATGGACCTTTAGTTGCTTCCATCCTTCTCTTTTTGCTTCCAGGTCTTCTGCTGGGGATGTTATCTCCACTTGTTGCGAAACTGCAGAAATTGCGTTTAAAGAAGCAGGGGATTGGTCACATAACCGGTGACGTATTCTTTTGGTCAACGCTTGGGAGTATCGTTGGAAGTTTGTCTGCTGGGTTCTACTTGATTCCTAATTTTGGTGTTCGAGAAATAATTGTTGGAGTTGGCGTAGCTCTGTTTTCTATCGGTTTATTGGGTATGTTCCTCCCTCGGCATAAAAACTCTTCTGTCGGAAAAGTTATTGTACTGTTTCTAACACTTCCAATTGTGCATCTAACATTGTTTTCTTTTAACCTAATCCGGGAGAACCCTGCAGTTGTTTATAGGCAAGAAGGTGTTTATGACAATATTGTTATCTATGATGGGGAATTTTATGGAACTCCTGCACGATTCTTGCAACAGGCTACAGATGCTTCTAGTGCAATGTATCTTTCTTCAGATGAGCTCGTTTATGATTATACAAAGTATTATGAAGTGTACAAGTTAATAAATAATAACGCACAGAATGCACTTGTCATCGGTGGAGGAGCATATTCCATCCCAAAAGCTTTACTCAGAGATGATCCAAATGTTACAGTTGAAGTCGCTGAGATTGAGCCAGAATTGTTCCCACTCGGACAGAAATATTTTAGAGTGCCTAACGATCCTCGTCTGCAAAACCATGTGGAAGATGGAAGAAGGCTCTTAATGAATAGCGACAAAAAATATGAACTTATATTTAGTGATGCGTTCCATTTCTCAATTCCACCCCATTTAACAACAAAAGAGTTTTTCGAGTTAAGTAAATCGAAGCTAACAACAAACGGAGTTTTTGTTGCTAATGTTATTGGAAGTCTAAATGAAACATCTCCATCGTTTCTCTTCTCCGAAATAAAGACTTTTCAAAGTGTTTATCCAAATAGTTATTTCTTTGCTGTTGATACTCTTGAGAAGAGTTCATTGCAAAATATCATTATGGTTGGATATAACGGTGAAGAAGGTATAGACTTGCTATCTGTAGACACAACAGAACCATTTTTGAGCCAGCTTCCAAGTCATTTAATAGATATAAATAAGTACGATCTCTCTTCACATACAATCTTTACCGATGATTATGCTCCAGTAGAGTATTTTATTAGTAGGAGATTGACTGACAAAACGGAAGAGAATTGATAGGCTCTTTTTTATACGTTTTACATTATAATATAGTAATGGACAAAAAAAGCGCAGCACAAGTTGTTAAATCGCCTATATTTAAACTCATAGCATCTGTTTTAGGCGTAATTTTCTTAATTCTAACCTTTTTTATCACCCTCGCTCCAGATACATTCAGTGGATATGGCTATCTCGGAATATTCCTTTTCAATATCTTTAATACGAGTATCCTTATCATGCCAATTCTTCTCGAACGATTTGATCTTTGGGGTATTATTTTCTTTTCTGCATTAGGTAATATTCCGAATACAAGTGTCAACTACTTAGTAGGGGACACAAGTAAGAGACTGTTTCCCCATAACTCAGTCATTACACTACTTAAAAAATGGATGCACAAAAGATATGGCCTTGTGGTTGTCTACCTTATTGCAATTATTCCGCTGCCAATTGATATCAATGGTTTGCTGGCCGGTTATGTCGGGATTCCATTTAAATGGTACATCTTAGTTAATTTCTTAGGGCGAGCGACTTCTTTTCTTCTCGCCGGCTTAGGAGTTTGGACATTTGCTCAGGCCATGGGATGGTAAAAGTAAAGGCTGGATTTCTCTCTTCGTTGATGTTAAAATAACCCTTACCGTTACATTCCGCGATAGCTCAGCGGTAGAGCAGGAAGCTGTTAACTTCAAGGTCCTAGGTTCGAATCCTAGTCGCGGAGCAAGATAAAATCGCTTTAATTTGCTATTATTACCATATGGCTACAATAAATACTTGGATTAACTTCAATGGTAATGCTGAAGAAGCATTCACTTTTTATAAATCTGTTTTTGGTGGAGAATTCACGAAGGTTATTCGTTTTAAAGATATTGCGAGTGATGAATTCCCTGTGGCAGAAAAAGAAGAGAATAAAATAATGTATATTGCCTTGCCTATTGGTAGTGCTTTGTTGATAGCCAATGATGTTCCGGAGGTTCTGGGGCGAGTAGATGAGCATGAGAACCGAAGCAAAATTTTGTTAAGTACGGAAAATAAAGAAGAGGTTGATAGATTGTTTAATGGGCTTTCGGTTGGAGGAGAAGTAGAGGGGCCTGCGGGAGACAGTCCATGGGGTACATATGCGAGTATGTTTCGAGATAAGTATGGTATAGAGTGGATCATTGAGTTTTCTCCTTCTAAATAGTTCAAATGATTAAATCATGCCCCAAGGGACATACTTTTGAAAAGACGAGCGATTGTGCAACATGTCCAATTTGCATCTCAAAAGAAATGAATGAGAAATATGGTCAGGAATTCCCCAAAATTGGAAATCCAGCTCTAAGCGCACTTGACCATGCGGGTATAAATCACTTAGTTGAACTCCCAAAATATACGGAAAAAGAATTATTGGCTCTTCATGGGTTTGGGCCAAAGGCTTTAGGTATTTTACGTGCCGAGCTTGAAAATAGGGGATTGGCCTTTGCAAAGAAATAGCCACGCCTTAAAACTCTTCCCCAAAATTTACATTTATACAGTAACCTCGTAATGGAATAATACGCCTTATTTATTAAGTATTGACTTAATTAAGTGCATGCTTTATAATAACTTTATTATGGATATGTATTCAGCGTTAGCTGAACCAACTCGAAGAAATATTTTAGAACTGCTCGCAAATAGCGGACAAATGACTGCAACTGAAATCAGTAATAAGTTTGATGTTAGTGCTCCTGCAATTTCTCAACATCTAAAAGTTCTCAAAGAGGCAAAGCTTGTTGATATGGAGAAGCGGGCTCAACAACGTATCTACACGTTAAACCCCGAACCAATGCTTGAGATGGGCAGTTGGTTAGAGAAATTAGCTAAGGTTTGGGAAGAAAGACACGACAGATTAGAGGCTTTATTAGAGCGAGAAAAAAGAAAGGGGGTGAAATAATATGGCGCAAAAAATTCAAGTATGTTTATGGTTTGATAAAGAATGCGAAGAAGCTGTCAACTTGTATGTAGATACCTTCAATAACCGACCGCATGCAACCGGGAAAACATCCAAGATCGTTAGTATTAAGCGATACCCAGAAGGAATGGAGGAGGAGCATATGAAGGGAATGGAAGGAAAGGTTTTAACTGCATTCTTCGAACTTGAAGGTCAAACATTCCAGGCACTTGATGGTGGTCCGTTATTTAAGTTTAACGAGGCTCTTTCACTTTCAGTGGATTGTGAAGATCAGGAAGAAGTTGATTACTTCTGGAATAAGCTTACAGCCAATGGTGGGGAAGAATCACAATGCGGTTGGTTGAAAGATAAATTTGGTCTTTCATGGCAAATTGTCCCTAAGCGATTAGGGGAACTGCTCGAAGATCCTGACCGAGAAAAGGCTGATCGAGCTTTGAAAGCTATGTTACAAATGCAGAAGCTTGACGTTCAAAAGCTTGAAGATGCTTTTAATGGCAAATAATCCAAGGGATTAAAACTTAAAAAGAATGGGGGTGAAATATATGTCAAAAAATAACTTACAAGTAGATAAGGAAAACAAAGTGACGACAATGGAACGTGTTTTTGATGCTCCACGAGAACTTCTTTGGAAAGCACACGTCGATCCAGAGTTGATGAAGCAATGGTGGGGACCGAAAGAATATGAAACCATTATTGAAAAACTGGATGTTCGCGAAGGTGGGGAATGGAGAATGATTCACAAAGGAAAGGATGATCAGGGTAACCCTGCTGAATACGCTTTCTATGGTGAATATAAAGAAATTAAAGAACAAGAATCAATTACATGGACATTTAATTTCGAACCAATCGGTCCTGGCCACGAAATAACTGAAACAGTTTATTTTGAAGAAGTTGAAGCTGGAAAAACAAAGCTACGAACAGTTTCTCATTATAAATCTGATGAAGATCTTGAAGGAATGGTTCAATCCGGTATGGAGGATGGGGCTGTTGAGTCTTGGGATCGTCTTGAAGAACTTACAACAAAGATGTAATATTTATCCCTCTCCCTTTCGGGGGAGGGATATCTTTGTTTGGGAAAGGAGGTATATATGTGTCGCAATATTAAAACACTTTTTAATTTTGACCCACCAGCAACAAAAGAAGAAATTGATGCAGCTTCATTGCAGTTCGTGAGAAAGCTTTCGGGATTTAATACGCCATCAAAAGCAAATGAAGAAGCATTTAATCAGGCAATAGGAGAAGTTTCTGTCATCGCAAGTAAACTCTTGAAAAGTCTAACAACAAATGCTGAACCAAAGAATCGGGAAGAAGAAGCAGAGAAGGCTCACGAGCGTGCGGTAAAAAGATTTGGTTTACAAGAATAATTATCTTTTTCGTCGCCCAAAAAGAAAGATCATAACTCCAATAATCAGTGCAATAACAATGTATTCAACATACTTTGTATATTGTTGTACTTGCTTCCAATTTTCTCCTAAAGACCAGCCAATACTAATTAAAGCAGTATTCCAGATTGCACTTCCAATACCTGTATAAAGGATAAACTTTTTTATATCCATCTCTGTGATTCCTGCGGGGACAGAAACAATACTTCGAAGTGTTGGGATGACTCTCCCAAATAAAACAACCTTAGTTCCATACTTCTCAAACCACCCCATACTCTTTTTAACATCACTTTTACTTATTCCTAGCCACTTACCATATTTCTCAGATGCAGAGATAACCCTTTTTTCTCCAAGCTTTCTGCTTAAGTAATAAAGAACGAGTGCTCCTATAATTGAACCTAAAGTAGCAGACAGAATTGCTCCAATATGTGATAATTCACCCTTACTCACTAAAAATCCTGTCATTGGAAGGATGAGCTCTGACGGTATCGGTGCAAAAACACTTTCAAGTGCGATAAGCAAAATAATCCCAATATAACCAGTCGATTCAATTACGAAAAGGATAGTTTCTGTAAAGTTTGAAAGAAATAAATCCATAGGTTAATTATATAGGAGAAGCGAAATAAACGTTGCAAGAATGATGTAATGCAAAACTTTTTACTGTACACTATAAATAAATCTATGGAAATTGTACGTACAGCAATTCTTTATTTTGGTTGGCCTATCCTCATAGCTGGAAGCATATTCCTTTATATTCAAACATACCGTTTCTATCGTGATGTCCAGAAAAATGTTTGGGGTAAATTAGTCTTAGCAATGGTAGCGGGCTGGCTCATTACAATGTACAGTCTGGGTATTGTTTCTACGGCATTTATGCTTGCAAATCTTCATGAAGGTGTCATTTTTGTTTTGCCTATATTTGGATTATGGTTTTTGACTATGATTCTTGTGGTAAGGACTGTACTTATTTGGAATAGGGAAGCGGTAAATCTTAACAAGTTCAATTCTCAATTAAAAACCCTTGTTGAAGAGCGGACGAAGGAATTAGAAGATGAAAAAAGTATTCTTGAGGGAGAACGCCAAAAGCTAGGCTTGGTTATTGCTGGTATTAAAGATGGTGTCTTGGCTGTAGATTTAAATAAAAATATTGTGATGGGTAATGATGCAATTGCTCAAATGTCTGGATACTATGTTGCGGAATTAATCGGCAAGCCACTTTTCGAAGTTTTTAAATTATTTGAGAAAAATGAACCGATAAATCAGGATGAAATATTACCACCTTTTAAAAAAGGTTATGAAGGCTTACTCTCTCATAAAACACAAATTGCATTATTAGGAAATAATACGGAACGATTTGTTGAGATTACGGTAAGTCAAATTCGTGAAGGGATGCTTTTAAATGTAGGTTACATCATTTTATTTCATGATATAACCGAACAAGTGAATTTGGATAAAATGAAGCTTGATTTTGTTTCAATGGCTGCGCATGAACTTCGGACGCCACTGACTTCCATTAACTCATATCTATCCGTATTAAATGATAAAAAGATCTCTTTGACACAAGATGAACAAGCTACCTATCTCCAAAGAATAAGTGCTGCCAGTAATAACTTACGTGATCATGTTGAGAATCTGCTTAATATAACAAAAATTGAACGGAAGGCAATGCGATTGAGTCCGAAATCTCTCAATTGGGTTGAATCGGTAAAAGGATTTATTACATCATTATTGGATACTGCAAAACAAAAAGATATTACGATTAATGTTCAGGAACCACAATCTTTTATCCCAAATGTTTATGCAGATCCTTTACTGACAGAAGAGATTATTAGTAACCTTGTCCAGAATGCCATTAACTTTTCCCCAGCAGGTTCTTCAGTTGATATAACATTTGAAGAAAAGGATGGATTTGTTATTACGCATATTACTGATACTGGGGAAGGAATTCCTCATGATGCTATACCGCATCTTTTTACCAAATTTTTCCGTGTTGAGGGGACTTTGGAGCAGGGGAGTAAAGGAACAGGTTTGGGGTTATATATTTCCAAATCAATTGTTGAAATGCATAAAGGTAAGATTTGGGTAGAATCAGAAGAGAAGAAGGGCTCGACGTTCTCATTTTCATTGCCAGTATTTAAATAAGACAGTTTGCTATAATTAATTTGTTCAGCCGTTCCTGGTTGTTTATGAAAAGCTCTACAGCATCACATAGTAAGCTTGAGCAGTACTTCCAAAAGTATCGAGATAATATCGTTGGTGTAAATCATCCCTTCAAAAGCCCCTATGGCGAACAAAAAATTCGTTATTTTGATTGGACCGCAAGTGGTCGTTTGTACTCTCCAATTGAAGAAAAGATGCAAATTATCTTTGGTCCATTTGTCGCAAATACTCATACAGAAACAACAGAAACTGGAACTGCCATGACGCTCGCGTATCATGTTGCGATGGAGACTATTAAGAAGCATGTTCATGCAGATGATAATGATATTCTTATCATGACTGGAACTGGTATGACCGGTGCCATTAGTAAACTGCAACGAATTCTCGGCTTAAAGTTTAGTGATCAATTAAAAAGACATGCAGCTTTGATGAAAAATTATCCCATGCAAGTTTTTCTTGCAGAAGAGGAAATACCCGTTGTCTTCATAACACATATGGAACATCATTCAAATCAAACTTCTTGGGTCGAATCCGATGCTGAAGTTGTGGTTGTACCATCAAATAAAGATGGGGAAGTTGATATCGAAAAATTAGAAGAGTTGTTGCAACAATACAAGCATAGAAAAATAAAAATCGGTTCATTTACAGCATGTTCCAATGTTACTGGTATCCTGACACCATATCATCAATTGGCTAAAACGATGCATAAATATGATGGACTGTGTTTTGTTGATTTCGCAGCATGTGCACCTTATATAGACATAGATATGCATCCCAAAGATTCTGCTGAAAAGCTTGATGCAATCTTCTTCTCACCCCATAAATTTCTTGGAGGTCCTGGAACATCTGGTGTTCTGATTTTTAATAAGAAGTTATATCCATCAGATATGCCACCTGATCATCCCGGTGGAGGAACAGTTGCTTGGACAAATCCTTGGGGGGAACAAAGGTATCATGCCAATCCTGAAGCACGAGAAGATGGAGGAACACCAGGCTTTCTCCAAACAATTCGTACGGCATTAGCGATTCAATTAAAAGAACAAATGGGTGTGAAGAATATTCTTGAAAGGGAAGAAGAACTTTTACCAATCTTGTTAAAAGGTTTGCGAGAGATTGATGGAATCCATGTTCTTGATGATAAAGGAAAGAAGCGATTGGGAATCGTTTCTTTTTATAGTGAAACCATCCACTACAATTTGATTGTGAAACTGTTAAACGATCGTTTTGGTATGCAAACGAGGGGAGGGTGTTCTTGTGCTGGAACATATGGACATTGTTTATTTGATATTGGACGAGAGCAATCAAAAGTTATTACGGATAGAATCGATAAAGGCGACCAGTCCACAAAACCAGGATGGGTGAGAGTTTCACTCCATCCAACTCTACAGACTGCCGAAGTTGTAGATTTTATACAGGCGATGGAGGAGATATCCAGCCATATAAAAGATTGGGAAAAAGATTACACATATGATACATCATCAAATGAATTTATCCATATAAACGAAAGCCAAAAAGAAAAGAAAAAGAGAATAAAAGAATGGTTTGAATTATAATTATTTTTCAAACATTACCGGGATGACAAGTGGGCCTAATTCTCCTCGAGAGAAGTCAGGATTAGTTCTTTCAATTACTAGCTTTCCTGCTGATGTTGTTGCTTCTGCTTTGGTAAATACAACTGCTCCTGTGAAAGGAACAAAACTATCTGTCTTTGTACTTTCGAGTGCTTTAAATGGTTTTAAGAAAAGAATCTTTCCTTTATCATCTTCCAAACGAACCATTAATTGATCTGCATAATACCATCCTCCGACAGCTTCTCCCGTAACTCTGAATGGACTTGTAACGAGTGTATTTGGCTTTGGCTCAGTTGTTTTAATAACTTCTTTAAGAAGTACGCCATTATATACTTCTACAAATACTTGCTTCCCTTTTGTGTAACATTCTCGAGGCTTTGACTCGACTACAAGATTGCCTGCTTCGGCACACTCTTCAAATGTTTTTATTTCTGTAGCAGCTTTGGGTTTGAGATTACCAAGGAGATTCGGGAAGAAAAAGAAGACGCCGACAGCAGCGAGGAGAAGGGTAACAACGAGGGCGATAATTGCGTATTTCATGGCAGTATACAATTATTATAATATAGTTGCCGAAAAATCAATATAGGCGAATCATTTCGCTGGCTGCAGAATTAATTGATCACCGACAATTCCTACAATATGATTTCTTTGTTTCGGAAATAATAGGGTGCGTCCAGTTTCGCGAATATACTTCCTAAGTGTCTTAATATTTGGAAGTGTTGATTCATTATATATAGCTGGGTCTGCATCCATATTTCCAAACAATTTGTAGATGTCGTTATCTTTAATAGTCTTTGGATATACGGAAAGTTTTGGAAGGAGTTTCCCATATCTGATTGGGGCACGTTTTGTTTCTTTAGATTGTTGCTCGCTAAATGTATTCCATTTCTTAAACTCTTTTTCAGAAAGATGCATTGTCCCTGTACAGAATTCACTGTCACAGATACATGTATGTGTACATGGCGTACAAAAATCTGATGAACTTAATTGGTATGAAATTGTTAATTCTTCTCCTTGAAAGATTTTTCTAAGCGCAAAAAATAGTGTATGACCTTTATATGTGTAAATCCAACTATTTGGAGTGCATGAATGGTTCACCATATGCGCTCCTGGTTTTCTTAGATTTTCGGGGTAGAGTGCTGCATAATCGTGATAATAAAGGAGGTATAAACCATCTTTTTCACTTGTATCTTCTTCAGCTATTTTTATTACCTTACCTATATAATCCGCAATAACTGTTCCTGGCTTGATTTCTTTCTTTGCAAAAATACCACGCCCTTTTTTCGGAGTCTCTTTAATTTCCCAATACGAACTATCTAGAAGAATCATGGAGGCAATTGTACCCTAGTAATTGCGATCGTGGCAAGTGGAACGTATACTGTTATATATGAAGAAGCGGTTACTGATAAAAGATAAAAAATTGCGAGATAAAGTTAAAGAGGGTAGGGAAGGCGCAAAAAAAGACTTTTTTGAGTTATTAAAGCGCGCTGTAAAGCGCTAGAACACCCTTTAATTATTTCAGACGATGTATTAATCATCTTTCTGGACTTCATCATATTCGATCTTGTAAAAGAACTTCCACATACTGAGACCAGACTTCTTTTGTTCTTTGTCGTCAAGGCTTAGCAGATCCCCATTGTTCATTTCCATTAATTCATAAATACTCCTACACATTCTCCATGCTGTTTTGTAGGTTACTCCTAACTCTTTTTGAACTTGTTTAATAGATATTTCTCCACGTGTCTGTGTCATAAAAAAAATTGCGAAGAACCATAATCGAAGTGGGGTAGATGACCTTTCAAAAATCGTTCCTCCAAGTGGGTATATATGGTTACGGCAGTCTTTACATGCATAGGAAGTCCGATTTTTTATCTTGTAGTGTTTTGTAATTTGCTTACAGCCTTTGCAGTATACTCCTTTTGGGTACTGTAGTTTTTTGATTTCTTCCAGACATGCCTCGTCATCTGGAAAACTTTGTAGAAAGTCGTGAAAAGAAAATTCTCCTCCCATAAAATAATGATAATGAAGCTAATTCCGTGTTGTCAAGGGATAGGGGGTGATATTGCCTATTGACGACTCATCAGGCAATTGTCTATGATGGATTTAATCTAATAAAACTATTAAGCGAATGAGAATTTAAGTTATAAGTGCTTTCGCTATAGTGAGGTTAATATGAAACATAAACTTACTGCCACTCTTGACCATGTAATAACATTTCTACTTTTAATAGTAGCTGGTGTTACTCCTCTTCTTTTCTTCAATCAAACAACTGAATTCTACGAGATGCCAAAGCTTATCTTTCTAGTTGTTTCCGTACTTGTCTTGACAGGTATGTGGATTTTTTCTTGGATCTTAAAAGGGAAGGTAATGATTACAAGAACTCCACTGGATATTCCTTTATTAGTACTTTTGGTAGTTGTAGTTGCTTCAGCATACTTCAGCGAATCACGATTCTCAGCAATTTATGGTAATTTCCCTCGAGTTCATGGCTCAGCTGTGGCTTGGGTTACCTATATATTATTGTACTTTGTCACGGTTTCTCACCTTCGAAACCTCACTCAAATCAAGACCTTCATGTATACATTGTATGGTAGTGGGTTAGTTGTAGCCTTAATTAGTGTACTTTCATACTTTGGATTATTCCTTCCAGTTGATTTCGCAAAAGCAGTTAACTTTACTCCAACTGGATCATCATTCTCAACTGTCGCGTTCATGCTTTTGCTCTTACCATTCCCAGTACTTTCTTTGATAAATCCAAATAAGTATCTTCCAACAGTTCCTGCAGTAGTTTTATCATCAGTATTTGGTATCACTATCGCACTTCTTGGGGGAGTAGCAACTTATATCGCAATGCTCTTGGTATTCGCACTTGCAGTCTTCGTTTCAAAACCAGCGCAACTTCAAAAGACTGTTGCAATGTTCTTGATCCCAGTTGCTTTGACAGCTTTGACTTTAGTATTCTCATACGTTCCATTGCCAGGCGGTATGAGTCAAATGCAGGCTAATTTCCCTAAAGAAATCCAACTTCCTTTCGCAACTTCATGGAAAGTATCAGCATCAGCATTCCGTGACGCACCATTCATCGGAACAGGTCCATCAACATACCTTTTTAACTTCACGTCATACAAGCCATTGGAGTTCAACCAATTTGACTTCTGGAACTTCTCATTCGACACTGCGTACAATGAATTCTTGCAAGCACTCGGGACCTTGGGTATCCTTGGACTCGTATCACTCTTCTTGCTCTGCTTGATCGTTCTTAACTCAGCACGAAAGAACATGTCACTCGACAATGCTGAAGCAACTCAAGATGGTCATGACGGATCACACGAAAATGCACATGTCTTACTTCCAGGGTTAGCAATCAGTGGACTTGTAAGTATCGTTCTTCTCGCAATCCATGCAACAACATTGGTCTCAATAGTTGTCACATTCTTTGTCCTTGCAGCGTTCATGGTTTCACAGAAATCAGTACGGGGTAGAGTAATGAAACTCTCAATGGGTATCAAAGCATCAACTTCAGAGAACAAGCAATTTGATCTCTTCCCAGTACTCTTGTTCGTAGCTTTCTTAGTCGCAGCAGTACCAGCGTTGATCCAAACATTCAACACAGCAATGGCAGACTACTATCACAGACAAGCTTTGGCTCAAGCAAACCAAAACGGTACTAAGACATACGAATATTTGCAAAAGGCTGAATCAGCTAACCCATATATCGACCTCTACAGAGTTGATATGGCACAAACTAACTTCGCTCTCGCAAATGCACTCGCAGCACAAAAAGGTCCTAAATCAGCTGACGACAAAGGTACTTTGACTGACGCAGACAAGAAGACTATTCAAACACTTCTTTCACAGTCAATCAACGAAAGTAGAGCAAGTGTAGCTTTAAGTCCACGATCATCACGAAACTGGGAAGTACTCGCTTCAATCTACCGAAACATCTCAGGAGTTGCACAAAACGCATTAGTATACTCACTTGATAGTTACGGCCGAGCAATCCAAAGAGATCCATTGAATCCAGCACTTCGAGTTAACGTTGGTGGAATCTACTACTCAATCAAGAACTATGATCTCGCTATCCGATTCTTCTCAGACGCAGCGAACTTGAAGCCAGACTATGCAAATGCATACTTCAACTTAGCGATCGCTCTCCGAGATAAGGGTGACTTACAAAACGCTAAAGCAGTTGCAGAACAAGCAGTAAAGATCTTGTCTGAGAACAAAGAAACAGCTGATTATAAGACAGCATCAACTCTCTTGACTGAACTTAACAAGAAGATCGCTGACTCAGCAGATGAAACTCCAAATCAGGCTTCATCATCAGCTCAGCAACAGCCAACAGCTCTTGAGAACCAGAACTTGGAAGACGTAAATGTAGATGGCTTGGACAATGCACCATCAGTTACACCAGCACCAACTGTCCGACCAAATCCAGCAGCTAACTTACCACAAGGCATTAACCCAACAGCTGCTCCAAGAAGATAAACTTCACTACGAAGTGGAGTTTTCTTCGTTTAAATCCCAATTATATTTCCAGTCTGAGCTTGTCGAAGACGTAGTGAAACAGTTACCCTTCGACTTCGCTCAGGGATGATAATTCTTATTTGAGGTGTAGTTCGTGGTTTCCATAGATGATGAGGACTTCGCCGTCTCGGATGGCTTTAAAAGGTATTTGCTTCGTTTCGAGATACGTAACGACTTCATTTACCGCTTCGGATTCTGGGTGATTTGATTGGTAGTGTGGGATGAGAGAATAGGGGACGACATCAAGTCCTTCCCAGATGATTCCTGGTTCATAACCTTGTGGAATTAAATGTAGATCATCGACTAAATCGACGCCTTTCATGGTTGGACTGAGTATGCACATGCCAGCGCTGTAGCCGCCATAGACAAGGGCATCTTCCTGCAATAACTGTTTTATAATCTCATCGGCGCTGCTTTTCTCCATAGCTTTACGGAGGACGAAAGCGTTTCCGCCCCGGACCCAAAGGAGATAATATTTCCTAAGCTCAACCTCCAATTCTGCTTTCTTCCCAAAGTATTCTTTGAGATCAACTTCTGTGACATCCAGGCCAAAATCTGTGAGTTCTTTGATGTCTTTTTTATTCCTTTCCTTGATCTCTTCTGGCGTTCGGAAGTCGACAGCATTTGCTATCAGTGCAGCCTTGGTTTTACCACCAAGAAGCTTTAACAATTCATCAGAATGATTCCCAAGTCGATACGAAGAAAGATACAACCGCATGGATCAATTATAGCAGTGGCGTTTGTAGGAAAGATGTATTCGTTAATATTTTTTTTATGTCATATTGTATAATTATTTGTGCATGAAATGGTGGGCGTACATATTACTTGCTATAACAATTCCTCTTTCTGCTCTTTATCTCTATCAGCTCTATGATGACCAAACTTATGCTGGAGCGCCTCTTGCAAAGACTTCCAATTGTCCTTTTACCTATATAAATCAGCAACGATGTGAGCCAAATGTTGCTCCAAGAAAGCGTGAATATGTCGAATTGCGAAATGACCTTATTGAATATTTAGATTCAGAAAAAGAAAGCGGCCGATTAATTGATGGTGCTATTTATTTCCGTGATCTGCAGAATGGTCCTGTTATTAGTATTAATTCCCAAGATTATTTCATCCCAGCAAGTTTGCTGAAACTTCCTTTGATGGTTACATATTTAAAGAAGGCTGAAACTGATCCAAATCTCCTTCAAAAGAACATTACGATTACTAA
Organism: uncultured Gammaproteobacteria bacterium; assembly: GCA_965230895.1. Lineage (GTDB taxonomy): Bacteria > Patescibacteriota > Microgenomatia > Levybacterales > UBA12049 > JACDET01. The sequence continues at coordinate 1,292,593 of OZ246394.1, forward strand.
TGAAATGCAGTCTTTGGATCAAAATATCGTTCCTCGACAAGGTGCGCAAGTTGGCAAAACGTATACCCGTGAGCAATTACTTAATCTACTCATCTCACAATCAGATAACATTTCCTGGAAGGCTTTATTGACGGATCTCCGTGCCAATTATTCAGAAGAAGATTTCGTTGGTACCTTGAGTGATCTCGGTATCGTCGATCCTCGTAAACAAGATGACCAGCGGTACATTACAACACAAAATTATGCTTCTATTTATCGAATTCTTTACAATTCTTCCTATCTTAACGCCGAAATGTCTAACAAGGCATTGTCAATCTTATCCAAATCTGAATTCAAAGATGGTATTGTTTCGGGAGTTCCAAGTAATGTTCAAACAGCTCACAAGTTTGGTGAACAAAAAAATGGTAATGAGCAACAACTTCATGATTGTGGAATTGTCTATTATTCCCCAAGTCCATATATCATTTGCGTGATGACCAAAGGAACTGATATTAACAATTTAGAAGCAGCTATTCGAACTGTCTCAAAGGATGTTTATACTGAAGTTGAGAAAAGAAATGCGGATTAATAATGAGGAAATTAAATATAATTTTAGCCATAGTAATTGCTCTTATCATTGGTTTTTTTTCTGGATCGCTCTATCCAAAGCAGAATAATACTGAATGTGAGGGTGATTATACATACATTAACGCAAGAATTGGGTGTCAGCCAAAAACAGTAATTAGTAAGCATGAATATACAGGTTTAATGCAAGATCTTAATATTTACATTCGAGCCCAAACCGAAGCAAAACATGTGAATCTTGTAGCTGTTTATTATCGAGATTTATCAGCTGGACCTACATTTGGGATTGAATCTCAGGAGAAGTTTGCACCAGCAAGCTTACTTAAGGTTCCACTCCTCTTAACATATTTAAGTTTAGCAGAGACAGATTCAAACCTATTAAAGAAGCAAATTGCTTTTAAAGGTACAACAGATCTCTTAACTCAATCATCTTCTGGTTCATCAGTTCTTAAATCAAATAAAGCATATACAATTGATTCATTGCTGTCCAAAATGATTATAGATTCTGACAATCTTTCGTATGTTCTTCTGGTAAATTCACTGAAAGAACTTTATCCTAAACAATATCCACTGACTGATACTATGCTTGATCTTGGCTTAGTTAATCCGCGGAACCCTTCAGAAGATACTATTACTGTCAAAGCTTATGCATCTATTTTTAGGCATCTATATAATAGTAGCTATCTTTCCCCTGAAATGTCAGAAAAAGCATTACAACTTTTATCACAGGCTGATTATTCAAAAGGCATTGTCGCTGGGGTTCCTACTGGTACCAAAGTTGCCCATAAATTTGGTGAGCGAGGTAATTTACCTAATGATGCTCAACAGCTTCATGATTGTGGAATTGTCTATTACCCTGATAATCCATATCTTATTTGTATAATGACTCGTGGAGACAATATGCAGGAATTAGAAACTGTCATCAAAACCATTTCAGAAAAAGTCTACAAAGAAGTTGATTCCAGAAAGATTAAATAAATCTTCATTCTGTACTTGTGCCGACAAAGTACCAACGCTCTCAGTACTCGCTAATTGTTTTTTTATTCTAGTGGTGTTGCTGAGGAGAGTTCTTGTGGTTTTTCTATTCCGATTTGCATGATCATTTCTGTCTCTGAGAACGCGATTCCAACTGGAACTTCCTTTACAGCATTTGCTGGTGCTTCATCTGTGAGTGCACCTGAAACTCCCAAGAAATATTGTTTACCAACTTCCAAGTTGTTCAATACATTTGCTTTTCCTCCGATAATGATTGTGACATCTTTACCAGCTTGCGCATCGCTAGCAGCGATACCAACTACTACTGTCTTTGCTTCATCTGTTGCATCAGCAATCATTACTTCTTTGGTAGCTGAGATGTAAAGCGCATCTCCTTTTTTAATATCTTCACCAGCCTTTGCTGTGATAGTGATAGCTCCAGCAAGATCGATATTACCGCCCACTTTGATGTTTTCTTTGGTCTCAACATTCTTTGCGACGATATTGCCCTTAGTGATCATTGATCCATTCTTGTCGATGATCATCGCGCCGTTGAAGATATCAAGCAAGTTCGCGAGTGGTGACTTCTGCAAGAACAAGATACCATCTGTTGGTTCTTGGCCATTTTCGATTGGTGAGCCAAAGACACTAATTTCATTTTCTGTGACAGAGAGTGTACCGCCGACATTGATTCGATCATCAACTGTGAGGACTCCTGCGACATTTGTATCTTCGAGTGTTGTCTTGCCTGTCACCATGATATCTCCTGAAATTGTTGTGTCACCGAGATATGATTTGCCGAATGACTTGAATGTATCTTGAACAGTTGCAGTGTACGCAGTAAATTCACCACTGATTGTTGCTGTTGCAAAGATTGCATTATCAGTAGGGGATGCAGAATTTGTCGCGATCAACAAGTCAGGTGAAGTAAGATCTTCAGCTGATGGAGTTGGCTCTGCACTTTCACTTGCTGTTGGAGTAGCAGAAGGTGAACCGACGCCACTTGTTGGAGTAGGGGTAGCTGAGACATTAAGACTTGCGATCAAGTCATCAAGTCTCTGACTCAAACTAGCGAGATCTGCTGAATTTGATGCATTGTTTATCTCTGCAAGTTGTTGTTCCAAGTTAGCGAGCTGTGCATCAGTTGAAGCAACTTTGTCTCCAAGGATTGCTGCATTGCTTGCTGCTTCTTCAGCTTTTTGTTGTGCTGCTGCAAGTGCTGCAGCCTTAGATGCTTCTTGTGATTCGAGATTTGTAAGTCGACTATCAAGTTGGTTTGTCTTTTCTTCGAGACTGATTGCACTTGCTTGAAGTGAACTTATAGCAGTTGTCTTATTTGTGAGACTGTTGTTAACAGCCAAGAACGCATCAGCCAATGATCCATTAACAACTTGTCCATCGATCTGCATGTTGGATGGGAGGACGACATCTCCAGTTTCGATTGTCTCTTCATCAGTAAGGATAGCCAATTTGTTACTTGGATCAGCAAATGTAATATTGACGAATGTCATAACCTTACCAACACCTGTTCCAGTGAAGTCTTCAAGTGCTTTACCGATAACTTGTCCTGGCTTCGTTGCTTTCATAGCGATACCAGCAACTGATGAAGAAGTGAGGTAATCGCCCTTTTTGATCTGTCCATTTTCTGTACTCACCTTGACTGGGACACGTCCAGCAAGAGCAACTGGTACAGCCTTGCCACCACTGATCATTTGTTCATTTTGTGATAATCTAAAGCCTGGTTTCTCGCTGTAAACACCGATTATTGTAGTATCATATGTACCCTCTGATTTCTTAACGTTTTCATCAACATTTTGGTCGATAGAAAGGACGTCACCGGCTTGCAGTGAATCGTCTTGCGTACCATAATCTTCAGCCAAATCATAGTTGCCGCCGTTGGTTGTAAGTGTTCCAGACAATGTCGCGTTGCCAGTACTGTCGATAGAGAAGAGTTCTTGGTTTGCTGCATTCTTCCACATGAACTTGTTGGTGTCAATTCCTGTGTAGTCGGATGCCAACTTACTGATAACATCTCCATTGATTCCTTGGATTGATCCTGAGAGCAAGTCGAGGAGAGGAGTCTTAACTGATCCTGAAGCTGTAACATCTCCGAATGCTGCTGAACTTGCAGTAAGATCTCCAAGAATATCGAAGTTACCATTATGAGTCCAAGCGCCGAGGCCAGAGTATTCCGGTACAGCATTTGGATCAGCATAAGCATTAACAACATATACCATGACAGTGGTTTTTCCACTATTTGGATCCCAATCTTCCAGAGCTTTACCGACAATAAATCCTTTTTGTGTTGCCTTCATACCTTTACCTGATTCAGCAGATGTCGTAACGAAATCACCGGTTTGAATTGCAGGAGATGATGCAGAAATCTTTACAGGGACACGGCCATTCAAAGCAATTGGCATCGGTCGATCTGCTTCTTCAATATTATGTCCAATACTATTAAAGTCACCTGCATTATCTGGATTTGAAACGATACCAATAGTACTGGATTGATATTCAGAGGTTGTTTTAACAAGTTTTGATACTCTTTCACCATCTTTAGTTGTGATGTATGTAGATCCTGGAGCTACGATATCACCTGTTTCGATATCATCATCAACTGAATACATTTCCATATAGTCGGCTGCAGGTGTTGATGTACAATCTCGGATAAGGACATTGGTCGTTATACCATTTCCATTTTCTCCACAAAGTGCTTCGTCTGAACTGCCGCTTGCAAGGTCAATCATCAATGTGCCGTTAATATTAACAACACCGTTGGTATTGTTATCAATAGTTTCACCATTCTGGAGTTGGATATCGTTGGTGATATTTGTATTAGAGAACGTCAAACCTGTGCCTGTACTTGCACCAATTGTAACGTTACCAGCATTTGCTACGGTAAATACTGATGTACCTGAGTCTTTAAGTTCCATGAGTGGTCCAGTTCCAGCGTTGTTGACAACAAGTGCTGTTCCTGATGTCGTACCATTTACATTGACGATAGGTTGGGTAGTCGAACTACTCGCAACATCAAGTGCTGCTCCTGGAGTGTATGTATTGATACCCAATTGTCCTGTTTGTGTTGTACTAGTACTTCCCATTGCAGGATTAACGATATTCCAGTACAAACCATTGCCAATCGGAGTAATGTTATTGATACCGAAGTCAGACATAACTGTACCAGTCTTACCTACGACGAGACCCTTGATGTAATGGTTATTGTTTGATCCACCAGTACGAGCACCAAATCCGAACTTCGTGTTGTCTGGATTGTACAAGTTACGAGTGTAAACGTCTCGGTAGTTGAGAACTGGTTGACCATCGATACGAACAACGATTTCGTTTCCTCGGATGATGATATCTGCTTGCTTAAATTGGTTTGTATCGATAGTACCGTTTGGCAACACAGCTACAGCAAGTGGGTTACCAGCACCGCCACCAGTTGTGCATTGTCGACCATCGGTAAATGGTCCGTATGTGATACCGATACAATCGTTACCTGAACCAGCACCGTATTCACTGAAGTAGATGATGTAACCCTGGGTCATGCCAGCACCGTATTCAGTTGTAGGAACAGCATTTGCATAACTGTAGAACCAAGTACCATCAGCACCTGTACCACCACCAGCTTTGAAGTTAAATTGGATGTGTTCATAAGGAAGCTGGTTGAAGTCCCAGTTGATTGAACCATTCTGGTTGTTTGCATTTGATGTAAGTCGAACTCCGTTACCACCACCGACGTATGATGCATTACCAGAAAGGGTAGGGACTGGATCTGCCTGGCTTCCAGTTGTTGGATCGTTAACACCGTCCCAGTAAGCGAGTGCAGCATTGGTGATAGCTGTATTAAGTGATGCCAAACCGATATTACCTGATCCATCGACACCCAAGATACTTGTGAATGCACCAGTTGCTGTTTGTGCTGTTGTTACCTGACTGATTCTCAAACCTGAAACATTGGTTGTACCAGAATTAATCGTAAGTGTGTTATCAAGTGATGTTGGTCCGTGCAATGTAAGTGCACCAGTGTTATTTCCGATTGTTGTTGCTGCAGTTCCAGTACTGTTGATGAGAGTTGTTCCAGTTACAGTAAGTCCGTTACTTGTTACGATTCCGTCACAAGTGAGGTTACCATTTGCATTGAATACTGTACATCCAGTTGTACCAGTTCCACCAGCCAATTCGATGTTTCCAGTTGAAACGTTACCGATTCGGATATTTCCGGTTGTTCCAGCATTAATACTGAGTGGAGTAGCAGCAGTTGTTACGCCAAGAGCAGGAGCATTTCCAGCAAGCGAAATTGTGTTTGAGTTAATGGTGAATGTTCCTGAACCAAATGTGATTGCTCGGTTATTTGTTGTGTTAATACCAAGTGTTCCAGTTCCAGAAAGATCAAAGATTGGGTTGTTACCAGTTAAGTTAAATGCAGTAGATGCAAAGTTTGATGTTGCACCGGATACTGTCAAACCACCATTGATTGTTGTTGTACTTCCAGATGCTCCGATTGAAAGGGTAGAAGCGCCGCCACCAATGTTAAGTGTTGATGTTTGTACTGTGTTAAACAAGTTTACTGTTGTTCCAGAAGTTGCATACAAGTCACCGCCGTTAACGATCAAGTCGCCAGTCATTGTTGTATTACCAGTTCCAAGGAATGAGTATGATGGGTTAGTTGAACCGTTACCGAATGAGATGTTTTCTGTACCATTTGTTGTGTTGATGTTAATGTAATTGTTTGCACCTTCCTGGATATCAAGAGCATCTGTATTGTTATCAACCAAGTTTGCAGTGATATCATTTCCAGCACCATTTGCTGTTAATGTAACAGTTGTTCCAGAAGCAGTGATTGCATCTCCACCGTCTCCGATGTTTGCGATACCATTTGCAGTGAGTGTACCAGCAACGGTTAATCCATTATTTACTGTTGTTGTGCCAGTTGCTGCACCGAGTGAGACAGTTGTAGCAGCTCCGCCGATGTTCAATGTAGTAGCAGTTGTGTTGAACAAGTTCGCTGTTGCTTTTGCAGCAGTTAACGTTGATTGAGTAGTTCCATCGATTGTCAAACCACTTGATGCTGTTACTGCGCCGGTCAATGTAGAAATACCATCAACAGTTAATGTACCGTTTGCCTGTATGTTTCCAGCGTTACTGATACTCACACCAGTTGACCCATAACCTCCGCCAACATTTACTGTATCAAATCCTGCAGTTGCACTTGTTGCTGCAATACTTGTTGCGTTAGGGAAGTTGATTGTTGTTCCTCGGATATTTCCAGTCGCATTTGTTGCGCCCAAAGTGTATGTTGTTGCAGCTCCACCGATATTCAATGTCGTTGCTCCAGTGTTGAAGAGGGAAGCAGTACCAGCAGTTGTTGTAAGATCTCCACCATTAAGAGCTGCATCTCCACCACTTGTGATGTCACCATTTGCACCGTTGACTGAGAAGTTTGTACCAGCGATATCATTTGCACCAATTGAAAGAGCTGTTCCGATATCTGCATTACTGACATCAAGCGCAGTTGTAACATTGCCACTTGGTGTGCCAACGATTCTCAAAGCGATTGGCAATGCTCGATCGGTGTCTTGGTTTTGGATCAAAACGAGTTGTGTAGGATCTGCTGTCCCAGCGCCATTTGCCCGTGAGATTTCAATGCCACCTGTTGAACCAGTTGCCGTTGTAACTGTGAACTTAGAATCAGCAGTAGTGTCAGCAAGAGTGAATGCGATATCTTTGTTGTTTGTTGTTGTGATTGCATTGCCATTGTCATATGCACTTTGGAGACTTTGTGATGCAGCTGCACAAGTAACAACTTGGTTTGAACCATTTGTACAAAGTCCAGTTCCAGTAGCAGTTGTCAAACCATTCAATGTTAAGAATGAATCAGCATCTGAAGTGATAGTAACTCCATTTGTTCCTGATGGTGAGAAGTTAGATTGACCATTTGCTGTGAATGTCTGACCTGATGCAACTGTCAAACTACTGTTAAATGTTGCTGTTCCTCCAGCTGCACCGATTGCCATTGTTGTAGCAGCGCCACCGATGTTTACTGTTGTTGCGTTTGCATTAACCAAATTGAATGTTCCGGCAGTTGTTGTAATATCACCACCATTTACAGCAACGTCTCCAGTAGCAGTGACATTACCAGTTAATGTTGAAGTTCCATCGACAGTTAAGGTCCCATTTGCTTGGATATTTCCAGTGTTACTGACACTAACTCCAGTTGATCCGTATCCACCACCGATTGAGAGGGAATCAGCATTGAATGCTGCTGTCAAAGCAGAGATTGTTGTTGCATTGTTGAAGTTAATTGTTGTTCCTCGGAGGTTTCCAGTCGCGTTGGTTGCACCGATTGTGTATGCAGTTGCAGCGCCACCCATGTTCAATGTCGTTGCATTTGTATTGAATACTGTTGCCGTACCAGTTCCTGATGTTGTGATGTCGCTTCCATTGACAGCCAAGTCACCTGATGTTGTGATATTACCAGTTGATCCAGTGATAGAGAAGTTAGTTGCTGATAAGTTGCTTGCACCAAGAGCGATACCAGTTGTGATACTTGCATCAGAGACATCAAGTCCAGTTGTAACGCCACCACCACCAGATGATGTAACCTTCAAACCTGTTGGAACAGCTCGATTTGTGTCAGCATTGTCGATCAAGATCAATTGTGCAGGATCTGAAGTGCCAGCACCATTAGCTCGTGAGAATGTAGAGAATCCAGTTGATCCATCAGCAGTTGTAACAGCGAAGTTAGAATCAGTTGCAGTGTCAGCGAGTGTGAATCCGATGTTTCGAGCATCTGTTGTTGTGATAGTGTTACCGTTGTTGTATGCAGTTTGCAAGTTAAGTGAAGATGCATTACATGTACCAACATTATTTGATCCATCAAGACAGAGTGTAGTACCAGCAACTGATTGCAAACCAGTCAAGATCAATGTTGAATCAGCATCAGTTGCGAAAGTAATATCATTTGTACTATTTGGTGAGAATGAAACTGCACCAGCTGTTGTGAATGTACTGTTGTTTCCGACTGTCAAAGCATTTCGGACAGTTGTTGTACCTGTTGTTGCACCGAGTGTCATTGTTGTTGCAGCTCCACCAACATTCACTGTTGTTGCGGTTGTATTAAACAAGTTCGCTGTTGTCTTTGATGAGATCAAATCTGATGTCGATGCACCATTGATTGTAACTCCATTTGATGCTGTAACTGCACCTGTCAATGTAGAAGTTCCGTCAACTGTGAGGTTGCCATTTGCTTGGACATCTCCAGCACTTGAAACTGAAACTCCAGTTGAACCATAACCGCCGCCGATTGCAGTTGATGAGATGTTTAATGCTGCTGAATTTGCAGTGATTGATGTTGCGTTAGGGAAGTTGATTGTTGTACCTCGGATATTTTGTGTTGCATTGGTTGCACCGGTTGTGATACTTGTTGCTGCACTTCCCATTGTTACTGTTGTTGCATTTGTATCAAAGAGTGAGCCAGTAGTTGCAGTTGTTGAAAGTGTACCGCCATTAACTGCGACGTTTCCAGCAGTTGTGATGTTACCATTCGCTCCTGAGATAGAGAAGTTACTTGCTGAGACATCATTTGCACCGAGTGAAAGTGCTGTAACGATAGATGCATCTGAGAGATCAAGTGCAGTTGTTACACCAGCGCCACCAGTTGATCCGATCTTGAGTCCTGTTGGCAAGATTCGATCAGCATCAGCATTGTCGATCAAGACGAGTTGTGATGGATCAGCAGATCCTGCGCCATTTGCTCTTGCGAAGACTGTTCCGCCAGTTGAACCATCAGCAGTTGTGATGTTGAAGTTAGCATCAGTTGCAGTGTCAGCCAATGTGAATCCGATGTTTCTGTTATTTGTTGTAGTGATTGTATTTCCATTGTCATAAGCAGCTTGCAAACTTGCATTTGCTGTCAAATCACATTTAACAACTTGATTTGAACCGTTAACACAAAGTGTTGGTTGTGCACCTGATGCTGTTGTCAAACCACTGATTGTTAAGAATGAATCAGAATCTGTTGCGATTGTTACACCATTTGTACTGTTAGGGGAGAATGATACTGCGCCAGTTGTTGTGAGCGCACTATTGTTAGCAACAGTCAAAGCATTTCGGACAGTTGTTGTACCAGTAGTTGCACCGAGTGAAACAGTAGTTGCTGCGTTACCAATATTCAATGTCGTTGCGTTTGTATTGAATAATGTTGCTGTTGCGAATGTTGTTGTAAGGTCTCCACCATTAAGAGCCAAGTCACCACTTGAAGTGATGTTACCAGTCAATGTTGATGCTCCGTCAACTGTCAATGTACCATTTGCTTGGATGTTGCCAGCGTTACTGACACTAACTCCAGTTGATCCATATCCGCCACCGATTGTTGCTGCATCGATTGTGAGAGTTGCGCCACTTGCATTCAATGCTGTTGCATTTGGAAGACTGACAGTTTGATTATTAATTGTTGCTGTACCACTTGCTCCACCGATGTTCAATGTTGTAGCAGCTCCAGCGAAGTTAACAGTCGTTGCAGTTGCATCAACCAAGTTGAATGTTGTCTGGTTTGTTGAGATAGTTCCACCATTTGCAGCGATTGAACCATTAGTTGAAAGGTTACCGTTACTACCAGTGAGTGAGAAGTTGGTTGCTGTGATGTCATTTGCGCCAAGTGAAAGTGCATTGACGATTTCAGCATCTGAGAGATCAAGTGCGTTTGTGATTCCACCAGCTGCAGCTTGGACTTTAATACCTGCTGCAACTGCTCGGTTTGTATCCAAGTTATCAACCAAGATCAATTGGTTTGGATCTGCAGTTCCAGCGCCATTTGCTCGAGTGAATGCTGAGTAACCAGTTGATCCATCAGCTGTTGTGATAGTGAAGTTACTATCAGTTGTTGTGTCAGCAAGTGTAAATCCGATGTCTCGTGCATCAGTTGTAGCAATTGTGTTTCCAGCATTATATGCAGCTTGGAGAGAGAATGATGCAGCTGAACATGTACCAACGTTATTTGATCCATCAACACAGAGAGTTGATCCGGCAACTGATTGCAAACCAGTTAATACCAATGTTGAATCAGCATCAGTATTGATTGTGATATCACTTGTACTTGCTGGAGTAAATGATACTGCACCAGTTGAAGTGAGTGAACTGTTGTTACCGATTGAAAGGTTGTTGTTAACAGTTGTCGTACCAGTTGCTGCGCCGAGTGAAACAGTAGTCGCAGCACCACCAACATTCAATGTTGTTGCTCCTGTGTTGAATAGTGTTGCAGTACCAGATGTTGTCGTAAGATCTCCACCGTTCAATGCGATGTCTCCAGTTGCAGTAACATTTCCAGTTAATGTGGAAGTGCCATCAACAGTTAATGTACCGTTTGCTTGAATGTTACCAGCATTACTGATTGTTGCACCAGTAGAACCGTATCCACCGCCGATTGCAACACTATCAAATGTAGCAGCAGCTTGTGGAGCAGTGAATGATGTAGCGTTAGCAAAGTTAATTGTTGCGTTTCTGATGTTAGCTGTACCAGTTGTTGCACCGATATTTAATGTCGTTGCAGCACCACCAACATTAAGTGTTGTTGCTGTTGTATTGAAGAGGGAAGCAGTTGTTTGATTAGTTGTAAGATCGCCACCATTAACTGCGATATCACCAGCAGTTGTGATGTTTCCATTTGAACCAGTGATTGAGAAGTTCGTTGCACTGACATCATTTGCACCGAGTGAGAGAGCGTTAACGATTGATGCATCTGAAAGGTCAAGTGCAGTTGTCACACCAGCTCCACCAGATGATCCGATTTTCAAACCAACTGGCAAGATTCGATCTGCATCCAAGTTATCGATCAAGACTAATTGTGTTGGATCATTTGTACCAGCACCATTTGCTCGAGCAAATACTGAGTAACTTGATGAATTATCAGCTGTTGTTACTGAGAAGTTAGAATCAGTAGCTGTATCAGCCAAAGTGAATGAGATGTCTCGGTTGTTTGTTGTTGTGATAGTGTTTCCATTGTTGTATGCAGCTTGCAAACCTTGTGACGCTGAGTTACATGTACCAACGTTATTTGAACCATCGATACAAAGTGCTGTTCCTGTAAGTGACTGCAAACCAGTCAATACCAAAGTTGAATCAGCATCAGTATTGATTGTTACATCGTTTGTACTGTTAGGGGAGAATGATACTGCACCAGCGGTTGTGAATGTACTGTTGTTTCCAACAGTCAAAGCGTTTCGAACTGTTGTTGTACCAGTTGTTGCACCGAGATTAAGAGCTGTAGCAGCACCACCAACATTCAATGTTGTTGCTGTAGTGTTAAACAAGTTCGCTGTTGTTTGTGTTGTGTTGATTGTTCCTGAGTTAGCATTGATGTTGCCAGTTGCAGTTAATGTACCAGAAACAGTTGCTGCGCCATCAACCCCGAGATTACCATTCATATTGATGTCTCCAGCATTTGTGATTGTTGTACCACTTGAACCATAACCGCCACCGATTTGGATACTGTCAAATGTTGCTGCAGCTTGAGGAGCAGTGAATGAAGTTGCATTAGCAAAGTTGATTGTCGCGTTTCTGATGTTTGCAGTACCAGTAGTTGCTCCGATATTTAATGTGGTAGCAGCGCCACCGACGTTCAATGTCGTTGCATTTGTATTGAACAAGTTAGCTGTTGTTTGGTTTGTATTGATTGTTCCGGAATTAGCATTGATATTTCCTGAGAATGTACTTGCGCCAGTTCCGAGGAATGAGAATGTTGGATTAGTTATGGTGTTACCGAATGCAAGATTCTCAGCACCATTTGTTGTGTTCAAGTTAATGTAGTTATTTGAACCTTCCTGGATATCAAGAGCGTTTGCATTACCATCAACAACATTTGCAACCAAGTTGTTATTCAATGTTGTTATGCCAGTTCCAGCACCAAGTGCAACTGTTGTAGCAGCACCACCGATGTTGAGTGTCGTAGCAGTTCCATTGATCAAGTTAAATGTTCCAGCAGTTGTTGTAAGGTCGCCACCATTCACTGCGATGTCGCTTGCAGCAGTTACATTACCAGTTAATGTTGAAGTACTATCAACTGTCAAAGTTCCGTTTGTTTGGATATTTCCAGCATTACTGACTGTCATACCAGTTGAACCGTAACCGCCGCCGACATTTAATGTGTCGATGTTTGCAGTAGCACCAGTTGCATTGATTACAGTTGCATTTGGAAGTGAGATTGTCGCATTGTTGATTGTTGCTGTTCCAGTGTTTGCACCCAAGTTCAATGTAGTAGCAGCGCCACCAATATTCAAAGTAGTAGCAGTTCCATTGAAGAGGGAAGCAGTGGTTTGATTTGTTGTAAGATCTCCACCATTAACTGCAACGTCTGCTGCTGTTGTAACATTACCTGTCAAAGTTGAAGTACCATCGATTGTTAATGTTCCGTTTGCTTGGATATTTCCTGTACTGCCAAGTGTTACACCAGTTGAGCCGTATCCGCCGCCAGCGTTAACAACATCAAATCCAGCTGTTGCTGAAGTACCATCAATTGTTGTCGCGTTAGGGAAGTTGATTGTTGTTCCTCGGATGTTACCAGTTGCTCCAGTTCCACCGATTGTGTATGTGTTTGCAGCGCCGCCGATATTCAATGTCGTAACTCCAGAGTTAAGGAGATTGAATGTTGTTGCACTTGATGTTACGTCACCACCATTTACTGCAACGTCACCAGCAGTAGTGATGTTACCAGTTGCTCCGATAGTTCCTGAAGTTGAAACATTACCATTAGAACCGGTTACTGAGAAATTAGTACCAGTGATATCATTTGCACCGAATGAAAGAGCAGTACCGATTTCAGCATCTGATACATCAAGTGCTGTCGTGATGCCACCAGCAGCTGATTGGATCTTAATACCTGCTGGGACAGCTTCATTTGTATCCAAGTTCTCAACCATTACGAGTTGTGCTGGTGGAGTTGTGTTTGTGCCGTTAGCCAAACCGAAGTATGAATAGCCAGTTGATCCTGCAGCTGTTGTAACAGTGAAGTTAGAATCAGTTGATGTGTTAGCCAAGTTGAATGCGATGTCTCGTGCGTCTGTTGTTGTGATTGTGTTACCACCAGCATATGCGTTTTGGAGACTGAGTGTTGCATTTGCACATTGGACAACATTGTTTCCTCCGTCGAGACAGAGTGGAGTACCGGTTGTTGTTCCCAAACCATTCAAGATTATTGTTGAATCAGTATCAGTTGTGAAGGTTATGTCATTTGTACTGTCTGGAGCAAATGTACTTGCACCATTTGCTGTGAATGATTGACCAGTTGCGACAGTTGCTCCAGCATTGAATGTTGCCAAGCCAGTTGCAGTTGTTGTTCCGTCGATCAAAAGGTCATTCTTAATGTTTGTTGTACCAGTTGCAGCACCCAAGTTAAGAGCAGTAGCAGCGCCGCCAACATTCAATGTTGTAACGCCAGTGTTCAAGAGATTAAATGTGCCAGCAGATGAAGTTAAGTCTCCACCGTTAATTGCGACATCACCAGTTGCAGTTACATTTCCGGTTAATGTAGAAGTGCCATCGATTGTTAAGTTGCCATTTGCTTGGATGTTTCCAGCATTAGAGAGAGTTGCTCCAGTTGATCCATATCCACCACCAACGTTCAATGTATCAAATCCAGCAGTTGCTGAAGTTCCATCGATAGTTGTTGCATTAGGGAAGTTGATAGTTGTTCCTCGGATGTTTCCAGTTGCTGATGTTGCACCCAAAGTGTATGTCGTTGCAGCGCCACCGATGTTAAGCGTTGTAGCATTTGTATTGAACAAGTTAGCTGTTGTTTGGTTTGTAGCCAATGTTCCAGAATTTGCATTGATGTTGCCAGTTGCTGTAATTGTCCCTGATGTTGTGATGTTTCCGTTACTGCCAGTGATAGAGAAGTTCGTAGCAGTGACATCATTTGCACCGAGTGATAATGCATTAACAATTTCAGGATCTGAGAGATCAAGGGCATTTGTGATACCACCAGCAGCTGATTGGATTCGGATTCCAGCAGCGACAGCTCGATCTGTATCCAAGTTATCAACCAAGATCAATTGTGCAGGGTCTGAAGTTCCAGCGCCATTTGCTCGTGCGAAGATACTTGTACCAGTTGAACCATCAGCTGTTGTAACTGTGAAGTTAGAATCAGTTGCAGTATTTGTCAATGTGAATGCGATGTCTCGAGCATCTGTTGTGTCGATTGTATTGCCACCAACATATGCATTTTGGAGATTAAGTGTTGCATTTGCACATTGGACAACATTATTTGATCCGTCGAGACAAAGTGCTGTACCAGATGCTGTTCCAAGTCCAGTTAAGATGAATGTTGAATCAGCATCAGTTGCAAAGGTAATGTCATTTGTACCGTTTGGTGTGAATGTACTTGTACCGTTTGCTGTCAATGTTTGGCCTGATGGGATAGTTGCGCCACCATTGAATGTTGCCAAACCAGTTGCAGTCAAAGCATTATTGACTGTTGTTGTTCCAGAACCAGCACCAAGTGAAACAGTTGTTGCAGCGCCACCGATATTCAAAGTAGTAGCAGTTCCGTTAAAGAGGGAAGCAGTTGTTTGGTTGGTTGTAAGATCTCCACCATTGACCGCTACGTCTGCACCAGCTGTTACATTTCCTGTAAGTGTTGAAACTCCATCGATTGTCAAAGTTCCATTTGCTTGGATGTTTCCAGTATTTGAAAGGGTAGTGCCAGTTGAACCGTATCCGCCACCGATTTGAATACTATCAAATGTTGCAGCAGCTTGAGGAGCAGTGAATGACGTAGCGTTAGCAAAATTGATAGTAGCGTTTCGGATGTTTGCAGTACCAGTAGTTGCACCAAGTGTGAGTGAAGTAGCAGCGCCACCAATATTCAATGTTGTAGCAGTTGTATTGAACAAGTTACCAGTTGTCTGTGATGTAGCAATTGTTCCTGAATTAGCATTGATGTTGCCAGTGAATGTGCTCGCACCAGTTCCTAAGAATGAGTAAGTTGGATTGGTTGTTGTGTTACCGAATGAGATGTTTTCAGCACCGTCAGTTGTGTTGACGTTAATGTAATTGTTTGTACCTTGTTGGATATCAAGAGCATTTGCATTGTTATCAACCATGTTGACGTTCAAGTTGTTATTCAATGTCGTTGTACCTGTACCAGCACCGATGTTTACATCTGTAGCAGCGCCACCAACGTTAAGTGTTGTAGCATTTGTGTTTGCGATGTTCATTGTACTTGCGCTTGTTGTGATGTCGCCACCATTTACAGCAACATCACCAGCAGCTGTTACATTGCCAGTTAGTGTAGAAGTACCATCAATTGTGAGATCTCCGTTTGCTGAGATGTTTCCATTGTTTGCGATAGTAGCACCAGTTGATCCATAACCTCCACCGACATTCACTGCATCAACATTTGCAGTAGCTCCAGTTGCATTGATTGCAGTTGCATTTGGAAGTGAGAGCGTAGCATTGTTAATTGTTGCTGTACCACTGTTTGCACCGATGTTCACAGTTGTAGCAGCTCCACCAACGTTCAATGTTGTAGCATTTGCATTGAAGACATTTGCAGTTCCAGCAGTTGTTGTAAGTGAACCGCCGTTAACTGCAACGTTTCCAGCAGTTGTGATGTTTCCGTTACTACCAGTGATAGAGAAGTTAGTCGCAGTTACATCATTTGCTCCGAGAGATAATGCGTTAACGATTTCAGGATCTGAAAGATCAAGAGCATTCGTGATTCCACCAGCTGCAGCTTGGATCTTGATGCCAGCAGCAACAGCTCGGTCTGTGTCCAAGTTATCAACCAAGATCAATTGTGCAGGGTCTGAAGTTCCAGCGCCATTTGCTCGAGTGAATGTTGAGTAGCCAGTTGAACCATCAGCTGTTGTAACTGAGAAATTACTGTCAGTTGTTGTGTTAGCCAACGTGAATGCGATGTCTCGAGCATCTGTTGTATTGATTGTATTTCCACCATTGTATGCAGATTGCAATGTTGTTGTGTTCGCTGAACACTTTGTAACGTTGTTACTACCATCAACACAGAGTTGTGAACCAGCTGTTACTGGGGTTGTAAGGCCTGAGATGTTCAAGAATGAATCAGTATCAGTTGTGATGTTGATGTCATTAGTGCCATCAGGTGAGAAGTTAGATTGGCCATTTGCATTGAATGTTTGACCAGTTGCGACAGTTGCACCAGCATTTGCAGTGATCAAGCCAGTAGCAGTCAGCGCATTGTTAACAGTTGTTGTGCCAGTACTTGCACCGAGTGAAACAGTTGTTGCAGCGTTACCGATATTCAATGTAGTTGCAGTTGCATTGAAGAGGGAAGCAGTTGTTTGGTTTGTAGTGATGTCTCCGCCATTAACTGCGATGTCTCCACCTGCTGTTACATTACCAGTTAATGTTGATATACCATCAACAGTTAGTGTACCGTTTGCTTGGATGTTTCCAGTGTTACTGATTGAGACTCCAGTTGAACCGTATCCACCGCCGATTGCTGTTGATGCAAATGTCGCAGCAGCATTTGGAGCAGTGAATGATGTAGCATTACCGAAGTTAACTGTTGCATTGTTGATGTTTGCAGTACCAGTAGTTGCACCGATATTTACTGATGTAGCAGCACCTCCAACGTTCAATGTTGTTGCATTTGCATTGAAGACATTTGCAGTTCCAGCAGTTGTTGTAAGTGAACCACCGTTAACTGCAACGTTTCCTGCTGTTGTGATGTTACCATTTGAACCATCGATAGAGAAGTTAGTAGCAGTGACATTATTTGCACCGAGTGAGAGCGCATTCACGATTTCAGCGTCAGAGAGATCGATTGCATTGGTGATTGTTCCAGCAGCTGATTGGATCTTAAGACCTGCTGCGAGTGTTTCATTTGCGTCATTATTTTCGATCAAGACCAATTGTCCAGCAGGAGCAGCATTTGAGCCATCAGCCAAACCGAAGTATGAATAGCCAGTTGATCCAGCTGCTGTTGTGACTGTGAAGTTAGCATCAGTTGTTGTGTTATCAAGTGTGAAGTCGATATCTCGGCCATCAGTTGTAACGATTTCATTGCCACCATCATATGCACCTTGCAACGTAACTGCTGCAGTTGAACAGATAACGATGTTGTTACTACCATCAATACAAATGTTATCTCCAGCAGCAGTTGTAAGACCTGAAACATTCAAGAATGAATCAGCATCAGTTGTGATGTTGATGTCATTTGTCCCGTCAGGAGAGAATGTTGATTGACCATTTGCTGAGAATGTCTGACCAGTCGCAACAGTTGCACCAGCATTAAATGTTGCGAGACCAGTTGATGTTGTTGTTCCATCGATAAGCAAATTGTTGTTAACATTTGTAGTTCCAGAACCAGCACCGATGTTAACTGAAGTACCAGCACCAGCGATGTTAACTGTAGTTGCAGTTGCATTGAAGAGGGAAGCAGTTGTCTGACTTGTTGTGATGTCGCCTCCGTTAACTGCGAGATCAGCACCAGCAGTGACGTTTCCAGTCAATGTTGAAGTACCATCAACAGTTAATGTGCCGTTTGCTTGGATGTTTCCACCATTTGAAAGGGTAGTACCAGTTGAACCATAACCGCCACCAATTTGGATTGAATCAAATGTAGCAGCAGCTTGAGGAGCAGTAAATGATGTTGCATTCGCAAAGTTGATTGTTGCATTTCGGATGTTAGCTGTACCAGTTGTTGCGCCGATATTAAGAGTTGCAGCAGCACCACCAACATTAAGCGTAGTAGCAGTTGTGTTGAACAAGTTACCAGTTGTTTGTGTTGTAGCCAATGTTCCAGAGTTAGCATTGATGTTTCCAGTAGCAGTGATAGTTCCACCAGTTGAAACGTTTCCGTTAGAACCGGTTACTGAGAAGTTAGTTCCAGTGATATCATTTGCACCGAATGAGAGAGCAGTACCAATTTCAGCATCACTTACATCAAGCGCTGTTGTGATACCGCCAGCAGCTGATTGGATTCGGATTCCAGCTGCGATTGCTTCATTGGTATCGTTATTTTCAATCAATACCAATTGATTTGCAGGAGCAGCATTTGAGCCATCAGCCAAACCGAAGTATGAGTATCCAGTTGAACCAGCAGCTGTAGTAACAGTGAAGTTACTGTCAGTAGCTGTATCAGCCAAAGTAAATCCGATGTTTCGGTTGTTTGTTGTTGTGATAGTGTTTCCAGCATCGTATGCAGATTGCAATGTTCCAGCAGTTGTTGTACAAACAACGACATTGTTACTGCCATCGAGACAGAGGTTATCGCCAGTACCAGTTCCCAAACCGTTCAATGTGAAGAATGAATCAGCATCAGTGTTGAATGTTATACCGTTTGTGCTGTCAGGGGAGAAGGTTGACTGGCCGTTTGCTGTGAATGTTTCGCCAGTTGCGACAGTTGCGCCGCCATTAAGTGTAGCCAAATCATCAACTGTCAAAGCGTTGTTCACTGTTGTTGTTCCTGATCCAGCACCGATATTAACTGAAGTTGCAGCTCCGGCTACATTTACTGTTGTAGCATTTGTATTAAAGACATTTGCAGTTCCAGCTGTTGTTGTAACATCTCCACCATTTACAGCGACATCACCAGCAGTTGTAACATCTCCAGTTAATGTAGAAGTACCATCAACTGTGAGGTTGCCATTTGCTTGGATGTTACCAGTGTTACTGATACTAACTCCAGTTGAACCGTAACCGCCACCGATTGTTGTACTATCAAGTGATGCAGCTGCGAGACTTGCATCTATTGTTGTAGCGTTAGGGAAGTTGATAGTTGTTCCTCGGATAGTTCCAGTTGCTGAAGTTCCGCCGATTGTGTAAGCAGTGGTTGCGCCACCAACATTGAGTGTCGTTACTCCAGTGTTGAGGAGATTGAATGTACCAGCAGAGGATGTTAAGTCACCACCGTTTACAGCAATGTCACCAGTAGTTGTTACGTTGCCAGTTAATGTTGAAGTTCCATCGATAACCAAATTACCATTTGCTGAGATGTTACCGTTATTTGCAAGTGTTGTACCAGTAGAACCATAACCGCCACCAACTGCGATTGAATCAAATGTCGCAGCTGCATTTGGAGCGGTGAATGAAGTTGCATTAGCGAAGTTGATTGTCGCGTTGTTGATGTTTGCAGTACCAGTTGTCGCGCCTATGTTCACTGAAGTAGCAGCACCACCAACATTCAATGTAGTTGCGTTTGTATTGAAGACATTTGCAGTTGCATTTGTTGTTGAGAGTGTACCGCCATTTGCAGCGACATTTCCTGATGTTGTGATGTTGCCAGTTGCAGTGATTGTACCGTTTGTTGAAACGTTTCCGTTAGAACCGATTACTGAGAAGTTTGTTCCTGTGATGTCATTTGCACCAAATGCCAATGCAGTTCCGATTTCAGCATCTGAGACATCAATTGCAGTAGTAATTCCGCCAGCAGCTGATTGGATTCGAAGGCCAGTTGCCAATGCTTCATTAGCGTCTGCGTTTTCGATCATTACTAATTGAGCTGGGTTCGTTGTATTTGTACCATCAGCCAAACCGAAGTATGAAGATCCAGTTGATCCTGCATTTGTGATAACTGAGAAGTTCGCATCAGTTGTTGTATTTTCGAGAGTGAATGAGATGTCTCGTCCGTCTGTTGAATTGATAGTGTTTCCGCCGTTGTATGCAGATTGCAATGTGATTGAAGCAGCAGAACATTTAACGATGTTGTCTGAACCATCAATACAAATGGTACTTCCAGTTGCAGTTTGGAGACCTGAAACGTTCAAGAATGAATCAGCATCTGTTTGGATGTTTACGTCATTTGTTCCTGATGGAGCAAATGTTGCTGAACCACTTGCATTGAATGCTTGTCCAGATGAAACTGTTGCGCCGCCATTGAATGTAGACAAACCTGTTGCTGTTGTCGTCCCACCGATTGTGACATTATTATTAATTGCAGTTGTTCCAGTATTTGCACCGATATTCAATGTTGTTGCAGCACCTGCAAAGTTAACTGTAGTAGCAGTTGTGTTGAAGAGGTTAGTTGTTGTTTGGTTGGTTGCGATTGTGCCACCGTTTGCATTGATTGTTCCACCAGTTGTTACGTTACCCGTTAATGTAGAAGTTCCATCAATTGTGAGACTTCCATTTGATTGGATATCTCCATTAGCTGAAAGGGTAGTGCCAGTTGAACCATAACCACCACCGATTGCATTGGATGCAAATGTTGCAGCAGCATTTGGAGCAGTAAATGAAGTTGCATTCGCAAAGTTGATTGTAGAGTTGTTGATGTTTGCAGTGCCAGTTGCTGCACCGATGTTAACAGTTGTAGCAGCACCACCAACATTCAAAGTTGTAGCGTTTGTATTAAAGACATTTCCAGTTGATTGTGTTGTTGCCAATGTTCCTGAATTTGCATTGATATTTCCTGTTGCTGTAATTGTTCCAGCAGTTGCAACATTACCACTCGCACCAGTGACTGAGAAGTTAGTTCCAGTGATATCATTTGCACCGAATGAAAGTGCAGTACCGATTTCAGCATCGCTGACATCGATTGCAGTAGTAATACCGCCAGCAGCTGATTGGATTCGGAGACCAGTTGCCAATGCTTCATCAGTGTCCAAGTTTTCAACCAAAACTAATTGGTTTGGTGAAGTTGTATTTGTACCATTTGCCAAACCAAAGTATGAGTATCCAGTTGAACCAGCAGCTGATGTTACTGAGAAGTTTGCATCAGTTGTTGTATTTGTCAAAGTGAATGCGATATCTCGGCCATCTGTTGTGTTAATTGTATTGCCGCCATCATATGATGATTGCAATGTATTTGAAGCAGCTGAACATTTGACTACATTATCTGAGCCATCAACACAAAGTGCTGTTCCAAGATCAGTTGTAAGGCCAGTCAATACTAAGAATGAATCAGAATCAGTGTTAACTGTTACATCATTTGTACCATTTGGTGAGAATGTAGAAATACCATTTGCTGTAAATGTCTGACCAGATGCTATAGTTGCTCCACCATTTGCAGTGATCAAACCAGTAACAGTCAAGGCATTGTTAACAGTTGTTGTCCCAGTTCCTGCCCCAATACTTATTGCTGTAGCAGCGCCGCCGATATTCAAGTTAGTAACGCCAGAATTAAGGAGGTTAAATGTACCAGCGGATGAAGTTAAGTCACCACCATTGATTGCTGCATCTCCAGCAGTTGTTACATTTCCAGTTAATGTTGATGTGCCATCGATTGTGAGGTTGCCATTTGATTGGATATCACCAGCGTTTGAAAGGGTAGTACCAGTTGAACCATAGCCACCACCAACTTGAAGTGAATTCAATGTCGCTGCAGCACTTGGAGCAGTGAATGAAGTAGCATTTGCGAAGTTAACAGTTGCATTGTTGATTGTTGTAGTACCAGTTGCAGCACCGATTGTAACTGCAGTTGCTGCACTTCCAACGTTCAATGTTGTTGCATTTGTAGTGAACAAGTTAACTGTTGCAGCAGTTGTTGTGATATCTCCACCATTTACAGCAACATCTCCAGCTGTTGTGATATCTCCAGATCCACCAGCGATTGAGAAGTTCGTTGCTGTTACATCATTTGCTCCGAGTGAGAGCGCGTTAACGATTTCAGCATCTGAAAGATCCAAAGCATTTGTGATGCCACCAGCAGCAGCTTGGATCTTGATGCCAGCAGCAACTGCTCGATTGGTATCTTGGTTATCAACCAAGATCATTTGTGCTGGGTCAGTTGTGCCAGCACCGTTTGCTCGAGTGAATGAAGTGAATCCAGTTGAACCATCAGCAGTTGTGATGGTGAAGTTTGCATCAGTTGCTGTGTCAGTGAGTGTGAATTCGATGTTTCGTGCATCAGTTGTTGTCAAAGTATTTCCGCCATCATATGCACCTTGGAGTGTAAATGTTGAAGCAGAACACTTTGTGACATTGTCACTTGCATCAAGACAAAGTGCATTTCCAGCAGTTCCTGGAGTTGTAAGTCCAGTTAATGTTAGGAATGAATCAGTGTCAGTGTTGATTGTTACATCGTTTGTGCCATTTGGTGAGAATGTACTTGTACCGTTTGCAGTCAAAGTCTGACCGGTTGGGATAGTTGCGCCACCATTAAGTGTTGCAAGGCCAGTTGCATTGAATGCATTATTTACAGTTGTTGAACCAGTTCCAGCACCGATTTGAACATTTGTTGCAGCTCCAGCAAAGTTAACTGTTGTTGCTCCAGTGTTGAAGACATTTGCAGTTCCAGCAGTTGTTGTGAGTGATCCACCATTGACTGCAACGTTTCCTGATGTTGTTACATTACCAGTCAAGTTAGAGGTTCCATCAACTGTGAGATTACCGTTTGCTGAAACATCACCATTTGCAGCGAGTGTAGTGCCAGTTGAACCATAACCGCCACCGATTGTTACTTGTCCAGCTGTTGCGATATTTCCGTTAGAACCAGTGATAGAGAAGTTAGTTGCTGAGACATCATTTGCACCAAGTGCCAATGCTGTAACGATATCTGAATCAGACAAATCGATTGCTGTAGTAATACCACCAGCAGCTGATTGGATTCGGATTCCAGCAGTCAATGCTTCATTCACATCAAGGTTTTCGATCAATTGGAGTTGAGCAGGGGATGACGGATTTGAACCATCAGCCAATCCGAAGTATGTGTACCCAGTTGATCCAGCAGCTGTTGTGATAGTGAAGTTAGAATCAGTAGCTGTATCTGTAAGTGTGAATGCGATGTCTCGAGCATCTAATGTGTCGATTGTATTTCCACCAACGTAAGAACCTTGCAATGTACTTGATGCAGCTGAACACTTCGTAACATTGTTACTTGCATCGATACAAAGTTGTGTACCAGTTGCAGTTGCTAATCCGGTGATATTCAAGAATGAATCAGTGTCAGTGTTGATTACCAAATCATTTGTTCCTGATGGAGTGAATGTTGATTGACCATTTGCTACGAAACTGCCAGTTGTTGTCAAAGTCTTACCACTAACAAGTGTTGTGTCACCGTTAAGTGTTACTGCACCAGTTCCAGTTGAGAATGTACTTGCACCAGTCTGTGCGATGTTGTTGTTGAATGTCGCAACGCCATCAACTGAGAGTGCGTCATTCAATGTTGTTGCGCCATCGACATTAAGTGCTGCATTAAGATTTGTATTACCAGCAACATCAAGTGATGCACTGAATGTTGCATAACTTGCAACGCCAAGTTGTCCACCGAGTGAAGTCAAACCAGTTCCAACTGTGAATGTATTTGCGCCAGTTACTGAAGTTGCTCCGTTAAGTGAAACTGCGCCAGTACCAGTAGAGAATGTTCCTGATCCGCTCTGCGCAAAGTTACCAGCTGTTTGTGTGTATCCAGTAATGTTCTCAAGTGCACCAGCATTTGTGAGTCGGGAAGTACCGCCAGTGAAGAGAGAACCATCAGTGAGATCAAGGTTAGCAACTTGTCCGCCAGTTGAATTCTCAAGACTGAGTGTTCGAGTTCCGCCACCAGTGATGTCGAGTGTAGTATTGCCACCAGTGAATGCAACGTTTGTATCAGAGATACTGAGATCTGCAAATGTCTTCGCGCCAGTGAATGTTTGTGTTCCTTCGAGGAATGCAAATGTACCATTTGTACCAAGATCAGGAAGGGTGTATGTTCGTGAAGCTGCGGGATTAACAGCTGTAACTGTGATGTCATTGCCATCATCTGTACTTGTTGAACCTTCAAAGACTAAGTTATTGCCCTTGTTTGCACTTGAGTCATTACCAGTGAATGCTGATCCAGTCAAAACATTACCAACACCAGTGATTGTACCAGCGCCAACACCTGATGCTGATTGCCATGAAAGAACACCGTTACCATCTGTTGCCAAAACATAATTTGTACCACCAGCATCTGTTGGAAGTGTGTAGATGATGTTTTCTGTTTGTGTACTTGCAACGAATGTAGTGGAGTATGCATTATCTCCATCTGAAACGACTGAGAATTGTCCTGGTGTATTTGATGATCCAGGAGCGACATCTTCACCGATACTGATTCCTGAAGTATTTAAGAAGTTAACTGCGCCAGTTCCAGCAGCAATTGTGAAGTCAGTGTTTGCAGCGAGTGTAGTGTCTCCATTAAGTGAGATCGCACCAGTTCCAGTTGAGAATGTTCCAGCGCCTGTGATGTCGAAGTTGCCAGCTGTTTGAGCATAGTTTGTGATGTTTTCAAGTCCACCTGCATTGGTAAGTCGGGAAGTACTGCCAGTGAAGAGGGAACCATCAGTAAGATCAAGATTTGCAACTTGTCCGCCAGTTGAATTTTCAAGACTGAGAGTTCTTGTTGCTCCACCAGTGATATCAAGTGTAGTGTTACCGCCAGTCAATGCAATTGCTGCATCAGCCAAGACGATGTCATTAAATGTCTTTGATCCAGTGAATGTTTGTGAACCTTCGAGGAAAGCAAAAGTACCATTTGTTCCAAGATCAGGAAGTGTGAATGTCAAAGATGATGCTGGATTAACGGCTGTAACAGTAATGTCGTTGCCATCATTAACTGATGTTGATCCTTCGAAGGTTAAGTTGTTACCTTTTTGTGCACTTGAATCATTACCAGTGAATGCTGATCCAGTGAGGACGTTACCGACTCCAACGATTGTTCCAGCACCAACGCCTGCCGCTGATTGCCATGAAAGATTACCACTACCATCAGTTGAAAGAACATAATTTGTACCACCATTATCTATTGGAAGAGTGTATGTGATGTCTTCAGTTTGTGTTCCGGTGATGAATGATGTTGAGTATGCATTGTCACCATCTGAGATAAGTTTGATTGCTCCAGGTGTATTTGAAGTTCCAGATGCGATATCTTCACCAACTGTGATTCCAGCTGCATTTGTGAAGTTCGCTGTACCGTTTGCAATCAATGCCCCATTTAATGTCGTTGTTCCAGTGATTGTTGCTGCGCCACCGAGTGATGTCAAACCAGTTCCAACTGAGAATGTGTTGGATCCAGAGACTGAAGTGTTACCATTCAACGTTACTGCGCCGGTTCCAGTTGTGAATGTGTATGCACCTGATTGAGCGAAGTTACCAGAAAGATCAAGTGTATCGTTGATTGAAACGTTTCCATCGATGTCTGTAATCTCGCCAGATGTTGCAATTCTCAAACCAGTTGTTGCTGATCCAAGATCAACGATGTCATCAAGGACGACATTGCCACCACTGTTTGCGATTGTGCCGTTCAAGTTCAAGTTGTCAGCGATACTTACATCACCATCAATATCTGAGATAGATCCAGCAGTTGAGACCCTCAAACCAGTTGTTGCTGAACCGATGTCAGTTGTGTCATCGAGAACCAAATTGCCAGCACTGTTTGAAACAGTTCCTGTCAATGAAAGATTTCCAGTAATTGAAAGGTTATCATCAACATTCAATGTGTTTTCAGAGAGATCGGAGAGGGAACCTTCTATTTGGAGATTACCTGTTCGGCCGATGTTCAAAACAGTTGTTCCTGATGCAGATGCAGTCAATATATTTTGATCACCAGTTTCATTCAAGATAACGAGTGCTTTGCCAACTTGAGATCCTGTGACATTTAATGTGCCATCACCTTGTGTTACTGATCCGAGTGTTGTTCGGCCACTTACTGTGAAGTCGCCAGTGACATCAGTGTTGTCATTCAAGTTCAAGCTTGAATTACTGTCTGAGATTGCGCCGGTTACAACCAAAGTGCCATCAACGATGGTGTTGTCGTTCAATGTTAAGTCTCCATCAATGTCTGAGATTCCACCTGTTGGAGTAATTCGGATACCTTGTGCTGCTGAACCGATGTCAGTTGTATCGTCAAGAACCAAGTTACCAGCACTGTTTGAAACAGTTCCGGTGACAGTTATATTGTCATCGATTGCGACAGTTCCGCCAGCATTAATGTTGAGTGTTGATTGATTTGAAGTGATGTCGCCACCGTTAACTGCGATGTCACCTGAGGTTGTGACATTTCCAGTCAATGTTGATGTGCCATCGATTGTTAAGTTACCATTTGCTGAGACATCACCGTTGGAAGCAATTGTTGCGCCAGTTGATCCGTATCCACCAGCGAAGTTTGTACTTGCAGCGCCGCCGATGTTTACGGTTGTTGCAGTGGAGTTGAACAGGTTAGCTGTTGTTGCATTTGTTGTGATTGATCCACCATTAACTGCAAGGTTTCCTGCAGTTGTGACATCACCAGTTAATGTAGAAGTACCATCAACTGTTAAGTTGCCATTTGATTGGATGTTGCCATTACTTGAAAGGGTAGTGCCAGTTGAACCATATCCATTTCCGACATTAACTGCATCGATTGCCAATGTTGCTGATCCAGCATTGATTGCAGTTGCATTTGGAAGACTGAGTGTTTGATTGTTAATTGTAGCTGTTCCAGTACTTGCTCCGAGAACAAGTGAAGTAGCAGCGCCACCAACGTTTACTGTTGTTGCAGTACCATTTGCGATGTTGAATGTTGAAGCGTTTGTTGTGATGTCTCCACCGTTTACTGCAACATCGCCTGATGTTGTGATGTTACCAGTCGCAGTAATAGTTCCTGAAGTTGAAATGTTACCGGTTGCACCAGCGATAGAGAAGTTTGTAGCAGCTACATCATTTGCACCGAGTGAGAGCGCATTGACGATATCAGCGTCTGAAAGATCAAGAGCATTAGTGATACCGCCAGCAGCAGCTTGGATCTTGATACCAGCAGCAACTGCTCGATCAGTATCTTCATTATCAACCAAGATTAATTGTGCTGGATCATTTGTACCGACGCCATCAGCTCGTGTGAATGATGTAAATCCAGTTGAACCATCAGCTGTTGTGATAGTGAAGTTCGCATCAGTTGCAGTGTCAGCTAATGTGAATCCGATGTTTCGAGCATCTGTTGTACTAATTGTATTGCCGCCGTTGTATGCTGATTGCAAAGTGATTGATGCAGCTGAACACTTAACGACGTTGTCACTTCCATCGACACAAAGTGTACTTCCAGTTGCAGTTGTCAAACCAGTTACTTGCAAGAATGAATCAGTATCAGTGTTGATGACAACATCGTTTGTACTGTTAGGGGAGAATGTTGATTGTCCATTTGCTGTGAATGTTTGGCCAGTTGCGACAGTTGCACCACCGTTTGCTGTGAACAATCCAGTTGCTATTGTTGTGCCATCAACCAAGAGATCATTGTTAATGTTTGTTGTACCAGTTCCAGCACCGAGTGAGATTGCTGTAGCAGCTCCAGCGATGTTAACAGTGGTCGCATTCGCGTTAACCAAGTTGAATGTTCCTGCAGTTGTTGTTAAGTCTCCACCATTGATTGCGACGTCTCCGCTAGCCGTGACATTGCCAGTTAATGTGGAAATACCATCAACAGTTAATGTGCCATTTGCTTGGATGTTTCCTGCATTTGAAATAGTGACACCTGTTGAACCGTATCCGCCACCGACTTGTAAACCATCGACTCTAGCGAGAGCAGTGAGCGCATCAAATGCAGTTGCATTTGCAAGGTTTACAGTTGCATTGTTAAGGTTCATTGTGCCGGTTGCAGCGCCGATGTTAACAGTTGTAGCAGCGCCACCAACATTGAGTGTTGTAGCAGTTGCATTGAACAAGTTTGCTGTTGTTTGTGTTGTTGCCAATGTACCTGAATTTGCATTGATGTTACCAGTTGCTGTAACTGTTCCTGATGTTGTGATGTTTCCATTTGAACCATCGATTGAGAAGTTTGTCGCTGCAACATCATTTGCACCGAGTGAGAGAGCGTTAACGATATTTGCATCAGACAAATCGATTGCAGTTGTGACAGCTCCACCTGAAACTCCAGCGATTCGCAAAGCAGTTGGAAGTGCTCGGTTAACATCTTGGTTTTGGATCAAAACTAATTGTGTAGGATCTGCTGCGCCAGCGCCATCAGCTCGAACGAATTGTGATCCACCAGTTGAACCAGTTGCAGTTGTCACAGTGAAGTTGCTGTCAGTTGTTGTATTTTCCAAAGTGAATGCGATATCTCGTCCATCAGTTGAATTGATTGTGTTTCCACCATTGTATGCAGATTGCAAAGTGATTGAATCAGCTGAACAGACTGCAACTGTGTTACTACCATCGATACAAAGTGCACTTCCAGTTAATGTTTGCAGTCCAGTGATAGTAAGGAGTGAATCAGTGTCAGTATTGATGGTAATGTCATTTGTGCCATTTGGTGAGAATGTACTTCCGCCATTTGCGATAAATGATTGACCTGATGCGATTGTTGCACCGCCATTAAATGTAGCCAAACCAGTTGATGTTGTTGTGCCATCAACGAGCAAGTTGTTATTTACATTTGTTGTACCAGTACCAGATCCAATTGAGAGGGCAGTAGCAGCACCAGCGAAGTTTACAGTTGTAGCATTTCCATTAACCAAATTGAATGTTGTTGCAGATGTTGTAAGGTCTCCGCCATTCAATGCAATGTCGCCAGTTGCAGTAACATCACCAGTCAAAGTAGAAGTACCATCGATGATCAAATTGCCATTCGCTGAGATGTTGCCATTGTTTGCAAGTGTAGTTCCAGTTGATCCATAACCGCCACCGATTGTTACTGAATCAATTGTCAACGCAGCAGATCCAGCATTGATTGCTATAGCATTTGCGAAGTTAATTGTCGCATTGTTGATGTTTGCAGTACCAGTGTTTGCACCGATGTTCAATGTCGTAGCAGCGCCACCAACATTGAGTGTTGTTGCATTTGTATTGAAGAGAGCAGCAGTTGCATTGGTTGTTGTAAGATCTCCACCATTGACTGCAACATCTCCAGCAGTTGTGATGTTTCCTGTACCACCAGCGATAGAGAAGTTCGTAGCAGCAACGTCATTTGCACCGAGTGAGAGGGCATTAACGATGTCAGCATCTGAGAGATCCAAAGCATTAGTTATGCCACCAGCTGCAGCTTGGATCTTGATGCCAGCAGCGATTGCTTCATTACTGTCAGCATTTTCAACTAAGATAACTTGGCCAGCTGGTGCACTGTTTGTGCCGTTAGCCAAACCGAAATATGAGTATCCTTCTGAACCAGCAGCTGTCGTGACGGTGAAGTTAGCATCAGTTGTTGTGTCAGACAATGTGAACGCGAGATCTCGGCCATCTGTTGTGTTGATTGTGTTTCCACCGTTGTATGCAGATTGCAATGTAACAGTATTTCCTGAACACTTTGTGACATTGTTACTACCATCAACACAAAGTTGTGAACCAGCTGATACTGGAGTTGTAAGTCCAGTAAGTGTTAAGAATGAATCTGCATCAGTGTTAATTGTTACACCATTTGTACCATCAGGTGAGAATGTTGATTGACCATTTGCTGTTAATGTCTGACCAGTTGCGACAGTTGCACCGCCATTGAATGTAGCGAGACCAGTTGCTGTTGTAGTGCCATCAACCAAGAGATCATTGTTAACGTTTGTTGTACCAGTTGATGATCCCAAGTTAACGACTGTCGCAGCACCAGCGATATTTACAGTTGTAGCATTTGTATTAAAGAGGGAAGCAGTACCAGCTGTTGTTGTGATATCTCCACCATTTACAGCGGCATCACCAGCAGCAGTAACATTACCAGTTAATGTAGAAGTTCCGTCGATGGTGAGATTGCCATTTGCTTGGATGTTTCCAGTGTTAGATATTGAAACTCCAGTAGAGCCATATCCACCACCAACTACGAGTGAATCAATTGTCAAAGCAGCAGATCCAGCATTGATTGCTGTCGCATTTGGAAGTGACAATGTCGCATTGTTGATGGTCATTGTCCCAGTGTTTGCTCCAATTGCGAGTGTTGTAGCAGCGCCGCCGATGTTCAATGTTGTAGCATTTGCATTAACCAAATTGAATGTTCCAGAAGTTGTTGTGAGGTCTCCACCGTTGACAGCAACATCACCAGCTGTTGTTACGTTACCAGTCAATGTTGAAGTACCATCGATTGTGAGATTACCATTTGCTTGGATGTTGCCAGCATTAGAGATGCTAACTCCAGTTGATCCATAACCTCCACCGAGAACTGCACTATCAAGTGTTGCAACTGCGCTTGCTGCATTGATTGCAGTTGCATTTGGAAGTGATAGGGTAGCGTTATTGATTGTTGCTGTACCTGTACTTGCACCGATGTTCAATGTTGTTGCAGCACCAGCGAAGTTAACTGTTGTTGCATTTGCATTGAGGAGATTTGCCGTTGTTGCAGTTGTTGTGATTGAACCACCATTTACAGCTACATTTCCACCAAATGTTGCAGCACCAGTTCCGAG
This sequence comes from uncultured Gammaproteobacteria bacterium, assembly GCA_965230895.1. Taxonomy (GTDB): domain Bacteria; phylum Patescibacteriota; class Microgenomatia; order Levybacterales; family UBA12049; genus JACDET01. Next base: position 1,323,354 of record OZ246394.1, read on the forward strand.
GAATGAATATGTCGGGTTAGTTGTTGTGTTACCAAATGAGATGTTTTCTGCTCCATCAGTTGTGTTGATGTTGATGTAGTTGTTTGAACCTTCTTGGATGTCGAATGCATCTGCATTGTTATCAACCAAATTCGCAGTCAAGTTATTATTCAATGTTGTTGTACCACTTCCAGCTCCAAGTGTGATTGCAGTTGCGTCACCGCCAATGTTCAAAGTCGTAGCATTTGCATTAAAGAGGGAAGCAGTACCAGCTGTTGTTGTGATATCACCACCATTTACAGCAACATCACCAGCAGTCGTGACGTTACCAGTTAATGTTGAAGTGCCATCGATTGTGAGGTTACCGTTTGCTTGGATAGTTCCAGCATTACTGATTGAAACGCCAGTAGAACCATAACCGCCACCGATTGCTACAGAATCGATAGTTAATGCTGCATTTGCTGCGTTGATTGCAGTTGCATTTGGAAGTGACAATGTTTCGTTATTGATTGTCATTGTGCCAGTACTTGCACCGATGTTGATTGCAGTTGCAGCTGCACCGATGTTCAAAGTCGTAGCATTTGCATTGAAGAGGGAAGCTGTTGCATTTGTTGTTGTTACGTCGCCGCCGTTGACAGTAACATCACCAGCTGTGGTGATGTTACCATTGCCACCATTGATTGAGAAGTTGGTAGCAGTGACATCATTTGCACCGAGTGATAGTGCATTAACAATTTCAGCATCAGACAAATCGATTGCAGTTGTGATACCACCAGCTGCTGATTGGATTCGGATGCCAGTTGAAAGTGCTTCGTTGACATCAAGGTTCTCAACCAAAACCAATTGGCTAGGGGATGTTGTGTTTGTGCCATTTGCCAAACCGAAGTATGAATATCCAGTTGAACCAGCAGCTGTTGTGACTGTGAAGTTACTGTCAGTTGTTGTATTTGCGAGTGTGAATGCGATGTCTCGTGCGTCAGTTGTGGCGATAGTATTGCCGGTGTTATATGCCGCTTGCAAACCGAATGGAGCACCGTTACAAAGTGTTACTGCATTTGAACCATCAAGACAAAGTGCATTTCCAGTTGCTGTTGCGAGACCAGTCAAGATAAGTGATGAATCAGTATCCGTATTGATTGTTACATCATTTGTGCCACTTGGTGAGAATGTACTTGCACCATTTGCAGTGAATGTCTGACCAGTTGCGACTGTTGCGCCACCATTGAATGTAGCCAAACCAGTTGCAGTCAACGCATTGTTTACAGTTGTTGTGCCAGTTCCAGCACCGAGTGAGATAGCTGTTGCTGCGCCACCGATATTCAATGTCGTTGCATTTGTATTGAAGATGCTTGCAGTTCCAGCTGATGTTGTGATGTCGCCACCATCAACTGCGAGATCACCAGCAGTTGTGACATCCCCAGTTAATGTAGATGTACCATCGATGATCAAGTTACCGTTTGCTGAGATGTCACCGTTGTTTGCGAGAGAGATTCCTGTCGAACCATAACCTCCACCGAGAACTGAACTGTCGATTGTTGCAATTGCATTTGCTGCATTGATTGCAGTAGCATTTGGCAATGATAGGGTAGCGTTATTGATTGTCATTGTTCCTGATGCAGCACCGATGTTGACAGTAGTAGCAGCGCCACCAATGTTCAATGTGGTTGCTGTTGCGTTGAACAAGTTTCCAGTTGCTTGCGTTGTAGCCAAAGTACCTGAATTTGCATTGATGTTGCCAGTTGCAGTGATAGTTCCTGATGTTGTGACGTTCCCGTTAGAACCAGTTACTGAGAAATTAGTACCAGTGATGTCATTTGCGCCGAATGCTAATGCAGTGCCAATTTCAGCATCTGAGACATCAAGAGCAGTAGTGATACCACCAGCAGCTGATTGGATTCGAAGACCTGTTGCCAATGCATCATCAGTATCAGCATTTTCGATAAGGACTAATTGTGCTGGGTTTGTACTGTTTGCGCCATCAGCCAAACCGAAGTATGAAGATCCAGTAGAACCAGCTGCCGTTGTTACTGAGAAGTTGGAATCAGTTGCTGTGTTTGTTAAGTTGAATGAAATATCTCTTCCGTCAGTTGTGTTGATTGTATTTCCACCATCATATGCTGATTGCAATGTAATAGAAGCAGCAGAACATTTAACGATGTTGTCAGCGCCATCGATACAAACTGTTTGACCAGTTGCTGTTGTAAGTCCAGTTACTTTCAAGAATGAATCTGCATCAGTGTTGACTGTTACACCATTTGTGCCATCTGGATTGAAAGTTGATTGACCATTTGCAGTTAATGTCTCACCCGTTGCAACTGTGATTCCATCATTTGCAGTGATTAAACCAGTTGCAGTCAATGCATTATTAACTGTCGTTGTGCCGGTTGCTGCTCCGATTGAGAGGGAAGTAGCAGCACCAGCGAAGTTCACAGCAGTTGCATTTGCATTAACCAAATTGAATGTTCCAGCAGTTGTTGTAAGATCTCCACCATTTACAGCAACATCACCAGCAGTTGTTACATTTCCAGTTAATGTAGAAGCGCCATCAACAGTTAATGTACCGTTTGCTTGGATGTTACCAGTGTTACTGATTGAAACACCAGTTGAACCGTAACCGCCACCAACTTGCAACCCATCAACTCGAGCGAGAGCGGAGAGCGCATCAAATGCAGTTGCATTTGGTAATGCAACAGTAGCATTTCGGATGTTTGCAGTACCAGTTGTTGCACCGATATTTAATGTAGTAGCAGCGCCACCAACATTGAGTGCTGTTGCACCAGTGTTGAAGAGATTTGCTGTTGTTGCACTTGTTGAGAGAGTACCGCCGTTCACAGCAACATTTCCTGATGTTGTGACATTACCGTTTCCGCCATCAACTGAGAAGTTTGTACCAGTGATGTTGTTTGCGCCGATTGCGAGAGCATTTACGATTTCAGCATCTGATACATCAAGTGCAGTTGTGATGCCACCGTTTTCTGATTGGATTCGAAGACCTGCTGCTACTGCATCATCAGCATCTGCATTTTCGATCAAGACTAATTGATTTGCTGGAGCAGTATTTGCACCATCAGCCAAACCGAAGTATGAATATCCTTCTGAACCAGCAGCTGTAGTGACAGTGAAGTTAGCATCAGTTGTAGTATCAGCGAGATTGAATGCGATGTTTCTGTTGTCTGTTGTTGTGATAGAATTTCCGCCGTTGTATGCAGATTGGAGTGAGATTGAACCTTGTGAACATTTAACGATGTTGTCTGAACCATCGATACAAAGGAGAGAGCCAGTTACTGTTTGCAATCCTGTTACAGTCAAGAATGAATCAGTATCAGTGTTGATGACAACATCATTTGCACTTGCTGGTGAGAATGTACTTGCACCATTTGCTGTGAATGCATCATTTGCAGTGAGATCTCCAGTGAATGTACCAGTTCCGGTTACTGCCAAATCATTGTTTACAGTTGTTGTTCCAGAAGCTGCACCAAGTGAAATAACTGTAGCAGCACCGCCAATGTTAACTGTTGTTGCATTTGTGTTGAAGAGGGAAGCGGAGCCAGCAGTTGTTGTAAGATCTCCACCATTCAATGCTAGGTCTCCAGCTGAAGTGATGTCTCCAGTTAACGTAGAAGTGCCATCAACAGTTAATGTACCGTTTGCTTGGATGTTGCCAGTTCCTGAAACTGAAACTCCAGTTGATCCATATCCACCGCCAACTGAAAGTGAACCGATTGTTGCAAGTGCATTTGCTGCATTGATTGCCGTAGCATTTGGAAGTGAAAGGGTAGCATTGTTGATAGTTGCTGTACCAGTTGTTGCACCGAGATTCAATGAAGTAGCAGCGCCACCAACATTGAGTGTTGTTGCAGTTGCATTGAAGACATTTGCAGTTGTTGCTGATGTCTGGATAGTTCCACCATTAACTGCGATGTTACTTGCAAATGTTGCCAATCCTGTACCTGAGAATGTGTATGTTGGGTTTGTACTGGAGTTACCAAATGAGATATTTTCAGCTCCATCAGTTGTATCAACGTTGATGTAATTGTTGGTTCCTTCCTGGATATCAAGGGCATCTGCACTGTTATCGACGATGTTTGCAGTGAGGTTATTATTCAATGTTGTTCGACCTGATCCAGCACCGAGATTAACGTTTGTTGCGACGCCACCGATGTTCAATGTTGTTGCATTAGTATTCAAAAGGTTGAATGTTGTTTGGTTGGTTGTTAAGTCTCCGCCGTTGATTGCGACATCACCAGCAGCAGTTACATTGCCAGTCAAAGTTGATGTTCCATCGATTGTTAAGTTACCGTTTGCTTGAATGTTTCCTGTGTTACTGACAGTGACACCAGTTGCACCGTATCCACCACCAACTTGCAATCCATCAACTCGAGCGAGGGCACCGAGAGCATCAAATGCAGTTGCATTAGACAAAACAACTTGATCGTTTCGGATTGTTGCAGTACCAGTTGTTCCGCCGATTGTTAAGTTAGTAGCAGCGCCAGCGAAGTTTACAGTTGTTGCTGTGCCATTAATCAAGTTAAATGTTGTTGCACTCGTTGTGATATCTCCACCATTTACAGCGAGATCTCCAGTCATTGTTGTGTTGCCAGTAACAGCCAATGTTGAAGAGAGTGTAGTAGCTCCAGTTACTCCAAGTGTTCCGCCAACTGTTGTATTACCAGTTAATGTAGAAATACCATCAACAGTTAATGTACCGTTTGTTGAAATGTTGCCATTGTTTGCGATAGTTGCACCTGTTGAACCATATCCACCGCCAACTTCGAGTGAATCGATTCGAGCGAGAGCAGAGAGAGCATCAAATGCAGTTGCATTAGACAAGACCACTGTATCGTTGTTGATTGTTGCAGTACCAGTTGCAGCACCCAAATTAAGTGAAGTAGCAGCTCCACCGATGTTCAATGTTGTAGCGTTTGTGTTGAAGATATTTGCACTAGTTGCGAGTGTTGTGATGTCACCGCCATTGATTGCTGCATCTCCAGCTGATGTGATGTTACCATTTGAACCATCAACTGAGAAGTTGGTTCCAGCGATATCATTTGCACCAAGATCAATTGCAGTGACGATGTTTGCATCAGACAAATCAATGGCTGTTGTGACATCTCCACCAGTAACACCAGCAATCTTCAAACCAACTGGCAATGCTTGATCAGCATCAAGATTTTGGATCAAGACTAATTGATCTGGATTATTTGTTCCAACACCATCTGCTCTGAGGAATTGTGTTCCGCCAGTTGCACCGGTTGCAGTGGTGATAGTGAAGTTTGCATCAGTTCCAGTATCAGCAAGTGTGAATGAGATGTCTCTGTTGTTTGTTGTGTTGATTGTGTTTCCGCCGTTGTATGCACCTTGCAATGAAACTGATCCAGCTGAACACTTTGTGACATTGTCACTGCCATCGATACAAAGAAGATTTCCAGTTGCAGTTGTTAAGCCAGTGATTGTTAAGAATGAATCTGAATCAGTATTGATTGTGACATCATTTGAACCATCAGGAGTGAATGTACTGATACCATTTGCAGTGAAAGTTTGACCTGATGGAACTGTTGCACCACCATTGAATGTTGCAAGGCCAGTGACATTCAATGCATTGTTCACTGTTGTTGTACCAGTCCCTGCACCGATGTTTACTGAAGTAGCAGCGCCGCCAATGTTCAATGTTGTAACACCAGCATTGAGCAAGTTAAATGTGGTTGCACTTGAAGTTAAGTCACCGCCATTGATTGCAAGATCACTTGCAGCAGTAACATTTCCGGTTAATGTAGAAACGCCATCAACAGTTAATGTGCCATTTGTTTGGATGTTGCCATTGTTTGCGATAGTTGCACCAGTTGAACCGTATCCATCACCGACGTTTAATGCATCGATGTTTGCAGTTGCTTGCAATGCATTGATTGTTGTTGCATTTGGAAGTGATAGGGTAGCGTTTCTTATTGTTGTTGTACCAGTTGTTGCACCGATTGTGATTGCAGTACCAGCACCACCGATATTCAATGTCGTTGCATCGGTATTGAAGACATTTGCAGTTCCAGATGTTGTTGTGATGTCTCCGCCATTAACTGCGATATCACCTGAAGTGGTGATTTGCCCAGTTGATCCTGTGATACTGAGTTGTGTTCCGACGATGTCATTGTCACCGAAGTCGATTGCGTTGACGATGTTTGCGTCAGAAAGATCAATTGCTGTAGTGACGTCTCCTCCAGTAACGCCAGCGATTCTCAAACCGACTGGTAATGCTCGATCAGTATCAAGATTTTGGATCAAGACTAATTCACTTGGATCATTTGTTCCTGACCCATCAGCCCTTAGGAATTGAACATTTCCAGTTGAACCAGTTGCTGATGTTACAGTGAAGTTAGAATCAGTTGCAGTATTTGTCAAAGTAAATGCGATATCTCGTGCATCTGTTGTATTGATTGTGTTTCCGCCGTTGTACGCAGCTTGCAGTGAGAATGTTGCACCACCACATTTTGTGACATTATCACTTGCATCAAGACAAAGTGTTGTACCAGCAACTCCTGGAGTTGTAAGTCCAGTCAAAGTGAGGAATGAATCACCATCAGTATTGATTGTGACGCCAGTTGTTCCAGCAGGTGAGAATGTTGATTGGCCGTTTGCATCAAATGAATCATTTGCAGTTAATGCTCCTGTGAATGTACCAGTTCCAGTTACTGCCAAATCATTGTTTACAGTTGTTGTACCAGTAGCAGCGCCGAGTGAGATAACTGTTGCAGCTCCACCAATATTTACAGTTGTTGCATTTGTGTTGAAGAGGGACGCAGTGAGAGCTGTTGTTGTGATGTCTCCACCATTTAATGCCAAGTCACCACTTGAAGTGATGTTTCCAGTTAATGTTGATGCACCATCAACTGTTAATGTGCCATTTGCCTGGATGTTTCCTGCACTTGAAAGTGTAACGCCAGTGTCACCATATCCACCGCCAACTGCGATTGAACTAAATTGTGCAGCAGCATTTGGAGCATTAAATGATGTTGCATTTGCAAAGTTGATTGTCGCATTTCGGATGTTTGCAGTTCCAGTTGTAGCACCGATTGTGAGTGAAGTAGCAGCGCCACCGATATTCAACGTTGTTGCATTGCTGTTAAAGATATTTGCACTTGATTGTGTTGTGGTGATGTTGCCACCATTGACTGCGATGTTTCCTGCTGATGTGATGTTTCCATTTGAACCATCAACCGAGAAGTTTGTACCAGTGATGTCATTTGCACCAAGTGCGATTGCAGTAACGATTGAAGCATCTGAGACATCAAGTGCAGTTGTGATTCCGCCGCCGCCAGTTGATGAAATTGTCAAACCGATAGGGAGGATTTGATCTGAATCAGCATTATCGATAAGAACCAATTGTGTTGGATCATTTGAACCGACTCCATCAGCTCTTATGAATTGTGTGCCGCCAGTTGAACCGGTTGCAGTTGTGACGATGAAGTTGGAATCAGTTGCATCATCGGAAAGATTGAATGCGATGTTTCGGCCACTTGTTGTGTTGATTGTGTTACCAGCATCATATGCTGATTGCAATGAGATTGAACTGTCTGCACACTTAACGACATTGTTACTGCCATCGATACAGACGACATCTCCAGCTGCAGTTGTGAGTCCTGAAACGTTCAAGAATGAATCAGCATCGGTTGTGATGTTTACACCATTTGTTCCTGATGGATTGAATGTTGATTGACCGTTTGCAGTGAAGTTAGCATTTGCTGTTGTGTTGCCAGTGATTGTTAATGCATTGTTGACAGTTGTTGTCCCAGTTCCAGCACCGATGGAGAGGGTCGTTGCTGCACCAGCAAAGTTCACAGTTGTTGCATTTGCGTTGATCAAATTGAAAGTAGGGGATGTCGTTGTAAGATCTCCACCGTTCAATGCCAAGTCACCAGCTGAAGTGATGTTGCCAGTAAGTGTCGAAGTGCCATCGATTGTGAGATTCCCGTTTGCTTGGATCGTTCCTGCATTAGAGATTGAGACGCCAGTAGAACCGTATCCGCCACCAAGGTTTGCTGCATCAAGTGTTGCAAGTGCGCCGCCAGCATTGATTGCAGTTGCATTTGGAAGTGAAATTGTTTGATTGTTGATTGCGATTGTTCCAGTACTTGCTCCGACATTGATTGTGGTTGCATCGCCACCAAGGTTCAACGTCGTGACATTTGTATTGAACAAGTTACCAGTTGTTTGTGTTGTTGTTATGTCGCCACCATTAACTGCAACGTCACCTGATGTTGTGATATCTCCACTTGCACCAGCGATAGAGAAGTTAGTCGCAGTTACATTGTTTGCACCAAGTGATAATGCATTAACGATTTCTGCATCTGAAAGATCAAGAGCATTTGTGATACCACCAGCTGCGGATTGGATTTTGATGCCAGCAGCAACTGCTCGATCAGTGTCCAAATTATCAACCAAGATCAATTGTGTTGGATCAGACGTTCCAGCACCATTTGCTCGTGTGAATGATGTAAATCCAGTTGAACCATCAGCCGTGGTGATGGTGAAGTTTGCATCAGTTGCAGTGTTGGCAAGAGTGAATGCAATATCTCGACCATCAGTTGTGTTGATTGTATTTCCACCAGTGTATGCAGATTGGAGTGAGATAGCATCAGATGCACATTTGTTGATTTGGCCAGTACTGTTGTCGACACAAACCAACAATCCATTTGGTGCAGCATCAAGTCCTGTGACATAGAATCCAGAATCTGTATCAGTGTTGATTGTGACATTTCCTGTACCAGCTGGAGTGAATGTACTTGTACCATTTGCAGTCAAATCATTATCAACTGTCAATGAATTGTTGATTGTTGTCAGTCCTGTGTCATCTCCAATTGAAACGACTGTTGCATCTCCGCCGATGTTCAATGTCGTAGCGTTTGCATTAAAGAGGGAAGCGATGCCAGTCGATGAAGTTGTAATGTCTCCACCATTTAATGCCAAATCACCACCTGATGTGATGTCTCCAGTTAATGTTGATGTACCATCAATGATTAAGTTACCATTTGCAGAGACATTACCTGTATTTGTAACTGTCAAACCAGTTGATCCATAACCATTTCCAACGTTCAATGCATCAAATGAAGCAGTTGCAGAATTTGCATTGAATGTTGTTCCGAGGAATGAAACAGTTGCATTTCGGATTGTTGCAGTACCAGTTGTTGCTCCGATTGAGATTGTTGTTGCTGCACTACCGATGTTCAATGTTGTTGCATTAGCATTAAAGATACTTGCAGTTCCAGATGTTGTGGTGATGTCTCCGCCGTTCAATGCCAAGTCACCACCTGATGTGATGTTTCCTGTACCGCCAGCGACTGAGAAGTTAGTTCCTGAAATATCATTTGCACCAAGTGCGATTGCAGTGACGATAGATGCATCTGAGACATCAAGAGCAGTAGTAATTCCACCGCCACCTGATGAGGAAATTTTAAGTCCAATTGGCAAAACTCTGTCGGTGTCTGCATTATCGATAAGTACTAATTGTGCTGGATCATTTGTACCTGAACCGTCAGCACGGACAAATTCAGTTCCACCTGTTGCTCCATCAGCCGTGGTGATAGTGAATTTAGAATCAGTAGCAGTGTCAGCGAGTGTGAATGCGATGTCTCTATTATTTGTTGTGGTGATTGTGTTACCTCCAACATATGCAGATTGGAGTGAGATCGCATCAGCTGCACACTTTGTAACCTGACTTGTTCCAGCATCGATACAAACGAGTGTACCTGAAGCTGTTGGCAAGCCAGTTATGATCAATGGAGAATCATTGTCAGTGTTAAATGTGATTGAACTTGTGCCAGCTGGATTAAAGACGACATTGCTGTTTGCAGTGAGATCACCTTCAACAGTAAGTCCATTGTTCACGGTCGTTGTACCTGTATTTGCTCCGATTGAAAGGGTAGTAGCTGCGTTACCGATATTCAATGTGGTTGCATTTGCATTGAATATCGAAGCAGTTCCAGCAGTTGTTGTAATGTCTCCACCGTTTACTGCGAGATCTGCTCCAGCTGTCACATTGCCAGTAAGTGTAGAAGTGCCATCGATTGTGAGGTTGCCATTTGCTGAGAGATTACCAGTGTTGGTGATACTCAAACCAGTTGATCCATAGCTTCCGCCAACTGAGAGTGAATCAAATGAACCAAGCGCAGATGATGCATTAAGAGCTGTTGCGTTAGGGAAGTTGATAGTTGTACCTCTTATGTTACCGGTACCGGATGTCGCACCCAATGTATATGTCGTAGCAGCACCACCGATATTCAATGTGGTTGCATTGGTATTGAAGATAGTTGCAGTTCCAGTTGTTCCGGTTGTGATGTCATTGCCATTGAGAGTCAAGTCTCCATTTGAAGTAATACTTCCGGTTGCTCCATCGACTGAGAAGTTAGTCCCAGCGATGCCACTGACACCGAGTGAGATACCGGTAACGATGGTTGGATCAGAGAGATCAATACCTGTTGTTATGCCGCCACCGCCTGATGATGAGATAGTCAAACCGACTGGAAGAACTCGGTCAGTATCAGCATTGTCGATAAGAACGAGTTGGGTAGGATCGTTTGTGCCATTGCCATCTTCTCTGATGAATTGTGTACTTCCGGTTGAACCTGATTCTGTTGTGATGACGAAGTTTGCATCTGTTGCAGTGTCAGTCAAAGTGAATGCGATGTCTTTTGCATTTGTTGTTTCGATTGTGTTGCCTCCATCATAAGCAGATTGGAGTGAGATAGCATTGGATGCACATTTGGTGATTTGATCTGTGCCATTGTCGATACAAACCAAGTTACCAGTAGCTGTTGGCAAGCCAGTGACATAGAGCCCTGAATCAAGATCAGTGTTAAGAATAATGTCGTTTGTACCTGATGGAGTGAGGGTTGTTTGACCAGTGACCAACAAGTCATCTGAAACAGTAAGGTTATTGTTGATTGTGGTTGTACCTGTATTGGCACCGATATTCAAAGTCGTTGCAGCCCCAGCAAAGTTCACTGTCGCTGCGGTTGCATTGATCAAGTTAAATGTTGTTGCACTGGTTGTAAGATCTCCACCATTCAAAGCCAAGTCTCCAGCTGAAGTGATGTTTCCTGTAAGTGTTGATGTACCGTCGATGATCAAGTTACCATTTGCTGAGATGTTGCCAGTGTTTGTGAGTGTAGTACCAGTAGAACCATAGCCTCCACCGATTGTGACTGAATCAATTGTCAAAGCTGCTGATCCTGCATCGATTGCCGTAGCATTTGGAAGTGAGAGGGTAGCATTGTTGATTGTCATTGTGCCACTTGCTGCTCCGATATTTACAGAAGTAGCAGCGGCACCAATGTTTAATGTTGTGACGTTTGCATTGAATACGTTGCCAGTTCCTGCAGTTGTAGTCAAACTGCCACCATTTACAGCGACGTTTCCAGCTGAAGTGATGTTGCCGTTGGATCCGTTAACTGAGAAGTTTGTACCTGAGATGTCATTTGCGCCAAGTGCAATTGCAGTCACGATCGTTGGATCAGAGACATCGATTGCTGTTGTGACGCCACTTGTACCTGATGATGTAATTCTCAAACCGATAGGGAGGATTCGATCAGCATCTGCGTTGTCGATGAGGACCATTTGGTTTGGATCTGAAGCGCCAACACCATCAGCTCGGATGAATTCTGTACCACCAGTTGATCCTGTAGCAGTTGTGATGATGAATTTAGAATCAGTTGCAGTGTCGGCTAATGTGAATGAGATGTCTCGTCCATCAGACGTTGTAATAGTATTTCCACCATCATACGCTGATTGCAATGTTGAAGCTGATGGAGGACATTTGACGACATTGTCTGAAGCATCAATACAAAGTGTACTGTTGGATGTCATTGGTGTTGTCAATCCAGGAAGGTTAAGGAATGAATCAGCATCTGAAACGATTGTGACACCATCAGTACCTGATGGTTGGAGAAGCACTGCGCCATTTGCTGTGAAGTCACCATTTGCTGTTGTGTTGCCAGTGATAGTCAATGCATTGTTTACAGTAGTTGTGCCAGTTGCTGCTCCGATTGAAAGAGTAGTAGCAGCACCACCGAAGTTCAATGTGGTAACGCCAGCATTAAGTAAGTTGAATGTCGAATCGTCTGATGTTAATGATCCGCCGTTGATTGCCAAAGTTCCAGCGAGGACGCCGTTATTGTTGATTGTGGTTGTTCCTGTGTTTGCTCCAATATTAACTGAAGTAGCATCTCCACCCAAGTTGAGTGAAGTAGCATTGGTATTGAATAAGTTCACTGAAGAAGCAGTTGTGGTGATGTCACCGCCATTGACTGCGATACTGCCACCAAATGTTGCGAGTCCAGTACTGTTGAAGGAGAAGGTTGGATTGGTTGTCATGTTACCGAAAGCGATGTTCTGTGCTCCGGTTGTTGTGTTAACTGAAATGTAATTGTTTGCGCCTTGTGTAACTGAGAATGCATTTGCAAGGTTATTGACGATGTTGTTTGAGATTGTGCTTGAAGCACCATTAGCAGTGAGTGTGACGTTAGTGCCATTGATGTTTACTGCGTCTCCGCCATCTCCGACATTTGAAATTCCATTTGAGTTGAATGTGCCACTGACGACCAAGTCATTATTGATTGTAGTTTCTCCGGTTGCTGCACCGATTGAGATTGTTGTTGCATCTCCACCCAAGTTAATTGTTGTCGCACTTGTATTAAAGATAGAAGCTGCACCTGCATTTGTCGCAAGCACACCAGAGTTAGCGTTGATATCACTATTAGCAGTGATACTGCCAATTGTTGCAAGGACACCGTCCTCATCAATTGTGAGTGAAGGATTGCCTCCAGATTGGATGGAGAGGGCAGTGTTAGCAGTTCCAACGTTTGTGTCATTTATGACGATTGCTGTTCCAGTTCCAGCATTAACGACGTTGAAGCCAGTAGCATTACCGTTGTTTGTTAAGTTGAATGAAGTTGCTGTTGTAAGTCCAGATGACAATGTGAAGTCGATACTTCGGTTGTTTGTTGTAACGATAGTATTGCCGGTGTCATATGCTGATTGGAGACCGAATGGTGAACCACTACAATAACCCAAAACATTGTCATCATCAAGACAAAGTGCTGTACCTGTTGTTCCGCCTGTTGATTGCAAACCGTTAATGGTGATTGTTGAATTGTTATCAGTTTCGAAGAGGATATCATTTGTGTCATCTGGAGCAAAGACGGCTGAACCACTTGCATTGAAGTTTGTCCCTGCAACGACGTTAACTCCACCGTTGAATGTCGCTAAGTCAGTCACATCAAGTTGTCCACCGAGTGATGTTAATCCAGTTCCGACAGTGAATGTATTTGCTCCAGTCACTGCTGTTGCTCCATTGAGCGAGACTGCACCAGTTCCAGTTGAGAATGTACCAGCACCAGCTTGAGTGAAGTTAGCATTTGCATTGATGTCACCGCCAAAGGTTGCTGCTCCAGTACCGAGGAAGTTAAAGATTGGATTGGTAGCTGCATTACCAAGTGCGATTACTTCAGCTCCATCAGTCGTGTCGATGTTGAAGTAGTTGTTGGTACCTTCTTGGATATCGAGAGCATCAGTTGCATTGTCGGTAAGGTTTGCTGTGATTGTTGAACCATTCAATGTCAAAGCATTTGCATCGTTTCCAGCTGTAAATGATCCAGCACTTGCAAGTGTTGTGTTGCCAGTTGATGAAAGGGTAGTGAAGGCAGCAGTTGACGGAGTTGTTGCTCCGATTGCTGTACCGTTGATGCCTGTTGCTGTAACGTTGAGATTTCCAGAAGTTATCAACAAGTTATTCACACCAGTGTTGATAGATGAGGCTGAGAGGCCTGAAAGGTTCAAAGCACCTGAGGTAGCAGTCAAGTTCAAAGCTCCAGTTGTTTGGGTAAATCCGTTTGAAGCAGTAAGGAGTCCAGCAGATGTGATAGCGCCAGTGCCAGTTGTACTCAAGTTTCCTGAAGTTGCAAGGTTTCCATTCTCATCAATACTCAATGTTTCAACGCCACCTGATTGGAGAACGAGAGACTTGTTTGGAGTTCCGACGTTTGTGTCATTGATGATGAATGCACTTGCTGCACCTTGATTCTCAAGCGTGAATGAAGTGTCAGTCGCAACATCAGCCAAGGTGAATGATATATTTCGAGCATCAGTTGTAACGATTGTGTTGCCAGTGTTATATGCAGCTTGCAAACCGAATGGAGCACCGTTACAAAGTGCCAAGTTGTTACTGCCATCAATACAAAGTGCGTTTCCAGCAGTTGTTTGGAGACCGTTAAATTGGACAGTTGAATCAGCATCCGTATTGAATACAACGTCATTTGTGCCACTTGGAGCGAATGTTGCAGCTCCACTAGCATTGAGTGCTTGTCCATTGCTGACAGTGACACCACCATTGAATGTAGCGAGGCTCGCAACATCAAGTGTTGAGTTAAGGTTTGTCGCGCCAGTAACTCCAAGTGAACCACCAAGCGTGGTAGCACCGGTTCCGACTGAGAATGTGTTTGTGCCAGTGACTGAAGTATTTCCATTCAAGCTGACGTTACCAGTACCTGTGGAGAATATATTTGCACCTGATTGAGTGAAGTTACCGTTTGCAGCGATATCTCCACCAAATGTTGCTGTGCCAGTTGTGACTGTAAATGCATTTGAAGCGGTAAGGAGTCCAGCAGAAGTGATAGTTCCAGTGCCAGTTGTACTGATATTGCCTGTTGTTGAGAGTGTACCAAGTTCATTGATGGTCAAAGTCGTTGAACCGTTATTTCGGATATCAATTGCAGTTCCAGTTGCCCCGTTTGTGTTATCAAGGACAAATGCACTTGCTGTTCCTGCATTGGTTAAGGTGAATGAAGCATCAGTAGCTGTGTCAGCGAGTGTGAAAGCGATATCTCGGCCATCAGTTGTGGTGATAGTGTTGCCAGCGTTATATGCTTGCTGCAAGGTTACATTCAGTGCATTGGAAGAACAGATAGCGAGTTGGTTGTCTGAGTTTCGGCAAACAACTGTACTGCCAACATTACCTGAAAGGGTAGGTACTCTGACTAAATCATTGAGGATTATTTCGCCTGAAGCACTTGCTTCAAGAGTAAGGTCTTGATTGTTTCCGGTAGTGATATCCAAAGCTGCATTGTCGAAAACTAGTCCTGTAGTTCCAATTGTTTTGTTATTCAATGTCTGAGCTTGGTTCGCAAACACAAAAGTATCATCCGCAGATAAGGCTGGAAGTGTAGCTACTCGTGGTGCTGATGAAGCAAGTGCTGAAATGGTTGTGGTGTTGCCTGAACCAAGGATAATTTGGTTTGTTGTCGCTTGAGAGGTGAGAGTGCCAGTGGTAACCAAGTTGCCATTTTCCCCGATTGTCAGTGAGTTCGTACCATTTGATTGGATAGCCAAAGCTGTACCATTGCTTCCATTTCCTGCATTGGTGTCGTTGATTACTACGCCATTTGCTGTACCTTGATTTTGGATAGTGAATGATGAATCTGTGGCTGTATCAGCGAGTACGAAAGCTATGTTTCGATTATCAGTTGTTGTTATAGTATTGCCAGCATCGTATGCCTGCTGAAGGGTAACATTCAAAGCGTTTGAAGAACAGACTGAAAGTTGGTTTGCTGCATTTCGGCAGACTACGGTATTTCCAGCAGTTGCTGAAAGGTTTGGTACTTGGAGGAGATCATTGATGATTGTTTGACCCAAACCATTTGCATCAATGGTAATATCCTGATCTGTACCTGAGGTTATATCTGTACTTACGCCGAGGAAGGTGAGTGTGCCGGTTGTACTGATTGCTCCTGAAGAGATTGTTGTAGCGCCTGAGATTGCTCCAGCATTGGTGATGCCACCGATGTTGTTGTTGATACCGCCTGTGATGTTTGCTCCGCCTGCAGCAACTGTTACTCCACCAGCTGTGATACTGAGTCCACCTGTTGAGATTGTTTGTCCAGCAGTGAAGACGTTTGCTTGATTGAGGTAGGCGACGTTGTTCAATGTTCCAGCGGTATTAATATCAGCTCCATTCAATTGAATCGCACCAGTTGCATTGAGGCTTGCTCCTTGGATTGTTCCTGAAGCCGTAAGGTTAGTGATTCCAGTGATAGCTCCTGCATTGATGATACCGCCATTGGTATTATCGAGTCCACCACTGATTGTTGTGCCATTGTTTACGCTCAAACCATTTGAAGCGGTGAGTAAACCAGCAGACGTGATAGTTCCAGTGCCAGTTGTAGCTATATTGCCTGAAGTTGAAAGATTTCCTGTAGAAGTAAGTGCACCATCTTCGGTGATGGTGAGGTTCGTCACACCATTGGACTGTACTACTAATGCATTATTAACAGCGAGGCTAGTATCATTGAAAAGAAGACCATCTCCATCTGCAGCACTGGTTATGATTAGGCCTGTAGCATCTCCATCATTATTTATTTCAAATGATGTGGGTGTGGTCAATCCTCCAGCAAGATTGAATGAAATGTTTCGGCCATCTGATGTGTCTATAGTATTTCCTGCATCGTATGCTTGTTGCAATGTGACCTCAGCAGCATTGGCTGGACACTGGACTAATTGGTTGGTGACATCGTCTCGGCAGATGGTTGTTGCAGAGTTTGTCGTGGTGTTGAGTACTGAAAGTTGTGTTGTCTTGCCAAGAACGATCTCGCCAGTTCCGTTAGGTGATAGGGTGAGGTTTTGATTAGTTCCTGATGTAAGTGTTGAAGAAACGCCACTTAAGACGATATTTCCTGAAGTAGTAATAGAACCAGAACTGATTGTTCCTGTTGTGATAAGGTTCCCGTTTTCATTGACTGTGAGTGTTGATGTTCCATTTGATTGGATATCGAGGGCAAGTTGATTAGCACCATTGGTATCGTTAATGACAAATGCACTTGCTCCTGTCCCTGCATTGGTGAGTGTGAATTGTCGTGATGAACCGTTTGCCAATGTGAAGTCCACATCGCCGAATGTATCATCCGCTGAGATTGTATTGCCAGCTTGATATGCTTGTTGCAAATCTACATTTGCAGCGTTTGCAGGACATTGGATCAATTGATTTGTTACGTTGTCTCGGCAAACGGTAGTTGCAGTATTAAGACTTGTATTAAGTGTCGTCAATTGGAGTGGACCAGCCAATGTTAATTGACCTGTACTTCCGAGACTTGCAACTTCAGTACCAGAGTTATTCTGGAATGAGAGTTCATATGCTGGGCCAGTTCCTGTAACTTGGTTTTGGAGACTGAATCCGACATTGGTTGATGATGAGCCATTCCAATATGCTCCTTGGAAGGTAACAAGGTTTGAGTTTTGAGTCTGTGATCCAACTGTTGCATTGCCAACTCTGTTCAAAGTCAATGTATCTGTTCCTGATTGATCTCCGATTTCGACACCTGAGAGAGCACCGATAACTGTGCCGTTGTCTGTAATGTTTGAATCACCGATGTTTGAAGCGAGGCCTGGATCGATGAATCGAGCGAGTCTGTATTGATTACCTTGTCCTCCGACGACTCCACCTGTACCAGCACAGTTACCTGAAGTTACACAGATAGCACCACTTGCATCAGGGACAGTTAGCACTCGGGTGGTGCCAGTTGATATCTGACTTGCATCAAAGATGAACCGCTTTGAAGTATCTGTATCGTCAACGAAGTAGGTAGTCAAATCAGTCAATGATTTGTTACTGAGAGTCTGTGTTTGATTCTGGAAAACGAATGTATCGTTGCTTGTGAGAGCCGGTAGTGTTGCGATTCGAGATGAAGAAGGGGCGATTGAGTTGATTGTAGTAGTATTTCCAGATCCAAGAACCAATTGATTTGAGGTTGCGAGAGAGGAAAGTGTGCCATTTTCGCTTATGGTTAATGTATTAACGCCGCCTGATTGGATAGCCAAAGCGATATTTGTTGCTGCATTAGTATCGTTGATAACGAATGCATTATCGGTTCCTGCATTAGTCAATCGGAATGAAGCATCATCAGTAAGCGTATCAGCAAGTGTAAATGAAATATCTCGAGCATCAGTTGTGAGGATTGTATTGCCAGAATTATACGCTTGCTGCAATGTAACAGCTGCAGCGTTTGCAGGACATTGAACCAATTGGTTTGTGACATTGTCTCGGCAGACTGTTGTTGCAGTATTAAGCGTCGTATTAAGTACTGAAAGTTGCGTCTCACTGCCGAGAACGATACTTCCTGATCCGGCAGAGAGGGTGAGCGCCTCATTTCCTGTGGTTGCGATATCAGTTGCAGCTCCAGTAAAGAGTAATCCACCTGCTCCGATTGTCTTGTTGGTGAGTGTCTGAGCTTGATTCTCGAAGACGATTGTATCGTTTGCGCTGAGTGATGGGATACTGACGATTCTTTGAGCTGCTTGCGCGTTAGCATTGAAGACTACGTTATTGCCAGTTGGTCCAAGTGAGAGTTGATTACTGCTATCTGATAGGTGAGCTGAAGATCCATTAAGGATTCCAGAACAAGTGATGTTGCCTGACGCATTGGTGATTGTACAACCAGTTGCTGCTGCTCCGCCAGCTAAAGCGACATCACCAGCACCGTTGACTGAAAGAGCTGTCGCTCCAGTGTTTTCATTGGTTAATGAAAGAGTGTTATTGTCAACAACAATCGCATAATCATTTTCTCCTCCAACTCCTCCTGTTATATCTTCAAACCGTAATGATGGGTCAGTATTTGAAATAGTGATATCTCCATCTGAAGTTGCTGCACCAGAAAGGTAAAGGTTTCGGAATCGCTTTGTTGCAGATCCAAGATCATAAACAGCATCTGCATCAGGTCCGATATTTCCACCCACTTCTACGAGAAAATCCCCTGAAGGGTTTGTGCCGATTCCTACGTTTCCATTTGGTATGAGGAGGTTTCCTCCTCCCGTATCCAGTTGGAGATTTCCACTGTTATCCGTGGCAATCGTCGGATCAGGCGAACCATTGCCAGCAGAGTAAAGGGTGAGACTGCCAGATGTTCCTCCCAATCCAGTATTGTTCGTACCGAGAGCGAGAGCTCCTGTTGCTGAGTTAAAGAAGAGCGTCGCGTTACCGATTGTTCCATTTCCTCCGAGGATAAAGTCGTTAGCAGTTGAAGTAGGGCGGATGTAGTCGCCATATGTTGAATCGTTATCAACGATGAATGGAGTAACACCTGCTGAAGTGATCGCATTGTCGAGATCTTCAAGTACTTGTTGTAAATTAGTTGAACTAGCATTTGCGAAACTATCGTAGACGCCGACTAAGTTTGCACCTGAAGTATTTGCATCTGAACCTTCTGCATCAAGCGCGATTGAAGACCAAGCTGGAAGACCATTTACTACCTGGAGGATTTTTCCATCTGTATCTCCAATTGGAAGCGCATCTAATTCATTGTTTCCTGAAGCAAAAAGTATGTCACCAGTATTATATGAAGTCATACCAGTGCCTCCGTTGGCAACTGAAACTGTGCCATTGATAGCGCCAGCATCAACTGAGCCTCCAGGACCAATCGTTATATTATTAGAAACAGCAACGTCTGTTATACAAGAAGCACAAGTTCCTCGTGCAACAACATCTCCAAGGGTAGAGATATCACTTATTGTTAATCCATCAATAGCAATTCCGTCACCTGATTGAAGTTCTATTTCGCCAGTTTCACCTTGAAGTGATGTTACTGTTTCAGCCTCAGGAGGAAGCTCAACCGAAATAGTAGGGTTTTGCTTATCTCCTGAAAGGACAATATTGTCTCCAGCCACGATGCTGTAGAGGATATTTGGAGCTGTAAGATCGCCTGTGAATTCACCTGTACCACCAACCTTGAGATCCTTATCGATCGTCGTGTTCCCATCAACCTCAAGGTTCTTTTTCACAGAGACGTTTTCCTTGAAAATGACCGGCAAAGCGAATGTAACATTTCCCGCAAGTTTTACTTTACTCGTCTCAGCAGCTAAGACTTCGCCATCTTGCGCAGAAGCAGTCCTGTAGTCGGTTGTCTCAAAGAGGAATCTGAACTTGTCTTGATTGCTGATGCCCACAAGTCCCAAAACAAGCAAAATCGTTGTAGTAATTGCGAGAGTTTTTGTCGATGGGACATGGAATTTGAAGCTGAGAGAATCGGAGATTTGTGCCTTGATGTGGTCTTTGATGAAATCGTCTTCGTAAAACCCATTACCGATCCAGTTCACTAGCCTTCGGTAAAAATCCGCCTTGGCGATTTTGTCAGGTAGGGTAGCAGGCTCTGAAACTACCTTTGCCAACTCAGATTCCATCTGCCCTGATGGGGTATCTGAAGCGTTGACTACTTCACCTTGTGCAGCCAAGTTTGAAGCCTTTTGAATTTCGAGAAAGTTCTCAAGCTGTTCCTCCGTGTACCCAATCTGCCCGTCATGGGTAATCGTAGGTTTGAGAATGTGAAGCTGGTTCCATTTGAGCAGCGTGTCAGTTGAGACTGCTAGTCGTTTAGCAGCCTCTTGAAGAGTGAGCAATTTAGGAGTTTTTGGACGGGCAGAATCCATGTGTTTTACAAGATAAGTTCGAGAGCTAGAGGATTTAGGCTTATAAAAATATAAAACTCTAGCCTTATCTAACTTTATTATTATTAATATAGGTAGTCAAGTAGGAATTTACATGTTTCTTACGTTGAAAAGACTTAGAGTAAATTGCTCAACAATAGCCTGAGTAGGGAATTGATATATTTTGAAGCTTTATAGTGCGATTTTATATCATCAAAAAAACAAATGTAAGAAAATGCATTTTGTAAATAATTTTACAGCTCAATTCACGGATAACAGCCCAAAATGGCGGAGTAATTTAGTTTTTAATATACCGTGATTATTTAGGAACTTGTGAAACAAAAATGTGAAAAGAAAAGACAACAAAAACACGAAAATTAGCATTTCTATAACTTTTCATATTTGTCTATAGTCATGAATACTGAGTCACACTACAGACAGTAGGGTGTTTTGGCAGAATTTATGCTGTTATGCTAATGATTTTTATGAGTGATTTAGATTGATATTTCAGTATTTATTGAATGAGTATACTTCATAAAGTAAAGTGGTTTCTCAAAGTGTTCAAAATCCTCATTATTTAGCCTCAAAAAGTGGACAAATGACGGAGGCGTTTTACTATAGCAACTTAATGTAATAAATTAGTCTTGATTTTGAAAGTATTCTCAAGCATATGAATTCGGACGTCATAGAATCGCTTATTAGCTATGTAAAAGGCGATAAGACGACCATTTCATCGTTTCTTAACACACTTTTTTTTGAAACAGTTTGTTCAGTGAATGGAGTTGCTTTTCTTTAGAACCGTTAGCGTAATGTACTTTACTACATAAAGCAGAAGAGATGGGAAGATCCTGTGGCCTCAGTGTTTTCCACAGCTGCTTGTCTCCCTAGAAGAAACTCCTCTAAATGCGCTAAGGCCCATAGGGTATTTATCCACATCCCATAACAAAAAAATGTGGAGAACTGTGGAAAGATTAATGGTTTTAAGCCTGAATAGGTGTATCTTAATCTGGCTACAGAAGGCAGTAGTGGAACGCCTAGCCTCAAAGTGTTTTGCTACAGGATAAATATGATATGAATAGATGCTATTTGAGTTCGTCGTCTTTTCTGTTTTCACATAAAGAATAATTTCTGGATAAAAGTGGGTTGAGATTGATGTAAAAAAATCTTCTCTCAATATTTCGTTGCATTGTTTTGTATACATTTTGTCTAATGCTTTCAAATCATTTCAGTGAATTTAAGTTTGGGAGTAGGGGTTATTAATTATGGATCAAGAAATATTATTAAATGAGGCTATGAGTGTATGCAGGAGAAATTGCAATTTAAATAAGAAGCCTGGAAAAGTTGTTAGTCGTTAACCCTTTATTATTAATAATTTTATTCAATAATAGATGAATAGACTGATATTATTAGTTAATTCTGTTGCATTATTTCTTTTGTTGAGGTGGTGAGCTTTTCTGCCCAGGGCCTATTTCTTCTATTAACAATGTCTCAATGCCGAGAAACACATGGACTTCATCTTTTTTAACCTTCATAACTGCTTGCTCAATTTTTAATTCCTTTACTTTCTGCTTCTGGTTATAAACATCTAATTGTGTGTGGATAATAGAGATGAAGTTCGCATGTTGAGGGTAAACATCGAACTTACCGACTTCATTAAACGATGTAATACGCTCAGCTTCGCCTTCATAAATGATGTTTTCGGTGTCTTCAACAATTACTTTAAGGGGGACTGACATATTGTTAGGGTATCACGAAGCGAATATGGTGTACAAGCTTTATTACGGCTTTTGCTGATCTTGTGGACTTGCTGATGGTTGCGTTTGCTGTTGTGTATTTTCAGGTGAACCAGAAAGTCTTTCTTTCTCAGCTAATTTTTGCTTTGCTGCAGTAATTTTTTCCTCAACATCTTTGAGGGTTCCAATATACAATAAGTCTTCTGGTTTAAGAATATCTGCTTTTCCGTTTAGTATTCCACGGACATCTGCTACAGTATCTTTAACTGAAACGAAAACACCTTTTTTCTCGGTTTGTTGCTCAACGACAGTAAAATTCTGCGTCATGAAGTTTTTTAACATTTTTGCGCGTTTATACACGGTTTGGTCTTCTGTCGAAAGTTCTGATTCTCCAATAAGTGCTACGATACGTTCTAGTGCAGTGGCTCGCTTCAATAACGATTGAGCATCAAGTGCTGTTTGGTAGTGTTCTTCACCAACTGTATCGACGTTTAACGCTGAAGAGTTTGATGCAAGAATATCAATAGCAGGGAAGCGCCCTTGCTGGTAAACCGCACGAGAAAGAATGAGGCCAGAATCTAAGTAAGGGAAGATAGCTTGTACACCACTATCTGTCAAATCGTCGGCTGGGACATAAATCGCTTCAAAAGTAGTGATGGCATTCTTCTGTGTAGAAACAAGTCTTTCATGGAAGGAAGCCATTTCAGAGGCTAAAGTGGCTTGGTATCCACCTTCTGATGGGATAGCATTCATAAGCGTTGATAATTCATATCCAGACTGAGCAAAACGAAAGATATTATCGATAAAGAACAATACGTCTTTACCCATACTGTCTCGGTAGTATTCAGCTAAAGTAACGCCTGTAAAAGCTGTACGGAATCTGAGAGCAGGGTTTTCGCCCATACTACCATAAATAAGACTGACACCTTGCATAACTTTACTTTCAATAAGGGTTTGGTACAACTCTTCACCTTCACGAGTACGTTCACCAACACCGGTAAAGATAGATACGTTTTTCTCAGGATTCAAGATAACCAAGTTGTGGATGATTTCAGAAATGATAACGGTTTTACCTACACCAGCTCCTCCAAATAATCCTACCTTTCCACCTTTCACAATAGGGGTGAAGAAGTCGACGACTTTGATACCTGTTTCAAGAATATCTTTTGGAATTGTGACATTATCAAAACTGACATCTTTTGCGATAAGTGGACGAGTTTCTTTTGTTTTAATTTCGCCTTGACCATCTTGTGGTTCGCCTAATGTATCTACAACTCGTCCAAGCATTTCCGGACCTACCGGAATTTTAATTGGTTGACCTGTACTTATGACAATTGATCCATGATGGAGGATACTCGTGTGTGTTAACGCCAGACAATAAAAAGAAGTAGGGGAGGCAGAAGTATACACTTCCATCTTAAGTGTTGGATCATCTTTATGGACTAAAACATCATAGATATGTGGTTTCTCATCGAGAAATTCAACTTCAATAATTTGTCCTTTTACACTGATAACTTTTCCTTCAAGCATATATCTATTTTATCGTTATTCATCTATAAGTGAAAGTACTCCAGAGATAGTTTCTAGTTGTTTCTTATTTTGCATAAGATGTTTGATACGGACTTGTTCTGAATGAAGTTTCTTTGTTTCTTCTTCAATGTGAACAAGTGCTTCTTCCATCGCACTTACACGGGAAGCGTGGCGTGCCAACTGGTTTTCAAGGAGCGTCTGGGAAAACAGGTTTGCCATGATTTGTGTTTCAAAAAAGTGAAGGATTTTCTCTAAATCAGGTTCAAAGATAAAGCGATCTTCACGTGGAATTTCAACTGGAGTTTCTGTTTCAAATATGTCTTCACCACTAATACTTGTTTGGATAGGGGTTTGTTTAACAACATTTCCAAACTTTCCATAATAGACATCAACTTTCTCGTATTGCAGGAACTTCTGCATTAATTGTTTAATATGATCAATCTCAACAGACGTATCAGGGATTTCAAAATATTCGAACTTTTTGCCAACTCCTGATGCTTCATACATTTCTTTTCCAGCTCGTCCAATGATGACAATATCTGTGTTTGATTCATCAGAATCTTTCACATCGGTGATAAAGAGTTTATATGTTTTTTGTGTTACAGATCCATACAATCTTCCGTTTGATGAGAGGTACACAAGGAGATTCTTTCCATTCTTTTGAAGAGTAGGGAGAATGTTTTTGTCACCTTTCTTCATTTTTTCGAGCAGTTCTTTTACTTCACGCCCGTAAGATGATTTCAAATCAACATACACATCAGAAAGGGAAGCAAGAAACGTACGAGTTTT
The DNA here is from genome assembly GCA_965230895.1 of uncultured Gammaproteobacteria bacterium. Classification (GTDB taxonomy): domain Bacteria; phylum Patescibacteriota; class Microgenomatia; order Levybacterales; family UBA12049; genus JACDET01. The sequence continues at coordinate 1,347,833 of OZ246394.1, forward strand.
CAAAACAGAATCTTTAATCTTTTGCATACGGACAACTGCGATTTCTTCATATGATTCAGCTAAGTCTTTCAGACTGTTAAGTGCTTCTAATTCTTCCAGTACAATTTTTCTTTGCGGCATAGTATTTACTGACCAATCTTTAAAAGTGTGTCTTTATGTTTTAGGACATTTTCATTAAAGACTTTAATATCATTTGTATTTTTAATTTCAAAAAGTAGTTTTTGTCCACCGTAGTGAGGGAAAATATATGCTTTGATCAATCCGTTTTTCACTTTCTCTAATACTTCTTTGTCCGGAATTAAATTCTGTAAAATCATTGAAAGGAGGATTAACTGAACAGCGAAAGGAACGGTAATATGATATGACTGATTGAATAATTTATAAATCATTTCACCAAGACGCAAATCTTTTTTTACTTCATCAGTTAATTCCTGGCCAAAGTGGGAAAGATTTTGCAATTTATCGTAATTACTGAGAAAAGCAGTGAGTGACTTATTTACTTCACGAGAAAGCTTATCCATTGCTTGGCGCCCAACACGTGTAACGGAAAGAGGGATATTCACTGCAGGACGCATACCTTGATAGTAAATATTACTGTCCAAATAAATATGACCATCAGTAATACCCATGACATTTGTAGAAACATATCCAGTAAAGTCTCCTTCAACAATTTCAATAACCGGTAGGCAAGTGATTGAAACTTCTTTAATCATTGGATCTTTATGTTTGAAATTCCCTGCGCGTTCAAGAAGTTTTGAATGCACATAAAAGATATCTCCCGGATAGGAATCACGACCTGGGAAACGACGGGCAAGAAGCGATAGTTCTCGGTAGAATTTCGCGTGCGTTGAAAGATCATCAAGGATTAATAACGTATGTTGTCCTTGATCTCTGAAATATTCAGCAATCGCCATTGCGGCATAGGGAGTTTGGTAAATAAGACTTGGTGAATCATAGGAAGAAGTCGCAACGATGATAACTTTGTCAGCAATTTTCTCTTGCTCGAAGAATGCTTGCAGTTTTTTAATATCACTTTTCTTCTTTGCTATTGCTGCATAAATTGCGATGACGCCTTCATCAATTTGTTTTCTGATAGTCGTCATAAGGATTGCAGTTTTACCAGTTTTTCGATCTCCGATGATAAGTTCTCGTTGTCCTCGTCCAAGGGGGATAAGCAAATCAATAAGTGTAATTCCTGTTGCAAGAGGAGTCGCGATCTTTTGCCGGCCGGCGATACCAATTGGTTTTGCATCAAGATCTCGGAATTCCTTTGGAGGAGTAAAAGGCTTTGATGGATCAAGTGGTTCGCCAAGCGGATTGATTGTTTGTCCAAGCAATTCTTTTCCGACAGGAACACTTAAGAGTTTATCTGTACGGACAACTTTTGTCCCAACTTTTACTGGATCATGAGAAAAGGTACGTACTTCAACTTTGCCACGGTTAATGGTAAAGACTTCACCTTTTTGACCTGTTTCAAACATCACAACCTCATGGGTTTTTACTTTGGGTAAACCTTCAATAAAAACAATAGGATGGCTTACTTGGAATACGACACCGTATTCACCGGTTTGTTGCATGATTTCATTGAATTGATTTTCGTTATTCATAGTTAATTATGTGCTGGTTGCTGCTGCTCTTTTGACGCTTCTTTTTCAGGTTGTTTTTCCACTGAATTTGTCATCATCTGTTGGACAATCTTATCGAAGAGCGGCTTGATAGATCCATCAACAAACTTTCCTTTATATTGTAATTTTGCTCCAGCAATCAAATTTGTATCAACCGTAACTTCGAGTAACATTTGCTTTTTTATATTCATGAGGAACCATTCTGAAAGTGCTTGAAGTGTTTTTTCTTTCGGCTCAAAAGCAATTGTCATACTGAGGACGGGGAGAGTATTGATGGTCGTTTGTATTTTTGCAAAGAACTTTTTTAGATCAGCAGGTGATTCAGGATTTATTTTGTTATCTCGAAGTAACGTCATAAACTTGTCTTTCTTTTGGATTCCAAATTCGTCAAGCAAAGTGCCTTCCAAGTTGAAATTCGTTTCATACACCTTGGCCGAAATTCCAGCCAATCGTTGGTTGAAATCCATTGCTTGCGCTTTGGTCTTAAAAAATGATGATAAATCGAGTTCCATTATTCAAACATGCCTTCCCGTTTTGCTTTATCGAGTGATTCGATAAGAAGTTTTTGATGTTCTTCTGTAGAGATAGATTTATTCAGAACATCTTGTGCGACTTTTTGTGTAATGCCTTTTATCATTTGTTCGGTTTGCTTAATACGTGCTTGCTTATATTCAAGCAGTTCACGCTCAAGAGCGGGGAGCATATCATCTTGAAAATGCAATGCTTGCTTATGTAATCCTTCTTGCATCTCTTTCGAAATAACTTTGAAGTCTTCTAACGATTGATCGGTAAGCTTTTTCAACTCATGCTGGTATTTGTCTCGATAGCTTTGCGCAATATTGCTTGTGTCTTTGACAATATCGGTTTCCATTTTCTGCAATGATTGGTCAACAGAATCTTTGGAGGTTTGTGCCACAAATTGTGTTTCAGATATAATTTGACTCGCTTCGGATGTCGCATCATCAAGGATTTTGCGTTCTTTATTTAGCGCATCATCAACAACTTTATGATATTCAGTATCTGTCTTCTTCTCTCGCTTTTCCAAATCTTTTTCTCTTGAATAGAGGCGCATCATGTAGTAGCCAACAAAGAGGAACAATACCAAATCGGCTGTTAAAGACATGGCTTGATAGAATGTGGGCAGCATAGTTATCTTATTTTAGCAGAAATCGGGAAGCTTTGACGCTTGGTTTATAGCCTCAAAATTAAGAATGAAACAGTCATTCCTGCAGCAACGATGATGACAACAATTCCAACATTAAACATAATTCCCAAATGGATAATACGACTTGCTGAGGGATTTCTTCCAAGAGCTTCCACCCCTTTTGCTGCAGTTCGCCCAAAAGTCATGAATGCAAGCACAAATGAGGCGATGACTACGAGTGCTGCAACAATATACTTGAAAAGTGGTGTTGGACCATCTTTTGTCGGAAGCAAAGCAAATTTGAAGATATCGGTCAATGAACCAGGAAATGTTGGTTTTGCATTGAAGTAGTGAAGATTAAACTCGACTGCAATCAATCCTGCTTCTGTTTGATTTGAATTGACGTAATCTTCAAGCGCAGTTCCAAGCACATATCCATCTTTAACTGCTTTTACTCCAACTCCTGGAATCGTTGATGTCGCGATAAGATCACCTTTTTTAATTGGGCCTTCCTTATTTGAAACCAACACATACACTGTACCTACAGAAATGACTGGGACACCATTTTCAGTCGCACTATTATTAAGGATTATGCCTGCATCACGTGAGACAACTCCCATAACTTGAGCATCATAGGGGATATTGGAAAGGACATTACCTTTGTCAGATGAAGAGATAATACTTCCATCTTTAACATTTTTGACGCTGACATCTACCATTCTGGCGACACCGAGTGTGCCTGCACCTTGTACTGATGATCCTTGAGCATGTGCTTGCGGAACAATTGTAATGAAGAGTGATAGGAGAGGTATAAGTATCAAGAGTGTTGATTTTATGAGTGAGGCAGAGAACATACTATTATAGTAACATACTAGAAGGATACTAGACTATTTTGGTTGGAAATTTGTGAATTCCTGGGCACAATTATTGCCGACACAAGAGACACAACTATAGGTGAAGTTTCCAACGATTGCAGCATGGTGGATAGGGTCATTAACCCACCAATTAAACGCAGATTCTTCGGTACTCATCGAAATAATATTTTCTGTATTCCAATAAGAAAGTGCTCTTGAATTGAGACCTGCATGAAGGTTTCCTGATGCAACTTCGCCCGCAACTTCAGGTGCTCTTGAAGCTGCTAAACTACACACTTGGTCATTTTTCTGCAATGCAGGTAATCCTCTCGCAGCGCGGTAATCGTTTGCCATTGAGAATAATTTTTCTGCATCCAATCCACCAGGATTTGCTGTTGATTGGGGAGCTGCTGCTGGAGGTGTTAATGGTGCTTTTGTTGGTGTTGGAAGATCTTTATCTGTTGGGAGAGGGGTTGGAGTTACTGCGGATTTCTTTGCGTTTGTCGGGGCTTGAGTTGGTGTAATTGACGGAAGTGTTTTCGGCTCTGCAAGGGCGGATACATAGATAGTTGGGGTAGGATTAGCTAACTTTTCAGGTACTGAAGTAGGATCTATGGCTGCGGTTGTTTGTGCAGCTAAGACTTGTGGTGTATCCTTCGTTTTTGCGAGAGGAGTGATCGGTTCTGTGGTAGTCTGAGCGTGTGCTACTGTGTGAAATACCACAGTAAAGAAGCAGAACGCGTATACTGAGAGCAGCGAATAGCCTACTAATTTTCTCCGCATTTATATATGGTAGCATGAAATCGTAAATGCGAAAACGGTTATAGTAATTCTATTACATTCTGAACTTGTGAAAAGTAGAGGTTAGAGTATTTTCACTGTTCTGAAGCGGCTTTTGTAACGGTTTGGAGGACAAGGTCAGGAACATAAATGAACTCATCTTTGGCATACCCATTTCTAAGGAGGGCGTCGTGAACATTCTTTGAAAGGACGACTGGGTAATAGTCATCAATCTTGCGCGAGAGCGTTTGTTGCTCAGTTTGATCTTCAAAGAGATCGTATCCAATGGTGAGTGTGCCTCGTTTGCTTGGAATAGGTTTATATCCAAGCTCCTTTAATCGGTAAAAGAAACGGTCTTTGTATTCTGCAATCCCATCTTTTGTGGCTCTAAAAACAATTTTGCGGCCATTGGCTATCTTGAGCACTCTTTTCAAAACAATATCTGAAGGATCAATCAAAGTAATGTTTTGGTATTTGTTGGCTATTGAAGCAAGAGAGATGATATCTTCACTCTTGGGTACCACTCGGTGCTGATCCTCTGACTGCACAAAGCTTTTATGAAATCTATCTCCAATGATGATAATTCTTTTCGGATCCCATCCTTCTTCATTCTCAATGACACGAATATTTTGGCATAGAATATCAAGTTTGTGTGGCGAAACATCATATGCCTTTTCTCCAGGTAAAAATATCTGGTCATCTTTGACAGGAAAGAAGACATATTCTCCAGCCGTTGAGCCACTGGATTTAATCAATGTTTGCTTCAGGTTATCGTACATCCCATCAGTGTTATAAAGGCTCCAAAAGCGAGTGTAATAAGGCTTACTTTCGCTTAGTGTTACAGTCTCGTCATCGTAGTGATTGAGGACAAACTGCGCTCCGATAAAGTCACCTTTGCCAATAAAAAGTATTGAATGCCCGTCACGCATTTTGAAGCTTGCCGTACCATTGGTAATCTGTTCCTGAAGCATCTTCTTCGCTGCATAGACCGTATCAAGCCATGTTCGACGATCAATCGCATCGATGAGTTTTTTTATGCCAAAGATACCAAAAGAGTAAAGAATGATATTTGGGATATGATAAATAAAGTTTGCTTTGCGGACTGGTTCTCCGATCAGATCCCAAAGGTAATCAACGCCGGTAAGGATTGGAGGAGGGAAGTTCGTCCAACTTGGCAGACCTGCAGCGAACTGGGCAAATTCCTTCGGAAAGGCCATAAATAGAAATCCAAAGGCAAGGGAAGACGGGACAGCAATTTGTTTCAACAATTTCGTTGTGCGGTTTTGTTTGGAGACTTTTTCAAAATCAAGAAGGTGATTGATCTCATCAGCGGTAAGCGGCTGATTTTTGATGATCTTTTGAGCTGTATCCACAAGCTTTTTCTTCTGATAGTGCATGCAGAAGTATTATAGATCAGGATCTAATTATTTTGAAGAGTCAGTCTAAAGCAAGTTCTGCTACACTGGAGGTATGTCATCCTTGAATGCCTTAACAGATCCGACATTAGCAATTATTTTTGAAGCTTCACCTCTGGGCCTTGGTCATTTACGAGTGTCAGACGCGCTCTATCATGGTTTGCCAAAGAATGCTTCGCCTATTTTACTTGGGGCACAGGCTCCAAAGTCTAGTGCAATGTATCGATTCGCCAGCGTGCATAGAAGTACAAGAACATTACTTGAGATGATGCAGCTTCCGCCACTTGATCAACCAGTGGCAGCCGTTATGAGAAGATTACTCCGGCTACAATCGAAAGAAGTCTATCGCCATGTGCGTACAATTCTTAATGAACGATTCACAGTACCGCAAACTGTTCTCATGGTCGCTACTCATGCTATCCATGCGCATCCTTTAGGTGCCATTAAGAAACAAATGAGTAGAGACTTGGGGATTCAGGCATTTCTTGTTGTGCAAGTAACTGATGATAGTCCTCAGGCAATCTGGTATGTGCCTGATGCTGATTGTATTTTTGTTCCAAGTGAATACACGAAAAAGAAGCTTGAAGAATATGCTACTAAGGCACACCTTCCTAAAGTTCCAATCGTTGTTACTGCGTATCCGATAAGTCCATTGTTAACAGAAGAGTTGTCTGCGTATGATGTTGAAAATCGTAAGGAGCAATTAAATCCTCATTCTGCAGAGAAAATTCATATCTCCGTACCAATTTCTGGAGCTGCAGTTGGAACTGCATTCAATGCATTATTTATTCAATCATTACGGAGTCTCTCAGATCGATTCCAATTTCATGTTGTCGTCCGAGAGGCGCAGTTCACCCAATCATTTCTGCAAGCCATGAAAGATTTGCCATATGTTCAGCTAACTGTTTCAACTCACGAACGTGCAACAGTCGATAATTATGAGAAATCGTTCAAACAGACGACAATGTCACTGGAACTTACAAAGCCAAGTGAGCAAACATTTAAAGTGTTGGCTGAACCAAAACAGCGAGGGGGAGTAATAATGTTGTTTACGAAACCAATTGGAGGGCAGGAATACGATAATGTTCGTTTTCTCCACACTCATGGTCTTGTCCCTTCGGAACGCGAAACTGAAATGCTTTGGAAACTGGCAGGACGTGCATCTGTAGTCAACGAAGAGATTCTTGCAAAAGCACATACTTGGCGAGGATTAATCGTTCCTGAAGAACCTCAAGCTGCAGCAGCATTCACTCAATGGTGTTTAGGATCAGGACTGTTGAAAAAGATGATGCAATACACCTTATCGAGTAAACTCCCTGAATCTAAATCAAATGGAGTAGAACAATTCTGGACAAAAGTTGTACAGTTACTTGAACAGCGGGTTGTAACAACCTAATCTTTCATCATTTTTACCTCCTTCTTACAGTTCATACCATTTACTTCTTACATCAACTCGTTATAGTGGTAGATAGATAAGTTCAGGTATCTAGTTACTCAAATTGACAAAACCCGCCGCTACTCGAAGGCAGTAAGAATAGCAATGGCGGGCCTTGTCACATTTAGAGCCTCATGAAACTTCTAAAGATGTGATATGATATCGCTCAACACATGAAATCAGCCCTTCGCTATATCAATCCAATACAACGTTTGGGATATACAAGTTATTCGTTCTGGTTTCCATTATTATTCTCAATTTTTATAGCTATTGTCTCCGAGTTTTATGCTTATTCTATTGCTCACAATCCTTTAGCAGTTGGTACATACATTATTTTTGTCCATGTAGCTTTAGTTATTTATTTTGCATTCAGGGACGGTATACGGGGAGGGGTAATTACTTCTGTCGTTGCTGTTGTCTATTATCTTTACATTACGTTCTCACGGAACTATTCAGGAGAACAGCTTACCCGAAGCATTGACGTTGTTATTATCCTGGGGTTATTCTTTCTTCTTTTGGCGGGTGTTATCGGTTGGTTAAAACAAACAATTGATGGATTACTTGAGCGCGAAAAAGATGAGCGAAGGCGTCTTCAAGCGATTATCGCACAATTGCCGGTTGGAGTAATTATTACAGATAAGGATGGAGTTGTGCAGGAAACAAATAAACGCTTTGAACAGATTCTTGGGATGAAAATTCCTAAAGGTTTTAAAGTAGGGCATGAATTATTACTTGAAACAAAGCATGATGGAAGAGTAATTATTCCTTCTCAAGGTCCGCTTGCTTTAACTCTTGCTACAGGCAGACCAGTTATCGGTAAAGAATTTACATTTACAAGAAAGGATGGTAAACAGGTCCATGTGCAGTCAAGCTCTGCAGCGATTCACAATAAGGCAGGCAAGATTATTGCTGCAGCTTCAATTTCCACCGATGTAACGCAACAAAAGGAGATGGAAGCACGAAAAGATGACTTCGTAAATATGGCTTCTCATGAATTAAAAACGCCAATTACCAGTATGAAATTATATACAGAAGCGTTAATAAAAAGATTACAAGGGAAAGATAATGCAATGTTGAAGACTCTTCAGCGCATTCACTACCAAACAGAGAATCTACAGGAGCTCGTGAGTGATTTACTCGATGTTTCCAGAATCCAAACCGGTAAATTATCATTTAATAAAGAAGATTTTGTCCTGAACGATTTGATTGAAGAGACAGTTCAGGCATTACAGGAATCTACAGCAAATCATGCCGTGTCCTTCCATGCAAAAAAGAAGATCACTATTCATGCTGATAGGTTTCGGTTATATCAGGTGCTTACAAATTTGATAACGAATGCAATTAAATATTCACCACAAGGAGGAGATATAAAAGTTTCTGTAAAAGTAATCGATAAAAAAGCAATTGTAAGTGTACAGGATTATGGTATTGGGATTCCTAAGGATCAGTATCGAAAAATATTTGATCGACTTTATCAGGTGACAGGGCCGAAAGAAAAAACATTTCCTGGATTGGGAATGGGGTTATATATTTCCAAAGAAATCATCCGCCGCCACAAAGGAAATATATGGGTTGAAAGTCTACCTGATAAAGGTACAACTTTTTACTTCTCGATTCCCATGAAGCAGGGTAAGTAAAAATTTGGTAGTATATATATCAGTGGCAAAACAATACAAAATCGAAATAGTTGAAGAGGGAATCATCGGTTCAATGTTACTTGGTGCAAGTGGACTTCCCACGACTCGCATGGAACAATTAATGAATCATTATGCCCATAATGGATGGGAAATGCATTTTATGGTTGTTGAGAAAAGAAGATTATTTCTTTTTTGGAGTAGAGAATCTGTCATCATCACCTTTGTCCGAGAATCGAAATAATTGTATTGGTTGTGTAAGAATCCTTGATTCTAAATTCTCCTTATTGTATAAATAGATAGTTCCTGATGAAACGACTTGCAGTCATATTGTGTGCTCTTTTGGTATTTATGGTAGGCACATATGTTTTGTCCCAACGGAATAATGCACAAAAGCCTCCAATAGCCACCAATTCTGTCAGTAACACTGCGACAACTCAACCTCAGAATAAAAATGATATCCCATCGGAAACCATTATCGCAGAGAATCTTGATACACCTTGGGCAATTGCAATCTTGCCTGATGGGAAATTGCTTGTTACAGAGCGGTTTGGGAGGGTCACACTTATTGATCCAACTGGTGCTGCCCAACCTGTAGTTTCAGCAACACTATCTAACGTAACAGAAATAGGAGAAGGTGGACTACTCGGGATTGCGATTGATCCGAATTTCGCATCGAATAAATATGTTTATCTCTATTACACATACAGTAGTATCGGTACTGATACTCTGAATCGAGTTGTTCGGATGACATTAAATGGTAATACGTTGCAGGATGAAAAAACAATTGTCGATCGTATCCCTGGCGCATCCAATCACGATGGAGGACGAATTAAGTTTGGCCCCGACAACTATTTATATATAGGGACTGGTGACGCTCAGAACCCCACACAAGCACAGATCACTTCAACCTTAGGTGGTAAGATCTTGAGAGTAACTACTGATGGTCAACCAGCTCCTGGAAATCCTTTTAACAATGACGTCTATTCGTATGGTCATAGAAATGTCCAGGGCTTAGCATGGGATGCACAAGGAGGATTATGGGCAACTGAGCATGGGAGATCCGGTGTTGCTTCAGGCTTAGATGAATTAAATTACATAAAGCCTGGCAGTAATTATGGTTGGCCTGATATAGAAGGAAGTGCAACGAGAAATGGTATGCAGGCTCCTGCATATAACTCAGGCCCTAACGATACTTGGGCTCCTTCAGGTGCAGCATTTGTAAATGGTTCTGTCTATTTCAGTGGACTTCGGGGACGTAACTTGTACCAAGCGGTCGTTTCCAATGGGCAAGTGACAGACTTCAAAGAACATTTGGAAGGGAAGTATGGCCGCATCCGTGAAGTTGTCGCAACAAATGATGGACTTTTGTACATAACTACAAGTAATAAAGATGGGAGAGGGGTACCTCAAAGTGGAGATGATAAGATCATCCGAGTGAATCCGGAGAAGCTTTAGATGAGCTTGAACCAAATGATTTTGACCACAGTATCTTTGTCTACGCTACGGCCATAATACTTTTCGTATGTTTCGTACATTTCTTGATCGCTTCTGAACTGTTCATGTCCTTTTTTATCTTCCTCCGTGAGATCTCCCAATGGCTTTTCAAGTGTCTTTGTAATAACACCTGAGGCAAAAGGAGTAGTTTTTCCAAATTCAAGAAAATCTAAGACATCATTTTCCGCTAAAGCTTTCTCATCCCATAAACGCCATGTAGAGACTTTTTTGCCAGAAAGTACAAGAGGAACCAGGTGTGATGCAAACTTTAATTGTTTCTTAAGCCTTGCGGTTTGTTCAGTCATAGAATCTAGATGAGTCCTGTTGACTTCATCTTCCTTGCGCAGCCAGGAAATTGAGTATGGATACTTGATCGTTGAAGGAGCTGCTTAACTGCTGCTTTTTGAACCTCAAGTGGAGCAAAGTCAGCTCGTTCATACCCTGTGTTCATACTATTCCATGTACCTTGTGAGAATTGGAATGCTCCATAATAGCCATTACCTGTATTCTTGGTCGGATTCATACCAGTTTCACAGTTCCCTAGGTAGGTAAGTGCTTCTTCAGAAATAACTGAAGCATTATCTGTAGGAGCTACTGTTTCTACAGCTATAGGAGTTGGAACTGCTGTTGGTACCGCAGTTGGAGCTAGTGTAGCAGTTGGGATTGGTGCTGTAGGTGTTGGTTGTGTCGTTATTGTCCCTTTAACCTCTATCGTTGGTCCTTGAGAAGGAGTTGGTGTTGTTGTGGTATTCACGGTGGAAGTACGTGCCGCAGATATAGGACTTTGGACAAAAACAGTTGGAGTAGGGACGTTCGTGAATGGCTCAACAAGGTGCACTTTATTTGGTGCATATTGCGCAACTTCTTGTGCATGTGCAACGGCATGGAAGATACCGGTTGAGATAGTGAACGAAAGTAAATAAAGAAGAAAGTACCCAGTCTTTTTTCTCTGCATGTGTCTATAATAACATGGTTTTGAGCTCTTTCTAATGTAAGTTATCTATGGGTCTTTGTCTATAGTGATGAGTTTCCTTCCAAAATTCTTACAGTTGGCTGGATACTAAGGCTGTGTACAAATATGGATCAAAAGAGGAGTTTTGTTATAAGTCTATCGAAAAAGCTTGACAAAATTTACCATGGGAAGTGTTTACGGGGAGATTTGCTATAATAAATTTATGGCTAATGGACCCGCAAGTATCAGTGATGAAGCTATTCTCAAGGCAACAGGTGCTCCTTGGACTCATTGGTTAGAAGTGTTCTCCCTCATGGATGCAAAGTCTCTTCCTCATAAAGATATTGCACGCAAACTATCTGAAGACCATAAAGTGCCTGGATGGTGGAGTCAGATGCTTACAGTGAAGTTTGAATATGAAATTGGACGTCGGCAAATTCGTCAAGATAAACCAGGTGAATATACTATGAATTTTTCTTCAACAATTCATGGACATTTAGATATTATCTACAAACGTTGGCAACACGCGCACAATACTATAAAAGAATTGAATGGAGTTGCGTTCTTAGAGGCTCCGGTGCTTTCTCAAACGGATAATTGGAGATACTGGAAAGCAAAGATGAGCGACGGTTCTCGTATTTATATAAACTTTTCTCAGAAATCAGAAGAGAAAGTGCTACTTCAAATTACCCAAGAAAGAATTTCCAGTGAAGCCAAAGCTGATCAATGGAAAGAATACTGGAAATACGTTGTTCATAAGGAATTTTCATAATGGTTAAATCCGATTTACCGCAACTTTATTTCGGGACAGTTCAGGAATGGGAAGCATGGCTCTCAAAAAATCATACAACATCGAAAGGTATTTGGATGAAGTTTGCCAAGAAGGGAAGTGGCATTCCTGCTATATCTCATGATGAAGCGTTACTTCCAGCTTTATGTTATGGGTGGATCGATGGCCAAGCAGATAAGTTTGATGAATTATATTGGCTGATGAAATTTACTCCGCGTAGACCGCGAAGCATGTGGTCCAAAAGGAACTGTGATTTTGTAACTCAGTTGATAGCTGAAGGCAAGATGCAGCCTGCAGGTCAAGCACAAATTGAAGCCGCAAAAGCTGATGGTCGATGGGACGCGGCATATGATTCTCCAAAGAATATGGTTGTTCCAGAAGACTTCCTCCAAGAGTTGGCTAAAGATCCCAAGGCTTTGGAATTTTTTGAATCATTGAATAAAACGAATAAATATGCGATCGTTTTTCGTCTGCAAACGGCTAAAAAACCTGAAACCAAGGAACGAAGAAAACAGGTTCTCCTCGAAATGCTAAAGAAAGGGGAAAAGCTTTACTAGTTTGCTATAATCAAATTATGAACATGTTCAAGCCTACAGCAGCTAAAACTCCCCAAGAATACATCGACCTTATTGAAGATCCGAAAAGAAAGGCAGAGATCATCAAGCTTCATGAAATGATCCAAAAGACTGTCCCGGATCTGAAGCCATATATTTTATCAGGTATGATTGGCTATGGATCATTTCATTACAAAAGTAAAAGCGGGCGAGAAGGCGATTGGTCAGTTATTGCATTGGCAAGTCAGAAGAATTATATCTCAGTCTATCTGTGCTCGACTGAAGGCACCCAATACATGGCGGAAAAGCATAAAGACGAATTTCCAAAGGCAAGTGTCGGTAAGAGCTGTATCCGTATCAAAAAGCTTGAAGACATTGATCTTGATCAACTCATGAAGCTACTTAAAAAAGGTGCAGATGCGCCTGGATTTGGAGATTAATATGCCTCAAAAATGTACCCATCAAAACGAAATGAAAGTAACAGAACCCAAGACTGAAGGCTGCGAAGAATGCCTCAAATCGGGTGATACATGGGTTTCATTAAGAATGTGCCTTTCCTGTGGACATGTAGGCTGCTGTAATGATTCAAAGAATAAACATGCGAGCAAACATTATCTGATAACAAATCATCCGCTTATGAAGTCTGTGACGCCTGGGGAAGAGTTCACATGGTGCTACGTTGATGAGGTGTACCTCTAAATCACATTCCGCCTACAAGCTGCGTAAATAGTTCATTGTTAAACACCATCAGGTATAAACCAATAATCAAACCAATTCCAATGACAATCACAAATAACCAATTTCCTTGACGCATATTTATTACTTTTAGTATATGAAGTTGGTTTATAATTAACAAGTTATGAAAGTTTGGACCACATTTACTCCAGGGAAAGTGAGTTGGGAATTAACGACTGTGGCAACGCAAGGTAAAGGCGGAGATAGCCGATGGATGAATCATCTCGATCTGATTGAATCAAGTTTGCGCAAACTTAAATCAGCGGGTATTGAAGGAATTCGACTAGTCATTTACCCGTACGAACTTTCTGAAGATGGAAAGACATTTAACTGGAAACCGCTTGAAACCATGCTTGATCTCTGCAAGAAGGTTAAGATGAAAGTAGAGTGGTGTGTTGGTCCATTCCAATATCCAAATTATCCGGGGATCTATTTCCCCAAACCTCTTCTAAGACATGTATTTAACAATACAAGAAGTCTTGATACAACGCCTGCGTTAAAGGAATTTGGTGATATGTTCCTTGAGAAACAAATGCTTCGGTATGGTGAAGATGATCGTATCCGAGGCTTTCATTTTGCCAATGAATGGCCCGATATGCAACGTGTACAAGGGAAAGAAAGTGTACGGACGGGTATTTCTGCTGCCTATATGCAGCATGCTGCGAAATATCTTAAAGAGAATACAGATAAACAAATCTCTTTTAATACAAATATAGATGCTTCAGATAAAAGAAAGCTGAGCAATAGCTTTGGAGAACTGTTTGATATCTTGGGTGATCGTGTGCGACTCGGATTTGATGTGTACCCCTCGCAAGAAACTTGGCGTAAAGCGTTTCTTCAAAAGTTGCGTAGATTCTTTGAGCCATATCAAAGATCATATCAATGGTGTGATAGACGATTCCCGCTCTGTGGCTTGTTCTTTTGTGAAGTTGAAGCCCAGCCTTGGGGAAATGGGTGGTCATGGTATCGGATTATCAATGCTGCAGAAAATCCTCAGAAGAAGATTATTCAATATTCACGTAGCTCTCTTCCTTATACTATGAATAAGTATATTTCCCCAACAAAAACAAATGAAGTGAGCCTTTGGGGAGCAGATTTCTGGCTCGTAGCAGATTTGATGGGAGTAAAATGGCCGCTTGAACAGGTGAAATCCTTACGATAGTGCTATACTAAATTTATGGAATACTTTCACGCCTTGATCCTTGCTGTTGTTGAGGGTATCACAGAATTTCTTCCTGTCTCATCAACTGGTCATTTGGTCCTCACCGCCAAACTTCTCAATATTCCACAAACAGAATTTGTCAAAAGCTTTGAAATCATTATCCAATTAGGTTCAATCTTGGCAATAATTTTTCTTTACTGGAAGAAGCTTTTTGTACAGAGGACTGTATGGAAACCGATTCTTGTGGCATATTTGCCGACAGCCATCTTGGGCTTCACCTTATATAAGCTTATTAAAGGCTATCTAATAGGGAATGAAATGATCACTGTGATTGCACTTTTTCTTGGTGGTATAGTTTTGATTATAATTGAGCTATTTCATAAAGAAGAGAAAGGTACTATTGAAAAAATTGAGGATATTCCGCTAAAGTCTGCAGTCGGGATCGGTTTTTTCCAGTCGCTAGCTATGGTTCCTGGAGTTTCCCGTTCCGCAGCAACAATTATTGGAGGATTACTTTTAAAGCTCAAACGTAAAACAGCAGTCGAATTCTCGTTTCTCCTTGCAGTACCGACGATGATCTCAGCTACAGGACTAGATCTCATTGAAACAAGATTTACTTTTACACCATATGAATATTCTGTCTTAGCAGTAGGGTTTATCGGCGCATTCTTTGTCGCTATTTTTACCGTTAAATTTGTATTGAAATATATCGAGCGGAATAACTTTATACCATTTGGTATTTATCGAATTATCGTAGCAATCTTATTCTTCTTGTTTATCCTCAACTAAAAGAAAACTTCCCACCAACGTTGATAGTTTGGGCGGATATCAATAGGGGGGGAAGTTGCAGTTTTCGTGGCTGCGATATGTGTCGAAGGAATAACGACGATGCCTTCACCAGGTTTTGCCAATAATAATTTATCTCTGGCTTCGGCTTCAACAAATTCAGGCTTACTTACTTTTGCGAGGTCTTTTCTCAATTCTTGGTTTTCGGCTTTGGCGTGATCTAAGTCTTCTTGTGCTTTTATAATCAAATCTTGTTTTTGCCATGTGGCATAGATTGAGTGAGCAAGGTTATTAATCGTAAGAAGGAGAACACCAACAATAAGAAAAAAAGCTATTTTTTTATAACCCATTATGTTTTATAATATAATCTCTTTACGAAGGCATTGCAACGTCTCATAAACTTCTGCTTGTTATTTATGCAGTTTTATGATATTATGGGACTTACAATTTATGAAAGAGATTAAAATTAAAGAAGCTCATCAAGAGTTTGTCGATTTTTTGCGAGGCAAGAAGCACTCAAGTGCGACTGTTTTGGCATATGGAAAAGACATTGATCAACTCACACAATTCTTAGGCGAACTTGAGAAAGAGCACATTCATGATGTAAGTAAGGACGATATTCAAGCGTTCTTAGCTGCTCTTGCGGAAAAAGGGTACACTCCAAAGTCATTATCACGTAAATTAAACTCAACTCGAACTTTCTACCGATTCTTGAAAGTGAATGAATATGTTTCAGATGATCCATCACTTTTGGTTTCACATCCACAATATGAATTAGCAGCACCACGTATTTTGAAGCCGACTGAATACCGGGCACTCCGTGATGCAGCTCGAAATGATGCACGTATGTATGCAATCATCGAACTTTTGCTTCAAACAGGTATCCGAATCGGTGAATTAGCAGATATTAGAACAGCAGATGTACAAGGTGATAATATCAACATCCGACCTCATGAAAAGCATGAAGAAAGAGTTGTTCCATTGAACAAATCGGCAAAAGAAGCGTTGACTCGATATCTCAGTATCCGCCCTCAAATTGAAGATGACCATGTCTTTGTTACAAAATCAGGCAAACCTTTCTTGGTTCGAAACATTCGTACAGCAATTGAACGTTACTTCAGAATTGCTGGTATCGAAAATGCGAAGGTAAATGATCTTCGACACACATTCGTTGCTCACCACTTGAAGCACGGAGTTTCATTGGTACTTCTTTCAAAGATTCTTGGTCACAAGAGACTTTCTACAACAGAACGTTACCTCAACTACGTTCAAGATCGTGCTAAAGACACGACAACCCTCAGTGAACTTTAAAGTTCAGTAATTCCTTAGTATATTTTCCTTGAAGATTTTTGTGGTGTTTTCGTGGCTTACTGTGGGCCAGGAAGGACTCGAACCTTCGACAAGGAGTGTATAAGACGCCTGTTCTAGCCGCTGAACTACTGGCCCTTGATAGGAAGTATTATAACACTAAAAAGACAGGATGAGCAGTGTTATTCCCAAAGTTCTGTGAACATACCTTTGCAGAGTAGCTCTTGTTCCCGAAGGGGAGTGATCCTCTCAATCTTAAATCCCAATCCTTTCGCGATGTCATCTACCTGTGCTTGTGGTATATGTCTGCTACAAGCTTTCCATTCCGCTATATGCTGCGCATATTCAGTGGTAAGAAATTCTGCGATAACTTCCAATATATCTGCTCCTTTAATTTCTCCTTCAGGAGTAACTGTATAGAGTTTGGCGCTGTGATAGTAGAGAAGCTTCCATTCATTCCCATCAGATTCGTAAATACGAAAAATAATTTCTATGCTATCGAGAAGAATAACACCATATCTGTGGTCCATATATCCAATATTATGAGAATATGGTATGATATGTCAAGAATTACTTTCCAGCTTTTTTGAGGAGTTTTTTCACTTCAAGAAGTTCTCGTTCAATGATGAGAAGCTTGCTTGTAATAGTTGCATCATCAGTATTTTCTTGGGTAAAGTAGCTGATCGGACGTTCTGTTGCTTCAGCAATTTTCTTTAATTTAGCAAATGGAGGAGTACTTCGGCCTTGCTCATAACTTGAAACAGACTTGTCTGAAACACCAATACTTTTGCCGAGAGCTGATTGGGAAAGACGTGCTTCTTGTCGAGCTGTCCTGATTCTTTGGGACAATTCATTGAGTGTTTCATTTTTTGCTGGGTCTGTTCTGTTCATGGAGGTTATTATACACCAAAGATGGTACTAAAAAGCAAGCTCAACATTAAAGATATGCCATTTTCCTCTCGTCCGAGGGAAAAGTTAGAAACGAATGGGCGGTCGCATCTATCAGATGTAGAGTTGTTAGCGATCCTTTTAGGGAGTGGGTCAGCAAAACATACTGTTTTGCAGTTGAGCCAGAATCTTTTAGAAAAAATTCCATTAGAACATTTTGATTCAGTTACAAGAAAACAGCTGATGCAGTTTCTAGGAATTGGGATTTCAAAAGCATCTACTATCCTTGCAGCAATAGAATTGGGCGAAAGGATATTTGCTCCAGCAGCGCTTACAAAAGTGCTTGTACGCTCAACTGAGGACGCGCTAGAGCAATTAAAAGAATATACCCAGAAGAGACAAGAATACCTTAACGTTTTATATTTAAATGCCCGACATGAACTACTTCAGAAGGAAGTTATTGGAATAGGCAGTCTAAATGCTATGGTCATTACCCCAAAAGAAATCTATAGTCCTGCACTCTCGATTCCATGTTCTTCAATTATCGTTTCCCACAATCATCCATCTGGTGATCCAGATCCATCAGATGATGACATCACATTTACGCGACGGATTCATGAAGCGGGGGAAATATTAGGGATTACATTGCTTGATCATCTTGTCCTAGCTAAAACGAGTTACTTCTCATTTAAAGAGAATAAAAAACTTGCATACCTAAGAAAATGAGTTATAATACTCAGATGAATAGTGAAACAGGCCCAAAGCCTGGAAATGAAGCTCGAGATACAAGTAGCACAGGTTCATTTCGTGGTGGAGAAGGCACGCCTCCTCCAATGCCTCGTGTACGATCTTTGCCCCCAGACACCCATAGAACTCTCCCAGTACGAGAAGCAGCTGCATTGCATGTTTTAGGACATCCTGATGCCGCAGTCCCCAAAGCACTTGCACGACAAATTGATGCTGCTGAAAGTGCTGAACTAGCAGCACGAGTACGAGAAAATGGTCCAGTTTCTCCACAAATGGATGCTGCTTTAACCGCTGTAGAAGAGGGGGTCGATAGTCAAATCTCTGGTCATAAGCCATTATCAAAAGGACAAATACGAGCACGTCGGGCAGTTGTTGCGGCAGCTACTGTTGCAGCGGCTGGATATACTGGATATCAAACTGTTGATAACGCAATGCAGGTTCCAGAACGTGCCGTTGCACGAGCAACAAGTGAAATTCCTGCAGAAATCGGAACTGAAAAGATAACTATTTTTGGTAGAGACTTTGACGTTCCATCTATTAAGAAGACACTTGAAGGCCGAGATCAAAGAGTTGCTCAAGCCCAAGAATCACTTGATGATGCAATTGATGGAACTGTAACAAATGGATTATGGACGATAGGTCTTATCTTGGGAGGGATCGGTACAGATAAGCTTGCTAAGCGGGGAGTTGCTCCAGTAAATGCTACACGGAGAAGATTAGGTTCAAGAAAAGAAAAAGGTGGTTGGGCTTCATTAGGAACGACCAAAGAACAAATGAAGCAGCACTTCAATTACCAACGAAGAAGACAATAAACTTCCTGAATCATCTCATTCTTTTCGGAATCCCTGTAAGCGATTTTCTAGAAACAATATTCAAACCGTTGTAGAAGGGGTTTCTATAGGGGATGGAGCAGAAATATATTTGTTTTGACTTTGTTGCGGAGCTAGGAGTTGAACCTAGCCTGTGAGATTATGAGCCTCACGTGCACCGTACACTACCCCGCGTATAGGCTACTAGTATACCATTTGCGTTAGCCTTGGTCAAATTGGTATAATCATCGGTACGCCAGGGTAGCTCAGTTGGTTAGAGCATAGGATTCATAAACCTAAGGTCGTGGGTTCAACTCCCACCCCTGGTACTTAAGATTAGCAAACCTCATTATGGCAAAATTTCCACAAGATACAGATTGGCAAAATAAAAAGATAGCAGTTCTTGGCTTAGGCGTAGAAGGGCTTTCAACACTGCAATATCTTCAAAGAAAGAGTACAAACCTTTGGGTCTTAGATAAGAGACAAATGGATGATATTGATACATCTTTGTTAACGGCTGCAGAAGAGACCGGTGCACAGTTTGTTTTAGGGAAGGACTATCTTGAGAATCTTTCTGATTATGACATCATCATCCGAAGTCCTGGAATTAAAAGAACTACTCCTGCAATCCTCGAGGCGGAGAAGAAAGGGACAATTATCACATCTCAAACAAAGCTCTTCTTCGACCTCTGTCCAGCACAAATTATTGGTGTAACTGGCACAAAGGGTAAAGGCACAACTTCAAGTTTGATTTACGAGATGCTCAAAGCTTCAGGGGAAGATGTTTACCTGGGGGGTAATATCGGTGTTCCGCCTTTGACTTTTATTGACAGACTACAGTCCTCATCATGGGTAGTTTTAGAGCTTTCAAGTTTTCAATTACAGGATCTTCATAAGAGTCCGCATATTGCGGTTATGCTCATGGTGACGAGTGAGCACCTGGACCATCATGCAACTGTAGAGGAATATGTTGAAGCAAAAAGAAATATCCTTTCTCATCAAACAAAAGATGACTTTGCTATCGTAAATCGCGATTATCCAGCTTCAAATGAATCAGACGTATATTCTGATGGAAAAGTATTTTATGTTTCGAGAGAACGGGAAACCGATAATGCTTGTTTTGCCTTTGGTGATAGAGTTGTCATTCGCAAAAATGGTAACGATACAGAGATCATCAAAAAGAAAGAGATTTTACTTCCAGGCAAACACAACCTCGAAAACGTATGCGCTGCAATTATGGCTGCAAGTCTTGCGGGTGTAGGAACAAAGCACATGGTTGATGTGCTCAAGTCATTTAAAGGTTTAGAGCATCGGTTGGAATTGGTTCGTGAGATAGATGATGTGAAATACTATGACGATTCATTCTCAACAACTCCAGAAACAGCCATTGCAGCAATTGAAGCGTTTGAGCAGCCAAAAATCCTTATTCTTGGTGGATCGAGTAAAGGAAGCGACTTTACCGAACTTGGGAAGGTAATTCGTGAGACTGAAAGTATAAAAGCTATTATTGGGGTTGGAGAAGAGTGGTTTGCTATCAAAGAGCAAATTGGTGATAAAATTGCGGAGATGGATATTGTAGAAAATGCAGATACAATGTCGGCAGTTGTACATGCAGCAAAAGAGCGAGCAAAGAAAGGGGATATTGTGCTCCTCAGCCCTGCATGTGCAAGCTTTGGGATGTTTAAAAACTATAAGGATCGAGGAGAGCAATTTAAGCAAGAAGTGGCTAAACTTTAGGTTTTGTAAGAGCTCTGCAAAAGTTCTTAAATGGTAAGATTTACTACTAGCATGGGCACAATGTTTATGTTATACTGACACGTAATTTATGGCTGGAAATGGTAAGAAGCAGGCAGGAGACGGACGAAAAAAGGTAGTCAAATTTAAGACGAAGTTTTCCTGGAAAAATTTATTATTGTATTTCTTTCTTATCGTGTTTGCCTTGTTCTTCTTTTCTGCATTCACAAGTCCTCCTGAAGACCGCAAAAATGTAACGCTCTCTGAAATAATTGCTTCAGTCGAAAAAGGTGAAGTCAAAGAAATTGTTGTGAATAATAATAATCTCGTTGCTACCAAGGAAAACGGGGAGAAGATTCAAGCGTCTAAAGAGCCAAATGCTAATGTCTACACATTATTCAAAGATGCAGGTACAACACTTGATCCAACTAAGGTAAAAGTAGATGTCAAAGATCAATCTGGGGCAGCAAATTGGATTAACATTACTTCAGCACTACTTCCAGTGCTTCTTATGATTGCATTCTTTTATTTTATATTCCGCCAAGCTCGTGGAACGCAGGAAAGCATTTTCTCATTCGGTCAATCTCGAGCAAAACTCTTTAATCGCGATAATCCAAAGGTAACCTTCGCAAATGTTGCAGGTGTTGATGAAGCAAAGCAGGAACTTTCAGAAATCGTTGATTTCTTAAAGAATCCAGTGAAATATCGAGTTATGGGTGCTCGAACACCAAAAGGTGTCTTAATGGTTGGACCCGCAGGAACTGGTAAGACATTATTAGCTCGAGCTACAGCAGGCGAAGCAAATGTGTCATTCTTCTCAATGGCTGGTTCTGAATTTATGGAAATGCTTGTCGGTGTCGGTGCATCTCGTGTTCGAGATCTATTCAACACAGCAAAGAAAGCACAACCAGCAATCATCTTTATTGATGAAATCGATGCAATCGGACGTCAGCGTGGCATGGGAATCATGGGTGGTCATGATGAAAGAGAGCAAACCTTAAATCAGATCTTGGTTGAAATGGATGGATTTACACCAAATGAAAATGTTGTTGTTATCGCAGCTACAAACAGACCAGATGTTTTGGATCCAGCGCTTGTTCGCCCAGGACGTTTTGATCGAAGAGTCATGCTTGATCTTCCAGATGTTGAAGGCCGAAAGAAGATCTTGGCGATCCATGCAAAAGGCAAACCAATGGATCCGAAGGTGAATTGGGAAAAGGTCGCGAAGAGAACAGTTGGATTCTCAGGAGCTGATCTTGAAAACATGCTTAATGAAGCGGCAATCGGAGCAGCACGACTTAATAAGAAGGCAATTGATATGTCTGATCTGGAAGAATCTGCAACTCGTGTCAAACTCGGTCCTGAAAAGAAGCGACTTCAATCAGAACAAGATCGTCGGATGACTGCGTACCATGAAGCTGGCCACGCACTTGTTGGATGGGAAATGCCACACATCGATCCGATCCACAGAATCTCTATTGTTTCTCGTGGTATGTCTCTTGGTCATACGATGACAGAACCAATTGATAAGGTCCATGAAACAAAGAAGGGATTATTCGAGCAAATCGCCATGATGATGGGGGGACAAGCTGCAGAACGATTAATCTTTGATGATGTTACAACGGGTGCATCAAATGACATTGAAAAAGCTTCTCATGTTGCTCGAGCAATGGTTACAAAGTTCGGAATGGGGGACATTGGTCCTGTGAACTTTGATACAGAACAAACACAATATCAGCCAAGTGATGTCAGTCCAGAAATGGCTGCAAAGATTGATGCTGAAATCACTCGAATCTCAGAGGAAGCATATAGGCAAGCGACAGATATTTTGACACGAAATCGAGACAAGCTTGACCTTATCGCTGAAGAACTTTTGAAGAAAGAAACAATTGATTCAGAAGATTTTGTGAAGTTAATTGGTCCAAAGAAAGAGTTGGCATCAGCACCGAAAGCTAAATCTTCAAAGAAATAATTTAGTCTTCAGAGAAAGGCTCTTCGCCAGTATTCCTTTGCTTTCGTTCCCAAATCCTTAATTTCTGTTCAGGACTTAATCCCGCTTCTGTAGCCATAGCATCAAGCCATGCTTGACCTTCCAGTAATACTCTTCGTCTTACCTCTGCTTCAGTATAATTCGTAGCAGCCCGCAATGTAGCGGGTGAAGGATACGTTTCCTCGAATACTATCTTTGTAAACTCTGTACCTAGAGTTGCTGTATCAATTTGTTCTTGAAGTTTCTTACGCCTCTCAACAAATTTTCTTTGCGCATCATTTCTTGGTTCTCGTTCCGTCATTTGCGCATTATAGCATGGTAGTGTGTTAGAATATTCCTTATGAAAAAGCTTCTTTTGATTGATGGAAATGCAATTCTGCATCGTGCATATCACGCATATCCGCCTCTGACCAATCCGCAAGGGGAAATCATCAATGCAGTATTTGGCTATTTCTCAATGTTGCTTACAGTTCTTGCAGACCAGAAACCTGATTATCTTGTGGTTTGTTTTGATCGTTCAAAGCCAACTGTCCGTACAGAACTGTTTGCAGGCTATCATGCACATCGTCCACAGATAGATGAAGTCTTTCGTAATCAGATTAAGATTGTTGATGAAATCCTTGAAAAGATGAATGTCTCAGTTTTTACACTTGAAGGATATGAAGCAGATGATTTGATCGGCACGATTTCTAGGAGAGCGGTTGAAGAATATAACGAAGAAGTCGTCATCGTCACAGGGGATCGCGACTTACTCCAATTAGTTACACCAAAGATCAAAGTCCTTATGCCATTGGTTGGACTTACCAAAACAGTGCTGATGGGGGAAGAAGAAGTTGAAGCAAAATATGGAGTACATCCAAGACAATTCATCGATTACAAAGCACTAATTGGTGATGCGTCAGATGGGTATCCTGGTGTGACTGGTATTGGTCCAAAGGGTGCTGCAAAACTGTTACAGGATTACAAAACATTTGAAAATCTCTATGAACATGTTGGTGAATTGCCTGTGAAGACTGGTTTGAAGCTCGCAACTGATGCAGAGCAAGCAGCTTTGGCAAAGAAACTTGCAACGATTATCCAGGATGCTCCTATCCAATTTGATCTACTCAAATGTGATACAAAACATTTCAATATCAAAGCGCTTCGTCAATGTTTCCGTGAGCAGGGCTTCAATAGTTTGCTGACAAGATTGGATACAATGTTTGGTAA
This sequence comes from uncultured Gammaproteobacteria bacterium, assembly GCA_965230895.1. Lineage (GTDB taxonomy): Bacteria > Patescibacteriota > Microgenomatia > Levybacterales > UBA12049 > JACDET01. Next base: position 1,371,881 of record OZ246394.1, read on the forward strand.
AGAAGAGACAGACGAACAATTAGAACTCATATGAATATCCCATCACACATAAAAGCAGTTATCTTTGATATGGATGGACTGCTTATTGATTCTGAGCCGTATTGGCAAAAAGCTGATGCCAAAGTCTTTGCTCGACATGGCAAGAGACATTCTCCAGAGATAAACAAACAAATTATGGGGATGGGGCATAAGCAGATTGCAGAACATTTTAAAAGGAAGTATGGATTTGAGAAAGAGAGAGATGCGCTGGTCAAAGAGCGCAAAGATACCTTTTACGAAACGATAATGGGCGATTTGCAACTGATGGAAGGAGCTAAAGAATTGATTCAAGCTTTGTACGACCAAAATTATGCCATGGCAATTGCAACAAGTGGCCACAGCACAGAGAAGACTGCTGAGATCTTGGAGAAACTCGACTTGGATGTGTATATCCCGATTTTAGTTTCTGGTGACGATGTCAAACGGAGTAAACCTGACCCTGAAATTTATCTTAAAGCCGCACAAGAATTACATGTTGATCCGAAAGATTGTCTTGTCGTTGAAGATGCTCCAAATGGGGCAAAAGCGGGGAAAGCTGCGGGAATGATGGTGTATGGAATTAATAAAGATAAAGAACTTGCAAAAAATCTTGAGAAAGAAAAAGCGGATAAAGTATTTGAGAGTTTAAAAGAAATTCTTTAGTAAGCTCTGTAATATCGTCCTCGGAAGTAGTCTGGCACCATAAGATCTCTTGTAATTCTTTCTCCACCAGATTTTAAGGCATTTCGTTGCCGATCTTCTATTGCACTAAATTGTTCATCCAAAGCTCTTCCTGAATACCATGTACCTATTTGCTGTCCGTGCTTATTAAATTCAGGGCGAGTATCTGATCTTTCTTGTGATGGGCGTACTGATTCTGGTCGTGCTGGCATGAGGTGATTATAACTTATTATTTTAGCCTGTCAATCATGTATAATCACAGAAGAGTCCTTCGATGGACTTAGGATAAAATGCGAGTTGCTTTGGTACATGATTACATTAAAGAGTATGGTGGAGCGGAACGAGTTCTGGAAGCTCTGACTGAAGCATATCCTAATGCTCCAATTTATACTGCATTTTATAAAAAAGATTCTGCAGCTTACGAACGCTTCAAACACAAAAAGATTCGTACTTCATGGGTTCATTACATCCCAGGGTTTTCAACCAAACTTCACAGTCCACTTCGATTTCTTGCTCCAATGATTTGGGGTGGTTTTGATTTCAGTAAATATGATGTCGTGATCGGATCTGCAAGCTGGTATGTGACTAAAGGGTTTCCCAACAAGGGTAATGCAGTTGAAGTATGCTATTGTCATACGCCGCCGCGATGGTTGTATGGATATAAAACTTCAGTTGAATGGCAGCGTTTCTGGCCGATCAAAATCTATGGCATGATCATTGGACATTTTATGCGCCAATATGATTTCAATGCTGCACAAAAAGTTGATTATTTTGTCTCTAATTCCAAAGAGGTGCAGGGGAGAATTGAGAAGTTTTATCGTCGTGAATCAATTGTCATTTATCCACCTGTGAGTTTGCCAAAGATCCCAAAGGTTGCAAAAGGAGATTACTACTTTATTGTCTCTCGTATTGTCGGAGCAAAGGGTATTGATATGGCAATTGAAGCTGCTCGTCGTCATGGCTTTAAGCTTAAAATCGCTGGAGCATCAGCCGGCTATTACACAGGACTTGCTGATATGAAAGAAAGCGCTCCTGAGAACGTTGAATTCCTCGGGAGAGTTTCTGATGAAGAATTGGTAAAGCTGTATGCTGGAGCAAAAGCATTTATCGCAACTGCAACAGATGAGGATTTCGGGATTACTCCCGTTGAAGCAATGTTATGCGGAACTCCGGTTATTGCATATTATGGAGGTGGATTTAAAGAGACTGTCATTGAAGGCAAAACCGGTGTCTTCTTCCATGAATCCAATGCCAATTCTCTTGTCCAAGCTGTACGAAAGTTTGAGAAAATGAAGCTTAACCCAAAGGATTGCCAAAAGCATGCTGAGAAGTTTTCAAAGAAACGATTTATTAAAGAGATAACTGCATTTGTTCAAAAAGTCTCTAAATAGTTCTGTGCTACAATCGGTTCATGCCAGAGCTCCCAGAAGTTGAAACCATCAAACGAACGCTTCAGCATCATATCGTTGGACATATGATTCAATCAGTTGATATACATCTGCCAAAACAATTGCATGGTAATCCGGAGAATGTCATCGGTGCAAAGATCGTTGAGGTAAAACGGTTTGGAAAAGGGTTGGTTATAGATCTGGATAATAGCTATAGCATCACGATCCATGTAAAGATGACTGGGCAAATGCTCTATAAGAATCAGCAAACCACAAAACAAGTTATAGCAGGCAATGCCAAAGTCGATTTGCATTCATTGCCGGATAAATATACGCATGTTGTTTTCCACCTCGATAAAGACGCAGATTTATTTTATCGTGATGTACGCCAGTTTGGTTGGATAAAGATCGTTCAAAGCGATTCTGTGGCGTTTCAGCAGTATTTCAAAAGTCTTGGACCTGAACCATTGCGTGATCTTACATTACCAATGTTTCGAGCTATTTTATCCAAAAGAAAAACTCCGGTCAAAATGCTTCTTATGGATCAGGGCTTAATCGCTGGAATAGGAAATATCTATGCCAACGATGCACTTTTCATTTCAAAAATTCATCCACAGCGTCCAGCAAATACTCTTAGCAAAACTGAACAGGAAAAGTTATTTGATGCAGTTGAAGTTGTCCTGCGGAAAGGGATTGAAGTTGGGGGAGCGAGTGAATGGTCTTATGTAGATGCGCTTGGGAAAGCTGGTAAGTATCAGGATTTTTTCCAAGTCTACAGAAAACATGGTCAACCTTGTCCTAACTGTGAAACAACGATTGAGACGATACGAATGGGAGGCAGAGGAACGTTTTTCTGCCCTAAGTGTCAGAGATAGTTATATTGTTGGCTCAGGAAGTATCTGCCAAATGAAGTCGAAAAGCTTTTTGGAATTCATATAATAATCTTTATTGTATAAAACAACCCCAGTTACTTTATCGCCAGCATTAATGATAGCCACTTTATTGTCATAAATAACAATCCCCGGAGAATTTAATCCTACAGAAGTTGGCATGAATTTGTAAAAGTATCTATTGCTTTTTGCTGTGTAGTTAAACTTTTTAATGGCACTTGGTGAATCTCCGTAAACCTCGTAGATTCTTAATTCAGGATTCCGTTTCAATGCATTGTCAAAAAGATCAGGATCATTAGGGAAAAGAGGAGCAATCTCTGAGAGTGTGCAGAATATTTTAATTTCTTTTGACTTGAACATATCTTCATAGATAGCTCTCATCCCATTGATACCATTATAATGTTTCACATCCACCTTCATTGCGTTGTCAGGTTTTGTCGAGGAGGTTTCTAGAGCGTTTACGAAAGTAGGGAATTGCGCTTGAAGAGATTTAACGGCTTCCACTTTTCTGTCAATTAAATAATGTAGCCTATCAGGCTCAATTGCTACAAGTTGCTTTTTTGAACCGCGCATTATTGAAAGAATGGCTCCATTTTCGAGGAGTGAAGTAATATGTGTATACGTTGCTGTACGGTTGATCTTCACTGCATCGGCAAGTTCCTTGACGCTCATTGGTCCAAGCGAGAGTAAAGTCAGATATAGTTTTGCTTCAAGTTTGGAGAAACCTAATTGCTCTAAATAAGTAATTGTGCTTTTCATGGGTGATGCGAGTATATCATAAAATTTAATTGTTGTCAGAGATCTGACGACATAGAGAGCTAAAGTTTAGATTGTTAAATCAGTTAAATTAATATTTTAATACAAAAGTGTAAACAGAGATTTGACAGGATTTTATTTCAAAAATATAATCATTTTATGAGCAAAACAAAGCCTGTCTATTCAATAAAATCAAACCTCACGCCTCACAACGCAGCGGAAAAGGGATATAGATTTGTAGATGATGTTCCTGATCTTCGCAAGATCTTAAACGAAGTTTTGTCAATTGCTTCAGAAAATGGTTATGTGCTGGGTTCAGCGAAAGATGAGAACAGAATAGGGTTGTACCAAAAGATTGAAGAGGTTATTTGATTTCGGGTTCAGGTAAGAGTCTCCAGAGAAGATCAAAGATTTGTTTAGAATTCTCATAGTATGCCTTATTATGAATTACTACACCAGTAATATTATTTTTATCTGCGATATTGATAATTGCCACTTTGCCGTCATAGATTAATATATCGTTAGCAGTTAATTTGATATCATCTGGCAAAAATTTAAATAAATGCCTTCCAGCTAATTGTAATTCTTTTATATGGTTTAAAGCTGCTTCAGACTTTTGAACCAATTCATACACAAACATTTTGTTGTTTTTTGCTATAGCCTTATTAAACTTCTCACTGTTTTCTGGAAACGCTCGTTTTAAGTCCTTTGCATCAAAATAAGCTCGGATAGTATCAGACTTAAGTAGATCATTGTAGATGGCGTTTACACTATTTTTTCCTTTGTAATATTTAATATCTGATTCTGATTGACCATGAGCTTGCATAAATGATTCATTCAATGTTGTTACAATCGGGAAGAGTTGTTCTTTGAGCATGTTTGCTTCACTGAGTTTTTCATCTACAAGATAATGGAGCTGCTCTGGTGGATTTGCAGTTATCTGTTTGGAAGCACCTTTGGATGTTGAAATTAACCCTCTCTCAAGTAATGTGCTCACATATCCATATGCCGCAGTCCTATTAATTTTTGCTTTTTGAGCTAGTTCGGAGACTGTCATTGAGCCTTTAGGAAGGAGAAGGAGATATAACTTGGCTTCAGTTTCTGAAAGATCAAGCTTTTTTAAATAATTAATAATTGTTCGTACCAACATGAAAAGGAGGACAGAAGCTTGCCAAAAAGAAAGTTCTAGATTAAAATGGAATTACTATGGACACGTATGACCATTTAATCCTCGGTGGAGGATCTATTGGCATGGCTATTGCCTTTAAATTAGCAAGTAAACTAAAGAATAGCAAAATAGCAATTATAGACTATCATAATGGATCAGCTGCGTCAAGCGCGGCTGGGGCTATGCTGGGGTGTTTTGGAGAAGTCACCAAATATACTTTTGGGCATCCTGCTCATCGTGACAAATTTGATCTCATGTATGCTGCACATAAAGCTTGGCCCAACTGGATGAAAGAATTAGAGTCTGCTTCCGGCAAAAAAATATGGCATACCCCTGGAACAAATATTATCCTTAATACGCAAGGTGGAGGACTTGATGAAGACAACTTTGAAGCAATTATAAAAGCCCTGAAGCAATATAATGAACCTTTTGAGGAAATAAACCCCAAAAGCATTGAAGGATTAGATGCTGCCTCATTTGCGAAACCCCTTCGTGCAATAAGGATAAAAGAAGGTGCAGTGAACAGTAATCAGTATTTAGATGTCCTCCGGACTGCATGCGAAAAAAAGAACGTGCAATTTATAAATGGTAAAGTTGATAATATCGTCAAAAATAATAATTTATATACGATTAAATCTGATTCTGGAAATATTACTACAAAGAATGTTGTTCTTGCGACTGGTTCTTTTTCTCATGAGCTTTTAAAGAATAGTAATCTTGGAGTGGATATCATGCCAATTATGGCTGGCGTAGGCTTTGCTATGGTAACAGAAACAAGAGGAACAGCATTCAAGCATACTACTCGTGTAGCGAATCGTTCTGGTTCTTGTGGATTACATTTAATACCTTATGGTAGAAAGGAATATATTGGGGCAACCAATGTCATCCATACGGACCCACAAAATCAATTTAATCCCGGAATGAATGTATTTTTAAGTAAATGTGCTATCGAACAGTTAAAAAGAGATTTATTCTGGTCCAAGGTCGAAGAATACAAAATAGGGAATAGACCAATTGCGCTTGATACATTTCCCTTAATTGGTAAAACAAGTCTTAAAGGATTTTTTGTAGCAACAGGAACATACAGAGACGGATTCCATTGCTCTCCTGTTATTGCCGAAAGTCTGGTAAATGAAATAGTTGGAGAGAAAAAGATTCTCTCAGAGGCATTTAACCCAGAACGTAGACCTATTCAGACAATGACCCAAGAAGAATCAATAAAGGATTATGCAGAACAAAGTTTATCCGGAGCATATGAATTTTGGTTGGAATTACCAGGAACTATTTCAGAAAGAGATATGCTAACTATGTATGAAGAAAAAGCACGTAAAATATATAATCAACTTCAAATAAAAACTGCCCTCAGTACTGATATACTATTCTGCTTATCTATGCCGACAATCACAGAATCTGCAATGGCTGAATTAAGAGACTATTTTCAAAAGTAAGGTATTATTCTGGAAGCATGTCCCACAATAGGTCAAAGAGTATTTGAAAATTGCGTGAAAGATCAGAACTCTTTAATACAATACCACTTGTTTCTCCTTTAAGGTCGATAATAGCAATCTTATCTTTAAAAATAAGAACGTCTTGAGAAGTAAGTTTCTTTTTCTGAGGTAGCACTTTATACAAGTGATTTTTGTTCGCATTTTTGATTCGTTCTCTCGTCTTTGGTGAGTCTTCACAAATTTCATAAATTTTTATATTAGGGTCACTTTTGTATGCATGGTCAAGCAGTTGATAATTGTCAGGAAATGCTTTCGCAATTTCTTCAACGCTCACATAAGATCGTACTTCACCAGCTTGCAAAGACTCTTCATAAATCTTTTTTACTCCAATTTTCCCCTTATAATATTTAATTTCAGCTTCATGTTTTACCTCTTGCTGAGAAATAGTCGCATTTAGTGAAGAGAGCATATCGGGGAAATTTTGTTTTACTTCTTGAGCCTGTTTCACTTTCTTCTCTATAAGCGCTTCAAGATTACTAGGTTCTTCTGCTGCAACAAGCTTTCTTGAACCTTGTACAAGCTTCATTGCTAATCCTTTCTCAACCAGTTGGTCAACGTAAAGGTATGCAGTTGTTCTTTTTACATCTACATTTGCAGCTAAATCGCGCACAGTGATAGGACCCGTTTGGAGTAGGGTGAGGTAAAGCTTGGCTTCCAATTCAGAAAGCTCTAACTGTTTCAAATATGCAATAATTTTTTCCATAATTGGCTCGAAGTTATAGGACTATTATACCATATTAGCCTTGATCTTACACGTTCCTTACAATAGTTGTCGGAAAATGTCGACAACTATTGACAACTTAACAAAAGGGAGTTACAATCACTGTGGATTTTGTCTTTTTGACTAGAGCTCATTGCAAGATTCACGCCTATTGACGTCCTGGCCCTTATTTATATTTGGGCCAGCACGTCAAATTTTTTAAGAGCTCAATTGTTTGTTTCTTGACAGTATGTTACTATAGATGAATAACGTAATAGTCAACCGGAAACGACAACAAGTTTATGGGGAATAGCAACGGACGTAAGCGCATTATTATCTCAGTAGGAGGATCCCTCATTGTACCCAATGAAGGGATTAAAACAGAGTTTCTTAAGAAGCTCAATGCGTTTATTCGAGAAGAACTGGCCAAAGATTCTAAGTGCCAGTTTTTTTTGGTCGCAGGAGGTGGCTCTACAGCTCGTAAATATATTGAAGCTGGTAGAGAAGTACTTGGCCATGATTTGACCCATGAGGATCTTGATTGGCTCGGTGTTCACTCCACAACCCTCAATGCCCACCTTATCCGCACAATCTTCCGAGACATCGCTCATCCCAAACTCATCCGCCACTACGACATTATCCGAAAAGCTCACGAACAAGTAGTTGTTGCAGCAGGTTGGAAGCCTGGTTGGTCTACTGATTATTGCGCGACACTACTTTGTGAAGACTATGGTGTGAAGACTGTTATCAATCTAAGTAACGTAGAACAAGTCTACGATAAGGACCCACGAAAGTTCAAAGATGCGAAAGCTTTGAAAAAACTTTCTTGGGATGGAATGCGAGAAATTGTAGGGGATCATTGGTCTCCTGGACTCAATGCTCCATTTGATCCGATTGCTGCAAAGAAGGCGCAAGAGCTTGGTGTTCGAGTTGTAGTCATGTCTGGAAATAACTTTGATAATATCCGCAATTACTTTGATAACAAACCATTTGTCGGGACAGTTATCGAATAATCTCTATAGCTTGCAAATTAGTAGCTTCTCCTTTATGATTTCTCAATCAGCAAATGTACTTAAAAGATATCTCTCTGCAAAATTTCCGCAGCTATAGCAAAGCCCAATTTATTTTTGATCCTCGTATCTCTATCATTGTCGGTCCCAATGCTGCAGGCAAAACAAATCTTGTTGAAGCAATCGGTTTGCTCTCAACGGGCAAGAGCTTTAAAACTGGTGGAGACAAGCATTTGATTGCGTTTGGGAAACCAGTTGCGCATATCACTGGAACACTTGAAGAAGATGATGATACTGAGAAATTGGAGATCGCGATCGCACCAAGTCCATCAGGAATGCTTTTGAAGAAGTATCAAGTGAATGGTGTAGCGAGGCGCAGGGCAAGCTTTGCCGGGAAGTTACCTGCAGTATTGTTTACTCCGTTAGATCTAGATATTGTGGCTGGACAACCTGGAGAGAGGAGGAGATTTCTTAACGAGGTACTTGAACAGACAGATCCTCAATACGATGCTGCACTCACACAATATACCAAAGCATTGCGACAACGAAATGCCTTGCTGGAGTTTGTCCAAAGGAGCGGACGACGTGATGAGGAGCGCTTCGCATATTGGGATAATGTGTTGATTGCCAATGCAAAGATCATCTCATCAAAGAGGGAAGAATTGATTGCGTATATTAATGCTCAAGAGAAAACGCTTTTTCCATTTGTTTTGGAATACGATAAAAGCCTTATGTCTCGTGAGCGATTGCTTCAGTATCGAGATGCGGAGGCTGGAGCGGGAGTAACGCTTGTTGGTCCGCAGCGTGATGATATCTTCGTCAAGACGTTTCATCCTGTTTCGCAAGAGCTAGAAGATGTAAAACATTTTTGTTCAAGAGGCCAACAACGGCTTGTCACCCTGGAGCTTAAGAAATCTCAAATTGCTTATCTTCAGGAACAATTAGAGACCCAACCACTTCTGATCCTCGATGATATCTTCTCCGAACTTGATAGCAAACATATTGGACATGTTTTGTCGATGACTAATGATTTCCAGACGATTATCACGACTACGCATAAAGAATTTGTGATGGTTGATGGGCTAGAAAATCGGCATGTGATAGAATTAGGAAAGTAATAGTACTGCCTGATCTAAATATCATTTGTTCAGGAAACTTTTCTTATGCAATCCTTTAATCCTGACCTCCTCAAGCAGCTGTATGTTCCAGCTCATGATTCCCACAAGGGCCAAAACGGTAAATTGATGATTATTGGTGGCTCTCGCTTATTTCACGCAGCATCTCTTTGGGCATTAACAACTGCAAGTAGAATTGTAGATATGGTTTTTTATGCATCAGTTGTTGAGAATAATGAGCTTGTTCATGATTTGAAAAAAGAGTTCAGAAATGGAATTATTGTGGCTAGGGATGATCTAGAATCATACGTCCAAGAAGCAGAATGTATTTTGATAGGTCCGGGGATGCTTCGTCAGGAAGAAAAGTTTGACAAAGAACAGCATCTGACATTGAAGCAAATAAATGCATTAGAGCATGAAGGAGAGCAAACATATTATCTGACGAAATATCTCCTTGCAAAGTACCCGCACAAGAAATGGGTGATTGATGCTGGAGCTCTTCAAATGCTTGACCTTTCATGGCTTAAGCACATGAGTGGAGATGTTATTTTGACGCCGCATGTAGATGAATTCAGACGAGTTTTTGGTGAAATAAAAGATGTCGCAGAGTTAGCGAAAGGATATAAAGCGACAATTCTTCTCAAAGGGGAAAGTGATATTGTTTGTTCGCCAACCCAATGCGTCAAAATAGCAGGTGGCAATCCTGGCATGACCAAAGGTGGTACTGGAGATGTCTTAGCTGGACTTATTGCAGCGCTCGCTACCAAAAATGATGTTTTTACTTCCGCAGCAGCAGGATCCTATATAAATAAGCAAGCAGGTGAATCACTAGAAAAAAGAGTAGGATATTATTTCAATGCATCTGATCTCGCGGATGAGATTCCACAGGTCATGAAGAAGCTATTGGGTTGATTATCTGGAGCTTCTCGTTATAATGGGGAACATGAATGAACGCAAAATACCTCGAATGATTAGATGGGTAAATACTGAACTCTTTGGAAACAAAGACTTTCGACGTCCCACGACGAGTGAAGCTGATCAAGTAAAAGCTCGAGTTGCAGCACTAAACGCAGCATATAAGGGAAAGCTCACTTCAGATGTGAGAGTTAGACATGGAGAAACTGCATGGCTAGAGCGGGGTGTAGTATTTCAAGCTGAAGATAGAAAGCCTCAGCACGGATAATTCTCTTGCCTTTTATCGGGAAATGATCAATAATAACTGAGTCTTCATCAGTTATGTATACTCCAAAATACACAATCAATAATGCAGTACTCCGCAATATTGGCATCGTGGAAGCTGCTAGAGAAGTTATCTCTCACGCACCGTTACTTCCATATTATGAAAAAGAATTCCAGAAAGATGCGCTTGCACGCGCTGTGCATCACGGAACCCATATTGAAGGAAATGAGTTGGATATGGATCAGGCAGAGAAGGTTATTGCGGGACAGCAAATTGTGGCACGTGCGCGTGATATCCAGGAAGTTATCAATTATCGACGGGTGATGGAACATATTGGAAAGACCGAGCAAAAGACAATCACTGAAGAATTTGTAAAGGAGTTGCATCGTATGACAGTTGATAAATTACTCGTTCCGGAACGTTGTGGCCAATATCGTACAACCCAAGTTGTCGTCCGGAACAGTCTGACTGGAGATGTCACATTTACTCCTCCACAAGCTTCTCTCGTCCCTGAGCAAGTGAAAGCATTGATTGGTTTTATTAATAGCACCAACCAAGAAGAACTTCATCCTGTCTTAAAGTCTGGAATAGTACATTATGAACTTGCTCGAATCCATCCCTTTATTGATGGCAATGGTCGTGTCTCACGTGCGCTTTCAACATATATTCTTTTCCAGGAAAAGTACGATATCCGTAAGTTCTTCTCGCTTGAAGAATATTTTGATAATGATGCAAGTGAATATTATTCAGCTCTGCAAAGTGTTGGGCGAAACGATGGTGATCTGACTGAATGGTTGGCATACTTTACGCACGGGTTAGCAATTGAATTGAATAAGATCAAAGAGAAAATTGAAAAGATTTCGGTTGATGTAAAGATCAAAGAGCGTCAGGGAGGAGAACCGATCATGCTTTCTGAAAGACAACTGAAGATCATGGAATACATCCAGAAGGTTGGATTTTTGCAGAACAATGGCTTCAAACAACTCTTTCCAATGGTTTCTGAGGACACAGTTCTCAATGAATTAAAATACTTAATCAAGCACGGACTGCTTAAGAAACAAGGAAGCACGAAAGGAGCGAAGTACGTACGAGCATAAGATGAAGTTTACTGAACTGACAACATATTTTGAAAAATTAGAAGAAACCTCTTCACGACTTGCCCTTATTGATATCCTCGCAGAACTATTTAAAAAGACCGATGGGACGACTGTTGATAAGGTGATGTATCTTGCACAAGGTCGTGTCGCACCATTTTACGAACCGACAGAGATCGGTATGGCAGATAAAATGGTTGCGCAAAGTATCGGTGAAGCTTTCGGTCTAACCAAGGATGAAGTCCTCGATGCATATGCAAAGAAGGGTGATTTAGGGTTGGTGGCATTTGAACTTTCTGAGAAAGAGCGAAAGAAAGGGAAGAAGGATGAACTTTCCGTTGTGACTGTTTTTGATGAGCTCACCAAGATCGCCAATACAAGTGGTGTTGGATCTGTCGAGAAAAAGATAACTGCTTTGAAGGAACTGCTTGAGCATATGGATGCGGTTTCCGCAAAGCATTTGGTTCGTATCCCTTTGGGAAAGACACGACTTGGTATCGGAGATCCGACGATCCTTGATGGTATCGCGATTGCAATACTTGGCGATAAAAAGCATCGTAAGCTTTTGGAGAAAGCATACAATGAAACATCTGATTTGGGATTGATCGGAAAGACGTTGGTTGAAAGTGGTTTGGAAGCTGTACAAAAGCTTGGTGTCACGGTCGGCCGTCCGATCCGGTCTGAACTCTGTGAACGCCTACCAAATCCGGTGAAGGTATTTGAGAAGATGGATACCGATGGATTGGGTGTCCATGCTACATATAAATATGATGGTTTCCGTGTCCAGATCCACAAAAATGGAGATAAGGTCGAGATGTTTTCGCGAAACCTTGAAGACATGACGCACATGTTTCCAGAACTTATCGAAGGAACGCTCAAACAAATCAAAGCAAAGACAGTTATCTTAGATTCAGAAGCAATGGCGTATCAACCTGAATCTGAGGAATTCCTTCCATTCCAGGAAACCACCAAACGCCGCCGCAAACATAACATCGAAGCAATGGCAGAGTCACTTCCGTTGAAAGCGTTCGTTTTTGACATACTTTACGTTGACGGCAAATCACTCCTCGGAACGCCTCTGAATGAACGTGTTGAAATCATGAAGAAGACGATTGCAGGGGATGATATTTTGATTCCGGAGCCGGGGACAATTATGAAAAAGCCTGAAGATTTGCAGCTTATGCTTGATGATGCATTCACCCAAGGACTTGAAGGTGTTGTGATCAAACGACCAGATTCAGGATACGAAGCAGGTGGACGAAACTTTAATTGGGTCAAACTTAAGAAGCATTCTGCTGGTGATTTGAATGACACAATTGATTGCGTTATCCTTGGATATATTTATGGGAAAGGGAAACGAACGGAGTTTGGCGCAGGTGCTTTATTGGTCGGGTTATATGATAAAGACCAGGATCAATTTGTCTCTGTAACGCGCATTGGAACCGGTTTGTCAGACGATGAATGGCGAAGTATCAAAGAGAAAGTACATGGTCTAGAAACCGATCACAAGCCCGCTCGTGTGCATTCATTGATCACTCCAAGTGTCTGGGTAAAACCTGAAGTTGTAATTGAAGTTTTGGCTGATGAAATCACCAGAAGCCCTCTCCATACCGCTGGTTCAAAGTTTGATGAAAAGGTTGGAAAAGACCTTGGGTATGCGCTCCGATTTCCGAGATTAGTTTCCTTCAGAGATAAAGATAAAAAGGCAGAAGATGCGACAAGTGTGGAAGAATTAATTGAGATGTTCAACGATCAGGGAAAGAAAGAATAACTATGATGGTAAAAGCCTCTTTTGATCCTACAACTCGTATAGTAAATTCTGAAGTAAAACAAACTTGCATGCTGCGGGAATACTCTACGCTTCATGATGTAAAAATTGATGATGGTTGCAGCATTTATGAAAGAGTATCAATCAAAAAATCTACGATTGGGAAAAATGTCAGTATTAATGCAGGAACTTACATTGAAAATTCCATAATAGGTGATGATGTCATGATTGGTCCCAATTGTACTATTGTAGGAGTCACACATACATTTACTCCCGAGATAATTTCAAAAGAGGATACGTGGAAAAGAATCACAATTGGAAAAGGCGCTTTCCTTGGAGGATCGGTTGTTGTTTTGCCAGGGAGATCCATTGGAGAGGGATCAGTTATTGGTGCGGGCACTATCATTAATAAAGATATTCCAGCACATTCGATAGTAATGGGAATTGCTCCAAATCAACGTATAAAAAAGATTATTGATTATCAGAGAGAGTAGTTTCTTACTTGGAAAATTTATGTAAGTGATAGAATTATTTCCATGCACTACGTCACTGATCTCCATCTTCACTCCAAATATTCCCGTGCAGTAAGTCCTCAAATGAATCTCCAAACAATGAGCCAGCTTGCAGTGCAAAAGGGTTTGGATGTTTTATCGGCAGCTGATTTTACCCATCCTGTTTGGTTCAAAGAAATCAGTGAGCAATTGGAGCAAGCAGAAGAAGGATTGTATCAATTGAAAGGTGAGACGGGAGACGTGGGAAGTGTTCGGTTTATGTTGGGAACTGAGATGTCTTCAATTTATAAGCAAGGAGATAAGTTGCGTAGAATTCACAACCTGATCTTTGTTCCAAGTTTGGAAATTGCTCAGAAGTTTAACAAAGCCATTATTGCCAAAGGAGGAAATCTTAATGCAGATGGTCGTCCGATTGTAGGCTTATCCTCACGAAATTTGCTTGAGCTTTTGCTTGAAATCGATGAGCGGGCATTCCTCATCCCAGCACATATTTGGACGCCGCATTTTGGTATTTATGGATCGGCTTCAGGATTTGATTCGCTTGAAGAAGCATTTGGAGATTTGGCAAAGTATATTTTTGGAATCGAAACGGGACTTTCAAGTGATCCTGATATGAATTGGCAAGTGTCTGAGTTGATGCATCGAAGTATTCTTTCCTTTTCTGATGCACATAGTGCGCCCAAAATGGCAAGGGAAGCAACTGTTGTGGATTTAGAAAGCTTAAGTTATACCACAATTCGTCATGCCTTTGAACGAGCTTCGAAACCAGAGCTTGGAAATAAGAACAAAGTTGCATACACATTAGAATTTTATCCTGAAGAGGGGAAATATCATTTTTCGGGACACCGCGATCACAAAGTAGTTCTGGGACCAGAAGAAATTCGAGCAAATGGCAATATCTGCCCCGCCTGCAACAGACGTCTAACAGAAGGTGTTTTGTATCGTATCCAGCAATTAGCTGATCCAACATTATTCCACCGAACTGTTGAAAAGATTGAATCCGATGGTATCAAATGGTACGAAGATTCAAAGAAGATGCAGCCACCTTATGTAAAGCTCGTACCGCTATTGGAGATTTGCGCAGAATCACTGGGATCGACAGTAAATAGTCAGAAGTCGAAAAATTTATTTGCGAAATTATGTATGGAATTACAATCTGAATTACATGTATTGCTTAAAGCTTCAATTGAAGACATTGAGAAGGTCGGGGGCGGAAGAGTTGCACAAGGTGTCCAAAAAGTCCGTGAAGGAAATATCGAAATAGATCCCGGATATGATGGAATTTATGGCAAAGTCTCGATCTGGAAAGAAGGAGAGGAAAAAGCTTCGGACATCCCACAATTAGCCTTGGATTTATAGCAAATTCGTAATAAATCTTACGTTATTTTCATCTTTCATATGCTACTATAAAGAAAGATATGAAGTTAATCGTAGGACTTGGAAACCCCGGAGAAAAATACGAAAATACACGCCACAATGTCGGCTTCATGACCATTGATCATCTTCTCAAAGAATTTGGAACCAACAAAGACGATTGGAGTTCTCAAGCAAAACTCAAAAGTGATATCGCTACATTTACAATCCCGACCGATGGAGGAGAAGAAAAAGTAATCCTCGCGAAGCCAAAAACATTCATGAATGAATCTGGTCATGCAATAAGTCTTTTGATGAACTTTTACAAAATCGAACCAGATGATTTGTGGATTGTGTATGATGAATTAGATTTACCATTGGGAACGCTCAAGATCCGAAACGGTGGCGCAGCAGCCGGACATCATGGGGTTGAATCAGTTATGGAGCATGCTGGAACTGATAAATTCTGGAGATTCAGACTGGGGATTGGTGCATCACGAAATCACGAAATGCCAGTTGGGAAGCAGTTTATCCGCGATGCAAAGGAATTTGTGCTTGATCCTTTCACCCAATCAGAGCAGGGGAAACTCCGTGAGATGATCAAACATGCATGTAAAGCTCTAGAATGTGCTCTCAAAAAGGATCTTGAATCTGCAATGAATCGATTCAATACAAAATAATGCAATCTCTCAAAAGCGTACTTACTAAGTTCAATCCCACCACAGACAAATATATATCCCGTGAGTTCCAAACCTACGGGCTTCATTTGGCTGATCAATTAGATGATTACAAACATAAGAGTTTGTATATTAAATTAGCTAAATCAACTCCTCGGGCAATTCTTGAGAGGGCACTAACATTTTGTGTAGACAGTAAAGCTACAAATAAAGGAGCGCTTTTTATGTGGAAGTTAAAAGAGATTAAAAAAGATATGAAGAGCGCCGCAATTCCTGTGCCAAAGGTTGAACAGCCATCCCTTATTCCAGATAATTCAAATGTATGAAACAGGCACATGTTTTTATCTCAGGTTCAGTTCAAGGCGTTGGGTATCGCCAATTTGTCAAACAGAATGCGCGCAAGCTTGGCTTAACCGGTTGGGTTCGAAACTCGGAAGATGGTGGAGTAGAGGCAGTTCTTCAAGGTGAAGAAGATATGATTACTGTCATGATAGAGCAATGCAAGAAGGGTCCATTTATGGCTGAAGTCGAGCATTGTGGCTATGAATGGGAAGACATTGAAGAAACATACGACTCCTTTAACCTCGCATAAAACCCCTGGTATAATACGGCCATGACAATTAAGGAACGACAATTTCTTTGGAAAATACCTGTTACGAGGGAAAGAATGGTAACTGGGAAGAAATATTTCACCGAGGATATTGAGAAAACTCCATGGGTTCACACTCGAGATCTTCTGACAGTGGATGGGGAAACAGATGCTGTTACGATAACGAGAGAAACTGATGTTACGGGTGGTTCTATACGTACTCAAAGACCAAGTAATCTTGTCGGTGAAGAGATCAATGGTGATAAGGGACATTTGGAAGTAAAGATGGGGCTTTTGCGTAGAACAGTTTTTCGATATGTGCGAGACTGACTATTTCTTTAATTCGTCCTCAATAACTCTCTCGAATTCACTGAAAGGTTGTGCTCCAACCAATCTGTAACCGTTGACGAAAAAGGCAGGTGTTCCGTCAACTTGTACTTTGTTTCCAGCTTCAAGATCTGTTTCTACAGCTTTTTGGTATTTGTCACTATCAACACAAGTTCTGAATTGGTCTGTATTCAATCCAACTTGTCCAGCGTAATCAACAAATGAATTAACGACGTCAGTTGTTGTGAGAGGTGACCATGTGTCCTGTTCTGCAAACAACTTATCATGATATTCCCAGAATTTGCCTTGTTCATTTGCACATTCTGACGCTTCAGCTGCCTTTTGTGCATTTGGATGAATAGATGTTAATGGATAGTGGCGGTAAGCGATTTTTACTTTACCAGTATCAATATACTTTTCTTTAATCTGTTCATGTGTCTCGTCAATATATCTTTTGCAGAAAGGACATTGGAAATCACTGAATTCGACGATCGTTACTTTTGCATCATTACTTCCAAGTGTTGGTAATTTACCATTATCAACTTTTACCACTTGCGGTGGAGGAGGCGTTGTCGGAAGTGCGTCTTGTGCATTTGCTCCAGTTGCTGTGTTCGCATTGGATCCTGCTTTCAACTCATTCTCAAGATAAAGGACTTTATTGGTGAGCATACCCAACAAGAAGGCGAAGATGACGAGGACAAAAACAAGATAGACATTTAAATTACCTTGTTTAAAACCAAGTCGAGGGATTTTAAGAGTGAAGTGGTCTTTGTCTTTTGAAGTTGTTTTTTCTACCGGAGTTTCAGATGTAAGAGCAGCCGTTTTGGTTGATTTAGTAGTCGATTTAGAGGTAGCTGCCTTTCTCATTGAGTCCATTGTATTTGCTGGTGATTTGTTTGTCAATGGGAAGGAAAACTGTTGCTTTAGGTTGGGCTGGGAATGATATAATAATAGAATAACCTATGTACAACTTCCGTCCGCTTTCACCGTTGGCAAAGTATCTCATCGATGCGCTTGAAGAAAAGCATAATCATGAGCATGAAGAACGTCGTATCACTGTAAACCCAATTGTGACTAAATTTGCTTCCTGGTATGAGAAGCTGCGCAATGCGATGGAATTTCGTGAAGATGAAGTTATTCTTCGCGCTACAATTGAACGTATCCTCAAGCGCCGATTGCTCCTTGGCGGAAACGGGAAGACAACTGCAAATCCATTGGTGAAAGAATTACTGTGGGCAAGGTATTTGCCAGACAATGAGGTAGGTGCTTCAGTTGTCCATAAGATTGAAGAGACAATTGATTTGTATTTACAGCTCCGTTTGAAAGTACTTGCAAAGCATAAGCTTTCAGAAAGTGAAATGAATGATTGGACGTATGACTTAATGTCTGCTGATATCCAATACATTCTGAATCCGAAGAAACCCAAAGAACTTATCGCCAACTTCATGTTCCATGTTCTCAAAGATGATGTCTCGATAGAGGATGAGAAGCCTGAAACGAAAGATGCCCAAGTATTTATGGCTGTCCGTAAAGCGTTTGCTCGGGATGATTTGGCATTTCTGCGTTATCACATGTTCTCGCAGTACTTTGGACGGTTGACACCAAAGACATTGGAATTTACTGCAGAACATTTCAAACAAGGCTATGATGAAATCCACCGACAGATGAAATATGTCCATCGTGACAAGATTTACACGTATGTAAAACGAAGAACTGCGGCATTTTTCATCTTTGATGATATTCTGCAATCCAAAAAGGAGAATTGGAAATCGATTCTTGAAAATGAAGAAGAGCTCAAAGAAGCTGTCTTTGCAGCTTGTGAAGTGCGTTATAACGGTATTACTTCACGTGTGAGACGGGCGATTATCCGTTCGTTTATCTTTATTTTGATTACCAAGTTAGGCTTTGCTTTCTTTGTTGAAGGTTCTTACGAAACGCTTGTGTACGGAGAAATCCATTGGAATTCTATTATCGTAAATACGACAGTTCCACCGTTACTTATGGTTATCGTTGGACTTTTCATCCGTGCGCCAGGAAAAGATAATTCAGAATTGGTTTTCAAATATATAACGCAACTGCTTTATGAGAACGATCCAGTGCTTGGTAATCGATTACTTATCCACAAGACACAAACCGATAAAGGATTTATGACTGCCTTTACGATTCTTTGGTCGATTGGTTTTGTCATCTCATTTGGATCGTTGATCTTGATCCTCACACGGTTTGGTTTCAATCCAGTCAGCCAATTTATCTTCTTGTTCTTCTTAGCAATCGTTTCATTCTTGGCGTATCGTATTTCACTTCTTTCAAATGTATATAGAGTAGGAGAGAAGCAGGGTTTTGGAACACTATTAGTAGACTTCCTCTTCATGCCGATTATCCGAGTCGGTCGACGTTTGACGACAAGTATCGCGCAAATCAATATCTTCCTTATGCTCTTTGACTTCTTTATCGAAGCGCCATTCAAATACCTTTTCGCCTTCTTCGATCAGTGGTTCTACTTCCTCCATACCAAGACAGAGGAGCTAGAATAGTGGCGAAAAAAGTAATTATAAATGCAGATGACTTTGGCTATAGCTTAGGTGTAAACCAAGGAATAGTCCAAGCCTACACACAAGGAATCCTTACAAGTACAACAGTGTTGGCAAATTCAGTAGGTGATCAAGACCTTATAGATAATCTCAAAAGTACATTGTCTAAACCTCCGTTAGCAATTGGTGTTCATTTAAATCTTACGTATGGTCCTGTATTGGTTCAGGATCAATGGGATTTTCAAACATTTGTTCGTCCATATAAAAATATTGATTCGGTGAAAGAATGGCAGGGCAGTGCCTGGAAGGAATATTTCGGTACGATGAAGAATGAAGCGGTTAAAAAAGAGTTGCATGCCCAGATTGCTAAAGTGAAAGAATCTTTTGGAACGATTGATCATTTGGATAGTCATCATGGAGTTGCAAGCTATGAACCGATCCTAACAATATATAAGGAACTTGCAAAAGAATTTAATCTGGCATTGCGCCATCCGAGCCCCTTTTCTGAGAGTTCTGTTTATGGAGGAGAATTTATAGTTGATGATATGTTTACGCAGGCTGCACGATCGCAAGGTATTCGAGTTGTTGATCGAGTTGATCTGCGATATTTTTATCAACAAACAGATCCGATTCAATCATTTATTGAATCATTGCATCAGATAAAAGATGGAGAAGTAGTAGAATATATGTTTCATCCTGCAGTTGATGCGAGCCAAGGGGAATGGAGAATGAAAGATCTTGAGATTCTCACAAGCCCAAAGGTTATTTCGACAATTGAGGCTCTAGACATCAATTTAACTACGTTTGAGAAAGGTGCATACTAACTTTTAAGTAAGTCATTGACACCACATTTAGTAGTTGCTATATTAGATAGACACTTATGGCAGACGTAACTTTCACAGATGCAAATTTCCAAAAAGATGTCCTCGGCAGCGACAAACCAGTTGTTGTTGATTTCTGGGCTCCTTGGTGCACTCCTTGCAAAATGGTAACTCCTATTATTGAAGAACTCGCAAAAGAATACGATGGTAAAGTTGCAGTAGGTAAGATGAATGTCGATGAAAATCAGCAAACAGCAGGAACATATGGAGTTATGAGTATCCCAACAGTTATGGTTTTTAAAAATGGAAAACCAGTACAAGCAATGGTTGGAGCTCAAAGCAAAGCAGCATACAAATCAGAAATCGATAAAGCTCTCTAATTGATGGAAAACCTCTACGACGTCATCATCATCGGCTCCGGTCCTTCAGGATTAACCGCAGCAATCTATACAACCCGTGCTAGTCTCAAAACACTTGTTATTGCAGGCGATAAATGGGGTGGACAACTTATGCTTACAACTGAAGTTGAGAATTTCCCAGGTTTTCCTGAAGGCATTCAAGGTCCAGACCTTATGGCAAACATGCGCAAGCAAGCGGAACATCATGGAGCAGAGATTGTCGACGTGAAGTTCACTCAAGGTGATTTTTCAAAAGCTGGTGGGCCATTTACTGTCACGACTGAAGAAAAAACATATCAAGGTAAAACAGTTATCATTGCAACAGGTGCTGATACTAAATGGCTTGGCGTTCCTGGAGAAACAGAAAAGATTGGTCGAGGAGTTTCATCATGTGCTCCATGTGATGCACCTTTCTTTAAAGAGAAAGATGTTATCGTTTCCGGTGGAGGCGACAGTGCAATGGAAGAAGCATGTGTTTTGACTCGCTTTGCAAAGAGTGTCACCGTGGTTCATCGAAGAGATGAACTCAGAGCTTCGCAAATCATGCAAGATAAAGCCCGAGCAAATCCAAAGATCAAATTCCTTTTGAATACTCAAATTGAAGAAATTAAAGGTGAATTCAAGGTTGAAGGTGTAACTCTGAAGAATAATGCCACAGGAGAGACAAGTGAAATGAAGACAGATGGTGTATTTGTTGCCATTGGCCATATACCAAATAGTAAAGTCTTCCCAGGTATTGATGTCGATGAAAAAGGATTCATTAAAGCAGCAGAGCATACAAAGACAAATATCGATGGTGTCTTTGTAGCAGGGGATGTCCATGACAAAGAATATATGCAAGCAATTACAGCGGCAGGATTAGGTTGCCAAGCGGCTCTTGATGCTGAACGATGGTTGGCTGCAAAAGAATAATCCTATATTCTTCATAATTTCCCTCTATTGACACTCAAATGAGGCTATGATAAGATAACTTTTACGAACCGAAGAAGTCTCGTATATGATGTTCTGTAAAATTTTAGTTTTCTACCCAAACTAAAGGCGTAAAACGTCTTCATACTCATCAGTCTTTCTTCTGTTCAATTTCGCTCTTTCGAATCAAATATCTGGGCCGTTAGCTCATTTGGTAGAGCACCTCATTTGCACTGAGGGGGTGGCGGGTTCAAATCCTGTACGGTCCACCAGTTTTGCAAGTGAAATCAAGCATTGAGGCAAACCCTCTAGTAAGAGAGGGTTTGCCTGAGTGACTTGATGATAGATACTCCTTCATCTTTAGATGAATGAGGCTCTTTAAAAAGTGAAGAGAATATCCTGAATTGTGTTTTGTCTGCACCCGCAGACGTCCATGGCGCAATCCAGGATAAAATAATCATGTCTTAAATCTTTACCTACATTACGGTAGGTAAAGTTGAAATAATTTACAATTAATGCCAACAACGGATGCCTTGGAGATTTTGACCGAGGAAAGACGCAGACGGCGGCGATACTCGTCGGGGAGGTGCCATCAACCTTTGATCCGGCGGTTTCTGAATGGGGAAACCTACTTGTCTCTGACAAGTGCCCCTATGTGAAGTTAATTCCGCAAGGAGTTATATTAGCGTATGGGTGGGTACGGCGTGAACTGAAACATCTTAGTAACGCCAGGAATATAAATCATATGAGATTCCGTTAGTAGCGGTGAGCGAAAGCGGAACAGGCTAAACCACGTTAGTGGGGTTGCAGGGCAGACGACATTCGATTAAACATTTCTAGCAGAAGGTTCCGGAATGGACCGCCAAAGAACGTGAAAGCCGTGTACGCGAAAGGAATGTTTACGATAGTTTGTACCTAAGTACCATGAAGCACGATAAACTTTGTGGGAATCTGGGTCGACCACGATCCAAGCCTAAATATCAAAATCTACCGATAGTGAACTAGTACCGTGAGGGAAAGGTGAAAAGCACCCCGGGAGGGGGATGAAATAGAACTGAAATTGTTGGCTAACAAGCAGACAGGGTCCTGATTTATCAGGATGATGTCGTGCCTATTGAAGAATGAGCCGGTGAGTTTATGATTGTTGCGATAGTTTAACCAACGACGTTGGGAAGACAGAGTGAAAGCGAGCCCTAACTGGGCTACCATAGTAGCAGTCATTAAACCCGAAACTGGGTGAGCTAACCTTGAGCAGGGTGAGTCTCGAGTAATATCGAGAGGAGGCCCGAACCCGTGTCCGTAGCAATGGGCTGGGATGACTTGAGGTTAGGGGCAACATGCCAAACGAACCCAGAGATAGCTGGTTCTCCCCGAAATATATTAAGGTATAGCGCTATGTATAACCCGTGGGGTAGAGCACTGAATGGATCATGGGGGGGCAACTTCTCATATCCAAACAAACTCCGAATACACGGTCTTTAGCATAGTAGTCAGACTTGTCGGGCTAAGCTGATGAGTCAAAAGGGAAACAGCCCAGACTCCCAATTAAGGCCTCTAAATAGAAGCTAAGTTTTTAAGGAAGTCATGATCCAGAGACACCCAGGAGGTTGGCTTAGAAGCAGCCACCCTTTAAAGATAGCGTAACAGCTCACTGGCGGATGGATTGTGGCGCCGAAAATGTATCGAGGATTAAGTTTCTTGCCGAAATTGGAGACTGTATAATGAGCGATCATTATATTTTGGTAGGGGAGCGTTCTGTTTGCAGTGAAGTTGAACTGTAAAGTTTGGTGGAGCGGACAGAAGTGAGAATGCCGGCATGAGTAACGTAATGCAGATGAGATATCTGCACACCGAAAGCCCAAGGTTTCCTCCGCAATGTAAATCAGCGGAGGGTGAGTCGGCCCTAAGAACCTTCCTCGTTAAAGGGGATTAGTTCGATGGACGAGTCGTTAACATTCGACTACAATTTATGCGTATTGTAAGGTGGTGACGGAATTGGAAGACTTGAGCCCGTTACGGCGGGTCTAAGCAGTTAGACAGAGATAGTTGGCAAATCCGCTATTTTGTTTATTCGAGCTGCGATAGAGAGTTCCCCGAAAGGGGGATAATTCAATCTTTTTCAGTTCCCAGGAAAAGCCTCATTATACTTATCGTAAGATACAGTAAAACGCGTATATTACCGTACCGCAATCCGACACAGGTGGGCAGGTCGAGTAGACTAAGGTGATCGGGAGACAGAGGATTAAGGAACTCGGCAAAAAAGCTAGGCGTAACCTTTGGGAGATGCCTCGCCATTACAATTCGTGATGGCCACAGCAAAAGTTTACTTTGCAACTGTTTATCTAAAACACAGGTCCCTGCAAAACTGAAAAGTAACGTATAGGGGCTGACACCTGCCCAGTGCTGGTAAGTTAAAAATCTCGGGTGAAGTTCGCAAGAATCAGCCTAGGATTTAAGCTCCAGTAAACGGCAGCAGTAACTATAACTGTTCTATGGTAGCGAAATTCCTTGTCGGGCAAGTTCCGACCCGCACGAAAGGTAGAATGACAAAGTAACTGTCTTAATCCTTTACCCGGTGAAATTGAGATGGCTGTGAAGACGCGGCCTAGGTATACATGGACAAAAAGACCCCGGGAGCTTTACTGTAGCTTGGCATTTGCAAGCTTACTCTAATTGTTTAGAATAGGAGGGAGATTCGTCATCAGTGAAATACCTCTCTTTGGAATGAGTGAGCATAACTCCGACCCGCATAAAAATACGGGCGGGGGACAGTGTCTGGTGGGCAGTTTTACTGGGGAGGTAGGCTCCTACAACGCAACGGAGCCGCACAAAGGTTGGCTAACTCCGGATGGAAATCGGAGTGATAGCGCAAAAGCATAAGCCAGCTTGACTGCGAGACCCACAAGTCGAGCAGGTACGAAAGTAGGTTTTAGTGATCCTGTGATGCATAGTGGTATGCACACAGCTTAACGGATAAAAGCTACCCCGGGGATAACAGGCTGATCGCATCCAAGCGTCCACAGCGACGATGCGGTTTGGCACCTTAACTACACATTGGGGCGCCCAGAGAGTAATCTCTGAAGCTTGATTATCCAAAAACGCACGATAGAGGTGCGTGTGGATAAGAAATACTAGCTAAAATCGGTGGACACCATTAACCCGAACAATTAATGGCCAATACCGAGGGAAGCCCGCCTTATGGCGAGGCCCCGTATCGACTCATCTGTTTACAGATGGAGGTAAGTTCATATCGCAAGATAAATTTATAACTTACCTAAAAGGCTAGCTCCTCTTACCAAAAGAGGATGAAGGTATAGTCAGTGCACATAGTAATATGTGATTCGACAGCGATGTCGGCTCATCACATCCTGGGGCTGGAGAAGGTCCCAAGGGTCCGGCTGTTCGCCGGTTAAAGTGGTACGCGAGCTGGGTTCAGAACGGCGTGAGCCAGTTCGGTCTCTATCCTGTATACCCGTTTGAAATTTGAGGAAGTTTGTCCCTAGTACGAGAGGACTGGGATGAGGGAATCCCTGGTGTGCCGGTTGTTCCACGAAAGTGGGCACTGCCGGATAGCTAGATTCCCATCGGATAACCGCTGAAAGCATCTAAGTGGGAAACCGTTTCCAAGATAAGATTTCGATGGATCGCAAGATCTGAAAGACCCCTGGAAGACTACCAGGTTGATAGGAGGGCAGTAGAAGCGCAGTAATGTGTTAAGCTTACCCTTACTAATGGTTGACAGTAAATTATTTTAATAGACATGTTTTTCTCTTCACTCTTTGAGGAGCTTCGAAAGGAGCAGCTCAGTACTTTAATAACAAAAATTTTCTGGTGATTGAAGCATTATGGCACCACCTCTTCCCATTCCGAACAGAGAAGTGAAACGTAATAGCGCTCACGATACTACCTTCGGTGGGAAAATAGGTCGTCGCCAGAATATTTTTGTTATTAAAGATAAATCAAAGAAACCTCCAGTAAGGGAGGTTTTTTTGTATATACTACATATATGCTGAGTAAAGAAGGTAAGTCCATTCCTCCACAAGATCATGATATCCAAATGCCATTCAATAAGCATGAGATTGGTGTCATCCGTCAGCGTCTGAAGCCAGATATCTTTTTCCCTACGTTAACTGAAGGTTATCGAAAGCTCAAAAGAAGAGTACTTTACGAGAGGCCAAAGCTGACCTTTCAAAGAGATCGTTAGTCTGTAAGCACTTGCCATAAATATCCATAAGCGAGGAGTTTATAATGAGTTCCTTTATATATTATCTCTACAGTATCTCCAGAGACGTTGTGGAGCGCGAGAAGCGTCTCATTTGCCGATGTTCGTAGTAGGGCAAAAACTCTCAGATCGAGATCCAAAACTTCTTGTGCCGCCTCTGGATGCAATGCCGGATGAGAAGCTCGTTCTTTGATAAGAGCTTTCATAGCCGAAAAGACTTGAGCTTCTTTCGATGTTGCATCTGCAAGTTTCCCTGCAAGCCAGGAGTAATTTAAATTTGTACGTAGAATATCTCGGATGTGACCTGTCTCATTAAATGCTTCTATGTCATTTGTTTTTCCAAAAAGAGAGAGGTAGTATACTGCCGGAACTCCTACTAGGGCAAAGCAAAGAGCATGTGTCATAATCACTTTTTGAAGCGCTTCTTCAAAGGGAACTTCATCACGACTTACAGCTGACCACCATGTTGCGCACATCTCATAAACAGCAGTCTTACCATTTGGAAGAGCTTTGTATCCAAGTCTTGTTCCATGCTCAACAGTCATCTCAAATATCTTTTCGATTTCGTTATCAGGCAAAATCCCACGAGCTCCGAGGATACCGATCCCATCATGGCATGAGAGGAAATTAAAAAAGGTGGTTTGCTTTGCGGGTAAATCATCAGAAAGCGTCTTTGCCCAAGACGAAAGATAGGTTGCAGTTCCCGTATAAATTGCATGGAGTGTTAAGGGGGGTAGCGCAAAGTTATAGACCATATGTGCCTCATTATTCCCATCGCCATAATACGAAACATTCTCTTTATGAGGCACATTTGTCTCAGTTATGATAATGCCTTCAGGACAAACTTCTTCCAGAATCTTTCGAAAGATTTGCAATATTGCATGGCCTTGGGGAAGATGGACACAGCTTGTGCCAAGTTCTTTCCAGACAAAGGTAATTGCATCCATACGGAAGATTCGTACACCTTTTTCCATTTGGAACAAAAATACTTTGATCATTTCCAAAAGAACTTGTGGATTGCGATAGTTGAGGTCAATCTGATCAACTTGCCCATCCACACTAAAGGTCGTCCAGACTAATCGTTTTCCATGCTTTGTTTCAAAAGGAGTGAGAAGGGGTGAAGATCGAGGCCGAAAAACCTTATCTAATTGGTTTTTTAGTTCAGGCGTAAACTCTTTCGGAGCGTAGCTAATAAAATAATCTTTATATGCATCTTCGCCTGCAAGAAACTTCTGAAACCAATCATGCGAAGCTGCAACGTGATTGAGCACGAGATCCGCCATTAATCGATAGTCTTTTGCTATAGATTCGATCGTATTCCAATCACCAAAGCCTTCCTTCACGCGATAAAAATCAACTACTGAAAACCCTCGGTCTTTTCCGTCAGGATGGAAGGGAAGTATGTGTACTGTATTGATTGATTGCTCTGTATGCTCTTTCAAAAATGCATGGAGCGTTTCAAGTGAAGGCTTCTGGGATTCCTGAAATGAATTGCCATAGCTTATCATGGTAATATCTTTCTCTGAAAAAAAGCTTTTTCGAGGATTTGTTGATGAATATTTACAATCTTTTAGTAGTTGCTTAAGCTCGGTAAAGTTTGCTTCTCCTTGCTCTGGACCGTAAAGAAAGATGAGATTTTGCTTAATGCTATCCATTGATGGATACATTATATCAGCCCTGCGCTAGTGGCTTATTTGCGGTAGTAAGCTACTGAATTACTGTATGCTCTTTGCAATTGGTTTTCTGCATCTCTTTTTTGTGCTTTTGTATCATTAATTGCTTTTCGGCAATCAGATTGTAATCGTGTAAATTGCTTTCGAACATCAGCAATTGTTCTTCGAACACTCTGTCGTTGATCATCAATTCTATCTCGCTGTGCGATAAGTGCTCTTCGACGGTTTTGGCCTTCAGGTGTAGAAGAGTTAACATCTTTTAATTGATCATTGATTCGATCTTTTTGTGCATCCAATTGATCGTTTTGAGCTTCCAATCGATTAACAGTATTTCTCAATGTCTGAGCATTAAGGGAACATGTTCGCATTTGAACGTACATGTGTTGTTGCAAACGATTAATTCTATCTGTGAGTACAGCAATGTCATTGTTGTACGTCGCTGTAGTTGCATCATTATTTTCTGCTGGAGCTTCTTCTGTCTTTTGTAAGGGTGCTTCAAAATTCTCCCAATCTTCCTGAGCAGGGGATTCATTTTGTGTTGCATCAACATCAGCTGACTTAGCTTGCTGTTGCTGCTTAATTGAGTGATTTGTCGTGAAGTATAAGCCGCCACTTACGAGAAGTGCTGCTGTTACTACCACGATTCCTGTTACTTTTAAAAATGTCATAGTCTTGTAGTTATTTCCTTGAGAAGATCTTTTTAGCCCCAATAGCTTTAAACTAAAAGTGTCTATCTCAATTCATTACGTCCTATATTATAACACTTTTTGTAATTTGTCAAGTGGGTGACGTAAGAAATGCGTATGAGTACAATATTGACACTGATTAATCGACTTGTTAGCATGATCCCATGAGTAATGAACACATTTCTTCCACTCGAAGAATTGATGTCACAGTGGTTGTCAAAAATTCTTTTCTTTTGTACAAAAAATATATTGGTGCGGTTTTGTTTAGCGGCACATTTTTATTAATTGGAACATATCTTGTCCAGACAATTTTCCCAAATGCGTCGTTTCTGTCGTTATTTATAACAGTACTTTGGTCGGCGCTTATTCAGACTTGGTTTATCCGTTATGTTCATATTCGAGAACAAGCTGAGAATAAAAATTTTGGTGATATCCTGCGTGGTACTTTACGGTATGTTCCCGATGCACTTGCTATAACCGCCATTACTTTTACCATTTCTATTTGTGGACTCTTACTATTGGTTATTCCCGGGATTATCTGGGGAGTTATGTTTAGCCAGGCACTATTTTATGTTGTAATTGAGGGGAAGAGTATTAAAAAGTCCCTTCTCCAAAGTCGAGCAATAACAAAAGGCAATAGATTGGCTGTCTTCCGAAGCTATTTCGGTGTTTATTTACCCTTTATCGTTGGATTGTCTCTTTTATATCTGTTCTTCGTGAGAACGAGTGCCGAAATGCATATTATTTTCAATGGACTCTATACTGTTATTATTGGAATGCTATTTCCAATTATTGGGTATACGCTTTACACCTCACTCAAACAACTTCATAGAATAGATAAGTAAGCCTTGCGACAAAGCGCTGTAAATGCTATACTTGCACTATCTTTGTAAGAAAGGTATTTTATGAATGTCAAAAACTTCACACGCTAATTCCTCAAACGCCCAAAGTGCAATGGCCAAATTGATGGCAGCACACCAAAATAAAGTTGTAACCTTAAAAAAAGGTGAAACAGTTAAAGCTAAGCTTACCAAATTAAGTACAAATGAGATCCTTGTTGATGCAGGCGCAAAAACTGAAGCGCATGTGCTTGAACGAGACAAAAGAATCATTAATACGATCCTTTCAACATTTAAGGTTGGAGATACTGTTGAAGTAAATGTCTTGAATCCTGAATCAGAAAGTGGTCAACCTATTGTGTCACTCCGTCGATATCTTGGAGATATGGCTTGGGGTAAGTTAGAAGAACTTCAAAAGAAGTCAGAAAAGGTTGAAGTTACGGTAAAAGACACCACAAAAGCTGGGTATCTAGTTGATACTGCATTTGGTATCTCAGGTTTCCTTCCTCAGTCTCATATTTCTCATGGTGGAGAATCCGTCTCAGCGGGGCAACAGCTAGAAGTCACAGTTATTGAGATCAACCGAAAAGACAATAAAGTAATCTTCTCCCAAAAGAAATCAATGTCAGCTGAAGAATTTGGCAAGCTCAGTAAGCAATTTAAAGTAGGCGAAAAAGTTTCAGTGACTATCACAAATGTCACACCTTTTGGTATTTTCGTTGCATTACCATTGCCAAAATCAGATGATGCATTGGAAGGATTTATCCATATTTCAGAAACTTCATGGGATAAGGTTGCTGACATCACAGGTACATACTCTGCAGGTGAAAAGATTGAAGCTGTACTCACTAGATTTGATGCTGAAACACGAAGAGTAAGCCTTTCAATTAAAAGACTCACAGCTGATCCTTTTGAAGAATTGATGGAAACATATCCTGTAGATAAGAAGGTTACAGGTGAAGTCGTCCGCCTTGAAGATGGCGATGTTGTGCTTTCAATCAATGGTGATGAAGCTGTCGAAGGTATCATCAAAAAGGATAAAATTGCTATGGGAACGACCTATACAGTTGGACAAAAAGTTAATTTAACAATAGCTGACTACGATAAGCGAAAGCACCGCATTATTGTGGCTCCGATTCTACTCGAAAAGCCAATGGGCTACCGATAAACATTTCCTGAACTCATTTCCTTTTTGCGTTTTTACATTCTTCTGTCCGAGAGTATAATAGATTTATGGCTAAAAAACAGATCACTAATTTTGTCTGTCAGGAATGCGGCTACGACACTCCTCAATGGTACGGGAAATGTCCCGAATGTGGTATGTGGAACACGCTGAAAGAAATGCGTTTTGCCAAAGAAAAAGGGACAACAACTTCCATCAGTCCAGGACAACGAACAGAAATAAAACCTCAAAAACTCAACGAAATTGTTTATCAAGAAAAGTCGAGGATACAAACTAAATATCAAGAATTGAATACTGTTTTGGGAGGAGGGATTGTTCGCGGTTCTGTCAGTCTTATTGCAGGTGATCCCGGTGTTGGAAAATCGACTTTGCTTCTGCAATTGGCTCTTAGTTTGTCTCGGGGGAAAGACGCGCAGAAAGTCCTGTATATTAGCGGCGAAGAATCCGTCGAGCAAGTTAAAATGCGTGCAGTTCGTATTGCTGAGCAATTAAAGCAAAGTTCGAAAGACAAGGCTGATGATGACAATTTATTCCTTTTGGCTTTAACCGATGCAGATCTTATCGTTGAGCAGATCGAGACGATGAAACCAGATCTTGTAGTGATTGATTCCATTCAAACCATTGAGTCACAAAACGTCCAAGGCCTTTCAGGTTCAGTAGGGCAAGTTCGTTATGGAGCTTTGCAATTCGTCCGCGTGGCCAAACAACACAATATCCCAATCGTTATCGTCGGGCACGTTACCAAAGAAGGTATGGTTGCTGGTCCGATGGTTTTGTCCCACATGGTAGATACTGTGCTTTTCCTTGAAGGTGAGAAGTTTGCTAAGACAAGAATCTTGCGCAGCTTAAAAAACCGCTTTGGACCTGTCGATGAGGTTGGAATTTTCCTTATGGAAGAGGAAGGAATGCAAGAGGCAACAAACCCTGAGCAACTCTTCCTAACGCAGAAACAAGATAACGTGCCTGGGACAGTTCTTGTCGCGACATTGGAAGGGTCTCGAGCGTTCTTGGTAGAATTACAAGCCTTAGCGGTCACTACACGACTTCCTATGCCACGCCGAGTTGTCTCCGGAGTTGATGCAAAACGAGTCGAATTGTTACTTGCAGTTTTACAAAAACATTGTAGACTACCAGTAGACACAATGGATGTGTTTGTAAACGTGGCTGGGGGAATGAAACTTTCTGATCCAGGCATTGATCTTGGAATCTGCCTCGCTGTGTATTCAAGTGTGAAGAACGTTCCAATGCAACAAACTGTGGGTATTGCTGAGGTTGGACTTCTTGGAGAGCTTCGTGCAGTGACAGGTTTAGAAAAACGTACTCGAGAAGCTGAGAAGATGGGCTTCAAAAACGTTATTACAGCGAAGAAATACCGTTCATTGATTCAAGTACTGACACAGCTTGGAGGAAAATAATATGGCAAAAGAAGATCCAATAAAAGAAGTAACAAAAGAAATCCTTGAAGAGAAAAAGGATGACGATAAAAAGGCTCAGGCATTTTCTCCTGGACTGATTGGTGCAATCGCGGATGAAGTCTCAAAAACCCTTCTCACACGTTTGCCGAATATGGTAAGTAGACCTCGTGCAAAGAAAAAGGTAAAGAAGGCTACTAAAATTGAAAATGGTATTTTTCTCGATACATCAGCAATCATTGATGGAAGAATCTTTGACGTGATCTACAGCGGCTTGCTTAACGGGACAATCGTCCTTACACCAAATATCCTTCTCGAACTCAAACACCTTGCCGATACGCAAGATACTGTGAAGCGAATGCGTGGCCGTAAAGGTTTGGAATCTTTGGAAAACTTGCGTAAGTCAAAGAAGATTAAAGTCATGGTCCTTCCAGAAGAACAGGAAAAACCATATCGAGCAAATACTGAGGTTGATGAGCAGCTTACGAAGATTGCGAAATTCCACAAAGGTAAAATCATTACATGCGACTACAATCTCGAAAAGAAAGCAAGTATTGATGGCGTGACTGTCATCAATATGAATGCTTTAGCGAATAGCTTGAAAGTTATTGCTGTTCCTGGCGAATCTCTGCATATAAATGTGAGCCATAAAGGAAAAGATCCTACGCAAGGTGTGGGATATCTCGATGATGGAACAATGATTGTAGTAGAAGAGGGTAGTGGGGAAATAGGAAAAACTATCGATGTAGTCGTTGCCCGTATTATCCAAACAGCCACAGGACGTATCCTCTTTGCAAAACGAATCTAGTTATCCTTGTCTTTTCGTTTCTTCAGTGCTGTATTCCCACAAAAAAAGCTCATCTTCTTGAAAGAAGTAGGAGCTCCTGCCCAAAGCTCCTACCTCATCTAAAAAGATGAGCCTACGTGAAAACATTTTCATGAAAAATATTGATGTATCAATGCAATTGCTGATTTTTAGCTTCAGTAATTTTCTTGACAACACAATATCATTTCAGATATATTTTCTTTGACAGTTAGTTTTATTCCTGCCTGAAGGACTAAATGTCATTTACCCTAAGAGCATTGCTTATCGTACCTGAACTTATCATTTTGAGTAACGAAAGTGATGCTCTTTTTTTTGTTTAAATTTATATATACAGACTCAAAACTCTCTCTTCTGCAATTTCTTCAAAGAACATTTTACCCAAAATACTCCTCTCAGTCGCAAAGCTCTGAACCAATACGTATAAATCTAGCTTATAAATGTGCTACTGGAACGGTTAACCCTTTCTCCATCAATTTTTCAAACTGTTCTCGACCTTGTTCTACCAAAGCCTCACGTTTGTGATCATCAACCGTTTTCAGTGAAATGTCTTTCTTTTTGGACAGAAAAACGGTTAACCATTCCATAAACTGCATAAATAGTATCATAACCGAAAATACTTGTCAACCTATAATATTGTATATGCAAAAAAGCACATAACCTATAATAAATTTATATAAATTTAGCTTGATATATCAACGTTTATAACTTATAAACATTTATGTGGATAACTTTTGAATAAAATTAACAGTTCTCCACAATGCCATTTTTGACACATTAATGAGGAGCTGTTGATAATAGGGAACGTTCCCCAAGAGATGAATAAGTTAGAAGTTAACGCGAGATATGACTACGCATTTCGAAGGATAGCAGGGAGTGTTGTCCTGATACTTGGTCGGTATTCATGATTTGCTCGAGATGAAAGCCATAGTCTCATCATAGAAACAAATTGCTTTACGCGTGATCTATTGCGTACGCCACGCTTGATTCCTTCTCTGTGGAAGTACAGTGATTGTTTAATGTTTGCTACCTTTCCGTATTGGAAGAATTTGACAAAAACTTCAGTAAAGACAAATGGATATTTATTGTGCTTGAAATAAAGCAGATCCTTTGGAAGCATCATACGATCAACCATAACTGTTTCAGGGTGAAGTGGGGAAGCTGGCAACAAGTTGTCATAGATCTCTTCTGGAGTTTCTGGAAGACTACTTCGTTCAAGCTTTTTATTATCATCATTGATACTCGTAAATTGTGTTCCAACAGCAACAGTTTTTGGATGATTCATCAGAAAGTTTACTTGTCTTTTGAATCTACTAATAGAATTAATATCGTTTGGATTCATAAAGGCGATAAATCGTCCATGTGCTTTCTTCATTGCGCGGTTGTAGCAAATTGCGAGACCATACCGTTTTTTATTTGTGTAGATTTCAAGGTTTTTGAATTCCTTTTTGAAGTGCTTCAAAATGGCAAGAGAGTCATCGCGTGAATGATCGTCAATAGCGATGATTTGTAAATCTTGGTATGTTTGTTCCTGAAGACTAGCCAAACACTCTGGCAAGAACTTCCCTGCGTTATAAACAGGCAGAATAACAGTGACAACTGAGTCCTTGAATTTCATACTTGGATTCTTTTTATACGCAGTAATTAGGCAGACGTATAATGGGGCAGAAGAGGGGTAAAGACTAACAAACATTAGAGTCTTTGTCAAGTTTTAGCCTCAAGTTAGTCTCATTTTACTAGGTGAAGAAATAAACAGAGATGCCTCAAATGATATTAGCGGCATGAATATATTATCCTATAATATTGACTTCTAGTCACGAAATTGCTATATTTACACCCATAGTAATGTAAGATTGGGTATATTGCGCTCTTTTTCTTATAGATCTATATTCTTGCACGTTAACAGTTAATGGAAAGTAATGTAGCACCAGTAGGTGGCATAGTGAGTATCATGCTTGGTACTTAGTATGCCATCTTAACTGGCTACACAACACACGGAGGTAATCATCACTGACAACGAAGCCAGGGCCAGCTTGCAGAGACTCTACTTAGAGGATCCAAAAGCGTACAGGGTTCTGGAAATGTGGGTCAGGTTCGGTTATGGACAGTTTGATCGAGAATCGACAACGAATCTGGTCAAACTTGGACTGATGAATGCAGAAGGAACGATTCCAGACTCTGTTCGGGAAGAAATTCTTTCTGTCGGCGGCCACGGATAACATCGAGACTACGAGGAGACAGCATGACTGACAACTTTTCCGAGCGAGTGATTACGATCACGTCGTCAGGAAGAAATGCAAAGGACTGGATCGATGCAGCGATTTCAGTGGTACAAGGTGCTTACAGACTCGAGATGCGTCGTACAGGTGACAACACCGCAGAGGTGACATGTTCCACGATGGAGCAGGCGCATCCTCTGATGTACACGCTGATGGCTCTGGACCTCACTGAGATCAAGATCGCCAAGGCACCTCGTCGTCGTATCCGCACACGCAGAACTCCAAACGAGAACGGAGCAAAGTAATGATCGGTCAACCGTTCACAATGCGAGATGGTTCAAATGTTTCGATAGGAGACGTGTTTCCCATTCTGGAGAAGCTACGAATTCTTCGCGACAAGAACTACTCTGCATTCGAGGCTCTCGTGCTAGCAGTCCGCAACTTCGGTCCTGTTCCACAACCGTTCAGGTCTGACCTGGATGCGTTCTGCAATGCAGAAACAGGGTGTGTCCCAAACGACATCGACGCCGTTGTGCTCTTCGGGACTCACTTCGACCGTAATTCGGACGAACACATCGTGATCAATCTCGAGAACGGGGAGGCAAGTCAGCAATGACCCAAGTTCAAGGAAAGTGTGAGATCACTGTTCGTACGTCCGGTGACGAAAGCCTGACACAGGGCCTGGTGGCTACGCTGCGAAAGCGGTTCGGTTCGTCACTCCCTGTGGAGTCGAGTAAGGCTGTCGTGACGATCATCGTCCTGACTATCAATCTCGAGTCAGTGCTGACGCTCATCTTCACCGAAGTTCAAACACTCACCAACGACGACGTGGACATCGACTTCATCGATCCCGACATGTCTGACTGAGTCATGACAATCATCACGAGATCGCGAGGACCTCCCGACATCCTACGAAAAGGAGCACACCATGCAAGTCGCATGAGTAAGTGAAAGTGTACTTTCCAACAACTGAATAGTGCATTAAGGCATTAGGTCACCTTCGGGTGAAAAAGTTAGTTGAGCCGGATGGACTCAGTCTCCCTGTCAATTGCGACAGACTTGAGATTGACCCCTCCGACTATACTGACCCCTAATGCCTTTTTGCTGTTTATGAAGTGTTAAATTTGGTATTATAAGTGTAATGCTCAGACTACCTTTTATTGATAACCTACCTGTTGCAAAGATTTTTTCAGATCCGGGAGATCGGATTGTCCTCGAGATAAAAACCACACGTACTGGCGAAGAAACACCTGAGGCTATGATGCAATTCCTGGCCGGGCTTACTAATATGAAAAAGCGAGCGCTTGAATTATGGTGGCGGGGGATCCCTTTTAGCCTGGAGTTAGCGGTTATTGATCAGACTATTCATTTTTATGTCACGGTTCCAGCTGAATTTCGTACCTTTCTTGAGAGCCAATTGATCGCGCAATATCCGAAATCTCTTGTCACGCCATCACGTGATTATCTCGCAGATATTTTAGAAGATGATGAGACATTAACCGTTGGACAAATGAAGTTAACGCATGGTCCGATTTATCCGATCAAGAGTTATAAAGAGTTTCATGAAATTGATCCTTTCTCAACATTACTCGGGCTTCTCTCAAAATCACAAATTGGTGACAAGATCGCTATACAATATCAACTGTTGCCTGTGAATAAATCCTGGCAATCACATGGCTACAAAACAGCGAGACAGAAAACGACAGACGCTTCCGGTAAAGAAACTGCAAATCCTTGGGCAAAACTTATTGAGCAGAAGATTGCACATGATGGTTTCAAAACAGCAATTCGCTTGGCAGTAAAAGCTTCTGATAAGTCTCGAAGTAATCAGTTAATGCATCTGCTTGCACATAGTTTTGCAGGCGTTAACAATCCTTCAGGTAACAATTTGTCTTATCATAGGACGTTTCTGTGGCAGCGAAAAAGACTTATCAATAGCATGTTAAGCAGAAGTCGTTACTTCATGCCAAACCAAATCCTCAACGTCGAGGAACTTGCGACGCTCTATCATTTCCCCTCAGCTAAATTGGCAAAGATTCATAATATTTCTTGGTATAAAAGTATTTATTCTGATCCACCGGAAGAACTTCCGATCTCAGAACGCATGACTGACGATGAAAAGAAAGAAGTTAATTTCTTCGGCAGAACCGAATACAAGAACCGTATGACAACGTTTGGCATTAAAGCAAATGACAGACGAAGGCATATGTATATCATCGGAAAGACAGGAACAGGAAAATCGACGTTGATTGCAAATATGGCGATCAGTGATATTCGGAACAATAAAGGCGTTTGCATTGTTGATCCTCATGGGGATCTTTGTGAGAAGATTCTTGATTACATCCCTTCATATCGAATCAATGACGTGGTCTATCTTGATCCATCGGATTTGGATTACGCCTTCATGCTGAATCCGCTTGAAGTAACGGATAGTTATCAAATGGAATTGGTGGTTTCTGGAATCGTAGGTATCTTCCACAAGATCTATGGTAATTCCTGGGGTCCGAGGCTTGAATATATTCTCCGTAATGCTTTGTTCACCTTAACACATTTACCAAATCCGACACTCCTTATGGTCCCTGAACTGCTTACCAATGATGCTTTCCGCAAAGAAGTGCTCAAGAAGGTCGATGATCCTGTATTGAAAAGTTATTGGGAAGGGGAGTTTGCAAATATGCCTGATCGACTGAAGAGTGAATCCATCTCTCCAATTTTGAATAAGGTTGGGCAGTTTATTTCTTCACGATTTATTCGTAATATTCTGCAGAATCCGAAGTCAACGATCAATCTTGAAAAGATCATGAATGAACGGAAGATTTTGCTTTTGAATTTGTCTCAAGGAAAACTTGGGGAAGACAATTCTGCATTGCTTGGAGCGATGATTATTACCAAAATTCAATTGGCAGCTATGAATCGTGTCTCTATCGCAGAACATGATAGACAAGATTTTTATCTCTATGTAGACGAGTTCCAGAATTTTGCTACAAGTTCTTTTATCAAGATTCTTTCGGAAGCTCGAAAGTACCGATTGAACTTAATTCTTGCTAATCAATATATTTCTCAGATTCCTCAAGATGTTCGTGGTTCAATCTTTGGTAATGCTGGAACAATCTTCTCATTTCTTCTTGGTTCAGAAGACGCAAGTTTTATGGCACGAGAGTTTAAAGAGCGGTTCAAAGACGAAGACTTGCTTGCATTAGGCAATCATCAAGGTATTGTAAAGCTAGCAATTGATGGGATTACCCAAGAGCCATTTCTCTGCTATACATTGCCGTTGCCAAATAGCGCGACACAAAATCGTTTGAAGGTAATCAGTAACTCCCGGATGAGATATATGAAGAAGGTGGGGGGCTTAAGCCTTTTTTCTTAAGTAGAATCCTAATGCACCAAGCGGTGCAAGCCCTATAAGTGCAAGCGCTTCAGGACCGGTTTCTGGCGTTGACTTGGACTGGGTTGGGGGATAAATAGGAAGTCCACCTTTACTTGTGGTTGGTTTGTTCTGCGCTTGAGCGGTTGCATCAGTTCTACTGACGCAAGCTTTTACATTGTCTTGGCTGACTTTTCTATTCGCTTCAACTCTCGCTTGATTGATAACACAACTTATTTGTGGAGAATTGGGTAATTTATCTGCCGCAGCAACTTTTGCTTCTACAAAGTAAACTTTGTTTGATTGTTTCTCAAGCGAGTCTATAGTAAAGCTAAACGTTCGAGTCTTTGCATCATATGTCCCTGAGCCTTTTGCATACTCAAGGTAAACAGGGAAGATATCTCTTACAGCAATATTGCTCACGGCATTATTGCCAACGTTTGAAACTGTAAGTTTGAATCGAATAGTCTGTCCTGGTTTAAATGCAGCAGCTTCTGGTGGAAGACTATCAACGTATTCTTGATTCTCTGGATTCTGGATTTGCTTGTTTATGGTGATAGGATCATTTTGTTCACAAGTTATCCCTCCGCCATAGATTTGTTCACAATTAGGAGTTTGCGCAGCAAGAGCTGGCGTAGCGAGAACGAAAAGCGAAAGAGAAGCTGCAAAAATAGATGATAATGCTAATTTCATATGTGCCTAAAGAACTTGAGGTATAATACCATTATTCTATAGGATTAGCAACATTGATCGTGTCTAATATAGATTTAAATATTGACAAAATAGAAGGAGTATGGGAGAATTAATTCTAATATACGCACTGAATCTTCAGTAATCTATTTATTTGAATCTTTTCATACTCATGATTTCAATCGAGTAAGACTTACATTCCTAACAATATTATGGTAAACAAAAAAACAACCCAACCCTTAGCTGTTGACGAACTTGTCGGCAAACCAGCGCCTGCTCCTAAAGAAGAAACTCAACCAGAACCAGTAGCTGCTGAGACAACTGCATCAGCTGAAGCTCCTGCTCAAACAGATGCTCCACGTCCACAACGAATTCATATTGGTGGTGACCGAGGCGAAAGAAATGATTATCACGGTCGAGACAATAGAGATAGAGGACATTATCAGCGAAATAATTATCAGCAACGAGATCGTCGTGACGAAGAGCAAGGTCCTACTGAAGAAGTAAAAGGATTTTTAGATACACAACCAGAAGGACATGGTTTCCTCCGACCAAAATTTATTCACTCAAGTCGAGACATTTATATCTCTCAATCACAAATCCGAAGATT
This sequence comes from uncultured Gammaproteobacteria bacterium, assembly GCA_965230895.1. Taxonomy (GTDB): domain Bacteria; phylum Patescibacteriota; class Microgenomatia; order Levybacterales; family UBA12049; genus JACDET01. The sequence continues at coordinate 1,410,998 of OZ246394.1, forward strand.
TATGCTTCGAGCTGGTGATTTAGTTGAAGGTGTTGCTCGTCCGCCAAAGGATACAGAGCGATACTACGGACTGCTTAAAGTCGAGAAAGTAAATGGTATGGCGGCTGAAGAAGCGATGAAACGACCATTCTTTGACGACTTAACTCCAATTTATCCAAATAAGCAATTAGTTCTTGCAACAGATGCGACACCGTTATCAACTCGTATGATTGATCTTATCGCGCCAATTGGTTTTGGGCAGAGAGGTATGATCGTATCTCCTCCAAAAGCAGGTAAAACAACAATCCTTAAGCAAATTGCAGCAGGAATTACAGCTAATTTCCCAGATGTTCATTTGATGGCTGCATTGATTGGAGAACGACCTGAAGAAGTTACGGATATCAGTATGTCAGTTAAAGGCGAAGTTGTGGCAAGTCACTTTGATGAACCACCAGAGAATCAAACTCGTGTTGCTGAAATCACCATAGAACGTGCAAAGCGTATGGTAGAGCTTGGAAAAGACGTCGTTATACTTCTTGACTCAATTACACGTCTTGCACGAGCATACAATCTCTCTGTTGAACCATCTGGACGTACGTTGTCTGGAGGTTTTGATCCAGCAGCGTTACATCCAGCAAAGAGATTCTTTGGAGCAGCTCGAAATTGCCAAGAAGGTGGATCATTGACGATTATTGGTACGGCTTTGGTTGAAACAGGTTCACGCATGGATGATTTGATCTATGAAGAATTCAAAGGTACTGGTAACATGGAACTTCATTTGGATCGAAAACTCGCAGAACGTCGTATTTTCCCATCAATCAATATCGAGCGATCAGGTACTCGTGGAGAAGAGAGAATTCTTCCAGAAGCTTCATATCAGAAGATCGTTACAATGCGTCGTATGATGGATATGCTTAATGATGACGAGCGAACAATGCGGTTGGTCGAACAACTTGGTAAAGCAAAGACAAATGCAGATTTTCTTGAGCAACTTGGTAAAGGTGCTTAAAATCCTATAGAGCTCCACTTAAGGTAGAAAAATACTCATCTGTTCTCGCTATAATATAGCTAAAAATTTGACGCACCACCTGAAATTTGATACTATCTAACCTCAGAAGCGGGGTCTGCCGCCCTTACTCCTATGCACAAACGGACACAACATAGACTTGCTTTGCGGATGAGAAGCATCTTCGTCGAGACCAAAGAATTCTTTGACTTTGTTTTTTACTATTTTAAAAAGAAAGTTGTGACTTCCTCAGTTCGATTTGAGAAGAATAAAAATCAAATGGTTAAGTTCTTCCTTATGAAGCGTGGAAGATATAATCGACCGTTCTTGCATCTTACTACCATGGGTGTGTTAGGTATTGGAGTTACTATAGCGCCTTTCCTTGCTGACACATATCCTATCTTTGCATCGCAACAACAAAACCTCAATATTGCCGCATCATCAGCTGAAAAACAATCTGTTCTGGTTGGTGAGGAAGTTTTTCAAACAGAAGTTTCACAAAAGCCAAGAGACAAGATAATTACGTATCGTGTTGAACGTGGTGATACCTTGTCAACAATTGCGAAAAAGTTTGCTGTTTCAGAAGACACAATTACCTGGGCAAATGACCTTAATGGTGATGAATTGAGTATCGGTGATGAACTGAAGATTCTTCCTGTTTCAGGTATCTCCCACAAAGTTGCAGAAGGTGAAACAATCTACACAGTGGCGAAGAAATATAATACAGAACCGCAGAAAATTGCTGATTTTCCGTTTAATGAATTTGCCGGAAATGGCGAAACTTTAGCCTTGGTAACTGGGCAAATCCTTATCGTTCCTGATGGTATCAAGCCTTCAGAACGGCCTGTGATTAGACAGCAAGTACAAATTGCTCGTGGGCCAATTCCAGTTGCTTCAGGTGGATACACATATCCAATTCATGGTGGTATCAGTCAGTACTACAGTTGGTATCATCCTGGTTTGGATATCACTTCACCGGTTGGTACACCAATCTATGCTGCTCATAGTGGTACTGTTACTCGAGTTAGTCTTGGAACCTACGATGGTGGTTATGGTAATAACGTCTGGATAAGCAATGGAAATGGTATAGAGTCTCATTACGCACACATGAGTACTGTTAATGTATCAGTCGGACAACGTGTTGTTGGTGGATCTACACAGGTTGGAGCTATCGGTATGACTGGTCGTACGACGGGTCCTCACGTCCACTTTGAGATGCGATCAGGTGGAAGCTATGTTAATCCACTTGGATACATTCAATAGTTCGGGATATCTCTTTACTTCAGGAGGCTTCGTTCTTTAGTGTACATAATCCATAAGAGAAGATTAAAAAGAGAAATAAGGAAGAATGGTAATGTCATTGCTACGCCAAATGAGAATAAGAACATGAGCTCCAGGAGAAACGAAACAAACAACGTAAACTCAAAAAGTTCTCCTGCAACATGTTTAAATCCGAGGATGTTTGGTATTTGCACATGATCTTTCGTGTATAACGTTACCATTGATTCTTTCTTGGTATCAGTTGCTGAGGTTAACTCCTTTTTAATAAATCCTTCTTTTGTAACAATAAGCTTCAAATACGGCTTATCAAATACATTTCTAATCGCAAATCTGCCTATCTTGTTTGTCATTCCATGAGCCAATATCTGGCCAGTTTTTATATCCGCAACTTCAATCCGGACCCCTGTAATCGGATTCTTCTTTTCATCAATGATAAAGCCATATATATACGCTTCATAATGTTTTCTCCCTGCTACAGCAAGCCCAAAGAAAAAGTATGGGAAGAAGTTCTTCCAAGGGATATCGGTTCGTAATTGGAACAAAAGCATAGCCAATCCAGTAATTGAAAGCAGTGCAACTGCTCCAACGAAATAGAATAAGCGTACAGAACTCGACAGGTTTTTGAAGAGGCTCGTACTGGTGTTTAAAAACTCCTTTGACCAATCATAGAATGTATTTATGAGATAGGTGAGATCAAAAGGATTCTTCTTAAGGCGTACAGTCGGATATTCTTCACCTTGTGCGGATCCAAGGGTAAACTCTACTGATTTCTGACCATAACCCCAAGCACTCACATCTACTTTATACCGGCCAGGCAAAAGAACAGGGGAGACTTCACCAATAGAATTGGAATAAAAGATCATATCTAATGGTTCAAATGCGTTACTTTTTGTATTAAATATTGAGAGCGCAGCTCGTGCATCAGCAAGTGGAGTATTAAGCTCAGACTCTAGGATTCTAATTGGCGGACCGCTTTTAAAATCAGATATCTTTCTACTCATTATGTTACCTTTTTGATCACTTTGATACATAAGAACGTTATAGGTTCCTATCTTTCCCGTGCGTAAATGAGCGACATAAGTAATTGAGTCTTTCGTCGCCATCTTTACTCTTCGGTCTATGCCATCTGGGCCAGAAACGACAATCTCAATAGAGGATGCTTGCTGTGGTTTTGTGAATGTATAAAACACTTGATATTCCGCTGTTGTAGGCAAGATAACAAAGTTATTGTTGGCCTCTTGATTCAGGATACGCGAGAGTAAAACTGTTTCGCCACTTTTTATAACAACAGCATCATTTTGAGCTTGAGGAACCGTCGATTTCGCTGCAGTTGTGAATGTAAATATTTCTGAACGGATGCTTTGTCCGCTACTATCAATCGCCACAACTTGGAAGTAATATCGAGTTGATGGGTTCAATTGAGATATGGTTAATGTGTTTGATCGAGCAAACGCTGAAGAAATTGCTGTTCTATTCAAGCTTGATTCATCAGTTCCATAAAGGACAGTAACTTGAGCAGGACGGTTTGTATTGACAGTAACATCCGTAGAAGAATCAGTTATCCGATCAAATCGGACATCAAGTATGCTCACATTATTTGGTTTTTGAGCCGGAGTTGGTGTCGGTGCTGTAGTTGGTGCCGGTATTGCCGTAGGTTGTGGCCCTGGTGTTGAAGTAGGTCCAGGAGTCGGGGTTGGTGTCATTGTTGGTGTCGGAGTTAGCGATGGTATTGGTGTGAGCGTTGGAGTTGGGGTCACGAGGCTCAAATCAAATTGGTATGTCTGAGTCTCTGTTTGGTCTGGAAAGGTTATAAAATCGTTGCTCAAGCGTGCTCTTGTCGTAAAAGAAACAGGATCAGGTTCTGTATAGTTTTCGTTTGTACGGAGCTGAAATGTCACAGTCTGGTTCGTTGTTCCGGCTGGAAGTGCTGGGATCGTCCAGGTGATCGTTCTGTTCAGTAAGTCGACAACTGGTACAACTCCGCCATATGCTGTGCTCGCTGAACCAATGACATAATCAAGAACATGGCTTCCACCTGGTGCTTCATCATCACGAAAGTCTATCGTGATTGTTGTTTCAGTATCAGTGCCTGCTGAAGCTTGGGCTCCATAGGTAACTTCATAATTAAGGACAGTTCTCTGTGGTACAGTTGTCTGTCCATCAGAGGCAAAGTTGAATTGAAAGTCACCTTGGCTCGGTGGAACAATAGCTGTAACAGAAAAGTCCCTTCGCTCTTGGACTTGCGCATATAATTGGGTTTGGACTGTTGGCAAAAGCAATAATGTAATGATGGCAGTCACGATAAAGATTATTTTGGATTTCAGGTTATATTTCATTCTCATTCAAGCATACAAAATCGCAGCAGCCTGAGCAAGGCTAGAGATTATTTAACGGTGATAATAAGCTTCTCATTCTGATTATTTCGGTCAGCAACTGCAAAAGTACCCTTCTTATTAAACTGCATCTGAACGGCTTCCATATGCCCGTAGCCGCGTGGAGTTGTTAATTCTGGAGTAGTTGCTATCAATGACATTAATTCAGTCTCATTGGTGTTTACAATTTGGATATAGCGAGTGAATCCAATCGTCACCGCATGCTTGCTAAACTTTTTTCCATCAAAGGTAACTTTCGTTATCAATGGATCATTTTGTGTACCTCCAACTGTAGTTGGTTCTGGTATCACAATTTGTTTGACATCAGAAAATCCGTTTTGCAAAACTTCAGGAAAGAAAAATGCATGTGTTAAAAATCCCGCAGCAAAAAATAAAATGCTCAGGAATATATTTTTTTTCATATGAGGATTATCTGAACAATGCCTTTAAAGCCTTGCCGAGACGCTTTCGCATGAGGTAAAGAAGGAATAATACTACAAGTGCACCTGCAGCGATTTTAACAGGGAAGACATAGAAGGTTGTGGTAGCTGAAAGGCTTTGATTTTGGGAACCATAGTACATAAGCGCAGTCGCTTTATAGCTTCCGATAAGGAATTTGTTGCTTAATTCAGAACGGAGAACTCGTTCTGCAGATGGGAAAACGTTTGTTCCAGGAACAACAATATCTGCAACTTTACGACCGAACATATCTGTCACATTGACGAGCCCAAAAGTCTTGACGTGGACATTGCCACTATTGGCAAATGTTAAGTTAAATGGAACTGGTCCATATTCAGAAAAAGTCGGTGCTTCAATTGATTTCAATTCGAGCTTCTCATCAACTGGACCGCTTACTTTAACAAGGAACAATGATGCGATTTCTTGAGAAAGTGATGCTGAATTTGGATCAGCATTTTCTGGTTTCACGCCAAAGACAAATGATCCAAATCTGCCTCCAGCAGCATCAGCTGGTGCTTTGATTATTGCTGTAACTTCCTGTTCAGCACCTGGTTGCAGTGTAAATGTCGAAGGTGAAACATTGGTCCAAGAAGCAACACTATATGGACTATCTGCTGTTAATTCAATTTGTCCTTCATCACCTTTGGCTGTAAAGTCTTCTATTCGAACTGTAACTGGTACGGAAGTATTGCTTTTATTTCTGAGGGTTGCTTTAACGGTTGTTGTCTTTCCCGGGTCGATAGATACTTCTTGTGATGGTGGAGAAACCTCAAGCCCTTGTCCTGGCACTTGTGCGGTTACATAATCGTGAATTGAATAGGCGAGCGTTGTCCCTCCTACAACTAACAAAACACTGAGCAATGCCCAGGATGCTTTATTCATTCCGTGGAGCTTGTTCAATAGTGTATGTTTCATTAGTATGTTGGTGTAGCAACGAGAATGACTGTTCCTGTATATGCTCCAGCAGGCTGAATACCATTAACTTCTGCTTCCCAACCTAATCGGACTGTTTCATTTGTAACTCCAGCAGCACTACAGATAACTTCTGCACCTGCTGTTGATGATCCTGCCCATTTCGCTCCACCACTTGTGAATCTTGCAGCAGTTCCAGTACAAAGCGTTGCATCTTCAGTTGAATATCCAAAGTATCCTGTGTTTGTATTTGCTGTTGTACCTGCTGGTGAACTCCATGTTGTTGGTGAAGCATTTGTGCCAGTCCAAGTATCAATATTATTTGTCGACCCTGAAATCAATGGAGGATTCCCCGATTGAGCATTTGCTGAATGAGATGCTGTCACTGTATAACCGTTCGCTGCGTTCGTACTGATTGTTACATCATGTGCTGCGATCTTTGGAGCACCATTTGCTAATGTTCCGAAAGGAATAGTTGTTGCAGTTGAAGTTACGTTAACGTTTCCTGATCCACCGTTGAAGTTTCCACCAGTTGAAACGCCAGCGACACTAAAGGAAAAGCTTGGATCAACCGTAGCTGAAACTGCAATTGAAGTTGTATCTAATACTGCAAATGCTGCAGTTGTTGGGCCGTCGATAACGGTTGAACCAGTGTCTGAATAGGTAGTTGTTCTTGCATAATATGTTGTATTAGCACCTGATGGGTTCGTGACTCCTGTGAAGTTAACAAACATAGCCTGAGTTGATTGGGTTGATGGAGTAGTGACAACTACTCGAAATGCATTTGCAGATGGAGCGGAGTTTGTTCTTCCGGTACCAGCGATGTTGTCAGTTTGAATTGTTGGGGTTCCTGAATTAAATCCAGCAGGAGCATTACATGTTCCAGAAGCGGTGGTACAAATCTGGATATCAATTTGTTTGATCGCAGTAGTAGCTGTCGTCGTCCAGTTAAACCCATAGGTAACATTGGATGCAGATGCTTGCGAATTGTTAATAGTTACTTTGTAGCTCGTTAATGTGCCGGCATTTGCTTTCGCTGCATACATATTTACTACAGGGGGGAGAAGCAGTAATAAGATTAAGAGCAAAGTCGATGTAATCTTTATCTGTGTTTTTGTAAGATTTTTCAATTTTTGAGCAGACATAGGGCAAGATAAAACTATCAGTACATTAAGAATAAATTAAAGAGCTGTGCGATGTCAAGGACGAATTAAGGCTTTTATAGCCTCAGAAAAGCGTTTTCGTTTAAGAATTATAAACAGTAAGAATATTAAGACTAAGACAAGCCCGAATGCATGAGCAAACGGAAATACAATAAAATATCTTTCATCTGTAATAGTTTGACCGTTGCCTGTCGAGACGGTTAGCGCTGCCCTATAAATGTTTGGAGAAAGACCTTGAATTTTAGCTTCTTCAGTCCATCTTCGGACACCACCTGGGAATATGATTTTCTCTTCAAGTTCGATCTTTTGTTTGCTGGTTGCTGGAATAAGTGGTTCAACTGTCAGATCTGGTTTTGCTGAGAAGAAATTCAAGGCGATATTTTTAACGCGTAATAATAAAGGAACTGTACCTTCTTGATTCCAGTAAGGTAAAGAAAAATCAAGAATCTCAGCTTTCTTTGCATTTGGATCTGGAACGCCGATGTTTGCGAGCATTAAAATTCCGACTTTGGCATTAACTCTTGTGGCGTCAGTGGGAGCGTTCACTAAAACTGGTTCAAAAAAGAGTACACCATAATATCCACCAACAGGAATTGATTTTGGTGTCTGTATTGCCATCTGTAATGTTTTCTTTTCCTTGGGACCGAGGATGAATTCGTTCTCGCTTAATGAAACCCATGAAAGAAGAGGATTCGTTTTTGATTCTTCAAAGATATATCCACCTTCTTCGCCACTTGTTATGAAATCATTGAAAGATGCACGCAATGGCATAGGGGATGATGATAAGTTTTCGATTGTCACTTCCTGTTGTATTGTTTTGTCTGGGGATAAGGAAAGATTCATTATGACAGGTGACACTCGAAGTGTCTGCTCTTGTGCATATGCATTTTGAGCAGATAACAACGATACCACCATTAATAATGGGGTCATTAAAGCTAGGTTTATACACTTTGATATATTAAATCTCATATTTAGCCATGAACTATTAATAACTAGGTACAACTATATATAATACGGTACTACTATACTTAGCTGCCTTTTGAGATGCAGCGGTTTGGACTCTATATGTGATCGTAAATTGCTCGTTAACGATAGCTGAAGTCACAGGTCCTGCATGATCAGCTACTGGGTCTCCTGGAGTAGAGGTTGTGAATCCTGCATACTTAGGTCCACCGATGGTGAATCGGTCCGCCGTTCCTCCAGTTAAGCTACTATCATTTGTAGTATAGCCGAATCCGTTGCCTGACCATGTCGTTGGTGCTGAATTTGGACTTGAATAATCAGCAATCGTGCCAAATCCTGTTGCCGTAAGTGGTCCAGTTGATCGTGCGTTAACCACATAACCATTATATGCATTGGTTGAAGTCGTAAGTGTCGTTGTTTTACTACCATCAGTATAGGAATTTCCGGAGTTCAGATTGCTGAAAGTTACGTTATTTGAATCAACACTAAAGGTGAGGGAGGGCGTAGTCGTTGCCGCTTGCGCTGTTGGTCCGTATTCACTCTCAGTATAATCTCCCTGTCTAGCCTTTACTTTAATAGTATATGTTGTTCCTTGTAATAGACCCGTTACATATTCTCCGCTGGCTCCGCCCCAGTCCGTATAAGTTTGGAAATCAGCACTTGTTAATGTCGTTCCAATAGTATTGTCACTTTTGATATAGCGGACGTCACTGACGAAATTATCAGAACTTATGGAAATAGCATATTCAGCATCGGCGGGATTATTGCTTGTATTGAGTATAAATTGTAAGCGGTCATAATTACTCGATGGATTTGTAAAAGTCGGTACTCCAGGGACGTGAGCTTTCATAATATAAGTCAGTCCTGACCCCATTTGGAAATTTGTACTCGAAGGTCTCCCAAATTCTATTTGTCCAGCTACGCCATAGAGTCCAAAGTTACTTGAGGTACTATTCGTTGTTCCACCGGAACCAAACGAATATTCCTGAATTCTGTAGTTGGTACTGGCTGGGTATGCAGCAAACGCAATAAGGGTGAGAGGTGAGAAATGAGATGTTAGAAATATGATCAAAACCAGAATGGGCAGTTTATGTTTCATACTAATAGTATACCTACTCACTTGGTACTTTGCATATGGTTGCTAGATTGGCAAATAGAAGACTTGTAACCCGAAGAGGGCATGGAGGTACTCAAACGTAGCGATCTGAGGAATACTTTTTTTGTTACAGACCACTGACATAATTGCTTTCGAAAATGTCAGGTCTACTGAATCGCTCGATTCAACCGTTCTGATGGCTTGCTTCATCTCTGCGGATTCAGGAAAGATGATATTTATAGAACTTAAAGATATTGCTCTCAGATAATCTCGAGCTAGGGAAGGGCTGATCGTATTGTAGATAGTCGTGTATGTGTCATTCACCGTCATAATGCTTGCATATAGCTGATATTTCTCCTGGGCGAAGTATCTAAAGTACGCCGAAGCTTGCACATGTTTTGGATGTGCTCGATCTATAAAGGCGATGAAGCCATCTGGTGCTATGTATACTTTTTTACTGACCATAGATTAGGTTTGAAACTTATTTTTCCTGTAATACCAGTCCAGCCCCTCTTCCTTGTAGTCTAAGCAGGGGATCGTCCTGTGTAAATTGTTTGTCCAATAAACGGTTACTTTTGAAGATTCTTGGTTGTTGTTCTGCGGTTGCTACTTCTTTGTGAAAATCCTGCAATGAGTCTTCTTCTACCCGAATGTTGCCACCGACCTTTATCGCTTTTAGTCGTTTGTTCTTTATATACCGACGAACTGTCAGGGGGTGGACTCTAAGAATAAACGCTACTTGCTTAACGCTTAAAAGATTATTCATATATCTATAGAGTAAAACGTATTGGCTGGAGAGTAAAGAGCCACTTTTATCTATCCATGAAAAAGTATGCATTTGATAACAATGCTATGCAATTTTATACAAGTTTTGTGAAAATTTGACTTTACACATGAGCTCTTCTTATATTAATTATGGTACCAATTTTCCTAGATTATGAAGTATATCTTGCCCGTCCTGCGCCAAAAATCTTATTTGAGGCTAACTAGCCTTATTCTTTGCGTGGTAGTAGCTTCGGGAAGTATATTCATGGCTATCAAGCCTGCTTTTGCTGCTACAGGAATTAACCAGACCATCAACTTCCAAGGTAAGTTAGTCGGTTCAACAGGATTGAATGTAGCTGATAGCACGTACAGCGTCGTTTTCACGCTCTATGATGCGAGCTCAGGAGGCACGAACCTCTGGGACGAAACGCAAAGCGTATCGACCACTGATGGTATCTTCCAGGTTCAGTTAGGTTCAGTCGATACAACTTTGGGCAATGTCGATTTCAACACAGATAATCTCTATCTCGGCATCAAAGTCGGAGCTGATGCAGAAATGACTCCTCGTATTCGTTTTGCGGCAGTTCCATATGCCTTCAATGCTCAAAAAGTAGCAGGTTTGACAGTCACAAATACGACTGGAACACTTACTATACCAAATGGCAAGACAATCGAATTTGCCGACTCATTCACTACTACAGGGGGAAATGCTCTAACTCTAGCCACAACTGGCACTACAAGTATCACTTTGCCAACTACAGGCACCCTACTGACAAACACTGCCACATCAAACCAAACGATTACATCGACTCAGACTTCAGGCACGATTTTGGGATTAACTGACTCAACAAACATTACTGGCGCAACTACAGGACTAGCCATAAGCATGACTGGTACGGGTGCGTTTGATCAGACTGGCTTATCTTTTAACTTGTCTGGAGCAACTGGATCCAACACAAATGATATCGTCGGATCCGGTGGGACATGGAAAGTTAGCAGATCTGGTGACCTTACTGTTAATTCATGTACAGGTTGTACTGGCGGCCTAGCTAATTATTGGAGACTGGCAAATGGTGCATTCTCACCTGTCAATGATACGACTGATCTTTTGATCGGAAGTGCAGCTTCAGCGTCTGCGAAGTTTGGCTTCCTCAACGTCGCAAATGGTGGAACTCCAACCGCATCTATCTCCGCCAACTCCGGAAATAATGCGACATACCTCATGGGTACCGGTATTCTCGCAACAACAAACAAACAAACGCTTACCTTGGGTCAAGCATCGACCGGAAATATTGTAATTGGTACGGATGCTACTGCGCGCACTGTTACGATTGGCAACAATACTGGAGCGAGTGCCTTAGCGTTTACTTCAGGGACGGCAGCTCAAACATTTACTTCATCAGCGACTACAGGAACAGCATTCTCTTTTGTCGGTAACTCAGTCAACACAGGAACTGGTCTTGGATTGACTGCAAATGGTTTGACGAATGGTAATGCACTTTCAGTCACGTCAACTGCGACAGCGCTTGGATCAGGAAGGATGCTTAATATATCAAAGACAGGAGCTTCTGGATCAACTGCCTTCACAGGCGATATCGCAAACATTGCTTACTCACAAACATTCAACAATGGAGTTGGCCTTAATCATACAGGCAATGTTATGGACCTCTCCCGAAATATTACATTGAACGTAGCTCAGACTCAAACAATTTCAGGTGCATTGATGTCACTCTCTGATTCAGCGACACAATCACTCGGTACGCTTAACAGCACAGCAGATGTCCTTGCGATCACTCAGAACTATGCAGCAAACACTGGAGCTGCATTGAATATAACATCTGCTACAAATAATGGCTTAATCTTCCGAGCGAATGATGATGGAACTCTCACTGATTCGACCCCATTTGTTATAGATGGAGGTGGTGAAGTCGGTATCGGGACAACGGCACCAAACGCTACATTGGATGCTCGAGGAATCCTCGGGACAACTCCAGTCGCTTCATTCTCTGGTTCTACAGCGATGGCATCAATGGTCGTTGACCAATCAGGCATTGGAGATCTCTTTACCGCGAGTAAATCCGGAGCTACCAAGTTTGCCGTTTTAAACAATGGAAACCTCTCTATGAATAACTACAACAACTGTACGATGTTGACGACAATCGGAACTGTCTTAACTTGTGGCTCTTCTCCAGCTGCGTCTACACAATATGTTCGATTAAATAATGGTGCCTTCTCATTTGTGAACGACACGGCTGATTTTCTTATCGGAAACACATCATCAGCCTCAGCGAAGTTTGCTTTCCTCAATGTGAACTCTGGAACACCAACTGCATCGATTTCTGCGAATTCTGGCAACAATGCTGCATACTTTTCAGGAGATGGTGTCCTGGGGACAACTAATGCACAGACATTGCAATTAGGATCAGCGTCAACCGGAGATATTCAATTAAAGCCTGGAAATAATGCAAATAGTTTATATCTTGCTTCAAGTGGACGAGTAAGTATCGGAAATCCTGCATTAACAACAGGAGTTGTAAATCTCGTAAATAATGGTCTTCCAACGGGTGATCCAACTTTGGTCATCCAACAAGGTACAGGACAAACCGGAGACTTGATGCAATTCAGAAATTCCTTGGGAAATCTCATCGGCAAAGTTGATTCTTCAGGAAATATCGCAGCGCCAAACTTTGTCGACCTTGCGGGAACAGGTCCATATCTATCCTTCGGAGGCGCAGCAACAATTTTGGATACTCGTACAGGGAGCAATACTGGATTAGTTCTCAAAGCCGGTGGAACAACACAAACAGGTAACTTGCTTGAAGTACAAAATAATGGCGGTGGAGTGCTTTCAAAGTTTAATGGCATCGGCCAGTTGGGTCTCGGTGCTGGAACAAATAGTTTGCTTGCGACACTTGATGCTCGAGCCCTCTCTGGTACGCAGCCAGTGGCATCTATCTCCGGACAAACAGCACAATCCTCATTGGTTGTTGATCAATCAGGAACTGGTGATATCTTCGCAGCTTCAAAGTCTGGCGCGACAAAGTTTGTAATCAATAATGCTGGTAATGTACGAATTGCGAACTTTACTTCAACTGATGGTCTTATCACAGCTGATGTTAATGGAGTCTTAACACAAAATGCAAATGCATCACTCAATAGTTTTGGTGACCTCAATACTCGATATATTACGACGAACGCTACAGTTGAAGCGAGAACCTATCAAGCGAATGAAAACGCGTTAATTGTTAATCAAGGTTCTACTTCACCAACAGCTGCGGCAGCGCTCATTAAAGGTGGTACAACTCCAGGGGCTACTGCAGATCTTTTGCAACTCCAAAACAGTGGAAGCACTACGCTTGCACGATTCAATAGAAATGGCCAATTAGTAATCCAAGCAAATGGTGGCACAACACCAAATGCTTCAATCTCTGGAACTACAAGTTTCGCGTCTCAAATCGTTGATCAGGCTGGTGTAGGTGACATTTTCACTGCCTCAAAATCTGGTGCAACCAAATTCACAATCTTGAACAATGGCAACCTCTCAATGAACAATTACAATAACTGCGGAATGTTAACAACAACAGGAACTGTTCTGACATGTAGTTCTGCACCGGCAGGTGGAACTAACTATTGGAACCTCGCAAGTGGAACTTTGGCTCCAGTAAATACGACGCTTGATCTGTTGGTCGGAGGGACAGCCAGTAATTCAGCAAAGTTCGCAGTACTTAATATGAATTCAGGAACTCCAACAGCAAGTATTTCAGCAAATTCAGGTGGGAATGCAACATACCTAACTGGAGACGGCACACTGTCCACAACACTTAATAAGACATTGAGTTTGAATCCAAATGGAGGAAACGTAGGAATCGGGACAACAAATGCTACACAAAAGCTTACAGTGAATGGAAGAATCAGAACAGATGGAGGTATGGTCTTCAGTCAAGGATTAGCTCCAACAGCTAATTTCATTTATGTCGGAGGAGATACTGCTGGCGCTACAGATCAACAGTTTGGGTTTGTCCTTGCAGGAGTTGGTTCAACCACAACTGCACAAGGAGGATACTTTGTAGGCCGCGGAAATAACTTTAGTGACATCTTGAATCAGAGAGGAAATATGTATTTTGCTGCAGGTAATCCAAGCTCACCAGGCGCACTTGAAGGATCGCTCAACTTCTTAACAGGAAATGAAGTGAATAGAATGATGATTACAAACGCTGGTACCATCGGTGTTGGGACGACATCTCCTTTGGCAACACTTGATGTTCGAGGACAATCTGGAACACTTCCAGTTGCATCTGTTTCAGGTCTTACCGCAATGGCGGCTTTGGTTGTAAATAATAATGGCATAGGAGATCTCTTTACAGCGTCAAAGAGTGGATCTACAAAAGTTGCCATCACAAACACAGGAACACTCGCAGTTGGTTCATTTACACGAGCATCAGCTGCGACAACTCCAAAGGATCAACTCCATCTTTGGGGCAATGGTTCGTTGGGGAGTAATGCAATTATCCATTTCGGTGACGTCGCTAATGATTCCAATGCATATATTAAAGAAGCAACAACAGGTGATAGTGATCAACTGGAACTTGGTGGGCGACAAGGTTTGATCTTTGCAACTGGTACAAATACCTCTTATGGATTTGAACGAATGAGAATCGATGCAAGTGGAAACGTGGCAATTAATAATACTGGAACTGCACAAGCTACATTTGATGTTCGAGGCATATCAGGTACAAATCCAGTTGCATCAGTATCAGGTACAACTTCACGGGCAGCAATGGTGGTAAACAATGATGGTGTGGGAGATCTCTTCACTGCAAGTAAATCTGGATTACCAAGATTTGTCATCGACAATAGCGGTAATGTAAAGATCGGTACATCAGTATCAGGTGCAAGACTTCAAGTAACAGGAAACAGTGGTTATGGTGTACTTCTCGGCGCTGGTGCTGGTGGAGGAAATACAATTGACGGAACTTTAAATGGTGTAGCAAATGAAGCTTTATGGCTTAACTCAATCTCAGAAAAAGATGTTTATATCGTTCCAAATAATGGAAGTGTCGGTGTTGGTACGAACGATTCAAGTGAGGGAAAGCTCACCGTAGCCGGGACATATACGAACGCAGCTTCTGATTATTCCGGTCTATTCGTCAATCCAACCTTTAGCCAAACGAGTAATAGCAGTAATGCATATTATGGAACTCGAACCCAAGCTCTCTATGGAAGTGCATTTAACCTTGCAGAATTGGATGGAGCAGTCAATAACAGTGCCTTCTATGGAGCGGGGACACTCACGATCTTGCGAGGATCATACAATCAGGCAAGTATCTCTCAGGGGACCACCGGTACTGCAAATTATGCTCAAGGTGTGGTTGGTGAAGTTGTCCATCGAGGCGTGGGAACAATTGTAGAAGCAACAGGTCTCGTTGGTACCGTCAGTCTCCAATCAAGTGGCACAGGTAACGATGGAGAAATCACAGGAGCTGCAGGTGTGATTGGTTATGTCCAAAATAACCTCAGTGCAAACACAGGAACAATTGGTACCGGAACAGCGATCTATGCAGGCGCACCAACCGCATCAGCAAATGCTCCAATCACAAACACAAGAGGTGTCTATATCGAGAACCAAGGATCTGCTGGCGTAACCAATGCAACAGGTCTCTACGTAGAAGGACAAAGCGGAGCAAGCGGCACAAACTATGCCGCAATCTTTGCTAGTGGAAGAGTAGGTATCGGTACAACTGGACCTGCTGCGGTTTTGGATGTAAATGGAGATATTAAGGCGAGTGCAACAATAACAAATACAGGATCTCTTGCTGGGCTTTCTATGGCAGTGGGTAATGATTCAGATGCAGATACACTCAGTGCTCTTTCAATTGATGTTACATCCGCATCCACTGGAGATTCTGATAATGTCTACGGTCTTAATGTTGGCAATTTGACGGGAGCTGGTTCAACAGTAAACGAAAGTGGAATTAGAGTTGGAACTGGCTGGGACAATGATATTGAATTCTCAGATAGTGCTCCAAATATCAAACTTGGTGCCACAGATAATACTTCAGAACTTACATTTACTGATGCTTCTTCAAATGTTCTCTTGAGAATGAGAGATATGAGTACTAACTTTGGAGCAGCGCTTTATGCGGGTGCATTTATTAACTTTAACAGTATGGTAGCTGAAGAATTCAATAGAACCCGTACTTCATTGTCTGCTGATACAACTGGTGCTCAGAATGGTGCTTTTGGTAACGGTGGTGGATGGGGTGTTTATGAAGGTGGAACAACTCCGAATTGTACCTTTTCGACGCTTGCAGATACTGTCAATGGTATTACTCGCATGTCAGCGAACGCTGCTGCAACAGGTTGTATGACTATGATAGATGACTCAATAAATAACGCAAAGCTTATGTATAACGTTTCAAATCTGCCAATCATCGTTATGAAAATTCGACCATCCCAAGCTGATACTACAAGTGGAGTATATGCTGGATTAGGAGATTCAACTGATGGTGCTGTTGCTGCCCCCACTAATTTTATTGGATTTTCAAACGATAATGCTGGAACACTTGGAAACACTTGGAGAGGCATTACTCGATCAGGAGGAACCTCTACTACAGTTACATGTACTGGACAAACAGTTTCGACAACCCAATTTGCACTTCTTGTTATTGAAGTACGATCTTCTACAAGTGTTCGATTCTTTATGGATAATGATGTTTCAAATGGTGTCAATTTGACTGAATGCGGATCGGGGAGTACTACCAATATTTATACAAGTAATCTTGCTCCTCAAATTCATTGGCAAGAAAGAAGTGGTGGATCAGCTTCCAATTTGGACTTAGACTTCTATCGAACTTGGCAGGACGATGCTCCAATGACTGATGGACTTACTGCTTCGCAGCCAGAAGCTTTAACTTTTGACGCTCCAGCTTCTGAATCAGCCACACTTGATACTCATGATGTTGTCTTGAGTACCTTAACTCAAGATGAAACAAGCGAGGGTGCAGATATCGAAGATGATACAACTGGAGAACTTTTAGCTGGACTGGATCCATTAAAAGGACGAGTTGATGAACTTGAAAATAAAGTTGCTTCAATGGAGGCAAAACTTAATGATGTCAATATTGCAACACCGGCTGCATTTACAACTGTGTCTGTCGAGTCATCAAACTCTGCAGAAACAACTGAACTTGTGAAAACAGATAACTTGTCAGTTGCGGGGCTTGCGACTGTTTCAGCGAATTTGAGAGTCCAAGGGAACGGTTTGATCGAAGGTATCCTCAATGTCGTCGATACACTTACGGTAAGCAATTTCATCGTCAATAAATTGGCAACATTCTTTGGTGACGTTGTTTTCCATAGTGATGTCATTTTCAAAGGCACACCATACTTCAATGCAGACACTGCTGGTTATGTCACTATCGCAAAGGGTTCAGACAAAGCAGAAGTGAAATTCACTAAGCCATACAAGAATGAACCAGTAGTCAATGCAAGTGTTGTGACGACAAAGCTTTCAGATGATGCGTTCAAGAAGCATGTTGAAGAAAACACATGCGAAGCAGATAAAGGAAAAGATATGTGTGAGCAAGTTGCTACACAAGAAGCGCTTGAAGATTCAATGCCATACATTATTGCATCTCGATCCAAAGAAGGATTTACCATTTTACTTTCTCAACCAGCCACCCAAGATCTAACGTTCTCATGGAGTGCGCTTGCGGTGATTCAGGCAGAAGAACTTGTGAAAGGAGGTGATAGATAATATGGAACTTTTACGTTCACGTGTGCAACACATGCTCGATGACATAAGAATTTTGTTCTTAGCGCCAGTCTATTAGATCCTGTTTGAAAAGTACTCATCTGAGAAGACTTTTCATTACAGGGTCTTATGTGGCTGATTTATAATTTAATGGAAATCAGCCGCTTAGATTGCATTTGTCCCAGTTAAAGATTTTGGTTTTGCTTACTCTTTGAGGAGTGTATTCCTTCATTAATGTACCGATGTCATCCCTCAAAATAGTCATTCAGCCACTGGCAGGTCCTCAAGCTGAATGCACCCTCAAAGAGTATCGAGGCTAATGGAAGGCTGTAATGTTGAGCTTGCTTTATAAAATATGTATTTCGTATACTTATGACCGTGGGCGGAAAAGTAATGAGATACGTGTTAATCGTAAGCTTGATTCTCAATGCAGGTCTCCTGTATTGGTATGTATTTCGTGGAGAACAACCTCAGGGAACTGTAGCTAATATTACAGCAGAGAACAATTACCCGTTATTGTCAGCAGATATTTTGCATGACCTTCAACGCGATGTCTTAATCAATTTCTATCCATTAAGGACAGAATTGCGTGAGGCAGTCGAACCTTATGGAGATGACTTTGGATTTTATTTCGAATATCTTCCGACAGGTACCTCGATTAGTGTGAATTCAAATGACGAGTTCTATGCAGCATCGCTTTTTAAAGTTCCTGTTGTCATGGCATACTATCATGGGAAAGAGCGCAAGAGGATGACGGATGATCCTGAAGTGGAAATAAAGCAAGAACATCTTGATAAAGAGTTTGGTGATTTATGGAAGAAGGGAGCGGGGACGAAGATGAAAGCTTCAGAACTCGTCCGATTGTCACTGGTCGAATCAGATAACACTGCGATTAAAGCATTGCTTCCAATTATTGAGCAGCAGGATTTCGTTCCTGTCTACAATGGGTTGGATATTGATTTGCATGCAGATAATAATGGTGCGTTAATTTCCGCAAGGACATATGCCTCAATCCTTAAAGCATTACATTATTCATCTGTTCTTAATAAAGAAGATTCTGAAGAGATTCTCCAAATGCTTTCAGAGACTCCATTTAAGGATAAGATCGTTGCAGGTGTACCTGAAAATATCAATGTCGCCCACAAAATTGGCGACTTTAGTGCAGGGGAGACAGATCAAGGGTATAGAGATTGTGGTATTGTTTATGAGCCTCGACGTCCATATATTCTTTGCATGTTTTCAAAAAGCGATGAAGCGACTGCGAGAGAGCGAATGAAAATGGTTTCCTCAAAAGTCTACAAATATGTCTCGACAGTAGCTAAGTAGCTCGTTTCCTTGACACGTGCGCTCAACTATCTCATAATTAGCTTATGTCTACAGAAGCCTCTGAACAAAAAAAGAAGAAGTTTGGTACGAAATCAATGTTGCTTACTGTATTGTTTGGCATTATCGTTGCCGGGGCTCTTGGTGGAGCAATCTATTACTTTATGCAATATCAAAATACCCAGGCACTATTGAAGGATCCAACCAAGGCAAGTGCGGAGAAGTCAAAGTTATTGGTTGAAGAAGTTGGAAAGCTTATGGTACTTCCTCCAAACGAAGCCCCGCAAGTAGCAACTGTATCAGACGTTAACAAACTAAAACAACAATCATTCTTTGCTCAAGCGAAGAATGGAGACATTGTCTTGATATATACACAAGCGAAAAAAGCAATTCTTTATGATCCAACCCAAAAGAAAGTTGTTGAAGTTGGCCCAATTAACTTGAGTGATACAACAGCACCTTCAACAGCTCCCGCAAACTCTGCTGTTAGCCCTACAGAACTCCGTGTAGTGCTCTATAACGGTACCAAAGTTACTGGCTTATCGAGTACGACAGAAAAAGACTTAACAGCGAAAATGGCGAATGTTACTGTCGTTGCTAAAGGCAATGCTGTTAAGTCTACGTATACCAAAACAATTGTGGTTGATGTAACCGGTAAGCAGTCTGCAGGTGCCGCTCAAATTGCGAAAACACTTGGTGGAGAAGTTGGTTCTCTTCCTTCAGGTGAAGCAAAGCCGGCAAATGCTGATATTGCTGTCTTCCTCGGTAGATAACCAATTGTGATATAATACCTTCAAGACGATGTCTTATCTCGCGTAAGCGAGAAATAAGAGTAAATCCGGTATTCTAGGTATTCAACTTCAGGTTAAGACCTCACAAGTCACTTAGGATGAGTTACGGAACTCGTATCGAAAGGGGGTGAATCCTAAGTGGCAAATCAAGATCAACAAATTCAATGCAAAGACTGCGGTAAAGACTTTACTTGGACTGCAGAAGAGCAAGAATTCTATCAACAAAAAGGTTTCAGTGCACCATTACGTTGCAAAGATTGTCGTGCAAAAGCGCGAGCAAACTTTGATAACAACCGAGGCGGTGGAGATCGAGGTGAAAGACAATCCTTCGAAATCACTTGTTCAGAGTGTGGCGCAAAAGACACAGTTCCTTTTAAACCGCGAGGTGACAGGCCTGTTCTTTGCAGAAACTGTTTTAGAAAACAAAAAGGTGAATAACTAGAAGTTCTCTAAACGAAACTTAGAAACGCAGGGCGAAAGCTCTGCGTTTTTTGTTGGAAGAAATTATTGAATAATAATCATGCAAAAATGAACAACCTTAGTTTGCTGGTTGCTCATTTGCCGCCTGACTTGGAGATGGATTTGTTGCTGGAATCGAAGGAGCAGGGATTTGCTCTCGTGGATTCCTCTCAGGCAATGTTGTTGATGGTCGGTTTACATCTATTTGCTGTTCTGCTTCTTCACCAGTGTTTGCTGGAGTTGCAGATTGGCTTGCTGTTTGTTGCTTGCTACCTTCGTTAGTTTGCTCGTTTCCTTGCTGTCTCTTGTTCAAGTTCGCGATATCAGCGTCAATCTTCGCTACATTATCTTTATTGTCCGCAACTAATTGCTTAACGATATTGTATGCACTCAATGCTTGAGCATATTCACCCTTTTCTTCAAGAGCGTGCCCCAAATTGTAGTATGCATTTGCATAATCCTGTTTCAAATTGATTGCAATCTGGAATTGTCGGATCGCATCATCATATTTCCCCAATTGGTAGTATACGCCACCCAAGTCAATATATTGTTGTGGGTTATTTGCATCAAGTGCGATAGCTTGTTGCAAAGTAAGGATAGTAAATTGATCGGCATTTTCACCAAAGCCGATCAAACTTCGGTAGATTGATGACAAGTTATTCCAGTTAAATGAGGTCATAGGGGAAACAGTGACTGCTGTTCTGCCTGCATTGATTGACTGCTGAATCAACGTTAAGATATTTTGCTGTGTTTGTGCGCTTGGAGATGCTCCTTGTTGATTTACTGCGAGTGCATTAGCCAAAGCGAGATTTGTTTGTGAGAAAGATCGATAGTAGATGTCTCGATATGGGAATGTGTTAATTGAAGCAGCCTGCAATTCATATGTTGTGATGCCATCGTTTTGTGACGCAGCAACCAATGATCTCTGGAAAAGGAGGTCAGATAATGTGAATCGTGCTACAAAGTAGAGCGGAGCACCGATGACGACGATTACAAAGATTATGAAGACGATTGGAAGAATCTTACTAAATCTCTTTTCTGAAGCACTCTGCTCAACTCGATCTGACTCAGGTGTAACGGCTAAGAAGCCTTTTTTGAAAGCTACTAAGTACATTTCAGCTTCACCAAATTTGCCAGGATTGTTGTGGATGCAAACGACAGCGAACAAAGCTAATAAGATAAAGAATAGTGCGATAAGAGTAAAAGAGAATGGCAAAGCAATAGCTGCTACGATCGCTAAGATCAATGGGAGGAAAAATGTCTTTTGCTTTAATACTCTTAAGATAATAAATCCGAATGCAACTAAGCCTAAAAGCCCTGTGGTTGCGAGCAATTCGAGCACGAATGAACTTGACCGGAAGAATGTGAATGCCCATAGCGTAGGGTTTGTGTTATATACAGCAGGCTTGAATTGAGTGAAATCATTAATGTATGTGCCAAACCCACTTCCGAGCAAGAGACTCTTAAATATATTTGATGCACCTTGTGAGATTGCTGACATAGCTGTCTGCAATCCAGTATCAAATGGTAAAATAAGCGGCTTTTGTGAAGTGAAAAGCATATACACAGTTAAACTCAAAGCAATAGCAATTACCGCGAATCCAACTGCAAAGCCAGCCATAGGTCCGCCTTTGCCTTTTCGAGCTCCTTCACCTTGTGCAGTCTTTGACGCGTTAAGGTAGTTGTAACCGAAATAGCCTGCGATTGGTAATACAATTGCGAGGTAGAGTGCCTGATCAAGCAACGATCCGAATGTGGTAAAAGCTTGAGATTTTGCATAGACAAATGGCAGTAAATGAATGTTAAAGAATGAAAAGATTGTTAAAATAGCCGAAACTGAAGCTCCAAGAGTCAATGCTCCTAGAAGAAAAAGCAGATGTTTTTCAGTTCGTACTGTATTTACAACTACAAAGTAGAGAAGCATGACAAACAATAATGGAGTGAATGCAATTAACGCGTCATATCTATTGATACTAAAAATAGCTGAAAGTAATGTCACAACTGCAAATATCCCAACAGGAAGATCAAATGGAGAGGTCCTGAGTTTCAACTTTCCTTCAAAGAGTGTTTTAACTCCAAATAAAACAAGAGCAATGGATGTAAGACCGATAAGTAACAATTGCTTTGGTAATACAAACGCGTCAGTTGTACTACTTAGAAAGAGGAGCGGGAAGACGACGAAAAGTATGGCGACAACAAATAAACTTGCGCTTTCTAAATAAGATGTGATTCCTTTTTTTGTTCCGGGCATAGAATTGAAAAATAGATCTCTATTAAACTCTACCAAGTTATTTTAGTGGTTGTCAAGTTTAATATTACTATATTTATTGTGGACTGGTATTTCATATTTTTGCCTCGATTTCCCTATACTATTATATAGTTCATAAAGTTATTAATTAACAATCCACCAGTTAAATGTGATATCTTTTGTCGCATTATTTGATATTTGGATAGTGAAAGATCCTTTTTTGCCAGTTTGTGTATCTTGAGCTGTTTGCCGAGCTACATAAAGTGTCATTTTCTGTGTATCAGACGTCGCTGTCACGTAAATCAATGAATCCTTTGTCACGTAAGGAGTGAAAATTGTTCGTTCTTTTTGTTTTGCTTTAATGATGCCTTTGCCAGCTGAATTATTGGAAGTTGTTTCAACGACTGAAGTATCTGCTTGTACTCCTCGTACAATATTAATATTTGCGAACTTACCTGCACCGGATGCTTCAACATCACCTTTTTGGCTGACTCGTACAACATCTTTTCCTTGATTGTTCTCAACTGTGAGGTCTGAACCCGGAACTGGCGCAATGATGTTTGCTGCCAATTTTCCTTTAACCGTAACATCCTTTGCAAAGAATGCATTACCATTTACTTCGAGATTACCTTGGGTATCGATAGCAACTTTACCATTGACGAACTCTACGCCATTAAATCCATCTGATTGGATTCGAAGTGGACCTGAGGCCGTATTAATTGTAGCAGTGCCTTCATCATCAAGTCCGTTAATGTTCATGAGTCCTACTGTCACTTTTCCAGTAATTCCAACGTCAGAAAGGGTTGTTCTGCCAAGGACAGAAAGTGTATTTGAAACTGTAGCATCCCGCGTGTCCAATTTCTCAAGTCCTAGTTCTGTTGGAGTTCGTAACGTATCCATGAATGTTTGTGGATCTTGAGAGAGCATTTCACTTACTTCTGAGCTAAATTCGGCAGCAGGGGAAGCTGCTGGACTTTGTGTTACTGAAGGACTTGCCACAGGTGTCGCTGATGGAGTGCTCATGATTCGAGTGATAGTAGGTGTCGGTATACTATTATAGATAGGCATAATCGTTGCTGCTGGAGATGCAACTCTTTGAGCCGCGACTGTCGCCGTTGCACTTTGTGTTGCTTCACTAGCTTGAATAGCTGCAGTTGTCGCATTTGGTTGTGTGTATGCAATTTCTGCAGATGCAGTTGCTGCAACGGTTAATCCCTCCAATGCATCTGCTGATGGAAGATCTGTCTTTGCTTGTCCAGTGATTCTTTCAACAATTCCTGCGATGTAGTCATCTATGTGTTGTCCATTAATGAAAAGGTCGGTTGATGTAATGTTCAAACTTTGTGTAGTAATTTCGGTAACTTTTATCACTGACGCGATAAAGCCATTTTCAGCCTTTTCATTTTGTTGATCAGTTGCTGTAGCAATGCCTGCATTAACAGCCAAATTCAAATCGCCAGCATCTGTGACTTGTGATTGCGGAACCTGATAAGAGATATTTACGAATGACATTACCTTTCCAATAGCATTTGGATCAGTATTGTCATAACTTTCGAGTGCTCGAGCGATGATCTGTCCAGGTCGTGTCGCTTTCATCGCAACTCCTGGTATGTTTGAAGAGGTGAGGGGATCTCCCGCTTTAATCGCTCCATTACTTGTTGTCACTTTCACTGGCACTCTTCCTTGTAATGCCAATGGATACACATTTGGATGGTCAGCATCTGGAGCTGCATCTGAATTGAGGGTAAAACCAGGCTTAGTTGATATGATACCTATCACTTGAGATTGGTATGATGTAGTTGATTTTACAACTGCTTGATTGTTCTGGAGACTTTCAGGTATTACAACGTCACCTGGTTCAAGTGTTTGCGCTGAAACATAATTCTCTGCTAAGTCAGCTGCTTGTACTGTTGTGTTCGCTGCATAGATAGTTCCAGGTGTTGAACCAGCACAAGCGCCAGCAGTTGCTCGGACGCAAATAGAACCAGCAACATTAAATGCTCTGAGTGATTGATTCCATGCAATTGATGGGTCTTGGACGAGTTGAGCATTTGCGCCAATAAATGGTAGTGCACCTGGTGTAAAACCAGTCAATGTAAAATTCTTTCCAGCAGCAACTGTCATTCCTTCATTTGCATTAATTAAACCATTGGCATTAACTGTACCGTTTAATTTACTTTCACCTTTTACTTCTATACTATTATTAATAGTCGTAACGCCTGTCTTTCCACCAAGTGAAAGGGTGGTGGCATTATCACCGATTGTTAAATTGGTTACATTTGTATTAGCAATACCGAATGTGTTACTGTTTGATGCTATAGTATTTCCGTTTATAGCAATGTTTCCAGCGAACATTCCATCTCCTGCAGCGTTAACTCTGAATTTAGCAACATCATTGGCAAAACCGCTAATGATATCGTCACCTGAATTTTGTTTGACAGTAAGGGCTGAACGTCCATTTGTATTCCCGAGGATAGCAACGATGTCGGTAATTGTTACCGCGCCTGGTATGCCTGCAGCAGTGTTATTGCTTGTAGTATTTTGGATTGGAGCTTGCATGTCTATAATACCCGAACCATCAGTCGTTAATTGGATATTGCCATTTGATCCAGGGTTTGTAGTAAGAACCATTGTTTGGCCTGATAATGTAAATTGGCCTCCAGTAGCTTGGAATGTAGGACTAGCACTGCCTCCTATAGTTAAATCACCTGATGAGTCTAAAGCCAAAATTACGTTCTCAGTCGCCGCACTGTTTGTTATAGGCTTTAAGCCCTGTAGTGCTTGAGAATTGCTTGCTAAACCTGTTGTTGCGATCTGTCTTCGAGGCTGCAATTCTGCATCTCTTCCTACAGTCAAACCTACATAAAGGTTAGGGTTAGACGTAAGTAATTGCTGAGTTAGTGTTGCTTTCTTTCCAAGTGCTGTCGTGAAATAGCCATCCTGGTCTGGGGTTACACTTTGTGTTTCTTGCCAGAGCAATGCTGCTCCTGAAGCAGTTGGGCTATTATATAGCGCAAACCGCAGCTTCGTTTCTGCGGTGATTGGTGTATTTGTTTTGTCCATTAGTCTTCCTTGGAAAGCGAGTGTTCGCGGAGGAGATATTGGTTGCGAGGCAAGAGCTGCAGTGTTTTTACTTGGTGGTTCAACAGCAGCCTGGTAACTTGCTACACCTGCAACAGCCATAGCAAATATAAGGATTGCGAAATGAATATGATGGGCGATAGGGTATGAATGATACTTCTTATACCATGCTGGACGAGTATGTCTCATATGGTGCCAGACTCTCTGATACCATGGTAGATTCTTAAGAGAAATACTCAATGGCGCATAAAACGATTTAGAAATATTCCTTACGAAATATGGTTTTGCTTTCGTCTTAATTCGGACAAGATCACCCACAACTGTAGCCGTCCTAGTGGTTATGCGAGTTATAGTACTAACCTTTTTAGGCAATATTACTTCTATTGGCTCAACCGGTAGTTTGTGACCGGCATTTTCTAAAATGGTGTTAACTGGAGTAAATACGCTCTTGCCTGAATTCTTCCATAATGAATATTGTACAGCCTCAGCACCTTTAGCTATAGGGTTAAATATTAGCGAATCAAATAGGTGACTGACAAACTTAGTCGTTTTTTGTCCGAGTCGGATTGGAGCAAAGCTGGAATATTTTGTCTCTTTCGGTAATTCTTCCTCAGGTGTGATTTCCTTCAAAGCGGTTAGGGGCAAGGGTGCTGCTTCCGGTATAATCTTTTGGACTATGGTCTCTTCAGGTTCAACTTTCTCAACCTTTTCTTCAACTATTACTGGTTCTCTTTTAACTAGTCCTTGATCACTCAACCAACGGAGATATCTTCGAAGTGAGGAGAGCTTTCTATTTATAGATGTAGGTGAAAACTTCGAATCACTCATTAACCTTTCTTTATAATGCTCAACCGTTGCAGTATCTATCATAATGAATCGGTTATCCTTTGATACGATATCATCGACATTTACCTTCTCGAACCACAAAAGAAATTGGTGGATATCATGCAAATAATTCTTGATCGTTAATTTGCTGGCGCCAGTTGCAACGAGAGAATTTTTATATGGTTTTATTTGCCAAGGGTCTTCAATTACTTTCGGAGAATCGGTAATTATTGCGTCAAATGGATTTGCCTCAATCGCCCCAGAATCGCGTAGGAAGCGACAAAACTTTCTTAATGATGAAATGTACCTCTTTGCAGAACGAGTAGCGACGACAGAACCTTGACTGTTTTCATTAAGACTCTGTTGATAGTTCTTTATAAGCTCGGGAGATAGATTTGAAGCTGAAAATGTACTACCCTCAGTCTTTTCATACCATTGAATGAACTTCCTTACGTCAGAAAGGTAGTTTTTCACAGTTACCTTGCTAGGTTTATTCCTGTCTGTGAAAAGATGTAATCTAAAATCATTTACTATATCCATGGCAGTTTATTGTGAAAACTCGTTACTTAATAAAATACGAAAACTCTTGTTTAGCTACGAAATTATACTGATTATACCGATTATCAACGTTAAAAATGAGCTCTTAAACTAGAATATATAAAATGTTATTTGGATGTCAATAAGCTGGGGGCATATTGATATGTTTGGATACTCTTTGTTATTGTCGTGTTTTCATGATTTTAGCCTTAATGGTTACACATAGCTGTTTTAAAGGTTAAATTGCCTTAAAAATGCGGAAATTACTGCTATATTTCGTATTTTTCGTGAAGATATTTTTATTCTAGCCACGATTTGTGCCTATTGAGTTTGAGCACTCTTTACACAGTAATGCTCTGCAAAATGACTAAAAATGCTTGTAATATGGGATGTTTTTATTAACGAATATTTTAAGAGAAATATGATTCAATAGTAATTGAACTGTGTTTTTGATCTTCCGCAAAATGCTTGAAAGTGGTTATTTGGCATTCAGAATAGACTAGTGATAGCTTTCCTGAATGATTGTTTGGTTTGAATTGACAATCCAAATGTTTAATTACCGATATTTTACGATAGCATCATATGATTAATTGTACATACTGGCATCGCTGTTCGTTAATAGTGTGAGTTTGATGAAATCCATTTATAGCATGATCGGTAAAATCATACTATAAATGGATCATTTATTTGTTGGGGTTTCTATATAAAGTTCTTACGATACCTTTCTTAGTGGAAGTAAAATAGCCTCAATATACCTAAACAGCGCTTATCATGGTTGTGAAATAGTGTTTTCACTAGGGTTAGCTCAATGGTGAAGTGAAGGATGTTAAGTCATATTTATAGTATAACATCTCAAAAATAAATAGTAGTAATAAACGATAGCTAAACTGGTTATTTTAATAGTCCTATATTTATTAATTTGTTTCCACTCATTAGTGAATCCTATTTGCAACTTGTCAATAATTTTAAATTTAGCCTTGTAATAGAAGACAAGCTGAGAAGCCCTAGAAGGCCCATGAAATATTTCTGCTGTATAATTTATCATCCTATTAACGTATATGTAGGCTAAAGTTTTTGATAGATGTTTTGCAGTAAAAAGTTGAAGTATTGAGGCTAAAAATAAATTAATGTATATAGTAACTCGTATCTAATATGCATTAGAGTCTTAGAGTGATAGCACTATAAATACGGTAGTAGCTTTGATATCTATAAGATATGGAATGATCCAATAGTATGTGGCTACTATTCTCTAAGCATATCTAGAGGGATTTCTGCTAAAAGTTGATTTCTATAGTGTTATGACTATAATCGAGTAATAAGTGATGTTCTTGTGTCTATTTGGGGAAAGGGCTAGGTATTACAAATATACCTAAAAGGAGCTCTAGAGTTAATATTTAATAGAGTAGTGTAATATGGATATTACTATTGACAAAGTCTATTTAGCAGACTTCGTTTGACTATGATAGTTTGCGAACAGGTTGATTTGACAACCTAAACAAATAAATGCTGACATGTGTTTTTTAGAAGGCATTCAGATGCGTTTTAAGGCACGCAAATTCCTTTACCAGACTCATTGATCATTATACAAAGACCTTAAAAAGCTCTAAATGATACATTTGAGTACTAGAATTTACCTTAACTTCTTCTTTACTCTTTTATAAATGAGTATTGCCAAAGCTATTATGAATATAAGTCCGAGTAGCAAGTGGGTTGGAAAAACCATAAATCGGATAGTTTGTGAGTTTATTGGCCCATCCTCAGACATAGCTAAATTAATTTGGGCACTATAAATCCCGAAAAGGAAATTCTCTTTCCATTCAACCTTAGGTTCGGTTGTCTCCTGGATTGTCCTTGCAATCTGAGTTTCATCAAATAGTGAACGGGAGGTGCCAGCTAATATCGGAGTTTCGGGAATATCTACTCGACCGACTGCTTGGCCAAAGATATTCTTTATAAGAATATTACCTTTAGGTGCGATATAGTGTATGCCTGTGTTTTTAACCTTTATTGCAAATGGTACCGGGCCAGATTGTTTGTACCAAGGAGTAGAGAAATCTTCAATATAGCCTTGGGCTGTTTCCTGGTTTCCAACTGCAAGTAGAACATTTGCCCCGAGACCTCCTTGAATTGTTGTAATAGTGTGTTGATCTTTTTTGTCACTTATTGTGCTGTTTTGATCTGTTTGCTGTGTGACATCATGGAAGAAAATGAGCGAAAAGTAATAGTCTCTAGAAGCTTGATTTTGAGGTAATTGCACTCGAAGCTGTAATTGTTTTTGCTGCTTAGGCCCTAAATCAAGGCTATTTACGCGTGCATTGTCTGTATCTACAACATATACATAGTTGAAGATGTCATTCGCTGAACCTGGGTTGTCTATATATGACACTTTCCCTTCTTGAGATAAAGTAGGATCAAAAAGTTTATAAGCAAGTTTCAATCTGATGGATTGGTCGCTTTGATTCTCAATAATAAAAGGTGCTCGAAGATCAGAAGGTGTTTGAGCCTTAATCTTGATTGTTGAAGGAGTTATTTTAAGAGCAAGTCCCTCAGCATATGCTTTTGTAGGTAAAAATGAGCTCGCAAGTATTGAAAATGTCGCGACTCCAAGAAATAATCTCGACTTGAATGATGTAGTACGTTGTGCTTTGATCATATTAAAAGTTGGGAATAGCTATAAAGGTCACCGTATTACTATAGCCGCTAGGAGGTTGCGTGCCTGAAATATTTACTTTATAGGTGATCTTGGTGTTGGTTGTGGGTTTAGCTTGTTGGTTCAGTATAATTGACTGTAAAGTTTCCTTAGCGGAGATGTCTGCAAACTGCTTGAACGTATTGGTATTAGAAAAATCATTGCCGCAAACTTCTGTAGCCTCGCTATCGCATCGAAATCCGAAGCCATATGTTAGAGAATTCTCCCAGTTTGCTGGAATTGTTTGGGTACACGTCCCGTTGTCGCAGGTAGTATCAGGCAGAAAAGTATTTTCTGTATTTAAAAATGGGTGATTCTCATAAGCAAAAATCTGACCTCCATAAAGAGGAGAAGTAAAGGCTAAATCAGAAGTTCTTATAACCGGATTTGTGGCCGTAAGTGCCCCAAAGTCAATAGTATTTTGTGAGATAGAGAAGCTAAAATAGTCATTTGTGCCTGCAATAGTATATGTTGGTTTCGTATCTAGCACGACTTTTGGAATAGTAGGCACAAATGGTAATGGTTGGTTTGTTGGTTTTACAATTGGAGGTGGTTTTGTTACTTCCGGAGCTCCAGGGTCAATCTCTTCAAATTCAATTGAATAATCTCCACTTGAAGATACAGCTGCAAATGTTTGAGAAGAAAGTTGAAAAAAGAGAAGAGAACATACACCCGCGACAATAAATGGTTTAATCAAGTTCTTTGGTTGAAGATTGTGGGTTAACATACCTCAATCGTAATTCATTTATGGCGAAAAGACAATTAGTTTTGCTAAAGATAGGAATGGAAATGAGTGAGAAACTAATGATTTGTTATAGTAATTGATTGATCTAAGTTCTACTTTTCTGCTTGAAATATGTATGTTATACTCCAGGGTATGAGTAAAAATGAAGCTAAATCAGATGAATTAAAATATGCTCCTAAGGCGATTGAGTTGAAATGGCAGTCTAAATGGCAACAGGAGAAAGTCTATCAGCCACAACTTGATTCTGCTAAGCTTCAAGATAGGCACAAATCAGCCTCAAAAGATAGAAATCGATTTGAAGGTGATTTAGCCTCAAAACGTCCGGTCAAAGGAACTCCTTTTTACGATCTAACCATGTTTCCATATCCTTCAGCCGAGGGCTTACATGTTGGTTTTAGTTTTACATCCGCTGGGATTGACTCATATGCACGATTTAAGAGGATGGTTGGGTATGATGTCTTCGAACCAATGGGGCTGGATGGCTTTGGTATTCATTCAGAGAATCATGCGATTAAAACAAACTCACATCCTGTAGATCATGCAAAGAGGACGGAAGAAAACTTTTATCGCCAATTGCATGCAACTGGTAATTCTTATGCCTGGGATAACAAGCTAGAAACCTACGACCCTCATTATTATCGCTGGACACAATGGCTTTTTGTGCAACTTTTTAAATCAGGTTTGGCTTATAGGAAAAGCTCTCCGGTTAATTTCTGTCCTTCATGTATGACTGTACTTTCCGATGAACAGGTTATAGATGGGCACTGTGAGCGATGTGATTCCGTGGTTGAAAAGAAACAATTGGAGCAATGGTTCTTCAAAATTACCGACTATGCCGAGCGTTTACTCAATAACATAGAACACATGGACTGGACTGACAAGGTTAGAGTTGCTCAAAGAAATTGGATTGGCCGAAGTGAAGGCGTG
Source organism: uncultured Gammaproteobacteria bacterium (assembly GCA_965230895.1). Taxonomy (GTDB): domain Bacteria; phylum Patescibacteriota; class Microgenomatia; order Levybacterales; family UBA12049; genus JACDET01. The sequence goes on from OZ246394.1 coordinate 1,442,372, forward strand.
CGTCTTGAGTTCGAGGTCAGCGGATTGCCTTCCTATAAAGACAAGATTGCTGTATTTACCACGGCTATTGATACTGTCTATGGAGTGACGTTCATGGTCATTTCACCAGAGCATCCTTTAGTTAAAGAGATCCTGGAGAATACGAATGTTAAGGCTAGAAGGGATGAAATAGAGACTTATATTAAACAGGCTCAACACAAATCTGAAGTTGAACGTACTGCAGAAGGTAAGGCTAAGACTGGCGTAGCAAGCGGGATTTCCGTCATCAACCCCTTGAATGGAGAATCCGTTCCATTGTGGATTGCGGATTATGTTTTGATGGGATATGGAACTGGCGCTGTGATGGGAGTACCAGGACATGATGCAAGAGATCATGCATTTGCCAAAAAGTACAAATTAGAAATAAAAGCTGTCGTGAAACCAAAAACGGGTACGAAAAATGCACACGTCCAAAAAGACGGTTTTTGGGATTATAAAGAAATTAAGACATTGTTCAAAAATGAGTCAGAAATGATTAATTCCGAAAGACTTAACGGCCTTTCGAGCTCAGACGCAAAGGAAAAGCTTGTGCAATTAATAGCAGCAAAAGGTTACGGAAAGGCTGAAAAGACGTACCATTTACGTGACTGGTTAATCTCTCGTCAGAGATATTGGGGACCGCCAATTCCAATGATTTATTGTGATACTTGTGCAACAAAAGGAAAATCATGGTTTACGACCAAAGAAGGTTTGATGCAAAAGTTGGTTGACGGAAAAGATAGAAATGAGATGGCTGGCTGGTACCCAGAAGAAAATTTACCAGTAGAATTGCCATATATTAAAGATTTCAAGCCAATGGGCACAGGGAAATCTCCTTTAGCAAATCATCCAAGTTTTTATGAAACGAAGTGTCCAGAATGTGGGGGCGATGCTCGACGCGAAACTGATGTCTCCGATACTTTCTTGGATTCTGCATGGTACTTCTTACGATATTTAGCCACCGATTTAGAATATATTCCTTTCCCAATGAAAGAAGAAAAGGCAAAGCAATTCCCTGGAGCTACAAAAGAAGAAATTGAGAAAGCAGTCAAACGTCAATCATGGCTTCCAGTAACGATGTATATCGGTGGTGCTGAGCATTCTGTATTGCATTTGTTGTATGCGCGGTTTGTCACCATGGCACTTCATGATATGGGTTATTTAGATTTTGAAGAACCCTTTACAAGGTTTTATGCGCATGGATTGATCATCAAAGATGGAGCCAAAATGAGTAAGAGTAAAGGGAATGTCATCAACCCAGATGATTACATCCGCAAATATGGTGTGGATACGTTGCGGAGTTATCTTCTGTTCCTTGGTCCGTTTAATCAAGGTGGTGACTTCCGAGACACCGGAATTGAAGGTATGCATCGATTTATTAAGCGAGTTTGGGTCATGTTTAAAGAGCAAGGCAAAGGCAGTGGAGAACCATCTGCTGAAGGTTTAAAGTTTATGCATGAAGCAGTCAAGGGTGTGACAGAGGATTTATATGAACTTCGATTCAATACAGCTATTGCAAAGCTCATGATCTGGTATAACTTCTTGGCAAAGCAAAAGACTATCAGCAAAGAAGAATTAGAAACATATCTGCAATTGTTTGCACCATTTGCTCCACATCTGACAGAAGAATTATGGCAGGAACTTGGCAATCCGTTCTCAATTCATACGAGTTCGTGGCCATCTTTTAATGAAAAGTATTTAAAGCAAGATACGCTCATTGTTGCAGTTCAGGTAAATGGAAAGTTGCGTAGTACGCTTGAAATAGCAACTGCAGATAAGGATAAAAAAGACATGATTGAAAAGCTTGGGCGAGAGAAGGAAGAAGTCGCAAAGTTCTTGCAGGGAAGTGTTCGAAAAGTTATTTACGTACCCGGTAAAATCCTCAACTTTGTTGTCTAATATTCATAGGCTTTTCTCTCTTTACATTTTACTTTGAAGTTTGTAATCTATCATTATGGACTTGCAAGAGCGACTCACAGAATTTATTAAAGAACATTTTGTGGCTCTTCTTATCGGCGGTGTCGGACTTACTTTTCTTGTCTATGGTTTTGTTAGCTTTTATTACGTGAGTGTTCCCAAAGAAGAAGTCCAATTCAATGCGAGCGCTAAGCCTTCGACCACACTCAAGCAAAAAAACACCAAGGAAAAAAAGATTACTGTTGATGTCTCTGGTGCTGTAAATAAACCTGGTGTCTATATGCTTTCTCCTGAGAGTAGGGTGCAAGATGCGATTGTAGAAGCTGGTGGTCTGGCTGGAACTGTTGATCAACAGAAAGTCTCTCAAAGCCTCAATTTGGCAGCGCCACTTACTGATGGTGCAAAACTCTATATCCCAGTGCTTGGAGACCAAACTGTGACATCACAAGCGACATCTGGAAAGAGTTCAGGAACTGTACAATCGGCTACCAGTTCTATCATCAATATTAATTCGGCGACCGAAGATGAGCTCGATGCTCTTCCTGGCGTTGGAGAGGTTACGGCAAGCAAGATTATTGAAAACCGTCCTTATACAGCACTTGAAGAATTAGTTGAAAAGAAAGCAGTAGGGCAGGCAACCTTTGAAAAGATTAAGGATCAAATCAGTGTGTACTAGCCTCTATGAAGATATTGTTTGCCTGCATCTTAATCGTTCTTTTGCTTTGGAGGTTTCATACCTACTTTCAGGAAAAACCGGCATACAAAGACGGACAGAATTTGCAAATACAAGTAACGTTGCAGGAGGAACCAGAGCTGAGTAACAAAGGACAAAAGTTTTCAGTAACTGATCCCTATAACCAAACGATTTACGTTACTGCTGCTGCATTTCCTAGGCTTCAGTATGGAGAAGTGATTGTTTTAAAAGGAATACTTTCAGAGCGTCTACTTGATGATGGCCGGATAACCTACAGTATTTATCAACCTGAGGTTGCCGTACTTTTTCCAGCCCATGATCTTGTCTCTGGCTATGCAAAAGAAGTCCGGGAGCGATCGAAGTCTGTATTTGAAGCATCATTACCTCCGATATCTGCTAGCCTTCTTATGGGAATTGTCTTTGGGTCAAAGGAACATTTTCCTGAGGAAGTCTTCGATGCTTTACAAGCAACTGGGGTACTGCATGTTATCGCGGCTTCAGGAATGAATGTTACGTTCGTTTCCGCTGCATTGTTGTATGGATTTGGATATTTCATGCGAAGGCAATTTGCTTTAATTCTTGGTTGTTTTGGGATCATCTTTTATTTGTTTCTCGTCGGGTTTGAACCTTCAATCCTTCGTGCTTCAATCATGGGAATTCTCGCCTTTGGTGCTAGTCTTTTCGGAAGGCAACATGTGGCTGCGTACGCTGTGCTTGTAAGTGCTGCCTTTATGCTTCTTTGGCAGCCTGGATTTCTGTTTGATTTAGGATTTCAATTATCTTTCCTTGCAACACTTGGAATTATATTTGTTAAGCCCTTAATCACACTTCCACAGAATTTCTTTACAGAATCGATTACAACCACATTTGCGGCACAGGTGGGGACACTTCCGATTCTGCTTGGAGTTTTCGGACAATTTGGTCTGTTATCTTTACTTGTAAATGCACTCGTTCTTTGGACAATCCCAATTGTGATGCTCGTAGGAAGTGTCGCCGCAATTCTTGGGTTATTGATTCCGCAACTTGGTCAAGTAATCGTTTTGATTACACTTCCATTTTTGACATTTTTTGAGTTCGTAATTTTGTCATTTGGACAAAATTCATGGGTGTTGCAAATTCCTCACATGCCAATTGCGGTTTGGGTTGCATATTATCTGATACTGATTGTTATCGTGCTTCGGAAGAAACCAAGCAGGGATGTAAAACCATCGCTGTTTTCTGATCTATGAATAAGATAACTTTTATTGTCGCTTTGACAATATTTAGCCTTGTATTTTTAACATTTTGGCAATATGTTAGCTTTAATGACGCAAAAATACATATTGTTTTTTGCGACGTAGGACAAGGTGATGCGATCTTGATTAAAACGTCAAATAACAAATATATCCTCGTTGATGGAGGCCCAGATCGAAGCGTAATTAATTGTCTTTCAAAGCATATGCCGTTTTGGAATCGCAAGATTGATCTGATGCTGTTGACACATCCTCATGCTGATCATTTCTTTGGGATGTTCTATGTGCTTGAGCGGTATCAGGTTGGAGCTTTCGCGACGGAAGACTTAGTTAACAAAACTGCTGCGTATAACGAACTTATGAAGATGCTTGATGCGAAAGGTGTCAGCAGATCATATGTCTCATCAGGTGATCAATGGAGTATTGGAAATACTGAAGTTATAGTTGCTGGGCCTACCCAAGAATACCTTTTCCAAACCAGTCCGGGCGGGACAATCGGAGAGAGCAAAGAGTTTGCCTCACTCATTCTCAATATAATCTTTGGAGATTTTTCTGTACTCTTAACAGGGGATAGCCAAGTCAGTGGGATTGAGGATGCACAGAATCAATTAGAGCTTCCAATTGATATTCTCCATGTACCGCATCACGGATCTGGGACAGGACTCGATGAAGAGGTTTTAAAAGATCTGGAACCGACTCTTGCAGTAGTCTCTGTTGGCGCTGAGAATCGCTACAATCATCCTCATCCGCGGATCATGAGTCTTTTGCAATCTCTGCAAATTGATGTCCTTAGAACGGATCAGAAAGGCACTATTGAAATTGTGAGTGATGGGACCGGGTTTGTTACGAAGTAGGATTTTCTTCAAGAAGACTATCGATATCGTCGAGAAGCTGATTACTCCTGTCAGGCGTGAATTTTTTAACCGGGGGATCAACAGGCATATGCCATTCTAAGTTTGCGTCGGCTAATAATCCAGTAAAGTATTTTACTATTCGTAATCTATCATCGCGGGTGACACCATGGACTGTTTCTTCATGCGTTAAACCATATGACGTGAGTTGAGCTTGCGCAGCTAATATCGCTGTTTGTCTTCTTGCTTCGGCAAGAGATGTCTCTTCTGTAATGCTATCCAGACGTCTAGCAAGCGCTAAGCTATATCGCACTTCAGCCGCAGAATCTGGATTTGGCCCTGCGTTTACAACTTCCTGTGGCTGCTCCTCATTTATTGTTGGTGGAATAAAGAAAGGGAAAACTGGTTTTGGTTCAGGCTTTTTCGCTTTATTAACAGAATTTTGGAATGTTTTAATTCCTGCCAAAAGTTCACCATGATCTTTTGGAGCATAACCTAATGCGACTCCAAAAACTACTGCATCGCGAAGATGCTGGTGGAACGATAACCAAGCATCAGGGATGCCGGCATATTTCGTTTCGCCTTCTTGTATAAGATTGTTCGCAATGAACTTTGATGCTGTAGAACTATTTTGATTTCTTCTTTCCTGCAAGGGAAGCCTGCCTAGCTGTTCTTTCATTGAACGGATTATACCACGTGGTTAATTGACAAGTTTTTGTCCTTGAGTAGCTGCCACCGGAGCAGTTGCAGGTGTAGCTGCGTCAGTCTTTGCAGCTGAATCAAGTGGGAGGGAGAATGTAATTGTTGTTCCTCGACCTTCTTCTGATTCTAGCGAAACTTGACCTCCGTGTGCTTCCACAACTCCTTTAACGATATAGAGGCCCAAGCCTGTACCGACAACACCATTTTGTGTTCCACCAAGTTGAGTGAACTTAGAGAAGAGCAAATGTTGTTTGTCTTTTGGAATACCAGCACCAGTATCAGATACTGAAACAACGACGCTTCCAATTGCTGGCTTTGCAGTAAGTTTGACAGTACCACCTGAAGAAGTAAACTTCAAAGAATTGGAGATAAGGTTGTTGACGACCTGGCCGATGTGAATGGGATCGAACTTAAAGGATGGAATTGATGGATCGATATCAACATCAAGATTAATAAATCGCTCGTGTGCCTGCGGAGCAAAGACAGCAATTCTTTCTTGAATTAACTTCTTCATATCGCCAGGTATCTTGGATATCGTGAACAATCCTGCTTCGAGTTTCGCAGCATCAAGGATAAGAGAAACTTCATCAAGCATCTTTCGTGATTGCCCTGAGATAAGTCCAATGATCTTGTTCTTTTCCTCATCAGCAAGTGGGGCAGGTGGGTTCATCAAAAGTTCTGAACTTGCTTTGATTGCAGTCAATGGACTTCTGAGTTCGTGAACCATAATGTTTGTAAAGTCTTCCTTCATCTTTGCGACAGACTTTTCAAGCGTAATGTCATGGAGAAGTACTGATGCTCCGATAACTTTTCGTTCGGTGGTGATACTTTCATCAAAGACTGGTGTGATGAAAATCTGAAATACTTTCTCATCGATATTAACTTCTTTTTCTTCGATGACACGCTTATGGTTGATTGCTCGTTGGATCTTGGCACTAAAGTCATAAGTATTTGGAAGTGCGCTCAAAAGATCAATTGTGGTTGGATTCTCTTTTGGAATATCGAGGAAGTCTTTTGCAGCGTCGTTGATGACATTCAATTGTCCATTTACATCGACCATGAAGAGACCATCGGCGAGACTTCCAATCATTGCCATAAGCTTTCCTTTTTCAAGCTGCAAGATGTTTTCTAGTCGGGACAATGTTTCTGATGCCATTGCTGCAATCTTGTACAGAGTAGTCATTTCCTCTTCACTGTAAAGATTCTCTTTTGTAGAAGCGACATTCATCAACGCAACCACTCGGTCATTGATTATCAATGGGATATGGAAGAACGAAGAAGGTCCTGCGTGGTTCAAATCATCCACTGCAACGCCGGAGATGTTTGGTTCAATCCGATCAGGAATACTATTGCCTTCCATTGCACGGAATGAATTTTGCATACTTGTTTTGATGTTCTCAAGATAATTTTTGCTGACACCTTCTTTAATGTGGGTTTTGAAAATGAATTTGTCATTATCCAAGATTAAAGCCGATACAGTAGAGTAGCTCAAAAGTGTATCGAGACTTCCTGTGATGACATCAACAACTTTTTCAACATTCAACGAATATCCAATACGATCTTGAACTTCCTTCAGCATGGTAATCTCGTAAAGTCGTTGTTTTTGTTTCTTCTCGTTCTCAACAAGTTTCTGAATAGCTTTCTCTTCCTTCATTGAAAAGAAGATTGCAACGACTCCAAATACTATTGTCGCGACAATTGCTACGCCTATGATTATGTACATTCCTAAATCCATAATGGTTAATTTGCAGTAGACTGCTGTTCGTGTTCGGTTTTTACGCTATCTTTATTCTCTGAGGCTTCCTTGTGGTCCTCAGTATGTTCTTCTGGTGCATCTGTCTTTACCGCATCAGGAACTGCCGCCGGGGTTGGCTCTTCGTGATGTTCAGTTGAATGCTCATTTTGGTTCAATTGTGGCTCTGCAGGTTTCATCTCTTGTGCATGTCCTTCTGAAGGTTGTACTCCCTCTGCAGTAGGGTATGCTGTAATAATTGCATTGAGAAGTGGACGCATCGTCTTTTTGACCATGAGCGGGGACAATTCACGGAATTGTTCAAGGAGTTTAATGCTCACTTCCTGGGGATTCCCATCGATACCTGTTACTCGACCTTCATTATTTACATGAAGTCCTGAAACGTTTTTTGCTTTTGCAAGAGTGATCGCAGGACCCAGAATAACCATCTGGCTTTGCAGAGTATCAGTCAGTAATTGTTGGTAGTTCAGGGCAGAGTCACTCATGGTAGTATAGCCTACCCAGTGTTATTGTTTTGGGTAGGGTCAGCCGGTGGATTTGGTTGTGGGTTATTTGGCTGCTGTGGTTGAACAGGTGGCTGCGGTTGTGTTGGCGATGGTTGTTGTGGTTGTCCTTGAACTGGTGGCGCAGCGACTTGTGCATTTGGATCAACTGGGGCTGCTGTTGCTGGAGCACTTCCTTGAAGATCTGTCAAAAGCGTCTTTACTTTTTCAACAAGGTCTTTGGTTTCTATCTGGTACTTGAGGATGTAATCTACCGCACCTTTCTCAATAGCTTCTTTCATCATTTGATTTTCATTGTAATTTGAGATAAGCATGACTGGAATATTTGAAGTTGTTGGATCTGCTTTCAGAGCGGTGAGTACTGCATTTCCTAACATGTCCGGCATAATCTGATCAAGAAGGACCATGTCAGGCTTTTGCGTTTTCACTTGATTAATCCCATCAGTACCATTTGTTGCAGTGATTACTTCAAATCCAGCACTCTTTAAACCCATGGACCATGTAGCAGCTGTAAGTTGATCGTCATCGACGATAAGGACTTTCATAGTTACTTTTCACGCTAGCAACATTTTCACAGAAATGCAAGCAGCAAATAGATATCATTACAAGGTTGTTACAAAAAATGTTGGATTACTTTGCACGCTCCGTGCAATCGGACTGAGGAGATAATAAAAAGAACTTACAGCTTATGACGGATTCTCGATAATTTGGTATACTGTCTTCATGATAAAGCAAGAGATCACGAAGCTCGTCCAAAAAGTCCTGGATAGCAGAGATATTCAGGATGTAAAAGTTATTATTGATTACCCAACGGATGCAAAACATGGAGACTATGCATCGAACGTTGCTCTCATTGCCGCAAAAAAGGTTGGGAAGAATCCAATGGATTTTGCAGAAGACTTGAAGACTGCATTAGAAGAAGAGGGAAAGGATCTCTTCGAAAAGATTGAGGTCGCAAAACCTGGATTTATAAACTTCACTCTCAAGGTCGACGTACTTATTGCAGAAATTGAAAATGAGAGCCTTCCAGATGTCGGCAGAAATAGAAAAGTAGTTGTGGAATATTCTTCACCAAATATAGCAAAACCATTCACAATAGGTCATTTGCGCTCGACAATCATCGGAGATGCTGTAGCAAATCTCCTTTCTGCAACTGGTTGGGATGTAAAGCGTGACAATCATATCGGTGATTGGGGCACGCAATTTGGCAAACAAATTTATGCCATCAAAACCTGGGGAAATGAAATAGAAATTGAACAAGCAGAGCGTCCTGTCAAAGAATTGGTTGCGCTTTATGTAAAGTTCCACGAAGAAGCAGAAAAAAATCCAGCACTCGAAGATGAAGCACGTGAATGGTTCAAGAAGCTTGAAGATGGAGATCAAGAAGCGCGAGCTTTGTGGCAAAAATGTATTGATTGGTCTTGGAAAGAATTTGATGTGATCTATCAGCAGTTGGATGTTTCATTTACAGAAAACGATGGAAGGGGTTATGGTGAAGCGTTCTTTGAAGACAAAATGGATGCTGTTGTTGCTGAATTAAAGGATAAAAATCTTCTCGCCAAAGGAAAAGAAGGTGCGCAGATTATTGAGTTTGAAGAGAGTACCAAATTGCCTCCGTTAATGATACTCAAAAAGGATGGAGCATCACTTTATTCTACAAGAGATTTGGCGACTGATACGTTTCGTTTAGATCATTATGGTGATAAGGCTTTGCTGATTATTAATGAAGTAGGAGCGGAGCAAGCCTTGTATTTCAGACAACTTTACAAGCTTGAAGAGATGCTTGGCTGGGTAAAGTCTGGGCAGCGAGTGCATATCAAACATGGATTGTATCGATTCAAAGAAGGAAAGATGTCAACACGTAAAGGGAATGTCATTTGGTTGGAAGATGTGTTGGCCGAGGCGAAGAAGAGAGCAGAAGAGTTAGCGAAAGAAGCTGGAGAAGTATCCGACATTGTGGCCATCGGTGCTATCAAATGGAATGATTTGAAGCGAACACCAGAACAAGATATCGCTTTTGAATGGGATGAGGTTCTCAATATGCAAGGTAACTCCGGGCCATACATGCAATACACATATGTTCGTACAAAAAGCGTTCTAGACAAAGCAAAAGAGGCTGGAGTTTCTGGTTTTGAATTCTCTTATGGTGGAGAGATCAATCCTGAAGAACGAGAATTACTTCGGTTGCTTGCGCGCTTTGATGAAGTTGTTTTGGAAGCTGCTGCGAAGTTCTCTCCAAGTACTATAGCAACGTATCTTTTTGATTTAGCGCAGACTTTTAATTTGTTCTATCAGAAACATCCTATTCTTAAAGGTGATGAATCGCGTATGCAATTTCGCCTTATGATTACGTCTTCTGTTGGAAAAACAATTAAACAAGGCCTTTCGCTTCTTGGCATTCAAGCTCCAGACAGGATGTAAATATCACTTTCTCCTTGACAGATCGTTTCAAAATTTGATGTACTAAAATCACTGATTCTTTTCACAGGGTCTTTTCTGCCATGCATCCGTCAGAACATAAAAAGTTAACGCATTACTCACCGCTTGTCGTCATGAGTGTTTTTGGATTGATGATCGGATTGTATATTGCAATCATTGGTTCGCAAACAAGTCAAGAAAATAGAAGTCGTGCCGCCATTGTAAACGGAACATATAATGGAACGCTCAATAGTAACAGCAATATTATCAATGGTGGAGTTACAGGAGACGTTATCGGGAGCAGCAATACCATCTCAGGAAATGTTGCGGGGTGCGTGAAGGGGAATAGCAACATTATCGGTGGAAGAGTTTCTGGGACAGTTACTGGTACAGGGAATATCGTCGCTCTGGGATCTGGTGGAGGCCCATGCTTAAGTGCGACCCCAACGCTTGCTCCAACAGCTGTTCCTACCTCAGCACCAACTTCAGTTCCAACAGTGGCAAAGACTCCTACGCCATCCGCTACAAAAACTCCAACACCAACTCCGACAAAAACACCGACTCCTACTCAAGGTGTGACTCCAGGACTAACTTTGGTACCTACAACAGTTCCAACAGCTACCAAAGTCCCAACCCCTACGACATTCCTCACAACATTCCCAACGCTTACTGCTACGCCAACTCCAGTCCAGATTACAGCTACAATCGGGCCTACAGCTACTCCTGAACCAAATAGTACTTTGGTTGCTGTGACATTATTCTTCCATGGGGTTGGAAAGGGTGGCGATAGTGTCAATCCTGATGCAGAAGGAAATATGAGCCCAGCACATTCGAATAGAGTTATAAGCGTTGATGTTTACAATGATAACAATCAACTAGTTGGCAGCAAGCAAGGCACAGTAATCTTCAATGCTTCTGAAGGCAATTTCAAAGGCACTATCAGTCTTGGTACGACAATCACAACTGGTGCTCACACACTTCGAATTAAAGGAGAGCAGTATCTTCGAGGAATTGTCCCAGGTATTCAAATGCTTACTGCAGGGCAGACAAAGACACTTCCTGCTTTAACGTTAATTACTGGAGATGTGAACAATGATAATCAAATCAATATCGTTGACTACAATCTGCTTGTAGGTTGCTATAGTGATTTGCTTCCTCCAGTTAGTTGCAATGCAGGGGATAACGTCAGAACAGATCTTAATGATGATGGTAACGTCAACCAATTTGATTACAATCTCTTCATTCGAGAATTAACCAACCTTGGTGGACAGTAAAAAGTTGTTCAATTACTTTTCATCACCACTTTTCACAGTTGACAAACTCTTCAAAATTCTGCTCTACTAGAAATAGGTCGTACTGCGACTGTAACTATCGAAAGCTAATATGGAAGAAAACCAACCAAAACCAGTTAACATCCAAGAAATTAAACCAATAAATCCGAGGAAAAATTACCTCAAAATTTCACTTCCGCTTGTAGGGATGGTGCTTTTGGTAGGTGCAGGATATCTTGTCTTGAATACTGCTCAACAACAGACAGACAATCGGAGTAAGGCTTCAACTGCTGGATTAAATTATGTTAAAAATCCAGGTTGTGAGTCTGGAACGACGAATTGGACTGCATATCAAGGGACAATGTCACGAGTCAGTGGAGTTGCTCATTCTGGTTCAGCTTCCTGTCGTATGGTTTATAGTTCTGGTGGCTATTATACAATCGATGATAATCCTTCAAGTGTTGTGAGTCCAAGACAAGGAGAGACTTTCACTGCTACAGCATGGGTCCGTACTGATAATGCTGTAGGGAAACAGGTTCAGCTCGCTTTGCGATTACGCGGTGGCACAACAAAGCTTGTAACAGGTCCAACATATACATTAACAAGCGGTTGGCAGCAGATTCAAAATACAGTTACGATTGATACTGCAACACGAACAGAACTTGAATTTTATATAGTCCAATTGAATGCTACTTCAGGGAACTCATTCTATGCTGACGACATGACACTCTATCTTGGAAACGGCGCAATTCCAACTACGGTTCCTCCATCTCCTACGCTTGCTCCTACATTGACCAAGGCTCCAACTGCTACACCAACATTTCCTCCAACACCTGCGCCAACTGCAATTCCAACAACAGTTCCAACTGCAACGAAGGCTCCAACTTCTGGACCAACACCAACCAATGGTCCAACGATCATGACCATTAACAAATCTTCATACGAACCTGGAGAAAACGTGACTGTCTACTGGACAACGATCACTAATCCAACTGCGAAAGACTGGATTGGACTTTATACTCCAAGTGCTGCAAATGGAGATGAGATTGGTTGGATTTACACCAACTGCACCCAGACGTCTACAACTCCTGTAGCGTCCGGAAGTTGCACATTCCCATTACCTCCAACTGCACCAACGAACTTCCTTGAACTTCGATTGCATCCAAATGACACCAACAATGTCATAGCAAAAAGTCCTACATTTGCTGTGGTTGGTCCAACATCTACACCGACACCTGTTTTGATGACAGCAACACCATTCCCGACAACTGTACCGACAGCAGTTCCAACCGTCATTGCTCAAACCCCAATGCCGACCGCTACAGTTGTTCCTGGAAATACATATGTTAACCTATCGCTGCTCCTTCATGGATTGGGCAAAGGTGGCGATTCTGTCAATGCCGGATCAATTGGCAACATGAGCCCATTGCACCCACAAAAGCCAGTGACAGTTGATGTCTATGACGTACAAAATCAATTGGTAGTTTCAAAGACTGGCACAATCACATTTAATGCAACCAATGGTAACTTCACTGGCAACGTAGAACTTGGTTCACAATTCGCAACTGGTATTTACACAGTTAAGATTAAGACTGAGCAAAATCTTCGTGGCTTGATCGCTGGTATCCAGACAATTACTCAAGGCCAAGTTACAAACCTTCCAAGTGCAACTCTCGTTACCGGTGATATCAACAATGACAATCAAATCAATATCGTTGACTACAACATCATCGTTGGTTGCTACAGTGATTTGCTTCCAGCAGTTAGTTGCACTGATATCAATAAGCTCCGAGCTGACTTGACTGATGATGGTAAGGTAAACCAATTCGATTACAACCTCTTCATCCGTGAATTAACAAACCTTGGAGGTCAATAAACTATGCCTGAAGGAGAATCACCTCAGTTACCACGCATTGATACAAATGCACAATTTGAACCACCAACTGAACCAATTCCAGTTGCTCAAGATCATCCAGTGAAGAATTGGAGGAGGAGAGTTGGGGCAGCAAGTCTCGTTGTTGGAGTAGCTGCAGCAGGAATGGGATTTGCTTCTCTCAGATCAGAATCCACTCCAGATGGGGAAGGAACTTCTATCGCTGGTCCCGTCGAACCTGGTCCTACCGAGCCATCTGCTGAAGCATTGCCTCCAAAAGATGACGAAATACTCCAATTGAATCCAGATGCATTCGGATTGAAAGATAAATATTACGGATCAGGCTCAGATTTGTTAATTAAGTCCGATGTCCCAGCAGAGAGGCTAATTCAGGACGATCCTTCCACTGAAGTTATTCCACTGATTAAGATTAAACCTGGCACGGGTGAAATTTCTTTTCTTGATGTGTCCCCAACAGGTGTTGCTCCTGAGGTTATGGATTGGTTTCAAAACGGGCTTAAAGAATATCAACCATTTATAAAAGCAGCATTGGATTCGGGTACGCTCAAACAAGTAATAATTGGCACTCAATCAGGTGGGGCTTCAGCAGCTTCTGATGAAAGTATGTTTATCAATAACGGTAATTTATTGGTAGATATTCCTTTTACAGAAGGTACATACAAAAAAGAAACTTTAATAACTACAGTTGGCCATGAAGTCGGGCATGCATTGTTTGCTAACCGACCGATTTCTGATTTATCAACAGAACTTGCCGATCGTATGACTGATGAACGGTTTCGTCAGGCATGCCAGGATGTGAGAAATATTGCAGTGGATCAGCTAGAAAAGCAGTTCACTGAGCAAGAGGCGTTAATAAAAGATTTGATGAGATATGATCCTTCATCAAAGCGCATTGATCAGCTGTTTTTGTCCAGAGTCCAAAGTGGAAATTTGAATTCTCTATACCCAACGAAGATAGGGGAGAAAAATGCATATACAGAAACTCCATCCTGTGAGTTTTCTCGGATAACAGCACTCATGGGAAGATTACGAGAAAAGGTTGGAGCAATTCGTAAAGATACCAATAGGGAATCAAGCCCGGAGGAGCGGCAAACTTTATTTGATCTCAATGACAAAACAAACGAATTTGCAAGGGAGGACTCTGTCTATAAAAACTTCACTGATGAAACATATACAGGCGAAAGACTTGCTGGACATCCAGAAGATGACCTTGACGAAGCTGCAGCATCTTTATTTATGCTGACGACACATCTTCCAAATGAGTTTGGACGGAAGATAAGTGAACTTCCTGAAGATCAAGCAGCAGCTATAACTGAGTTGTGGGAGACTGTTATGGAGGAATACGCCGAAGTACCAGGTGTTCAAATAGCTTTAGCTCCAGGAATGAGTCAAGTGAAATCTCATATTTAATATGGCTGAAATAGCATCTGCACCTTCTGAGGCGAGACATGCTTTAACTGAGCGTCCTCGTGATCCAATCCCTCGTCCAGAGGTTCGTGGAAGACATCGGATGCAACCACCGAGACGAGAAGGTTTGCCGATAGCTCCTTCTTTGGTTGCTTTGGGAGTTCTTGCAAGTGGTGCACTGAGTGATGGAAGAGCTGAGGTTCAAATCGATATTGTTCCTCCCAAGTCACCGGTTGAATCTCCAATGCAAGGCTCAATCGAACCTGTGCCGATGGTTCCACAAGACCATGAATTGGAGAATCATTTTGATGCGGCAGCAGTTGTGGCCGAAGCATTAAAGCATTAGGATTCTTCTAGGTCTTGTGATCTTAGATGAAGGTGCTAGAATAGGTTTTTATCTAGGTTATGCAGTTCACCAGAAAAGTTTTACCAAACGGACTTCGAGTTCTCCTTATCCCAATGCCAGCAATGGAAAGCGCAACAGTTCTTGTCATGGCTGGAGCAGGTTCACGCTATGAAACGACAAAGAATAGTGGAATATCTCATTTCCTCGAGCACATGGCATTTAAAGGGACAGAAAAACGACCTGATGCTATGGCTATTTCATCATTAATAGATGGCATGGGTGGTGAATTCAATGCCTTTACTGGCAAAGAAACCACAGGTTACTACATCAAATCCGCAAAGTCCCGTATCGAAACTTCAATCGATCTGCTCTCCGACATGTTGACGCATTCCAAGTTCGATCCAAAAGAAATTGAAAAAGAAAAAGGAGTCATCATCGAAGAGATTAATCTTTATGAAGATATGCCTGCACGAAAGATTGGAGATATCTATGAGCAATTACTTTACGGAGACACGCCAATGGGTTGGGATATTGCAGGCAATAAAGATGTAATCCGGGCTGTGACTCGAGATGATTTCGTCAATTACATGGCTGAACTTTATAGTGCAAGTAACTTAACGGTAGTAGTGGCAGGAGGAATTGATGAAGGGGAAACGTTTGCTTTGATTGAAAAGTATTTTGGTGGCATGAATACATTCGGGACAAAGAAGCATGAGAACGTTGTGGAATCACAAGAAAAGCCAGCTGTCTTGGTCAAACAAAAGCAGACAGAACAGATTCATATTGCTCTCGGAGTACGAACCGTTTCAGTTGGTTCTCCAAAACGTTATCCGCTTTCAGTTCTCTCAGCAATCCTTGGTGGAGGTATGTCTTCAAGACTTTTCCATGAAGTCCGAGAGAAGCGGGGATTAGCATATTATGTCCGCACAAGTTCAGATGAATATGCTGATGTTGGATCACTTGTTTCAACTGCTGGAATTGATCCAAAACGAGTTCTCGAAGCAGTTGAAGTTATGGTTGCTGAATACGGTAAGATCTCTCGAGGAGAAATGGGATTAACGGATGAGGAGCTCTCAAAAGCGAAGGAATTTTTGAAAGGTCACTTAGTATTGGATTTGGAAGATAGTCGGTCTGTAGCAGGATTCTACGCCCATCAGGAACTATTGGAAGATCATATCGAGAACCCATCTGACGTAATTACAGAAATTGATAAAGTAACCAAAGAAGATATTGAAGCAGTTGGGAAAGAATTCTTTATCGAAAAGACATTGAACTTAGCATTGATTGGTAATTTTGAAGATGGACAGAAATTAGAAGCTCTGTTAAAATTATAATCTAACTTATGGAACAAACAGTTGTACTTGTAAAACCAGACGGCGTCCAAAGAGGACTTATCGGAGAAATCATCTCACGATTCGAGCGCAAAGGCTTGAAGCTTTCAGCTTTGAAAATGATTTCACTTAGCGATTCACTTCTTGAAGAGTGGTATGTGCACCACAAAGATAAGCCATTCTTCCCAGGTTTGAAATCATACATGAAATCTTATCCAGTTGTCGCTATGCTTTGGGAAGGTATTGATGCTGCAACAACAGTACGTACAATGATTGGTATTACAAAGGCTCGAGAGGCAGCTCCAGGAACAATCCGCGGAGATTTTGCAATGAGCCAGCAATATAATCTTATCCATGCTTCAGAGAGTCCAGAAGCTGCAGAAAGAGAACGTGCAATCATGTTTGATCCATCAGATCTTTTCGATTGGGAAAAAGTAGATAGCATCCACGTATACCTCGAAGAAGAGCGAAAGAAATAACTTCGTCTTATTGGTTTTTATGTTTCCAGTAATCTTGTTGGTAATTGTCGTTGTTTTTTATTTGTTATGACAGAAAGAAGACCACATACAGAAGAAGAGCCAAGCATTTCTACTCGTGATCATTTGCGAGGCGCAGTGGATAGTATCACCCGAGACATGACACGTGGTCCTGTCGGAACCTCAGTTTTAGGCCTGACTGTGGGAGCAGGGATTCTTGCTCGAGGCGGAGTTGAAGTTGGAAGACGTGTTGGTGAAACTGCAATTAATGCAGGACTTGGAACTGCAAAGATTATCTTCAGTCGAAACCGACGTTAACCTTGAGTCTTTTGTTGCTCTGATTGCTGGTCAGGAGGAGGAGCAGGTTTATTTTCCTCTTGATTGATGACGGTTGTCAAAAGATCTATATAGCACTTCACACCACTATCTTTTACCTTCATAACACCATTTTTTAAGGGTATCACTTCTTCTGTCCCGTCCATTTTATGAAGCTTGATAGAATCCTTGAGAACGGAGATAAAGTTTGAATGTTCTGGAAGCACATCAAAGAGTCCAGTGTCATTGATCGATGTAACTGCTTTGACGTCATCGTCAAAAAGTACTTGTCTTCGATTCCTGACCATGACATGAATCCTATCTGCGACAATTTTTTGTATCGGAGCATCGGTGCTCGCAATTGGTGGAGGTGCAGGCTGAACCGGTTGCTGCGGCTCTTGTGGTTTGTTTGGATCTTCCATAATTATTGCTGTGCTTCTTTAGCCTCTCCAATAAACATGAATTTGTCTTCAGTGAGGTTATCATAGACTCCGTTGAGAAGGTCCTGCGTATCTTTGATTGTTGTTTCTAGTGGGACAAACTTTCCGGGACGACCGGTTTGCTTTTCAACAGTAAAGAAGCTTTGCGTGAAATAAGCTCGAAGCATCTTTGCTCGGCGATAGAGGAGTTGATCTTCTGCATTCAATTCTCCTTCTCCGATCAATGACACAATACGCTCAAGTGAAACTGCTTTTTTCAAAACACTCTGTGCATGGAGTGCTGTGGTGTAATGCTCTTTGCTTACAAATTCCGGTGCGAGAGCAGAAGATGTTGAAGCGATGAAATCGATAGCTGGAAGCTTTCCTTCTTGGTAAATATCACGGGATAGAATGATGGTGGAATCGAGGTACGGCAAAATTGATTGGACACCTTGATCCAAGATATCGTCATTGGGGATGTAGATCGCTTCAATGGATGTGATTGAGTTGTCCTTGGTACTTGAGAGTCTTTCATGAAATGTCGCCATTTCAGAGCTTAGAGTGGCTTGATAACTATCCTCGGATGGGATACTGTTCATCAACAGTGATAATTCGTTCCCAGCTTGAGCAAGACGGAAGACATTGTCAGCAAAGAACAAAACATCTTTCTTCATAACGTCACGGTAATATTCTGAAAGCGTGATTGCTGTTGCTCCAGTCAAGAAACGAATCGCAGGATTTTCTCCCATGTGCCCGAAGACCAAACTTGCATACGGCAATACGCCGCCTGCTTCAAGTGATTCGACCAACTCTTGACCTTCACGGGTACGCTCTCCAATACCAGCAAAGACAGAAAGGGTAGAAGAGTCGCTTCCATCAGGTGAAAGCTGGATAACGTTATGGATAATTTCAGTGAGTAAGATTGTTTTTCCCACACCAGCTCCTCCAAAGAGTCCGATCTTACCACCTTTTAAAATTGGGCAAAAGAGGTCTATACCTTTCACGCCTGTGACAAGAATTTCCTTGGGCACACTGACATCGGTATACATCGGAGCGTCTCTATAAATTGGCCATGAATCTTTTGTCTGGATTTGTGGTCCTTTGTCTCGAGGATTTCCAAACAAATCAAGCACGCGTCCAAGCATTTCAGGACCAACCGGGATCGTGACAGGTTTTCTTGTGTTTATAACATTTGAACCTCGTGAGATTGTCGTACTTGCTGTGAGAAGAAGGCAGTAATAACTGTCAGATCCTGTAGAAGTGTAGACTTCCATTTTGGTTAGAGGATCCTTTTCAAGTACGAGAATATCATGTACAGCAGGCTTTTCACCAGTAAAGGCTACTTCCACAACTTGTCCTCTTATAGCGATAACTCTTCCAGTAACGAGACTCATAATTTATAAAATTGAAAGTTGAGAATGGAGAATTGATAAATATTCTTAACCTTTATTAGATTACTCAATTTGGTAAAAACTCTCAACTCGCAATTTTTAATTCGCAACTCTTTAGGCTAGCTTCCAAAGTGCTAGTCCATTTAATGCTTCAGTTTGCTTTTTATTCATCATACGGTGAGTGGCAAAACGTTTCTCAAGGTTAATTGTTTTGAGTTTGTTGCTGATGTTCTCTCGAGCGATATCCAAGGTTGTGATACGAGACGCATAACGTGCGAGTTCGGATTCTGTAACTGTCTGATGGATGATTCCAGCAAAGATTTCTCCTTCAAAGAAGGCGAGGATCTTCTCCAGAGAAGGTTCAAATAAATAATGGACCATCAATGCGGATTCTCCAGCAGGTGCTTTCTCATGACCTGAAACATCAAGTGAAGCTACGGTTTGAGAAGCGAGACTCTCAAATCGAGGATAGAAAATGATAACGTTTTCAAACTTTACTAATTCTTTTGTTACTTGTTCAAGACCGTGTTCGGTGGCTTCTTTTTCTGAAAAGGCGTAAAAGGTAAAAGTACGTCCAGGAAATTGATCAGTGAATAATTTCTTTCCAAATTCTCCAATGATGATTGGTTCTGCTGGATGCTCATCAAGATATTCGACAAATTCTTTGTAGGTCTTTTGCAAGATTTTACTAAAGAATCCGGAATTTGCCGAAAGGAACACACATGCAGTTTTTCCATTCCCTCGTTTAAGCGACATTGTGTCTGGTTTTGAGCCAGGAAGCATACCATGCTTTTCTGCCACGAGGTGCATGATTTGATTTTTATAAGAGATAGTTACTTCTCTGTAGATATCGGCAAGTTCAGCATTTAAGTCTCGACTCTCCAACACTTGGCCTCGAATACTACGCATCTTCATACTAGCGATTTCTTCAGAGGCTCCCACGATTTCTTTGATACCTGTGAGATCTTCAATTTGTGTCAGAATGTTTTTGATATAGTTCATAGTGTATTTATATATTAACGAGTGGTGTTCTCTGTACACCGAAGACATGAAGCAACTTTTCTTGACGACTTCTGATATCTTGCAACATGTCGTTTAAGGTTTTTGCATTGTTCACAATTTCTTTTACGAGTGCTTGTGCCTCTATGTTGTTGTCGTATGTATGCGTGATGGTTTGGATATCTTGCTCCATCTTTGCGTGATCATCCCAATTCTCCATCCATAGGAGTCCGAATATTACGATCTGTAAGTCTAATGTCTTTACATCAGTTGCACCTTGCGTGAAGTAGGCAAAGATACGATCAGCAACAGCCATCGTCTTCTTGATACCTGCACCAGCTTCCGCTGTAAAGTGGCTGAAGTTCTCTAGGCGTTGATGAAGCGTCAGGAAACTTATCAACTCACGGTGAATACTCAAACGCAGCGGAGTTTGCGTCTGACGGCCGACACGACTAACAGAAAGGAAAGGATTGATTGCTGGACGATTACCTTTGGTAAACATATCGACATCAAAGTAGATATGGCCATCAGTCATTGACATAAGATTGGTTTGAATGAAACCGGCAATATCTCCTTCGACAGATTCAACGACAGGCAAACAAGTGATCGAGTGCTCACTTCCGTTTGCGAGGACAAAATTTCCTGCACGTTCAAGCAGGCGTGCATGAGTATAGAAGATATCAGCAGGGTAGGCATTTCGTCCAGGGAAACGTCGTCCGATAAGCATGATTTCACGGTATACTTTTGCGTGGGTGAACAGATCATCAAGCACTAAGAGCACATCATGTCCTTCGTCTCTGTAATATTCAGCCAAAGTCATCGCTGCAAATGGAGTGAGGTATGTGATACCGGAAGGATCTTCTGAGCTTGATGCAATAATGACTGTGTTGTCGATGATGCCTGCATTTTTGAAGTAGGTTTCAATCTTCTTAATATCCGTTTTCTTTCGACCGATACCTGCATAGATACAGATTGTTCCAAGTTTTGATTGCTTCAGAATTGTTTGAAAGAGGAAACTTGTCTTACCGGTCTTTCTGTTTCCAATAACAAGTTGTCTTTGGCCTTTTCCAAGTGGTACAAGCAGGTCTACCATGGTGACGCCTGTCTCAAGTGGAGTCACAATACGCTTACGAGTATTGATACCGCTTGGATTGATATCTATTGGTCGTGAAATTTTGGGTTTCTCAATAGTTTTTCCTACCTCCAAAGGCCGTCCAAAAGGATCTACTGTTTGTCCAAGGAGTTCAAATCCGACAGGCATTTCCTGCCTTGCTCCAGTACGAGTGACTCGAGTTCCAGCTTTAATTGAGTATTTTGAAAAGAGGAGAATTTCTACCTGATCACGGCTCATCGACAAGATCATTCCGAACTCTCCAGTCTCAAACATCACAATTTCCTGAAGTGTTGCTTGTGGCAAACCGTTCACATACACAATCGATTGATTGGATGCCTCTACAAAACCTACTTCTTCACTTGTGCTTAGATAATGCTGAAATGTTTTCATGTTAGAAGTCCCATTATTTCGTCACGCTGGATTTGGAACCGTCCAGCCAACTTTTTGCGTACTGAAAAATCTTTATATTGACCACCAGAGATGATAAGTGCGCCACCAACGATCGTCTTATCAAATTGTAAATCAATGATTGCTGTGGGTCCTACATTCTTTTTCACCCATTCAGAAAATGTTGTGATAGCATCTTCATCTGGTTGGAAGGCGAGTGTTAGTTGGATGACATTAAGTTTACGCAGTTTATCTTTTAATTCCTCGAGCGATTTGGATATTGGTCCATGGCTTTCATGCGTAACTTCCTGTTTAAGAAGGTTATCTTTGAGTACTTGTCCAAGATCGTGGGGGAGATTATCAAAAATCCGTTGTAATTCAGTACTTCCTTTCGGTGCGAAGAAGTTGTTCGAGAACTCATCAAGACAGATAAGAACAGCTGTCATTTCTGACTTCAGTCGAAGCTTACTTGTAATTTGATCAAAAAGGGCAGTTGTATCCATAATGGTGTGATGCGTTTCTACTTAAATACTTGTTCTTTCTTTGCAGTTTCAAGTGCTTCAAGAACGAGTTGCTTGTGTGTATCAAAGGTAATGCCTTGGCTTAATACCATCTCTGAAACTCTATACAAAATTTTGTAAATGTCTTCATCCATCTTCTGATACTTTTGTTTCTTATAATCCTGTAGTTCCTTTTCAATCATGAGATACTCTTCATCAATTTTCTCTTTCACAACTTTCTCACTGTTTATAGTTTCTTTCTCAAGTGTCTCTCTGAATTCTTTAAAGTCGGCAAGTACGTCTGATTGGATATCCTTTGTCATCGACTTCAGTGAGTTAATGTCCTGCTCTTGAATTTGTGTCATCATGTCTTGATATGCTGTTTTCATTTCTTCTGAAGCTTGATTGAAGACTTCAGCCTGTTCTTGCTCAAGCTGTGTCAGCTTCTCTTTGAGCACGCTATTTGAGTTATCTTCATATGCCTTACTGCTGGCGAGAATATCATTGGCATGTTTGTTTGCTTGGTCAATAATTTCTTGTGCTTTTCCATGTGCTTCCTCAAGCAGCTTGATTGGCTTCTCAGACATTTGGTTTTGCAGGTGCCGATTGAGTTCTTCAGTTTGGTGAAGCTTTTGACCATTTCTTGTATAAGAAATAGCCAGGACAAGAAGTGCCGCAGCAAGTACAGCAATTGTCACAGCAAGAAAAATTAATGTAATTGGTTCAATAGTCATGGTTTTATAGTACTAGAATCAAATACGCGATAGCAACACCAAAGAACATAATTGCGATTGTAACCATACTATTGATGAAGACACTCAAAAGGATAGCTTGTTTTGCAAGTGGATTACGCCCGATTGCTTCAACACCACGATTAGATGATCGTGCAAAGAATCTAAATCCGAAGAAGAAGGAGAGTAAGGCGATACTTCCTGAGACAACATATCGAACAAAGCCCAATGGTGTTTCCATCGCAGCCACAAATCCCATTGTTGCTGTATTCCAAAGATTCCTTGTGATATCGTTTGATACTCTTGCGAAATGAGGATGGAGAGTTACTAAAATAGTTCCAACTTTAGTTTTGTCGTTGTTACTATAATCCTGATCTGCTGTTCCGATAACATAGCCATTGTCGGTAGCTTTTTGTCCAACACCTGGTGTCGTTGATGATGTTATGAAATCTCCGCGTTGGATATTTCCATTTTGTGAAGAGACTCTCACTCGAACTTGCCCGACACTGATAATTGGAAGGTCGGTTGGAGAAGTTGTATCACTCAAGTAGACTGCAGGTTTTTTACTGACAACACCAAAGACTTGCGGATCATAGGCTGATGCAGTCTTTTTGTATCCTTCCGATGTAGCACTGATGATATCTCCGTCCTGAACGTTTTTATCCTCAACCGTAATACCAATTGCAGTACCATTGGAGAGATCGGATGCAAACACAGGGGCAATAGCTGAACCAAACAGCAGGGCAATCACTGTAGCAAGAATACTTTTTCTAAGCATAGTTCCTCCTTATTCTATAGTACGCAGGAATTGGAAGGGATGTCAAGGTAACGAAGCGGTTCTTTGTGGTGCACGTTAAACGAATGAGAAATATATTTCAAATTATATCCTAGTATATCTTACTGATCTACCTTTGCCTTGAGTAAAGAGCAATCCTAATGAGGTTAATTTTGCTAAATCACGTGAAGCAGTAATTTGCGAAATATGGAAAATCTTTTGGACGGTGCGATTTGTGATGACAGTTTTGGGATCATCAAGTAATGTCATTATTGTTTTTTGTCGTTCATTAAGTTCTCCAATCTTTTCTTGAACCGGCAATTTTTCAGTTTGGGATAATTGTGAATAAGTAAGCTCAAGACTTTGAGAAAGAGTCTTTACAAAATACTCAACCCAACTCGTTACATTAGGCTTTGCTACAGCTGTTTGATAATGACCCAGAAAAATCTTATGTTCTTCAGCCCAAGGCTTTTCTAGAACCATAAGCCCTCGACAATCTATACCACCTCTGTACAAAAAGAGATAACTGCAAAGAGTCGAGAACATATCTGCTTTTATCCCTGGAGGTAAAAGGCTTCTGTATAAAAGTTTTGCGATTGCACCTTGGACATATGGATTATCTGAACTTACTTGGAGATATGTAGTAATTTCCTGGAGATGTTTTTCGGTTGTTGCTGATTTTTCTCCACCAATATAATCATATATTTGCATAATGTTTTTTACGTGTACTGGATTAGGGTTTAAAGTCCAATCCCTTTTGATATAGTCAAGAGACTGTTTGTATCCTAAAACAGTATTTTGTATCAGATCTCTTTTCTGAGGATTTTTTTGCATTGCAAAAACAATTTGATTAGACAAAATTGATTTTATTTTTTCTCGCAGAACTGGGATTTCTGTTTCTGTTAATCCAAAATAAATGCGGTCCATTGTCGCTGCAAACTGGACGGTCAATTCCTTCTTTGGCTCCATAGGGTAGAGGATGATTTGTTTGCGTGCCACTTCAGCTTTTTCAAGAAAGCGAAGCATGTATGGTGAGATAGCATAGACGATATCGAGCATAAGCAAAAAGTACCAAAATCCACAAAAACCGTCAAGGTATCAGAACATTAAACAATTTTTTGTAAAGTGATATTGTGATATCGATTACATCAGTTGATTTTAAAAGATTTTTCACGGAGATTTTTGTCCTGCATAGGGACATTTTTTGTTTGCAAAACGACTCAGAAGACAAACTTATCCATTTGAAGCTAGATCAGTAAATAATGATAAGATTAAGATAAGATAATACTCAGCCTTGACAAGCCATATTAATATATGTAGTAATAAATATACTGGCAAAAGTTAAGCAAACCTATCCATTTGTGCGTGAAAACTAGCCGGTGCTGCCCAATGAACGAATCACTGCTCACAATACAGGAAGCTGCGAAGCTATTAGGAGTTTCTCCAACAACGCTTCGTCGCTGGGAAGAACGAAAGGTTCTTCTTCCGTATCGAACTGCTGGAAACCAGCGAAGATATTCTCGAGAACAGCTTTTAGCCTTCAAAAAGAATGGTTACAGACCAGTCCAAATGGCCTCCGTAGCTCCGTCTGATGCTCCAAAGGTGAATGAACCTATCGTTACTCCGATGCATCAAGCACAAGCTTCTGTTGACCAACTCATCACTCCTCAATCTCCAGTCCAAACAACAGCTAATCCAATCTTAGTAACGCAGACTCAAAATGAGGCTAATGTCCAAGTTTCTGATATAGTTAGTCAAGCTCAAGAGAGGGTCGTTTCGGGGTACAAAATGCCATCCCGCTTGCCAAATGTCCGTGAGCTATCTCCAATGGCGGGTGTATTTGCTGCGCTTGTCGTCTTCGTTGGATTTGTCCTTGCAGCATCGTTAGCTCCTACATGGGGTGAAGATTTAGATAGGCTTGGTAAAGGATTCCCAAGAGATGGAGCAAGCGCTCAGCAAGTTCTGGCTGCAAATGACAATACGCCTTTATTTGTTTTGAAAGTTAATGTTCCGAGTGTCTTTGGAAAGAAAGCTTCATTCCTCGATAGCGTCGATATTAGCAAAGGCTTAACCGTGGGAGGCGTTGCTACGATGAGTGGCGGGATCATTACCAACAATGCTGACATCAATGCTGGAACTGGTCGGTTAACTGCATCAAACGTAGTCTATTCAGTACTCGCAGGCAATAATATCTCGATTACTGGTGACCCTCAAAATCCTACCATTTCAGCTGACTTCGGTGGAGGAGTAGTGAGTTCATTCCAAGGGCAAAGTGGAGCGGTTTCTTTGCTTCAAGGCTCGGGAATTGGACTTGATGGTTTGACGATCACAAACACAGGCGTACTTTCCGTTCAAGGTCAATCCGGTGCAGTTAATTTCACTGGAGGAGCAGGAATTACGCTCAATAATCTTACTATAACAAACAGTGATCCAGGTTCAGCTCAAAAGATCTTCAGTACGTTCAACATAGATGGCACTCCTGTGGCTGCTAGCTCTAATACTGATACCTTCAATTTCGCTGCTGGAAGCGGAATTACGCTCAGTACAAATACTACAGACAAAATTTTGACTATCTCGGCGAACGGAGGAGCCACAAGTCAATGGACAACTACAGGATCAGATATATATTATAACTTGGGTAATGTAGGCATAGGAAATTCAGCTCCAGGTACAACGTTGGATGTCACTGGAGATGGAAGGTTTTCTGGTACGCTTACCGTCTCAGGCTTAAGTACAGGAATTGTCAAAGCAGATGGATCAGGATTACTCTCAACAAGCGCATTGAATCTAGCTGGAGGAGCTTCAGAAATAACTGGAGTTTTGCCTGTAGCAAATGGAGGTACAGGTTTATCTTCAATTCCTACAAATGGTCAACTTCTTATAGGTAATGGAACTGACTACACATTGGGCAACCTAACAGGCACAGTCAATCAGATTACTATAAGCAATGGTGCTGGCTCAATTACTTTTTCAACTCCTCAAGATATTCATACTGCAGCCTCACCAACGTTTGCAACTATGAACTTAACCAACAGCACAAACCAGCTTGTATTTGGAACTGGAACAACTGGCACGATCAGTATGGATCCATTAACCACAAATCGTACCTATACATTCCCGGATGCAAGTGGAACTGTTTGTTTAACTTCGGGAAATTGTAGTGGTGGAGGTGGTGGAGGTATATCGGGTGCTGGGACAACGAACTATATCGCCAAGTTCACCAGCTCGAGCGGTATATCGGATTCTTCGATTTACGATAATGGAAAAGTTGGTATAGGAACTACAAGCCCGGAAGGGCTTTTAACTGTTTCTGGGGGACCTGCTGGCAAGGCTCTTGCAGTGTTTAATTACACTGGGTCAGGACAAAATATTTTGACTGCTTCAGCCTCTGGAACCACAAGACTTACAATCAACAGTTCCGGGGACCTAAATATCATCGGTGGTGCGTATCAAATTAATGGCACTTCAGTTTTAACTAGTAACACGCTTGGTTCAGGGATAGTCAATTCTTCACTTACTTCAGTTGGTGCACTTGACTCAGGTTCAATCACTGCAGGTTTTGGCAACATTAACGTGGGTATGGACAGTATCAGTGGAGGCGATATAACTTCAGTTGGTCCTGTAGGATTTGTCTCAACAGGAAATGGTGCAGGCTTATCGTTCTCAGGTACTGGAAACCACGACATAACAGCATCTTCAGGTGTGCTTCGATTAGGCGCTGTGACATTAACTGGTGCGCTTACTGGGAATGGCCAAAATGTCACAGGCTTAAATAATCTTTCTGCTGGAGGTACCGTAACCTTTGGTGGGCTTGGAACGGGTATCGTTCAAAGTAATGGTTCAGGAGTACTTTCAAGTGGTGCTTTGAACTTGGCTGGAGGAGCTTCCTACGTAACTGGAGTTCTCCCTGTGACAAATGGTGGTACAGGATTGAATTCATTCAATACAGGGGACCTTATCTTTGCCTCTGCAAGTAATACATTGGCTGCATTGCCAATCGGTACTGAAGGCCAGGTCCTTGCTGTTTCTGGAGCGGGAACTCCTACATGGATTTCTACCGGAACACTTAATTATTGGCAGCGAGCAAACGGTGCACTTGCTCCATTAAATATCTCTGATGATCTTCTTGTAGGGGGTGTCTCAACAGCTTCCGCGAAATTTCAGATCTTTGGAATCTCAGGTAATGCATCAACTTCCGGAACCTTCACGTTTAATACTGCAGGCGTGATTCAAAGTACCAATAACCATGGTATTACAATTGGAGGTTCGACAACAGGAAATATTACCTTGTCTCCACAAAATGGTTCTGGGACAGTCACTTCAACAGGGAATCTTAATCTTCTTTCGGGTAAGGTATATCAGATTAATGGATCAAATGTCTTAACCTCATCAACACTTGGTTCTAGTGTCACTGCATCTTCATTGACATCGGTTGGTACATTGACTGGTGGTTCAATTGCCTCAGGATTTGGTACTATCGCTACTGCCAACACCATCACTGGTACAACGTTGAATGGCACAACTGGGATCAATACAGGTGCAGGTGGTGGAACGCAAAGAATTGACACTTCTGGTAACCTTACAAATATCGGAACAACCCAATTGAATGGCATCACTTATACATGGCCAGGTTCAGCGGGAGGAAGCAACAATGTTCTAACTTCTGATGGCAGTGGTGGTTTGAGTTGGAATGATGTAACTACATTACCAGGCGTAGGTGATATAACAGCAATTGGAGATGTTCTTTCTGGCCCTGCATTCACTGCTGGTGGTACGCAAGGAACCTCTTTGTACTTCTATGATGCAGATGGACGGGGACAACTTACTATAGCGAACCTAACTGCTGCTCGAACATATACATTACCTGATGCTTCCGGCACAATCTGCCTTGATTCTGGGAACTGTGCAGGATCAGGTGGTGGGATTGTTGGTACAGGTACAGCGGGTCAATTAGCTTTCTTTAATGGTACAGGTACAATAACATCTGAGACTTCAGGCTTTGCATGGGATGCAACAAATAAAAAGCTTGGCATTGGTACGGATACTCCAACAGGCAAGCTTACAGTTTCTGGTGCAGCTGCTGGGAAAGCGTTAGCTATATTTGATGAGCTTGGTGATCAGGACATATTCTCAGCTTCAGCTTCAGGAATTACACAATTGAGATTAGCTCGAAATGGTGACTTGGCAATTGAAGGAATGCTTTCTGATCTTACGCAAAATGCATTAACAGTGAATGACAACTTGAATTTAGTCTCAGGCAACGCATTCCAGATAAATGGCACAAATGTTTTGAGCTCATCGACACTTGGCTCAGGGGTTGTTAGCTCCTCATTGACTTCCGTTGGAGCTCTTTCATCGGGTTCAATTGCAAATGGGTTTGGCAGTATCTTTACTTCAAATACTATTCAAGGTAGTGACATCACTGCTTCTGGAACAACAGGATTTACTGCTTCCGGCAATGGTGCTGGTTTAACCTTCTCAGGCACGGGTAATCATAGCATAAGTGCATCATCCGGAACCCTCCAGATCGGAGCCGCGACGTTGACTGGTGACTTAACTGGTAACAGCCAAAGTATCGTCGGAGTAAACAATTTGTCTGCGAGTGGCACAATTACTTTTGGAGGTTTGTCGACAGGGATTGTAAAGAGTAACGGCTCTGGTATCCTTTCTTCAAGCGCAGTCAACCTAGCTTCAGGTGATATCACTGGTACGCTTGGAGTTGCAAATGGTGGTACAGGTATAACTTCAGTTGGTGGTGCTGGTGGAGTAGCTTACTCCAATGGATCAACCTTTGCCTTCACAGCAGCAGGATTAAGTGGTCAGGTGTTAGTTTCAAATGGTACAGGCGCACCTTCATGGACTGACCCATCAACGCTCGGAACAAATTATTGGCAACGAAATTCAGGTTTGCTTGCACCTCTTAATATAGCTGATGATTTGGCTGTTGGTGGATCAAGTACAGGATCAGCGAAGTTCCAGATCTTTGGCGGGACAGGTAATGCTTCAACTTCAGGTACGCTAACGTTCAATACTGCAGGCACTATCCAGACAACCAATAATCAAACCTTAACCTTCGGAGGCGCGAGTACCGGCAATATCGTCTTCTCACCATTAAATGGTGCGGGTACTGTATTAGTTAATGGTAGTATGAATCTTTCTTCAGGTAATACATATCAGATTAATGGAACAACTGTGTTATCTGCAACAACTCTTGGGACGGGAGTTGTCAATTCTTCGCTTACAAATGTCGGAATTTTGACTGGAGGCTCTATTGCTTCCGGATTTGGAACAATCGCTACTGCCAATACAATTACCGGTACTACTATAAATGGAACGACTGGAATTAATACCGGTGCAGGAGCTGGTACACAACGAATTACTAATAATGGTAATTTGGTTAATATCGGAACAACCCAATTAAATGGTGTAACGTATACCTGGCCAAGTGCAGATGGATCATCTGATTATGTGCTGACAACTGACAGCAGTGGTGGATTAACATGGAAGAATGTAACATCTGTCGGTGGAGCAGGTGATATAACAGCGATTGGAGATGTCACTTCAGGAGCGGCATTTACAGCTGCTGGTACACAAGGAACCTCTTTGTATTTCTATGATACAGATGGACGTGGTCAAGTAACCATTGCAAACCTCACAGCGCCTCGAACATACACATTGCCTGATGCTTCCGGCACCGTTTGTCTCGATTCCGGTAACTGTGCTGGATCTGGTGGTGGTTTGACGGGAAGTGGAACTGCGGGACAAGTTGCATTCTTCAATGGGACTGGTACTTTGACATCTGAAACATCAGGATTTGCTTGGGATGCAACAAATAAGAAGCTTGGTATTGGTACAAATACTCCAACCGGTAAATTGACGGTTTCTGGAGGTGCGACAGGAAAAGCACTTGCAGTCTTCGATGAAACAGGTGATCAGGATATCATTACTGCGTCTGCGTCAGGTACAACACAGTTTGTTCTTAACCGAAATGGTAATCTCGCAATTGAAGGTCAGCTTTCCGATCTCTCTCAGAATACACTTACTGTTAATGACAATTTGAACCTCACAACCGGAAATGAGTTCCAAATCAACAGCGCAAGCATCTTGAGTGCTTCAACTCTTGGTTCAAGTGTCATCAATTCATCTTTGACGTCAGTTGGAGCTTTGACGAGTGGCTCTATTGCTTCAGGCTTTGGTACTATATTAACAACTAATACCATCCAGGGTTCAGATATTACCGCATCAGGAGCTACAGGGTTTACCGCTTCTGGTAATGGAGCTGGATTGACGTTCTCAGGCACGGGTAATCATATCGTAAGTGCATCATCTGGAACACTCCAATTTGGTGCAGCCACATTGACTGGTGCAATCACTGGAAATGGCCAAAATGTCACTGGCTTGAACAATCTTTCAGCTGGTGGAACGATCACATTTGGTGGACTTTCTACAGGAGTCGTCAAGAGCAACGGTTCAGGCGTTCTTTCATCAAGTGCGATTGGCTTAAATACAGGCGATGTTACGGGAACACTTCCAGTTGGCAATGGTGGAACTGGCCAAACAAGCTTCACAACCAACGGAGTAGTATATGGTAATGGTTCAAGTGCGTTGTCCGTAACATCCGCACCAACTGGTGGACAAGTACTTCTCGGGAACAACTCCGGAGTTCCAACATTCACCACTATTTCAGGTGGTGTAACTATTAGTAATACTGGTGTTGCAACGATTGCATTATCATCTTCAGGCGATACCGGTAATACAAGTTCAAACTCAGGATTGGAATTCAATACAACTGATGGATTATCACTCCTTAGAGGTTGTGCAAATGACGAAATCCTTAAATGGAATGATTCCTCAAAGACATGGGTATGTGCGACTGATGCTGGTGGTTCTGGATCTGCTGGTACTATTAATGTTCAGAATAATGAAGTTGGGATTGGATCCAATGTCGATACAATTGACTTTGGTACAGACTTTACTGTCGCAGCATCTCCATCAAATGAAGCAAATGTCTCAATCGCTGATGATGTCTTGGATTTCTCAGAATTCATCGACAACATGACATTGGATGCAAATACAAGCATTGCTACAGCGAACTTTAACTTAACACTCGGAACAAACGCTGGGACAGGCGGAGTCGTTGTTTCTCCAAATGCAGGTGGTAATGCAGCCTTGATCGTTAACAAGCAGGGAACAGGTGATATCTTCACGGCTTCTGCTTCAGGTACAACCCGATTGACCTTGAGCAATTCTGGTAACTTAAATATTGTTGGTGGTAGTTATCAAATTGGTGGTACAAATGTTTTGAGTAGTAGCACCCTTGGATCAGGTGTCATAGCTTCTTCTTTGACAAGTGTTGGGGCATTGAACTCCGGTTCAATAACTTCAGGCTTTGGAGCAATTGATACAGGAACTGATGCTATCTCTGGTGGAGACATCACTGCAACTGGAACGACTGGCTTTACCGCTTCTGGTAACGGCGCAGGTCTCACATTCTCAGGAACAGGTAACCATTCAATTTCAGCTTCAGCTGGAACCTTGCAGTTGGGCGCAACCACATTGACCGGAGCAATCACAGGAAATGGTCAAAATGTTACAGGTTTGAACAATTTCTCAGCTGGCGGAACGGTAACCTTTGGAGGATTTACAACCGATGGCGGCTTACTCTACACAAATGGTTCAGGCGTTCTCGCTCAGACATCTGCGGGGACAGGCGGACAATGTTTGGTCTCCAACGGTGGTGGCGCACCAACATGGGGAGCATGTGCTGGTGGTTTGGCTAATTATTGGAATTTAGCAAATGGTGTTATTACACCACAGAATTCAACTGTTGATTTCTTAATTGGTGGCCAAGCTACAAGTTCAGCAAAGTTCGCTGTCTTAAATGTTAATTCAGGAACACCAACAGCATCTGTCTCAGCTGGAGCGACAGGTGGTCTTTCAATCGCAGCAGATGGCACAATTGGCACAACAAATCGACAATCATTAACTCTTGGTAACAGTTCAACAGGTAATATCGTCTTGAATGGATTTGGAGCTGGTATCGTTAAGACCACTGCTTCAGGTGTACTCTCAAGTTCAGCACTTAATTTAGCTTCAGCAGAAGTTACTGGTACACTTGGTGTCGGCAATGGTGGAACTGGCCAAACAAGCTTCACAACAAATGGCGTTGTCTACGGAAATGGTTCAAGTGCGTTGTCTGTAACCTCTGCGCCAACTGGCGGCCAAATCTTGATGGGCAATAACTCTGGAGTTCCTACATTCACAACCGTTTCAGGTGGCCTTACCTTGAGTGATACAGGCGTTGCTTCAATTGTCTTAACTTCATCAAACGATACTGCGAACACGAGCTCTAATTCAGGACTGGAGTTCAGTACAGCAAATGGCTTGTCATTGCTTCGGGGATGCAACAATGGCCAGATCTTGAAATGGAATGAAACTTCAAAGCTTTGGGAATGTGGTTCTGACGCTGGTGGAACCGGTGGCCCTGCAGGTGTTGTCAATGTTGAGAACAATGACTCAGGTGTTGGTACAGATGTTGATACCATTGATTTCAGTTCAGATTTCTTGGTCACAGCATCTCCATCAACAGAAGCAAATGTTTCAATTGCTGATGATGTTATTGACTTCACAGAACTTGCTGATAGCTTGAGCCTTGATGCTGCAACACAAATTGCCTTAAATAACTTCAACCTCACACTCGGAACAAACGCTGGTACAGGTGGAGTTATTGTTGCTCCAAATGCTGGCGGCAATGCTGCATTAATCATCAACAAGCAGGGGACAGGCGACATCTTTACAGCTTCAGCTTCAGGTACCACTCGATTGGCTTTGACAAATAGTGGAGACTTGAACATCATCGGTGGCGCATATCAGATTGGTGGTACAAGTGTCTTGAGTAGTAACACGCTTGGTTCAGGTGTAGTTAATTCATCTTTGACAAGTGTTGGTGCATTGAACTCCGGTTCAATAACTTCAGGCTTTGGAGCAATTGATACAGGTACAGATAATATCTCCGGAGGCAATCTCACTGCTACAGGAACGACTGGTTTCATCGCTTCAGGCAATGGTGCAGGTTTGACATTCTCAGGCACAGGCAATCATGACATCACAGCATCTGGTGGTACACTCCGATTGGGTGCAGCGACATTGACTGGGGCAATCACAGGAAACGGTCAAAATGTCACTGGTATTGCGAACCTGGGTGCAACCGGAACTGTAACCTTTGGCAGCTTCACAACAGATGGTGGTTTGCTCTACACAAATGGTTCAGGCGTAGTCGCACAAACTGCACAAGGCACAGCTGGTCAATGTCTTCTCTCAAATGCAGGTGGCGCACCAACATGGGGTTCATGTACTGGCGGCTTAGCTAATTATTGGAACCAAAATAACGGTGCATTGTCTGCAATGAATTCTACCGTTGATTTGCTTGTCGGTGGACAATCATCCGCTTCAGCAAAGTTTGCTGTCTTGAATGTTAACTCAGGAACACCAACAGCATCTGTATCAGCTGGAGCAACTGGTGGTATCTCAATTGCAGCGGATGGAACAATCGGTACAACAGCCCGCCAATCACTTACACTTGGCAATAGCACCACAGGCAACATTGTCTTAAATGGATTTGGAGCTGGCATAGTGAAGACCAGTGCTTCAGGCGTTCTTTCATCAAGTGCGATCGGTTTGAATACAGCGGATGTCACTGGTACCTTGCCAGTTGGTAATGGTGGTACTGGAGCAACATCGTTTACAGCCGGTGGTGTCCTTTATGGAAATGGTTCAAGTGCAGTAGCAGCTTCTTCTCAAGGAACAGCTGGCCAAGCATTACTCTCCGGCGGTACTGGCGCACCAACATGGACAACTGGGACACTTTCACTCGCTGGTAATTTCACAACGGCAGGTGCAAATGCTTTGACACTTACCACAACTGGCGCAACAAATGTCACGCTTCCAACCACCGGAACGCTTGCCACATTGGCTGGTACTGAGACGCTCAGTGGTAAGACACTCACTGCTCCACGAATTGCAAATGGTGGATTCATCGCTGACGCCAATGGTAATGAACAATTGATCTTCAATACAACAGCATCAGCAATCAACGAATTAACGCTCACCAATGCAGCGGCAAGTGGTGTCGTTACCCTCGCTGCAACAGGCGGTGACACTAATATTCCATTTGCAATCGATGCAAAGGGGACGGGAGAACTTAGATTGAATGGAACCGGAACTGGTAACATATTGCTTGGTGGTGGATTCGGATCAACAGGTTGTACGCTTACAAATTCATCTGGAGCATTTGCATGTAACGGCGCAATCACAGGTTCAAATATCTCTGGTTCAACTTCAGGAACCAACACTGGTGATCAGACAATTACCTTGACTGGTGATGTCACGGGAAGTGGTACAGGTTCATTTGCGACAACAATCGCGGACAATTCAGTCGATGGTACAGATATTGCACTAGGCTCAGATACTGCGGGTGATTTAATGTACTACAACGGAACTGATTGGGTCCGATTAGCTGCAGGTACTGGAAACCAAGTGTTGCATTCCGGTTCAACACCATCTTGGGGTGCACTTGATTTGACGACTCAAGTGACAGGAACTCTTCCAATTGCCAATGGCGGTACAAATTCAACTGCGACACCAACCAATGGTGGTATCGCATATGGTACTGGCACAGCATTTGCCTTTACTTCTGCCGGAACCGGTGGACAATGTCTCCAATCAAATGGAGCCGCTGCACCGACATGGGGAACTTGTACAGGAGGATTGGCTAACTACTGGAATCTCTCAAATGGTACTTTGGCCCCAGTAAATACAACACTTGATCTTTTGGTAGGTGGGACAAGTTCATCTTCAGCGAAATTTGCAGTTTTGAATGTTAATTCAGGAACACCAACAGCGTCAGTCTCAGCTGGTTCAGCTGGCGCAGCATACTTAACAGCAGCTGGTGCATTGCAAACGACTGCAAATCAAACACTCTCTCTTGGTGGTAACACAACTGGCAACATAGTCTTGAATGGTGATGGCAGTGATCGAGTCGGTGTTGGTGTTTCAACTCCAGTTGCTATGTTTAATATTGGTGAATACTCAGATTCTGTTGTTTCTCTTGCTCTTGGAAACGATGCAAATGCAGCTAATTATGGTTTAGCTGCGTTCAATAATAACTTAAAGCTTGTTGCTCCTTCAGGATTTAGATTTATGACAGGCACACCAGGTGGAACTGAAGTAATGACTATCACTGGAGGTAATTTGGGTGTTGGAGTAACTTCTCCAACCGCAAAGCTTGATGTTAACGGAGCAGCATCCGTCTCAGGTTCATTAACCTTCCGAACTGGAGCAGGCACAATTCAAACGACTGCAAATAACACATTAACGCTTGGTGGTAATACAACAGGAAACATCGTCTTCAACCCATTGAACGGAGCAGGCACAGTCCGAATCACATCGTTGGCTAACTGTAACACGATTGATACTGACGCAAATGGTGTTCTCTCCTGTGGAACTGATGAGAGTGGTGGAGTTCAGAACTACTGGAATCTTTCAAATGGAGCACTCTCTCCAGTCAATAGTACCGCTGATCTTTTAGTTGGTGGGGCAGCTTCATCATCAGCAAAGTTTGCAGTTCTGAATGTGAACTCAGGTACACCAACAGCATCTGTATCAGCTGGTTCAGCAGGCGGTGCATCATTAACAGCAACCGGTGTCCTGGGGACAACAGCGCGCCAATCCTTAACGTTGGGTAACAGTACAACCGGTAACATCGTCTTGAATGGATTCACGACTGGCGTGGTAAAGAGCAATGCTTCAGGCGTTCTTTCATCAAGTGCAATCGGTTTGAATACAGCGGATGTCACTGGTACCTTGCCAGTTGGTAATGGTGGTACTGGAGCAACATCGTTTACAGCCGGTGGTGTCCTTTATGGAAATGGTTCAAGTGCAGTAGCAGCTTCAACACAAGGTACAAGTGGGCAAGTGCTTCTTTCCGGAGGGACAGGCGCTCCAACATGGACAACTGGTACATTGACCTTGGCGGGCAATTTCAGTACATCAGGTGCAAATGCATTGACGCTTACAACAACAGGTGCAACTAATGTGACTTTGCCTACAACTGGTACATTGGCAACGCTTGCTGGTACAGAAACACTCAGTGGTAAGACACTCACAGCGCCACGATTTGTAAATGGTGGATTCATCGCTGATGCCAATGGCAATGAACAATTAATCTTTAATACGACAGCATCAGCAATCAATGAATTGACGTTAACGAATGCCGCTGCTAGTGGAGTTGTCACTTTGGCAGCAACAGGTGGAGACACCAACATTCCATTCGCAATTGATGCAAAGGGGACGGGAGAACTCCGATTGAATGGAACAGGAACCGGTAATATCTTGCTTGGTGGTGGATTCGGCTCAACAGGGTGTACGCTTACAAATTCATCTGGAGCATTTGCATGTAATGGAGCGATCACAGGTTCAAACATTTCTGGTTCAACTTCTGGAACAAATACTGGCGACCAGACGATCACGTTAACAGGAGACGTTACTGGATCAGGCACAGGATCTTTTGGTACAACCATTGCAGATAATGCTGTTGATGGTACAGACATCTCACTTGCTTCTGAGGCACAAGGCAATATCATGTACTTCGATGGAACTGATTGGGTACGATTGGCAAATGGTACAGGCAATCAAGTGCTTCACTCCGGTACAACTCCATCATGGGGAGCAGTGGATCTCACAACTCAAGTTACTGGGACACTTCCAATCGCAAATGGTGGTACAAATTCAACAGCAACTCCAACCAATGGCGGAATCGCTTATGGAACTGGAACTGCATTTGCATTCACAAGTGCAGGAAGCGGTGGACAATGTCTCCAATCAAATGGAGCAGCAGCTCCAACATGGGGATCATGTGGCGGTGGTATTTCAAATTACTGGAATATCAACCAAGGCACAATTGCTCCTGTAAATACAACACTCGACTTGTTGGTTGGTGGCACAAGTTCATCATCAGCGAAGTTTGCAGTATTGGGCATAAATTCAGGCACACCAACAGCATCTGTTTCAGCAACAGCTTCAGGCAATGGACTCTCACTTGGTGGCGATGCAGTGATCCAGTCACTTCGAAATAACACATTAACTATCGGTGGAAATACGACTGGCAACATCACATTGTCACCTTTGAATGGAAGTGGTACAGTCACTTCAACTGGCGATCTTAACCTCGCTACTGGTAAAGTATTCCAGATTAATGGAGCATCAGTTCTCTCATCAACAACCCTTGGTACAAGTGTCGTATCATCATCTCTTACAACAGTTGGAGCTTTGAATGCAGGTTCAATTACATCCGGATTTGGAGCAATTGATGTCGGCTCAGATAACATTGCTGGAGGAGACATCACTGCAAGTGGAACTACTGGTTACATCGCTTCAGGCAACGGTGCTGGCTTAAACTTCTCAGGAGCAAGTACCCATACAATTCAAGCGTCAGCAGGTACATTGCAGATCAACGCTTTCACCATGGGTGGAGCAATTACAGGGGGAGGAAATAACATCACTGGCCTTGGGCAGCTTACTGTTGATAACTTAAGACTTGATGGAAACACATTAGATACAACTTCTGGTGATCTTACAATTGCAGCAAGTGGTGGTGATATCATCTTCTCAGATACAAATACACTTAATATTGGTGGCAATGTTTCAGACGTTGCATACAATATCATTGGCGACACTATCTCAGGTGCAAATGGAAATATGAATTCAGACGATGATTTGTTCGTCGAAGGAGATTTGCAAGTTGCTGGTACACTCTTTGCGAATGTCACAACAGGTTTGGCTGCAAATTCACTCGTCTTCACTGGAACCAATGGTGTGCTTTCTGTTGATAGCTCTAACTTCTCAGTGAATAACACAACCAAGAGAATTGGTATTGGTACAAATTCACCTTTGGCATCGCTTGATGTTCGAGCAACTTCTGGTACTGTGCCAGCAGCATCAGTTTCAGGTACAACTGCAATGGCAGCAATGATCGTCGATAATAATGGTGTAGGTGATCTCTTCACAGCAAGTAAGTCTGGTGCAACGAAGTTCGTAGTCACAAATGCAGGGAGAGTTGGTATTGGGACAGGGACACCATCAACGACTGCATTACTTGATGTTGAAGGACAGATTCAATCAAGTGAATTACAACTGACATCAGGAGGAGTAATCGGATGGAATTATTACAATAATGGACTTGATCGATACCTCGCAACAGGAGAAGCATTCCAATGGTGGCAGAATGGAGCAAACCTTAACCTTATGTCAGCAGGGAGTGGAGCAGCAAACAGTCAGATCGTCTTCAAGACAGCAATGACTATCAATGCAAGCGGCAATGTCGTCGTAAACAATGATGGTAACGCACAGGATTTCCAGGTTAAAAGGAGATAATGATGCCAATCTGTTATTCACCCAGGGATCAACAGATAGAGTTGGTATCGGGACAAATACTCCGTTAGCAAAACTTGATATCCGTGGAACACTTGGTACAACGACAGTAGCATCAGTTTCAGGAAATACTTCGAGAGCAGCATTCCTCGTTGATAATAATGGAGTTGGTGATTTGTTTACTGCAAGTAAATCTGGTGCACGAAAGTTTGTTATCAATAATCAAGGATATCTTGGCTTGGGAGGCGCAAATGCTGATACAACAAATTATATTAGTGCCGCTAACTTTGCAGTCCAAAATGATGGGCAAGTTTACACAACAGGTCTTAATAATTACAGCTCAGGGAATAATGCTTACATCAACTTGGCTTTAACAGGTACAACTATCCAACGTAACGTTGCTGATGCCAATGCAGCATTGATTGTCCAACAGCTTAATGCTTCAAGTACAGGAGATATCCTTCAATTAGCAAACAGTGCTGGTACAGTTTTGAAAGTCACAAGAGGTGGTTCACTTGGTCTTGGTGCAACAACACCACTTGCAACCTTTGATGTTCGGGGTAATTCTGGTACCACACCAGTTGCTTCAGTATCAGGGCTTACCTCAATGGCAGCATTGGTTGTAAATAACAATGGTGTTGGTGATCTCTTTACAGCTTCTAAGTCTGGTTTGCCTAAGTTTACAATTAAAAATAACGGAAGAGTAGAAATCGGACAACAGGTAACCAATCCAAGTTCAAATGATACGCTGACGATAAAGAACATCGCAGGTTCAAATACAGACTTCTCTATGGAAGATGGAAATGGTGTAAATCGATGGACATGGTTCGCAAATACAAGTGGCGTTACTGGTTTCTATGACGCATCAAATGCATTGACGCCATTCTATATTGAAGAGGGTGCAGGCAATAACTCAATTACAATTGATTCTACTGGCAATGTCGGTATTGGTGTAGCAAATGCTACGCAGGCGCTTGAACTTTCTTCCGGAAAGATTATCCAAATGAATTCAGGTCAAATTCAGGATTATGGTGATATCACTATGAAGTTGGATGCTGATAACAATGGCTCAAATGACTTCGAGATCTTGAACGGTGGTAGCACTTCCGTCTTCAAGGTAACAGAAGCTGGTGTTGTAACTATCACTGATGGAAGTGGGAATGGATTCAGCTTCGATCCAGCAACTGGTCCAACATATTCAGGTACAGCAAGACCACCAAGAAAGGTTACACTAAGTGCAGAATATCCAGGAGCTATCCTAACAGCATCTGGTTCAGCGACAACAAATGGACTTATGACATCTGATGCTTCTCCATCTGCAGCAACTCTAGCAAGATTTATGAACTACTATGAATGGAATTCCAGCCAGACATCATATCAAGATTATACAGTTGCGGTTAAAGTAACATTACCTGATGATTTTGTAGCCTGGGAAACATCAAATGCAATTCAGATTTATTACAACACTGAAGCTGGCACAAACACAAGTAATAAGCTAGACGTTCGAATTCAGAATGCTGATATCGGCCTAACGCTTGCAGAATACTCGACTCCAGTGGCATTACGTACAAATCAAAATACGTCATCAAAGGCATGGACTGCAATTTCTATTGATGACTCAGAAATTGATAGAGGAGTGAATCAGGATCTTGATATCGCTGGGGATACAGCAATTATTTTCTTGAAGATGTATTCTAAGGATAATAACTATGTCCAAGTTGGAGATATAATCCTCAATTACAGATCGAATAAGTGATAAAGGGGAGTGTTGTACCTGATTTATAGTTGAATTTTGCTTCAGTCTATACTTGTCCGCATCGTTTGCAACTGTACAAAAATTGATCTAGTATAAAGAAGGAGTACTGCCGATTTTTTCGGGTACCTTTTGCTATGCATACTGCCTTATTAATGCAAGAATCACGCCTCAATCATCTCAAACGTATCGTGGCGGTCGTGAATATCATGACACTTGCTTTGGGACATTTTGCTTTGCCTGTTCATGCAGCAGTTGGTGCAAGTACTTCTGCCCAACCAACAGCTTCTCAAACAAAAGCTCCCGTCAAAAAGGTTGCAGGAATATCTAATGAAATCAACCGATTGACGTTGGCTGATGATGCTTACTCCAATATCTCTGCGAAACCCCCAATCCCGGTAACTGTGGATGTAATGGAAAAAGAAGATTACAAAGCCGATGAACCAGTCACTGTCACAGTGAACAATCCGGATCGGGATGCATTTACGGCCAAAGTTGTTAATGCAAAAGGTGAAGAAATTCCTGTTGAAAAAAGAATTGTGGACCGGGGAAGTGAAGCCGAAGTGCTTTTGGCGAGTACCAATCAATTTGTTCCCGGCAAATTTACCATTGAGGTTACTGATGCCAAAGGCAATATATCCAAACAGGATTTCACCTGGGGAGTCCTGGCTTTGAATACAGATAAGGCAACGTACAAACCGCAGGAAACCGCAGCAATTTCCATGGCTGTTCTTGATGACAAAGGAGAAATGGTTTGTAATGCGGATGTCACGCTCAAAATTACCAACGAGCAAACCTATATGCAAACGACTTTGTCTACCGAAAACGGTAAGATCGAAATAAATAAAGAATGCTCGACTAAAATCCTGACAACTGTCCCTGATTATGAAGCCACATATGTCGTTGGCGACGAAGGTAAATATGCGATGGAGCTGCAGGCAAAAACAGAAAAGGGAAGTTACACAATCCATGATGAATTCAATGTCAAAGCGCAAACACCTTTCGAGATCCGACGAACAAGTGCAACCCGTTTGTATCCACCTCTTACATATCCGATGAATATTGAAGTCACTGCAAGTGAAGATTTTGAGGGAACTGTCACAGAAACTGTGCCTGATAGTTTTACCATTACACCAGTCGATCAACAATCATCCTATGATGGATTAAAGACTGTGTATTTGGATGGCAAAGATCCTGAGAAAAGGATTGAGCAAAATGTCCTGGGTGCAAGTATGTCCGCATTGCAAATGCCTTTTGACGGAAGCTATGCTATCACCCAAGGTTTTGGAGGGTATATGACCGATGGGGAATTGCGTAATTTCTACTCACAATATGGTCTCTCTGGACATGATGGAGTGGATTTCGCTTTGCCGATGGGAACGCCTCTTTATGCTGTGGACGATGGCAATGTCGTTTTCTCTGGCCCTGGAGATTATGGTATCACCATCATCATCCAACATGCCTGGGGGAAATCCTATTACGGCCATTTAAGTAAGGCAGAGGCTCCAAAGGAATCCTCTGTAAAAAAAGGCTCGCTCATCGGATACTCAGGAAATACAGGTGAATCAACCGGACCCCATTTACATTTCGGGATGAAGCCAGAGAATCCTGACATGAATAATGGCTATTCTGGGAAAATCGATCCACTTCCATATCTCAATCTTACCGGCAATGGCATCAGACCTCCAGCTTTGGAACAGGCAATCAATTCATCAGGAGTTCTGTCTGCAACAACTTCGGCTGAAAGTGAAGCAACACATTCCGCAGACAAACCAAACCTGACCGAACCTGTCGCTCCAAGTGCTTCAGCATCAGCAACGCCTGAGCAGACGAAGGCACTCAATGAAGAAAAGGCTGCACCGTTTACTGTCTTGAGTCAGGAAATAGCAAATGAAGTCGCAGATTCTGAGACGAGTGTGACTGAAAAAGTAAAAGTCCTGAAGTGGAAGGTCTCTTTGAAGAAGGGCGAGAAGACGACATTGAGTTACGCATATAAAGCACCTGAAGTAAGTCCACAATTTTATCTTTTAGGTTCTGTAAAAATTTTTAACAAGGATGAGCAGCTTGTCTTCGATGATGTGCGTAAATGGCAGCTTGCAGGCGACGCAATCGGTGCAAAGTGGTACGACTACAATTGGTTATATCGCAAGGAGATCTCAATTGATAGCTCTCAGGTTCCTTCTACACAGACTAATTTCCCTGTCTTAGTTAGTTTGACAAGTGATAGTAATCTCTCTACCAGTTCACAAGCTGATGGAGACGATATTCTCTTTACCGATGGAACTGGTATAACGAAGCTTTCGCACGAAATCGAAAGCTATAGCTCAGGTACGTTGGTTGCTTGGGTGGAAGTGCCAAGTGTTTCCTCTTCATCGAACACAAGTATTTATATGTACTACGGCAATGCAACAGTATCTAGCCAACAAGATGTAGCAAATACTTGGAATAATGGTTCTAATCAGTTTAGATTCGTACAGCATTTAAATGATGGTAACGTAAGCACAGTTGTTGATTCGACAACAAACGGGAATAATGGTACGAAAATAGTTTCTGCTTCGCAGCCATCTAATTATGCGAGTGGCAAAATAGGAGCAGCAATGGATTTCGCAGGAAATTCAGCGGGTGCTACAGGTATCACAATCTCTGGCTCACCAGCCAATATTCTTGACGTTACAGATAGTGACTATACATTCAGCGGATGGTTTAATCCTGATACAATACCCGCTGCCACAGGATTGAGAGATTACGCAGTTGTAGGAAGAAGAGGAAATTTCAGTGGATTAAGTTACGCTGCGAATCCTGATTTCTTTGCTACCCTTCGCACGACGAGTGCCTTTAACGCCAATACTGCTTCTAATGTCTATGCTACGGGCAGCTGGCATTACGTTGTCCAGACCGTTAATAATACTTCTAAAGTTCTTTCAATTTATGTTAATGGTTCATTAGTAGATTCTACTTCCTATACCGGAACTTTGCGCAACTATTCAAGTACTGAGCCTTATATGATTGGAAGAGCAGATCCAAATGGTACATGTAATACAGATTATGTTTGGTGTGCTGATGGGAAGATCGATGAGGCAAGGCTTTCCAATGTCGCTAGATCAGCGGATTGGATAGCAACCGAGTATAACAATCAAAATTCTCCTGGAACCTTCTACACAGTCGGTTCTGAAGAAACAAAAGTGTATGCGCCATTGCCTGCTGAGCTTATGCGTCATGGGAAATTCTTTGATACTAGGGGAGAGCAGCCATTCGTTTTCTAGACAGAACTTTTGGCATATCGCCAAAGGTCATCAAATGCGAAATGACAAATGGTAACGCGTCTTGATGAGTCTTTAGATTTCTTTACATTTTAGTCGCTTTATTCTATGCTGAGTGCCATGCA
This sequence comes from uncultured Gammaproteobacteria bacterium, assembly GCA_965230895.1. Taxonomy (GTDB): domain Bacteria; phylum Patescibacteriota; class Microgenomatia; order Levybacterales; family UBA12049; genus JACDET01. The sequence continues at coordinate 1,486,380 of OZ246394.1, forward strand.
AAAAGTAAAAACCTTTCATAAAAAACACCCAGTTGCTTCCACACTGATTGCAGTAGGATTAGTCGGTGTTCTCATTGGTGGTGGATATGGTGGCTTTCGTTACTGGCAGTATACAATGAGCCCTGAGGGCATCTTCCAGAAAGAAGCAAAGCAATACGAATCTGATTGGAATGCGATGATGAAAAACGCTGGAGAGCAGATAAATCTTCCGAAAGATGAAGTCCCAGTGCTCGCAACAGTTACTGACAAGTCTGCTCTCGATAAACAAAAGTTTTTTGCAAATGCACAGGAGGGAGATAAAATTATCATGTATAAAAAACACAAAATTGCGTATCTTTATCGTCCTTCAGTTGGGAAGGTCATTACCAAAGCAACGTTGAACTTGGTTGCTCCAACAGCAATTCCTTTTGAATCTGCTTCTGTTGCAGGGACATCTTCCTCAGAACTTGAGAAAGGGCCAGTGATAGAAGCTTCAAAAGAAGGAACCCTCGATAAACTCATACCGCAATAATTCTGAGCATCAAATTGATTTATTAATTTACCTTTTGATATATTTTGACTTCTTTGTTGAATAAAGAAAATTATACGAGGAAAGTTTCTCAAAATTAACTTATTATAAGACTTCAGAAGAATAAAAATCCGACTAATAAAATTTGCAACGAAAGTTTGCAATAAAGGCGTATAACCAAATGAGAAATCTACATCTCTTTTGCCCTAAAAGATCCCCGAGATTTTTCACGAAATATCTGAGCACAATCGGTAAATGATGATAAGTATATGATAAGATTATTCTCATCCTTGACAGCCTTATTAATATATGTAGTAATTATATTATGTGAAAATATTGGACAAAGTGTGACAAAGTCTAGTATTTGAGCTCAAATTCATTACTGCCCAATGAACAACGAGTATCTAACAATTCAAGAAGCTGCAACTTTTTTCCGCGTTTCGACAAGGACGCTCAGACGCTGGGAAGAAAAAGGTTACCTTACGTCTCACCGGACGTTTGGGAACCAAAGACGCTACAGTAAAGCGCAGCTATCCCAATTGCTGGGTGCTGCCGCAGCAGCGGGTGAGGCTGATGTCCAAGTTTCTGAGCAGACAAATACCGCAAAGCCATTTGGATTTCAATCCCAGCCGCAGTATGTCCCTCAAAAAGCCTCAATAGCACATCCAAACCCGATTCCAGTTCATTCGATTCACAAGCAAATTCAGCCTGAACCTACTCATATCCAAACACTCAAACCTGAGCATAGATTCCATAAGCCTCAATCTGCCATGACATTTGGTGCTGTGATTGCAATAATTCTTTTGTCGACGATTGCAGTTATAGGATTTTCGAATGCGCAAACGATTGATGAAAAAAGTCAAGCATTTATCTCATTTCTGAAACCAGGAGAAACGGTCGAGCAAGTAGGTGGACAAAGTGTTCTTGCTGCAGAAGATAGAATCTCTTCTTTGCAGTTGCAAGTTGATGTGCCAGCTGTATTCGCAAAAAAAGTGACCTTTCTCGATGCATTTGAGATCAAGAATAGTTTGACAGTGAACAGTGCTTCAAACCTCTTTGGTGGAATTAAAACAAACAACAAAGATATCGATGCAGGAACTGGCCAACTGACTGCATCAAACGTGGTCTATTCAGTTCTTTCCGGTACAAATATTTCCATTACCGGTGATCCTCAAAACCCAGTAATCTCCGCACAAGGTGGAGTAAATTCTGTACAAGGTTTAACTGGCACAATTGCCTTTACCTCAGGAAATGGAATTGATCTTGATGGGTTGGAGATTGTGAACACTGGTGTGCTTTCATTGCAAGGAGAAAGCGGCGATGTAGCATTTACAGGTGGAACTGGAATCGGCGTGAATGGTCTCACCATCACCAATACTGATCCAGGTTCTGCTCAAAAAATCTTTGGAACGATTCGCGTTGGATCAACAAATATTTCAGCTGGGTCAAATACAGATACGTTCACAATTTCAGCCGGTGCAGGGATAACATTGGCTCCAGATGCTGGGAACAAGACATTGACCATCACGAGCAATGCAGCTGGAGTATTGAGTGGCATGACGACAAACGGAGTCTTGTACGCAACCTCTGCAACGACAGCAACTTCAACTGGGGAAGCTCCAAATGGCTTTATCCTCAAATCAATGGGGCCAGGAAATGCACCACAATGGGTTGCTCCAGGAACAGTTCTTGGATATCTGCCGTTTGATTTCCTTACGGATGGAACCAATACCACTGCCAACATGATCGTTGGGACCGGAGCAAGTCTTGGGTACACAGGAAGTGGGACGATTAATGCTTCCTCTTTACAAAATGCGACTTGGGTTGCTCCAGGTGCAATCGGTTCATCAACGCCAAATACCGGTGCATTCACTGCTCTTACAGCAACGACGTTGAATGGTTTGACTGTCACAGCAAACGGTGCTAATACTCTCAACATAGCTACAGGGAAGACAATTACACTTAACAACTCTCTCTCACTTTCAGGAACAGATGGGACTGTCTTCACATTCCCATCAGCAAACGACACACTTGTTGGCCGAAATAGTACAGATACCTTGACCAACAAAACTATTGCTGCGGGATCAAATACCATAACCGGTTTGACAAATTCCAATCTTTCAGGATCCGCAGGGATTACCAATGCAAATCTCCAAAATTCATCACTTACCGTGACTGCAGGGAGTGGCTTGTCTGGTGGAGGATTGGTAAGTCTCGGAGGATCGGTTTCACTCCAAAATGCCGGTGTTACATCCGCAACCGCAGGGACTGGAATTTCAATCAACGTTGCGACAGGGGATATCACTGTCACCAACAATGGCGTGACATCTGCAGTTGCTGGAACAGGTATCGGCGTCAGTGGTCCGACTGGAGCGATTACGTTTACAAACAACGGAGTGACTTCATTGACAGGGACCGCAAACCAAGTAAATGTTTCAGGAAGTACTGGAGGCATTACGTTGAGTTTGCCTCAGAACATTCATACAGCAGCGACTCCAACATTTGCAGGATTGACGCTTTCAAATCTCACGGCAAATGGCGGGATCTTATACACCAACGGCACAGGAACTGTTGCACAAACTTCTGTGGGATCGCCTGGTCAATGTCTCACTTCTAATGGAGGCGGTGCTCCATCCTGGAGTACTTGTGCAGGATCAAGCTATTGGAATCTTTCCAATGGAACACTCTCTCCAGTGAACAATACATTGGATCTTTTAGTTGGCGGCACAAGTTCGAACTCCGCAAAATTTGCAGTTCTGAATGTTAATTCTGGAACACCTGTTGCATCAATATCAGCAGGATCTGCTGGAGCCGCTTATTTAACAGCAACTGGTACATTGCAAACCACTGCAAACCAAACACTCTCGCTTGGCGGCAATACAACTGGCAACATCATCTTGAATGGTGATGGGAGTAATAACGTTGGGATCGGCACTTTAAATCCAACGTTTGGTTTGGATGTAGCTACGGTAAATGGTGCACGGATACTCTTTGACGATGGCTTGGGAGACCCTCGCATTCACTTCAGTCAAGTAGGAGATAATCCAACCCAAGATTTCTACCGATGGACAGGTTCTGGAAGTAATTATTTCGCTTCACGATTTAATGTGAGTCCCGGAACAGGTGATGGGATTTTTAACATTCAGGGTGCAAATGATACAAACATGGGCTCGCATACTTTCTCTGATCTTTTGAGTATCGTGCTGGGCGGACCAAATCAAGGAAACGTAGGTCTTGGTAACTCTGCTCCTTCACAATTTCTTGATATGGTTCGAAACCAGAACGAATCAACAATGGTAAGTTTGGCAAATACAGATAGTGGTGCATTTGCTTACACCATGTACCGAGTTGCTAACGATACTGGCAATGGGGAATTTGGTATTGGTTCATCGGGTAATAATGACTTTGCATTTGCGAATAGAGCATATCTTTACGCAAGTTCAGCGACAAATGGTTTAACTTTAGCTGCTGATGGAAGTGGGGATGATATACGGTTTTACACAGGAGGTTATGCTCCAACAGATGAACGAATGCGGATTGATAGTGCGGGAAATGTTGGAATCGGAGCAAGTCTTCCACTTGCTACGCTTGATGTTCGAGGCAATTCGGGAACAACTCCTGTTACATCAGTCTCAGGTATCACGGCACAAGCTACATTGCTCGTCGATAATAACGGAGTGGGTGATCTCTTCACCGCAAGTAAATCTGGTGCTACTCGGTTTAGTATAGCTAACAATGGAAATCTTATTGCAACGGGCACCTTAACTGGCTTAACGGGTTTGACTACTTCGGGAACAGTAACGTTGTCATCACTCACAACTGATGGAGGAATCATGTTCACAAATGGTTCCGGAACAATTAGTCAAACGTCTGCAGGAGGTCTTGGTCAATGTCTGATGTCTAGTGGTGGAGGTGTTCCAACTTGGGGAACATGTGCAGGTGGCACAAATCTTTGGCAATCAAACAATGGAACAATCTCACCATTCTCAAGTGCGCTTGACCTCTTGGTCGGTGGTACAAGTACTGCTTCTGCAAAATTCAGATTTATCAATGCGAATTCAGGAACCCCAACAGCATCAATCTCAGCAAACTCAGGCAACAATGCCGCATACTTAAGTGGCACTGGAATCTTGTCCACGACAAATGCTCAAACATTAACTCTTGGAAGCGCAACCACAGGAAATGTCGTGGTTGATTCAGGATCTGGATTGATTACACTTTCAGACAACACAACTGTTGCAGGTAATCTCAATCTCCAAACAGGAAATGCATTCCAGATCAATGGCACCAATGTTTTGACTAATAATACGCTTGGATCTGGTGTGACGACATCTTCTTTGACAACCGTTGGCGCCTTAGCAAATGGATCCATAGCCAATGGATTTGGCACGATCTTTACCTCGAATACGATTCAGGGAAGTAATATTACCGCAAGTGGGACAACCGGATTTACAGCTTCAGGAAATGGTGCTGGACTCACATTCTCTGGCACAGGGAACCATGACATCACAGCATCCAGTGGTACGCTTAGAATGGGTGATGTTACCTTTAACGGCGTTATCACAACCGGTCTCACTGGCAACAACGCTGCACTGTACGCTGTTTCAGGGACAGGAACATTAGCAGGTGCAACAACAAATACACAAAACCTCTGTCTCTTGTCTGGGGTATCAGCTCCTGCCTGGGGAAGTTGTCCGATTGGGGCAAATTACTGGAATCAAAATAATGGCGCGTTATCTCCAATGAACTCCACTGTCGATTTCCTTTTGGGCGGCCAAGCTTCAAGCTCCGCGAAGTTTGCAGTACTCGGTATGAACTCAGGAACTCCAACAGCATCAGTTTCAGCAACAAGCACTGGAAACGGATTATCATTGGCTGGCGATGGCACGATTCAAACGCTCCGAAATAATACACTCACATTAGGCGGAAGTACCACCGGAAACATTCTCCTTATGCCTACCAATGGAAGCGGGCGAGTAGGGATTGGGACTGCAACGCCGCAGAGTACATTGGATGTAAATGGGACAGTAAGGTTTACCAATCAATTGAATTTTACTGATGCAGTCTTTGGGCAAATCCAAACGCTTGTAGGAAATGCGTATCTTGATTTCAAGACAGCAGCTGGAACTGGTGCAATTACCTTTACACCAAATGCAACAGAAGCAATGAGAATTTCACCAAATGGTATGGTCGGAATTGGTACAAATGGATTGCTTACACCATTTGCAACATTGGATGTTCGCGGCCGATCAGGAACTTCACCAATTGCCTCATTGTCTGGTGCAACATCGCAGGCATCTTTGGTTATTGATCAGTCTGGTGTTGGGGATCTCTTTACTGCAAGTAAATCAGGCCTCACAAGATTTGTTATCGATAATGCTGGCAACGTAAAGGTTGGGACACAAACATCCGGTGCGAGTTTGCAAGTGACAGGTATGAGTGGCTATGGAGTTATGATTGGCGGCGGCGCTGGTGGAGGAAATACAATTGATGGAACTTTGAATGGTGTAATGAATCAGCCATTGTGGCTTAACTCTGCATCTGCGCAAGATGTCTATATTGCTCCAAACGGTGGAAGTGTTGGTATAGGTACAAGTGCTCCTGCAGGAGCACTTGATGTCAGAGGTAATTCAGGAACTGCACCAGCTGCTTCATTCTCGGGACAAACATCTCGAGCAGCAATGGTTGTCGACAACAATGGCACCGGAGACATCTTTACAGCTTCAAAATCAGGTGCATCAAAGTTCACGATCTTGAATAACGGAAACCTTCAAGTAAATAATTACACGACAAATGGAGGAGTCCTTTATACAAATGCGTCAGGAGTTGTTGGCCAAACAGCAGCTGGTTCAGGTGGACAATGTTTGCAATCTAATGGTGGAGGCGCACCAACATGGGGTTCATGTACTGGAGGTATGGTTAATTACTGGCAGCAAAACAATGGCGCTGTCTCTCCAGCAAATAGCACCAATGACTTCATTATTGGAGGTACTGCAACTTCATCAGCACGATTCTCTGTAACAGGAATGAGTTACACACTTGGAGGCGTGAGCTCTTTTAACTCTGCTAATGCACTTCCATCAGGGAGAACATTTAATGGCGTAGTCTCAGCAAATGGATATATCTATTCAATCGGTGGATACAATGGTGGTGGTCAATCAACTGTTTACTATGCATCATTGAATGCAGACGGTTCAGTGGGAGACTGGAGAACGACATCAGCTTTGCCTACAAGTTTGAGTAATGCGACTGCAGTTGTCTACAACGGCTACGTATATGTGGCTGGTGGACAGGTTTCTGTAACGTTGCAGAATAAAGTCTATTACGCTCGTCTTAATACCGATGGAACACTTGGTTCATGGCAGACTGGTACAAATCTTCCTCAAGCGATCCAATCACAATCTTCAGTGGTTGCAAATGGTTATTTGTACATGCTTGGAGGATCAAATAACGTTATCAACAACAACATCAATACTATTTATTACACAAAGATCAATGCGGATGGTTCGATCGGAGCGTGGGTAACAAATGGAACAAACCTTCCTGCTGCTACTCGCGGTCATACATCTGTTGTCGCAAATGGATATGTTTATATGATTGGTGGTAATGCAAGTGGTGGAACGACAAATGTTTACTATGCAAAGCTCAACGGTGACGGTTCGGTAGGATCATGGACTTCAACCAATGGGCTCCCAGCAGCAAGAGTTGGTCATTCTTCGATGGTCGCAAATGGTTTTGTCTATGCTGTCGGTGGAGACGATACAAGTAATGCGCAAGATGAAGTGTATTATGCGAAATTAAATGATAATGGATCTCTTGGGACATGGTCAACCAATCAATATCTGCTTCCGGGAGTTCGTGGCAATATTTCGAAGAATGGTGTTATCGAAAATGGTTATATGTACGTTCTCGGCGGATCTACGACGACAAGTGGTACAAGCGGTATCCAAAGTACTGTGTACTACGCAAGTACCGCCAGAATTTCAATGAATGCGAACTTGGATTTGATTGGATTGTCCGGAGGAAATATCGCTTCAGCATCAGGTATGGTAGGCAACGGATCAGTTGGCGGAAGTATCTATGCTGGAAATATCTTTAGTAATGGTAGTCTTACTGTCGCAGGAAGTGCTCAATTATGGAATGGACTTTCAGTCAATGGTAATCAGACATTGAATGGTTCATTGAATATCTTTGGTTCAAATGGCACAACGCCTGCTGCTTCAGTGTCGGCTAGTACTGCAGGTGCGGCGATGGTAGTCGATAACACTGGCGTGGGAGATCTCTTTACAGCCTCTAAATCCGGTGCGACAAAATTTGTTATCAAAAACAACGGAAATGTCGGTATTGGGACTGATAATCCTACGTTCCCATTGCAAGTTGAAGGAATATCTTCACTTAATTATGTTACGAATCCAAATATCTATGGTGTGAATATCGGTGGAGGTATCTTGTTCTCTCAATACAATACAGGTACAGCGGAAAATGTATACCTTAAAGTTTGGGAAGCAAACGCTGGATTCGTATTTGAAAATAACGGTGCAGCGACAAATGAAATCGCGAGACTTACAGGTACTGGATCATTTGGACTTGGAACAAGTAACTTTACCAACTTGCCAGACGGCTCGCTTCACCTTGGGAATGGTGCAATCTGTGTTGACGATGGAGGTAGTAATTGTGACGATGCATCGAGAGTTGCGGGCAGAATCTACGCAGAATCAAGTACTGTTACTGCAATTGATTTGGCTGAAAACTATCCTTCAAAAGACAACACAATGGAACCTGGAGACGTAGTAATTGCTGATCCAAACAATACTGAATATGTGAAGCGCTCTGAAGGTTCGTATCAGGGAAGTGTGATCGGTATTATTTCTACTAAGCCTGGTATCCTTCTTGGAGGATTTGGTGATGAAGAAAAACGATTTGGTAATGACAAGAAGTATCCAATCGCTCTTGCCGGAAGAATCCCTACAAAAGTAAGTACAGAAAATGGTCCAATCAAACCTGGAGATTATCTTACCTCAAGTAGCATCCCAGGTGTCGCTATGAAGGCAACCCAAGCGGGTACAACCATTGCAAAAGCTGTTGAAGCATACGATAACTCTGATCCTCGAGTTGTCGGCAAAGTTGTCGCTTTGGTCAACCCATCCTGGTATGACCCACGAGCAAGTTTGAATAGTGATGGCAATATCACTGTTGATGGTAAGCAGTTCAATCCACAACTTGCACAAGATCAGAACACTGCAATGTCTGATTACTCATTCAATGCAAGGACAGCGACCTCTTCAGCTTTGACTGATGTGACGAATAAGACAAATGTCCTGCAACAGATGCTATCTGTATTGACGCAACGAGTGGATACGTTAGAAACCAATGCAAGTAGCTCTGCATTTATGACAAGTGCTCCTGGTGGATTTGTATCATCATCGGCTGCAGAATTAGACCTCGAAAAGCTTGATGTCAACAAACTTACAGTCACTGATACATTGGCTGTTGTAGGGCGTACAACGCTTGCTGACGTAGGTGTTACTGGAAAGGTGAATATTGGGCTACTCAGCATTGAAGGACTTGATGATGAGGGTTCTGCAGCGATCAATACATCAGTTGGAACGTTGCGTTTGCAATCAAATGGCTTGAATGGCATTGACATACTCAATGGCAAGATGACAATTGATGCCAAAGGTAACCTTAAGACCGTAGGGGAGATAACAGCAAAGAAAGTTAATATCGATACAGAAGAAGTAGCGAGTGCTTCTCTTGGTGAGGTCATCCTCAAGTCAGGTCAGACGAAGGTGACCGTTAAGACAACAGCGCTCTCTGAGAAGTCCAAGATCTTTGTTCAAGCTGAGGAAGTGCCTGTTACGACGGCGGTAAAGAAAGTCTCTAAGGATACCTTTGAGATTAGAGTTCGATCTGCTGAAGACTCAGACGTCAGCTTAAGCTGGTGGATTGTTAACTAGGTAGATTACTTGCTATAGCAATAATTGAAACTTATTCATTAAAGCTAAATATAGTTGTATTAGCATACTATATGAAAAATTCATTCTTTTAGAAATTTAAGATGAGGAATTGCTCTTTTTCTCAGATCTTCACACTGCTTCTTAGTTATTCTTTGGAGTAATAATTATTCGTTATTGAAAGTACTGAGAAACATCAAGAACATTAAATTATCTCCAAGGTTTTGGTGATAACATTATTTACCTTTTGATACAGATAGTCATATTGCTTTTTTCTCTACATTGAATTGGCTTTTCTCTCGTATTTTTCTTCAAAGCTAAATATCTATCTTCCAAAATTCCATCAAAAGTAGAGAAGTCTTATCTCAACAATAAGTGGTACAAAAATATGTTAAATGTATCAAAGTGGGTAGTAAATTTTTCGTGAAAAAAAACTTGAGTTTTGAAGCTGTGAAAAAACTCTATATTCTTACAAAACTTCATCTTTATAAAAACTTGGACATTGAGGATATTGAGGCTAATAACGAGAATTTGATGAGATTAAGATAAGATTAATTTGTGCTTGACAGGCTTAATTAATATATGTAGTAATATATATACTAGCAAAAGTTGGACATTAGGCAGGGTGTCCAAGTTCCTAGAAGACCTGCCATGAAGGATCAAACTCTAACAATTCAAGAAGCTGCAAAATTCCTTGGAGTAGCTACCAAGACTCTCCGCCGATGGGACGAGAGTGGGCGATTAAAGCCTGAGCGAACAGTTGGGAACCAACGTCGCTACTCACTCTCAGAACTTGAAGCATTCCAACAAACTAAGCCCCAATTTCCAGTTATTTCCGATCCTGCTTCTGAAGCTCCTCTACCTTCCCATATTGCTGTCGCACAAGAGGCTGTAGATTTACAAGCAAAAAATGCAGTTAATGAACAGCCACAATTCTCTGGAGTTGTTGATGCTCAAGTTTCCAAGACGGAAGTAAAAGAAGAAGTTTCGAAGCCACAGCCTTTTGGTTTGGGAACTGTACCAATGCAAAGTTCACTTGAGAGAAAGGAATCAAATGATAACTCTAACGAATCAAAAGGCATCAAGATTGGTTTCTTTTCTCATCCTCATTATGCGATGGCTCTGGCTGGCGCTTTAGCTCTGCTTCTCCTTTTCTTCACCTTTGGCTTCATTAATGCTCAGAATGCAAATGACACTGATCTCGCTTTCCAGAATAAGGCTGTTCTTGCTGCAGGGGATAAGACGCCGTTGATTGTGCTTCGGGTGAACGTTCCAAGTGTCTTTGGAAAACAAGCAACCTTCCTCGACAGTGTAAATATCCAGAAGGGTCTTACGGTTGGTGGCGTGGCTACATTGAGTGGAGGTGTGGTCACAAATAACGCAGATATCAATGCTGGAACTGGTCGACTGACTGCATCAAATGTAATCTATTCATTGCTTGCTGGATCAAATATCTCAATCACCGGTGATCCTCAAAATCCTACAATCGCTGCAGATTTTGGGAGTGGCTTGGTTTCATCCTTCCAAGGTGAAACCGGTGCTGTCACATTGCTTCAGGGTTCAGGTATTGGGCTTGACGGATTAACGATAACAAACACTGGTGTACTCTCTGTTCAAGGCCAAACAGGGTCTGTTACCTTCACTGGCGGCAATGGAGTAAGTGTCTCAGGCACCACGATCAACAATACTGATCCTGGATCTGCACAAAATATCTTCAAGAGTATTATTGCTGGCTCAACGACTATAGACGCAAATTCAAATAATGATTCAGTCACATTTGCAGCTGGTTCAGGCATTACTATAACAGGTAATGCGGGTAGTAAGACTGTGACAATTACGAGCAATGCTAGTGGTACATTATCAGGTTTAACCACAAATGGCGTACTCTACGCAACCGATCCAAACAATGCTTCAAGTACAACAGCTGGTACAACTGGCACAGTGCTCAAAGGTGTTACCGCTGGAGCGCCTATCTTTGGAGCAGTAGATTTATCAGCTGATGTGACAGGCCTTCTGGCTGTTAATCGGGGCGGTACAGGTTTGACTACAACACCAACCAATGGCCAACTTCTTATCGGCAATGGTGCTGGTTACAGTCTTGGAACAATCACTGCTGGAGCAGGAATCGGTGTCAGCAATGGTGCAGGCACAATTTCACTTACGAACAACGGCGTTTTGTCTATAACGGGCACAGCGAATCAGATAACCACTTCAGGAAGTACTGGTGCGATTACTCTTTCATTGCCTCAAGATATTGCAACAAGTTCAAATCCGATCTTTTCATCGCTCAGTCTGACGGCCAATACCAATCAACTGACTTTGGGTACTGGGAACACTGGAGTTTTGACACTTAGCGCCTTGTCCGGCAATCGAACTTATACATTGCCTGATGCGTCTGGAGAAATCTGTCTCTCGATTGGTAATTGTCCGGGAGGTGGAGGAGGAACCATTGGAGGATCGGGAACGACGAATTACCTCCCGCGCTTTACTAGCGCAACCAATCTGGGCAACTCGCTCATTTACGATACCGGAACGAAGATTGGTATAGGCACAACCAGCCCGCAAGGGCTTTTTTCCGTTGTTGGGGGTGCTGCTGGACAAGCCTTAGTTAGCCTCGACGAAACAGGTGATCAAAATATCTTGGTCGGGTCAGCCTCTGGCACAACACGCTTTGTCTTCGATCGAGCAGGCAATCTCAACATCAATGGCGGTTCGTATCAGATTGGAGGTTCAAATGTTTTGACCTCAACGACATTGGGGTCAAGTGTCACTGGATCCTCTTTGACGAGTGTCAGTACGCTTAATGCTGGCTCAATAGCTTCAGGCTTTGGTTCAATTGACGTGGGAGCAGATTCGATTTCTGGTGGAGACATCACTGCAACCGGTTCAACTGGAATTACTATAACAGGCAATGGAGCTGGATTGACCTTTTCAGGCACGGGTAATCATGTCATAAATGCATCATCTGGAGTACTTCAATTTGGGGCAGCTACGTTGACCGGTGCAATCACGGGTAATAATCAAAATATCACTGGACTTTCCAATTTATCAGCTGCTGGAACGATCACATTTAGTGGACTATCAACAGGAGTAGTGAAAAGCAATGGTTCGGGTGTCCTTTCATCAAGTGCGGTTGGCTTGAACACAAGTGATGTCACCGGAATTCTTGGTCCAACAAATGGTGGTACTGGCTTGAACAGTTACAATGCAGGAGATCTCATTTACGCATCAGGATCAAATACACTAGCTGCACGGGCAATTGGAACAAATGGACAAATTTTGACTGTTTCCGGTGGCGTACCAGTCTGGGCTGATGCTGGCGGACTTATCAATTTCTGGCAAAGAGCAAATGGTGCAATTTCACCGCTTAACATCACAGACGATTTCCTCATCGGTGGAACTGCGACATCATCAGCTCGATTCCAAATTTCTGGAACAACCGGTGATGCTTCAACTTCCGGTAGCATAACTTTCAGAAATGGCGGATCAATCCAGACAACTTCTAATCAATCATTTACGATTGGTGGTAGTACAACAGGCAACATTACACTTGCTCCGTTAAATGGCAATGGTGTCGTCACTGTCAATGGAGACCTCAATCTTGCTTCAGGAAAGGCTTTGCAGATTAACGGATCAAGTGTCCTCACTGCAAGTACATTGGGTTCAAGTGTCATTAATTCCTCACTGACTTCAGTTGGGGCGTTAACAGGTGGATCAATCGCTTCAGGTTTTGGAACGATCACAACAACCAATACCATCACCGGCACGACATTAAACGGGACAACAGGTATCAATACTGGCGCATCAGCTGGAACACAGCGAATCGATGCATCAGGCAACTTGGTTAATATAGGAAACATTACCGCGAGCGGGACAATTACCTTTAGTGGCTTATCAACGAACAATGGCTTGCTTTACACCAATGGTTCAGGAGTTGTTTCTCAAGCAGCAGCTGGAACATCAGGCCAACTCCTTGTTGCAAATGGTTCTGGTGTCCCAACATTTGTGACACTTTCAAGTGATGCAACATTGGCTGCAAATGGTACGTTAACAATCGGTGCTGATGCTGTAGCGTTGGGAACGGATACTACCGGAAATTATGTCGCGACATTATCTTCAGGAAATGGTATCTCAGCGGCAGCAACGGGAGAAGGTTCCACTCCGACGATTGCGCTTGCAGCATTGACAGCTGATTGGAATCAGACAGGTGGATTTGACATCGTCTTGGGAAATGCTTCAAGTGAGCTTCGAATCATGGAATCATCAGGAGCTACATATTACGGAACAATTGATGTCGGAGATCTGACCAATAATCAAACATATACGTTCCCAGATGCATCTGGTACCGTTTGTCTGCTTGAAGCTGCAAATTGTACAGGTGGAGCAAGCAGTTCTAAGTGGCAGAGAAATGGTACAGTGCTTGCACCATTAACAGCCTCAGATCAAGTTGTTCTCGGTGGTAATACTACGACTGACTTCCAATTTGAAGTAAATGGATATCGAGTCGGTAAAGCATTGGTTTCATTTAATCAGACAGGTGATCAAAACATACTTACTGCAAGTTCATCAGGTGTGACAAAGTTCAACCTTACGAACACCGGCAATATAGAATTCGCAGGCAATACAAGTTTCCTTAATACACTTACCTCAGTGGCGACTGCAAATAGAACATACACATTGCCTGATGCTGATGGCACAATTTGTTTGACGACAGGTAATTGTGCTGGTGTCGGTGGAGGACTTACTGGTGCAGGAACTTCAGGACAAATTGCATTCTTCAATGGCACAGGAACTTTGACTTCTGAGACTTCAGGATTTGCCTGGGATGCAACCAACAATAAATTAGGTATCGGCAATGACACGCCGACAGGTAAATTGGATGTTACTGGCGCAAATCTTGGAAAAGCGCTTGTCATCTTCAATGAAACAGGCGATCAAGATATTCTAGTTGGATCTGCTTCTGGAACAACACGATTTGTCTTTGACCGAACAGGTAACTTAAATCTTAATGGTGGAGCGTATCAAATCGGAGGGGCAACCGTGCTTAGTTCTACAACGCTTGGATCAAGTGTTGTTTCATCTTCACTGACATCCGTTGGTGCATTAACTGGCGGATCAATTGCATCTGGATTTGGGACAATCGCAACAAATAACACCATTACCGGTACTACTATAAATGGTACGACAGGAATTAATACTGGAGCAGGTGCTGGTACACAGCGAATTGATAACAATGGTAATCTCTCAAATATCGGAACGATTAATGCTTCAGGTGCTTTGACCTTTGGCAACTACACAACCAACGGTGGACTCTTATATACAAATGGTTCTGGAGTCGTTGGTCAAACTGGTGCAGGAACATCAGGACAAGTGCTCCAATCCAATGCAGGTGGTGCTCCAACATGGGTTGATGCAGCAACACTCGGCACGAATTATTGGCAGCGAATTGCTGGTACAGTAAGTCCACTCAATATTACTGATGATCTTTTGATCGGTGGAACTGCGACAAGTTCTGCAAAGTTCCAAGTATTTGCAAATACAGGAAATGCAACAACATCAGGTAATCTAACATTCAATGCAGCAAGTGCAATTCAGACGACACGAAATCAATCACTCACAATCGGAGGCGACACAACAGGCAATATCACACTTTCACCTTTGAATGGTAACGGTACCGTGACTTCAACTGGAGACTTGAATCTTGCAACGGGTAAAGGTTACCAAATCAATGGAGCAAATGTTTTGACTGCAACAGCACTTGGATCAAGTGTGGTTTCATCATCGCTTACATCGGTTGGTGCGTTAACTGGCGGATCAATTGGATCTGGATTTGGAACAATCGCAACAAGTAACACAATCACTGGTACAACATTGAATGGTACGACAGGAATTAATACAGGAGCAGGAGCGGGAATACTCCGAATAGATAATAATGGCAATCTTTCTAACATCGGTACAATCGATTCCACATACTTGGATGCTACTGGTAATAATGTTAACTTGGCTGCATCAACCAATTTGCAATTCAATGGAACAACCGTTATTAATAGTTCACGAGAACTTAGTAACTTGACTGGATTGTCTACAAGTCTTAATCCGACTGCAGCAAATACGTATGCACTTGGTACAGGAACTGGCAATCAATTCTCAACAATTTATGGACAGGCTTTGTATCAAAATGGCAATCAAGTTTGTGATACTTCAGGTAACTGTTCTGGATTGTCAGTTAATTATTGGGATCAGGCAAATGGTGTTATCAATCCAAAGAATGCAACGCTCGATTTCTTGGTAGGTGGCAACGCTACTGCTTCAGCTAAATTTGCAGTTTTGAACATTAACTCTGGCATTCCAACAGCATCTGTTTCAGCAGGGACAAATGGTGCTGCTTATTTGACTGCAGCTGGAACGTTGCAAACTACGGCAAATCAGACTTTGACTATCGGAGGAAATTCAACTGGAAATATTATTCTTTCACCACTTGGTGGTTCAGGTACGGTTACTTCAACAGGCGATTTGAATTTGGCAAGTGGTAAGCAATTCCTTATTAATGGTGCATCTGTTTTGACATCAACAGCACTTGGTACAGGAGTTGTTTCATCATCCCTCACAAGTGTCGGCGCATTAACTGGAGGATCAATCGGATCAGGTTTCGGTACGATCGCAACTGCAAATACCATCACTGGTACAACAGTAAATGGTACGACAGGAATTAATACTGGAGCAGGTGCTGGAACACTCCGAATCGATAACAATGGTAACCTTTCAAACATTGGCACAATCAATGCAAGTGGTGCGATTACCTTTAGCAACTTGGGTGCGGGTATCGTGAAATCAACAGGTGGTGGACTGCTTTCATCTTCTGCATTGAATTTGGCAAGTGGTACAGAAGTTACTGGAACGCTCGGAGCAGGAAATGGTGGTACAGGATTCAATTCTTATGCAACTGGTGATCTCCTGGTTGGAAATGGTTCAAGTACATTGAGTAAGTTGGCTATTGGCACAGACGGGCAAATTCTCTCAATAGCTGGTGGAACTCCTTCATGGATTTCAAGTTCATCAATTAATTATTGGCAGCGAGCAAATGGATCACTTGCTCCGTTAAATATTACTGATGATCTTTTGATCGGTGGCACTGCGACAAGTTCAGCGAAGTTCCATGTCTATGGTTTGACAGGGAATGCTTCAACATCTGGTACATTAACTTTTGATACCGTAGGCAATATCCAAACGACTCGAAATCAAGCATTAACCATCGGTGGAAATGCAACAGGAAATATTGCTTTGATGCCACAAAACGGTGCAGGTATGGTCGGTATAGGTACAACAACTCCAACCAATTCACTCACTATTGGTGATGGTGGTATTACTATTAATAGAACAGGCGGTTTGGATCCAAATCTTGTCTTCAGTACAAGTGGAACAGCTCAAGCACAGATCCGTGGTGCAACTGATGGATCACTTTCATTTACCAATGGAAATGCTGGTACAACATGGGGCATCTTTAATTCAGTTGGAAGCTTTGGACTTGGTACTGGTTCAACGCCACTTGCACGACTTGATGTAAGGGGTAATTCAGGGACAACTCCAGTTGCATCATTCTCTGGCAACACATCAAGAGCTGCGATGCTCGTTGATAATAATGGAGTAGGCGACTTGTTCACCGCTTCAAAGAGTGGCGCTACCAAGTTTGTCATCGCAAACAATGGTAACGTCGGCATCGGTACACCAACTCCAAATTCTGCATTGAGTATCGTCAATCCGATTGCAGCACAAACAGGATTAACGATCCGCGCGAATGCCTCACAAAGTACAAATACATTTGTTATTGAAGATAGTGGTGGTACTCCACAGTTCACTATTGATCAATATGGTGGCATCTATGGCTCAAATGGATTAACAATTGATCGATATGCTGGTATCGGTACAGGTGGAAGTTCTGGAACGCAACTCCGAATTCAGACAATTACAGTCAACGATGTTGGTTTTGATACCACTGGTATGAATGGGCAAATCGCAAATCTTGCAAACTTCAATCCAGTCTTTGGTTATACAGGTGCATGGTTTGATGAATCCGCAAACTTACGTATCGGCAATGGAGCTCCTGATACAGGTAAATTAAATGTAACGGGTGCATATACAGGAAAGGCATTGGCAATTTTTAATGAGATAGGCAACCAAGATATCTTTACCGCATCAAGTGCTGGAACGACACGATTCACAATCGCAAATAATGGCACACTTACAGCATCTGCCTACACAACAGCAGGCGGACTCTTATACACAAATGGTACAGGAACAGTCGCCCAAACAGGTGCTGGCACATCCGGTCAATGTCTTTTCGGTGGTGCAACTCCTTCATGGGGAACTTGTGCAGTGGGTACGAATTATTGGAATGTTTCAAATGGTGCACTTTCTCCTGTTAATAATACCCTTGATCTGTTGATTGGAGGAACAGCTTCATCATCAGCAAAGTTTGCGTTCCTTAATGCGAATTCAGGAACTCCAACAGCAAGTATCTCTGCTAATTCTGGTGGAAATGCAACATACTTAACAGGAGATGGCACACTTTCTACAACATTAAATAGAACATTAAGCTTGAATCCAAACGGCGGAAATGTAGGAATCGGCACAACAAATGCTACACAAAAGCTTACGGTAAACGGAAGAATCAGAACCGATGGAGGAATGGTCTTCAATCAAGGATTGGCGCCAACAGCTAACTTCATTTATGTCGGAGGAGATACCGCGGGTGCTACCGATCAACAGTTCGGATTTGTTCTTGCAGGTGTTGGTTCTACAACTGCCGCACAAGGAGGATACTTTGTCGGTAGAGGAAATAACTTCAGTGACATTTCAAATCAAAAAGGAAATATGTATTTTGCTGCTGGGAATCCAGGTGGAGCAGGAGCACTTGAAGGATCTCTCAATTTCTTAACGGGAAACGAAGTGAATCGAATGATGATTACAAATGCCGGTACCATCGGTGTTGGCACAACAAGTCCACTTGCAACATTGGATGTCCGAGGACAAGTTGGTACCAATCCAATTGCTTCATTCTCAGGATCAACTTCAAGAGCAGGATTGATTGTTGATAATAGCGGAACAGGGGATCTTTTCTCAGCTTCATCATCAGGACTTAATCGATTTGTTGTGAAGCAAGATGGTAATGTGGGTATCGGTACAGCCACTCCAAATTCAAAGCTTGAGGTAGCGGGTCAAGTACGTACAAGTGGGGCATCCGGAGGATACAGATTGGAGGCACAAGATAATGGTGGATCCTTCTATACATTATATAGTGCTTCAGGGGAATTAACATTTTATGGAGGGCTTAATGTTCGTGCAATCTTAACAGCAAGCGGCTTATTTGGCTTAGGAACAAATGTTTATGATCCACAAGCACAAATGGATATCCGAAGTACACTTGGGACGCAACCGATAGCATCACTCTCAGGTACTACTTCACGAGCAGGTTTTGTTGTTGACAACAATGGAGTTGGAGACCTTTTCACAGCATCAAAGAGCGGCGCAACGAAGTTTACAATCTTGAACAATGGAAACATTTCAATGAACAACTACAACAACTGTGGTATGTTGACGACAGTTGGAACGGTGCTCACATGTAGCTCTGCGCCAGCAGGAAGTACAAATTATTGGAATCTTGCGAATGGTACATTGGCTCCAGTAAATACTACACTTGATCTGTTGGTTGGTGGTACTTCTTCATCATCAGCAAAGTTTGCAGTCTTGAATGTTAATTCCGGTACGCCAACTGCGTCCATATCTGCAACAGGTACAGGAAACGGCTTGGCTTTAGCAGGGGATGGTACTATCCAATCGCTCAGAAAGAATACATTAACGCTTGGAGGATCGACGACAGGTGATATCTTGTTCAAGCCAAATAATTCTTCAAGTAGTTTATACCTAGGATCAAATGGAAGTGTAGGTCTCGGTACGACAGATACCTCAGCTGGAAAGTTTACAGTTTCGGGAACATATACTGATCCAGCTGATGGTTATGCAGGCCTTGCTATTAGTCCAACATTTAGTCAGACAACAAACAGTAGTAAGGTCTTTAGAGGTAATTTCCTTCAAGCACTTTATGGGGATTCATATAACTTAGGGGAGTTAAACGGAAGCACGAATTTTGCATCCTTCTATGGTTCAGGGTCATTAACAACGCTGAGAGGATCATATAGTCAGGCAGGAGTTTCACTTGGAGCGGCTGGTAATGTATCTTACGCACAGGGATCAGTCGGAGATGTGCAGCATTATGGTACAGGAACAATGAGTGAAGCAACAGGTTTAACAGGTATTGTTTCACTTCGAGCAAGTGGTACTGGGAATGATGGAGAAATTACAACTGCACGTGGTGTCTATGGTTATGTCGAAAATAATCTTTCTGCCAATACTGGAACAATTGTCACCGGTACTGCTATCTATGCTGGTGCACCAACCGCGGCAGCAAATGCTCCAATTACAAATACAAATGGTGTCTATGTCGAGAATCAAGGCAAGACAGGTGTTACAAATGCAACTGGCCTTTATGTAGCTGCACAAAGTGGAGCAAGCAGTACTAATTATGCAGCTATCTTTGCAGGTGGAAGAATCGGTATGGGTACAACCACTCCATTATCAGGACTTGATGTGCGTGGAAGTGGATTAGCAGCTGGAACTGTTCCAGTTGCTTCTATTTCTGGACAAACATCAAATGCAGCTTTGATCGTCGATAACAATGGCGTTGGAGACCTTTTCACTGCTTCAAAGAGTGGTGCAACAAAGTTTGCAGTATTAAACAATGGTGATGTTCGAATTGCAAATCTTTCAACAGCAGGTGGTGTTCTTTACACAAACGGTACAGGAACAATTGCACAAACGGCACAAGGTGCTTCAGGTCAATGTTTGCAATCTCAAGGTGTTGGTGGAGCTCCAATTTGGGGATCTTGTGACAGTGCAAGTAGTGTAGACGCGTTTACTGTTGCAAATGGACTTATTTACAACGGAAACCAAACAACTGACTTCGCATTCGGAGGTACATCTTCAGCAAGTGCAAAATTCAAAGTTAGCATCAGCGGTACACAACCAACTGCATCTGTTGCTGGACAGACTTCAAGTGCTGCAATGATTGTTGACCAAACTGGAGTTGGAGATCTCTTCACAGCAAGTAAATCAGGGGCAACGAAGTTTACAATTACAAATAGTGGAGTCGTAGGTATCGGACAATTCCCTCGAACAAATCTTTCAACAACACCTGCTGGAACACTCCATCTATGGGGATTGGGTTCAAATGGCTCAAATGCAATCCTTAACTTTGGAGATCAAGCGAATTCATCAAATGCATACATTAAGGAAAATGGTACCGGTGATAGTGATATCCTCGAACTTGGTGGACGACAAGGTCTAATCTTTGCAACTGGTACGAATACTACATATGGATTTGAACGAATGAGAATTGATGCAAATGGTAACGTAAACATCAATAATACAGGAACAGCCCTTTCTACACTTGATGCACGAGGCAATTCAGGTACAACTTCTGTGGCATCCGTCTCTGGTCAAACATCAAATGCAGCATTAATCGTCGATAATAACGGAGTAGGTGATGTCTTTACAGCATCGAAATCAGGAAAGACATTCTTCACAGTGAAGAATAATGGTGTCATCCAAATGGGTAACAATACTGATGGCGTCACATTTGATTACCTCAATGGTGGACCAAACTATGTCGGTCGAGCTCGTCCGACAAAGCAAATCGTTCTTTCACCTGAATATGCTGGTGGTATCATGACTGCTTCTGGTTCTGCAACAACTGATGGTGATATGACTGCTGATGCATCTGCTTCAGCATCAACATTGATTACTCTAAATGGTGTTGCAAACAACTACCTCACATATTACGAATGGTCATCAAGTGAAACTTCATTCCAAGATTACACAGTCGGTGTTCGAGTCACACTTCCACCAGACTTCTCATCATGGGCGCCTGGTGGATCTTCAATCCAAGTTGTCTACAACACAGAATTGGGAACAAGTACAAGTAATAAGTTGGATATGATTATCTATCCATCAAGTAGTTCAACACCTACAGTCTATCGCCAAACACAAAATTCAGCATCAAAGACATGGACAACAATTGATGTTCCAGCAACTGATTTGAACGATGGTACACCATGGAATGCAGCAAGTCAGTCAGCGATGTTGTACTTCAAGATGTCATCCAAAGATGGTAATCATGTCCAATTGGGTGACATTATCTTGAACTATCTGAGCAAGTTCTAAGGAATTGACCAGTATCCATAAGATTGGATACACTTAATTTTTATGTCGAAATTACTAACCACATTTAAAAAATATATCTTTAATACATTTCGACATGTTCCTACAGTTCATGTTTCAACCAAAAGAAAAACATTGGGACGAAGAATCGTTATTAGTGTATTAGTTTCATTGATTGCCTTAGAACATGTACTTGTTCCATTTGCATATGCAGAGCAAAATACTCCAACTCCAAAAGCACAAAAAGAACAATTCAAAACATTAACCACAGATACAAATCTCGAAGGCGTTGATCCATATATCGGAGAGGGGCGGGGAGTCAAATCAATAATTCCAGCGATTACAGACTTGAGCGTTTCCAATGATTCTGCAACTGTTGCTGTCCCAGCTCGCGTCCATCGACTTGCAAAAGAAGATTACAGACCAAATGAAGAGATAAAAGTTGTTATCGAAAATGGTATCAACAAAAAGTTTAAGACAGAACTTATCGATGCAGTTGGTCAAAAAGTTGCTCTCGAAACAACAGAAAAAGAGACAGGTGCAGCAAAAGTAATTACTATCAATCAACCAAGTAGTTTCCGTCCGGGCAAATATACACTTCGAATTTCTGATGGCAAAGGCGGCGTTTCAGAACAAGATTTCAGTTGGGGAGTACTGGCTATCAATCCAGACAAATCTATTTACGCGCCACAAGAAAATGCGGATCTTGCAATTGCTGTTTTGGATGAAGGTGGAAATATGGTTTGTGATGCACAAGTCGAATTACAAATCACAGACCCAAACAATAAAGTCACATCACTTTCAACTGACAATGGCAAGGTTTTAATTAATCCAGAATGTAAGTCTCATGATTTCACATTGAAACCAGATTACGAAACCAATTACCAAGTCGGTGGCATTGGTGAATATCAGATGCATTTGAAAGCGCAGACAAAGAATGGTGCATATGAAATTTCTGATTCTTTTGCAGTACAAGCTGCTGCACCGTTTGACGTCAAGAGAGTTACAGCAACTCGCATTTATCCACCAAATACCTATCCGGTGACAATGGAAATTACTGCCAATCAAGATTTCGAAGGAACAGTGACAGAATCAGTGCCAGCGAGTTTCCGCATCGCCAAACCAGGAAGTCAGGTCCTCACTGAAGCGCAACAAGTTGATAAAGATGTCAATGCTTCAGACTCTGGAATCCTTGCACCAGAACCACAATTACCAAACGCTCCCGAAGTTGCCGGAATTCAGACAAGTTCTGTCTTGCCATTTAGTACGGTCAATAATTTAGCAAATATTAATGGAGGAGAACGAGCTGTCTTCGGCGCAACAATTCCCGGACTTGGAATGCCATTTAATGGACCTTTCCCTGTGACACAGGAATTTGGTGAGAATCTTGTCCACATGGATGATGCAGGACTTTATGAAACATTTGGTATGCATGGTCATGATGGAATCGACTTTGGAATGCCAATTGGGACTACAATCCAATCTGTTGATAATGGAACTGTTGTCCAAGCAGGTCCAGGCGGATATGGTACAACGGTTGTAGTCAAGCACAGTTGGGGATACAGTTACTATGGCCATTTGAGTGAAGTGAAAGTAAAAGTCGGTGATCAAGTAATCCGTGGAAGTGCAATTGCTCTTTCTGGAAATTCTGGTATCACCACTGGACCTCATTTACATTTCAGTATTAAGCCAGATAAAAATGATGAAGATAATGGCTACTACGGTAAAGTAGACCCAGCATATTATCTCGGCATGAAACAATCTGCTGGTGTTGTCCTCGCGGCTGCGACAAAGGTGCAGCCGGAGAGTTACACGACACCGGTTTCAACAGATATCCAGGTCCTAACATGGAAGATTAATGTCAAAAAAGGTGACAAGATAAAGATAGGCTACAACTACCTGGCGCCAAGAATCAGTCCACAATTTTATACACTTGGTCCAGCAACATTCACTGATACAAGTGGTAAAGAAGTCTTCCATGAAATTCGTAAATGGCAAATTGCCGCTGACGCGTTGGATTTGAAGATAAAGCAGGGAAGCTTTACGAAGACAGCATCAACCTGTTCGGGAGATTGTTTCCAATCGATTACTGGTCTTGGTTTCAAACCGAAAGCAATTATCTTTTATTGGACTGCCCAAACGTCACAAGGATATGCTGCAAATCAATATACAGGAATGGGTTTTTCAACGTCTGACAATGATGCTCAGGAAAACAGTGTGGCATTCTGGTCTGAAGATGCTCAGTCAAGTTCAGATACTGGAAGAACTCATGCAAATGGGTCACCGATATATATCATGACGACAGACGGGAATCCCGTGGCAGCGGCCGATGTTCGAAGTTTTGACGCAGATGGATTTACAATTGGTTGGTGGATCCAAAACTCAAGCTCATACAATATCCAATACACTGCAATAGGTGGAGCAGATGTCACAAATGCAAAAGTGGGAAGCTTTACATTGACAACGGGTACAGGATCTCTTGCTATAACAGACCCAGGATTTAAGCCAGATTTCTTGATGACACTTGCAACTGGTACAGAAAACGATGGCGATAATACTGCAAATGCAAAAATGAGTGTCGGATATGCTGCAAGTGCAAGTAAACAAAGTGCGACAACGATCTTTGCACGAGATGCTCAATCGACTACAAGTACTAAAAGCCAGCAGCGGACTGATTCGAATATCCTTTTGCTTACCGATACTGGTACACAAGATGCTATTGCAAGTCTCACAAGCTTTGATACCAACGGATTTACTCTTAATAAGAGCGATGGACCAGCGGCGAATACAACTATCTATTATCTTGCATTACAAGGGGGACAATACGATGTCGGTTCTTTAACGCAACCGACGGCGACCGGTTCTCAATCTGTTACAACTGGTTTTCGGCCAAGTGGAGTGATGTTCGCGAGTCAAAATGCAACCGCGACGACAAGTATCAATAATACAAGTTCGTTAACCATTGGTGGAGCTTCCTCTACATCCCAAAGTCGTGATGCATGGTGCAATGACACAGTCGGTATAACCTGCACAAAAGATTGGAGTACGAGAAAAAAGATTACTATAAATAGTGCGAGTACTTCTGCATCTCTTTCCAATTTTCCTGTACTTGTAAAGCTTGATTCGAGCCGTATTAACTACAACAAAACACAAAATGCTGGGCAGGATATCCGCTTTGTATCATCAGCAAATCCAAATGCAGTACTTTCGTATGAAATCGAGAAATGGGATGAATCAGGAATATCTTCAGTATGGGTAAAAGTTCCCAATATCAACCCGAGCGCAAGTAATTATATATGGATGTATTATGGGAATTCGAATGCTTCAGATGGACAAGATTCTACGAATGTTTGGGATACTAATTTCCAATCTGTTTATCATTCAAAAGAGACATCAGGGACAACGCTTGGAGATTCAACTACAAATGCAAGGAATGGAACAAAGGCCACGGCATCCCGTCCAAATCCTACAACGGCAGGGCAAATAGGTGGAGCCCAAACATATGTTGCCGCAACAAGTGACTGGGTGGATATCGCAAATACTGCATCGAGCGTTGCGACTGGCAGTCTAACGTTCTCTTTATGGTTTAGACCGACAACAACGTTTTCTTCTGCAAAAACAGTTAGTCAAATTTTAGTTAACTTAGGGGAGTCTCCTTCCGGGAACGATGTCTCGCTTGTATTGGATGAAGGTGGTGGACAGGCATATCTTTCTGTTCTGGATTCAGGCAATAATGTTGTGACAGCTCCGTCGAATCAGACTTCGTGGACTGCGGGGACATGGTATTATTTGAGTGGAACATTCAGTACGCAAGATGGTCTTAAGTTATATGTGAATGGAGTATTGAATGGTACTGATTCTGGAACTACCCGAGGCACACCTGCTTCCACAAAGATGAGTATTGGTAGATACTTTGATGGAAGTACTGCGTTTGATGGGATAATTGATGAAGTCCGTATCTCAAATACAGCACGCTCGGCAGATTGGACAAATACAGAATATCTTACTGCAATTGATGCAACAAATACCTATGGTATCGAAGAAGCACAAAATCAAGGTGCAAATATCGTTAATCAGGGGACTATCTGGTCAGACGATCGCAATGGCCAAGCATCAAATCGAAACGCGAATATGTCCACCACTACTGCTGCTGCAATTCGTATCGCAACCAGTGCAAGTAATGGTTCGACTCCATCAAGCGCAAATGCTGAAGCAGAATTACAGTCATTTGATACCTCAGGATATACACTTAATTGGACAACAGCAGATGCTACGGCACGTGAAGTTGTCTACTGGGCCGCAGGAAGTATTTCTGCTTCTCAGGAAGATTATCGTTGGTTCAAAAATGCAAATGCTCTAACTCCAGGAGAGGCACTTGAAGACGAAAACACCACAACGATCGTTGCAAAGAGCAAAGCCACTGCAAGACTTCGCGCAAGTATGTCTGCTGGAGGAAATGGGTTAAGTGCCTCATCACCTGGATTCAAGCTCCAATATGCTGCAGCTGGTGCAGAATCTGGTGTGACTCCATCAAATGATTGGTGCAATGATACAACAGGAGTGACTTGTGTGGCACCAGGACCAACTTCTCAGCAGGTCGTGACGCAAACCGATTGGTGCAATGATGCATCAGGTATAACGTGTGATACCAACTGGCAATATCGGCGTAAGATAACGATTAATAATTCTGCCTCAGGTCAGACATTGACTGATTTTCCTTTATTGGTGAAATTGGATAGTACAAGAATTGATTACTCAAAGACACAAAGTGATGGTGATGATCTCAGGTTCGTTGCAGATGGAGCCCCAACCGTTGTACTGCCACATGAAATTGATGGTACGTGGAGCAATAGTGGTACTAATTATGTCTGGGTGAAGGTAACACTAGCGGCAGGATCAACTACAGGAGCTATTTATATGTACTACGGAAATAATAGTGCTACCAGTGGGCAAGATAAAAATAATGTTTGGAATTCAGCTTATCAGTCCGTTTGGCATCTTGGAGAGACTGGAGACAATGTAGGTAATGATTATATAGACAGTACAAGTACGGCAAATAATGCTCAGGGAGGTGGAGGTCAATCTGGGCGAGTTCCTGCTCCGTCTTCGGCTGGTCAGATTGGAGCTGCACAAGACTTCGATGGAACTGATGATGTCTTGACTACTTCCCAAGCTGGTACTTATAACTTTTCTAATGCATTTACGATCGATTTATGGATAAATGCTGACGACTGTGGAGATAGTGGAGGAGCGGGGACTATTTTCGAGAACTGGGCGGATGCTGGAGAATTCTATGTATGTTCGACAAATTCGAGAGCGTTAGGGTTCTGGGTTAATAGTCCTGGAGATGATACCTATACTGTCGGAAACGTATTTAGCTTTAACACCTGGGCGCACGTTGCTGTTACTCATAATGGATCAGGAACATATAGCTACTACGTAAACGGTGTTTTGCAAACTAACTCGGATGGAACAGGTTCAGTGAATAACGCGAGTAGTCCTTCGACAAAAGTTGGAATAATCGGTGCAGATGAAGCATCACTCTCTTCTAATTATAACTTTGATGGAGAAATGGATGACCTCCGTGTGTCCAGTTCAGTACGCACTGCTGATTGGCTTGAAGCGGAATATCTGACAGGAACCGATGCAATGAATTCATTTGGTTCAGAGCAAACATATCAGACGACAACTTCTTCAAATGGGGGATGGGATATGCGAAGAAAGATAACGTTTGATAATTCAAGTGCAGCAGGAAACCTTCCTAACTTCCCGGTTTTAGTCAAACTCGATAATACACGAATCGACTACAGCAAGACACAAAATAGTGGTCAAGACATTCGTTTTGTTGATCCATCTGATCCTACGACAGTACTTCCTCATGAAATTGAAACCTGGAATGAAAGTGGTACATCCTACGTGTGGGTGAAAGTCCCTCAGATTGATGCAGGATCAACGAGTGATTATATCTGGATGTATTACGACAACCCGACAGTTTCGGACGGACAAGATGCGACAAATGTATGGGAAAGTGATTTCAAAGGAGTTTGGCATTTATCGGAATCAGGTAATGGAACCTCAAATGAATTCGATGAAAGTACATCAAGTGCTGATAACGGAACTGGAGGAGGAGGAACAGGTACCAAAGTCCCTACACGAACCGCTGGGCAAATTGGTTCAGGGCAAAAATTTGATGGTGTCGATGATTATATTATTACAAATAGTACAAGTTTGATTAATGGTACAACTGCATATACGTATGAAGCTTGGATAAATCCTACATCTTGTGGAGAAGGGGGAAGTGGTACTGTTTTGGGTAAAGATAATGTTTCAAACCTTTTCCTATGTCAAACCGTTGCCAATAACATTGCACTAGCTTATGAAGCAAATGGTTCTAGTGCGTATTCCGCCATTAATTCATTAACGATGAATAAGTGGCATCATGTTGTCGCTGTTTATAATGACGCGAACGTGGCATCTTTTTACATTGACGGAGTTCTTGTTACAGCAACAGATTCTTCTGTCACAGAAGCAAATACTACTGGAGGGATTGTCATCGGTACAGAATCAAGTGGTGGCACAACTCCGGCGACTTCAAATTACAATTTTGATGGTGTTATCGACGAAGCTCGTATTTCAACTGGTGTTCGTTCCGCAGATTGGATTAAGGCAGAATATCTCACAGGATCAGATCAGATGAATGCATACAGTGAAGAGCAAGCATATACAAACGCTGGATCTGTAACCACAGGTTGGACTGATGTTGCAGATATCTGGTGCAATGATAATACAGGTGTAACGTGCAATACCAATTGGACAACGAGAAAGAGAATCACAATTAATAATCAAGCTTCAAGTACAAACCTTACCAGTTTCCCGGTGCTTGTTAAATTAGATTCAACAAGAATTGACTACAGTAAGACTCAAAATAGTGGACAAGATCTGCGATTTGTTGATCCGGCTGATCCAAATACTGTGTTGCCACATGAAATAGAACGTTGGGATGAATCCGGTACATCATATGTTTGGGTACAAGTTCCGCAATTAGACGCAAAGTCTGCAACAGATTCTATCTGGATGTATTATGGCAATGCAGCTATTAGTGATGGACAGGCTGCATCAAGTGTATGGGATGGGAACTATAAAGGAGTATGGCATTTAAATCAGGATCCAGCTGTAGCAGGATCAGGAGGAATACTAGATTCTACAACAAATGCAAATAATGGTACTGACACTGGATCTATGGACGCGAATGATTTAGTCCCTGGAACGATTGATGGTAGTCTTGATTTTGATGGATCAAATGATTATATCCAAGTTAATAATCCTGCTTCTTTAAGAATTACAGGTGCGCTCACGATTTCTACTTGGGTCAAGGTTGATAATAATACTCAAGGGGCAGTTATTTCAAAAAGTGATTTAACTCCAACTGCTTTGGCGTATAGTTTGGAGATTCTTAGTGGTAAAGCTGTCTTATATGTTTCTTCAAATGGATCGTCGTATGTATCAGCAACAAGTACTTCTACGTTAGCTACTGGTATTTGGTATCACATTACGGCAGTCTACAATCCAAGTACATCATTAACTATGTATATTAATGGAATCCAAGAAGCGCAAAATACTACCAGCATACCTGCTTCTCTTTTTAATAGTGCTCAGAATGTTAATATTGGTGCCCAGCAAAGCAATGCAACGAACCCACTTGACGGTATTATAGATGAGTCGAGAATATCAAATACTAATCGTTCTGCTGATTGGGTTAAAGCAGAATATTTGACGACTTCTGATCAATTAAATACTTTTGGTAACGAAGAAACGCAAAGTTCAGCTGTATGGAGATTTAAAGATAATACATCTGTCTCAGATGGAACAACAATTACATCTGCTGTCTTGGGTACATCAACTTCTGGAAATCAAATGACATATCAAGAGTCCAATCCAACCTTTCTTATTCCGACTGCTTTGGGTGTAGGAGAGAAGAGAGAATTTGATTTCTCACTGGATGGTTCGAGGGCAAGTAACCGAAGGACGTATTATTTCAGGTTGGTTAATGCTGATGGGACACCAATGACGAATTATACAAAGTATCCTTCAATTACTGTAGGTGTTCCAAATGACAAACTAATGCGTGGCGGAAAATGGTTTAATTACAAGAAAGAACAGAATGTCAGCTTCTAGTACATGACGGATCATGTATACTAAAGACATGCCTGAAGCCTCATTTAATCCAGAATCACTTGCATACGTTGAGGGGCCGAAAAAGAAACGTTTTCGGTTGCCGCTACCAAGTAAAAAATCAATAGTCATTCTCTCTATTTTTGTTGTCGGTATTGCAATCGGTGCAGGCGGAATATTTGGTTATCTCCATTTTAAAAAAACTCCTGCACCCGTTGCAGAACAACTTCCAGATAATCAGCCACCGCAAGCAGTACTTGGTTTGATTGAAACGGTTGAGAAAAAAATTCCTAACATTCCCAAAAATGAGATCCCTTCAGTAGCAACGATAAAAGATTTATCTGAGTTATCCGATCAAGAATTTCTTGAAGGGGCAAAAGTTGGAGATAGACTCATGATTTACTCAGCAGCGAAACTCGCTATCCTATACCGTCCAAGTACCAATGAAGTTATCCGGCAAGGCCCAGTTGAAATTATCGGTGAAGCAAGTGGAGAAGACACAGCTTCTTCCTCGTCAGCTGTCCTTTCCGCGTCAGATTCCGCAGTACCTGCTCTACGAATCAAATACTAAGGAAAGGAGTATAATACAACCAATTGCCGTCGTAGCTCAATGGATAGAGCAGTCCCGTCCTAAGGGAAAGGTTGGAGGTTCGATTCCTCTCGACGGTACAAAATATAATCTTGGATCACTTCTCTGGTATCTCTGTAAGCCCTTGAACGCTTCTTTAAGATATGTAGACTATCAAAAATGGGTGATTAGTTAGCTCAGCAATTTGTCAGGTTTGTCATCCATTTCAGTGCCATTTATTGTATATTGCAGAAAAGGAGGTGATGACTTATGGCAAGAGTAGAGCAAAGTAGCAGTCGGGCAGCACAAATTGCGGCTGGATTCGCGCTTGATCATGAACTTCAACTTGGTACTGTTGCTGCTGATCGGGCAGCGCTTAACCGCCGACTTTTTGATGAAGCAGCAAAAGGTCTCGAAAATACACTTGTGGAGATAGAAGTGGCAACAAGAACCACAATGGTTGCAGAACTTGGAGTCAGAACAACAAGAGAAATTGTTCGTGAAGAGATATTCCCAACAGCATCTATTAAAGGAAGATCGCGTGAAGCATTAAAAGGAATGCGTTAAAGACAGAAAAATTGGCTTTCATGTATAATCCAACCATGAAACGGCAGGAAGCAATTCGATTTATCGCACTCAGAAGTTTGGGTAATTTTTTAGTGCTATTTAGTCTCTATGGAGTTGGGGCAACTTTTGGCCCGGCAATCACAGAGCAAATAAAGTATGCAATCATCCAAACCCGTGGTATTGAATTTACCGTGCAGGCAAATACTCCTCGTTCGAATTCAGATGCTTCTTCATCTTCTCAAATTTCCACTCCACAAGATCCACAAGATACGATTGGACGGGATTTAGGTTTTTCAGATATCCTTGCAGGACAACAGCAGCAAATCTTGACACCAAAAGATCCACAATTTAGTATTTTGATACCAAAAATAGGTGCGTCCTCAAAAGTCTACCCGAATGTCGATCCTGAAAACAAGGATGAATTCCTTCCAGTGCTTCAGCATGGAGTCGCGCATGCGAAAGGGAGTGTTTTCCCCGGTTACCCAGGTAATACCTATCTCTTTGCTCATTCTGCAGATAACTGGTGGGATGTAGGCCGCTACAATGCGGTATTTTATACACTCAATAATCTTTCTGAAAACGATGAGATTGTCGTATTCTTTGAGAATAGGAGATATGATTATGTGGTGAAGCAAAAGCTCGTGGCTGATCCCAATGATGTAACATACTTAACGAACAAGCATGAGGGGCAACATAAACTCGTTCTGCAGACATGTTGGCCGCCAGGAACCACATGGAAGCGGCTCTATATTGTGGCTGATCCGAAGTCTATTTAAGTCCAATAGAGTAAAGTGTGGGAGCAATACCTTGGTTATTAAAGTTTGTTAGCATAACTAGCTTTGTCCCGTCAGGCCAAGGATAGACATAATCTTCAACAAATGGACCAGCGTACAGCGTTGTTAAATTCGATCCATCGTGCTCGATAACCTGGATTTGCTTATTGTTAACATATAAAAGATGGAGTGAATCAGGGAACCATGTCAGTGGAGATGGACACTTACCGAAGACTTCACACTTGCAATTTTCAGAGGTAAGTGTACACAGTTTATCTGTTTTTTCGAGTACTCTTGTATTCACGTCTTCCTTGATGTTGTAGACATAAATTGCACCTTCTTCAAGGTCCCTTCGCTCATAAAGAAGATTATTGCCAATTAGCCTTGGTTTCTTAAAAACAGGCATCTCTGCTGAAGCTGTTGCTTGATAAAGGATTTTATTGTCATCCGGTGACCAAGAAAGAATTCTCATGTTTTTTTGTGAGAACTTCTGTACGTCTGATTTGAGTGATTTTAACTGTGCAAGTTCTTTGTCCGATCGCTGCTGCTCCCAAAGTTCAAGTGTTGAAGTATATGTCGCGGTGATATCCTGTGGTGCTTCGTTCATTCTGTCTGCAGCAAGGAGGTAATACGCTGGCGCTCCACCTGGAGTTGCAGAAATGCTTGCCATGATTTGCTTTCCATCAGGAGACCAAGCTAATTGTGCTTGAGAGAAAAGGTCTACAGTATCATCAGCAATTTGAGTAGCTGAACTTTGGCCGGCAAGTACTGGGAAGTTTCTTGCAGTCATATCAAAGACATAAACACCATTTCTTCGGGCTGAATTTGAAGCGATATTGAAGGCAAGTTTGGTTCCAGTAGGATCAATAAAAGTCGATTGGATGCCAAAGGTTGAAATGCTCTGGAGTGTTGGTGCTTTGGGGAAGAGCGTAGC
The DNA here is from genome assembly GCA_965230895.1 of uncultured Gammaproteobacteria bacterium. GTDB lineage: Bacteria > Patescibacteriota > Microgenomatia > Levybacterales > UBA12049 > JACDET01. The sequence continues at coordinate 1,519,129 of OZ246394.1, forward strand.
ATCTGCATTATCAACAACTTCTTTTTGGATTTCAAAATCCTTTTGCCAATCATGATAGCCTTCTTTTGCAATTTTGATCTTGTACTTGCCTGGAGTTAAGTTGAGTTTATCGTTTGTCGATGTTGTAGGATTTGGTCTGTCATTTACAAAGACTTGTGCTCCAGTCGGGTTACTTGTTAAGTTAATAATTCCGGTTTTTGAAAGCTGAGGATTTCCTTCTTGGACAAATAGTCGATAGCCTTTCCCATAGAGAATTACTCCGGCAGTGGCAGCAATAAGAAAAAGAAAAACCAACGATGAAACGAGAAACTGTCTTTTTGCTGAATGCTGTGGGTGGTCATCCGGAACGGATGGCTTCTTAATTTTGAGAAGCGGTTTCTTCATAATCCTATTAAATCAGATTATAAACCCGGAAACTAGTCCTTGCAACTAAATAACACGTTGTTATAATCATTTTATTGCAAAATAACGATCAAATGATATAGATAGTATATCTTTTGATATGTTTGTAATTTGCATTTTTTGTCTATAACTTTTATTATCACTTAAGTCTTATGTTTTCATTTGCAATTCCTTCAAGTAAGAGAATCGGAATAGATCTTGGTACCGCCAATACACTCGTTTATGTTGTTGGAGAAGGAATTGTCCTCAATGAACCTACTGTTGTTGCTGTTACAGCTGAAGAGAATCGAGTTGTTGCGGTTGGTAAAGAAGCCAAAGAAATGCTCGGTCGCACCCCTGGAAATGTAACCGCTCTCAGACCATTACGGGATGGGGTTGTAGCAGATTACACAATTACGGAAGCTATGCTCTCATATTTCATCGATAAGGTTTGTGGTAAAACACGGTTCATTAAGCCTGAAGTGATGGTTTGTATTCCTTCAGGAGTTACACAGGTCGAACGCCGTGCCGTTTTGGATGCAACCATGTCTGCCGGAGCAAAGGTAGCATATTTGATTGATGAACCTTTGGCTGCGGCCATTGGTGCAAAGATTCCGATTGCTCAAGCTGCTGGTCATATGATTGTCAATATTGGTGGAGGTTCTACTGAGTCCGCAGTTATCTCTTTAGGTGGTGTTGTGGTTCATAGCTCAGTTCGAGTTGCTGGAAACAAGATTGATGAGTCAATTGCAGCCTACATCAAAAAGAAGTTTAACTTGTTAGTAGGTGAGACCACAGCCGAAAGTATTAAAATTCAAATTGGGAATGCAGTTCCAGAAGAAAACAAGAAGGAAGCAAAGAATATGGAAGTCCGAGGCCGAGATACTATTACTGGCTTGCCAAGGACAGTTGTTCTTGATGAGGTCCAGATAAACGAAGCAATTAAACCTTCATTGTTAGAAATCGTTAAAGGTGTTAAAGAGGTTCTTGAGCAGTGTCCACCAGAGCTTGCTTCAGATATTATTGATAAGGGAATTGTTATGTCAGGCGGAACATCACTTCTCACGAACTTTGACAAGCTTATGACTCAAATGACTGGAGTCCCTTGTCATATAGCTGAAGATGCGTTGCTTTGTGTAGCTAGGGGAACAGGCGTAGCAATGGAGAATATTGAGCTTTACAAACGGTCGATAAATAGGCGATAATATCCTGTATATATTATTTTTTGAGACAAGAAAGGTAATTTATTTCTTTTCAATTTAAATCCTTTTCACAAAAGATTACGTATTATAATATTAAGAGTGATTTTCTGACAGTAAAAATGATATTTTAGGCTTAAATTATAGAAAGTGTATGGACAAATAGAGAATATTATTTTTACTCAAAATAGTAATTTTGCAACCATTTGAAATAATTAATTTAGATCTATAGTAGACTGTGAAAAATATAAATAAACAATATCTTCTTGGAGTAGGCATTACGAATGCACCGACCTCAGCTATCCTGGAGCAAGTGATCCATCTTTTGCATGAAGGGAAGAAACAGTTCTTTATCGTTACTCCAAATCCTGAAATCCTTGTTTACGCACAATCTAATTTGGATTACAAAGACAAGCTAAACTCTGCAGATATTTCCTTGGCTGATGGAGTGGGTCTCCTTATTGCAAGTCGACTCTTGGGTGGGACTATAACACAACGCACAACAGGCGTGGACTTTATCGAAAAGCTGTGTAAAGTTAGTCGTGAAAAGCCTTTATCCATGGGATTTCTGGGAGGTAGAGGTGGTGTGGCAGAGAAAGCTGCTGAGTGCTTGAAGCTGAAATACCCTTGGATTGATGTTGTTTTCACAGGAGAATCATGGCCAACTCAAGGCGTGAAAAATAGTAAAAAGATTGATATTTTATTTGTTGCTTACGGATTTCCTAAGCAAGAGAATTGGATCTCAGATAATCTTGAAAAGTTGCCGGTTAAAGCTGCAATGGGTGTCGGCGGAGCATTTGACTATATAAGTGGTGCTGTACCTCGAGCTCCAAAAGCAATGCGGGCATTAGGTTTGGAATGGCTGTTCCGATTAACGGTACAGCCTTGGCGATGGAAAAGGCAACTTGCTTTACCTCAATTCCTTCTCCTTGTTTTACAAGAAAGATTATTCTCATCAAAGTGATAACATCAGTCACAAAATGAGGCTAGAAGCTCTGCCGTACTCTTACTTTATCCTTACCAAAAACTCAGGAAAAAGTTTACATAACAACACGATAATGGTCTTTACTCTCAGCAGTAACATTTATGAAAATCTTATATCTTTTTAACTTTCCACTTTATGGTAACGGCAGCGCAAGTTTCCTTCGGGAACTCAGTGCTCAATTAAAAGATAAGCATGAAATTGCTATTCTTTCTCCTGATAAAAGAAAACTTGATGGAGTCAAACACTTTGTTGTGAGAGCACCACAAGATGGAGTATTTGTCGGACATCCTGAAATGCCTGGAGCAAAAAAATTCAAGGATATGGACGGCCGTGAAATCGGGGAAATCTATACTACATACTTATGGTCAACAATTCAGGCAGTGAATGAATTTAAGCCAGATGTGATTCATGCTTTCCATACAGCATATCTGCCAAGTATTGCACGATTGATCAAATCCTTTTATGGAACAAAATATATTATTACTACACATGGAAGTGATCTCAGTTACTTTGAGCAAGACAAACGATTTGCTGGCCTTATGAAAGATGCAAATCGAGAAGCACGATTTATTACAGCGTGTAGCGACTTTACAAAGAAATGGTATACAAGAATGTTTGGCGAAGCGTTAAAGCGAAAGACTTCAACAATCGTAGGTGGTGTAAACTTAGATCATTATAAAAAAGATCCAGAGCAAATTGCCAAAATTAACGATATGTTTGGTCTTCACGGCAAGAAAGTAGTTTTGTTTACCGGCCGCTTAACCAAGCATAAGGGTGTATCATACCTCATTCGAGCAGCTAAAAATATAAATGGTACAGTCTTAGTTGTAGGAGACGGACCTGAACGAGCTAATCTTGAAGCGGAAATTAAAAAACATAAGCTTACAAATGTCATCATGGCTGGTTACATCGCAAACAAGGAGCCATACTATCATGCTTTTTATGAACGCGCAGATGTGTATGTCGCTCCAAGTACGTGGGATGAGCCTCTTGGATTAACTATTATTGAGGCTATGGCGGCACATACTCCAGTTGTGGCGACCAAAAAGGGTGGTATCTTGTCAATTATCAATGACAAAGTAAATGGCTTCCTTATTCCTTCAAGAAACGCAAGTGCAATTGCCGAAAACGTCAATATGCTTTTGGATAATGACCGGCTTCGAGCTCAAATTGGTGCTCATGCCTATGCGACAGTTGAAGACAAGTTTAGTTGGAGCAAGATTGCTAAAAAGTTTGAAAAGCAATATGAGGAGCTTGTAGGAAAGAACTGGAAGAGGGAAGTATTGCCAATCGAAAAATTCTTCAACTGGGTCTTCGCAAGAAATTGATCTACATGTACCCCTTACTTTATATTTTGATATAATTTGACTATGAAAGAAAGGTTACCACTTCTAGTTTATGGACAAGGCCCTGTATTAAGCGAAAAGCCAGGTGAAATTGTCAGAATGACTGATAGCCTGTCTTTTCCATCTCGTACAAAACAGCCTCAAACCGATTCATCGCCATTTGATGGAAGAATGAACCGATGGGGAACTGAAGTTATAAAAGCTGGACGAGAATTATATCGAAAAGGCACAACTGATAGATTTGTAATCATGGGAGGCAGAACCGATAAAGATAAAGCAATGGCAGCAGAATCTGAGTTGATTGGTAGAGGAATTGCTGAACCTTTTATGGGAGAGGATACTGTCCCAGTTATTGAAACTGAAAAAGACTCAAGTAATACCTTTGAAAATTTGGTGAATATTTGCAATCAAGTACTTGATCAACCTGATGGACCCGATAGAGTAGATATTATGGGAGCAACATTTCACCTTACTCGGATGAAAATTCTCACGAAGCTATTTGATATACAGTATAGAAATGTTATAGGCGCAAGTGATGTAATGCTTTATTCCGCTCAAACAGCTGAAGCAATGGATCACGAAACAATAAATGAAGTTAATTTTAGGCACGATGGGAATGTCATTTATCACGATACAGGCTTGAAACGAGCCGTGAGTGATTTTAAAGATGAGAAGAGTAGCGCGCAAAAACGTGCAGAAGAAGACCTATGGACACGCGTACTTTTAACAGTCCCTGAATATTCAATGCCATACTTTGCAAGAATTGAAAATGATGATCGACTCGTGCGTATACTTCAAAATTTTGACACTCATTTTTTTCCAGAAACAGAAGAGGAGCCTTCCGCACTTCAGAAGCACGGAATCAATTTAGCAGAGGATACACCGCAACAAATGAGAGAGAAATTAGCCTCAATTAAGCGTGATTTACCAGATGAAACTACGAGAGACGAATGGATTGCTGAACAAAAACAGGGAATAGGGTGGCCTGAAGAAGTTGAAATGAAGTTCCAACAAGTTTTATATCCTCAAGCAGCATAATTAGCAACCTGCTTATGGTAAGCGATTGCCTCAGTTGATTGCTTTCTCTTATACAATTCTTACCTGGATTATATATAGTTCTTATTGCTGAGCTATAGAATTGATGAGTTATGAAAATACTTTTAGTATCCTTATTAAAGCGAAAAATTAGTCCAGATCAGACGGCTTCAAGGCCAAGAATGATTTATGAGTTGGGAAAAGGGTTAATTGAGCGTGGTCATGAAATTACAATTCTTGGTACTGAAGACAGCGTTCTGCCTGGAGCAAGAATTATAGGCGTTATTCCAAAAGCATTTAATGAGCTTTCTAGCTTCGAAAATCCATTTTATGCGGAGACAAGTTACTTACTACAGCTTGAAAAGAAGCTTGAAGAGATTGCTCCTCAGTTCGATATAGTTCATAATCATACGTATCCTGAATTCATTAATCTCATGGCTACTGAGGCTATTCAGACGCCAATGCTGACAACAGTTCATGCTCAAGCAACTCCAGAATTTGATACTGCGCTCAGTCTTTTCCCAAAAGCAAATCTTGTATCAATTTCTAAAGCTCACCAGGAAGGTTTTGTAAAATCAAAACCACAGCAAGTTATCTATAATGGCATCGACACTTCGGTGTATAAATTTTCACAACAAAAAGAAGACTTTATGCTATGGATTGGAAGGTTGAGTAAGTCACAGAATTCTGACGGGTCATATATAGATCCCAAAGGTGTACGTCACGCAATTCAATTAGCGCGAGAAACCAATCAAAATTTGAAGCTTTCCGGAAATATTGAAGATATGAATTTCTTTAAAAAAGATGTTGAACCGTTTTTAAATAACAAAATCCAATGGATTGGCGGAAAATCATCCGAGCAGCCGTTAACCAAAGATCACGTTGTGCAACTTATGCAATCAGCCAAAGCTTTTCTCATGACAATTAACTGGAATGAGCCTTTTGGGCTTGTAGTTGCTGAAGCAATGAGTTGTGGAACTCCAGTAATTGGATTCAAAAAAGGTGCAATTCCAGAGCTTATAGAAGATGGAAAAACCGGATTTTTGGTCGATTCTGAGGCTGGTATTGATGGGCTCAAGAATGCTCTAGAAAAGATTGATTCTATAGATCCACATGATTGTCGTCAACACGTTGAAGAAAATTTTAGTATCGAAAAAATGATTGCTAACTACGAAAATGCTTACAAAAATCTCCAAAATCAGAAATAATTTTTGCTAAATCCGCTTAAAGTGAAAATATTTTTTCTCAAATTGCGTAAAATAATTTTTATTTTTCTATGAAATCGAAAAACTTTTTTCTAAATTGCGTGATGTATTAAAAATAAATTTTCACTTTATAGTGATTCTTATAACGCGCATTTTTATGTTTTTAATAATTAAATTTCACAAATACATTTTCGGAGAAAATTTACGATCAAATGTGAGCAATTTTATAAGTAAAGCGTCTGTTTCGGTCTTTTAATTTAACATTATTTATTAGTCAAAATAAATACTTATGAGCATATAATATGCACATATAAAAATGATACTGCAAATCTGAATTGAAGAAGATTTAAGATTTCTATTTTCGCTTTAATATGCTGTATTAATGGATGCCAACTGTCCAAAAGAAAAAAAACTTGAAAATATAGCTGAGATTAATTATGATTTTTTTACATAATATTTTTTTCCGGATTTTTCTGCCCGGCTAGGTCTTTGCGGCCTAAAAAAAGCTCCAGCCATGAGATGTCAAAGATCAAATTTCTCATTATTGTGTGGATTTACTAGGAATTTTTTATTAATAGGGCTTCTAGAGGATTCTATGACATTTAAGGCTAAAAATGTTAATATTTTGAGGCTAGATTAACGTATTAATAAAAAATGGATAATTGGAAGGATATTCTTTTTTTAAATGAGTCTAATGCTTCCCAAATAAAAAACCCAAAATTTCTTGCGTTAAATTGGTAATTTCACTATCGTAACAATCTAAACCTATCAAAAAAGTTCTGCAATATATAACGGCTGAGCTTGACATCTATGATAGAAGGTATATAAAAGATAATGTAGTTGTTTTTTTTGAGGCTACTACGAATTTATTTTTAATTAAGGAGGTATTATCAGCAAATATGCAGTCTGTCCAAGAAGCTGATTCCGACGAGGAGTCCGCTATACTCACAAGTGAACAAGCATTTTCTTTCGATACAGTAATCGTATTCGGTCAAGGACCAGTAAAGCCGGTCTTGCTTGAAAATGAACTAACCCCAAAGCAACTACAAAAGTGGAAAAATTACAAAGATAATCCAACCCATGCTCCTGAACCAGATTTCTGGCTTATGCAGCAGCCTCGAAGTTTAGCTGAAATTGAGAAAATCTCTTCAGATAAAGCATTATCCTCTCAAGAGAAATATGAGCAAATTGAACTTATTCGTCAGCGATGGCAGCGTACAGGTTGGTTTGCAATGAAACATTGGTGTAGACAAAATGCGCTAGCTGCAGGATTGGCACTTTATAAAGGTTTAGCAAAAAGAATTATTCTCTCTGGTGGAAAGACAATAAAAAGGGACTATAAATCAAAGCTGCCTGAGTCACGAATTAATAATTGGCCTTCAGAAGCGCAACTTATGGCAGAAGTTATTCGCACGACATATGGGGATCTTTTCTTAAAAAAATATGGATACAGCATCGATGAAAGGATTTTGTTTGAAGATGCATCTACAAATACACTCGAGAACTTCGCTTGTACAGTCAACAAGTATCCAGAATTATTAAATGAAGAAGTTAAAGTAGGCTTTCTAGCTGTTGAACATCATTTAGATCGTGTTGCTATGTTCGGTAAACTATTTTCCATTCAAGGAGATAAATTGTGTGCCCAAAAGATGTTAAGGACAATGTCATTGGAGGAAGAAATTAGTGTTCAGGAAACAAAGACATACATCCAAGAAACAGGAAAATTTGTCGAAGATTTTGATATTGTTAGCCAGGAAAAACGCTGGAGAAAAGGGATACAAGATCCTGAATATGTAAAATACTGGCTTGGATATGTAGCTTTAGTAAAGCACCCAAAGATTATGCATAATATTATGAAACAATTGCAAACGCCTGATTGGATGAGCTATGCAGACAAAGCTTTTACTGAGGTTGGATTAAAGCTTGAGGATTACAAAGAAAAAAATCTTGTTGAGCTTGCAAAGACAGACGAAGTGAAATTTAATTATCTTATGCAAAAGCTTCAAGAACTGAGGAAGCCTGAGTACAGAGTTCTTCCTCCGCAACTAAATCCAGAGCAATAAAAAATTTCTCTGTTGACTGCATCGTTACGCTTATCTACACTTGAGGTATGGAAGAAAAAACTACAGTTTCTGCTTCAGCTACTGATTCAATAGGTAAGTTACCTTCATTTGGACAACTTTATAAAGAATCATGGCAGCTTATGTTCAGCAAATTGGGCTCACTACTCAAGCTATTTTTGCTTTCTTTATTAGGGATATTCTTGGTACTAGTGGCATTGGGAGTAGTTTATTTTGTGGGAGGTTTGAACGGTTTTCTCCAAGGACAATTTACAGCAGTTTCAGTCATAGCTGCTGTTCTTTTTTTATGTATCTATTTAGTAGGGTTTATTTTAGTTACTTCTCTTGTACAGATCTCATATGTAAAAATTCTCACAAGCGATAGCAAATTGCCCATTTGGCAAACAGTAAAAGAGAGTATGCCTCTTTTTCAACCGTATTTTACAACGCAACTTATAGCTGGATTAGTAATACTTGGAGCGTTTTTCTTGTTCGTTATACCTGGAATAATTGTTTCCATTTATTATTTCTTTACGCAATATATCGTAGTCAATGAAAATCTTCGAGGGAGAGCAGCTCTTCGTAGAAGTTATCAATTGGTAAAGCCGCATTTCTGGAAAATTTTATGTGCAATCATGCTAATAGCCATTCCAAGTCAAGTCATTATTGAGATTCTTTCACGCTATACAAAAGACTATCCGCAGCTTTTTCTTTTATTTATACCATTTTCTCTTCTCCAAAGTCTTTTTATGCAATCACTTATGGTTATTCTTTACAAGAAAGCGAAATCCCTTGCACCTGCTGCTAAGCAAGTTAGTATGAGGTGGATCAAGATAATTTCGATTGTTGGATATATTTTGATGTTAGGAATATTTATTCTTGTGTTTCTTAATGGCTTTTATCAAGGATTTACGGGAACAGATACTGGTTCATTGACGTTACCAGATATTCAAGATAAGTAATTTATTTTCATCATTGACACAGGCACGGATCTCGATTAAACTCTTCGTATGACTGAGACGAAAAAGGCCTCCAAAACAACCAAAAGAAAAACTTCTGTCTCTGCCTCCAAAACAACTCCGAAAAAAACAGTAAATAAATCTGTAAAACAAAGTACAAAAAGCTCTTCAAGAAAGACATCGAAAGTTGTTTCAAAAGATACGTTAACCGTTGTCTCATCTGATACAAAAATATTAACTCCCTTTAAAGATCATTTGCAAAATTCATGGACGCTTTTTAAAGCAACATTTACATCGTATTTGAAACTAATTGGTGTTGGAATTCTCTTCCTTATTGTTCTTGCAATTGCGGGAGTTCTATTAGGCCTACCATTAATCTTTACTGGATCGACTGATATTTTCCGATCTCCAACACCCGTTCAAATTATTTCAGGAGGAGTTTTTGCATTGTATGGATTAGCTGCTATTGTTGCTTCGTATATCTTCTTTTTATTAATGCCGATTGCCAGCATATATATTCTTGATAGCGAAAAAAAGCTTGATTTAAAAACGTTATTTGATAGAAGCGTTCCTTTACTCCTTCCTTATTTTGTAGCAAGTTTGCTTGTTGGTATCATTGTCACTGGAGGTTGGGTGGCACTTGTTTTACCTGGAATTCTTTTTGGATTGCTTTTTAGCTTTGTTTCTTATGTAATTGTCCTTGAAGGGAAAAAGGGAAGAAGCGCTTTAAAAAGAAGTTATGCTCTTGTTAAAGGTCATTTCTGGGAAGTAATCCTCCGCTTGCTTGCATTGCAAATAACTATCTTCTTTGTGTCCTACATCTTTGATGATCTTTCAGAAGAATCTGATATTTTCTCATTATTGTCATTCATTTTTTCAATAATAGCTGGTTGGTTCTCTCAGGCGTACGTATATCTTCTTTATAGAGATTTGAAGGCGACAACTGCATCAAGTTCAGAGGTCTCTTTAAAATGGATATGGATAGTCTCTATTGTTGGATGGGTGATACTTCTTCTCGTAGCGATTGCTGCTATCGCTGGAGTTATGCATCTTCCTTCGTGGCAGGATAGTCTCGAAATGATGGTTCCTCCGCCAGACAGTGCTTAAACATTGACTCCTCAGCTTTGCTTCATTACGATTAAATCATGGTAAAGAAAAATCATCTGATATTTTTCATTCCAATAGTTTTAGTTTTATTATTGCTTACTATGGTGGTTACCAAAGTCTATGCAGCGAATACACAACTTTCAATTACAGTGCTTCTTCATGGAATAGGCAAAGGAGGGGATAGTTCAAATCCAAATAGTGGAGGGAATACCACACCGAAGAATGCCACCAGAAATATCTCTGTTGGTGTATTTAACGCACAGAATGTTTTAGTATCAAGTCGGCTTGTCGTAGCAAATTATGATGCAGCAAGCGGAAGTTACAAAGCAACTGTTGATTTTGGGAATCTTTCGACGGGGCCATACAATGTTGCTATCCGTGCTGATAAATATCTTCAGAAAAATGCAACAGGCATTCAAAATATTACTGCGGGCCAAATAAATACAATTCCTCCCGTAAACCTCATTGCAGGAGATATTATTATTGATAATGCTATCAATATCCAGGATTTCAACATGCTGATGAACTGCTACTCGGATTTGCGTCCAGCAAAGGCTTGTACGGCCGCTCAAAGCGCTCTAGCCGATCTTACAGATGATGGGAAGGTCAATCAACTTGATTACAATTTATTCATTCGTGAGATAGGGAATAGGAGCGGCGAATCGAATCCTACTACAAACCCTTCTCCTTCTGCTCCTCCGACTGCTTCAAGTGGAGATTTTCCACGGCTCGGAGGCATGCTTATTGGTTCACCACAAAATTATGATGAAGCAGCGTATCAGCAACAAATAGCAAAGCTTGATATGGCTGTTCTTGGCATGTATCCTGGATGGAATCGTGGAGGTAAAACAATGGCGAAAGCTGTTTCTGAAATTAAAGCAAAGAACGCCAGTATAAAACTTGCCAATTATACAATCATGACTGAAGTAAATAATACTTCTGATCCGGCAACAGCTGCTTGGCGTACTAAACTTTCTGCGGAGAAAGGGCCAAATGGGAAAGGGGATTGGTGGGCATACAATAGCTCAGGACAGCATACGGATTGGTCGGGAGGGAGTTACAGTGCATGGGATACAAATGTCACACTCCAGACAACGGTCGATACTAATGGAGACAAATGGCCGCAATGGAAAGCAAAACATGATTATCAAACGTTATATCAAGGCAATGGGTTTGATTTCTGGTACAGTGATAATAATTTCTGGAAGCCCCGAACAAATGCAGATTGGAATCGTGATGGCACAAATGACTCTGCAGACTCTGTGGCTGTTCGTAATTGGTGGAGGGACGGGCAAAAGGCCTATTATACTACTGCAAAATCGATTGCACCAAATACACCAGTGATGGTAAATACAGACAATGATCTTGATGGGACAGTTTTCCCATCAGATGCTGATGATTTTACGCAATACAAAAATCTTGTCGGTGCAGCTTTCATGGAGCATGCTATGGGTGTGGACTGGTCAACCGAAACATGGGGCGGTTGGGCAACGACCATGAATTGGTATAGAAAACTCAAATCAAATCTTACCGCACCACAATATGTGATGTTTGATGTATATGTGCCAAATACTTCTGATTACCAATATTTGCGTTATGCTTTTGCAACATGTCTTATGGATGACGGCTATTTCTCCGCTTCAACAGATTACAATAAAATTGTCTGGTTTGATGAATTTGACTTGGCAGGGACAAAGTCTACAAAATGGCTTGGAAAGGCTGTAGATGGTCCAAGAACCTCAGCATGGCAAAATGGTGTATACCGACGTAATTTCCAAAATGGAATTGTTCTGGTAAATCCAAAAGGCAATGGAACCAAGACAGTAACTATTGAATCAGGTTATCGACGATTTCAGGGAAAACAAGCTCCAAGTGTCAACAATGGGCAACCTGTAACAACAGTAACATTAAACGATAGGGACGGACTATTCTTAGTTAAGAATTAGGAGATTTATTATTCGCCTTTTTGCTGAATTCCGAGGAGCCACAATACAGCTTCTTTCTTATATCGACGATCACCACGTGAGTTGATTCTGATTGCAGGTAATTTACCTCGCTTGCCCCAACGCTTAATTGTCAATGGAGATACTCGTAGAACTTCAGCAACTTCACGGACAGTGAGTAAATCTGGTAGTGATTCAATAGTGAGTTTCTGATTGGTCATGGATACAGTATGACTATATTGATTAGGATCAATTTAGTCGCTATCTATATATACTGTAACAATCTGTAACATGGTTGTCAATGGGGGAAAAACTGAACTAATTGGATGTATCTACATAATTTAATTCGGCTTAATTTTGTATTCCACTACTGGTACCGCAGTACATTGTCCGCCCATGTCATTAATTGCTGGTATACATTTGCCTGATTTACATGTCTGTGGACGTGTTGTCTCGCATGGAGCCCCTTCCTCACCAGAAATTGGTGCTGGGTTATTTCCGCATACGCCTGATGATCTCTCCGCTGGTGAGCAATCATTTGGATTTATTGGATTTGCCGGAGGTGCTTGGTAACGTGGTGGAACGATAACTGGGTTTGTCGGATTTGTTGGACGAAGACTACCAGGTGCACCTTTTTTGACACATTTACCATTTACTAAATCGCTATCTTGGGCGCAGCAAACTTTCGCTGTACTTTTAACCGGACAATTAGCTCTTGTAACTGGAACCTGGGTATAGTTATATCCACATGCAGGGGTGGTTGTGCAGCAGCCGTTTATGACCGGTTTGCCCACATCGCAGCAGACAGTTGGCGTGTTAACAGCTGCGCGCTTTGATGCGCAAGCAGGTTTGAGCACTGTTACAGGTTTTTGTGGACCTGGTTTCAATGTTGTTCCAGGTTTTACTATTGTTTTAGGTTTGATTGCTCCCGGCTTAATGACCGATGGAACCTGGATTCTCGGCAAGACAGGAGCGGGTGGCGGAGGTGCTGGACTGCATGTTTCTCCTGTAATCCCGCCACCGCTTGAAATTGTTCCAGGTGGGCAAATGCTCGTAACTGTAGTATCATTTGTCTCTTGAGTTATGGCTATACCTGCAACGGCTTGGGGACTATTATCTATCTTTGTCCCTGCGTCCGCCAGATATACTGATTTTTCTGGGAATACTTGTTTGCCACTTGAATCAACCCATATCTTTATGACAGGGCAGATTTTTGATCCGATGGATCGCTTACAAAAGTCTTTGCAGGCATCACTATCAGGGTGGACTTTGCAAAGCTCTTCAAGGACATCTTGCTCTTTTTGATCAAGGACTATATTTTCATCGCACTGCTGATTTTCTCGCGGTTCTCCAAGTACCGGCCCAGAACATAGTCCGCCTTTGAAAAGCTCGCAATACTGACGACTGGTGCAGAGCGGATTCTTCGAGTCTTTACTACAGATTGATTGGATATTACTTTTGTCTTTAGCGGTCAGTGGTTTCACCCGAAGTGCTGTGCAAGTAGAATTTATTCGGACATTTGTTGCTTCAGTAATCGGGAGGTGTTGACCATCAGTATCTGTGATACCTGCCCCCACCACCCATCCTTCGCTGGGGCTATCAGAAGTAAAGAGATATCTTGACTCTTTACTCGTCAGTGTTTCTCCGGGAGCAAGCATCTTCGTACCTTCTAAAGGCTCAAATTCTGCGATATAGAATTGCTTCAGTGATCCTGCAGCGATACCATAATTTGCTATGGTAATTGGTTGATCTCCAACATTTTTATAAGTAAATGAGCCTGAAAGCGTATCATTGTAGTACACATTTTGGCCGACAAACTTTTGTCCATTTACTTTTAAGAGGGTTCCGCCTTCTTGTCCCATACGAGTGCCACAAAGCGTAGGGTCTGCTTCTCCAGTATGAAGACAACCAAAGAGTGGAGGAGCATTAAAACCCTCGGCAAATTGCATGATGCGTTGTGGCTGAAGAAGTGCAAAGACAGTCAATGCTAGAATTGGCAGCATAATAAACATGAAGAATAGATTCTTTTTGTTATTTTGCTTTGTTTGAAGTCGTCTTTTTCTTAGTTTTGGCATATATTAATACGTTCTTGGTGTCAAAAAATTGTTTATGGTGTGAATAACACCATTCTTGCTTTTAATATCATAATTCTCAAGGTACGAGTAATCATTAAGTATCCAATATTCTCCTTTTTTTGTAAATTTTATTTTTTCTCCTTGGACAGTTGTCAGTTCCATCCCATCTTTTAGATCTGCAAATAGATATTGTCCTTTGACGACATGATATAGCAATGTTTGCCTGAGATCGCCTTCTTGTTCTGGTAATTGTATTGATGCTAAAAATCCAGGAGAAAGTTTTGCATATGCTTCATCGGTTGGGACAAATACTGTATACGGTCCTTTATCATGGAGAAAAGTGTCATAGCCGACTGATGTTATGAGCATTCCAAATTTGCTGGTTGTAGATGAATACTGGATATTGTCTGCTATATCCATTGAAGGTTTCATCTGGATCTCCTCATACTCAATAAAGTTTGGATCGGAGGATATCCAGATAAACAGGCTTGGAATAAGTATCAACAAAATGATACCGAGAATATAGAGATATTTTTTACGCAGTTTGAGTGTCATAGCTTAATACATAAAACATACTATCTACAAGCCATCTCTTTCTCGTCATATGTCGTCTGACAGCCTTTATCACGAATACATTGTTGGAATAAGTCTCCGCTTCTGCCAACTCGACAGAAGTTATAGCAAGCTTGACTCTCTATAACGACAGGCTCCATACATGCGCCATAAGTTGCCTTATAACCCTTTTGCTTCGCTAAGCAATCAAAATCACTCTTCTTGGTTAAATCCCCAATGCTACATGTTGGATCTGCTGGAGCAGGGTTTGCCGGTGCTGGGTTTGCCGGAGCAGGATTATTGCCACATACACCTGCTGATCTTTCTGCTGGCGTACAGTCATTTGGATTTGGTGGTGTATCAGCTGGCGCTTTATAGTTTGGCGGATAAATCTTATTTGTGTCTCGAGGAATCTGAGATTCTCCAGGCAATGGTTGTTTGCCTGCTGGAACCTGACTCGGTTGGCAATAACCGAACTTCTCTACAGTATCTTTTGCACAACAAACACCTGATTTACTCTTGTATTGGCAGTTTGCTCTTGTTGCAGGCGCTGATTTATAGACAAAGCATCCTGGTTGGCAGCAACCATTAATAAGAGGGAAGTCACTTGCACAGCATTGGCCACTTTCATTTGCTCTGTGAGATGGGCATGATGGCTTGTAACCGATTGAGCTTCTCGGATCAACTCCTGGCGCTGCTGGCTTTGGTGGGAATGGGTTTGTCTTTGGTTTTGCAGGTGATGGTGCTTTGCATAATCCACTCGGAGGATTGACGGAAAGATCGACATATCCACTACAACATCCCGCAGTATTATCTCCACTTTGCCCATTTGGAATACATGCTTCGGCCTTCACGCCGGCATCGTTATCTGGTGCTCCGTTGGCGGCGGCAATAACCTTTGCGCCAGCAACTGCGGGTTCATTGGTACTTGCCATATACTTTGCAGGCTGTGGGAAGACTTGTTTGCCATTTGGATCAAACCACAACATCTCAGCTGGACAGATTTTAGAACCAATGGCACGTTTACAGAAATCTTTGCATGCATCACTGTCTGGGTATGGTTTACAAAGTTGCTCTAAAATATCCTGTTCTTTCTGATCCAAAACTATATATTCATCACATTGTTGATTTTCTCGTGCCTCACCAAGAACTGGACCTGAACATTGTCCGCCTTTAAATATTTCGCAGTACTGACGACTTGTACAAAGAATGTTTTTCGGATCCTTACTGCAAAGTGCTTGGATGTTGCTCTTGTCTTTTACAGTAAGTGTCTTTACGCGAAGCGCTGTACAAGCAGAACTAACACGGACGTTTGTAGATTGCGTGATTGGAAGTGGTTGGCCATCAGTATTTGTAATGCCCGGACCGACAACCCATCCATCACTTGGATCACCAGATTTAAATGTATATGATGATTCTTTACTTGTAAGTATCTCTCCAGGAGCGAGTGTCTTAGCTCCTTCTAAAGGCTGAAACTCTGCAATATAAAATTGCTTCAGCGATCCTGCGGCTATGCCATAATTTGCGATATTGATCGGTAGGTCACCAACGTTTTTATAGGTAAATGATCCGGAGAGCGTATCATTATAATAAATATTTTGTCCGACAAATTTTTGTCCATTCACTTTTAATAAGCTTGCGCCTTCTTGTCCTAATCGTGTACCACACAGTGATGGGTCAGCTTCTCCTGTATGGAGACATCCAAAGAGTGGGGGAGCATTAAATCCTTCTGCAAATTGCATAACGCGCTGTGGTTGGAGTAGCGTAAAGATTGTTAGTGCCAAGATTGGTAACATAACAAAAAAGAAAAGCAAATTTCTTTTTTTATTCTTTGTTTGTCTTATGCTTCTTTTTCTTGTTTTTGCCATAGCTATTGCAACATAGATGTTGGTATTAATGCATTTGTCATAATATGGATCACGCCATTTTTCGTATCTATGTCGTATGTCTCAAAATATGAATAACCATTGATATTCCAATAGCCATTTGTTTTCTTAAAAACCAATTTATCACCTTGGATAGTTGTCAGCTCCATGCCTTCTTTCAGGTCTGCAACATGATACTCTCCTTTAACAACATGAAAAAGTAAAAACTCTCGTAGAAGACCTTCTTGTCCAGGATCATGCAGTCTTCCAGTTAAATCTGTTGAGAGTTTACCGAATGCCTGATCTGATGGAACAAAGAGTGTGTATGGTCCATTCTGATGTAAAAATGTATCAAAGTCTGCAAGTTGTACAAGTGTATTGAATTGGCGAGTCTTTTCGGAATAAGTTAAATTGTCTGCAATGTCTGATGATGGTCTCATTTGAATACCGTCATATTCAATGATTGGAGTATTTGTATAAATCCAGATAAGTGCAATTGGAATAATGATAGCTAATAGAATAGCTACAATATAAACCGGTTTCTTCTTTACCTTTACTGTCATAACTTTATCTTATCTTAAGAAAAATAGAGAAGTCAACGCACGGTATATTCTCTATCATCGATCCTGATTATAATTTGGTGGGACAATCTTTGGTTGTTCTGATGAATTATGTATTTCTGGAGGTGCGGGGTTTCCTGGTGGCCTGCAAAAGCCTCCAACCATAAGGAATGCATCTTTTGCACAGCTTACCTTAAATACATTTTTAAAAGGTGAGTTCTCTCTCGTCAAAACTGGTCTTGGAGTAGGTGTTGGCATTACAATTGGACCTGAAGCGATAATACGTTTTGTACCTTTTTGAGGGAGGGAGGGTTTCTGAGCTTGTATCGGGTTAATTCTTGCTTGTGCAGGATCAGGAGGCAATGGTGCTCCTCCAGAACATTGTCCTGCTCGTCCAGCTCCATATGGTATGCAAAATCCTGCTCCTTCGCATTGGTTATTCCCAGCCATGTCACATCCTCGGACCATAAGTTGTGGACGTTGTACCTCAGATACATTCGTCTCAGCAGCAAATTGTTTTATTATTTGAGGCTGAAGCATGGTAAAAATTGTTAATGCCAGGATAGGGAACATGATAAAAAAGAAAAGTAAATTTTCTTTTTGCTTCTTCATCTTTTTCTTTCGTACCATATTATTTATTTTATTTTACTTGGTGGGATAGCAAAACTTGTTACAGTATGGATAACACCGTTTTTGCTTTCTATATTATAAACTTCTAAATAAGAATAGCCATTAATGACCCAAAAATCTTTTCCTTTATAAAATTTAAGTTTCTCTCCCTGAATAGTTGTCAGCTCCATTCCATTTTTCAAATCTTCCGCTAAGTACTTTCCTCGCACAACATGGTATCCCAACAATTGTCTCAGAGCATCTTTTTGTTTGGGAGATTTCAGGGAATCTGTAAATTCATCTGAAAGATTGTTATATGCAGTATTTGTTGGCGCAAATACAGTAAACGGACCGGGTTCGTGAAGCATTGCACTTGCACTAGCAGAATCTAAGAGCGAGGCGAATCTATTTGTCTCGGGAGAATATGAAAGGTTATCCATAATATCTTTTGAAGGCCTCATGTATACGCCATCATATTCAATTGTGGAAGGATTGGCATAAATAGTGTATGCGCCAATAGGAATAAAGACTAAGAGGGCGAAAATTACTAAAATAAGTATTTTGACATAAAGTTTCATAGGTTTCATCCATCGTAACGTACGTAAAATACTTCTGTCAAATAGATACAAAAAAAGTATCTAGCATTACATTCAAAGAAATAAATATAAAAACTAGATACTTTTTCGTTTAAGACTGATGTCTTATTTCAACTCAACAGTAGCTCCTGCTGCTGTAAGTTTTTCTTTTGCTTCATCAGCTGTTTTTTTGTTAACTTGGTTCAAAACTTCTTTTGGTGCCGCATCAACTAAGTCCTTCGCTTCTTTAAGACCCAATGCTGGGTTTATTTCTCGAAGTGCTTTAATAACAGCGATCTTTTGAGCGCCTGCGCTTGCAATGATAACGTCAAATGAAGTCTTTTCTTCTGCAGGTTCTCCAGCATCAGCTGATCCACCAGCTGCAGGTGCAGCGGCGACCATAGTTGCGGCAGCAGAAACTCCGAACTTTTCTTCAAGAGCCTTTACTAAATCTGAAAGCTCGAGAACTGACATCTCTTCAATTGCTTGCATTAATTCGTCTTTACTTAATTTCGCCATCTATAATCACCTCCTTTTCGGTAGGGACTAGTACTTAGAAATCCTAAGCGCTAGCTCCTTTCTTGTCTTTAATTGCATTAAGTGTCATAACAAAATTTTGGATATTCCAACTGAGTGCTCGGTGTAAACCTTGGATAGGTGATTGCATCTGGCCAAGAAGCTTTGCTCGAAGTACTGGCAATGGTGGGAGAGTTGCGATCTTAATAACTTCTTTGTCTGTTACGATATTGCCTTCGATAAGACCAAATTTAACTTCTGGAAGTTTAAAATCTTTAATAGTCTTTGAAAGAAGCTTCAATGGTTCAACAACGTCACCATAGATGAAAAGTGCTGCTGTTGGTTTGGTGAATTTATCTTTTTCAGCTTCTGTATCTATCTTATCTGTAAGTGCTCGGAGCAAAAGTGTATTCTTTGCAGCTACGAATTCTGCATCAACTTTTTTTAAGCCTTTTTTCAAGCCTTCAAGTTGCTGGTGAGTAAGTCCTTGGTAATTCGCAAAAACGATACCGTTCGCTCGTCCTACCTTTTCAATGAGTTCAGCTGTGATAGCTTCTTTTTTTAATCTGTTTTGTGATGTATTTACGTCTGCCATAGTAATAATAAAAAAGACACTCACGAGGAGTGCCGAAAATACGAAGTATCTAATTTGGCTCCTCGGTTGGACTTATCTTTGTGCCAACTGTCTTTGGAATATCTAGCATTATAGCAATCTTGATGGGGAATGTAAAGTGTCGTTCAGACTTATGGAGCTGTTACTCGTAATCCATCGAGGTATACAATACTTGTTGAACTGTCTGGACCTCTATAAAGTCCTGATTTCATATAGTTACTACTGCTGGACATTGTTGCTCTATTTGTCTTTGGTACTGTTTGTACGCCATTTTCCCATCCCTCGACAAATCCAGTGCTCGCATTGCTCGAAAACTTTGCATGAAGTACATAATTTGTCCAAACACCTTTGCGGACAGGTCCAAGGCTAAGGTTCGGGTGTGTGACACCATCTCCTCCAATATCAACGGTTCCGCTTGAGCTTACGTTAATTGCCAATGGGGGAGAACCGCTACCTGAATGAAACTGTAAAACAATAAACCACCCTCCAGTAGGATTGGTAAATGAGTTATCAAATTTTACAGAAAATTCGTACCATCGCTCATCTCCCTCAACTACGTCTGCTGTCTCTGGTGCCGTAACCTCAGCTCGTTCTCCACCAAAATCCGGTTCATCACCAGGTCTGACTTCATATCGTGCAGCTGTTTCGTGGCCGGCTCCATCGTTTACAATCTTCGCCATATAATCCGCACCGCTATAGCTACTGCAACCGCTATTCATGCCTTTCCATTGACATGTGCTCCATTGACTAAAATTACCTGTGTCATAGTTGCCTACAAAGACCTCCTTTGTCCCTACAGGAACTTGTCCGACACTAGTTGAGGGTGATGGAGAAATTAATGGTGTTGTCCCAAATATTGTTGGAGTGAGATTACTCGGAGCCTGTGAAGTCGTTGGTTGCGCTCCACCAGATGGTTCAGTCGACGGTTGTGGCTCAGTTGATGGTTCAGGGCAAGGGTTGTTCGGATCGGTTGGCAATGGTACATTTCCACCTCTTAGGATATATTCAATAAGCCAGATAAGGAATCGCATAAATCGTTCGATGAAGCCACCTCCACGATTTCTCTTGTACTTCTTTTTACCTTTTTTATTTGTTTGGACGGATGAAGAGCTGTCTGAGGCACATGGTGCAACAGTGGAAGGATAAGGATTACTTGCTCCGCCAGAAGGATTAACACCACCAGTAACGCCAGGAGTTCCAGCTCCAGGGTTACCGCCGCCAGCACCTGGAGTTGTAGTTGTCCCAATCGGAGCACAAGGAGGTTCACCGACGCCACCGACACAATAAATTGTTGGTGTTATTAATGATGGGGTATTTGATGGTTGTGTCCCAGTTGTTGGTTGCGTTCCACCTGCAACTGGAGTGTAACTATTCCATTCTTTCAATACACGTAACTTTTCCCATGGAATACCATTCATTTGATAGTAGTCACTCGTGAATCCTACACTTGGGTATGGATCATTCTTATCCATAGGGTGCTCGAATTGGAATGCCATTCCTGCACCTCCACAGTCAATAACATAAGCTCCATACTTTTGCAGCGCCTTTGCAACGGTTTTTTCGCCCGCAGACATGGAAAGAGAATCAACATTTACAGATGGATCAAGCTGGACACGTGCACCTTCAGGAATTGCTCCGGCTCCACTGTACTTTCCATCGGTCTTTACAGCAGGGAAGCGAATTTCGTTCACGGCGCAATAACTGGACGAGAATACCAGAGCATGTTCAATATTTCCTTGTTCCATCTCATATGTTCTGACAATTCCAGCTAAACGCGAAGTGCCTGCGCCAATTGCAGAATTTTCGGGAGAACCACGTCCATCACCATCAAGTGGCAAAATTCCACCCCAGTTGGTCGTGGCTTTATCATCTTTATAAATCCAGAATTCATAACTCTTGCGGGCAGAGAGATCAACAATTACCATTTGGCCATCTGAACCTGGTGCTTGCCGAGCATCATCCGGAATTGGTACTGGCTCAGTTGAAATTCCACAAGTACCCCAACTTTCTGTACATTTAATATTATGCTTTGGCGTTGATGCATCGGCGAAATAAATCGGAGTACCAAATTCGTATAAATCAGCGACTTTATCTCCACCAGCTAATGTTTTGACCATTTCAGCACTTTTTGGATCGAGTTGGACGTTGGTCCCAATTGGTTGATTCCATGCACTGTCGTCAGCAAATGGGCGACCAGCATTTGTAGTCATATTTGTAGAAGCTTTGCTTCTATTGTCTTGCTGTTGGAGGACGGAGAATATCGTGAGAGGAATTGCCAGCGCAACAAGGAGTGTCGGTATCAAAACATTAGGCTTTTTTCCCATAGGTCAAGTATATCTAGTTTATAAAAAAAGGAATGGATAATACAAGTACAAGTTATAAAGTAACCGTTATGTTTTCGGAGTCATGCATGTTCCAGTTGTTTGGTCCCAAATCGGTTTTGGATCCACAGGAAGGTCTGCTGGTGGATCGACAATGATTTGTATATCTCCCGATGTTGTCAATGATTCTTCACACTGAATAACAGATTCACTATCTGAAGGGTTTCCTACATAAAGATCAACCATTGTGACTGCACCACAACCATTTGGTGCGGTCCATGAAACTGCACATTCATCCTCTTTGATGAAATACTTTTGTACACGTGGTACATAAATTTTTTGTCCATAGCTATACGCTCCAGTACCGGCAGGGGATGCAAATGTTAATGGGTCAGCATATGTGCCTGTTCCACCAGCTTCTTGATGAATGACTGGATTTGAAATATCTTTGGAACCCTTTGGATCATTATCATAAGATCCATAAAATGTAACTTTGACATTAGCTTGTGTACCGCCGCTCGCAGCAGGTGATACCGATGGTGTGGTGCCGGATGGATCAACAGATGGTTGTGTACTAATTGTCGGTTGTGTCTCTATTGATGGCTCAACTGAAGGTTGAGGGTCAGTTGATGGCTCAGGGCATGGGTTATTTGGATCAGTTGGGATAGGGACATTTCCACCTCTTAGAATATATTCAATAAGCCAGATAAGGAACCGCATAAATCGCTCTATGAAACCACCTCCACGATTTCTCTTGTACTTCTTCTTGTGCTTCTTATTATGCATGACACTACTGGTGCTTTCCTGGCAAGGTGCAACATTTGAAGGATAAGGAGTACTTGCACCACCAGATGGATTCACTCCACCAGTGACACCTGGAGTTCCAGCGCCTGGAGATCCACCACCTGCACCTGGAGTTGTTGTTGTATCAATTGGAGCACAAGGAGGTTGTCCTGCTCCACCTACGCAGTAAATGGTTGGGGTAATAAGTGATGGAGCCGAGGACACTCCTGGACTTGCTCCTCCAGTTGCACCAAATTCATACGCACCAATATCAATGCCGCTTCCCGCAGGTCGGGCTTTATTCTCTTTATCAAACGCTGGTGCTCCTGCCGCTGTTCCTTTATCAATTGCTGCTGAACCAGCAGTCAGGTGATAATCTCCATTTCCAACAAATCCTGGATTACTCGTAATATTGTTACTCATTTGAAGGCCTGAGCTATTAGCGCTTCCAATGATGATGTTATTAAATACAGGATTGCTGCCACTTGGAGTTTCAATCACTTTAATCGCTTGTTGCTCATCAATTGTATTGTTGTAAACACGAATATCAGATAATGTTCCTCCGGGTTCGACCCAAAAGGTGATACCCCCGCCGGCATTGCCATAAATTACATTATTGAAGATATCGATGTTACCAGCTTTTCTTGGATTTTCTGCACCATCATATGAAGTCTCAGCAGCAATCATAATACCCGCTTTACTGCCTTCAGTTGTTCCATAAGAAATGTTATTGTAGATCTTCACACCACTTGAACCGTCAACATAAATGTTTGGTCCACGGTTTCCGAATACTACATTGTCATGAATACTTCCATTAACGTCGCCTGCACCATTGTATTTCGCATCAATACCTTCTTCACCATTGCCATGGACTTGGCAGTTCTTGATTTCGAAACCTGTTGATCCACCAGTAATACTGAGAGCCTCTCCACCTGCACTTGTTCCCATGGCGTTGGTGCCATGAATATTACAACCGTCTACAACAACATTCTTACTTTGCCAGATAATCAAACCGCCTTGCTGGGAACCATCAATTTCAAAGTCTTTTAAGAGCAAACCATCTGCATTATTTACGTTTGCACCATAATCACCTGAATCCTTTACCGTAAATCCAATCAGTTTAACGTTTTTACCGCTGATCTTCATCGTGCCATTGGTGATAACTCTTCCACCGGTTGCCTGGATTGTGACATCACTTGCTGATATGTTAAGTGCTTCATTATATGTGCCAGCTGCCACGTTTACAGTCCCACCTGAACCTGCTGATTGGATTGCAGAATTGATTGATCCACCTGGTTGTACCTCAACTGCAACTCGTGCTGGAGCTGCTTTGCTACGATTATCCTGTTGTTGTCGCGCAGCAATGATTGTGATGGGAAGTACGAATAGTGCTAATAGAACAGCAAAAAGAATTTTACGATTTTTCATCCTTACCTTTATGTTATCTACAAAACTCTTGTAATACAAGTATTTATTTTAGGTTGTGAAAATTATTAGCTTTGATAGCCTAACTTATTAAGCATTCTAGTGGTGGAATTATGGTGGAATTCATAATTTACAGGAATTATTCCTGACCCTGCAGCACGTGCCTGTTTAATTTTTAATTCAAGATGAGGATCGAATACAGGTACGGCTACTTGTGCAGGACCAAAAGCTTTATATCTTTCAGTGAAAGCGCTTGAGTCATCATAAGATGGAGCTCCAGGTAGTATAAAAACCAGTTTCACTACTTCAAGTTCGGAGGCAAACTCAGCACGTTCATCTTCGTTGTTAATTGGACGATCTGGTTTATTGAGTGCAACCGATGCGTCATTTTCTAATCCAAGAGCGAGAATTCCAGGAGTCGCTTGATCTGCTGCATGAAGATATCGTGTGTGTCCAACATGTGGTATGTCCAGAACACCCAAGGCAACTTTTGTTCTTATTCCAGCACTGCGTGCTTGACGGAAAAGTACCGCAGCTTCATCGAAAGAAATGATTTTATCTTGTGGAGGCAGGTGACCAATATGATCAATCTCTACCATAAAAGATTAAAGAGAAGCAGTTTCGAGCTTCAAACCAGGGGAAATGGTTGATTTTAATGTAACGTTCTTAATGTTTTTAACCTTAACTGCACTGATAGCTGTTTTGATGTTGTCAGCCAATTTCTTATCTCCAAATGAAACTTTACCAACAGCCATGTGAAGAATAGGGAACTTAGCTTCTGTTTTGAAATTGATTTGACCGCCAGCAAATTTCTTTGCAGCTTCTTCTGGCTTCGGAGTTACTGTACCATTCTTTGGATTTGGCATAAGTCCTCGAGGTCCAAGAACACGTGCAACTCGAGCTAGCTTAGGCATAGCATCAGGTGTTGCGATCAAGACATCGAAATCAACTTTTCCTGCTTCAATTGCTTTGATAAGTTCATCTACAGCTTTTGGATCTTCAGAAGCATTTGCGATTGCAACACGTGTTTCTTTACCAGTTCCGTGTGGCAAAACAACATTTCCTGAGATTCCTTTGTCGGTAGTATTGATATGGAGTTCAACTGTCTCATCAAACTTTGCTCGCTGGAGTTTTGGTAAAATTTCCAAAGCATCATGTAAAGAATACTTCTTATTTTTGTCAACTTCTGAAGAAACTTTTGAATAACTCTTTGAGTGTTTATCTTTTTTCTCAATAGCTTGTTTGATGTAATCTTTGCCTTTTACAGGTTTTGATTCTTCAACTTCTGTGTCAGATGCTGCTTCATTTGAATCTTCAGCAAGTTCTTTTACACCAGCCTTTGCCTTTGCTTCTTCAATTGCTTTTAATCGAGCTTTTTCTTTCGCTTGTGCTTTTTGTTCTGATTGGTCTTCTTCGCCAACTGTTTTTACTCTGATTTTTCCCATATAATCCTTTCTGTTATTCTACTGCGATACCCATACTTCGTGCAGTTCCTGCTACGATTCGAGCACCCATTTCAACATCATCTGTATTCAAATCTTCGAGCTTTGTTTCAGCAATTTCTCTCGCTTGAGCCATTGTTAATGTTGCATGCTTTTCTCGTCCTGGCTTTTGACCACCTTTATCTTTACCAATTGCTTTCTTAATCATTTCAGCAACTGGTGGCTTCTTTGTGATGAAACCAAATGTGCGGTCTTCATACACAGTGATAACAACTGGAATGACATTACCTTTAAGTTCAGCGGTCTTGTCGTTATATGCTTTAACGAACTCCATGATGTTTAAACCATGAGGCCCAAGTGCTGTACCAACAGGTGGCGCTGGTGTTGCAGCTCCTGCTGGAAGAGCGATTTTGATTAATGTTTTAATTTTCTTTGCCATAATGTGTTATTAGATCTTCTTAACTTGCAAGAAGTCGAGTTCTACAGGAGTTTCACGTCCAAAGATACTTACCAATACTTTGACTTTACCTCGAGCATCATCAATTGATTCGATTGTACCCAAGAATTCACTGAATGGACCGTCTGTAATCTTTACAGCTTCGCCAACTGCGAATTGTACTTTGTACATTGGTTCTTCCATTTGCATGAACTTCTGGATAGCTTCAACTTCTTTTTCTGAAATTGGAGTTGGTTTGTTTCCAGCTCCGATGAATGAAGTAACACCTTGTGTACTTCGAACCATGAACCATGTTTCATCGTCGAGTTTCATCTTCACCAAAACATATCCTGGGAAGATCTTTTCTTTAACTGTTTCTTTTTTACCTTGTGAAACTTTAATTGTATTTCGTGTAGGAACGATAATGTCAAAAACTCTGTCTGTGAACTTCATTGCTTCAACACGTTGTTTTAGTGATCGTTCAACTTTGTTTTCGTGGCCAGCGTACGTATGAATGATATACCATCGAGCACCTTCTGAAGCTTTTGCTCGTGCATCAGCATCATCTTGTGCTGCAGCATCGTCTGCCGCGTCAGACGCGGTTGCATTTGCATCTGTTGCCGAGTCAGACTCGGCTGCAACTGGAGCTTCGTCAGCAACAGTTTCTTCTTGTGCTTCAACAGCTTCTAATTCTTGTTCGTCTTTAACTTGATGTTTTGAATTATCCATAAATTTATCTTAGTAATGTTTCGACAGCAGTGGTGAAGACATAATCTAAACCTCCGATGTACAAGCCCATTATAACACTTAAGATGATAACAATTGTGGTCAATCGAAATACTTCTTTCCGTGTTGGCCAAACTACAAGTTTGAGTTCGTCCCATATCTGACGGAAAAATGTTATCGGTGTTGTCATGTTAACAAATACAAAAGCTCCACGTCGTGGAGTTTGGGCTTGAAGTATTTTATCAAATAGAGAGGCGAGTGTAAAGGGTTGGTATAGGGGAATATTGTAGAGATTATTTTACCGTAACACTTTTGGCCAAATTCCTTGGCTTATCTGGATCTTCAACATCTCGGGCTAAGGCTAAATAATACGCAAAAAGCTGCGCAATGACAATCTGAGGAATTATTGTTGCTTCTTTCAAATCTCCAGTTTCAATAAATGTATCAAAGACTTCATTGTTTTTTGGACCAATTCCAATAATATATGCACCTCGAGCCTTAACTTCCTGCGCATTTGAAATAATCGCATCATATGTTTCATCATTTGGAGCATAAATAATACAAGGTGTACCTTTCTCGATTAATGCCATGACGCCGTGTTTTAATTCTCCACCAGCAAATCCTTCAGCATGGACATAACTTGTTTCTTTAATCTTGAGTGTCGCTTCCATAGCCGTTGCATAGGAAAGGCCGCGTCCCAAAATATAATAATGTTCCTTTGATTTCAGTTTCTTTGCAAGTTCTTTCACTTGGGCTATGGTTTTATCTTGCAACAATTCATGCACATTCTTTGCAGCGTGAATAAGAAGGGAAGAAGCTTCTTTTTGTTTTCCTGCTAAAGTGTATGCAGTTAACAATAGTGTTGATACCATAGCCATGAAACTCTTTGTTGCGACAACTGCTTTTTCCTGGCCAGCTCCAAGTACAACATTGAAGTCTGCCTGGCGATAAAGGGTAGAGCCAATAACATTTACCAACGCTGCGATTGTTACTCCTTTAGCTTTTGCCTTTCCGACAGGTTCGATGACATCAACTGTTTCGCCACTTTGTGAGATTGGAATAAGAAGCGTGCGATCAGTGAGATAATCTTCAAGGTATTCAAATTCAGATCCGATTGAAAAATTCACATGCTTTTTTGCAATTGATGAAAAGAGATAAACTCCGGCCAAAGCCGCATATGAGGCAGTGCCGCAACCGACCATAAATGTTCCATATGCTTTATGAATACGGTCTGCGAGCTGTTGCGTCTGTTCTTGGTAATTGCGTGCGATATTCTCAATAACCTTTGGCTGTTCATGAATTTCTTTCAGTAAGAAGTGAGGGAAATCACCCTTGGTTGCATTCTCAAAATCCCATGTCAGCTCGTTTATCTCAGGCTGGATTTCTTTTCCATCAGGTAGCTGAATAAGTTTCATTGTCTTTCCCAAAATAACCATTTGATGGTCTGCGAGAAAAACAACTTTTTTTGTGTGAGGAGCGATTCCAGCAGCGTCTGATGCAATGTAGAAATCTTCGCCATCAATACCCACTATAAGAGGAGAGCCAGATTTTGCAGCGATGATCTCTTTGGATGGAGCATACGCCACAACGATTGCATTCATTCCTTGCAATGCATTAAATGTATCTCGAGTTGCTGTGGCGAAACCTTTGGTTTTTAAATTCTCTTCAATTAAATGGGCGACAACTTCAGTATCTGTTTCTGAAACAAATGTATGTCCTTTTTTGATAAGGGACTTCTTGAGCTCACTGAAATTCTCAATAATTCCATTGTGGACGACTGCAATGGTCTTGTTACAATCTACATGTGGATGGGCATTTGTTACTGTTACGCCACCGTGAGTTGCCCAACGCGTGTGTCCAATAGCAAGCTGTGTTTCAAATTTTGCAAATGCAGAATTAAGTTTAAGATCTCCAATTTTTCCTACGTGTTTTTCGGTAGTGATTGTCTTTCCAGACTTAATTGCAATTCCCCAGGAGTCATAACCTCGGTACTCAAGGGTTTTTAATCCGTCAAAAACGGTTTGCGAAGCGTCGGTCTTTGTACCGATATAGCCGTAAATACCGCACATAGAAGCTTGTTCAGTTTAATAATTGAGATAATCCTTGTCAAGCAAAAGGTCATCGAGTATAATCATGGCATGGCTCATAAAAAAATCCGCAAAGCAGTAATCCCCGCAGCAGGTTTTGGAACCCGTTTTCTCCCTCAAACCAAGGCAATGCCAAAAGAAATGCTTCCTGTTGTGGACAAGCCAGTTATCCAGTATGTAGTTGAAGAAGCAGTCCAATCAGGTATCCGTGATGTCATCATCGTCACTGGTGCTTTGAAGCGAGCAATCGAAGATCATTTTGATTTCCCAAATGCAGATCTTATCCAGAATCTTGAAGCAGGTGGCAAAGAAGAACTTCTTAAGCAAACTCGTGCAATTTCTGAAATGGCAAATTTCATTTATATCCGTCAAAAGGGAATGTATGGGAATGGTACGCCAGTTCTTTCAGCTGAACCAACAATCGAAGATGAATTCTTCGCTGTTCTTTGGGGTGATGAATTTATCTATAGTAAACCACCACGTCTTGCACAAATGATGGCTGTGCACGAGCAATACGGTGGAGCGGTTATTTCAGGTGTTCGTATCAAGAATAAAGCAGATCTAAAGCGATATGGTATTGCTGAAGTTGAAAGTATGGGCGGCAATATCCATAAGATCAAAAAGATTGTCGAAAAACCAAATCCTGAAGACGCGCCATCTGATCTTGCAACTCATGGAGCATACATTTTGCCTCCAGAGATCTTTGGTATTTTGCGAGATCAAAAACCAGGAACTGGTGGGGAAATATATCTTCCAGAAGCAATTGATCAATTAATCAAGACTGGATATCCTGTGTATGCATGTGAAGTTGAAAATGGTCGATACTATGACACAGGCAATAAGCTTGAGTACTTAAAGACTGTGATTGAATTTGCTCTCGAACATCCTGATATTAAAGATAGTTTCATCAGTTACCTCAAATCTCTCGATTTAAAGAAATAGTTTTTTTCTTGTACTTTGTATCGACAAAGTACCAAAGCTCTCCGCATGGTTGTTCTCACGTATCCAGCGAAGTCGGGCTTAACGCTGTGCGCAAGATATGAAGTTAAGTTTATTCGACGAGGCTGCAGGCAATTTTGATGCCTTCGGAGTAAGTAGGGTAGGCGTGAATCATATCAGCGAGTTCATCTGCAGTAACACGGCATTTCATCGCTAAAGCAATCTCATGAATCATTTCACCGGCACGTGGTGCGACAATTGAACCGCCAATGATAACACCTTTTTTGTCAGTAATTACTTTTACGAAGCCATCAAATTCATTTTCAGTATTTGCGCGTCCAAGCATACCAAGAGCCATAATTCCTTTTTTGATTTTGATTTTCTTCTCCTGAGCCTCAACTTCGCTGATTCCAACTGATGCTACCTCAGGGCTTACAAAGACACATCGTGGAACAACGCTGTAATCTGGTTCAACTTGTTCACGAGAGAACATATTTTGTGCGGCGATATAGCTTTGGAATGAACTTGTATGAGTAAAAAGATATGGTCCGACCAAATCACCAGCTGCATAAATGTGGGGGACACTAGTTTGCAAATTCTTTTTAACAACGAGTTTGTGATCTTTTATTTTCAATCCAGCTTTTTCAGGAGCAAAATTCATGACTGGGACTTTGCCTAGCGCACAAAGAATCTCTTCGTACTCATGAGAGAATGCTTCGTCACCTTTTTTGAAATGGACTGCTTTATGTCCATTTCGTTTCTCAACTTTCTCCACAGTGGTATTTGTTAGGACTTTGATGCCCGCATTTTCAAAGAGTGCTTCAACTAACTCACTGACTTCAAGATCTTCCTTACTTAAAATTCTTTCGGATCTGTTTACGATTGTTACTTTTGTACCAAAGCTTGAGAATATTTGTGCAAATTCGCACGCGATTGCACCTCCACCATAAATTAACATGGATTTTGGAGGGTGATCCATGTCAATTGCCTCGCGGAATGTGATATAACCAGTTTCTTCCAATCCTTCAATATGAGGGACAAATGTCTTTGAACCTGTTGCCAGGAGGATCTTTGCGGCTGAATATATCTTGCCATTTGCGACAACTTCATGAGGTGAAACAAATTCTGCTTTGTGTTGAATTAATGTAATGCCTTCTTTTTTGAAAGAAGCTTCACCGTGTGCAGCTCCTGTTCGTGAGACGACTAAATCCTTCCATCGTTTCACTGCATGATAATTTACCGAAGTCTTTTCAATTTCTGTCCCAAAGAGTTTTGAGCCGAGTGTTGTTTGATAGACATGTCCTGCGTGGAGGAGCGCTTTCGTTGGAACACATGCAAAGTTTGGACATTCACCGCCAACTGCCGATGCTTCAAAAATAGCTACCTTTTTACCAAGGGATTCTACATAATGAGCTGCTACACTGCCACCGGAACCACTTCCGATAATAATAAGGTCATAATCATATTTCTTTTTGCTAAACATAGTATTTGGGGAAAGGGATTAATCTTTACCCTTACGAAAGATCTTTGTGTGTCTGATATAAGTATGCAGCATCAGGATGATACTTCTTCAAACTCTTTGTTGTTGTTTTTTGTAATGCGTCGGACGTAATTTCCTTATCATTTTTAAGTTCGTTTTTCACTTCTTCTGTCACCATGTGCGAAATAGTTTCAGCTTCTTCATCAGACATACGTAAACTCATCAGTGCTAGATACACGCTGCCGTAGAGCTTTCTCTCATCAAATTCTTCAGAATGTCCTTTTCTTTTAACAATGTGATTCATATTAACCAAAGTTGATTGTACCGTTTGCGATCAAGATCAATAACCAACCAAGACCAATGAGCATGAAACCAATTGCGAATCGCATATAACCTTTGTTTGCTTGCTTCCATTTCTTGATCTTACTAACCTTTGTGCCACCTGCAACCAAGAGCAATATTACGATCAAAGGTAGGACGAAGATAAAGTTGTAAAGCACGAGTAGTCCAAATGCATAGATGTCAAAGTTCAATGAAAGAAGCGTAATGATTGCAAGATATGGTGCTCCAGTGCATGGTAATTCAACAGCTGAGATGAATGCCCCGAGGAGAATCACTCCAGGTACAGTTACATTTTGTGAATATTTATGGATCATTGCTGCAAATACTGGAGGAATTTGCAAAGAAAAACCTTTACCGTACCAATAGTAGTCTTTAATTTCTAAGATACCAGCCATAATAACAAAGCTTCCGACGATGAGCGCTAGATATTCCGCTACGAATAATGGGACTGCTGAAAGGAAGTAAATCAGTCCAAGCCCAGCAACGAGGTATGTGATAAAGATTGCACCGATATACAAACTCCCAAGCAAAAGTAATCGCTTAATTGATCCTTTCCCACTTAAAATAACTGAAACCATGAGAATCAATACGCCAATCGCGCATGGGTTAATTGAATCGACAGCTGCTGATAAAACAACGACTGATAATGTAGGGACGTCAATGACCATTATTGTCTTTCTCCTTTCAGTTTATCAATTTCTTGCGCAACTTTATAGCTTCTGCAGAGTTTATCTGTTTTGTCTTTATTTGGACCGAATTCGACAATAATACAATCTCCTGGAGGAACTTGTGAATGTGGTGAAATAAGGTATGATGCCGGATCATCTAATTTCTTTTGTGTGTAATAGAGATCATCAGCAGTTTGGTAAACAAATACCTGCATTTGGCCCTCAGAGCCATCAGCGCACATGCTGCCATTTGTGTATGGAACTGGACCATTATTTGTTGGAACGATGACAGAATCGCTCTTCAAGTCGCCGCCGATGACTTGGAAGAATTTGCCAAGACTTGCATCCTCTGGATGAACGACGACACCTTCTAAGTGGATTCTTTTATCATTGTGTTCGTGTAGTGTTGCTGTCCCAATTTTGTTACTAAGAAAACCTGTTGGATCTTGCAATTCAACCTCTTTACCACATGCCCAAACCTCAATGTCCGCGTGCCAGTGCACAGGACCTTTACTGACTGAAACATTATTTAAATAGATCGTTGAGACGATCATATAAAGAGTAGGGATTGCGATAACAAGACAAATTGCACTAAAGAGGAACTTCTTTAAACCTTCATTAAGATATTTTTCATGAAGAGAAATGCCGACAAGAACAGCAAGGACGATAGTTGCGCCGATGAGGATGTTGACCGAGTTTCTAGCGATTGATTCTTCTAATCCCATTTGGTTAATAAAAACCTGCCTACAATTACAGTACAGTATTTTTGATAGGGAATGCAAGTAGTTTTCTTAAGATTATCTTGCTTCTTTAAATGCTGGAACTGTATCAAGAGCAATTCTCATTAACTGGAATGCGAAGTAGAGCCAAATACTTGCGAGGATCATGAAGATCCAATCATTTATCTGAACTGGGACGATTCCAAAAAGGGTATTGAAGAATGGCGTATATACGATAACGAGTTGTAATGCGATTGTTGCCAAAATTGAGATAAGGAGCCATTTATTTGAGAAGAATGAAACTTTATATCCTGATCGAATTAAGTAAATACTAACCAATTCAAATACAACTAAGCTTGTAAACGCTGCACTTTGCGCAGCCTGCATACCATTTGCAAGATTGAGCATATATGAACCAAGGACAAAGACGCTCAAGAAAATACCAAAAACGATCATTTCAACCCAAAGTCTTGTACTGACAATTTGCGTTTGGAACACACGAGGGGAGTACCTCATGATTCCTTTCTCCGCAGGATCAAGACCAAGTGCTACGGCTGGGATTCCATCGGTAACGACATTGATCCACAAAAGCATTGTCGCAGTGAGAACGAGGTCTTGGAGGATAATGACACCAAAGAAGACAATTAATACTTCAGCTAAATTACAGGATAGGAGATAGATAACGAATTTTCGGATATTGTGGAAAATTCCACGTCCTTCTTCAATTGCATTAATAATCGTTGAGAATTTATCATCCAAGAGAACCATGTCTGATGCTTCTTTGGCGACATCAGTTCCTGTGATTCCCATAGCGATGCCAATGTCAGCTTTCTTAAGTGCTGGAGCATCATTTACGCCATCTCCGGTCATTGCGACGATATGTCCATTCTTTTGCAATGCCGCAACAATACGAAGTTTTGTATCAGGATTAACTCTCGCATAAACACTGATTGATTCTACAGCCTTTGCAAGTTCCTTATCATCCATCTTGCTCAGCGCATCTCCAGTGAGAGCATCACCTTTAATTCCGATTTCTCCTGCAATTGCTTTTGCAGTTTCTGGATGATCTCCAGTAATCATAATGACCCGGATTCCTGATTCATTACATTGTGTGATAAGGGGAGTGACTTCTGTTCTAGGAGGATCAATCATTGCTTGAATTCCAAGGAACGTTAATCCCTTTTCAAGTTGTTTTTCATCAGACTTCAGCTTTTCAAATTCTGCCTTGGTCATCTCTTTATAAGCAAATCCTAGATTTCGTAATGCGTGTGTAGAAAGTTTTTGGTTGATTGCGAGAATATCCTTTTTGTCCTTTGTGACGATTGGATCTTCTTTTGTGGACTGCATTATTCGATAGCAATGATCGATAACCACTTCAGGTGCACCCTTGGAGTAGAGGATATATTTATTATCCTTCTTAATAACAACGGACATCATCTTTCGTTCACTACTAAACGGAATTTCCATGACACGTTCTCCTGTCGCTTGATCAAGTTTCGCTTTTGTGGCACTTACAATTAATGCTGCTTCAGTCGGATCACCAAGTACTTTTCCATCGTTAATTTTTGCATTATTACAGTACAATCCAGCTTCGAGCATAGGAGTAAATGGATACTTAACAATCTCTTTTCCATCATCTGTAAATTTACCTTCTTTTTCATAACCTGTACCACTTACTTCATAAAGATGATCGGCGTAATAGATTGTTGTGACGGTCATTTCACCTTTTGTTAATGTCCCTGTCTTATCCGAACAAATCGTATCGGTTGATCCAAGTGTTTCAACAGAATTAAGTTTGCGGACCAAAGCATTTTTCTTTAGCATACGTTGTGTGCCAAGCGCCAAAGAAATAGTAACAACTGCAGGGAGTCCTTCGGGGATTGCTGCGACAGCTAAGGCAACTGCTGCTATGAAAGAATGGATGACACGTTGCATGAGCGGTTGGTCCACAAATTCTTTTGCAAAGAACATAATGAAGACAAAAACAATTGCGCAGATTCCCAAAATGACGTAGCCAATCATCTTTCCGATTTGGTCTAAACGCTTTTGAATTGGTGTTTCTTCATCTTCAGTCTGTGCGACACTTTGTGCGATCTTTCCAATTTCTGTACGGTCACCAGTTCTCACCACAATTCCGATAGCGCGGCCTGAAGCAATTGCTGTGCCTGAGAACGCCATATTCTTTTGATCGCCTAATTGCTTATTTCCATCCAGATCAGCAGGATTTTTACTTGCAGGAACGGATTCTCCTGTGAGTGATGCTTCATTAACACTAAGGCTATAAACTTCCAGGAGACGCATATCCGCAGGGATTTTTGTTCCTTCTTCCAAAATAACCATATCTCCCGGGACTAATTCTGCTACGGGAATTTCTTTTTCTTTTCCATTCCTTCTCACTTTGGCATTATATGCGAGGAGCTTCTTTAATGATTCAATTGCTTTTTCTGCCTTAAATTCCTGGATAAAACCCAGGATGGTAATCATAAAAACAATCGCAAGAATAAGTCCCGCTTCTATAAGATCTGACTGATCTTTTTCTCCGAAGTGATAAATAAAGAGGATAAGGAATGCAGCAATAATAAGAATGATGGTAAGTGTATTTTTGTATTGTCCGAGATACATCATCCAAGGAGAAATTTTCTTTTTGACGGTTAACGCATTACGTCCGTACGTCTCAAGCCTTTTTGCAGCTTCAGCGTCTGAGATACCTTCATCACTCGTTTGGAATTTTGAGAAGATGTCTGCTTTTGATAAAGAATAGTATGCGAGATTTTCCTCAGTCATTACTTTAACTATAGAAGAAATGTTCAGCTATTGACAAGACATCAGAATTTATTTTACAGTAGATATATGGCAATATTCGGATTATTTAGTAGTGATAAAAAGACTTCAAAGAAAGCTGCTGCAAAGAAGCTTGTGAAGAGTGTAACCAAAGCAAAAAAAGGTAAAAAGAAGGCTAAAGGCTGCGAATTCTGCTAATTTTTCTATCCACATTATGACTCAGTTGTTCTTTTATTTTTGTGATTATTTGAGGATTATTACAGTTGCGATTGAGAAGTAAATTAATAAACTTAAAAGATCCTGCAAAACAGTTGTAAATGGTCCTGAACCCACAGCAGGATCCTTATGCTCTTTCCGTATTAACTCAGGTATTATTAAAGCCAAAACAGGTGCGGTTGCCATCGTTGTAAACATTGCCAATCCTATTGTAAGACTTGTATCAAATACACCAAACCATAAATATGAAACAAGTCCGATAATTGCTCCAAAAAGTAGTCCTAAGAGCAAGCCTAAAAGCAATTCTTTAAAAATGTATTTTTTAAAGATTATACGGCGCTTACCCATGTTTCTCACATATACAGTTTGCGTTTGAGTTCCGAGTGCATCAGCCATATAAACAATAATCGGGATAAAGAAAGCTAGTTGAATATTTTTGGCAATAAGATCTTCAAAATGCGCGGAGAGGATGGTCGCGACAATCCCACCCAAAAGTCCTACCACGAGCCATGGTAGGCGATGTTCTATCATCAGAAATGTTCTTTCTTTTGCGTCGTCCTCAAATTCTGAATCTTTTACAGAGACTGCCATATATAAGTTGTAGCACATATCGTTTGCTACATGCTAGAGCATTTTTATGTACTCCTCTTACTGCATTTTTGCGACCTTGTTCATAAGATCAGTTGTGAAAATCAGTGTAGAAGAAGTTATACCCTTTGGGTATAATAGAGAAATGCCCTTAAGACAAATATACTTTATCGTTGGTTTCTTTTTTATAATTCAATTTGTCATATTTTCCTATTTAGTCCACGAGGATTTATTTACCACTTTTGACTTTAATACTACTGTACGATTACAGGACAAGATTGGTGATAATTGGACTAATGAATTCTCCTTTTTAAGTGACATTGGGAAGTTTGAAGTGTCGACAATCGTATTACTCGCCATTTTTCTTTTGTCACGAAAGATTGTCGCGGGAATTGCAGCATTTGCCATGTATGTAAGCTTTCATTTCGTTGAGTTATTCGGGAAGTATTTCGTGAATCATCCACCCCCGCCTGAATTTATGCTACGAACTGAGCAAATTCTCAACCTCCCACAATTTCATGTTAGGTCGGAGTTCTCTTATCCGTCTGGTCATTCCGGGAGAGCGGTTTTTATCTCAGTTATTTTGCTTACCTTGTTATGGCAAACGAAACGACTACCATTACTTGCCAAACTTATCCTTTCAGGAGCAATTATCGGATTTGATATTGCAATGCTTGTTTCGCGAGTAACACTCGGGGAGCATTGGACGACTGATGTTATTGGTGGAACACTTCTTGGAATTGGATTAGCATTCTTTGCAGGAATGTTTCTTGTCAGCGGAAAGAAAGGTAAATCATTTCTGCCAAAGTATAAACTTGAATTGAAAAAAGTAGAGAATTAGTTCTCAAACTTGAAAGTTTTAAGAACTTCTTCGATTTGCTCTCGGTCGTCTGATCCGCTCGCAAAAATGACAAGTGCTCCTTTTGTTTCAACCATAGTTCCGAGTTCTGGTTCTTGATTATCAGGATTAGGATTTGGGACTGAAGTATAATCAATTGCCCTCAATCCATTCACTTCTCGATTACGTACCTTTGTGAAAATCTCAGATCCGCTGTCTTGTCCAAATGGACTTTTAATAGATCGAGAGGATTTATCTGCCATTGCATGATAGGTCTCAAAATCTTGTCCGATTGCTTTTGCAATGTTTTTTGGTACTGTTAAAATCTGTACATCTGGAGCATACGCTGGATCAGCATTATCTTCGCTTCGAAGCTCGACAGTATTTACCCCAAATCCATATGATGATTCTTTAATTTGTAACGTTTCAGGATAATTCAAAGAATATTTTTGATCTGTATTTTGATATGTTTTAAATCCGCTCGGAGCAGGTGGGACTGTTGGTTTTGCCGTTGTTGGAGTTTCTGTTGCCGGAGTTTTTATAACCGCAGTTTTAATGAAATAAACGATAAAGAATCCGATAATTGCTATGACAACATAGAGCAATACAATAAGGGTAACTCCCAAATATTTCTTCTTTTTCGTCATGCCACTATTGTAGCAGAGAAAACGTCTTCTTTCATTCTTCTTACCGCTCTGTCATACTTCTGCCGAATAACTCAGGTAGTATCGAACCATGGATTTACAGAATACTTTCTATCTTCTCGGTATTGTCTATATGGTATTGGGAATAATTATTCTTCTGGGAATAGTGGTTCTCCTTTTTTATATTAAAAAGAAGATTGGAGATTTGCATGATTTTGTGGAATTGCGTGTTGATCAAGTAACTAATCTCGGACTTAAACCCGTCAAAAAAGCCGCAGATATCGTTCGAGACATTCTTCCAACTCCTTCTAAGAAATCTTCTGCACGCAAAAGATAAAATTCTTTTTTTAGTAATCGTCCTTTATTAAAATTTTTATATCACCCAAAAAACGAGAATATATATTCATAAGTTATATCTTCTCGTTTTAGTGGGTATTTTAGTTTTTTTCAGTCTTCTTTTGCAGATCCTGAACATCATGAGCCATTTGTTTGGTAGCTTGATCTGTTTGTTCAGACAACTGCGTCGCTTTCTGGCTTAACTTTTCTGCTGTATCGATTGCTGTCTTCGAAAACTCTGTTAACTTGTCTCGAGTCCCTTTATCAGTTGCTGCAGCGCCTAGGATTCCTCCTACAGCCGCTCCGACAACAACTCCAGCAGCAGTTCCCATCATTTGTGTACCGCCTTTAGAACCTGTTTTATTGACAGTTTCTTTTACTTTCTTGGCAATATTCTGCGGTTGCATCTGCTTAGGCATTGTTTTGTTATTAGAAACATTAGTTTTACTTGCTGTCATATTTTCACCTCCTTTCTTTATTAATACTAGAGTAGTATTGTTATGGTAAGTTGAGAGGTTTGTGTGTGAACGGTATGAATTGGAGGGAATTATTAAATCTTAGTTACTTTTACTTCCTGCGTGACTCTTGTCTCTGGAGTAGTATTGATCTCATATTCAACAGTTGTTGCATCTTTCCATCCCTTAACTAAGCCTCTTGCTGGCAATAACTCCATCCGTTCTGTAACTAAATCGATTGCAATCATAAATGTTGCTGGATCAATGGGCCCGACATTAAATGTATTTCCATAACTTAGTGCAACTTTTCGTCCATCAGGTGATGGCATCATTTGGCTTATTGTTGCAGTTTTTTGTATCTGAAGAGCGGGAAGTGCACGCTTCATATCAGCAAGCGTAATGTCTTTAACAGCTTTCTTTTGAGGGATGGAGTATACTATGACATTCTGATAATCTGTTTTGCTTCCACCGGCATATATTACTTGAGAGAAATCCTTTGAGAAAAATGCTGAATCACCATATGCGGAATCGTATGTATATCCAATGATCCTTACTTCTGTTGTCCGTGCGTTAATTATTTGCACTTCATTTAATAGATCCCAGTCTTCACGTTTAAATAACCGTATCCTAAGATCATTTTGTTTACCATTTGCAATAAAGAATGGACCGGGAAGTGGTGTTGGAGTAGGTGTAACTTTTTTTGTAGGTAAAAGAGAATCTATATCAATGGTTGGCTCAGGAATATAATCATATTGAGGCGTTACTTCGCCTCGAGGAGTAGGAGTTCTATATGGATTCGTTGTGACTATGCCTGCTCCTCCGGTGACTTGCGCATCGACTTCATTTGTTGGAATCGGAGTACCTTGTTCATTAACTACAACTGAGTTTTGTGGTGTAAGTATGCCATTCTTTTGTGCACCAGGAGCTAGAAAGCCTGCCACCAAAGCAGCAATAACTGCAACAGCCATGACACCCAAGGAAATGAAAATAATTTTCTTTTTATTTAATTTTTCAGCCGGATCAGCTGTCGGAAATTCAGGTTGAGGTGAGAATAATGCCATGTACTTTATAGTATTCCAATTATCGCAACATAATTCAAGTGAAATTCCTATTTACGACTCAAAAGCATTTCTGTAGAATGGGCTCATGGCAGATCTTTTCATACCTATCTTACTTGGCACGGTCAGACAAAAGCGAGAATCTATTAAAGCTGCTCGACTTATTGAAAAAGTTGGTAAATCAATAGGAGGGATTGAAGTACAATTAGTCGATCCAAATGACTATCATTTCCCTTATGATGGGAATGATCCAGAAGGGAAAGATCCAAAATACTCTGCGTTGACTGCCCGAGCTGATGCTTTCTTTATTGTTACTCCTGAATATAATCATAGTTTTCCCGGGACATTAAAAAGGATGCTTGATAGTGAATTGCAAAATTACATCCATAAACCCGTGGCTTTTGCTGGTGTTTCTAATGGCATATTTGGAGGAGCCCGAGCTATAGAGTCTCTTGTAAATACTGTCCGTGAAATGGGAATGGTTGCAACTTTTTCGGATGTCTATTTCCCTCAAGTACAAAACCTTTTTGATGAAAGAGGTGAAATCATTGATGATGGTTATATTCGTAGAATTGAACGAGGGTTCACAGAGCTTATCTGGATGGCAGAATCACTGAAGTGGGGCCGAGAAAACCTAGAAAGCCTTTACCATAAAAAATAGTTTATTTTATTGGGAGAGAGAATGAAAAAGTAGAGCCTTTCCCAAATGTACTTTTGACCCATATTTTCCCACCGTGTTGTTTTATAATTTCTGAAACGAGGTATAATCCAAGACCTAGTCCTTCAATTTGATTTTCGGCTTTTCCTTTAACTCTGAAGAATCGTTCAAATACTTTCTTCTGTTCCTCTTTGGAGATACCAAATCCAAAATCCTTTACATTAATGATTATTTCTTTTGGTTTCTCGACAAGTTTAATTATTACCTTATTTGCGTTGGGCGAATATTTAATTGCATTGATTATAAGATTAATGAGCACCTCATGAATACGCTCTTTATCAGCCTGGATATCTCTTTTGATTTCACCCTTAATATGAAGGTCATGCGTTGTTGTCGTATATTGAAAGGCTTCTACTACTTCATGGACCAGTTTATTTATATTCACTTGCTGCTTATAAATCTCGATTTTTCCCGTTTGAGCTTTGTAAACATTTGCAAAAGAATTAAGTAGACCTGTCAGGCGTTCCATTTGATTTGCAACTTTTGCCAAAAGAAATTGAGATTTTTTATCACCTGTCTTTGCATGATATCCTTGCATGATTTGAATAAATGCTGTTACTGTTGTAATCGGTGTCTTCAGTTCGTGTGTTACATAGCCAATAAAGTCATCTTTTTGCTGTTCGATCAAACGTCTTTTCGTTATGTCCTCAATTTCAAGTAAAATAAATTCAGTAGCAAATTTGCCCAATAAAATCCTTTTTGCATTGAGCACGAGTGTTCTCGTCCCAATCTTTTCAAACGTATAAGAAACTTCTACTTCTTCAAAAGAAGTATTGTCATTCGATAATGCCTGCAGTTTTGCGACTAAACTTTTGACCTCATGATCTTGTGCTGCAACTTCAGCAAGATTCGCTCCTAGTGTTTGTTTTTTTGCTAATTTGAAGGATTTAAAAAAGGTTTTATTTGCAGATCTGATTGTCAGGGATTTATCGAGGATAAGAATCGGTTCATGTACAGCTTCAACAATTGCTTCGACGTAAGCGTACGGATCAATCTTATCAATACTGGGGGTTGGGGGAGCGTTTACAGACCCACGAAACAACAGGTTTTGCAACCCAACGAGTGATTTTCTCTTGAGCCTTGTACTCTTCATAATTCCCGCCTAAGAATTAATTCAGATATATCACAAACCATGCGTAAACACAATATCCATTATGTTAAGAAAAATTGTAAGAGCTGTGGGTGATGCAGATGTATAAGTACTAAATAAAGTATAAGATCTGCTGTAAGATGGATGGCAATTACATATAAAAGTGACTCTGTCTTTTTGAAGACATATCCTTGTAATAATGCAAAGAAGAAAATAATAATAAATATCCATCCACGAAAT
The DNA here is from genome assembly GCA_965230895.1 of uncultured Gammaproteobacteria bacterium. Taxonomy (GTDB): domain Bacteria; phylum Patescibacteriota; class Microgenomatia; order Levybacterales; family UBA12049; genus JACDET01. The sequence continues at coordinate 1,561,046 of OZ246394.1, forward strand.
CCTAATTCATAAAGAAACGCCGTAAACATTATGCTCTGGATAAGGTTTGCAATAAGGAAGGAGAGATGCTTTCTCAGTATCCCCAAAACAGTGTTTACGAAGAATAATTCATCCCAAATCCCCAAAGCGTTTGTACCGAGAAATAGTATAAAAAGATTTATAGCACCAAGTTCCACAGTCCAATTGAGATAAGAACCCGTTTCACGTAGCATGAAAGGAAAGAGGAGATAGGCAATTATGAAAGTGAGGAATATGTAACCAATTTCTTTTTTAGTCCATTTTCTTCCATGATGCATCTTAAAGCGTACTAAATGATCTCTATACAAATATCTAGAAATCACGTAGGGGATTGCTATTGCAAGCGTTAGAAGCCCACCCATTTGTAGCATATGCGTAATGCTGATATCGGTAGTTATTGGAGTTACTCCAAGCAACGCTAAACTAATATAAACGAGAATTATATCTTTTCTTAAGCTCTTGTCACAAAAGAATAAAGCTACTACACCCGCAAGGAAAATATACCAGCCAAAAGGTTTCATTTGTAATGCAATAAGAAAGACTGCTGTGATAGGGAGGAGAAGTAACGTTACAACTTTAAAAAGCTTATTCATATTATTCCCATTCCATTGTTGCTGGAGGCTTCGTGGTAATGTCATAAACAACACGAGATACATGCGGAACTTCATTGACAATTCTTGATGCAATTGTTTGCAATACGTTATATGGCACATCTGCAACACTAGAGGTCATCACATCAACAGATTCATATGCGCGAATGCCGACCACTTCCGCAAAGACTCTAGCATCGCCTTTTACTGCAGTGCTAAATGCCCCGGTCATAATTGCAAAGCATTGGAAGACTCGGTTGTATATGTCAGCATTCATAAACTCTTCAAGGACAATTTCATCAGCTATTTTTACTTGATCTAATCGTTCTTTTGTAACTTCTCCACGAATCCTTACCGCGTATCCTGGACCAGGGAAAGGGTGAAGCATAATAACCTCCTCTGGAAGGCCTGCAAGTCTTCCAATTTCACGAACTTCATCTTTATAGAAGTTCCTCACTGGTTCAAGCAATTTTAACTTCATATCTTTTGGTAAGCCACCGACATTGTGATGTGATTTAATATGCGATGCATGTTTCGAACCCTTTGATTCAATAACATCTGAATAGATAGTTCCTTGTCCAAGGAAAGCTGCTTCCGGGTGTTTCTCCGCAATGCCTTGAAAGAGATCGACATATAATTTACCGATAATTTTTCTCTTTTGTTCTGGATCTATAACACCTTTTAATGCTTGTAGAAACTGCTTTCTTGCATCGATAATAACCAGATCTGATTTAACAAGTTTTGAGAAAATATATTTGACGCGATCTTCAGTATCATTTCTCATCAAACCGCTTTCTACATACACAGGAATTAAATTTTTCCCAATAGCTTTTCCGATGAGAAAAGCAGCTACAGTCGAATCAACTCCACCTGAAACTGCGCAAATCACTTTTTGCGAGCCTACAGTTTCTTTTATCTCATTAATTAATTTTTGAGGATCCAATGAAAGGATTTCTAATGTTTCTTTACAGATCATGGCGAAGTTTCTTAAGACCTCTAAACCGTTTTCAGTATGATGAACTTCCGGATGAAATTGAACGCCATATAACCTCTCTGCAGCATTCTCAACAGCGGTAAATTCGACAGTTTTTGTGGAGGCGGTAACAGTAAATCCTTTGGGCAAAGTGATAACTGAATCGCCATGGGAAACATATACTTGAAAAGGTTTTTTCGGAAGCTTATCGAGAACTCCAACTGAATGATTAATTTTTACTTTCTCCGGACCATATTCTTTTGTAGTATTTTTCACTTTTCCACCAAGAAGTTTTGCCATGATTTGCCATCCGTAACAGATGCCAAGGATTGGTATATTTTGGTCGAAAATGTCCTTCGAAATAGTTGGAGCATCCTTATCATACACAGATGAAGGACCTCCAGAAAGAATAATACCAGTAGGGTTGAGTTTGTGAGTTTGTTCTAGAGCATCTTCCGGATGGACATATTCTACTTTTACGCCAATTTGTCGCAGACGCCTGCCGATAAGGTGTGCAGTTTGCGAACCAAAATCGACAATAAGGATCATGTACTTATTATAGAGATTGTGCGTAATTCGTCAAGGATCTAACGATACGGAAGGAGGACTCTATTAATGCCGTGTATAACACCATTTTGGGATTTTACATCTGGGTTTACTATTTGTGCATCATTAACATACCATTTGTTATTTCGCTTCGTGATTTTAACTTGCTCAGAATTCACAGTCGTTAATATCATTCCGTCATTAAAGCTTGAGGTTGGATAATTTCCAAGTACCATGTGATTATTTGCCGTATGTACTTGCATAACATTATCTGTTTTATCGTTAAGGAGTTTCAAAACTTCAGGAGAGAGACTTTTATATGCTTCTTCTGTTGGCGCAAAAAGAGTAATCTGTGTCTCACTTTGCAATGCATTTTCCATTTTTGCGTCTTTAAGAATTCTCATAGAGGTTTCCTGATCTTTATCCGAAGAAAGATTTTGCAGCACGGTAGATTCATCAGTCTTTACACCAAACAACGGCTCACCACGCAAAAGAATACTTGCAATTCCGATTACGAAAAGTCCTAATACAATCAATGGTAAAAATTTACTATTCATATATAAAGTATACAATCATTTTATTGACAGACATATCCAGACCCATTCGATGGATTTATCATACAAACAAGACCAGCATCACAAAGATTATTGCTTGGAACACATGGTTGTCCACGTTGTATCTTTGGAACTGCAACACAACTTCTCTTATTGGTTGTTGGATTGAGAGAACAAGATTGTCCAGCAGGGCAACTGGTTCCACCGTATGGATAGACAACGCAAGTATCGCCACCTCCGGTACTAGGAATTGCAACGCAAGTTCTCTTGTTTGTGGTTGGATTGAGAGAGCAAGATTGTCCAGCAGGGCAGCTTGTGCCGCCATACGGATAAACAACACAAGTATTGCCTCCAGTTCCGCCACCGCCGCCACCTGAACCAGGATTTGGATTAACTGGAGGAGCTGGTTTTGCTACACAGGACAATCCATCTGGAGCTGGCTGCTGACTTGAAGATGTACATTCTGAACACTTATTATCAGGAGTCATCGTCTTGCATCCTTGAATCTGTCTTACACAGAGTGTTTTATCAGCATTTGGGACGAAGCCTGCCTGGTCACAGGTACATGCCGTCGCACCTTGTTTTACTGTGGCTCCTTTTGGACAAACTTTGCAAATACCTCTTGCAGCTCCACCAGCAGGAGGGAGATATTCTTGACGATCCTTACTGGTGCAATATAGTGATCTAAATTCACCATCAGGGTATGGTTGTGTTGGGGCGTTACATTCTCCAGCTGGTGGGAGACATTTTCCTGAGTTTGGACCATCACCAAAGCAGTAACTAAATCCGTTCTGTGCATCTTCAGGTTTACATTGTCCATTATATCCTTGTGGGTTTGGGGTATTTGGATTTGGTGCAGTACCACCACCACCGCCGCCTGATCCGCCACCACTTACAGGTGGTGGAAGCTGTCCTCCCTGAGTAGCTGTTGGTGGGTTACCACCACCGCCGCCACCTCCGACTGGAGGTACAGTAGATACTTGTGGACTTCCACCACCGCCACCACCAACAGGTGGGACTGTGGAAACGCCAGGGGAGGTACCAGGATTAGGATTATTTGATGGTACGATTGATGCTCCAGGAGAAGCGCTGACACTTGGAACGAGTGTTGCCGTTGGATTTGTCGTAGGATTTGGATTTACTCCTGGTGTCCCACCTCCTGGAACAGGAGTTGGGTTTCCTGGTGAACCGATTGGTGGATTGATCAAGCAAGGTGTTTGAATACCAATAATTCTAAATATTAACTCGATAAGCCTAAAAATAAATTCAAAGAATCTGTCTAAGAAACCTTGTACATTTGTATCATTCTTTACGTGAGCTTTGATTCTCTCTTGTTGTCCGCCTGATTTGTATGATCTGTTGTACGTCATTTGATTAAGACTTCTACATGGGGTAGATCCACCACCACCGCCGCCACCAATAGGCCCGCTTGAGATTGTTGGTTGTACAGTTGTGCCTGGGTTTATTGTCGGTTGTGTATTTGATGGTGCTATTGTTCCTGGACCGACGCTAATTGTTGGCGAGATAAAGATCGTCGGTGCGCTTGATGGGGTAGGCGGGCATACGTTTCCAGTCCCAGATCCACCACAAACATAGGTAGGAGTTACTGTGGTAGGTGCAGTTGTTGTAGGAGTAACTGTCGATGCTCCTACAGCCTTTGCCGCATTAACTCTTCCTTGTGTCCAATATTGTCCAGTTCCAGTAATCTTATCAGCAGTAGAATAGAGCTTGTTTGTGACATCACTTGCTGATGCATTTGGATTTGCAGCTTTTATCAACGCGACGACACCGACAACCATCGGTGTTGCCATGGATGTACCACTTTTGTAAGCATACTTACTTCCAGGAACCGTTGAGACAATATTGGTTCCAGGGGCTGTTACTTCTACATGTGTTCCATAATTAGAAAATGTTGATTTTACATCTTTATTGTCAGTGGATCCAACAGTGATGACGCCATCATTTGCGCCAGGGTATGAGATTTGATTTTGTGCTGTACAACCATTTGAGGAAAAGTTTGTGCCACCGCAATTTCCTGCAGCTGCGACAACAATTGCACCTTTTTGCGTGGCATAATTAATTGCGGTTTGATATGTGGTTTTACTTGATGCCTGTACAGATCCCAAACTTAAATTAATTACCTGAGCGCCTTGATCTGCAGCCCAAGTAATACCAGATGCGATGTTTGATGTTGAACCACTACCGGTATCATCCATAACTTTACCGATAATTAGTTGACAATCAGGGCATGTACCTGCGACACCAGCACTATTATTTGTTGTAGCGGCGATAATACCTGCGACGTGTGTGCCATGACCGAAACTATCTTCAACAGTAGTCGTTGTAAAAAATTTTGAGGCAATAACTTTTCCACTTAAATCTGGATGATTCGTCTGAATACCAGTATCAAGAATAGCTACTTTAATACCATTTCCTCGAGTTACATCCCATGCAGCTTCAGCTTTGACATCTGCATTTGCCGTTCCAGTAATATTCTGAATTGCTTGTCCAATATTTTTTAAGCCATACTGCAGGTTGTAATTTGTATCGTTCGGAGTATACATAATATGGTTGGTGGTATCTTGTTCTGCGGACTGGACATATGGATCATTTCGAAGACGTTCCATAATTGCATCCTCTTGCCCTGCAGGAACTTTTAATACTTTTGTATTAATCCCTTCAATTGTGTTGATAATGCTTGCGTCATATTGCTTAAGCCGTTCATTTATTTGCGCATCGGTATATTCTGGCTTGAATTGAACAATGATTTGGCCTTCAATTTCTTTATCAGGTTGTACAGACGGCCACATGTTTTCTGATGTCTCAGGTGTCACTTGTTGCGCGGGAGATGGAGTTGGTTCAGGTGCTGGTTGTCTTGATTGATTTACTTCTAAGAAAAGAAATGCAAAACTGGCGAGGAGTATGACAGCAATCCCTATAATTACGGATTTACGCGACAAAAGACGCTGCAGATTATTATTCTCCATACATTAACAGTAAAAGAATCGGATGAGGCTGTCAATAAGGAGATCTCTATTGAAAAACCAGAATTAGATGAAACATCAACTATAAGTCATTATTGTTGCAATTAAAGCTTTCTATGTTATAATACTATAGACCTAAAAATAGGTTGTGAGATTCATGGGAAAACTAAAGAATATTACGAAAAAAGTTTGGTCTCTTCGAAAGGACACTCTGTACCAGAATTCGATCTTTATGATGGCAAGTACAGCTATCGTTTCAGCAAGCGGATTTTTCTTCTGGTTAATTGTGGCAAAAATGTATCAAGATGCTCAAGTAGGTCTTGCAACAGCCATTATATCTGCAGCTACATTTATTATGAACATTAGTGTTCTGGGTCTAAATTACAGTATCATCAGATTTCTTGCAAAGGAAAAGGAACCGAACCAGTTGTTAAGTAATACATTTAGTATTATTGCTGCAGCTGCAGCAGTTGTCGCAGGTGGTTTTTTATTATTACTTTCATATCTATCTCCAAGTCTGCTTTTTCTTCGAGAAGGAATTGGGGGATGGGCATTCCTTTTATTGACAATCCTTATTTCTCTCGATTTCTTTACTGAAAGTATCTTTATCGCGTTACGAGCAGGGAAGTATATCTTTATTAAAAATGTTATTGTTTCTTTAAGTAAGTTAGCATTGCCTGCAGCTTTTGTAGGATTTGGTGCTGTCGGTATATTTATGGGTTGGGCGTTGGCATTATCAAGTGCACTCTTCGTAAGTATTTTTGTATTGATAAGAAAGTTTGGTTTCCGTTTTGCTCCAAAGTTCCAAAAGAAAAAATTAAAAGATATGTTCCAATTTTCGAGTATTAACTTTATTGTCGGACTCTTGGGAATTGCACCAGGACTTGTTTTACCATTGATGATCACAAATACTGTTAATCCTGAAACCGCTGCGTATTTTTATGTTTCGTATATGATTGCAAACTTGTTGTACACAGTGCCATATGCAACGACACAATCGTTGTTTGCAGAAGGTTCATATAGTGAAAAGAACTTTTGGTTTAATGTGAGAAAAGCCCTCAAGTTTATTGCAATGCTATTAATTCCAGGAATTATTATTTTAAGTCTTTTGGGAGGATTTGTATTACAGTTTTTTGGCAAGAGCTATTCAGAAGAAGGTGTAAGATTCTTGCAACTTCTTGCTGTTGCTGGAATCCCTGTTTCGCTTAATTATCTTGGGTTAACAATTCTTAATGTACAGCGAAAAATGAAAGCGCTCTTTACTATTAATATTATTGGTACAGTAACGATTATTGGATTAAGTTATCTTTGGAGTAATTATGCACTTACAGGAATCGGTTTTGCATGGTTGATTGGACATATTGTCAAAAATTTCTTATATGCAGGCTATATCGGAATTGTTATGCGGAAAAAACAAATTATTACTTCACTCATCAATGCATATATTAAATCAAAATATATAACTGCGCGTTTGCGATCAGTACAACTTGGTGGGAACTTCTCTAACTGGAGTAAAAACGTTTATATTATGCCTGATTGTAAATTTGAAAATGTCCGAAATATGAATTTTGGTAAATACATTTTCATTAATCATGACGTAACGTTTTCAACACCGCATGGAATGAAGCTTGGTAATTTCGTCATGGTGGGTCCTCACGTCCTTTTTGCAACTGTTCATCACGGTTTGGATGATTGGAAATCACCAATGATCTTTCAGGAAGCATCAGAAAAGGAAATTGTTATTGAAGATGATGTATGGATTGGTGCAAAAGCAACAATTCTTGGTGGAGTTACAATCGGTCGGGGAGCAGTAATCGCGGCTGGATCTGTTGTTACAAAAGATGTTGAACCATATGCAATTGTCGGTGGGGTTCCTGCAAAAATTATCCGATATCGATTTGATGCCAAAACAAAAACAAAAGCAAAAAAGTTATCATTCGAACAATTACTCGCTTCAAAAAAAGCAGGATTATGGGCATTTATTATTCAGCTTTTTAGCTCTGCCATTGTACTATTCTAATTCTATATATTATGATAGAACTGTACGCTGCCTATGCTAAAACCGCAAAATAAAAAAGCTTATAACGCTGGGTTATTACAAGGGAAAGCTTATCGAATTCTCACCATTCAACTCACATCAGTTCTTTCACCTTTTTCTATATCAGTTCCTGAGTGGAAGTTGTTGGGACAATTGCATGATCATGGAAGCATGAAGTTAGCAAAACTTGCAAATCTTCTGAATGTCGAGGCGCCTTTAGTGACATCACTTGTTGATAGTCTGGAAAAAAAGAAACTTGTCAAACGGACAAATGATAAAGAAGATAAAAGAGCAAAAGTTATTGAAGTAACGAAAAAAGGAACCGATTTAGTAGAAAAGTTGGAGCCAGAAGTAAAAGCAGCAATGAGACATTTATTACGAGGTGTTGAAAGGAATGATTTTGAAGGCTACATCCGCGTATTAGAACTCATCGTTAAGAATAGCTCTTCCTCTTGACTTCTCAGGCTAAATTAACGATACTTAAGCACATTTATTTTATGCAACATTATTCAAATTTTATAAAAGGTTTTACTCTTTTTGTTGGGGGAATTATCGCATTCTCTTTGGGACTTTCTGCAGGATATCTCGTATTTCATCCAGATGTTCTTTTCGGTTCGACATCTGCGCAGTCACAACAGATTGTTACACCTGTTCCTTCAACAACAAAAATTGATAAAGCAGTTGCATTTCGCTTAGATTTACAACAACGTGAAGAAGAATTTATTGCTTTATTATTACAGTTATCTCGATCAACCTATGATGGATCGGCAGACATTAGTGCATTAACTATGCAAGTAACTGCGAGTATAAATGAGCGATCTGAGATCTATGGAGAATATTACGGTAAAGACACAGAAATAGCATATAAAAAATTACAGGAGTCGATGATGAATGACATTCTGATTTATACAAATGCTGTAAAAAGAAATAATAAAGTTAGTATGGAAAGCAGTACCAAACGATTACTGACAACGAGTGCTTCTGAGTCAGCAATGTTTAAAAAGGCAAACAAAGATTTTCCTGAAAATGGTCTCCAAAAGCTCTCATTGGATACAGCAACATTGCTAAAAGCGTCAATAGATGCATATGCAAGTCAAAATTATCCACTCGCTTACAGTAAACAGCGTGAAGCGTTCGCTCAATCAGCAGAAATTTCAGCAGCACAAGCAAATGCAATTATAAAATCGTATCCTCAAAAATTTAAATAATCGCTAAAGATTATTGATTTCTACTTTTTCCTGACTAAAATCAGACATTGACACATAAATAGACGAGTTGTATCATCTTTTTTTATGCCATTGTTGGAGAGAGGAATTAGAGGTATCTCGTTACGTGCTCGTAAAGAAGCGCGAAGTATCGTGCCGCAAACTCCTGAAAGACAGCAACCAATTTACTCTGAAGCATTTTTAGCTCAGCAAGTGAAACAACACGAAAGAGATGCGAGGATGGCTGCAATTGTCCCGGCTCAGGTTACTGAGCATATTGGGTTTGGGCAAGATCGTGATGTGGCTTTATTAGTAACTGCTGAGGGGAATGAATATGTGGCGAAAACTTTAAAGACGTCATCTAGACCATATATGGTATTTGGATTTGGTATACCAGCAGGTGAAATACCTTGCGATACCGATATTTCAGGAAAGCGTGAGAGGCTTGTAAATGAGCATAGTCATATGTCTGTTAATCCTTATGCTGTGGCAGAAAAGTTACGACTTACGCATATTTTAGCTGATACATATTTGGATAGAGGAGATGGTTTAATTTTACCTACTGCTACAGTTGTAGTTGGAAACGAAGTGCAAGACAGACAGCGCTACATTCCTCGTATTGAAACCCCACCAGGAATTATGAAAGATCCAACTGAATTAAGAATTGAAGAAGGAGAAAAAATAAGGTTATTTAGAATTCTACAAGCACGATGGAAAGAAATGGTACAGACACTGGATTTTCGTCAAATGCCTGCTGATGTCCAAGATTATTGGAGAACATTCCCTCCAGATTCAGGGTATGGAACCAATGCAAGATTTCTTGGAGTTGGAAATGTACTCGCAATAGATTATTAGAAGAAAGGTTGATAGGGTTTTCTATGTGAGTCACTCTTGATATTACAGATAACAGGGATTAATTGTTCGTTGGGATCTATTACTTCTTCAGCCCTTCTATATTCCAAAGCGAATGAAATATCATTTCCGATATCAATTCTTCTCCGCGTGGATCTGTCATTTTCATATGACTCTACCTGATCTGCTTCTTCATAAAGTGCTTTAAACCCATTTCTAAAATTACCATCACCTTTATCCAGAATGCTTGTAATTATTTCTCTTATAACTAAGGCTTCATGAGGAGCATCTGAAACTCCTAACTCCATAAAAACCATTCCACCAACGTCCATGGGCTTATCTCGATCACTATCGCCAATAATAAGCATTTGGCCTTGTCTCTCCTCAGCGGAGCTGCCTTTTACAATTTCTTTGTAATGTTTACCATGTGCGGTTTGTTTAACAGTATCCCTCCCAAATATCTTTGTGAATTTGCCATCCAGATGTGTTCTTCTTAAGGCTTCTCCTATATGTCCAAGACCAGCTGAAGAGGTTATATAATGCTGATAGCCATTTGCTTCTGAAAACTCATTTAATAGTTCATGCATGCCATATCGTAGTTTAATCGGTTGAGCTAAATCAGGGTTAAGTAATCCTGTTCTCATTCCTCTAAAGTCGCCTATGGTATCATCAAGATCCCACAGCAATGTGCGTTTTTGACTGAGCTCTTTCATTATGAAACAGATTCTATCAAAATGAGGCTAAGTTGTCGAATTTTGATCAGAAGACTTCTACGCGGGTGCCTTGATCAGCCCAATTATAGAGCCAATCAGCGGAGGCTAAAGGTACGTTGACACAGCCATGACTTGCTGGTACCCCAAAATTATTATGCCAATATGCTCCGTGAATTGCGTATCCTTGATAAAAGTACATAACATGAGGAACATTTTTTACTAAATACTTCCCTGAGGGATAGATATTTTTATACGGAGAAGGCCCACGCATATCCTGCATTGGAACTTTTCGATATATTTTGAAACTTCCTTTCACAGTTGGCGTAAGCTTCATTCCGGTAGAAACTCTTGTTTGGTGGACAATCTGTCCATTCTCCCAAGCGTAAAGCATTTGCTTACCGCGATCTACAGTTATGAGTTTCTCACCAGTAATAATGTCATTTGCAGAAGCGTGAGTAGGGAAGATAAAAAAGAGTGCGAAAGTAGCTAGAAAAAGAAATATACGCCTCATATACGTACCGTAGCATACAATTTACTCTTTTGTCTAGAAGTATTTCTGTGAATCCCAGATGATATAATTAAAAAATGTTGCAAGAAGTTCGTGATGCAATCCTCCGCGAAAAAGATCCTGAAAAAGGAGTTTTCCTCCAAAGATTTTTTAAAACAGGGAAAGGGCAATATGGGGAAGGGGATATCTTTTATGGGCTTACTGTACCGATATCGCGTTCTATTGCCAACCATTTTAAAGAACTTTCCTTAAATGAAATTGGTGAGCTTATTAAATCGAAAGTACATGAGGAACGACTTATTGCTTTGTTAATTCTTGTTGAGCAATTTAAAAAAAGTGACGAAAATACTGCCAAAGAAATTTTCGATTTTTATCTAGCGCATACGAAATATATTAATAATTGGGATCTTGTCGATTTATCAGCAGACAAAATAGTTGGTGAATACCTCAAAACTCGTGATCGCTCGATCCTTCAAAAATTAGCTACATCAGAACTTCTTTGGGAAAGACGGATTAGTATTATTGCGACATTTCAATTTATTAAAGACTTAAAAGAATATGAAGAGACATTTGCAGTTGCAGATATCTTGCTTTTGGATAAACATGATCTTATCCAAAAAGCTGTTGGATGGATGTTACGTGAAGTAGGAAAGAGGGTTTCTCGCGAAGTTGAAGAAGAGTTCCTTTTAACAAGATATAAGAACATGCCGCGTACAATGCTTCGTTATTCAATTGAACATTTCCCACCTGAGAGAAGAAAACACTATCTGCAAGGACTCATTTAAGATTGACAGAAAAAGGTTTTTCTTGTTACCCTAATATTTATGTTTATTATTGCTCACAGGGGCGCGAAAGAATATGCGCCAGAAAATACATTGTTATCCTTCAAAAAAGCATTAGAATTAGATGTCGATTTTATCGAATTTGATGTACACGCTTTGAAAGATGGATCTTTAGTTGTTATTCATGACGATACACTGGATAGAACTACAAATGGCCATGGTTATGTTGCTGAGAAAACACTGTCTGAAATAAAAGGACTTGATGCCGGTATGGGAGAAAAGATTCCTACATTAGAAGAAGCACTCGATGTTATTGACCGCAAGGTAAAAGTACTTATTGAAATTACCGGCTTCTTACCAGTTGCGACAAAAGTTGCAGATGTTATTCAGCATTATGTAAACGAAAAAGGCTGGGAATATAGTGATTTTATGGTTTCATCTTTTAATCATCCAGAATTGGTTTTATTGAAAAAGAAGATTCCACAAGTAAAGATTGGTGCAAATACTTCGGGAGTCCCAGTGTCGTACGCTAATTTCGCTCATGAAATTGGTGCTGATTTCCTAACGACAGAAAATATTTATTTAATGGATGATGCTTTTGTAAAAGATGCCCATGATAAGGGAATTAAATTTTTTCTCTATACGATTAATGATGGAAAGTTACTTGATCGGTATAAACATTTTGATATTGATGGTGTCATCAGTGATGCTCCTGACAAATTGAAGAATTAGTTCATTAAGAAAATAGGAGATAGTTCTGTTGTATACGTATCAAATAATTTCTTCTGATGTGTCCCATCAGCGTTCATCATATAAATATCATAGTCTCCGTCTTGGTCATTAATAAAAATAATCTTATCACCGAATTGACTCCATGAAGGATCTGCATCATTTCCTGGTAGTGCTGTCATTTGCACTCTGTCAGTTCCATCAAGAGCACTCACATAAATGTCATCAGGATTCTTAGGATCTGTTTTTGAAATGAATACTATTCTATCAAGTGATGGATGAATTGAAGGATACCAGTCTGGAATATTATTTGAAGTCAGTTGTTTAAATCCAGTGCCGTCTGTATTTATTTCAGCAATTTCATCAGTCATATCATCTCCATTTGTTCGTATTACAAAAATAATTTTTTTCCCATCAAGGGTGAATGTGGGATCCCATTCTTCTGTATCACTTCTATCCGGTGTTAAATTTCTCGGATTACTACCATCAGCATCCATGATGAAGATATCACCTTTTTGGTCAAATGCAGTCGATTTATATGCAATCATAGTCCCATCTGGAGAATATGCTGGATCATAATCATGGGAATTATTTTTTGTAAGCTGTTCTACAGATCTATCATCCAACTTCATGCGATAAATTTCATTGTCACCATCGCGATCTGAATAAAAAACAATGAATTTACCATCTGGTGATAGTTGGGGGTTCATATCATTTGCCGGGTTTTCAGTGAGATTCGTTTTCTTTTGCGTTTTTAAATCCAACATGAAGATCTCTTGATTGCCAGTCTGATTTGAAACATACAGAATGCTATTTGGTTCAGGAATTTCTGTTGGGATAGACTTCGCTACCACAGTTTTTTCTTGTGTTGCAATATCTTTAGTAAACAAAGAACTATACTGCTGGAAAGTAAAAGCCCCACCAAATAGAAACATGATAATAGTTAAAACTATAAAGATTTTTTTCATAACCATCAGTATAGCGAAAAAAGAGCAGAAGAGCAACCCCTATAGGATAGATATTATTTGATGAGGATTTGACTGTAGTTACCTAACATTGTGAGTCCTGCAGCAAGAAACATGATGCCACTTGCGGTGATAAGTCTCTTCATATATGTTTCTTCTCGTCGTCTAAAATAACTTTCTTTAAGATATAATTTAGGTGAGAAAAAGTTTCGTTTTTTATAAAGGATTATTGATACTGGATGTGGATTTGTTAGTGAAATCATATTTATATATTAGAAGAATAATAGTAGAGGAAAATGAAAGAATGGTGAGAGAAAAGTAAGAGAAATAAAGTTTGATTTTTATGCTACGATATTTATACCTCTATGCCAAAAAGTAAAACGAAATCTTCGATAGGTCATAAAGAACGAGTTATCTTTATTTCCATATTTCTTTTCCTTATCTGTGTGTTTATTACAGTTATTGTTCTTAATCAGCGCAATGCCATAAGACAGAATGCCCAAACTACTCAAGTTTCACTATCAGGTACCTATGAGGTTATCTGGAAAGAGGAATCAACACATACGCATGCTTCTGGATCATCAGATCATACGCATGCAGGTTTTGACTATTTCTTAAGAACAAATACTGAATTTATCCCATTAAAATTTATTAATGGCGATCCTCCACAATATCCACACAGTGTCGTTACGGCATATGGTAAAAGAGAAGGAAATACATTAGTAATTGATTTGAAGCAGCAGAATTCGTTTGTCATCACGCAGAATGATGCATCTACACAAATCTATGATGCCTTAAGTCCATGGAAGGTTGCTATTGTTATGTTTAATTTTGCAGATGATACAAGCCGGCCAATGACTACGACTGAAGCGACAAACGTTCTATATTCTAATAGCAATTCTGTAAATAATTATTTCAAAGAAGTTTCATTTGGTAAGTTTTCGATTATTGGGAAGAATTCTCCACAAGCTGAAGTCCATGATTGGGTTACAATTCCATTATCAAAAGGAACTACATGTGATTGGGGAAGTTGGCATACTGCTGCAAAAACTGAATTACAGAATAGAGGAGTTGATTTATCTGGCTATCAAAGCCTTATCTTTCTGCATCCTGCTGTGAGTACTTGCGGACATGCTGGGTTGGGAGCGATCAACGGCCAAGACGGGGATATTAATGGAGAAACGTTTTTTAATACACATGTTATTGTCCATGAGATAGCTCATGGAATGGGTCCATCTGCTTTACCAATTGGATTAGGCCATACATATATCTATCGTTGTACAGATAGTTCCGGGAAGCAAGTTGCCTTGAGTGCCAGTTGTGTTGCTGCGACTGGTGAAGGTTCAGGAGATTGGTTTGATCCGCTTGGTCATATTTACGATAATCATTATCATGGGTACCATAAAGCGAGACTTGGTTGGATACCGACAAGTAGTATTCAAACGGTAACAAGCTCTGGGGAATATACAATTGCGCCTTTAGAAAAATCTACTTCAGGGACACAACTTATACGAGTTCCGAGAGATCAAGGCGCAGTTCCAACATATGTTTATGTCGAGTTCCGTCAATCTTTTGGTTTTGATAATTTTCCATCAACAGCACCAGCAGTTAATGGAGTTATATTGCACTTCGCATCAGACTTGGATAAAGACTTTGGTAATTGGGTAGATAGTTATTTAATAGATACTGTGCCTGAAACCGCAACTGGAGAAGATGCACCGCTTGTTGTCGGAAAAACATTTACAGATCCGGTTTCAAAAATAAGTATACGACCAAAAAGTGTGTCTTCAAGTCAGGCTGTCGTAGAAATTGCCGTGGGAGGAAATGCTTTACCCACTTTAAAACCCTCGGTTGTAACTCCAACATATGTTTGTGCGGGCTCAATAAATGGAGTTTGTATAACACCGACTCCAATCCCTACCCAAACAGTTACGCAGACACCTGATGATCCTACGCCAACTATCTTTGGAGAGGTCACACCTTCTGTTGGACCAACGATTAGCGGGACAGCACCTTTTCCTACATTTGGTCCAAGCGATTCTGGATCAGGAGGATCTGGCGGGATTATTGAGTTATTTCTTCGCTTTATCTTTCTTATCCTTCAATTTTTTATGTCGTTGTTCGGGCGATAATATTTGATAAAGAATTAATAGCTAGTTATTTTCTTCTGCCGCAGTTGGTGTTGGAGTAGGTGACATTTTCATCGGAACTGGTATCCCTTCATAGACTGTTTTAGAGTTATATATCCCACCGAAATGGTATCCGATAAAAAATGTGATAAAGGGAAGAATAACAAATAAAGCTAGCGCTGCATACTTAGAAAATGTTGTGACTGTTGTCATTGATTTCGGTAAAGCCATATAGTTAGTATTTCGTAAACAGCTTGAAAGGTCAAGCATTAATTAGCATTTTGACTTGTTCGTAATTTATAACCCAACCGTTGTGTAATACACTTCTGTACAATCTAGTACTCAAAATATTTCCATCTTTATCATACACCTCAGGATAACCTCCATATTTTTCAATGTTATTTTTATATGCTTTTACATGTTTATTTGCATCTTTTATAAGTTCCTTATTATATTTTGAAAGATAGAAAAGTGCCTTTATGTATTCCATTCCCCAGTGACTCCAGATGCTGGTTCCCATATACGATGGTGCAAAAATCCTAACTGGATTGTAAAGTTTATTTGACTGATCGATTGTACTGTAGTGAAGAGGGAAAGGCTGATCAAGTTTGTTTTTCTTAACATATGAAATCATCTGCAGTAATAAATCTCGATCTCGCTTTTTGCTCATACTGAGAAATTGTGTGGAGATAACAATGAAACTGTCTGCAGAAAAAAGATTCTCTTTTGCTAAGTCATCATAAAAGTAACCATCTTCTTTATTCCAAAAAGCTTCAATAATTCGCTCTTTCCAATCTTTTAACTTTTCCTCTGAAATTGTAAAAAGTTGTAACGTTGCAGCATGTTTTAAAGTTGCCCAAAGAATGACATTATCGTAGAAAGAACTTTTCCTTTTGATTCCATCACGTGCACTTGAAAGTAATAACTCTTTTTTTATTAAACCAGTTGCTGGATCTAAAAGATCTTTCTTATATGTTTCAAGTAATGCTTTTAAAGACAGTTTATATTTTTTGATTAAATTTGTTGCAGCTGCTTTTGTTTGTAATGGATGCATTGCTTTTGTTTTTGATGGAAAAATATTTTGTATAAATGTTTCGTCAGTAAGTGCATTGAGTGTATAGACAATTGCATGCAATGAATCAGATGGGCGAGCATATAAATTGAGGCCAGTATAAATACCTTTTGTAACGGGTGTAATCGTAGTGAATTCTTTTTTCGCCAAATGAAATACCTCTAGATCATGTGCGATAGTTCTTAATGCAATCGATTGTCTCAAATGCCAATCCTGATCCGATGATGCAATTCTTGGATCCAAAAGCGCATTGAAAAATACTCCTAAGTTTCGGACAAATATTTGATAAAAATGTCCTCCTGTAATAACATACGGATTATTTTCGTTGTAACGAATATAGTGAATCTGCCTAATAATTTTTTCTTCGTTTCCAGAAAGTTTTATTTCTTCGTTAAACGCTGTTGATCCGATACGAAGTCCAGCACGGAGGTACGTATAAAGTTTGTCTTTGCTTTGATGACTGAATTGGATAGGCGAGAATTGCTCCAATACAAGTTGTTTTTTAACAAGAGTGGTTTTAAATGCGTTTTGTTTCGGCACGATCACATTATAGAGCAGTAACGTCTAAATACAAGAGATTATTTACGAAGTTCAATTGTGGCGAAAAGAGCATCAACTTCTTTTTGGTAACCTAAATTTTGTGGATCGCTTGCCATGTGAGAAATGTTAATTGCATCTTTAGAGGCTTTATCTTTCTGCAAAATGGTATATGTTGATTCTCCAAGTCCTTGGGTGCGGTAGGTGAAACCAGAATATCCGTTTATCGTAATACTTTTCTTTGGTTCAATTACCTTTAGTGTACCGTCTGCAGTAGAATCTTTAATCTTTTTATCAACCCATTGTTCAAGTGTTTGATTTTGTAATGTGAATGGCTCTATGACAACGATTATTCCGTCATACATTTCTGTTTGTCCATGTTGTGTGGCACCTGTTTTATAGAATCGGACGAATTGTTCGTTGTTGTCGATATCCATTTGCCAGTCATTTGGATACAATACAGTAAATACACCACGCGGGTCACTATAACTATTTCCACCAGCTTTTATTTCATTTTCTAATTGAGCATCAGACTTCTTTGCAGCGGGAGTGGTCATATCAGAAGTTGTGGGAGCGTTAACGGATGTTCTTTGCTGGCTCACATAATATGCGCCATAACCTACGAGAAGAGCTAATACGACAAGAATCAGTATTTTCTTTTTCATACGTTAACTTCATTATAAACAGAACAGTTGAGAGTTGAGTAAGAAAACATTTTTAGATATCAAGTTGATAAAGGACCGCATATAAGAATTTTTTAAATCCTTTTGCTCTTTGCATTTGCTGGTAACGATTTTTTCTTCTGAAATCTTTCGTTCCAGCAAAAGGTGGATTTGCCCAAAGGGAAAGGATAATCATGTTATCATCTTCAACAGGTTTAATAATGGCAGCAAAGTTACGACCATCGATTCTCTTTTGCAATTCTTGTGTACCATCTGCTTTATGAATTGTTTTGTCTGGTTGGGAAAGAGTTCTTTCGATATATGATTGGGGAATTTTTCTCTCTCGAAGTCTTTGTGTGGCGTGATTTGTCCAAATAAATTGTGAACTCATACTTTGAGTATATCAGGGGAAATTAGGTAATAGAAGAGCGGGCAACCTGAGGTTTGTACAAGATGTACAATAATCACGTCATTGACGCAGTGGCTGTATCTACCCGGAGGCAAACACATACACAAGCATCGCAAATGCGACATTATCCTCAGGAAGCCCGAATGCTCTCCTTGAACCTTATTCAGTTGTGTGAACTGAGCATGTAGAACTCCTGTTCTCTGTGTGGGCACTGAGCCTTTTGGTGCAGACGTAAGACATCGTCCAAATTTCCTCCTTCTCGGTCGGTCGACTTAACTCGGGGAGTTGGACTTACAGATCTTTTCTGTTGTTTATGCGATCACGGACGAATCCAATGATGCAGAGAATGAATCCCACGACGTAGGGATACAGTTCAAACAACAGAACACCTTCCTTGATTGGGGAGCGGAACGAATCCATTCATGCAAAAGTTGCCATGAACCCCCAAGCGCCAACAGCGATGAAAAAGCCGATCAGCAGGAAAATGACCGAACGAGTGTTCGTCCAATGTTCTGCGTGATGCTTACAGCGCTGACAGGTGTAATCCCTGACTCCGAAAACCATCAGGCCGATGCCAGACGCGATCAGAATCCATAGGATGGTTTCCATGTTGACCTTTCCGTGGGGGAGCGGGAGCAGTGCCAGAAGTTACCTTTCAGACATGGTGATGATGTTCAGCGTCACCAGAGATGCGATGAACAGTCCCATGCCGATGAACAGGATCACTTGCAGGATCTTCGAGTTGGGTCCCTTTGGGCGAATTTCCGATGCCTTCATCGAAAGCAGAGCCATTGGGGCACCTACGAGGAGGAATCCACCGAAGAGCATCTGCGCGGTTGAGAAGCGATTCAGCTGCGGGAACGTCACAAAGATCGTAACTGTTGCCACGATGAATACGCCAATCAATCCGACAGCAATCGAGATGAGAACTCGCTTGTTTGCTCGGTTCGTCGCAGCAAGGTGCAGCAACAGAAGTGCAAGCGCGAGACTGACACTGTACGTGAGCATTGCCGTTGTAGCGATGGTCTCGATCGACACCGTTGTTCTCCTTCTCAGAGGGTCTGCGTTACCAGGATGATACAGCCAGGAATGATAGCGATCTCGATAATTCCGAAGACCACCAGGCCAAGACGTGCCCGATCAAGGGTAGTCTGAGACCTTCTCCCAAAGCTGTACATGATGCACAGTGCAAGGGGGAGTAGTGCGACGATCCATGCCGTGTAGAGCAGGTTCATTGCCTTGCCTCCTTTGTGCTGAGTGCTTGTCCATGTACATATGTACTGTTGTCTTTTCCTCCGTTTCTCGAATGGACAGCATACTATGCAGTACAGATACTGCACACTATGCTATCCACTCGGATAGAGAATATAAAGTTCTACAAGTTATTAAAGTGCAAGGATAAATCCTGTAAAACAGCAAAAAACCAGCATCTCAAAGCGATACTGTTTTTACTTGTTATACATAATTGATTATATGACTTTTAGCCTCAAATGTCAAATATTATAGGATAAATATGAACGAGTTATATAAGTTCTGAATGCTGGGCAATATTTTATTAAAGAAGCGTTTCAGGTGTGCTTAACAGTGTTCTTTTGAAGCAGTTCTGCCAATTTGTAGTTCTCTGGTTCTTTCCTGGTACCTTGAATACCAAGGCTGCAGCTCATCAAAATTGGTAATGAAACGAAGTTTCTCACCTACAATCAGGCTCCGTTCCGGATATTTTTTTAGTTTTCCCTCTAATAATGGTTGCTGGTGCGATACTGAAATTTGTTCTAGAGGTACGTGATGGGGAATTATTACCTCCGGAAGTGAGAATTGTAATTCATATGCATTATTTACATAATCGCGTAGGGGCACAAGACTTTGCATAAATTGACGTTCCCCTTCTTCCTGATTATCATGAAGATACTTCTGTGGGATTCCACTCTTATCTAAATAAAGAAATCCTTCAATATGGCCTCTATCTCCAACAAATATTGTATCATCTTGAGGATCTGTTTTAATTTCCAAAAGCATATCTCCTATGTCTCGAGTAAGCCTCGGCCATATACGATCGAAATGTGGATTATATACCCATTCTGTTGGTTCAGGTTTTAACAATCCAAAAACAGCTTTTGTTTTAGCTGCATTTGCATCTTCAAATCCAATAGATCGGGTTGGTGCTAATCCCGGCTCAGTCCCATATGTAGAGCCGTCGTTAATTGATCTCCAATCTTCTAACTTTGCATAATGGTAAATTTTAATTTTAGGTTCAGACATGAGAGAACTATAACAGAAAAAGGGGAATATTGCAACCTATAGTATGCAGGCATTAGTAAGCGAACTTCGAACAATTTGGCATGAAATTAGTTCTTTTGAGGTAGGGGAGTTCCAAAAGTTTATTAATGCTAAATCTGTATTTGCTTACCAACCTTGATTTCTATACTTTGTAGTAAGTTCTGGAAATTGTTTCTCAAAAGTGTCAATACATTTTTCCATTATTGATAAATCCTTAATCTTTGTTGATTTAGAACTCTTTGTGTAATTCTTTATCCACTTAATAGCATCTTCTATACTTTCGGCAACATAATCAGTTGAAATGAAAAGGAATGGGTTAATAAAATCTTCAATTAATGTACCATGAAAAACTACATTTGATTTTCTATGGTGAGAATCTTTAGGAATAACAGCAATCACGGGTTTATTAAACTGTTTTGCTATAAGTATTTCTTGTGCAGTTCCAGCTCCTATTTTTGAAGTTGCATGAACAATAGCAATATCAGAGTGTTTGATGAGATATAAGTCATGACCTACAACAGCTTCTGCTCCCTCTTTATCGCTTATTAAATCTCCATGAAGAAAATTAGCATCAGGAATATCTTTATTTAATTTCTCAATGTATTCTGTCTTCCAATCAGTCCAATTTTTTCGAACCTCATCACCTTTGGGAATACTTCCTAGTAGAATAATTTTCATTAAGTTATTATAGCAAAGGTTCGATATCTCTTCAGGGGTAACATGATTTATGAGGCTAAAAAGTGATGCAGGGGTAGAGGGAATCGAACCCCCAGTCGCGGTTTTGGAGACCGCTGGTTTACCGTTAACCGATACCCCTAGGTTTAAGTAAAGTCTATTTTAGCTCATTTACGCTCATTTCTCCAGTATAGAATTCTTTCCATGAAATGCTATACTTAAGCTATGGATGGATCACAAGCTCCAACTGGAGATATCATTTTGCCTGATGAGAATAAGGCGAAAGAATTAAAAGAAGCATTTGATAAAAAGGTAATTGATCTCGACGGTATGCAGATTCGAGGCCAGTTAACAGACTTGGAGCAGCAATTGGATAACGCTGACATCCCAATTATTTCTTTTGGACTTATTGCAGAATTACAAGATGCTGTCGCAAATTGGCCGATGAAGAAAGAAATGACTTTTGAAGGAAAGACGTATCGTACCTACAGCACTGCATTGGTTAATTTAGAAGGGGATTCAAAGCTTCTTTTTACTGAAGTCCAATTTATGTATCATGATGCAAACGATATGTATCCTGTTGGTGCGAGTCTCACCGAAACCAAACCAGATGAAAACGGCTCACTCCATGAAAGGCATTTCTCTGCAAAGTTTTATTCAGAAGCTGCGGCTGAGATCCAATATGTTGAATATCCATATCGTCAAAAGGAAAATGGGAAACCAGTTATTAATTCAAAAGCAATTGTGGTTGTAGCTCGTAGATTGATTCAACAGTTGCCTCGGTCGGGATAGATATTTAATAAAGCGGTTCTTCGACAAGCTCAGGGTAAAAGGAGATTATTTAAGTTTAGGGTTTTCTTTATGTTCAGTTACTTTTCTACAGAACTTGCAGAATTTGTTTAACAATAACTTTTCAGGAGTTTCCATCTTATTTTTTTGCGTGATGTAATTGCGGTTCTTGCAAACCTGACATACGAGTCCTAATTTGATACGATGTTCGCCTTTTTTAGCCATACGAGTGATTATACACTATTTGCGGCAGGTTTGGAAGAGCCTTTGATGAATTCACCAAAGATCAGCTGAGCCGATGATGGGAATCGGACCCATGACCTCATTCTTACCAAGAATGTGCTCTACCACTGAGCCACATCGGCAGTAAACAAAAAAAAGTTCTGCCGGGGCAGAACAGTGTGCTGGATGAGAGATTTGCACTCCCGTAGGCCGAAGGCCGCCTCGTCTACAGCGAGGTGCGATTGACTACTCCGCCAATCCAGCTTATACATATTTTACTTTTTGAGCCTTCTGTCGGATTCGGACCGACGACCTGCTGTTTACAAAACAGCTGCTCTACCGCTGAGCTAAGAAGGCACGTTTAAAAACGATTACATTAAAATAAACGTAAGGATAATTGTATCAAAGAGTACTAAATGGAGCAATACTGAATTAAAAAAGGAGATAAGTTCAATGCTCTTATGATATGGGACTGATTGTTTTTTTCCCAGAGACTATAGTCAGGAAGGCTGTTTGCTTACCCACGGGCAAACAAAAAATCTACCTCGTTTCCCTCAACTTTCGCTGAGGAATACCTCAAGGAATATGAATTTGTAGAGAAAAAATATGCAACCAATTCCAATATCAAAGAGCACGCTTAGTATATTTCGGTCTGTGAAAAATGTCAATATAAAGTATAACTAGAATCCAAGGAAGGATCGGGAGTAAGAAATGAGCGTAAATATAACACTTGAAAGCGAAAATCCACCGATAGGGAAGAAGAATAATGCTATTAAAACAAACATGCCCAATCCACTATTTCCAAACGCTAAATAGCTTGCAGCCATTTTATCTGGAAGAAGGAGTGCAAATAATTTTGAGCCATCCAATGGGGGAATTGGGAGAAGGTTAAGGATTGCCAAAAGTAAGTTCCAGTTAATTGTAGTTGTCAGGATAAACCCAAGTAGTCCACTCTTTGCAACTTCCGAGAAACTCATTTCAGGGAAAAGTGAATGGGTGACAGCACTTGCAATGATTGCTAATAAAACATTTGTCATTGGGCCAGCAAGTGATACAAGTGCGAGATCTTTCATCCCATCACGAAGGTTGAATGGATCGACTGGAACTGGTTTTGCTCCACCGAAAATAAATGTCCCTGCAGAACCAAGATACGTAAGTAATGGGATCAGAATACTCATGAATGGATCAATATGCGGTACTGGATTCAATGTAATTCTGCCAAGGATCTTTGCTGTAGGATCGCCCAAGCGATATGCGATATACCCGTGAGCGATTTCATGCAAAATAGATGAGTAGATAAGAATAGCGATACTAATTACTGGTAATAAAAGTTCCATACGTATTTCCGGACAGTTTGACGTGAAGTGTCTAAAATTATTATAGTCTTGAGTTCAGTCTGAGTATATGATATCATATCACCTATGGCAATGAAATGTATGAACTGCGGCAAAGGTGTAATGTACGGACACAATGTGTCTCACTCAAAGCGTCGCACTCGAAAAATCTTTAAACCAAACCTTCACAACGCTCGTGTTCAAACTACGACTGGTTTCGTACGCTTGAAGCTTTGCACAAAATGTCTTCGAACTATCAAAAAGGTTCAACTTTCAGAACCAGTTGTGACTGCAACTGATTCTGCTCCTGAAGTACAACAAGCAACTGTTTAATCTAGAATAGATCTCCTAAATCGCTTGCCATATCACTATTTTCTATACTTGTAGGTGTTATGCTGTTTTCTGAAGGTGTAGTTTCATTTGGTGGAGTAGTATCGATGCCAGCTAATTGATTGTCCAAATCCATTTCAGGGATATCAAATGCGCCTCCAATAGTATCAGCAAGAGCATCTGCTCCTGTCATATCATCTGGTGGATCTAATCTTATATTCATATTATTTAATTTGCTCTAGAATGTCAGGATTAAAAAGTTTTACTCCTTGCCGTTCGAGAAATTCTTTTTCAGCATCATTTGCAATAGGTCCGCTAAGCAGCTGCTTATGTGTTGAAAGTAAATCTTCTATGCCTGCGATGCGTTTTTGTAATGGATCGTTCACGGGGGTTCCATCGTCTGGCGTTGGAAAATGTGCTGCGCTATATTCTTTCGCTCCTTGTTCAAAGTCAGTATTATGGAGAAGGTTATCAATAGCCAAAAGTTGTCCTGGGACTTGGGAAAAAGCTGTTTGGAGATCTTCACGTACTATTGTTGCTATCTCATTATTATCTGTTTCTACAGCTTGATGTAATCTCCGAATTCGTACTTCTGGACCATAAAACTGACGCAACTCCATATCGAGCATCCCGGCCACATAAGGAAATACATGAACTTGATCTCCTTTATCATTTGTAACTTCATCGCTCGCATGTTCTCTGAGGTATGTTCCCAAAGCATCTACACCTACCGCAATAAAGTCTTTCCCTTTATCATGAAGTGGTGTAACAGCATTTTCAGCAGCAACAAAAGAAGGAAGACCTTTCCTTACAGCATCAGTATGTCCTGGGTTTAACACAATAAAATCTGGTGATGCTCGAAATCCTGCCACATCAATTGGGAAAGCTGCTTCTTTGGTCATACCCATTTCTTTTCTTGTTGGTCCGGGAGTTTCACTTGGCATAAAAGACATTATATGCAATTGAATCTGTTTGATCAAATTTTGAGGCTTAATTAAGAATAGAGAGGTTCGATTATCTTTCGTAACTCAGGATAGCCATTTAGAAAATCTTTGAGAGAAACAACTTGTTTGCCTTCCATTTGTATTTGTTTTTCTGGAAGAAATTTAATTCGTAATTGCTTTCCATTTATTTCAACTATGGACCAAACATTTGGCCAAGGATAATATGCTCTCACCATATGGTCGAATTTTTCTGGATCGATTTTTTCTTGCAAGTTTATAAAGCCGTCTAGCTTCGTTAATATTTTTGAATATGTTGCCTTTGTATCATCTTGAGGAACTGGTTTTAATTCTCCTGAAACAAACCGATCAATGACACTTGGCAAAATAGTAGCACTTTGTTGAAACATGTGTTTTAAAAGCCATTCAGATGTATCAGAAGGGGATATGTTAAAGGGTATTGTCTGCAATATCGGTCCATGATCCATGTGCGCATCCATAACCATAAATGAAACAGCTGATTCTTTTATACCATCACGGAGAGCACTTTGAATTGGCGTTGGACCACGATACTCAGGTAATAACGAAGGATGGATATTAATTGCACCATACTTTGGAAGATCAAGAATTGCTTGCGGGATAATTTTTCCATATGCAGCAACAACAAAGAGATCAGCCTTGAATGCTTCAATTTCTGTTATATTCGTTTTAAGCGATTCTGGTTGCAACACCGGGATAGTATGTTCTTTAGCATATACTTTAACAGGGGATGGAGTAATCAATTGCTTTCGTCCAACTTTTTTATCAGGTGCAGTAATGACTGCACTGATCTCAAAATGCTTTCGTAATGATGCCAGGATTGGGACGACAAAGTCAGGTGTGCCAAAGAAGATTATTTTCATAATGACAGTATCTAAATTTCTATTTCCTCAAATTCGATTTCGCCTTTTTTATTCTTTACGGAATGATACAGAGGATTTTTTTGTTCAAGAACACGCTTTGGAAAAAGAATTCCTTGAAGATGATCATATTCATGTTGGATGATTGTTGACAGAAAACCCTCAAATTTCTTTTTATGCTTATTCCCATGTTCATCCATATAGCTTAATGTGACTTCACTGTGGCGCTTTACAACCCCCCAGACATCATGAAGAGACAAACAACCTTCAAGTTGTACTCCATGTTTCTTTTCATGCTCTTTTTCCTCAGTTGTTTTATCTTTGTCATGAAATGAAACAACTTCAGGGTTAATAAATGTGAGAAGTGGTGCTTCAGGACTTTCTTTGATAAGAAAGATTTGTAGTGATTTCCCAACCTGTGGCGCAGCAAGTCCAACGCCTTCGGGATCTTTGGCGCTGTAGAGTGTCGTTTCCATGTCAGCAAGGAGATTTTTGATATATTTATCAACTTTCTCAACTGGTTTTGCTTTATCTGATAGGACCTCTGCAGGTGCTTGTACAATTTTCATAGAGTTAGACAAGAGGTATATTATACACTAAAATCATTTCTTTTAGCTTTGTTGCCAATCTTTAAGAGTTTTTTTGACTTCCTGGTCTGTTGGATCAAGTTTCTCATTAACAAATTTGTATGTGTCGACAGCTTTTTGTTGCATCTGTGGATCCACAATTTTTTCATTGGCATCAATAGCTAATTGATGATAGAAAAGACCCAATGCGACATACGCATCTTTATAATTTGGTTTTAATTTGATCGTTTCTTCAAGGATTGCAACAGCTTTCTTTAGATCTCCTGTTTGACCATAAAGAATGCCTTGGTTGTATGCGATTTTTGCATCGGTTGGAGCTAATTCTTTTGCTTTGTTAATTGCGTTAAGCGCTTGTCCAAGATATTGTTGTGAATTAGCTTGGTCTGTTGTCGAAAGCGTGTAGAACAGTCGCACACGGTTTTTCCAATAAACTACGTTATTTGGGTGATTTGTAACGACTTCAGTATTTAAATCAATTGAATTTTTTGCGAGTGTTGCAGCATTTGTAGCATCTCCTTGTGCATATAATCCAGCAGCGATTGCAGCAAGATTGATTGCTAATTCATCTTTGAATACTGGCTCATCCGGTTTGGTTTCGACAGCTTGGATTAATTGAGGATATGCTTGCTGGAAATTACCTGTTTTGTCGAGGTTTGATCCGAGTGCATAGGCCACATCTGCTTGGCTATAAATCATAAGTCCGATTACTTGCCAGCCTGCAATCACTGCGAAAATAACAACGAGTGTCCATTGCATCGGATTGACTGTCGGTTCATGATGTTTCCCAGCTTTTTGTTCTTCTGTGAAATTGAATTCAAGCGCATGATTCTCCTTCAAAAGGTTGCCTAGAATTAAGACGAGCCCTGGTATGAGGAAAAGATACAAATTCATGATGACGACCGAGAATCCAAAGAAGTTTGTGACAAGAATTGTTATAAAACTCGTCAAAAGGGCGATAATCATAAGTTGATTAACGGTTGCTTCTGTGAGCACGCCATTATGTTTTTCTTCAGCACTTTTTTGATGCGAAAGAAGAATATGTTTGAGTGCGAAGAATATAAAGAGTCCAATAATCGCAAGATACGTCCCTAAGCCGAAAAGCCCCGTGGTTGTAAGATAATTAAGATATTCGTTATGTGCTTTATTATAAAGATAATCCCATTCTGAAGTCATATTATGACCTGCTGGTTTGAATTTGTAATATGCAAATGCAAATGTTTCTACACCGGTTCCAAATACTGGACTGCTTTTCCATGCATCCAAAGCTCCTTGCCAAACAAGAAGTCGAATATCAGCAGAGTCAGTAATTCCACTTCCTGGAGCAACAGGAGTTGCAGGAGCACCTGATGGAGTTGTCTCTTCAGAAACAGTTGGCTGATTCATCAGTGATGGAAGTGTAAATTTGGTGAGTGGTCCGAGAGGGCTACCCAACAAGAAACTACTCAGGATGAATGCAACATTAAATAGGACGAATGCCCGGATAAGGTTTTGCTTGGGGAAGAGATGTTTGTAGAAAAGGATTGCCCAGAAAACTGCATTTGCAACCCAAAATGCGATAAACCCTGCACGAGTATTTGCAAAGATAAGATTCAAATAAAAGAAGATCGCTAAGGCGATAAAGCCCCAAACTTTTGCATTCGTTTGTTTCAGTGAATAGGCCATGGCAATTGGTATCAAAAGTGCGAGATACGCTGCAAACCATGCAGGTTGTCCAAGTGTTGAAAATGTTCTGACTGTTGGTTGGAATGCTTCAGTCCAGCATTTTGTATCCAGACTTCCTTGCATCAAAAGACATGTCGGATCCGCACCGAAATGAGCTGGAAATCCCCAAAGTGCAGTAAGGAATCCAGATGCAAGAGTAACTTTTAACAAATTGAAAACATGTTTGATCTTGAAATTGGTTACAAAAGCATAATAAAGAACGATGTATGTTAGTGTCGAAAGTAATCCTCCATTAAATCGCGAATAATAGCCCCACCATGAAACATGTTGATCAAGACTTATTAATGTAGAAATGATTTGTGAAGCCAAAAATAATAGAATTGGGATATCAAATGGAGTTTTTTGAATATATATTTTCTTTTCGAAAACCATTTTTGAAGCCCATGCAGCGACAATGATTGCTGTGAACCCAAATGTCAGCCACATTTTGTTAAATTCAAAAAGTTCTGAAGTCGCTCCTGAGAAAACAAGCGGGACGAGAAAGAAGATTGTGTAGAAAGAATACTCAATGATTCTGGTGCAGTATTTTGCTAATTTCATGACAATATGCCTACAATGAAGCTTAGTTTAAATGCTATCATATTGGCAAAACATGAGCAAGCTGGTAGAATGATGGGGCATCTCGTATCGCGTCCTGCCGCACGTTTTAAGCACAGCACCTATGAATAATTTCATCAACAAATTCTTTAGTATGTTCTCGCACGATATTGGTATCGATTTAGGTACTGCCAATACGCTCGTTTTTGTGAAGAACAAGGGTATCGTTATCCGTGAACCATCTGTTGTTGCTCGCCACAAGAAAACAAAAAGGGTTCTTGCTATTGGGAGTGACGCCAAGAAAATGTTGGGCAAGACTCCTGCATCGATCATCACCATCCGTCCATTGCGCGGAGGAGTAATCTCCGATTTTGATGCTACAGAAGCAATGATTTCTCATTACATAAAACAAGTTCATGAAATGGGAAGTACATTGCCAAGACTATTAGCTCGGCCAAAAGTTGTTATCGGTATTCCATCAGCAGTTACTGAAGTCGAAAGAAGAGCTGTCTGGGAAGCTGCTTTAAGTGCTGGTGCACGTGAAGCATATCTTATTGAAGAGCCGATGGCTGGAGCAATCGGTGAGGGAATTAAAATCTTTCAATCAAAAGGAGCAATGGTTGTCGATATCGGAGGCGGTACGACAGAAATTGCTGTCATCTCGCTTGGCGGAATTGTGGTCGGACGATCATTGAAACTCGCTGGTGATGATATGGACCAAGCGATTCTTCATTATATTCGTCTCAAGCATGGGTTACTCTTGGGTGAAAGAACTGCTGAAGAAATAAAAATGAAAATAGGAAGTGCGTATGACAAACGAGCTAAAAAGAAAGGTGAAAAAGTAAAGGAAAAAGAAGGGGAGAAAAAAGAAGAAGAAATTAAAGATAAGATGATGATTGTTCGTGGTCGAGATATTGAAACAGGTTTGCCAAAGAGTTTGCGCATTACTGAAACTGAAGTTCGTGAAGCCTTAACCCCAATTTTTACTCAGATCATTCAAGCTGTTGCTGATGTGCTTGAAGAAACTCCACCGGAGCTTTTGCCTGACATTCTTGAACAAGGGATTCTCTTGACAGGTGGGGGGGCGAAAATTTCAGGATTGGATCATTTGCTTGTTGAACAAATCCACATGCCAGTCGTCGTTTCAAATGATTCATTAACCTCTGTTGTTCGTGGAACCGGAAAGGTTCTTGAACACGACGAACTCCTCGAACGAGTAAAAGTTATCGGTGGACTAAAGTAGGATTTCTCCATAGATAAAATATCCCATAGTCTTGACATTTGAGGCTAATTAGTGTAAAATTTAACTGTTTGGCAATAGTCCAAGATATAAGCATTTTTGGTATTAATGTTAAACTGCTCTTTAACATTTGATCGTAGGGTTACTTTCTTTCTCTCCCGAACGCTCGGGTAGGGGTTTGCAGGTGGCTTTTTGGAGTAGAAGTTCGACGCTTCTCTCTAGTAAGCCAATCTGCAAGCACCGCAACAGAAATGGAGGTAATTTTAGCGGAAACCAAAGCTTGCAACCAACCAACACACTGAAGGGAACACCATGTCCATCACCAAGGCCGAGGCCGAGCAGATCCAGGCGGACCGTCGTACCGAGCTCATCGAAGAGCTGGTGCGTCTCGACTGGTTCATCGCAACCGATCCTGCACTGCAGGAGGAGCTGCGTGCTCTGCCGCTCAACCACAACGGCTTCCTCGAGGACCTCGTCACGCGACCCGCTCAGATCGGCAACCTCACGGTGCTTCGGCTCAACAGCCTGGCACGAGGTGGCTTCGCTCTGATCGCTCGCTTCGACGTGGTCAACGAGAACGACCAGAACTACACGTACGAGTACGTCTCGTGGCGCTACGGTACCCTCTCGGGAGCCAAGGGCCTCGTGCTCGTGCGAGATGACAACAGCGATGAGATCACTCACGTGATTCTCAAGCGCGGTGTCAAGTTCGCAACCGGACAGGAGGAGTTCGACCTCGTCGGTGGCTTCATGGACTTCGGTGTCGAAGGCGTCAAGACCCTGGTGGACCAGATCGTTCTCGAGATGCAGCAGGAGCTCAACGCACCTGATCTCACCATCAACGAGGAGGACATCCACCTTCTGGGCAGCCTCGCCATCGACCCCGGCATGACCAACAACCGACCGAGCGTCTTCGCCGCCGTCATCAGCAGTTCCGATGCTTCGACCATCTCGACTCTCGAGTCGCACGTGGACGAGTGGGAACTCGCTGCCGGCACGGTCGTCTTCAACATCGACAAGCTCCACGAGCTCATCGAACAGAACGAGGACGGCTTCTTCGCGACTGCACTTCTGCGTGCCGTGACCAAGGGACTCATTCCTGCAAGTGCACTCGTGCGCTGACCTGATCGTCATCTGACCTCAGGAATCAACTGAACCGAAAGGAGTCATATGCAAGTGTGAAATTGAAATGGAGTCATCTGACTTCAACCATTCAAGCGGAGGGCGATGCTTACTACTACGATCAAACAGACAGTCCCTTAAAGACCGTCTGCTCACATGTAGTGAGTGTCGCCCTCCGTGGTTGAAAAGTATTTATTCTCTTTTGAGAATCGCTTGTATGCGTAATATACTTTTTCACCCGGAGGGCTTTTTCTTTTGTAACCTTTAAATAGCTTGCCTCTTGAGGACAAAACTACTACAATACCCGTATGAAGCGAGCTAAGACAATCCTTCCGATTTTTCTCCTGTTTTTAGCTCTTTCAGTCATTATTCTTCTTTTTGTACAGACTCCTTTACAACAACCACTCCAGGCAATTACCTTACCAATTCAAAAATGGTTATTCACAACATATGAAAGTGTCCCACTTGTTAATCCTGTGAATGAGACACAATTGCAAGCTGAAAATAATGAACTCCGTAAACAGTTAGCAAAAACAGAAGAATTAAAACGTGACAATGAAGCGCTTCGTGATCAATTCCAGACAAGTAATCCATCTCCAAAAAATTTACTTCCTGCGACTGTTATCGGAGTACGAGATGGAACAATACTCATTGATAAAGGAGAAGGAGATTCCGTATCACTCGGCGATATTGTGGTTCTGAAAGACAATCTATTGGGAAAAATTTCCAAAGTCTCACCTCATGTTTCTGTGGTTAAACTTATCATTCATCCTGATACGTCTTTCACAGCAGCAACTTCTAAATCAGCTGCAATTGGTGTTGTAAAAGCAGGAGGGGGAGATGGGATCATTCTTGGAAATGTAGTTCTATCGGACAAATTAGAAAAGGATGACGTTGTTGTAACCAAAGGTGATGTTGATGAGAAGGGTGGAGGATTCCCACCCGATTTAGTTGTCGGAAAAATTATTTCAGTGAATAAGCAAGCGAGTAGTCTTTTCCAAGCCGCTCAAGTCCGAAGTCTAGTAGATTTTAATAAAACACGAATGGTATTCGTCGTTATAAATTAATACGTATGTTTCCGCTGTTAATTATATTATTGATTATTGCCGTTATTATTGAGGGAAGTATAACTTCCCTGCCTTTAACGCTTATTGTTTTACTTTGTCTCACTACGATTAGACGTGATACTGCAGTTTTTATTGCAGCCTTTGTTGCTGGAATTTTCTTGGATATTTTTGCTTTAAGGCAAGTCGGTGGAGCTAGCATATTCTTTATCACATTTGTATTTCTCATTTTGTTGTATCAGCGGAAATATGAGATTTATTCCTATCCATTTGTTTTGGTAGGGACTTTTCTCGGTGCAGCACTCTTTTTATCTATCTTCAATTATGCTAATGTACTTCCACAGGCGGGAATCAGTGTTATAGCAGCATTCTTCCTTTTTGCCTGTATGCGTTTGTTTACAAAGTATCAGGATAGCAGACCAACAGAACTTCATTATCATGCATAGTTTATGAAACACGGATTTGCATTTGGTGATCACATCAGAACAGAAAAGCTCAAAAAGCACAAACATGAGGAACAGTCCAAACCACTGTCCATCCGATGGTATATGTTTCCCGTCGCAATGGTAGTTGTAGGAGGAACACTCCTTTTTAATCTTTTTTTTGTGCAAATAATTCAAGGGGATTATTATCAAAAACTCTCTGACTCAAATCGTATACGTACGCAAACAATTCATGCACCAAGAGGTGTTATCTTTGATCGGAATGGAACACCTCTTGTCTACAATACACCAGGATTTCGCATGAGTAAGAATTGTAGTCCTGAAGCTAATAAAGAATGTGAAACACTCCATCTGAGCCAAGAACAAGCGCTTAAAATGTTAGCAAAAGGATCACAAAGTATTGAGGTTGATTCACTTCGTGAATATCGGTACAAAGAAGCAACAAGTCATATCCTTGGCTACATAGGACCTATTTCTGAGCAAGAATTGAAAAGTGATGAGTACTCAGGATATCTTGGGAATGATTGGGTAGGCAAAAGTGGAATTGAGCGTCAATATGAGCAACAACTTCGAGGTGTTGATGGAAAGCAATTAATTGAAGTTGATGCTTTAGGAAAACCGGTTCGTTCTTTGGGGCAGACTGATCCTATTCCAGGACAAGATATTACTCTCACGATTGATATGAAGGTGCAAGAAGCAGCATATAAAGCTGCAAAAGATGTCAAAAAGGGAGCAATTGTTGTTTCCAAACCTGATGGAGAAATCCTCGCAATGGTTTCAAAACCTTCTTTCGATCCAAACTTATTTACGCTCGATGATACGTATAAAGCATCAACAGAAAGTGGTTATACTACTGTTTCCTCACTATTAACCGATGGTGAGAATCAGCCACTGCTTAACAGACCGGTTGAAGGAGTCTATCCGCCGGCATCCACGTTCAAGATTATTACTTCAGCTGCTGGTTTGGAAGATAAGGTCATTGATAAGAACTTCAGAATGAAAGATACTGGAGTTTTAACAATTGGAGAGTTCTCGTATGCCAATTGGTACTTCACACAATATGGAAAAACAGAACCAGGTGAGATGGATGTGCAAGTTGCACTTGCTCGTTCCAATGATATTTTTTACTACAAATTGGCTGAGATGGTTACCATTGAAAAGCTTGCCGACATGGCCAAAAAATTCGGTGTGGGAAGACAATTAGGAATTGATTTGGGTGGCGAAGTAAAAGGTGTATTGCCGACAAAGGATTGGAAAAAGAAAAATATTGGTGAAGGATGGTATTTGGGAGATACATACCACTATGGAATCGGTCAGGGATTTTTACTTGCCACTCCATTGCAAGTCAATATGTGGGCTGATGTCATCGCAAATGGTGGCACATTGTATCAACCAAGACTTTTGAAGAATGGGACATCAAATCCACTTGGCCCAGATTTCCTATCTGATGAGACAGTCAATTTAATCCGTGGAGGAATGGTGAAAAGCTGCGCAGAGGGAGGCGTTGCATATCCGCTATATAACTATACGGTAAAAAATCCCGATTTAAAGATTGATGGCAAGAATTATGTAGAAGCAAAAGTTGTCTCAGGTTCTGCAGAAAAAAGTGATTACCGTACAATTCCTGTTGCATGTAAAACCGGAACTGGTCAACATGGTGGAGAAGAAACGTTACCTCATGCTTGGATTACACTTTTTGCACCGGCATACAATCCTGAGGTTGTTGTAACTGTCTTAGTAGATTCTGGAGGAGAAGGTTCTGCGGTTGCTGCGCCAATTGCCAAAGAAGTTCTCGATGCTTACTTCACAAAATAAATTTATTCTTCCTTGAACCACTCGTCATAAACATCTTCATCGTATTGATTCTTTTGTGGTTGTTGCGGTTGCGGTGAGACCTCATGTGCCTTTTCAGCTTGCATTTGTTTAATTCGTTCTTCAAGTGAATCTATCTCAGTTTTTGTTTCTTCTGCATTAGGGACGGGGAGATGCAATCCGCTATCAAATCTTTTTATATGATGACTATCACCTTCGTTAATACCATGAGGGTGTTGCTTGTGAGCTCGATCTTGTCCTACAGAGTGCCATGTTTTTCCATCTTGAGCTTCATCTTTCTTCACTGTAAGAACAGAATGACCATTGATCTGATACTTGCCCATAAAACTATTGTAGCAAATATTGCAAAGAGAAACTATTTACAAACAGCACCTATTTATATTATACATAAGTATATGGAAGAAAGGTTGTACTGGCTGGGATTCTCCTGTTTTCATGGAATTGGTCCTACGAAATTACAGCTCCTTTTGGATACATTCTGGAATGCGGAGAACGCCTGGAATGCTTCAGAGCAAGAGTTACTGCATTCTGGGATTGGCCAAAAAGTTACTGAGCGTTTCCTCCATTTTAGAAAAACGTTTCAATTACAAAGGTACGCTGATGATCTTGAAAAAAGAAATGTCTCATTTTTACTTCTCAATGAAGAAGCTTATCCAACATTACTTACAAAAAGTATTAACCCGCCGTTTGTCCTCTATATAAAAGGTAATAAAGATATTTTCAATAATGCCATAATGATTGCCGTTGTCGGTACCAGAAAAATTACTGATTATGGAAGGCACGTAACAGAACGATTAAGTGAAGATCTCGCATCAGCTGGTTGTGTTATTGTGTCTGGCCTTGCACTCGGAGTAGATGCCTTTGCACATCGTTCGGCATTGCGGGTTGAAGGGAAAACTGTTGCGGTATTAGGTTGTGGAGTTGATTGTTGCACGCCACTGGAAAATCAGCGGATATATGATGATATCCTTGCATCCGGAGGAACAATCGTTTCTGAAGCACCATTGGGACAAAGATCGTTTAAAGGTTCTTTCCCTTCAAGAAATAGAATCATTGCAGGATTGAGCCAGGGAGTAGTAGTCACAGAAGGTGCAGAAGATAGTGGTAGTTTAATCACTGCAAATGACGCATTTAAAAATGATAGAAAAGTATTTGCAGTTCCAGGACCAATTAATTCAGCTGTTTCCAAAGGTCCCAATGCCTTACTCCATAAAGGTGCGAGTATCGTCACATCAGCGGGAGATATCCTCGATGAATTTTCGATCAAGTCACTTAAGAGAAAAAAGGATGCGCTTCCGACTGGAGATTCTCCTGAAGAACAAGCAATCATTGCCTTACTTGCTTTCGAAAACCTAGCATTTGATGAATTAGGGAAGCGTACAGGAATCCCTTCATCTCAATTGGGAAGTATGCTTTCTCTTATGGAAATGAAAGGAATGATACGTACATTGGAGACAGGCTCATTTACCTTGGCTTCATGACTTGTTGAGTTCGAGTAAATATGTTATTATAGGGCTAATCAAGAGTAATGGCTATGGAGAATTGGCTCCGATGAACCATTCAGCAACCGGATCAATATTACGGTGCTACACCCAACCCGTAGGGAAGGATTTGCCTGAGATTTTTATCAAAGGAAATTTTTTTTATTTTGAACTCCCTTCATGGGAGTTTTTTGTTTTTTATGGCAGAAAGATTTCGATCATCAAGAGAACAAGCGTTCAGGAAAAATATATTTTGGGGTGAGGGGCAATCTCCTTTGCTTGTAGCAGGTGAACATAATGTGCGTCACCTCCTTCCAAGCGCTCCAGAGGAGGATAGACATCTTGTCCGTGTTGCATATGCACAGCGTGGTTTAGCAATGCCAGTTCCTACGGAAAGTGGTCGTAGAATGGGATTACTTGTCGATATCCCAAATGATCCAACGGTTGATGTTGCAGGCGATATTCGAGCTCAGATTGGATATCTTAATGGCATGATTCCAGGCAGATTACCACATGTAGAAGTATTTCATAAAGAGGATCTCCTCAATGCGAGAGGTACGCTTGTCGTACCATATCTTAATCCTCCCGATGAAGAAGCATCTCTGCAACGATTAGGTGCTGAGATTTACGGTCCACCGGCCCAATTGTTTGAAGAAGTAAATGATAAAGCACGATTCCATGATTGGGCTGCGCAATATGCTGACGAGGTTGATCCACAGTTCCGTGTGGCAAAACATAAGAACGTCTTAACAGAGGATATTGCTGCTGCAGGACCTGATTTCCTGAAAGAAATTGTCCAAACATATGAGGATACTGGTTTGCTTGGTGAATACGAAGCAAAAGGGGCTGTTGGCATAGTTCTTCGTGGTTCAGATTCTGATGGGGGATTTGGAATTACTAAAGTTCGATTCCGAAAGGATGTTGATGGAGATTATTGGACTGTCGAAACCTCACCTGGAGAGAAGTTCTCAAACCAGAATGATGCATTTAAAGCTGCACAAGGATACTTCGAAACTATGAACCGGCAAGTAAATGACACAATCGTCATGACTCGGTTTATGGATGTCGAAGAATCTCCTGGAGAAAGTATTCTCTTCTCAGAAGGGCATGTCTTTTCTTTGGGATGGAATGGGCAAATGCAAGATGGTGAAGATACAGCGTGCATTGGTACAAATGTGTATACTCCTGTATCAGAGCAAAGCAGAAAAGTATATGAAGAACAAAAAGATCAAACTGCCAATCAATATGCTGGATTTATTCGTTATGTAGCAGATAAAATCGGTATAGATTTTGAAGGTCTCAATATGGTCGTTAATCAAGATATGATGACACCAACAGAACTTGAAGCACGTTACCAGAGAGCATTGGGACAACCTGTCCATATGGTGCGACCGGAATTAAACTTCAGACTTTCTGAACGAACTGATGCCGTTGTCGGTGCTGCGGTTCTTGGTGGGACGACACAAACACCAGAAGGATTGATTGAAGCCTCAAATAAATTAACAACATATCTTAAATATCCTATGCCAAAAGGATTGGATCCGCGCATTGTACGTGAAGCATTAGGCGAAGAATATCAAGGGAAAACTGTAGGAGATGAAGGAACAATTTTTGTCCGTGTTGCCTCAACACCTCAGCCTGATGATCCAACGGATAGTCCAAGATTGGGCCTTGCGATATACGGAGATCATGATGTGCATGTTGCGAAATTGAACGGAATTATTTCCAGTTTAGCTTCAAAGCGCTAATTCGTATTAGCAATCGTTGGAGACGGTTGTGGTGTATCAATTTGTGTCGGTAAACCAATTACTCCTTCAAATGTTTGCAACTGTAAATTAGGTTGTGCTTTTCCACCTTCTTTTGGAACGACTGTGACAATTGTTTGATCTAACCTTTTAACATTTTGTTCTGGAAGGCTTGATCCCGCAAGCATTGATCCGATAACTATCGCACCTGTAAGAATTACAAAATAGAGGACGCTCGTTCCAGCATATCCTTTTTGAGGAGACTTATTTCTTGAAGTTTGTGGTTTTTTGCGTGCTGGCATTATTATGTAATTAAGTTATATTAATAGTAGTAAAAAAATACTTCTATGGTCAATGAAGCACTTTTTAAATGGCTTTCCACTTGACAGGGTAGGTATAATGTAGATTAGAATAAGTTTTTGTATGAAGAATTTAGTAATCGTTGAATCACCAACAAAAGCCAAAACAATAAGCAAGTTCCTCGGGAAAGATTATGATATCAAGTTCTCAATGGGGCATATTATGGATTTACCCAAAAGTAAGCTTGGTATTGATGTCGATAATGGTTTTGCACCACAGTATGAAATGATCGCTGATAAGAAAAAGCTGATTAGTGAATTACGAAGTGCAGCAAAGTCAGCTGATGCAGTTATCCTCGCAACAGACCCTGATCGGGAAGGTGAAGCTATTTCTGCAAACATCCAAGAAATGCTCAGTGAAGGCAAAAATAAAATCGCCAAAGACAAATTTAGTCGTATTGTATTCCACGAGATTACAGAAACAGCAATCAAAGATGCTTTGGGTCATCCTCGAAAAGTTGATACCAATCTTGTCGATGCCCAAACCGCTCGTCGTGTTCTTGATCGTTTAGTAGGATACCAAATTTCTCCAGTACTTTGGAAAAAAGTTCGGCGAGGTCTTTCCGCAGGTCGGGTACAGAGTGTCGCATTGAGACTTCTCGTAGAACGCGAACGGGAAATTGGTACTTTTACAAAACAAAATTATTGGACACTCCACACGATACTTGCAAAAAAGGATGATGCAAAGCAAACGACAGAGTTTGAGCTTATTGAAGTAAATGGTCAGCGTATTGAAAAGAAAGAAACATTTTCTCTGTACGATGGCGATTACACGGTGACGAAAACCACAATTGATACGCAACAAAAAGCAGATGCAATTGTTGCTGATTTAACAACATCATCGTATATCGTTGCTGATGTTAATCAGCGCGAGATGAAGAGAAGTCCATATCCACCTTTTACGACATCTACATTGCAACAGGAAGCGTCTCGAAGATTTGGTTTTTCAGGAAAACGTACGATGAGTTTGGCACAAAAACTCTATGAAGAAGGTGTGATTACCTATCACAGAACAGATTCAGTCACGCTTTCTCCGCAGGCAATTAGCCAAATGCGTGCGTTTATAGAAAAAGAACATGGTGCAAAATATGTTTCTGCACAACCTCGTACATATACTGCCAAGCAAAAGCTTGCACAAGAGGCTCATGAAGGTATCCGTCCTACCAAAGTTGCAGTGCAGTACACAGAGATTGCTCAAGGAATTGGCCCTGACTACGCAAAATTATATGATCTTATTTGGCGACGCGCAGTTGCATCTCAAATGGCAGATGCAATCATCGAATCGACAACAGTCTATGTTGATGGAAAGGGTACAACAAATGCGTATCGATTGAAAGCTTCCGGATCTGTGCTTGTTTTTGATGGATTCCTTAAATTAAATCCGCAAGCATTGAAAGATACTGTGCTTCCAGGATTTACATCCAATGAAACGTTGAATCTCCAAAATGCCCGGGCGGATCAACATGAGACATTACCGCCACCACGATATAATGATGCATCACTTATTGGAACGCTTGAAGAAAAAGGTATTGGTCGTCCATCAACATATGCTTCAATTATTTCTACAATTATTGATCGAGGATATGTAGAGCGCGTCGAAAAACGTTTTGAACCGACACCTGTTGGCATTGCGGTCACAGACTTTTTGGTGAAAAATTTCTCAACAATTGATGATGTTCCGTTCACAGCAGCAATGGAAGATGAATTGGATGGAATTGCTAGTGGATCAAAGAATTGGACAGTTATGATGAAAGAGTTTTATACTCCGTTCGAAAAGAAAATCGCTGAGGTGCAAGATGCAGAACGTGTCAAGATTGCGACAGAAGAAACAGGAGAAAAATGCCCGACTTGTGGAGAACCACTTGTCGTCCGTTTTGGAAAATTTGGAAAGTTCCTTTCATGTAGTACATTCCCAGACTGTAAATTCACGAAACCATTTGTTGAGGAGACTGACATTCTTTGTCCAAAAGATGGTGGTAAAGTCATTGTCAAAAAGACTCGAAAAGGACGTAAATTTTATGGATGTTCCAATTATCCAAATTGTGATTTTGCTGCATGGAAGCTCGAAGACATTAAAACAGTTGGTGCAGGATTGCCTTTGAAAAAGACTCCCGCTAAGAAAGCCCCAGCAAAACGAGCTACAAAAAAGACTACAAAAGCCTAAGTTCTTTATTCAGCAAATGTGAATGTTGTTGCAACCTGGTCTATACTTTCCTCAAAGTTTTCTGAAGTGATTTCTACAATTGTTGTCGTAGCTGCTTGCTTATAGAAGAAGATATGAGAAGGTGATTGTGTCCTCGCAGCTGCACCTTGGCAACCTTGTTGTATCCAGTATGATGCTTTCATGCCTTTGTCACCTTGGGCGCTGGTAAATGTTTCTGAGAGTACAGGATCATCTTCATAACACGAATTAATCAGTGAACCTGTTTGTACTATTCTTGCCAAAGGATAGGCTTTGTAATAATCCGTTACAGTACCAGCAGTAATTGTCAGTGCTTGATCTCCTCGGCTAAATGTTGCTCCTTCAGAAATCCCTTCAATAAGTTGTCTTGGAGTAAGATCTTGGTCGATTGAGAATGTCATGTCTTGTGGATATTTCAAGCTGAAATCATATTTTGGATTCGTGTATTCTTTCCAATTTCCGGTAAAGTCTCGAGTCGGAATTGCTTCCGGTTGTGTCGGCACTGCTTGCTCTTTTGGTATGTCATTTTCCGTATTTGGATTAAATAATGGCGTTATGAAAAGTACTGCCAGGATTATAAAAACCAATGCAATAATTATATAGACCCAGTTAAATTTCTTTGGGGGTAGAGGCGTTTGTGCCATTAGATTCTGTTGAGGATTAGGTATGGGCTGTGAGTTTGTCGAATCCATATTATTTTAGGACATTTTCATTGATAAATTTAATAAGCGGCTGATTTGGATCAATTTCATATTTGCAGCTAGGGATTTCTTCTTTGGCACCATCATTCGTGTAAAAAAGATATGTAGTTTCCTGGCCATCATATGCGATAGGGCAAGTTCCCAAAAAAGGCTTTGCTTTGATTGCTGCAAAATCAGTTGAGGCGATAAGATCTTTTAATTTTTTTGTCTGTTCTGGCGTAAGCTTTTTTGTCTCTTTCCCATTTTGAATAGTTCCATCCGCTAATATATTACGAGAGCTCGAACATTCTTTCCCTGTCTGACAAAGTCCACCGTGTTTGGTAATAGAAACCATGGTCTCTGCGACTTTATCAACTGGAGCAGTCGGTTTCGGGGTAGGAGTAACAAGAGCAATTTGCGGATCGCCTTGCTGCAGCATTGTTATGGCGAAAAATTCAATGATAATTACTGCAATAATACCAATTCCAAAGCCTTTCCAATTTAGTTTTCTTTTCGGTGCAACAGGTTGGGGTGAATCATTGCTTGCAGAATGTGTATCGGCGTTAAGGTTTGGTGCTCCTAATGGTTTATCAGTATTTTCCATAGATTACTGTCCCGGACATTTAAATTCGCATTGGGGTCCTGTTCGACCGACCCAGGATCCATCAGGGCATTGCATTGCTTCTTGTGTACAGAGCGTCATTGCTTCTGTCGGCGAAGCTGCTGGCGCTTGTGTTGACATCGGCAGTGTTGGTATCACTGTCGATTTTGTCGGTGCTACTTTGGTTGGTTCAATTGAGACTGGAGTCTCTGTAACTTTTGGTGATTCTGTAACTTCAATTGTTGGTTGCGCCATGATATCTGTCTCTTTATTTAATGCTTCAATCTCTCTATGAAGGAACATTATTCCTGCACCCACGAGAATAAGTATTAATGCGACAAGGACCCATATGGTGTAAGGATTTTTGGATTTTATAGGTTGCTTTCCAATCTTTTGATAATGGGTGAGTGGGAGAAGTGGATCTCGTACAGCTTTTGCCATACATTTAGTATTTCAAAAGTGTAGCTCTAAGTCAACAAAATTGCTTTAATCTTAGCCTTGATTCTCGATCTTAGTGTAATGGTAATACCTATAAAGACTAATGTTGCCCCCAAAAGAAAGCCACCAGTTAATTGTTCTCCGAGCAACCATAACGCCCATAAGAATGTAGCAATGGGCTGTAGATAGAGTGTCATCGAGGCAAAAGTCGGAGAACTATGTTTGATTGCGTACTGGTATAACAAGTACCAAACATTTGTACCAAGAACAGCGACAAACAATAATCCATATATTGAAGATGCCGAGACATTATTCCACCAATTAGGATGTGTCTGTATATCCGGAATTGCCATTAAAAATGAACAAATCGTTGTGAGAAAAATAAATAGACCTGTAAGTTGTAATGGTGAATATTTTCGTTGGAAAGGCTTAGATAACACAGTGTAGACAGAGACACATGCCGCAGAAATAAAAACTAAAATATTACCGAGGATGTCTCCACTAAACGGAGCATTATTTGTAATAACTGGAAGCATAATGATAAGGACTGAACCTATGAATCCGACAATAAGACCCGTCCATTTGTCGAAGTTAAATCGTTCAGCAAGGAAAAGATAGGAAAGGAGTGCGACAATGAGTGGCGAAACGACAAACAGCATGCTCGCAATTGATGCTGTGGTGATAGCCAAACCAATTGGAAAAAGCACAGAGCTTAAGCTTAAAAAGAGGGAAAAGAGAATGACCTTATGAGATCTCTTTGTAAGTTTGGGTTTCGTTGCAATAAAAAAAGGGAGAATACAAAATGATGCTATAAAGAATCGGATAAAAGTAAAAGAATTTGGTGGGATTTCATCCATTGCCATTTTTGATAACACAGGACACGCACCGCCAATGATTGTGATGAGGATAAGTATTGCTGCTGCTTTTCTTCGTGGACTGGATAATTTTAACAAAACATTGTCCTTTCTACACCCGGAAATTGATGAGTTCAACCGCTATAATTGGATTTCTTGTTTTGGATTTTCGGGGAAGGATTCAACATCAATTAGTGTAATGTTTGACGGTTTAAACATGTAATAAGCTGGACTATCTTTTGTAACTTTGAGAGCTGCTTCCAAACGATCACTACTGATGCCAAACTTTTTGCCATATACTTCATCAGCTTTTCGAGTTTCATCACCATCAAGTTCAAAAGATTCTCCTTCAAAATGAAGACATATTCTTTTGTCTTCGTCAATAAGAATTGCTATTGCAGTGGCTTTATTTGCACGTACATCTGCTGAATGTTGTGAAGCTCTGGACGAAACCCAATACAAATTGAATTCATCATCAAATGCAAAATGCACTGTGCAAAGTCGTGGTGTCCCATCATGTAAACAAGCAAGCTGCATTGCTTGTTTTCCAGAGAGATATTTTTTGATAAGTTCTTTGACGTCCATCTTAAGAATTATATGTTCTTTTTAAGGTGTTTTCAACAATAATGCAAGCTGTAGTATAATACGCTTATGAAATTGGACGCGAAGAAACTTCGACTCAGTGAACATGATCCCGAAGTTTTTAAAAATATTAAAAGAAATCCTGTCTACATAATTCTTGATAATGTTCTGGATACATATAATATCGGATCGGTTTTCCGACTTGCTGATGCTGTCGCAGTTGAAAAAGTATATCTTTGCGGAGGGACAGAAACGCCTCCAAATCACCGAATCAAAAAAGCATCCATTAATACAACGGAGTGGGTGCCATGGGAATATTGTGAGACTGCAAAAGATGCTATAGTAAAGCTCCGAAAAGAAGTTCCTGGTATCCAAATCGTCTCTGTGGAATTAGATGATAGAAGTACTCCGTATGATGAAATTCCGTATACGTTTCCAGTTGCTTTAATCGTAGGACATGAGACAACTGGAGTTACCGAAGAAGCGATGGTAGCGTCTGATTATATCGCTGAAATGCCGATGTGGGGGATAAACATTAGCATGAATGTCATGGTATCTTTGGGGGTTATGTTATATGAAGTAATGCGTCACCGAAAGAATCAATAACAGTTCTTTTACCTATTCCTCATAAAGCAGCTCTATACTTGGCTCATGCAAGTCGAAGAAAAGTATTTTACATATCAAGGAATTACGCTTTACTATTTTATTCTCGGAAAAGGGAAACCATTACTATTCTTGCCCGGTGGTCTACGTGTGTCTACATATCTCCAAAACATTCATTTACTTTCAAAATACTATCAAGTAATAGCTTTAGATTTGCCTGGTTTTGGTAAATCATCCGTTCCGAAAGATGTATGGTCGTTGGAACATTACGCAGATTTCATTAGTACATTTCTCGCGCATTTACGAATTCCCAAGCTCCACGTTGTGGGACATTCATATGGTGGAGGCGTGGGTTTATATTTGGCGATTCTGCAAAAGTATGTTGATAGACTTGTAGTTTTCAGTCCGATGGGTATTGCATCCGATCATAATCCTGTAGTTTTCTATTTCAATGTATTAATTACCAAAACAATTAATGATGCATTAGCAATGAAGACCAATCGAATGCGAGCATTTGTTTTTAATAATGCTATCAGTACTGTCACCGAAAACTTTTCTAATGCAACGAAGATGCTTCAAATCACCAACAAAGTTCTATATAGACAAACAACGCCAGAACACTTACAAAAGATACATGTTCCAGTAAAAATATTGTGGGGGAAGAATGATGAATTATTTCCCTTACGTAATGGACATTACTTACAGAAGCATATTAGGCATAGTACATTGGAAGTACTCGATGGAAATCATGATTGGTGGACAATTCATCCAATTGAAGGTGTGGAGAAAGTGAGGGATTTTCTTAAATAAGTATGAACAAGCAACAACAACTCGATCAAGTGAATGAAGAGATTATTCAATGCAAGGTTTGTCCGATTAATAAAAGTGGACTTCCATGTGTTGGGGAAGGAAGCGTTGATGCAGATGTTGTTTTCATCGGAGAAGCTCCCGGCAAGCAAGAAGCAAAAGTTGGAAGGCCATTTATCGGACGCTCAGGAATACTTCTCAGGAAATTGATTAAGGAAACCGGTTTGACAGAAGAAGGAGTTTATATCACAAGCCCAGTAAAGTATTTACCAAACGGTCCTGATGGAACTCCGGGCGGAACACCAAGTTCCAAGGATATTGCTCATGGGAGAACTCATTTGATGAAGCAATTGGAGGTCATAAAACCA
Organism: uncultured Gammaproteobacteria bacterium; assembly: GCA_965230895.1. Taxonomy (GTDB): domain Bacteria; phylum Patescibacteriota; class Microgenomatia; order Levybacterales; family UBA12049; genus JACDET01. The sequence continues at coordinate 1,606,027 of OZ246394.1, forward strand.
AAAGTTGTTGTGTTACTTGGTCGAGTTGCAGCGGAAGGAGTTTTAGAGAAAAAAGTATTTGTCGCGAAAGAACATGGAGAAGTGATCGAAGAGCGTGAGGGTATTAAATATTTTCTGACGATTCATCCAGCTGCTGCATTGCGCTTCTCAGTTAAATATCTTCCGCCTTTACAAGAAGATTTCGAGAAAATAAAAAAGGTAATTAGGGATTCCGAATCTAGTTCGGAATGAAAGGCATTTTCTTGCAATAGATACATGATTGTCTTAATATAGTTGTATGCATGCACTTTGGACTGGTTCACTAAGTTTTGGATTAATTAGTATCCCTGTGACACTTTATTCTGCATCAAAAGAACGAGCACTTGATTTTACAATGCTTCACAAGGACGATCTTGGTCCAATTTCATATAAAAAGGTTTGCAAGAAAAACGGTGAAGAAGTTTCTCATGATCAAATTGTTAAAGGTTTTGAATATAAAGAAGGGGAGTACATAGTTTTAGATGATGAAGATTTCAAACGAGCAAGTGAAGAGCGCTCCGATACAATTGATATTGAATCCTTTGTCTTAGCTGAGGAAATTGATCCGAAATATTATGAAAAGCCTTATTACTTAGAGCCAGGTAAAGGTGCAGACAAAGCATATGTTTTGCTCCGCGAAGCATTGGCACAAGAAAAAAGAGTTGCAGTTGCGAAAATGGTTTTTCGCCAAAAAGAAGACTTAGTTGTTGTTCGTGCTGATGATGATATTTTGCTCCTCAATCAATTACGTTTTCAGGAAGAAATCCGTGATACAAAAGAATTAAAGATCCCTACAAAAGTAGATCTTTCCCGCAATGAAATTGCAATGGGAATTGAATTAATAGAGAAAATGCACGATACCTTTAAACCAGAAAAATACCATGATACTTATGCTGAGAAATTGGAAAAGGTAATTAAAGCAAAAGCCAAAGGTGAAAAGCTCAAGCCGATTCCAAAGATCGAAAAGACTTCAGAACCAACAGATTTAGTTGCACAACTCCGTGCTAGTCTTGAACGCGCACATAGATAAATTTATCATCCGGCACGATAAAGTATGACCCTCTCGAAATATCATCAGAAACGAAGTTTTGCAAAAACGCCTGAGCCGAAAGGAGTTCCCAAAACGAAGAAAGAAAAAGTCCTCCGCTTCGTCGTTCAGGAACATCATGCTTCTCGATTGCATTATGATTTCCGTCTTGAGATGGAAGGAGTTCTGAAAAGTTGGGCGGTACCAAAAGGTCCATCCATGGATCCAGATGATAAACCGCTTGCTGTCCATGTTGAAGATCATCCGTATGAATATCGAAAATTTGAAGGGGTTATCCCAAAAGGAAATTATGGCGCGGGAACTGTAAAAATTTGGGATGAAGGCACATATTCTTCAATGCAAAATGGCAAGAACCAAGAAGAAATTCTTCTTGAGGGATTGCAAAAAGGTGACTTGAAGTTTCGATTGTATGGTAAAAAATTGCATGGAGCATTTGCGTTGGTGCAAATTAAAAAAGATCCAAAAAATTGGTTGTTAATCAAAAAGGATGATGTAAAAGAGGAGAAAAAAAAGATCATTAAGGCAGAGAAATCACCAATGCCTCACGATATTATTCCAATGTTGGCGGTTGAAAAAGAAACTGCATTTAATGATAAAGACTGGATCTATGAATTGAAATGGGATGGGTATCGAGCAATTGCTGAAATCGAAAAAGGGAATGTAAAACTCTATTCGCGTAACCAACAGGATTTCACAGACAGGTATAAAACAGTTGTCGAAGAATTAAAAAACCTTCCACTTGATGCTGTATTAGATGGGGAGGTTGTTGCAGTTGATAAAGATGGTAAACCCCAGTTTCAGCTTTTGCAGGGGTTCAACGAAAAAACTCATTTAATTTATTACGTTTTTGATTTGTTGTATTTAGATGGATATGATACTAGGCAATTATCGTTAATTGAGCGCAAAACGTTATTAAAAGATTTTCTGCAGAATAGTCCACATATAAAGTTTAGCGAACATATTGATACACATGGGACAGAACTTTACGCCGTTGCAAAGAAACGGGGTATAGAAGGAATCGTTGCAAAGAACAAAAAAAGTACATATGTTTCCAAACGAACAAATGAATGGCAAAAGATAAAACATATAAATATGCAAGAAGCTATTATCTGTGGGTTTACCGAGCCGAGTGGCCAGCGAAAAGAGTTTGGTGCGCTTGTTCTAGGTGTATATTCTCATGGTGAATTCCAATATGTTGGACACACTGGATCTGGATTTGATGAAAAGAAATTAACTTCGATTATTCGTTTGCTCAAACCATTAGTTCGCAACACTTCACCTTTTGCCCATACTCCAAAAACGAATACGCCTGCCACTTGGGTGACTCCGAAGTATGTTTGCCAAATAAAGTTTACAGAATGGACAACCGATGGTATGATGCGACATCCGATTTTTCTTGGAATGCGAGATGATAAAAAGCCAGCAGAAGTTGTCCGGGAAATTCCAGAGAAAACAACTGTTGCAACGAAAGTTGCTTTAAGTAATTTGACTAAAGTCTATTGGCCTGAGGAAGGTTATACAAAAGGCGATTTAATCGCGTATTACGATCGAATTTCAGAATATATTCTTCCATATTTAAAAGATCGGCCGCAATCTCTTAATCGTCATCCTGAAGGGATTCATGGTGAAAGTTTTTATCATAAAGATCTTCATAATCTTCCTGAATGGCTCAAGACAGTTCAGATTTATTCTGAATCTAATGAAAAATATCTTAATTGGCTTATCTGTAATGATCGTGAAACTCTTCTTTATATGGCGAATCTTGGTTGTATCGAGATCAATCCTTGGAGCTCAAAACATCAAAAGAAAGAATATCCTGACTATTTAATTATAGATTTAGATCCCAATGGCGTTCCATTTCCTGAGGTTATAAAGGTTGCAAAGCATGTGAAGAAGATTATGGATGCGGCACAAATAGAAGGCTTTCTCAAGACATCGGGGAAGACAGGATTGCACATTTTAATTCCGTTGGGAGGGAAATATACCTTTGATCAGACGAGGCAATTTGCAGAGATACTGGCAAAAAAGGGTTCATCAGATCTTCCTGATATAACGAGTGTTGTCCGTGATCCAAAGAAACGCGAGCAAAAGATTTATATTGATTATTTACAGAACCGCCAAGGGCAAACATTGGCTGCACCGTATTCTCTTCGACCGGTTCGATTTGCACAAGTTTCAACACCTTTGCAGTGGGAAGAATTGACCCCAGGTCTGCGCCCATCTGACTTTACGATAAAGAATATTTTTCGAAGACTTGGTAAAGTTGGCGATATCTGGAAGCCACTCCTCAATCATAAAGGCATAGATATGCTCAAAAGCCTTGAAATTCTAACTAAATTATAATCTTTAGCCTGACCGTTTGTGAGTCTCTCTGCTATAACGTGGGCTTGACACAAGGCTAAAATCGGTTATAATGATTAGACAGTATGTGAAGTTTCGCCCCGAAATATACGAGTATAACTCGCTTTCGGCGAGTTTTTTTTGTCTTTAGGACCGAAAAATGCAACATACAGATCTTTAACAACTCAAATTCATAACGAAACATGATTACGCAATCCCATCCACTGGGACAATGTTTCGTTCATCAAGCATCATATCAGTAAGGTGATGATGACTTGATAATCAAGATGTGGTAGGAATTTTTTTCAGGTTATTCCATAAAAAGAAACCTGAATCCGGATGAAGTAACATTTATTTTGCATTTAATGCAACAGAGATCAACTTCATTTTTTTGAGAGTTTGATCCTGGCTCAGGATGAACGCTGGCGGCGTGCCTTAGGCATGCAAGTCGAACGGGAAAGTAGCAATACTTTCCAGTGGCAGACGGGTGAGTAACGCGTAGGAATCTACCCCTGGGTGGAGCATAGCTGGCCGAAAGGTCAGGTAATTCTCCATAGTTCTCGCAAGAGTAAAGGACTTAACGGTCCGCCGAGGGAGGAGCCTGCGTCCTATCAGCTAGTTGGTGAGGTAAAAGCTTACCAAGGCGATGACGGGTAGCTGGACTGAGAGGTCGATCAGCCACAACTGCACT